>NZ_JAKEUQ010000016.1 GCF_022397955.1 Vibrio sp. Isolate32 | reverse complement strand
CTTTATTAAGTAAATTGTACGATTGAACTTGAAGGGCACATCGCTTTGAGGCTTTTCTCAAGGCGAGCGAGGTCAAGATAAGGTTGCGATAGCAATCTTATCAACCCGTTAGCTGTTTTCCGTTTCTTTCGTCGTTACATCTCCTTTGATTTCGTCAATGCCATTCTCCTTATTATCGGTGCCTTTCSGCTACGTGGGTCGGCTGACTCCAACACACGCCATTTCATGCTGACAGCAAGGGCATGCCCGYATCGCTTTTGTCCTTATCGGTGCGGTGAGTGGCGGCATGAKATAGAGCAGGTTCAACAGCAGCAGTTGAATGCGAACTCTTAAGGCGTGTGCTTGACCACGTAAAAATCCGTAATCTCGAACTCGTTGTAGCCCTTTGGGGAKCACGTGCTGCAAGATGAGCAGCAAGAACTCAAGGATGGGTAAGGTTCGAGTTTGCCATGCTTTGGTCTGACTCTCTTTATAACGGAAGGTGACCGTATCATCGGTGACCTTGATAATGTCTTCATCAGGCAGCACACCACGATAGAGGTAGCGAGATAAATAGTTCAGTGCTGACTGACCATAACCAACCTGCCTACAATCAACCACCCATTGTTTGGGTATGCCACTCGGCAGCCACAACGTTAAAAAGGTAATGCTTGTTGTCTTTGTGCCACGTTTGTCTGGATGGGGCGTAACTGCCTGCTGCCACAATAATGTGCAGGTGTGGGTGCAAGTTTCGTTGTCGGCTGTGGGTATGCAGCACAGCAGTAAACCCAAGTTCACCTTGCAGCTGGCGGTTGACAAAATCCTTTAAAACCCCCGATGCCACCTTAAACATACCGTTATATGTCGCTTTAGGCTGATGCCTTGCTAGCACTCTCAATTGATACGGTAAAGTAAAGGTAACCATGAAGTAGTGAATAGTTAACCGTTTTTGTTGCTGACGCTGAAGCCAATCAGCGGTGGTGCGCTGTTGGCATTGAGAGCAGTGACGATGACCACAAGAAAGGGGCAATCGGTCATCATGATGGCAGTGGCTGCAAAACCATTGTGACCGACCTTGTTGCTCTGTTTGACACCGTAACATCGCTTGGGTAGCCGAGCGCATATTTTGGTTGAGTTGATTGGCATACAGATGTTCGAGCGCCTCTTTATGCCTGCGCAACAGTTCAATGAAAGTACTCATGCCGCCTCTGTCCATGGGCGCATCGCAACCTTGACCAAGGCCAGGGAAAAGTAATTGAGGGTGCTTATGCGTGAGCCAATGTGCGCGAAGGGCATCGTCGGTCTCGACGATAGTAAACTCAACAGTTTGAGTGGATTCATCGACCTTAATCGACTGGATTGCCTGCCCCTGAATGTGCAAAAGCTGAGAAAGTAACTGGGTCAAAATAGGATCCATCCATGCTGACTAAAAAAGGGTTATTAGTCAGTATGGTAGAAGTCAGAGTCATTGCGTTCTGACTCAACAAAGCGGAGAAGAACCGAAAAACCTTATGGTTCAGCCTACGGGCTTACGTACAGCCTTTAAGCCCATACCTGATGATTTAGATCTCAACACTATCTGTGTGCAAAAAGAGTATCGCAAGATACGCCGAGACCACACCCTCAGTAATGACATTAAGTCACTCTGTGACCCGACTATCAGCTAACCCTGTTTAAAGTCCGTCAATTTTAACAAACCTTCATAATCACTGTCTCGAATCACTGAGTTGATTTTTCATATACGCCAGAAACGAAAAATGTCGCATCCATGCGACATTTTTCTTTTGGCGGCCAAACCAGTTTTGCTATATCCATTCTAGAATGAAACTAATTAAGAATTTATTCAGAATGTACCTATAAGACGCTGTTAATCTTGATTAGTTCCCTCTAAGCAGCATTTTTTTCTGATTTATTTTCTAAGTCGAATGACGCTGCGATTAACTTCTTGGTGTAGTCATTTTTCGGTGCATTGAAAATCTCTTCAGCTGAGCCTTCTTCCATCACTTCACCTTTCTGCATCACCACTACTCGATCCGACAGTGCCTTCACTACCGAGAGATCGTGGCTGATAAACAGGAAGCCAATATTGTGCTTAGTTTGGATGTCTTTTAGTAGGTCGATTACGGTCAATTGCACTGAACGATCGAGCGCTGAAGTCGGCTCATCTAGCAGAATAAAAGATGGCTCAAGAATCAACGCGCGAGCAATCGCAATACGTTGTCTTTGTCCGCCAGAGAATTCATGCGGGTAGCGGTTAATTGAGTTTGGCTCTAATCGAACCTCAATCAGCGCTTTACGAGCTCTTTCTAAACGTTCTTGTTTTGATAAGTGAGGTTGATGCACCGTTAAGCCTTCGGTGATGATCTCCCCAACCGTCATACGTGGTGACAAGGAGCCATAAGGGTCTTGGAACACCATTTGAACATCTTTTTTCAGACTATGGCGCTGTTTGTCGTTGAGTAAGCTGACGTCCTGTCCCTTATAAACAATACGACCTGAGCTTGGCAATAAGCCGATTAACGCACGTCCAAGGGTTGATTTACCAGAACCAGATTCGCCCACAATGCCGAGGGTTTCACCTTGTTTTAGGTTCAACGAGATGCCTTTCACCGCTTCAAAGTACTGATTTTTTGACTTGATGAAGTGCGGTTTCACCAAGAACTTAACGCGAATATCTTCAGCAGACAGAAGCTCTGGAGCAGCGGCGCTTACCGGATCTTTCGTTCCTTTAGGTATCGAGTTAATGAGCATTCGTGTGTAGTCATGTTTAGGACTATCGAACAGAGATTGAGTCATCCCTTCTTCTACGAGTTCACCTTTACACATCACTAGCACGCGGTCGGCGAAGTGTTTCACCACACCTAAGTCATGAGTGATGAACAAAATTGCCATTCCCATCTTGCCTTGGATCTCTTTGATAAGAGAAAGCACTTCAGCTTGAACCGTTACATCGAGTGCTGTCGTCGGTTCGTCCGCAATCAGGATATCCGGTTCATTAATCAGTGCCATTGCAATCATGATGCGCTGTAGCTGACCACCCGAAAATTCGTGCGGGTACTTGGTGTAAGCCTGCTCAGGCATTGGTAAATGCACAAGGTTAAACAGCTCTAACACACGCTGTTTTGCTTTTGATTTCGATACCTTACGGTGACACATCATGGCTTCCGCCACTTGAATACCTACGCGTAAATACGGGTTGAGAGAGGTCATCGGCTCCTGAAAGATCATGCCGATCCTGTCGCCACGAATCGACTGCATTTCTCGCTCAGTCTTGCCAAGTATTGATTGCCCCTCAAATTCGATTTCCGATTGAGCATCAATAATCGCGTTGTCTGGAAGTAGACGCATCAGTGCGTTAGAAGAGACAGACTTACCAGAACCTGATTCACCAACAATGGCCAAGGTTTCGCTGGATTTAAGGGTAAAGTTAACCTTTTTCACCGCATCAACGATTCCATCGTTGGTTTTGAAGCTAACGGAGAGGTTATTGACTTTAAGAAGAGCCCGGTCCGACATGATATATCCTTATCAATTTAAGACGTTTGGTGAAGATTGAACTTCTGACGTTGTTTTAAGTTGCCCAAAATGGTGATGAGCACGTTGAATTTGTTCTAGCTCTAGCATCCAATGCGAGCTGCGTTGAGCACTGCAAAAAGCGATAAGGTGATTTAGTAGATCTTCACTCTGCTTTTCGAGCAATTCATGGATGCGTTGAATCAACTCTGTGCTCTCAAGAGAGATAAATTGCATTAACGCATAAGACTGATTCAATGTATCAAAGGCTTGCTTGTGCTGACCTAGGCGGTTGAGAATCTCAGATTGAGCCACGCTTGCATCTCTGAGTCCCGCAAGTAGACAGGCAAATTGGCAAGGCTTGATATCGCTTTGGTATGCCGCATCTTGAATGTGGTGAGGAAGAGAATTGAGAACATCACCATAAAGGCGCTGTGCTTCTGGCCAGTGACCTTGCTCCATTAACTGTTCAGCTTTTAGGTAGTGCATCCAACATCGTTCAATTTCCATATCCACATCCTCGATTTTTAATATCTAAAAATGTTAATGATATTTATTATCAATTGCAAATTAAAATCATTCAGATGTTAAGTTTGGTGAATTAAATTGCTTGTTATTCGTAAAATCGCATTAAATTGCGTGTTATTTGTTCGGTTGAACAGCGATGTAGCGTAAGTCACTAAATTTATAGGTAATTACATCTACACTGAGTATATCTACACCTAAGAAATAAAGGACTAAGGAGGCGGCGATGGCGATTCAAAGACTCAATACAGAACAGCTGTATCAGGTAGCAGAACTCGGAAAGTTACCATGCAAGTCGACCAAAGAACTGGCTCCAATTGACGAAATCGTCGGGCAAGAACGTGCGCAAAAAGCCGTTGAGTTCGCGATGTCAATTAAGGAAAAGGGTTACAACATTTATGCGATAGGGCGCAACGGTCTGGGTAAGCGTACCATGATCCTGCGCTATCTCAACCGACACCCTCATGAAGTTGAGGAGCTTTTTGACTGGTGTTACATCGCGAATTTTGAAGATATTCGTACACCTAAGGTATTGAAACTTCCACGTGGTGTGGGCAGCAGCTTAAAGCAAGATATTGAAAAGTTGATGCGCAAGCTCATTAAAGCGATGCCACTCGCGTTCGACAATGAGATGTACTTCAGCCGTGCTGACCGATTAAAGAATCAGTTAGCAGCGAAACAACAAGCAGCGCTAGAGGCGATCAGCCAAGAAGCGAAAAAGAACGGCGTGAACCTGACGATCACCACTCAAGGTGATTACCAGTTTGTGGCGATGAACGGTGATGAGCTTCACACCGAAGAGAGCTTTGATCTGCTATCACCTGAAGAGCAAGATCAGTTTGATAAAACCATCGATGAGTTGGAAGTTGGGCTGCGAACTATTTCTCGTGAACTGACGGAACTTGAAGAGACCTATACCGAGAAGATTCAAAAGCTTAATGATGATACGGCGCGAGATGTGATCACGCATTTCATCAAGCAGCTTAAGAAGGATTACAGTCAATATTCAGACATTAAAAAGTACTTAACCGCATTGCGTAAAGACATTGTCGATAACGCTGATATTTTCTTAGAAGAGAGCACAGAGCAGGCCGAAGTCGCGACAGCCTCTTTGGATAAGAAAATGCCGCGTCGCTACAAAGTGAACGTGATTGTGAGCCAGAAGGAAGACACTTTACCGATAGTGGTCGAGGAGAATCCGAATTATCACTCTCTGTTTGGTTATGTAGAAACGGCAACGTTTAAAGGCACTGTATTTACTGATTTCTCATTGATTCGCGCGGGTAGCTTACACCGAGCGAACGGTGGCGTGCTGCTAATGGACGCAGTCAAAGTGCTAGAACAACCTTACGTATGGGAAGGCTTGAAACGTGCGCTGCGTTCTCGTCAATTGAGCTTCACTTCATTAGAGAAAGAAGTGACGCTAACAGGTGCGGTATCGCTCGACCCAGAACCTATTCCTCTAGACGTGAAGATCATCTTGTTTGGTGATTACCGCACATACCAACTGCTGCAACATTACGATGCGGAGTTTGGTGAGCTGTTCCGTGTGACGGCCGACTTTGAAGATGAGATGAAGCGTACTGCTGATTCTGAAATGCATTATGCGCGCTTCATTTCGAGCATCGTCCATGACAACAATATGCTCCACTGTGACCGCAAGGCGATTGCTCGTATCATCGAGCACAGTTCTCGTCAGGCGGGTGACCAAGGTAAGCTATCCCTGCATTCAGCACACATTGCTAATTTGCTTCGTGAATCCAACTACGTGGCGAGAGGTTCGAAATCGAATCTGATTCGTGCATCGCACGTCGACCAAGCGTTATCGAACCAACAGATGCGTGTTGGGCGACTGCAAGACAGCGTGATGGAAACCTTCACCAACGGTACAACGCTAATCCATGTTGATGGTCAGGCGGTAGGGCAAGTGAATGCGCTGTCTGTACTGAGTACAACCGATCATATGTTTGGTGCGCCGAACCGAATCACGGCGACTACCGCTTATGGTGATGGTGAAGTGATTGATATCGAAAGAAACGTTGACCTTGGTGGCAGTATTCACTCGAAAGGGGTGATGATCTTGTCGGCATATCTCTCTTCTGTGTTTGGCAAGACTGCGAAAGTCCCGCTCACCACCAATATCACCTTCGAGCAATCGTATGGTGGCGTAGATGGTGACAGTGCCAGTATGGCCGAGTTTTGTGCGGTGGTGTCTGCATTTTCAAAACAGCCAAACCGTCAAGACATTGCGATTACTGGCTCGATGAACCAGTTCGGTGAATCTCAGCCAATTGGTGGTGTGAACGAGAAGATTGAAGGCTTCTTTGATGTATGTGAAATCAAAGGTCGTTCTAATGAGCAAGGGGTTATTATCCCGCGCTCTAATGTTCATAACCTAATGTTGCGCAGTGACATCGTGAAAGCAGTGGAAAAAGGTGAGTTTAATATCTGGGCGATTGATCATGTGACAGAGGCGATTGAGCTGTTCACTGGTAAAGCCGCAGGTGAAGCGAGTGATGAGGGCAGTTACCCTATCGATACTATCTTTGGTATCGCGCAAGCTAAGCTTAATGCCTTACGTAAATAGAGATATACGGTAGTTGAGAACAGGAAAATGTTCTCAACCTATTATCGAGATAAAACAAAAACAGCCATCGATAACGTCGATGGCTGTTTTTCTATTTGGGGTCTTTTGCTGTTTCTATCGCGAGCTTTTAAGCGTTACGCAAACGAAGTTTGGTGCCGTCGAACTTCAGCTTACTGAGCAGGTTCTTGGCGTTGGCTTTACCGATATCATCAAATTCTACACCGTATCGAGCGTAGTGCGTCGATTTTTGCAGATTACAGATGATACCTCTCAATGGCAGGAGCAGCGGGCCATTGTAGTTCTCAGGCGTAATCTCAATAGAGACTCGATCGGCAATTTGAATCGGACGAGAGGTCGGTGAGGTAACAAAACGGCAACCACTCTTCGATAAGTCTCTTATCTCACAGTTTGCACGTTGGTCGCTGAAGATGATTTTTGAAGCTAAATTCACTTCGTAGCGAGTCTCTTTACGCAGTTGAGCCACTTGCATTGAGCTTGGTATAGAAAGCACGATGATAGGGAAGGGTTCACCAACCTTGTGATGAATTTGGCTTCTAAAGTGGATAAGTGCACCTTCACCTCTCAGAGAATAAGCACGAGCTGTCATCCAAAAACCTTCTTGAAAGAAAAAATCAAGATCTTCATTGGATATCTCTGGAACCTCAACCACAATACAGTTATCACTGTGCGTACCGATAAATCTAGTGGTGGCGAGGAACTTAGTGCCAATAGGAGTCGAGATGTTTAACGTTAGCTCACTGCCATGCTCTATCATGGCCAGAGCATCGGTGCTATTAATGGTAGAAACCATTCGGCTACCAGGCTCTTGAACTACCTGATTATGCGCCAAGGGCTTCTTCAGTGGTGCATTCATTATATGTTTCTCCATGTGCCAGCATGCGTCCGTTATATTAATAACCGCGAACAAAAAGGTTATTGCGTGCCAGCTTTATTCTGTGTGCTTTACTCTAATTTATAGAGCGCTTTTATTGACTAGTGATTTATGCAAATTGTAGCTCTATAAAGTGTTTTTTTGTAAGCAATTGACATTATTTATATGTAACTAATTTAGTATATTACATAGTGTTCATACTTCATACTTCATACTTCATACTTCATACTTCATACTTCATACTTCATACTTCATACTTCATACTTCATACTTTAATTGTTTGTCGTATCCATTATTTGCAGGAGTTGAGAATGCAGGCTGTTAAATGGGATCAAGATGCGAACCAGATCACGGTTGAGTTGGAACCAAATCAATTTGCGGTTGTTAAGTATAAAAAGGATGGCGATGTACTGCATATCACCTCAACTCGAATCCCTGATGAACTGCAAGGCAAGGGTTTTGGTAAGGTGATGATGGAGTCGATACTCCCTGAAATTGAGCGCGCGGGTTATACAATTGTCCCGGTATGCAGTTATGTTGTTCATTACATGAACAGACAGTCACAATGGTCACACCTTTTAGCCGATAAGGCGTAGCAACGAGTTATATGTCTCAATCAATATCTTCAAAACAGTCTGTCGAATCCGATGTTAATTCCATTCAGCAACCTTCTGAGCTTTATCAAAAAATAGCCACGTCACTCGGTTGCCATCAAGGGTTCGATATTCACGTGATTCAGCGCTTGTGGGGCGGCTATGGCGAGTTAGTGCGCTCAGTCTTCACAAATAGTAGTGATGCTGGATTCAACAGCGTTATCGTTAAACATGTCGCGTTGCCCGACAAAACTGAACACCCGAAAGGATGGAACACTAAGCTGTCTCATCAGCGTAAAGTGCATTCCTATCAAGTCGAGACGGCTTGGTATCAATCGTTCACTCAGCAATGGGATGAGCGCTGCCCCGTGCCTGTGGGTTTGCAATGTGAATTAGCAGACAACGAATGGCTTATCGTGATGCAAGACTTAGACGATAGCGGTTTCCCATTAACGTCTCAGTTTGATGTACTGGCCGCTTCTGATGAATCAGCTTCAGGCGAGCAGCATCATGCTTATACGCCTGTTGAGGTTAAACAGCGTAATGCTTGCTTAAAATGGCTGGCTAATTTTCACGCAAAGCACATCAATGTTAATCAAGAGCAGTCGGCATCATTATGGCCAGTCGGTACTTATTGGCATTTAGACACTCGTCCTGATGAGCTGAGTGCCTTGGCGGATTTACCTTTGAAACAACAAGCGCAACGTATCGATCGTTTATTGAAAGAGTGCCCTTACCCAACTTTAGTGCACGGCGATGCTAAGCTCGCGAACTTCTGCTTTGATCCTGAAAGTGAAAACGCGGCTGCAGTCGATTTTCAATACGTTGGCCATGGGTGTGCAATGAAAGATGCCGCCTTGTTCATGAGTAGCGCGATTAGGCCGCGAGATTGCCAGGAGTATGAAAGTGAGGTGTTAGATACTTATTTCCAGCACTTGAAAGAGGCGCTTGCACACTATCAACCACAGCTCTCATTTGAAGACGTCGAACGCGTATGGCGACCACTGTTTTATGTTGCGTGGGCTGATTTCCAACGTTTCGTAAAAGGTTGGAGCCCAGAGCATTGGAAAATCAACCCTTACACTGAGCAGTTGACCCAAACGGTCATCCAACAGTTAGAGAGAGCTGAGTAACAGGCTTATAATCAATGGATCAAACAAAAACGCCCAATCATTGATTGGGCGTTTTTGAACATTGAGTGACGGACTAATTTATTTGGCTGCTAGGCTCCGCTGTACGGGCCGCTACAAGCTGATTAGCAAGTTTGAGCTTACTGTTAAAGCCTGCTTTGTCGATATCTCCCATGACTCGTGCCGGTTCTAACTCACCGCTAGCGGGTGAGTAAAAGAAAATGGCTGGTGGGCCAAACACATTCTTATTGTTGAGCCATGCCATTTGTTCTGGCGAGCTTTCTGTCACATCTAGCTTGATGGTCTGCCACTCTTTGAGTTTTTGGCTGATTTCTTGATCATTGAATACGTTGGTCTCAATTACCTTACAAGAGACACACCAGTCCGCATAAAGGTCGACTAGCACCTTTTGCTCAGCATTGGCTGCAGCTTGTAATTGCTGTTCCAAGTGAGCTATTGAGTCGGTTTTCTCAAAAGGCGTGATGGCCATAGATTGTGCGGGCTCTCGGTTCGCAAGTGGGTTGAGAGGATCGGAATTTCCTAGGAAAAAACCAACAAACAGAATCAAGCCATAGCTCAGTGGTAGTAGCGCGGAAAACTTACGAGTACGAGCCCAGCCCGGTTGTGCGGCTTCTAACGCGCCGAAGTGTACACCCGTACCAATAGCAAGGAGCGCCCACAAAATCATAATGATTGATGGGTCAACGAAGCGGCTTAATAACACGATAGCCACCGCGAGCAGCAGTACGCCAAAGACTTGTTTAACCGATACCATCCATGCACCACTTCTTAACAGTAAGCGTCCGCCACTAGCACCGATCGCGATAAGCGGAACACCCATGCCTAGAGCCATGACAAACAGGGTGGCACCGCCAAACACCCAGTCTTGAGTGGTGGATACATAAAGCAATGCACCGGCTAGTGGCGCACTCACACAAGGTGAAACCACTAGCGCAGATATTGCGCCCATCGCGAATACGCTAGCAATTTTACCGCCGCCCAACTTGTCTGAGCCGCTGTTGAGTTTCTGCTGCAGTGCGGCAGGGAGTTGAAGTTCATAGAAACCGAACATGGCTAACGCTAGTAAAACGAACACGGCGGCAAAAATGCTGAGCAACCAAGGTTGTTGCATCGCCGCTTGTAAATTGATGCCTTTTGCTAATGTGGTGACCAAAATCCCGGTTAGGGCATAACTGGTCGCCATGCCCAGAACGTATGAGCTGGAAAGCGCAGCACCTTTCTTGCCTGTCATCGCTTTTTCACCACCTATAATGCTGGCTAAGATAGGGATCATAGGCAGCACGCACGGCGTGAGAGATAGGCCTAAGCCAAGCAAGAAGAACACAAGCAGTGCCTGTAACTTACCTGCTTGAGAGAGAAACGATGACAAGCCATTGGTGTCGTCACTGATCTCACCTAGTGTTTGAACCAGAGAGTTTGATGGCTTCTCAGTGGCGACTTCTGTTAACGCTTTGCGCGTAGGTAAATCCAACACTAGCTTTTGTGGCAGGTAGCAAAGCCCTTTGTCTGCACAGCCCTGATAGCGGACGGTGAGCTTGCCAATCCCGGTGTAAGGCACGGTAACGGTAAGCGGTTCGTGAAACACCACTACATTACCGAAGTTAGGGTCTTGTTTTTCTTCACCTGGCAGAGAGTATTGAGGAGCTAGTGTCGATAATGAGGACTCTTCTTTAAACGAGAAGCGAGATCGGTAAAGATAGTACCCCGGGTGTGTATCAAAGCGGATAACCGCTCCTTGATCCGTGGCTTCCCATGTAACAGGGAAGGCTTCTTCAACTGGAAGAAACTCGCTGTCTTGAGCATGTAAAAAGCTGCTAAAGAATAGAATTAACGTGAGTAGGTAGTTTTTCATGAATGCAAAAACTCCGTGCTTTGGTGAATGTGTAATTGATCGTCGATGTAAATAACGGCGCTCTCTTCTGGTACTGAAATGTTCGGGTTGAGCGTCAAGGAGGTGCTAAGTACACCCGCTTCCAAAGTGGAGGAAGCTATTGCCGTAACAGACAGAATTTTCTTTTCCACGTCTTGTTTCGACAAAATATGAGACGTGGTTTTATCGCCGAACTGCATTTGACGTTCACTGTGGGCTGATGTGGTCAGCGCCGCGTCGGTAATCGGAACGGCAAAAAAAGGTGTCTTGTTGTCTCTTGGATCCAGAACTGCAATATTGAATGGCGAACCATCTGGCTTTGTACCCAATGCATAGATATCGCCGCCAAAATTCACCAACATTGAAGTTGCACCAAGTCGCTTGCCTATCTTTACTGCTTGATCGACCGCGTACTCTTTGATGACGCCACCAAAATCGAAGCGGGTGCGTGGATCAGGGATGTGTAGTCTTGTCCTTTGTAAATCAAAAGCTCTTTGTAGACCGACCGTTCCTTCTCGATCCATTGTATCTTCTAGATCAATTGTTTCTTTTAGCTCCCATGCTTGCTTGCCCAGCGCGGTAGACAGGGCTTGAAAGGCATGGCTGTGTGACATCTTCGGCTTCTGCTGTAAAAGATGTTTAATGCTGCCAACAGTGGTATCAAACGTGTCGAATGTCAGTTGGCTTAATCGGTCGAGATGCTCAAAAACTTCCGCAGACTCTGAGTCGAGTTCGACTTCATTGGCTGTACGCTGATTAATATGTCGTGTTAGCCATGAATCATCGCTGTAGAAGTTATATTTGTCTTCTAAGCGGTGTGTGTTCTGCTCTATCTCATCAGCGATGTCTTTTGCGCACGCCTTTGGGAGGTGGGTCAAATCAAGCGATAAGATCTGCACTTCACATGGTACTGTCATGGCATGGAAGCGATGGACAAAGGGCAGCTTAGAATTCATAAGTTGCTCCAACCGCCCACCACTGCGCTTCAAATCCGTTGCTCTGTTCGTAGTAAGCCGCCAGCGCATTTAAACGCACGGTTTTATGGACCTTAACGCTCGCGCCAAGCTCATAAGCATTCGCGGTGAAGTTACCTAGGCGAAGGTCGGAAGTCGCGTAACCTGTCGAAGCAAAAGAAGGATCGGCACTGCTAGGATCGCGATAGAAATCTGCCGCATCTTGCGTATACCAGAAATAACCGGGTGCTAAGGTTAGCAACTCACTGATATGCCAAGATAATTTACCGCCTATTTGATGAGACATCACGCCCCAGTCATCCGTGAACCATTTGTAACGTGGTCGGATTTTTATGCTATCCGACAAAGAGTAAAAGGCCTGAAGGTTAATACCGCCAGAGAGTCGGGTATCTGGTCTAGAATCTTGCCCCAAGAACACTTCGTCATCATCGATTTTGCCATCGTCATTGATGTCGACTTCACGAAGCACCGTTAAATAGTGGTTGCTCAAGTAACCGCTACGGTAGCCTGCATAAGCGGTAAAAATGCTGTACAGATTTGGTGTAAAGGTTTGAGATAACCCCGCTTCTAAGCTACCAGTGAAGATGTCTTCCCAGCTTTGGCTGTTAGAAGAGCCATAAACGTATTTGCCAAATGCCTGAGTTTGGTCGAAAAGAGCAGAGCCCCCCAAGCTGTACGAACGGTTTTTAGCGCTATCGGCATAAATCAAACCTTTACCATTGATACCAATGCTCTCGTAGTCTTCTTCTTGGGATACATTGCCACCAAAGGTCCATTCATTACGCAGTCTGTCACGGTAGGTGGCACTCAAGCTGAGTGCTTTTCTTGTGTCTTCTAGGCCGACTTTCTGGACCTCATAACTGTCTCGGTGAGGATCATAACCCGCACGGATGACCTCGTTAGTTTTGTCTTGAGCTTGCTGAGTTTTCAGGGCGCGATTTATTTTGTCGGCATCCGAAGCTGGAGGCGTCGTAGGGCCCCATGCTGGAGAAGCACCTGAAACACTGTCGTAGCTTATTTCTGCGTTTAGGGTCCAATCTAAGCCGATACTTTTTTCAATCGAAACCATGGTGTCCTTAGCTGAAACTCTGTCGTCATACTCTTCATAGTTCAGGTAATGCACAGAGACATGGTCTTCAGCTAATGCCACATTAGCCACTGCCGCTGCACTTAGCAGCGTAATTGGTAGTTTTTTCATTTTGTTCTTATTTTGTTTTTGAAGTACTGAATGTTTTTTTATTGATTGAGTGTTTTTTGTCGATTGAGTTTTTGGGGTCGATTTACTCGTTAGTTACAGCCGCAGCCGCCACCGCCAACACCGCTGCCACCCACAGAGCCCTGTTTGTAGGCAAAGACTTTTTCAGAGAAAACATCGAATTCTGGTACTGGACCGCCCGGTTTCATCTCTTTTTGAGCTAGCGTCCCTTTCTCCCAAGGCTTTACCGGCTTAATACCAAGAAATTCATCGACAAACGCTAACGCTGAAGGCTTGTTAGTCTCTTCTGGCTCTTTTTTTTTGATAACCAGCTGTTTTGCCTTTGGTGTAACCATGTCGATGTTGCGTCTAGTTGCGCTTTTGGTGGTTTGGTTTGAGTGCGTGCCGCCACTGGAGTAAACTGTGCCGGAAATGATCTCTTCTTCTACGATAGGAGCATCGCTATTAGTGCTGTTATTACTGGTTTGCTGTTCAACGGACTTTTTTCCTAAACCACTAAGGTCGAGTTCAAGAGCCGCGTTCGTGGTCATTGGAATAGCGAGCAATCCAACAAGAGTGGCTTTCATCAACATCATAACTGCACTCCCATTTTCACTAGGTCATCAGTAATGACGTCGCCAATGTGGTTGATTGCGCCAAAGCGAATCTTGATAACCTTGCCTTGGTAGATGTAATAAAGTGCAGGCATACCGATAGGTTTAAACTCTGCGATCAATGCTTGCTCTGGATCGTTGACTACTGGGAATTCCAATCCGAGTTGCCTTTGAAACTCAAGAGCAACTTCAACATCCTCATCGACATCAACACCTTTGAATGTCACGCCAGTGCCTTTGAGTTCTTTGTAGAGTTGGTTTACTTCTGGAAGTTCTTTACGGCAAGAAACGCACCACTCAGCAAAGAAGTCGACAATAGTGAGCTCCTCGTTGTTGAGTTGCAGTTTCTTGACAACGTCTTGCGATAAAGCATCTCCTTCTTGATAAGCCATTGCAGGTAAAGAAAGGCACAGCGCTAATAACGCTAGGGCTCGTGTAAACATGTATTTCTCCATATTGTTTTTAAATTTGTTTGTTTTAATTTCAGATGTTTTGAGTCACACGCTTTGTTTGAATTAGCGAGTGAGTTGGATGCTTGCTGAGTATTCAACCGCCAAAATGTCGGAAAAGTACTCGTTAAGTTGTGTCGTATTGGTGGCACTGAATACGCGTAAAGGATTTCCTGCACAGTTCTCGAATTGAGTAATTCGAGTTGGGCTGACGCCATAGCCGATGAAATTCATTTCAATGCCGTATTGCTTGATAGCCTTAGTGCAGAACCCAGCGTTTACCAGTTGATTGAACGCGTTTCCTTCGTCAGCGCCATCGGTGAATAACACCAGTTTTCTTCTAGTTTCGGCTACCGTGCTTACGTGTATTCCCCATGCTTGTTGCCAACTTGGGATAAGCTGCCTTACGCCCCATACCAAACCTTGATAAGAGCGAGTACCGCCATTTGCTTTCAGGCTGTTTATCGAGTTTTGGACGCGGGAAAAGACATTGGTCAAGGGCAGCATTGGTGAGTCTTGATTACAGTCGCTTAACCACTTACTTGGCGGCGTAAACTTCACCGGTCGCTCTGAATGCAGCGTCGCGAGGTTATCTACGGTCAGCGACGCAGAGAAATCACCATTACGATAGCTAAGCCCATCGATACAGTAGATTCCGGCCGCTTCTTTGGCTAACCAGGGCGGGCGATATGTTGCTACCCCAGAATCGAAAGGAACGATCGAGATGCTTACTGAATCTAAATCGTTAGCGTTTTCGCTCTGAGATTGAATCGTATTCAATGCGTTGGACAAAATAGATTTTAGTGACGACATGTTTGAGCCCATGGAGCCAGATACGTCGAGCACTAGTACCAACTCTGTTGGAATCGCAGAGTGTTTGCTTTCAACCACCCCCTTAAAGCCTCCACCTGTTGCAGTCACCTTTTGGTCATCGCGTCTATAACTGAAATGAGGCAATAACGGTGTAACGGAGTAACCTAGGCTAATTCGACACTCTTGGTTTTTCGGTGTTAATCCACTTACACCTTTCAGTGTCGGGTGATAGTAATCTTGGTATGCGCGCATCATTCTCAGAGTCGCCTCATCAGCAAAAGCACAAGCTAATGCGGCAGAGTCAGCGGCTTGCGCGGCTCGATTAGAAACCATCACTTGCGCCGATATCATCAAAGTGCCGACGGCGATAAATAGTGCAGGGAGCAGTAGTGCAAGAAAGGAAAGGGTGATGGAACCCTTTTGCTGACGGGCTAGGCTGCTAAACATTGACTTAACCATAGTGCTTACCTATCACTACAGATGAGCTCTTTAGGCTTTTTGGAAGATCGAGCCGTTCGTAGTCAAATGGTGTCTTTACGCATAAGGTCAGCTGAATCAAAGTGGATGGTTTTCCATCCAACGCAGGATCGCCGCTGCCTACAACGAGCATGTCCGTAAGCTGCTCAATCGGTGAATCACTTTGGCAGTTTCTTCCCGCGTAAAGACGTTTGTATTCCCACGTTGAAGTAGCAGTATCAAAGACACGACTTTCAAGTAAAAGCCCAATATCGCCGCGGGCAATGCTACTCGGCAGGTAACTTTCAGCGAGCACGAGTAATGGACCTTTAAGAGTCTCGGGTAAACCATTCTTACCTTGCTCAGGTTTGAGTTGAGTTGAAGAAATCGCATTTACGAGGTTGTAGGTAACATTGTCTAACTGAGTCTGCATACTGAATAAGCGGTAGATAGCAACGAACCCCCACAGAATGATCATCATCGCAAGCACGACAAACGGGAACTCAACTGCGGCTGAGCCTGCCTGTTTTTTGGTGTGTGTGTTATTAACCGTCATAACTCACCAATACCTTTCTTTCCAAGGTTGTCATTTGGCCGGTACGTTCTAAAAAACGAGTTGAAAGGCTAGGCAGTAGAGCGAATGAAAATGCGTAAGACACCGTGTATTCCCCCAATACCGCTTTGCTTATCGGTGCCGCTTTCCTGTTAACTAAGTCCGGTAGGGTTTCAACGTACAAAGGTTGGGATAGCTTGATCTTGCTGCGATCGATCAGCGGGAACTTGTCGATAGTGTCGATGAAAACTTGGTTTGATATAGGACTAACTGGTCGAGTTTTGACTTCTCGAGCTCCTGCATGAACGGCAACATCGAAGATGATGTTGACTAGCAGTAGACGGCAGATCTCAAAGACCCCTAGTATCAGCAATAGAAACGGTAGGGTGATCATTAGAAACTCAACGCTATTCGCACCTTTCTGACGAGAGAGCATTATTGTTCTCCTCGATCAGCGTGAGCGGCTAGGGCTTGGTAATACAGGCTATTGTTAGCGTATTCCGGTTGCGATAAGTGTTCACGAGCGATCGCTTTTGCAGACTCGCTGTCGCCAGAAAGTGCGTAAGCCAACGCAAGGTTAAGCTGGAGTTTTACGCTCGCTTCGCCTCTGACAAAGATCGGGTACAGAATATGAATCCCTTGCTCTGGTTTACCATCGAGTATCCACGCCATAGCGAGGTTGTTTCGGTATTCGTTGCTTGAAGGCATTAAGCTAAGTGCATTTGAGTAACACTCTCTGGCTTTGGGATACTGCTTATTGAGCGAGTAACTGACTCCTAAGCTATTTTGAGCAACGTCATCGGAAGCTTCCAGTCGAACAGACTCTTCAAGAGCCGAGGTTGCTTGTTCAAGCTCTCCTAAAGCTAGCCATGAACGGCCTAACTCACGGTAAATCGCACTGGATTGATTAAGCTCGATAGCACGCTTTAAGTAATGCAGTGCTTCGTCATAACGACTGGCTTGATTGGCTGCGGAGCCCATCAAAAGTAGTAACTGCGGGTCATTGGGCTTCGATACCAGCATTTTGCGATAGAGCTCCATGGCGCTCTCTGGCTTACCATTCATTAACGCAACTTCTGCCACCTTCATGTTTTCGGCGGTATCTTTTTCAACATGGTTGGTTGATTGACAGCCGAACAATATCAGCGACAAAAAGAATAACGGGATGGTTCTCATAAGCCCCCCAGAGTTTGTGTAAGAGACAACATGATTGGCACGACGATGATGCCCACCACAGGTAGCATGATGAAAACCACCAAAGGGAATGACATTTTGGCTGGTATTTTCCCCACCCACTCTTCCAGTTCTAAGAAGTGGTATTGACGGCTATCTGAAGCGATCAGTTTGAGGGCATCAGCGATAGGCGTACCGTATTGCAGCGCTTGGTTCATGGTAGTGACAACGTTGTTGATGTCAGACAGTTGGACACGTTTGTCTAAGTTGTTGAGTGCCGTTTGTGGTGAATCAAGAACAGATATTTCTGTTGCGGTTAACAGCCATTCTCGTGACAAGGCAGGGGAGATCGAACGCATCTCTTCACCAACGCAGCGAAATACCGCTTCGAGTGTTAAGCCAGATGCAACACACACCACCATTAGGTCGACGGCATCGGGTATTACTCGGCTGATCTGCATTCGAACTTGGTTCACTCGCCATTCAAGAATGCGATCGAATAGAATGCCGACCACGATGCCGATAGCAATACACTCTGCCGCCGAATTCATCGTTAGCACTGGAATGCGAGTGGCATACCAAGTACCAGCACCTACGGTCATTGTGATTAATCTAAGCCCTAAAAAGTACATCTCTGCATTTGGGTTAAGCCAGCCAATCAGAACCAGCTTTTGACGTCGAGATTTCTCACCTTGGAAACGCCACTTACTCGACGTGTTTTTATACTTTGAGGAATAGCTTGATACGCGATTCAGTCGCTCAGCCACAACGTCTCGTTTGAACGAAGATAGGTGTGCGATCAGCGTCAGAAGAACAGCTAATCCCAACAGCAATATGGCAACATACATCATGATGAGAACCTCTTATTGCGAGTCAGAGCATTCAAAATTAAGGTGCCGATACTGATGCTGATTAGTGCATAGGTCAGCACTCGTTGGCCCAGTTCAGTGTTAAACAGCTGCTTAATCATGTAGGGCTCAATTAAATAGATGCCACCCAGCAACCCTATGGGTAAGACAGAGAGAAATAACGCTGTGATACGAGGCTCTGAGGTTAAGCTCTTCACCTTCTTTCTCATCGCTCGGTTGTCATGCATGGTTCGGCTTAAGCTATGAAGAATGTCGCGCAGTTGACCACCATTCGACTGGTTAAGGATCAGTGCAACAGAGAAATAACGAAAGCTGCTGTAAGGGAGGCGAATGCACGCATCGTCGAGACTCTGGCGAAGACTAAGGCCAAGCGCAAGATTGTCGCGAAGGTAAGAGAACTCGCGTCCTAGTAAGCCAGGTTGCGTCTGTGCCACTTGATCAATCGCTTGTGGGATAGATAGCCCTGCTGATACCGCTCTAGAAATCAATCCAAGGACATTGATGATGTCTTTTTCAAACTCTTCTACTTGTCTCTTTCTGCGATAAAACACAATGGCACACGTACATATGAGCCACAGCCCAACTGCTGCAAGCAATCGAAGATGCACTGGAAGTTCCGGTACTAACAGGTAACCAGCAACTGGAAAGCCAACAACCATTGAGGCGATAAAATACTTATCCCAAACAGGCAGCAAGGCATTTATTCGCAGGAAAAAGGCATGCAGCTTGTTGGTGCGCTGGTGGCTCGACTTTTTGATAGAAACGTCTGCAGGACTTGCTTTGTAAACAGCTGATACCAATGACAGTCGCTTATTAACAATGGCTTGTTTTGAGTTGAGCTTTATTAGCCAAACCGTAGCCAGCAGCGCAGAAATTGTAAGAACAAGAATCATCCGGCTTCAAGCTCCATTGCCACCCTTAGTTGAGCGTCTAGCTGGTGATATTTCGCTTTTTCGTTGAAGCTTGGCACGCACTTGGCACTCTTATATTCACCAATTAGGTTGCCTTGCTGGTCTTCCGATAGCGTTTTAAAGGCGAACAGCTCTTGAGTGACGTATTGCTCGCCCTCTAATCCTTGTACCTCGGTTATTGAAACAATGCGTCGCTTACCATCGCGCATTCGTTCTACTTGGATAACCACATCAATGGTGTCGGCGATTTGGCGACGCAGTGAAAATAGAGGTAGCGTCGCTTGGCTCATCATTAGCATGTTCTCCATGCGTACCAGCGCATCCGTTGCAGAATTGGCGTGAAGTGTACACAGCGAGCCATCGTGGCCTGTGTTCATTGCTTGCATCATTTCAAAGGCTTCATCGCCACGAACTTCGCCTAAAATGATGCGATCTGGTCGCATACGTAGGGCATTTCGTACTAACTCTCTTTGAGTAATCGGCGTTAAACCTTCTGCATTGGCTGGGCGAGTTTCTGCACGTACCACATGGGGTTGTTGCAGGCGCAGTTCTGCTGTGTCTTCAATGGTGATGATGCGCTCTTTAGGTGAGATGCTGAAAGACATTGCATTAAGCAGGGTGGTTTTACCTGCACCGGTACCACCCGCAACAAGAACGTTGAGACGAGAGCGAACGATAATATCAATAAGCTTAATCATCGAATTCGACATCGCACCAAACTGTGCCAATTGGCTCAGTGTCAGCTTCTTTTCATTGAACTTACGGATAGAGATGTAGGTTCCATCAAGCGCGAGCGGTGGGATCATGACATTGACACGGCTGCCGTCGTCTAGCCTTGCATCAACTAATGGATTCGATTCATCGATTCGACGACCTACTTTGCTCACGATGCGTCGAGCTAAGTTAAGAAGCTGTTCTTCATTACGGAATTGGACCGTGGTTTTTTGCAGTTTGCCCGAACGCTCGACGTAAACTTCACGGTAACCATTGACCATGATGTCAGTGACCGTTTGATCTTCAATCAGAGGCTGGAGTGGCCCCAAACCTAAAAACTCATGTAAGAGCTGCTCTACAGAATGAGTCACATCCTGATGCCCGAGTGGTAGGTGCTTAGAGATCACAATTTCCGATACCATTTCTGAAATTCGAGCTTCAAGATCGGACGCACTTAAACTCACAACCGCTGAAGGATCGATTGCCTTGATGATCTCTTCATGAATCACATGATAATGATCACGTAGCGAAGGAGCGGATGTTAACGTTTCATGCAACCGAGCTTGGCTGACTTCAATAGGATCAACCGTGTTTGCTTTTTGACCAAACATTATGCACCTCGCTTCCAAAAACGGCGGCTGCTTTGCTGCGATTCACCTGTGATTAATTCAACTAAAGAGTTGAACGCCACTTTCACCTTTCTGTTGCCTTTGTGGGCAGGTTGACCAAGTGATGACTTGCTCAAAAAGTGGTTCGGGGAGAATGGAATGACTACGTCTACCGGGACACCTAACGACTTTTTCACATCGTTAACTGAAATCATTGAGCCTGAATCGGACTTGGTGTGATTGAGCACAACAAGCGTTTGGGAGTCGGCTTGATTCTGAAGTCGTTTGATTATTTGACCGGCATTGCGGATAGAGCCGAGTGTCGGCTCTACGACAATCACTCGGATATCGGCACTTTTCAGTGCGTCAAAGCCAACTTGATCACGCAAAGAGTAAGTCGGGATATCCACTAATAGGTAGTCTGAGTTTTGTAGGCAAAACTTGGTAAATTGGTCTAAAGCGCTCTTTTGTGGCCAAAATGGTGTGGCATCTAAAGGTAGATAGCCAGTAAAGAGGGTGTGTTTTGCTGATACACTGATCCCACTACGTTCGAAAACTAACGGGTCGAGTCTCTCTGGGTATTGTAAAAGCTCGATCAATGCTGAGTTTCCCTCAACATTGAGTAGCAGATCCAAGTCGCCCATTGAAAAGTCTAGGTCTAGACAAGCCACTTTCTTATCGAGCTCTGCAAGTTGCTGAGCAAGAGTTGCAGTAATGGTGCTGCTGCCTGAGCCACCCTTTGCACTGACAACCGAGATGACTTTTTCATGTCGTTTTTCGCTGTTGTTTTGTAAAGCCGCGAAAGAAACGTGTTCCAGATCTTGCTGAGTCACGGGAGGTACTAGATAGTCACTCGCGCCTGATGCAAGCATGCCACGGTAGATGAAAATTTCATCTGAGTGGCCAAGAGCGATAACTTGACAACCTGTACGCTTAATCAAGCGCTGCAAGGCTTGTTTCGACTCAGCCAGCTCACAACTCAACACATCGAGAAATATCGTCTTGATGCCATGCTTTAGCACTTGACGCACTACGTCGTCTTCTTGATTTGAAGAGACAGTGATGTTGTGGATACCAAAGTCATTCAGTGTATGCGTAAGCGCTAAGGCATCGAGTTGCTCAGACGCTGCGATCAGTACCGTCAACTGGTGTACTTGATTCATAGCGAACCTCCTTGCGTGGTCGTCGAAGAACCATTATTTGGCTGTTGGTTTTGGGCTGGTGGAGCAAAGTAGTTATCAATACTAGAGACAGCTTTCTGCCCTTGAGCACCATTAATCGGTTGACCGACGATCAGGTCTTTAGGGTTGGCTACCATTTGTGCAAGCGCATTGGCATTTGCACACCCAAAATTGCGCTGAGTACGGTAGGCGTTGAGCGTCGTTCTTGGCGTTTTACCCGCGTCACAGGCTGTGACTTTGGCGCGGTAAGATTCGACTAAAATAGTGATGTCGCCTTTACCTTCTGTTGCTTCGTCTGCTACCCAAATTTGTGATGGGTAGAGCCCTGATTCGATAAGATGAAGCCTTACTTTCTCGAGCTGTTTTTCACCTTTCGGAGTTGTTTTTTCTATTTTGATCATCAAGCTACTCGCGCTGCCTCGACGAACGATAAAGTCAGAAATATCCGCTTTTTCCTGAGTCGACAGTGTTTTCCCGGCAAGCGTTAGAGAGAACTTGTTAGTCACAGACACCACATCGACCGATGGTTGTTGAGTGGTTGGTGTAGGTGCGCATCCCGCAAATACAAATAGGGCAGGGAGCAATAAGGATAATTTATTCATGATGTCCTCAGTAATAGAACCCGTTGTCACCCAGCAAGCGAGGCTTGTGGTTGTCGGTGTATGTGTCTTCGTCGTGTGTTCTTTTACGTTGAATTCTTGGCCATGCTAGAAGACGTTCTACATCGCTTAGTGGAATGAGACCGTCGGTTGGTAGCTGCATCGAATCTGAACGAGTTGGCTTCACTAGGTAAGCCGTGACAATGATGATCAACTCTGTTTCTCGGCGAGTGAATTCAGTTGAACGGAACAGACTTCCTAGTACAGGTACTTCACCGATAAGCGGCACTTTTTGCAGTTGTTCAATATCTTCTGATTTCAATAAGCCGCCCAAGGCAAAGCTCTGTCCGCTGGCCAATTCGATGGTGGTAGCAGCGCTACGACTAGTAAAAGAGGGGAAGTTAGTCCCATGTATCACTTGTTGGCTTTCGATGGAGAGGTTACTGACCTCAGGATTCACCTTTAAACTGATGCGATTTTGACTGAGCACCGTTGGCGTAAAGTTGAGTTTTACACCGAAGTCTTGGTACTCGATTTGAGTCGTATCAGCAGTGATCAAAGGCAATGGAACCCGGCCACCCACCAGAAACTCAGCGTCTTCGCCGGACATCGCCGTCAAGTTAGGCTCAGCCAGTACAGACATCATGCCGTTTGTCGCTAATGCATCAATCAGTGCGGTTATGCTTGGTTTAGTCCAACTGCTGACATTCGGCAGTTTTGAGAATGAAAACTGTCCAACACCACCTGCGATAGATCCCCACTTGATCCCCAATTTGTTAGAAACATTTCTCGATACTTCAGCGATTTTCACTCGAATGTTGACCTGGTTTGGCATGGTCACAACCAATTGATTAATCAGCTCATCTTCATTGGATTGCATTGGCTGATCTTTCGTCGTCGTATTGCTACTACCTGCATTGTTTTGAGTGTTTGAGCTTTCTTGTTGCTGGGTTTGGTCAACAATAGGAGACAGGTAGCCTTTCGCTAAGGACACGATATTATGCGCCATCATAGGTGAAGGCACTTGCCCTTTTAGCCATAGCTTTCCACCCAGAGATTCCGCATTTACGGACGCTTCTGGGAACTTGTTTTTGACCAGTTCATTGAACTCGCGGCTGTTGTGAGTCACGCGAATCTTATTGGTATAGATGACGCGTTCTTGCTCGTTCAAAACAGTGATAGTGGCACTGCCAGCTCGCTTACCAAATACCATTACCTTGGTGTTAGTTAAGGTCTGGTAATCAGCAATATGGGTGCTAGAGATGAAAATCGATTTCGCTTTTTCTGGTAAGCGAATCATTTTGGCCTCATTGATTGTCACATCAAGCGCAGATGCTGCTGATGCGAAAGAGAGGCACAGGCTTGATAGTAGGAGAATCCCCCACCAACGACAGGTACTAGCCATTGTTATCAGCTCCGGTTTTATTGTTGATCGTTTTGTTGTCGGCTCTAAACTCCACCAAACCGACGTCAGGCAGTACCTGAGTTGTGTCTGGCGAGATGGCTTTCAGCGTCGCTGAATTTGCGTGCTGAGTTTGATTTGGGTCTTCGTTTTGTCCGCGTAAGACAAGTGTTAACTTGCCTAATTGCTTAGCCAAAACAACTTGGTTTGCTTGTTCCGGGGTTACCTCTAAAGAGACACTGCTGTCGTCAGGGATACCATTTTCATAATGATTAGATTCGCGGGCCTTTTGATAAGACTCAGCCGTTTGTTTGTCATTAAATGCCAAGACTCTCACATCATGAGCGATCGTTGTGACATACAAACCCTGCGACGAATTGCCATAACGAAGCAGTTCACCATCTTGTGAACCGAGTAGGAGAATATCCACGTGGTCGCCCGGTTCAATAAATCCCGAATTTGATGTCACCTGATCAACAGGCACTGAGATAGCGCGATAACCGGGTTGTAGCTTTAATGAAAGCGAATAACCGCCTTCTGGCTCGGTAATATCCGCTCTCGACAATATCGAGTCTTTGACAAGCTTGGTACGCGCAAGCCCCGACATAGAGTGATCAGCAGAAATATCTTCCGGTGTCACATGGTCGATGTAGTTCTCCAACTCTTGTTGTGGAACTTCTTTCCATCGGAACGAGTTTGGAGTGTAGGCTTGACCTATCTCTATCGTGCGAGTTGGAACCAGCACTTTGACCGTTTGCTTAACGGCTTGTTTAGAAGAGGTGGTCGCAGACTCGCTATTGGTTTGGCTCAACAGCAAAACGGATATTCCGAGCACCGAGCAAAATAACGACAGCAACATGAGTCGCTTGGCAGTCATAACTATTCCTTTAATTTGCAATAAACGGGCTTACTCTGAGGCTTGTTGTGCGTTTTTTAGTTGGTCGACTACAGTACCGTAGGCGTCACTGATAGCTGTAGTTAGCTCACCGTTCTCACCGCCAACAAAATTGAGTAGTACGACTGCCATTGCTGCTGCGAGAATGGCGTATTCGATTGCGGCTGCACCGCGTTGCTTTTTCTTGTTCAACATTTCTTGTTTCCTAGATGAAAACAGCCTCAGCAGAGGCTGTTGTAGTAATTAATAAGAGATTTTGAGTGCCTATTGGGCAACGAGTCGGTATAGGTAACGGCCGTCGTAACTTTGAGTGCCAACTTGGTTTTCATCCATGGTTGTCATGTTCAATCCGAGGACACGACCATAAGGAGCGGGATCGCTGGTGATATAGGAACTATGGTTGGAATAACCTCCACCAGTTACTTCGTTAAACTTGAAGACATCCGCATTGATAGGAAGTAATCCATACAGCTCTGCTTTCGATGGATAGCGCCAGTTCGCTTTGCCACACACCTTTTGTGTATTTCGTGTTGAAATTAAAGGTGTTACCTCTACGTATTTCTTGAAACGACTGCTGTCTCCGTTGGTAAACAGTTGCCAAACGAGCTTGCTGTCAGTGTCTTGCGCGCAAATCGCATTTTGGCGATCGGCTACTACGTTCCCATGCATATCTAGGTACTGGTATGTTGTCGCTTTTTCTCTAACCAGACGCCCTAAGATGACGGCATCTTCAGTACCACCGACTGCCGAACGACGGACATCTTGGTAGCTGCGTTCAGAGCTGTAGTTTGTGATGTATTGTTTGGCGTCCTTTGCTTGATTCGACCAGTAATAAAAGATCACGCCGCCATAAGAGCTATATTTGTCGTATTCCGGATCCAGCCCTCGGTGATGAGGGAACGCATCTGTATCGATTGTTATGGTCGAGTTTGAGCTAGATATTGCTTTAGTTTGTAGTGAAAGTAGCTGAGACAGCGCTGGTACTTTCCAATCATTGAAGCCACATAAGTTCGCATCATTAGTGCTTTCTAGCAGGCCGTTACTGCCTAAGACACTCGCGACACCAGATGCCGAAGCGTCATAAGCAAGATCGTCAGCACCTTTTGGTCGGCCGTCTTTGAGCAGTGTCCAAACTCGGCGTTTGCCTGTGGTGTTAGTGTCCTCGACACAACGCCAGCCTTGTTGGTAGGTGGTGTCTTTTGGTAGGTAGTTACCTAACTCGTCCAATTTAGCGAAGCGGTTGCTGACCATTGCGTCTGTTTGAGAAACGCTAAAGCCATTGTCTTTTGCCAGTTTCAGTCCATCTTTTGCTAGCACTTTTGATTGTACTAAGTTGTGGATTGTGGCCGTTGTGTTCATCTCAGTGACAAACTTCTGGAACAATGTACTTAGGGTGGCAAATTCCGAGCCTAGCGTTTGTGTTGATGTATTCAGCTCGCTTACGAGCGAATTAACCATGCCATATTGATACTCTAAGTCTGAGATAGCCTTGTATAGGTCTAAACTTGCTTGGTGAATATCCTTAGCCAGTGACGCAGAGCTTAGTGCGTTGGTTGAGCTTGATAGAGTTACGGACTTTTGCTGCATGAACGCCAATTTTTGAGCAAACTCAGAACCAGAGACTAATGCGCTCAGTGCAACGGTGTTTTGTTCTAATTTAGCGACTTGTTCCTTATACGCTTTGACCTTGTTAATGAATTCAAGGCTCTCAGCATCAGTTCGGCTTTGAGCAACAGACGCCTGAAATTCAAGAGCTTTTAGCTTTAGCTTCGTACTCTTAAGATCATCTGCCCATGGTTGGGTTAAAGCCTGCAGTTCTACTACTTTAGCCTGAGCTTCCGTTTCTAATGCAGCGTAACCTTTGCTCTTAGATTGGTTGGCGGTTAGCCAGGTTTCTAAATAAAGCTCTGTAGCGCTAATCTTCGTATCTTGTGTACTCAGAAAGGTGGTTATTTCAGTCGTCGCGCTATTTATACCAGTGAGTAACTTTGTACCTGATGGCAATTGCCATTTAGCGTATGCGTATTTTGAATAATATTGCTCAACAGATTCTTGGCCTTTGTTGATAGTGACAGCGACGCCACTTTTATCCGCTAATACATTCACTGACTGATTCGATACCAAGTAACCACTTCTTAGATTTGAAGGGAGTGTTGCAGGATCTCTCTGCGACAACGTGATCACTTCATTGGTGTCTGGAAGTGTCCAACCAGTGATATCACAAGCAATGAGTCGAGCGACTTTATCGAAGACGGTATCGGTTTCTGAAGAGAATCGCTCCGCCCAAAACGTCGGCTCCCCTTGTCCTTTATCGTTGTATTCAGCAATACAATTGAGCGAGTACGTATTCCATGAACCGTTGTAACTAAAATCAGCGGCTTGCGAGCGGGTTTTCATCGGTACGAATTTTAGGCCGATAAAGCGACTGCTTGCTGCTGTTGCCCAAAGCGTGTCGCTGGCTGAGTTTGCGACACCTTCTTTCGCATGTGCTTTTAGTCGGATACCGACATTAGCATTGTCATATGCTTCAGGGCCAATGAACTGTGGGTTCGAAACAGCAGGGTGCCAAGTCAGGCCTTTGTCGTTGGTGAACTCATAGTGTTCAGCTTCATCAAAGCGAACAGATTGGCCATCAACGTTAGCCGTTAGATAGTCCCACTCAAAACCATTGGTCTTGATTGGGTTTGAGCCAGTGAAAGTGTTAGTGATTTCAGGCGAGGTTGGTGCTGGAATCTCAAACACTTTGGTGAAGGCTTGTGTGGTTAATGCTGCTACGCCATGAGGCATGCCATTCGTCGGATTTTGAGCGACGCGTAATTGAACCTCACCGATACTCTTGTCGAGGTTACCGATCACAACCGGTTTTGCGGTGACTTTAGTCCAAGTAGAACCTGAGTCGAGCGTGATTTCGAAATGCTCTGGTTGTGTGAATTTGCCAAAGTATGTCCAATCTAGCGTGTTGTCCGTATCGTTCACCACTAGGCCTGTCGGAGCATTGGGTGCAGATGGACGAACGGTAAACGCAGTATTATTTGTCAGCTCTGATCCACTAGGACGACCGGTAATTGGGTCTCGTTTGACTCGCACTTGAATTGAGTCGATAGCGTAAGCTTGATCGTTTAACTGATAAGGTTTCTGAGTAACAGCTATCCAACCAGTGTTGAGCACATTGATCTCGTAATCCGCAGCATCTGAGAAGCCTGTTACGAATGTCCAATCAAATGTATCTAACCCATCGTGAGTGATTGGAGATGTTGGTGCCGATGGCTTGTCAGGTGTCACCGAATATGGCTTATCTGAGCACAGCGTTTCACCAGGATCATGTTGAGGATCGGTTCCTGCTTTCACTCTCACGCAGACTTGTCCCTTAGCAAACGTCTCATCTGGGATTGCTTGTGGGTTGTTAGTTACCGAGCTAAATGTAAGACCTCTGTCTAGTGAGTATTCGTAGAAGTCATTGCCTGCAAACTCTGTAACTTCTGTCCACGCAAACGTGTTTTCAGCATCATCAATAATCGGCAGGGTTGGTGCAACAGGCTGGTTTTCTGAGCGAGTGAAAGCCGTACCAATCACTAGTGGATTGCCTGCAGGGCGAGCATCTTGCAAATTTGATTTTACACGGATAGAGATGCTGTTAGCCGGAAGTGAAACGTTGCCAACCACATAGGGAAGTTCAGTGACAGTATTCCAACCGTTACCTAGATTAATCTCGTAGAAAGATGGCGCATCATATCCAGAGACCCAAAGCCAGTTGATCTGATTAGTGCTGTCGTTTGCAAAATCCAGCACAGGTTTTACTGGTTGCGCTGGGGTTACTGTCATCGGTTTGTCTGAAATAGCACTTAAGCCGGTCGGGTGACCTAGGGAGTCGTCTTTCGCAATACGTACTTTTAGATGCCCAACTGGAATATCTAAGTCTTGAATGCGTTGAGGTTTTTCGGTTGCTTTTACCCAGTTAGCCCCGTTATCTAGAGAGTACTCGTAAAGAGAGAATTCATTGAAAGAATCGACCAGCGCCCAATCAAATTCGTTGCTTGCGTTGTCCACTGTAACCCAAGCGGGTGCTGCCGGGACTGTCGTAAGCGTAAATGCTTTGCTTGAAAGAAGCGGTTTACCTGCTGGAGTATTACGAGCACTAGAGGCTGCGACTCGTACCTGAATAGCGCCTTTATCGAATGCCTGTTTTCCAACCACAATTGGTTTGCGAATCACAGTAGACCAGGTGCTACCCGAATCTAAGGAATATTCGTAATCTGTGTTTTGGTTGAATCCACGCACAAACTGCCAGTTGAAAGTGTCTGATGCATCATTGACTTTACCGTGCTTGGGCGCTGGTGGCTTAACCACGATTTCACTACCGTCGATATCTTTTTGCGAGACTTTGAGCTGCTCTCGGTACTCCTTGCCTAGTTGCTCCAGAGCACCCTCTGTCCCAGACGCACCGTGTGAAAGTCGATCCGTTTTGGCTTTGAACTCGACCAAATCAAGATCAGCAAGTTTGTACATTGCACCTTTACGGGCGTTAACTTGGTCGACACCTGCGTCTACCGAAGCCTTTTGAGCTTCTTGCAGTACGCGAGTCACACCACGCGCAAACATGTGCACTTCACGACTTTTCGCTGAATTTGATGCAGAGTAATCACCTAATGCTAGGCTTTTGTCGATCCCTAGGTCGTTAGCAACAAGCTCAGTCGCATCATCGAAGCTGATACCGCTGGTCTTTGACACACTGGCAATCAGTGAGGTAACCGGGCTCACTACGTCCGAGTTGTTACTTGGTACTTCTAAGGTAAACCCAGACTCAATTGCTTGGTTGGGGGAGTCCATATCTACGGTGATGCCTGCTACGGCCTCAACCAGCACTTTGTATTGAGCCACATCATCGTCGACATTGAGTTGGAATTGTCCTTTGGCGTCCGTCGTCGCAATTTCTCCATCGGCAGAATCACACATCGCATTGCTGTTTTTGTCTAAACAGACCTTGGCTTTGTGCAAATAACCATCTAACGCTATGCCTGAAATGTTCGAGGATTTTGGCTGAGTTTGTGACTGGCTAAGCTTGGGATCTGACTCTGCACCACCACAAGCAACAAGCATTGTAGAGACGAGTGAAACACCCGCTAATTTGTATGGATTCCTTACCACTTGAACTCCAAAAGATTTATAAATTACCCGCAAGAAAGGCTGAGAATATTAATTTAAATGATAGTAGTTATCAATATCATTTGATCTTTTATTTCGTTAAGTGATTTAATAGCAAAATAAAATACTATCAACGCAACAATAAACTAGGTGAATCGGTCGAAAAAATGCACAATAATTTTTTAGTATGCAAACTATCACTAGCTATATCTAGTGTCTTAATGGTCGCAGGATGCGGAGGCGGTTCTGATGGCGAAAACCCAGTTGGATCTACTACTTCAGGCTATGCATTTCAAAGTTCATTAGTATGTGCTGATGCAGATCTGAATGGTGTATGTAGTGAGCAGGAAAAGCAGCTTGAAGAGGTTTCTGGTTATGCAAAACAGCGCCAGTATGATGGTGCAATTTTAACCGCCTCACCGAGTATGGCGTTGGTTACCCCATTCACCACTTTGATTCATAGTGAGATGATGTTTAATCCTGGCGTCAGTAACAATGTTGAACAAGCTAAGGTCTCACTTCAAAGTAAATTGGGTGACCATGTTGGTGTTAATTTTGCCTCACTAGATACAACGTACGGCCCTAAAGCTCAGTCTAATGTGTTGCTAAAGTCGCTGAAAAAGGCACAAACTGAAGGGAAGCAAGCTGCATACACCAATATCGCTCATGCGCTCGACCTCATGATCGAGCATAAAACGTTGGATCTGTCAGGCGTCGATGTCGCGGGGACCGCTTCGAGGCACTTACAAATAGAGGATGTTCTGGTTGTTCGCGGTTCACAATCAGTACCACAGTTATCTGGTGCGAAGTCGATTGCTCTCAACCCAGCGAGCAGTCAGATAGTGTTTCTAACGGCGAATGATGTCGTGATGCAAATCGATAGCTCTTCACGTAATAAGCCAGTGACTCTTGATAATGGTTTGGCGTCCCAAGCTAATTCTGGCTTGATTAGTATTCGTTCTCACGACGACGATTACGATGATCATGATGACGATGACGATGACGATGACGATGACGATGACCACCATGGAGGCGGAGATATACCGGTAGAGTCTAATGAAATCATTCAGTTAGTACCTACATTGAATGGTAGCCAAGCCTATAAAGTTTATAAACCTACGTCTTACGCCTCACCGACGGCGAGTGATATTTGTAATAGTAAAGGTGCCAATGGCATCTTCTTATCTAATCTAACCAGTACCAATAATAATAGTGTTGTAAAGGTATTTAAGGTTGATACCTACAGTAGCCGAAGCGGAGGAACGCTGCCGCCAATTCCTAAACCTAAACCTGCTGAAACTCCTGACTCTAGTCAATCATGTATCAACGATAACTTTACAAAAGTGATTCCATTGCTGCAAAGCGGTTCGTTGTTGGCAGTTAAGAATACCGGTAGTTCGATTTACTCGCAGCAAGAGCTTAGATCACTAAGTGCTGACAAGTTAGCGATGAATAATTGGCGTCACGCACTTAAATCCTCTTCGCCGCAGATAATGCCATCTTACGACCAAAGTGAAGCTTTGATTGTTTATAAGAATTATTTTTCGAGCGCCAACTTAGCGGCTGAGGTTATTGATACGACCAACCTATCGACGAAGATGACGCTTGATAAGTTGAACATGAAAACAGCCAATATTGTAGCGAACCAGCAAATTTTGTTGGGGCTAGATAATAACAAGCTTGAATGGGTTTCAAACTCGATTCAGCAAACGGTACTTGGGGAGTTGGATGTCGATTCCACCATCAGTAAGATAGCAACATCGAAGGATGGCAAAATAAGTGCGGTTGCTACAGCGAACACTCTCTATATCGTTGATAACACGAATAGAACCTTGGTAGTGAAAGAGGTGTTGAGCAGTTCGGCAATCAACTCTTTGTATGTATTGGCTGAAAAAGTGATTGCGCTGACTTCTTCAGGAGTAGATTACTATCAATTCCGAAATATTAGTGGTCCAGCTCTTAAAGTTGGCAGCCAACTGGTAACAAAAGAACTCCTAAAAAAATGGGAAGACAGTGGAAACTCAAGCTGGAACTCTACTAACTTGGGCTACATTCTTTCTCAAACAGGAACGGAAAGTAGCATTTCTGATAAATTCAAAAATGTTAACCTTTCATTCTCTCCTTCTAACGCAACAACCTCGAGTGGTATCACTGGAGTAAACGTTAGCGGCTTAGAACGAGGCGAGTGGTTAACCTTCTATAAATCTCTATAAGAGTTTTTGTTAGTGAAAGGGGGGAGTGGAGGTTAGCTCCCTTCTTTTTACATTTTTGCCTCTAAGCTTTATTAAATAATTTCCCCTGCATATCATTATTACCACCCAATATTTACTCGCCATATAAGCATAGAAAAACAAAAGTTAATTATTTGTTACTCGACATAAAACCGGCGTATGATACAGGGCGGGATCGCACTTTGTTAACAAATATGATCTAATAGCGCCAAATCCATAATCACACAGCCACTTTCGCTTTGAACTTAATCGAACACCTATCAGTCGTCCGAGGTACTCGATCAGATATTAATCAGAAGCATGACCTTATAGACGTTATGTTCCTTGTGATTAGCGCCATCGCACCTGGATGCGATGGATGGCAAGATATTGAATTGTTTGGGAAAGATAAACTAGATTGGTTGAGGAAATACAGACCATTCGAACATGGCATTCCACGTCGACATACAATAGCCCGTATTTTGCGTTCAGTTGTTGCAGAATCTTTGCTAGAGGCATTAGCCCTCTGGATTAACGAACAAAGCACGAGTCAAACAAGCCGATTATCGCATTCGATGGAAAAGTGCTTCGGGGCTCATACCGAAATGACAAAAAAACAGCGTTACAATTGGTCACTGCCTACGATACTGAACGTGGTCTTGTACTGAGTCAAAATCCGACTGAGAACAAGAATGGCGAGATCAACGTTGTACGGCAACTGCTTGATGTTATAAATGTAAAGGGTAGTGTTGTTACAGTTGATGCACTGCATTGTCAGCGTGAAACACTAGAAAAAATCAAAGAAAAACAAGCGCATGTTGTTGTTCAGGTTAAGAATAATCAGCCTAAGCTTAGAGCGGCTGTTGTGGCGCAGTTCAAAGCAGTTTTTGATGCTGGTAAAGAGAAAATAGTCACCGAGGTCAAAGAGAAACAACATGGTCGTAGTGAAGAGCGATACGTGTTTCAGCNTGCTTGATGTTATAAATGTAAAGGGTAGTGTTGTTACAGTTGATGCACTGCATTGTCAGCGTGAAACACTAGAAAAAATCAAAGAAAAACAAGCGCATGTTGTTGTTCAGGTTAAGAATAATCAGCCTAAGCTTAGAGCGGCTGTTGTGGCGCAGTTCAAAGCAGTTTTTGATGCTGGTAAAGAGAAAATAGTCACCGAGGTCAAAGAGAAACAACATGGTCGTAGTGAAGAGCGATACGTGTTTCAGCTAAAGGCTAAATTACCCGACGAATTAGCGAAGAAATGGGCGACGATAAGAAGCATCATAGCAGTAGAACGCCATCGAGTGATCAACGGAAAAGGCACTGTAGATACCTCTTACTACATTAGTTCTTTGTCGCCGAACCACAAGCTTTTGGGCCATTATATTCGCCAGCATTGGCGGATTGAGAGCAGTCAACATTATGTTTTAGATGTTGTTTTCAAAGAAGATAGCTCTCGAATTACTTTAGATGGTGCCGTTGAAAACATTGCATTGTTTAGACGTTTTGTGATGAATATGCTCAAGCAATGCGAATGGCGGATTGAGAGCAGTCAACATTATGTTTTAGATGTTGTTTTCAAAGAAGATAGCTCTCGAATTACTTTAGATGGTGCCGTTGAAAACATTGCATTGTTTAGACGTTTTGTGATGAATATGCTCAAGCAATGCGAATGTGGTGCGCCGAGTCAAAAAGTGAAGCTGAAGAAAGCGGGTTGGAACGATGATTATAGGGCAAGAGTTTTCTTTGGGTTATAAATCCATCAAAGTATGCTCCCGCCCTGATTCCTACCCAGTCTGAAAACCTGAATGCCTAGCGATGTCAACATGTTTGGATTTTTTTGTAGCAATAAGGTTCAACATCGACCTGATGGTCACCTCTTGCCATTCTCTATGTAAATTATTTTTAAATCTCAATAAAAATAGAAAATTTCGTTAATTCAATAGTTAATAAAAAATTACTGATTCATTATATGTCTTATATAAGACATATAATGAAATACATCTTGCATAAATGTTGCTGTATTGTTAAGTTTTATGGAGACTAATAATCAACAAGAGGATACTGGGATGAGTGAGACTCACTTTCTGATACATGATAGTAATGATTCAGTTGGCGTAGCCGTCGTTGAAACGATTAAAGCAGGGATGGAGGTTGTCGGTTATAAGATGGATACTAATGAAGAGGTTCGTTTAACAACATTAAGCGATATCCCGCTGGGTCATAAGATTGCGTTGGCAGACCTCGATATTGGCGATACCATTTTTAAATACGATCAAGACATGGGTAAAGTGGTTCAGCCTATCAAGAAAGGCGAGCATGCGCATGTTCATAATATTAAAACAAAGCGTTGGTAATCACAGGATTTAGGAGAATAAGACTATGACTTCAAAAACATTTATGGGTTACCGTCGTGAAAATGGTCGTGTAGGTATCAGGAACCATGTTTTGGTTTTACCGTTAGATGATATCTCAAATGCTGCTTGTGAAGCGGTATCAAATAACATCAAAGGTACGATTGCTATCCCGCACGCCTATGGTCGTTTACAGTTTGGCGCCGATCTTGAGTTACACTTTCGCACTATTATTGGGACAGGCTGTAACCCGAATGTAGCCGCTGTCATTGTGATCGGTATTGAGCCTGGTTGGACGCAGAAAGTGGTAGAAGGAATCGCAAAAACAGGCAAACCGGTTGCTGGCTTCTCAATTGAGCAAAACGGTGATTTAAATACGATTGCGAGTGCATCACGCAAGGCTAAAGAATTTGTTCATCATGCAACGACCCTTCAACGTGAAGAGTGTCCAGTTAGCGATCTTTGGGTCGCTGTTAAGTGTGGTGAGTCTGATACGACATCGGGCTTGTCAGCAAACCCTACCGTGGGTAATTTTGTTGATAAGATGGATGCCGCTGGCGCCACATTATGCTTTGGTGAAACATCAGAAATTACAGGCGCTGAACGTATCGTTACTGGCCGTGCTGCAACACCGGAAGCTGCTCAAAAATTCATGAAAACGTGGAGTTCTTACAACGATTTCATCATGGCAGAGAAAACGGATGACTTATCTGATTCGCAACCAACAAAAGGTAATATTGAAGGCGGTTTAACAACCATAGAAGAAAAGGCTTTGGGTAATGTTCAGAAAATCGGTAAACATACAAAGTATGTCGATGTTCTTGAGCCTGCAGAAGAACCTGCGAAAGGTAATGGTTTGTATTTCATGGATACCTCTTCAGCCGCTGCAGAGTGTAATACATTGCAAGCTGCCGCAGGATATGTGTTGCACTTGTTCCCGACAGGACAAGGTAACGTTATTGGTAACCCTATAATGCCAGTCATTAAAATTACGGGTAACCCACGTACAGTTCGTACTATGAGTGAGCATATCGACTTAGATGTTTCTGCTATTTTGCGACATGAAATGACACTCGACCAAGCTGGTGATGCACTGATTGAACAAGCTATTGAAGCTGCTAGTGGCCGTAATACAAGTGCTGAAGTTCTTGGACACCGCGAGTTCTCACTAACAAAACTTTACCGAAGCGCATAATTCACGCTTAGAGTCGGCTAATTAATCGAAATTAGCCGGCTTTTTATTTTTCACACCTTTTACAAGGGTAAGGTTTCATCATTATGGATACACCAAGCTTTCTGCCTTTATACACCCAAGTGAAAGAGTTAATGATTAAGCGCATTACAGACAGTCTTTGGCTTCCTGGAATGTTGTTACCCAGTGAGAATGAGCTAGCTAAAGAGTTGAAAGTAAGTCAAGGCACTGTGCGTAAAGCGCTTGATGAAATGGCTTTAGACAAATTGGTTGTGCGAAAACAGGGAAGGGGAACTTATATTACGGAGCACGACAACCAAAGAGATTTGTTTCATTTTTTTCATTTAGTAAATAGCAAAGGTGTCGGTAAGAATTTACCTGAAAGTCATGTTATCACTATCGAAGAAGGGGTTTGTACCCAACAAGAATTAGAGCTGTTGGAACTGCAACCTACTGATGAAGTGATTAGAGTCTCGAGGGTCCGGTTATTGGAAAATAAACCTGTGATATATGAGCTGATTTCGGTGCCTAAAAGCTTGTTCCCATACTTAAGTGAGACGGAAGCAAACCTACCTAATTCGTTGTATTCATTGTATGAAAGTCGATACGGTGTTTCAGTAGCTAGGGCCTCAGAATGGTTGTCTGCCCGAAGCGCTAACCAATACACATCTGAACAATTGAAGATAGAAAATGGAGCGCCGATTCTCACTATTCGACGTTTGGCTTACACTCTTAGCCACCGTCCTGTGGAGTTACGTGTTAGCCATTGTAATACAGAAAATCATCATTATTTGTCTGAATTAATTTAGTTCATTAAAGTAAGAATAGTTCTCTGTTAAGCAATAACTGATCCTCAGCTCAATGGGAGTGTTATCCAATGCCATGGCTAGACGCTCTATTTTCAATATTGGACTGCCGGTTTGGATGTTGAGATATTTAGCCGTTGCTTCTTGTGCAGCGATTGCACTCAAATTTTCATTTGCTTTGGTGACTGATTGGAAAAATTCTCGCTGATAATAGCTATATAAATTGTTCGGTAATGTATCTTTTTCGATTTCACGAGTGAATATTGAAGAAGGTAATACGATGTATTCCAATATCGCAGGATGACCTTCCAGTAATCTTCCTCTTAGAATTTCTATCACTTTTTCGTTTTTAGTCAGGTTCAACTTTTCAGCTTCAAGTTTTGTTGCCACTCGTTTAGTTGAAGATATGACTTCACTGTTTGGCGCCTGTCGATTACCATTTTGGTCCACGAGTTTGAAAAAATGGAAAAGCGTTTTTTCGTCGGTGTGCTCGGCAATAAATGTGCCTCTTCCTTGCTTGCGAATTACAAGCTTTTCAGTAGACATTTCATCCAATGCTTTACGCACGGTACCTTGACTAACATTCAGCTCTTTAGCAAGCTGTTGTTCGCTAGGTAGGTGCATGCCGGGTTTCCATGATTTATCGATAAGCCTTTGGATAAAAAGTTGTTTCACCTGAGAATAAAGCGGTTGGTATTGGGTAAGTCCGTTTGCGTTTGTCATTTTCTCGCTCGTTCTGTTACTAAAAATTATTCAGCTCAATAGGATTGACAACAGACGGCACTATGCCCTTTTCGTTTTACTACGTCAAATTAAGGATGAAAAGTGGAAGGAAAATGGGAGAAAAAGGAGAAGAGAAATTAAAGGTTGTTATTTAGGCACCACTCAAATGCCACCCTCAATTTCTCTCTTAAAAGTCAGTTCTATTGGCATTTCAATACGATTTTTGCTGCCGACGTTTTGCCTTGGTCTAGGTCTTTAAAGGCTTGTGCTCCCTCGCTAAGATCTCGGACTTCCACCCAACTTAAGTCACCCAGTGCACCGCTATTCAGGGCATGCACGGCAGCAATCATGTCTATTTGAGTATAAGAAAAAGAACCGACTAGGGTGATTTCGAATAAGGTTAATTTTCGCATATCGAATTCTCCGACGGAGTCTTGTAACCCAACATGGACAATTACGCCGCCAGGCAATACCGCATCGATAGCAGTGTTTCGAGTGATACCGGCTCCGACAGCATCAATGACTAGATCAAATGTATTGCTATCTATGGTGTTATCAGTTGATGGATTATGTGTCTTACAGACTCTTGTCTTTGACGCTGTCTTTAATCGTAAGTCATTGGTATCACTTATAACGATTTCTTGGCAGCCTTTGCTTTTAAGGAACAAGGCTATCAGTAGGCCAATTGAGCCTGCACCAATGATTAAAGCACGTCCTTCGCTCAATGAGCGAGAGGACAGCTTTTCCGCTAACGCGACGCTGTGTAAGGCTGTCGCGGCTGGCTCTGCTAACGCAGCATGAACCGATGTCATTCCTTCGGGAACCTTGATCAGATTTTGTTGTGGAACCAATGTAGATTGCGCAAGCGCACCTGGCTGAGATAAACCGATCGCGGTCCTTTCGATGCATAAATTCTGTTTACCTATTTGGCAGGAAGGGCAATGGCCACACGTTATTAGTGGGTTAATAACGACACGCTTACCTTTAAATATGCCTTGTGTTGCAATTCCGCATGCTTCATGCCCAAGAATTAATGGTGGAACCCTTCTTGGATCATGGCCATGATAGGCATGCATGTCAGAACCGCAAATACCTGCAGCCTCAATATCGACTACGACATGCCCAATCCGATAGTCTGGTGTGGGTTCGTCGCGATACGTCATTTCATTTTTTTTTGTGTATACAAGAGCTTTCATTCTATCCCTCATTGGCTTTATCCATTTATCAGTTATTTCGCGGTAAATCCGCCATCAACATACAATATTTGTCCGGTTACATAATCTGATGCTGACGAGCTGAGGAACAATAATGGTCCGTCTAAGTCTGTCAGCTTGCCATTGCGTCCGAGCGCAGTTTGGGAAGCTAATTTGGCAATGTGTTCGGGCTGACTAAACACCTCCTCCGTTAATTCGGTTGGGAAAAATCCGGGAGCGATTGCATTACAAGTGATACCAAAACAGGACCAAGCTTCGGCCATGGCTCTTGTCATTTGCGCGACGCCGCCTTTAGACGCCCCGTAGGGTAAGCTATTAGCAAAAGCACGTTGTGACTGAAGAGAGGCAATATTTATGACCTTCCCCCAACCTTGATTTTTCATTGCTGGCATAAATGCACGAGCAACAAAGAAAGGGGTCTTTAGGTTGATGTTAAGAGTTTGGTCCCAACTTTCTGATGTTATTGCATCGATGGGTTCTCTAAGGTTAACGCCAGCAGCGTTGACGATGATATCAGGTGGTCCAAAAGGCTCGCTGGCAGATTTAACTATGTCGTCTAATTTGGATAAATCACTTAAATCTGCGACTAGTGCTGACGCGTTTCCATTCAACGAGCGAATAATATTAACGGTTTCATTTAAAGGTTCAGCTCTACGAGCAACAACTATGACTTGAGCACCTGCTTTTGCTAAAGTGATAGCCATCGCTCGCCCAATGCCTGAACTGCCTCCAGTAACGAAGGCAACTCGGTCGGCTAAATGGGTTGTATTTAGCAGGCTATCCATCTATTTGTAATCCAAATTAAAGGTTTCTTGTGGGAAGTATTTGGCCAAACGTGCGTCTCCTGTGCGAGCATGAGCTTCCATACCTTCAAGGCGAGATATACGTGCGGTAACGGCAGCAACTTCACGGTTAGCCTCCGGTGTCAGGCGTTGATAAGAGCAGATTTTGACAAATTTACTGACAGAAAGACCACCAGTATAACGGCCAGCGCCCTTTGTCGGTAAGATATGGTTAGGACCTGAACACTTATCACCAAAGGCAACAGTAGATTCTTCACCGAGGAAGAGCGAACCGTAATTAGTGAGGTTGTCTAACCACCATTGGAGATCCTCGGTCTGAATTTCAAGGTGTTCTGACGCATACTCGTCGCTCACTTGAACCAATTCTTCGCGTGTATCACAAAGAATAACCTCACCGTAATCACGCCAAGATACTTCGGCTGCTTCACGTGCCGTAGCAGGTAGTTCAGCGATTAACTCAGGGATACGAGCCATGACTTTTTCGGCCATTTTAGGGCAGTCGGTAAATAACCATGCCGGTGTATCAAAACCATGTTCGGCTTGCCCAACGAGATCGACTGCGACAATTTCTGGATCAGCGTGAGTATCTGCTATTACTGCAATTTCTGAAGGCCCTGCAAACATATCGATACCGACACGACCGTATAACTGGCGCTTAGATTCGGCGACGAATCGATTACCAGGTCCGACCAAAATGTCAGCTTTATTACCAGTAAATAAACCATTGGCCATAGCTGAAATAGCCTGAACACCACCGAGAGCCAAGATGTGGTCGGCTCCACATAGCTTCATTGTGTAGAGAACGGCCGGATTCATGCCTATGCCAGCTCGAGCTGGTGAGCATGCTACAACATTTTTAACCCCAGCGACTTTTGCAGTGGTAATACTCATGATTGCAGAAGCGACATGAGAATAACGACCACCAGGCACATAACATCCTGCGGTATTCATTGGGATCAGTCTTTGGCCAGCAAACAAACCTCGTGAAAGCTCCGTTTCGAATTCTGAAATAGATGCTAACTGTGCTTCAGCAAACTTACGAACACGGTCATAAGCAAACTGAATATCATCTTTAATTGCTTGAGATAGCGAAGCTTCTGCTACCGCAATTGTTTCGTCTGAGACTAAAATCTCTCCATCATAGTTGTCCAAATTTTTGGTGTATTGGATGACTTGTTCTTCACCATTTAAGTCAATATTTTTCAGCATATCGGCCACAATGTCTTTTACATCGCTTTCTCCAGTTGCTGCGGTTTTAGTTGCTTTTTTAATGTATTGAATAGCCAAGATGTATCTCCTTAAAATTAAAAATAGGGTGTTTATTTTCGTTTGATTAGACGTTTTATTAATAATAATTAGTTGTAAAACTTAAATAGTTAAATAGTTAAATAGTTAAATAGTTAAATAGTTAAATAGTTAAATAGTTAAATAGTTAAATAGTTAATCGTTTTATGTTATTGCCCAAAGTGATAACTCGGGTACGAAGGCGAGAATTAACACAACGCCTAGCATGGAAAAAACATATGGAATGGCATATTTTGCTACACTCAATACAGGTGTATTGGTGACGCCAGATACAACAAATAAGTTCAAACCTAATGGTGGAGTAATAAAACCAACGCCTAAAGCCGAAACCATCATGATACAAAAGTGGATATCATCCATCCCTACAGAGCGAGCGAGTGGCAACAGTATAGGTGACAAAACTACGATATTGGGTGTGGTTTCCATGATGCAACCTGCCAGGATTAATATTCCTATCATAAGAAGCGTCAGATAAGTCGGGTCTTCTGTGATAGACGTCATCATATGAACGAAATTATCTGGAATCTCTAGTACGGCCAGTGTTTGTGCTAATGGTAAAGAGAGCGCGATAATCGGTAGGATAATGCCATTGACCTTAGCTGAGCTATGCAACATTTTAGGGAAATCTCGCCAACTCAGTGTTCCTTGCATAAAACCAATAGACATACCAACGACAACTGCAACTCCTGCAGCTTCTGTTGGGGTAAATAGTCCAGAATAGATCCCGCCTAAAATGATAAAGGGTATTACTAGAGCGTAGCGTCCATCGTAGACCGCTTTGAGCCATAGTTTTAATGAAAATCCAGTTCTGCTGTTTTCGTACCCATTAAGTCGATTGACGACTGCGTTAGTTGCCATAATTGAAACCATTATCATGACGCCAGGCACGGCTGCAGCAAGGAATAAAGTAGAAGCAGATATCCCTAATATTAGCCCGATAATAATGTAGGCAATCGATGGTGGAATAAGAATGCCAGTACAAGAGCCTGCGGCAACAAGAGCACCAGCGTAAGCTTTTGGATAACCTCGCTCAACCAAGCGATGTACTGTCATGCGGCTCACTGCTGCGGCACCAGCAGCATCAGATCCCGAAATACAAGCGAAAAACCCGCAACCCAGTACCGTGGCAGTACCTAAGCCGGAACGTGCACCACCTGCTGTTGCTTCTGCAACATCTAGTAGCCGATTTGATAATCCAGTTCTGACTAAAACATCGCCTGTTAAGATAAACAGCGGTATTGCAATCAATGCAAAAGCGTCAATACCATCAAACAGGGACTCTCCTAGCAATGATATCGGTAGGACATCAGTCATGAGCAACATGCCAAGCGTACCAAGGCCTAATACTACCCATATAGGAAAGGCAAGTACGACCATAATAATCATTGCGATTACAGGAATATAAACACCAGCCCCGATGACAAAGTCCGCGCTTTCTTGTGGTAAATAATAATTCGTCATTTTTTTTCTCTTAGTCGATTATGCTATCGCCTTCAAATACGTCACGGTTCGAAATTAAATCGGAAATATCTCGTTTCATCGACTGTATCAGTCGTATAATAATGAGGCTAAACCCAAAAGGGACAGCAGCAAAGAACCAATATTGACCAATTCTTAATCCATGAGTTACCGATTCATACTTTATAGATGTTAAAACGGGGTCTGTAGACACCCATAATGCAACACATGCTAGAATTAAAGTGGAGAAATCAGATAAAATATAAAGAATAGCTTTTCCACGATTCGGTAACATATTTAATATTACGTTGATTCTAATATGAGACCGGTTTTTAACGGCAAGAGCAGCTCCAATCCAAGCAAGGTAAATAAAACTATATCTCGCTACTTCTTCTCCCCAAGATGAAGAGTAACTGAGTGCAAATCGCCTAATAATCTCAGAAACAATAGTTGTTACGATCATCGAATAGAAAATCAAACATAACCACCGCTCAAAATTACTATCTATTTTAGTAATAAACGATTTCATACTAACCTCAAATGTTGACAATCCACTTTAATTATTAAAACTAGCAATGATGATTTTAGGGTAAATAATTAATTCTTAAATTTACAGTCGAAAGAGTTGATATTCTTTCTTTTGCCTATCTTTAGAGTGAAATTAAAAATTTTGCATCATTGTATTTTGTGAATAAATTAATATGGCTATCCGTTATTTAACGGTATCCACGTACAATGTGGACAGTTTGGAATACCCCCGCCAAAGGCGGGGCTAACAGGGTTTGATGATATACATCAAGCCGAATTATATTTCACTTACTTAAATGTCATGTACGTAATAACGTCCTCTCGTATTCGCAGCCTCATGTAACTTGTCAAAAACTTCCAATGAACCAGCGAGTTCTTTCTTAGTATCAGTCCAAATCGGAAGTTGGTGTCCAGAGGCCTGTTTCCATTGTCTTATCTCATCCTCAGTAGGCGAGTAGAAGTTAATACCTTTCTTACTGAGTTCAGACATTGAGTAAGCTCGTGCTGCAGGCACCTTAGCTAAATTCTGATGGGCGGTTATTTCACTTGCCATTTCGATACCTTCTTGAACATCTTTAGGTAGGCTGTTGAACCATTCCAAGTTACAAGAGTAAACTTGAGAATCTGGAACGGCACGAATGAAACTAACCGAGGAAAGTACGTCTTTGAAACCAAAAATATTAAGTGCTTCAACAGAAGGATCTAGTGCTTCAGCAACACCTTGTTTGATTGCTGATGGTGTTTCCCCCCAAGCGATTGGAGTCGGGTTTGCTCCTAGTTGGCGATAGAATTTCTGAAGTATTTTAGAACCAGAAACTCTAAACTTTATACCTTCCATTTGATCTGGTGTTTTAACAATGGTGTTTTGACCTGTTCGCATTGCGACCACTCTAGGATCAATACAAACATACCAAAGTGCTTTGAAGCCACGAGCCTCTAGCTTCGGGTCTACATGGGATTTCCAAACATCGGAGTTGACCAAGTTAGTAAATTGTTGGTTTTCACCACACCAATAAGGGATGTTGATTAGGTCAACTATTGGGGCAAAAGAAGAGAAGTTAGCTAAAGAGTGTTGAGCTGCCTGTATAGTACCTTGTTGAACTTTTTGTGCTAATGCCCCCCCTACACCAAGTTGACCCCCAGGTGCCAATTTCACATAAACTTGACCGTTGGTCATATTCTGTATGTTCTCTTTAAAATCCAATTGCATAATTGGATAGCTTCTAGAGGCTCCTAGGATATAACTGGTTGCGATCGTCATCGTGTATTTTGCGGCTTTTTGTCTTTCTTTCTCTTCTCGAGAAATGGCTGCTGCGGCTTCTGGCGTATAGAGGGCGCCTGCTGCTGTCGTCATTAGTGCTACGGTAAAACCAAATTTACCCGTTGTTTCAAAAAACTTACGACGTTCTGGAGACTCAATTGAGTCACTGGACTTTAGTGATTTCATTGCACTTCCTTATGGTTGAGTAGATATATTCTTCTACTCATTGTTAGTGAAAAGTTAGCTTTCATCGTTCAAAAGAATAAAAATCATCCCGGCAGTTACTGCGGCAAATAGAAACGCAGCTTCATATAGGTCAGTAAGGTGGATGGCATCAAAATCAAAACGAATCGATGCGACGCCGAGAAGTATATTTGTCAAAAAAAACAAAAAAAACAGCGCAGACGTCACCAGTAACTCTTTGTGATGCGTGTTTTTTAACTCAACCTCAGTTACTAGATCAGCGGCTTTGGGGCTAACTGATTGTTTCGCGTCTGAGTTCATATGTACTCCTAGCAAGTTCCAAGCGGGTGCAGTGAATAGCAGCCCTTCCCCTTATTAATGAGTTGTTAACATAAATATAACAACTAAGGTTATTATTTAACCAAACATTAAAATAGTCAAATGCAAGCGCTTACATTTTTTCTTTTATTGAGAATAATGTTATTTACATCACACCCTTTAAATGGAAATCCAATGTATAGTTCCCAACAGTAATAACGTGATATAGTTAGAAGGCTTACAAGTAAATAACAGACATAATAATTTAATATAAACAATATCTTATTGGATTTTGTTGATGTAGGAATAGATAGGGTTTCAAGGTGTACACTATGATTTTTGATGGTTTTTTTACAAAGTATTTTTTTTATGAAAGAATGTAATCGCTTACTAATATCACCAAAAGCAAAGAAGGTAACGCTTTCTGATGTCGCGAAAGCGGCTGGGGTTTCTACCGCAACTGTTTCACGAGTTGTTAACAATAAAGGGTCGGTAAAAGAAAAGCTTAAACTTCATATTGAACAACAAATCCAACTTCTCGGTTATGTGGCGGACGGAAGCGCGAGAGCGTTAGCGTCAAATAAAAGTAGGATGATCGGTGCAGTGATACCAACGCTCGAAAATGCAATTTTTGCTTCAGGAATTAATGCTGTCGAGGCGGTTTTGAAGAAATTCGGATATACACTGCTTGTTGCTGTATTCAATTACGATCAACACAATGAATTGGCACAGATCCGGTCTTTAATGGAGCAAGGTATTGATGGTTTACTTCTAGTTGGTAATGATCATCTCCCAGAGACTTATGCTTTGCTAGAGCAACGCGAACAGCTTTTCGTGAACACTTGGGCCTTCGAGAAAAACAACCCGTACCCATGTGTTGGTTTTGATAACAAAGCAGCAGCAAAGCAAGTGGCTCAACATCTCATCGAGCTTGGACACACTAAGTTTTCCGTTGTTTCTGCTTTGCAAGTTGGTAACGATAGAGCCAGAGGTCGTATCGCTGGAGTGATTGAAGCGCTCGCGGAGCATGGTTTACAGCTCAAGGAGCAAGACATTGTTGAAGCTAAACTTGACATTTGGAGTGGTCGACGAGCCACTCAATATCTTCTTAATAGACCGCTAAAAGAACGTCCAACCGCTATTATTTGTACGAATGATGTTCTGGCGTTTGGATGTCTGATTGAGTGTCAGCACTTAGGCGTTGAAGTGCCGAAACACATCTCTGTAACGGGGTTTGATGATCTTCCTCTGGCGGAGCATTTACAACCTAGTTTGACAACGGTACATGTCCCCAATACCCTAATGGGTAAGCAAGTTGCGCAGTTTTTAATAGACACTATAACAGGAGATGTTCGCGCCGAAAGTTTCGAAATACCCACACAATTTCTCATTAGAAATAGCACGGGAGCTCCCCCTAGTAATGAGTAGGAATAACTAGGTAAACACATATAAAAAAGAGAGAACCCTAAGCTTCTTTTTCCTGCTCTGGTTCTAAAAGTGGGAAGACAGTGTCAAGTCTAGTTAGAGTGCAGCGCCCTCGTGTAACATTTCTGGGGTACACGAGACTGGTTTAGAACGAGGTGAGTGGTTAACCTTTCATGAAAGCCTTAACGGTTTGTTGATCGCCATAAAACCGGCGTATGATACTGGACTACCATTTAGGATTTGGCTGCTATGAGTACATCGAAGGCGAACTGGAAAACGTCGCAAAATTTTTTATTACTGATTTCGATTGTTGTACCGATCGCGTTTTCGAGTTGGATGGCTCTGTTGAATAACTTCGTGATTGAAAAAGCGAACTTTGATGGTGCTGATATTGGGTTACTACAAAGTGTGCGTGAGATCCCCGGGTTCCTTGCGTTTACCGTGGTATTTGTGTTGGCTTTTATACGCGAGCAGCGCTTGATGCTGGTATCACTGGTGATGTTAACTGTGGGTACGGCGATAACGGGTTTATTTCCTTCACTCACAGGCCTGTTGTTGACTACGATTTTGATGTCGACTGGCTTCCATTATTTTGAAACGTTAAAGCAGTCTTTATCACTGCAATGGTTGAGAAAAGAAGAAGCGCCAGAGATGTTGGGTAAAATGATCTCGGTTGGCGCACTGGCCTCGTTAATCACTTATGCTTTTATTTGGGTGATGTTAGAGCAACTTAAATTCGACTTCGTTTGGGTGTATGGGATTACGGGGGGCATCGGTTTTATTCTGGTTTTGGTGATGATCTTTGGTTTTCCTGAATTTCAGACCAAGACTCAACAGAATAAGAAGTTGGTACTGAGAAAGCGTTACTGGCTTTATTACGCATTAACGTTTATGAGTGGAGCAAGACGACAAATCTTTACCGTGTTTGCAGGCTTCTTGATGGTAGAGAAGTTCGGTTACTCAGCTGCTGAGATAACGCTATTGTTCTTAATCAACTACCTATTTAACTTCTTGTTCGCGAAACGTATTGGCCGATTTATCGGTGTGTTTGGCGAGCGCAAGGCGTTGATCTTCGAGTATGTTGGCTTGATCGGTGTATTCGTCGGGTATGCTTTAGTACAAACGGCGGAATGGGCGGCAGTATTGTATGTTGTCGACCACCTTTTTTTTGCTTTAGCTCTAGCAATCAAAACTTACTTCCAGAAGATTGCAGACCCGGCAGATATGGCATCAACAGCTGGTGTCTCTTTCACCATTAATCATATTGCCGCGGTTGTTATTCCAGTCGCATTTGGTGTTATTTGGTTATCGTCCCCTGCAACGGTTTTTTACACTGGTGCGGTGATGGCGGCGGTTTCTTTGGCGTTATCTTTAAATATTCCTAAAAAGCCTGAAGAGGGCAACGAAGTTCGGTTGTTTAGCTGGCGCTAAGTTGGTTTCAATCTGATGAGATAAACAAAAACCTTCAATATTGATATTGGTGTTTTTTTATATGTGTTAGGTCGAGAGATCTAATCGATCAAATAGGTTCCAGTAGGATTAGCTTCGTACGGTTTTTAATCCTGTGCGTAGCTTGAAGATGCTCTTCGGTGCTTTAGTTAGCAGGATGCCACAAAGCAGAGGGAGCATCATAAGCAGTGACTGTTCAGATAGAACTTCACCATTGATGTAGCAAGAGATCAACAGTGCAACCAGTGGGAAGATAAGGAAACAAATGGATGCTTGGAAAGGTGTCGACACCTGACCTAGTTTGAAGTAAGCCACAATACCGCCGACACTCGCTACAAAACCTAAGTACACGACTGCCGAGATAGAATCCCAAGTGAAAGATTCTACGTTCACGTTCTCACCAACTGCCGATACAGCAAACAAGAAAATCGCAGCAATGAAACTTGGAACAGCGTTGTAAGTCAGTACTTCGATGCCTTTACAGTGTTTTTGAACTAACACGTACATTACCGCATGAATTGCAACCGCAAGACCTAGGCAAACCGTACCGATAAAGTCGTCATCACCCCCCATTTGCATTTCGTTACCAAGAATCAAGCATAGGCTCACAACCGCAGTCACTAGGCCGAATATTTGATGCTTTGCTAAGCGTAGACCAAGGAACAAACCCGACATCAGCATCACAGCAACAGGCATGTTAGCGAAGATGATCGAAGCCAAACCAGAAGAGATGTATTGCTCACCGTAGATCATCAAAGTGAACGGAATCGCGAAATACATCAGTGCCACAATAAGTAGCCATTGACGCTTGCCCTTAGGGAACAGCAAGGGTTGATTGAAGGCTTTTGCTAATACTGCAAGTATAGGGGATGCAAGTAAAAAGCGCAGTCCAGTAGCAAAAATTGGTGGGATAGAATGCAATGCCACTTCCATAGCGAACTAAGTGGTTCCCCAAATTAAGCAAACAGAGACAAAAAGCAAGATAGTTAGCGACTTCGAATTCATGGTGACTACTCATTAATAATTATTTTAAATCATAGGCTTGTAGCGCCTTAATGACGTGGCACAGTATAAGGAGGTCGTCGGAGAAAAAATTTGTCTTTTTGTCTCTAATTGAAATGAAATTTAGGAAATTAATCTAAAATATAACTATTTAAAAGTAAATCTTTTCACTAATTGATATTTATATAAAGTAATTATTCTTTTTGAGGTTTAATTTAGGTTGATAATTAACCAATTTAGCGGCGCATAGTGATTTGGTTAAAATCAATCCAACCGTTCGCCAACTGCTCCACAGGGTTTACGGTTTTGGCATAATTGAGCCGCTGTTTAACGTGAAATATTGGTCGATAGATTCCGAATGTGATCAATTGCGCTTCTATGTCTAGGAAGAAAGGTTGTCGTTGTTGGTAATCGGTTATTTTCCAAAGCCGTTCAAGGCTTTCATCTCGCCACTGTTTTTGCTCATCAGTGAGGCACACTTCTAATGCGATAGAACTTTGTAGCCACCCCATCCAACTGCTATCGAGGTTATCTGAAAACACTTCGCCGCTAATTAATATGTCTGCATCTTTTAGGTTATCTGGCTGACAAAATTCAGGGAACTCAAGCACTTGGTATTCGCAGTTAAAACCAAGCTCATTCAAAAGCTCACAATGGTGGCGAGCCATTTTTATGTGGTCAAATAGCTGATAGGTTAAGATCTTTAACGGTTGTTTAGGCTTGATAAGTTGGTCAGCGAATTGTCGAGCCATTTGTAATGGGCTTTGGTTATTCGCCGTTTCTATCTTTGGCTGTGTTGATTGATTGGACGTCGATAGCATCCCCGCAGCGTAGCCGACAGTGTCCAGAGGTATGTCTTTCGCGACCCCCAGCAAACGTAGTAATTCACTCAGTGATTTAAGGTGTTGTGGGTTTGATAGCCAAGTGTGTCGATGTGGGTTTATCAAAGCGTACTCGCACCCCTTTTCCCACTGTTCTATTTCGGCAAGCTCATTTGATATGGATGAGTGTTGGTAATGTGGGTGTGAGTGAACAATATCACAGTGCATTTCATAGTCTTTGGCTCTATCACCGACATTCCAAATTTCGATACCGTCTACCCAAGGCCGGTGTCCATGATAGGAGTTGAATGTCTCGAGTTTGGTTAGCCATTCGGACTGTTCCACTAATTTAAAGCTGCCGCTACCAATGATTTTATCTCCTACTTTTTTGGCAACACCTGCGGCGGAGCACGATAGCAGTGACGGAAGGTAGCCAGCGTTAGCATTGATATCGAAACAGAGGTGAAGCGGATCGATAACAGTAATAGCGGAGATGCATTTAAATTGCTGACTATTGTGATGACTGCTGCCTATCAGACGTTGAAAATGTGCTTTGATATCTTGCGCTAGAATTGGTGAACCGTCATGAAAGACTAAGCCTTTGCGTAACGTGAAGTGCCAACGGTGCTCTGTTTGGTACCAATCAATGGCAAGATCACCATCAAACGAGTGAGTCGATTTGTTGAAACGCAATAGGTTACTAAAAAGGTAGCTAGTGATGTGAGCTTCAGTGCGTCGTGTGACCTCAATCGGGTCCAGACTGTGTGTTCCTCGATAAAAAGGGATTTGCAGAATATCTAGTTCAGTCGGCAAGCTTTGATAGCGGCTGATATAACCTAGTAGAAACTGATCCCGTTGTGACTCATCAACCAGATCCAATGCTTGATCAACTTTATTCTCAGAGAGCAATTCATCTATCCGCATCTCAAGCTCACTGTCCAAGTTTTTTAATAGCGTGAGTGTGGGTAGGTTGCCTCTGCCAACTCCCGACTTCCAGTCAACCCAACCTTCGCTGACTAGCTTTTTGATCACCAATTGAGCGTTACGTTTGGTACAACCTAGCGCATTCGTTACTTCAGTTAAAGAGAGTGAAGTCGGTTGGTTAACGAGTACCCGAGAACGTAAAAATGCTAGAGCCTTCCAGTAATACATAAAGGTGAAATCCTTGTTTAATCTTTCTATTTTTCTTCATCTTTTAATCTCGATAATAGAGTTATTCGATTATTTTTAAAAGGAATGAGAAATGGAAAGTGTAAAAGATGCAGGGGCATCACCCTCTATTTGGAAAAGCTCAAGCTTTATTGTTTTGTTCTCAACAGCGTTCTTTGTTGCCTTTGGTACCAAGATTTATGACCTTGCTTTGCCCTTGTTGGTTTACGAGTTGACAGAGTCTTCAGAGATGATGGGTTGGATGAGAGCCGTCGAGTTTTTACCCAACCTACTATTCGCTCTGTTCATCGGTGTTTGGGTTGATAGGTTTAATAAAAAGCAGTGGTCACAATACATGTTGATCGGGCAAGCAGCAGTATTGGTCGTCTCTTATATTGCAGTGAGATGGTTGCCGAACCCTTTGTACGCACTGTTTCCGTGCGCATTCCTGATGATGGCGTTTAACTATGGTTACCACAATGCGCGTATTGGGATGATGAAAAATGTTTTACCTCAGCACATGCAAAATACCGCCACCGCGAGAATGAGTTCTTTGTACAGTTTGTTAGAAACTGTTGGCCCGGTTTTTTCTGGTGGGCTGCTTTTATTGTCTTCGTTACATAACGTGTTTTTGCTTATTGCGGGGATGTATGTGCTAGCATTTTGGCAGCTCAATAAACTGGAATTCAAGCCATCAGCCCCCGTCGCTCAACAGTCGGTGCTGAGCGCGCTTAAAGAGGGTTGGTTGATCTTATATGCGAACAAAAACATGTGGCACATCACCTTGGTCGTGATGGTGATCAATACCACGGGTGCAATTTTCTGGATTCAAGCCATCTATTTTGCCAAAGCTGAATTAGCGCTCAGTCATATCGAGGTGGGTTACTTGATCGCGGCGTCCGGCGTCGGTGGTTTATTAGGTTCTTTTACCGCGGATAAGGTTAGAAAGCGCATCGGGCTTGGCGTGCTGCTTATTTTGTCGATTGTTTTAGAGGCGTTTGGATTCTTGTTCCCTGCATTGCTGAGTCAAAGCTATTTATTGCAAGGTATGACTTCAGCGCACATGGTTGTCATTGAAAAAGGCGTATTGATGATGTCGTTCTTATGGGTGAGTGCGATTGGCGTCTACAGCAGCATTTGTATTTGGAGCTATCGTCAAGAAGCATTCGAGGAAAAGCACCTTGGTCGTGTTGCTGGAATTACAGGGTCTTTGTTTAAACTCTTGATGCCATTTGGTCTGGCTGCTTCTGGATACTTGGTGACAATGTTTGGTTTGCCGGTACTCTTTGTCAGCTGTTTCGTGGCTCAAGTGTTGGCTGCCTTTGGGTTGATGATGACCAAGGTTCGATATATTGATTAGACTTAGACTTAGACTTAGACTTAGACTTAGACTTAGACTTTGGCTTAAGTTTTGTAACGACCATTGATAAATAACGCGCCAGTTTAAGGCGCGTTTTTACAATTTAGTTTGCAGCTTTTACTGCGTAACGGGTTTGATTGTCTTGGACTGTCGGATTGCAAGGATCAGTTGTGGTAGTAGTGACATGATGATCATGCCTGTCATGAGTGAGTATTGTACCGCAGTGAAGGATTCACCCATCAACACCATGCCTGTCACGATGCCAGCTACTGGATTGGCGATGCCACCAAAGGTGAAATCAACCACCGTCATGCGTTGCAGTAGCCATACATACATGCCATAACCTAGCGCTGTGTTTAGCCCAATCACCCAAACTAAGCCCATTGCGTTACGAGTATCGAAATGAGTCACCGCATTTAAATAAGGTTGTGGGTCGATGAAGGCATGAACGCCAGACGCGACAGATAAGATTACACCGCCCAGAATGAGCTGCCATGTCAGTACCTTCCACCAGTGCATGCGATTACCCAGTGATTTGGTAATGCTGCTGCCGATAACGATACACATGATCGCGGCAAACATGGCACCTAAACCGATAGGGTTCAATGCGATTTGACTTGGGTTGAATAGAATCCACGCCAAGGTGACCAATCCAATACCTGACAGGGCTTGAATCAAATGTGGGCGCTGTTTTTTCACTACCCAATGGAAGATCATTGCGAACACAGGCACAGAGATCATACCCACGCCCGAAATCGCTGAAGGCAGGGTCAGTGCCATCACGAAGATCAAACCAAAGAAGGTCGCGATGTTGATCAGGCCTAGAGTGAAAATGATTTGCCACTCGCCTTTTTTCGGCAGTGTTGGTTTTACCGCTAGCAATAACAAACCAGCAGGTAATGCACGCAAAGCACCGAGTAATAGTGGTGGCCACTCCTGTAGCGTAAATTGCGTCACTGCATAAGTTGTTCCCCAAAAGAATGCGGGAATCATTGCTAATAATATGTTCATCTAAAATATCTTTATGTTAAGATAACTATTGTGTGAACTGTATACTGAGAACTAGTGGTTGTAAAGTATCTTTATGTTAAACTAGTTTAAAGTAATCAGACTAATAACGGAGCTAGATTGCAAATGGATGCTATCGACCGTGTTGTAGAGCAATGGGCAAAGGAAAAGCCCGAATTAGAAACTGAGCCTATGGCAATGATGGGCCGGATTATGCGTATTGCCAAGTATATGGAGACGCAAGTCGCCGATCTTCATAAAAAGTACGACATGAAATTGGGCGAATTTGATGTATTGGCGACCTTACGACGCTCTGGCAAGCCATACCGACTAACGCCCTCTGAGCTAATTGGGTCAATGATGCTGACATCAGGTGCGATGACTAATCGTCTTGATAAACTGGAAGCTAAAGGGTTAATCAGCCGTGAGCACAGTAAAGAAGACCGACGAAGCGTCAGCGTGAAATTGACCAAAGATGGTTTAGTTCTGATTGACGAGATGATGACTGAGCATGTCGAAATGCAGAAAAAGCTGGTTAAGTCTTTATCGGCAAGTCAGAAGAAAAACACTAACCAACTTTTAAAAACTTGGTTGAGTGCCTACGAGTAGGTTCGCTTATCTCTTTTTAGATTCATTAAAAAAACCGAAGCATAAGGCTTCGGCTTTTCTTTTTAAGTTATCTCTATTGCTGCTGAAGTAAGCTTGCAGCATCTCGTCACTAAACAGTTCTGCGCAGCCAATTCCATTGATGGCGCAGCTTTCATCGATGTCTGAAATGTCACCGCTGACACCAATAGCACCGAGTACCGTTTTATCCTTGTCTCGAATCAGTAAGCCCCCTGGTACTGGCACCATGTTTCCGTGTGCGAGTACGTTCACCGCGGAGATAAATGCTGGCCTGTTGTCTGCATCTTGGGCGAGTTTTCTTGAGGAACACCCTAGTGCGAGTGCGCCCCAGGCTTTAGCAATGGCGATGTCAGGTCGCATCATGCTGGAGCCATCTTGACGTTGCAGAGAAATCAGTTTTCCACCGCTGTCTAACACAGCAACAGTGAGTGGCTCTGTGTGAATCTTTTTGCCTGCTTTAAAGGTACCATCTATAATGGTTAACGCTTGTTGTAGAGTCAAACTTCCCATGTTATCTCCTAATTTTCAGGGGCTTGGCTAATTCAAGCAGACCAAAATCAGTGTTTATTGATCTGTTTGAATCGCCGCAAGACGCCTAGCTGGATTCTTGCAAAAGCCCATAGCTGGGTAAAGTTAGGAAGGCAGTGAACTCTTCGGCTGTAGAAAGTTGATAGAAAAGATCGGCCGTCTCTTCGAATCGACCTGCTGCGTAGCGCGAGTCACCGACTTCGTGTTTTATTGTGTCTAACTCTTGGTAAAGCCAAGAGTGGAACAGTTGTTTGGTATAGGTTTGGCCGTCATCGAGCGTGACGCCATGATGAATCCATTGCCAAATGTTGGCTCTTGAGATCTCCGCGGTGGCGGCATCTTCCATTAGTCCGTAGATAGGTACGCAGCCGTAGCCTTGGATCCAAGCCTCGATGTAATACAGCGCAATACGGATATTCTTACGTACGCCGGCTTCGTCGCGGCTGCCTTCACATGGTTTCAGTAAGGTGTCGGCATTGATGGTGTGTTCAGGGCTTTGGAAATCCATCTGATTTACTTTGCCATCAAGGTGCTTGTCGAAGATCGACATCGCTAAATCGACTAGGGCAGGGTGTGCGACCCATGTGCCATCGTGGCCGTTTTGCGATTCTCTTTGTTTGTCTTCAATAACCTTGGCGGTAACACGCTCCATCTCTTGTGGATCTTTTGCTGGAATGAAGGCTGACATGCCCCCCATTGCCAGTGCTCCACGAGCGTGACAAGTACGCACCAACAGCTGGCTGTAAGCGTTCAGAAACTCTTGATCCATGCCGATCCCGTGACGGTCTGGCAAGATACGATCTTTATGATTTTTCAGAGTTTTAATGTAGCTGAAGATGTAATCCCAACGGCCGCAGTTCATCGCAACGATGTGATCGCGCATGGCGTACAAGATCTCTTCCATTTGGAAAACGGCCGGCAGCGTTTCAATCAATACGGTCGCACGGATGGTGCCTTTTGCTACGTTGAAATAGTTCTCGGTGAAACTGAAAATGTCGTCCCACCATTGTGCTTCTTCCATGCTCTCAAGCTTTGGAATGTAGTAGTAAACGCCCAAGCCTTGTTGTGCACGTGATTGATAGTTATGGAAAAAGTACAACGCAAAGTCCATCAGACAACCCGCGATAGGTTGATTGTTGAATTGAATCGATTGTTCAGGTAGATGGATTCCACGAGGGCGAGCGATTAGTAACGCTGGGTCGCTGTTTAGCTGGTAGTTCTTTTGTTTCTTCTCATCGAAATAGCTGATGGTGCCTAAATTGGCATCTCTTAAGTTAATTTGCCCTTCGACCATGTTGGCCCAAGTTGGGGAAGACGCATCCTCAAAACAGCACATGAAGACTTTCGCACCTGAGTTTAATGCGTTGATCACCATCTTTCTCTCTATAGGGCCTGTGATCTCTACGCGTCGATCCAGTAGTTCTGGTGGCGGTGTTGCCACTTTCCACTCTTTATTCTGACGAATAGAGCTAGTGTCCTTTCTAAAATTAGGTAGCTCACCGTCATCATATTGCGCTTGTTTTATGTCGCGATCATTTAGCAGGGCATGACGGCGATCTCCAAACTTGTTAACGATAGCTTCTAAGAACTTCAATGCATCTTTAGACAAGAGCTCTTTGTACTCGGGGTTGTCCATATTCCCAAGTACCTGCATACACAGTGTTTCTTCTCTTTCTTTCACGTCATTCATCATTGCTTGTCTCCTTTACACAATACGATGTCATTTTGTATACAAAATGTTATTTTTAACGGTATTTATATTGTAGAAATTGTAAGCAAGCAAATGGTATTTAACGTTTATTTATCATTTGATCTTTTTATAATTTATTTTTACGTAAAGATATTTTATGTAAAGCATTGAATTGTAAGGTTTTCAGGCTTGTTTTCTGTTCAATAGGATAGGTTGATGTAACAAAATTGTTTCAAGTTGGGCTCGATAAATGCTGAGGATAATCCATAGTACACAAAAGTTAATTTAATTGAATACAATCTGAACTGGAGGTTCGAATGGCAATTATGAAAGCGATTGAAGCAGCGGTTGAAGTGCTTAAACGTGAAGGAGTAGACATCGCATTTGGTGTTCCCGGCGTATCTGAATTGCTGCAGCAGTTTGCTGAGGTCACAGGTGTACCTGTGACCCTAACCTTGTTGTACTGGGACTCTATCCTAGATGAGCATGACTTAATGGCAGGCATGGTGGGGCTACAAACTTCCCACCGTTACGATAACGAAACCATGTTCAACTATGACTTTGTGTTTGGTGTCGGTAACCGCTAGGCAAACCGTCATACTGGCTCTGTGGATGTTTACACCGAAGGCCGAAAATTCGTACATGTGGATATTGAACCGACCTAAGTCGGCGCGTGTTCTTCCCAGAACTAGGCACTTTCTCTGACGCGAAAGCGGTGCTAGAGCGAATGGTTGAAGTGGCACAAGAGTGGCGTGACGCTGGCAAATTACCGAACCGAAATGCTTGGGAAAGTGAGTGTTAGAAACGTAAGTCGACCATGCTGCGCAAAACTAATTTCGATGAAGCACCAATGAAACCGATGCGTGTTTATGAAAAGGTGAACAAGGTATTTGGTCGTGATACTTGCTATGTGAGCACCATTGGTTTGTCGCAAATTACCGCTGCGTTTAAGCAAGCAAAAGAGCTGATGAACAAGCATAAAGTACCGGTTGTTGTTGAGCTGATTCTTAAGCGAGTAACCAACATAGCGATGGGCGTAGAGATCAACGCCATCAACGAATTAGAACTGCTTGCCGAAAGTAGTGGCAATGCCTCAACCGCGCTAGCGTACAAGTAATCATTAAGTAATGTGTATCCGTAGAGCGAGATTGAGCTCTACGGAAAGCCTCCAACAGAGCGAGGCTTCACCAAACCACATTAGCTTCATCAAACCAAGAGTAAGGACAGAATCATGGCAAAATTTGCAGCAAACTTGTCAATGTTATTCACGGAAGTTGATTTTATGTACCGTTTTGAAGCCGCCGCAGAGGCTGGTTTTCAAGGCGTCGAGTACCTTTTCCCATATGCCTTTGATGCGGATGAGATTAAACAAAAGTTTGATGCTAGTAATCTAAGCAAGTGCTATTTAACTTACCTGCTGGAGATTGGGATGCAGGCGATCGTGGTATTGCGGTTGACCCAGCACGCGTTGAAGAGTTTCAAGCGGGCGTGCCTAAAGCGATAGCTTATGCCAAGAAACTTGGTTGTAAACAGGTGAACTGCTTGGCGGGCATTGTCCCACAAGGTGTCACTCCGCAAGACGCTCAGTCGACCTTTGTGATTAACCTTCACTACGCCGACCATGCAGCAGAATATTGGTCAAATCGCTCACGTGCAGCTGGCTGATAACCCAGGTCGACACGAGCCGGGTACCGGAGAAATCAATTATCCATTCGTACTTAACTACCTTGATGAACTTGGCTATAAAGGCTGGGTTGGCTGCGAATACAAGTCGATGTGCTTCTTACCACGAGGCCTACGCTGACCAATGTGAATGACTTCCGTGCGATATTGATTATTTAATTTGAACAGTTCAAAAACACAGCATGGAATGGTCGCTTCTTAACAAATAGAGCGGCCATTTTATTGTTATCAATACGGTGACCTTGAGTTCTGAAATTATCTTCTGGACTAATAAAGCACGTTGATTACTATGGTTTAAGTAATGAGCTGTAAAGGAAGTCATATGTCTAGGATCAGACAAAAGAATCAACATTTAATCATCGAAGTGGCGTGTGTACAATTCGCTACTCATGGTTATGCCGCAACCAAAATGACGGATATCGCGAAGGCGGCGGACATTCCCAAACCCAACGTATTCTATTACTTCAGCTCGAAAGACAAGCTCTACAATGCCGTTTTAGAAACTGTCACACAGCCGTTACTTGAAGCATCTCGTCCTATTGAAGAGCTGAGCGATCCCGTAGAAGCTCTATCTCAATACATTCAAACTAAGTTGATCATCTCACGCGACCATCCACACGCTTCTAAAGTGTTTGCTAATGAGGTGATGTCAGGCGCTAAAGTGCTTCCGAAAGAGATCGGTGATGAGTTGTATAAGCAATCGCAGATGATCCTTGATAAGTTCTCTACTTGGTCGGCAAAAGGGCTGATGGACGACGTGCCTGCGCATCACCTGATGTTTACCATTTGGGCTGCTACTCAAACCTATGCCGATTTTGGTTGGCAGATTTGCAGTGTAATGCAGAAAGATAAGCTAGATGATAAAGACTACGAAGAAGCCGCTGAGTTTATCACCCAGTTAGTTATTAAAGGTTGCGGTGTGAAAAGTTAACGGTATTTGAAGGTTTATCTAGGTCTGCGGTTGCTGGCCTTTTCTGTTTTTGCACATGAGCGACGACTAGCGTGAAGACACTTTTTGCGGCAATGTTGTTCTCAAGCTCCAATAGCTAAGAACATCTAAGTGAAGCTTCTAACAATATTAAACGCACAACATAAAGGTATAGTAATGACGCTTAAAAGCTTGGCATGCACCATCAGCGCCGTTTTACTGGCTGGCTGTGGTTCGACAGTGGCAACTCAAACATATAACGCCGATCTGATTATCACTAATGGACAAGTCCTGACGATCAACTCTGAAATGGATGTCATTGAAGATGGTGTTGTTGTCGTGAAAAACGACCAGATCATCGCGGTGGGTAATGAGGACTTGATTACTCAATACCGAGCTGAAAAGGTTATTGATGCTCAAGATGGTATTGTTATGCCGGGCATGGTCAATGCTCATAACCACCTTCCTATGATAGCGTTTCGCGGTCTAGGCGAAGAGGGTATTTCCAACCGATTATTCGCTTACTTCTTCCCGCTTGAAGCAGAAAAGTTAAGCCGTGAACTGATTTATAATGCGACCAAGCTGGGCAGTATCGAGCTAGCACAGAGTGGTGTCACGACTTACGCCGATATGTATTACCACATGGATGAAATGGCAAAAGCGACCAAAGAAGTTGGCCTACGTGCGGTACTCGGCGAGACCGTGATTAAGTTCCCCGTGGTAGACGCTAAAGAACCTTATGGTGGTATCGATTATGCCAAAGGCTTCATTAAGCAGTACCAAAACGACGAGCTAATTACGCCCGCTTATGCACCACACGCGGTGTACACAGTGAGCAAAGAAAAGCTTCAAAATATCAACAAACTGTCTGCTCAATACGATGTGCCGGTGTTAATTCACGTTGCTGAATTCCCAAATGAAGAGAAGCGCATCAAAGATGAAACTAAGGCAACATCGCCAGTCGAATACATGGATGAAATTGGTGTGTTGGACGAGCGCGTAGTCATTGCTCACGGTATCCACCTTTCAGAGAATGATCAAAAGCTTCTAAAGCAAGCTGACGCAGGGATCTCATACAACCCAATGGCGAACGCTAAAGGTGCAACCGGCATTGCACCAGCATGGGATATGTACCGTGCTGACATGCGAGTAGGTTTGGGAACCGACGGCCCAATGAGCTCAAACCAAGTAGATATCATGCGTACCCTAAGCTATGCAGCGAACATGCAACGTTTGAAGCACTCAGATCGCACCATCATGATCCCAGAGCAAGTGATCGAAATGGCAACCTTAGGTGGCGCGAAAGCCTTACACATGGAAGACCAAATTGGTTCTCTGGAAGTCGGTAAAAAAGCGGACATCGTGATTGTCGAAACACAATCAGCGAACATGATGCCAAGCTACGACCCATACGCAACCTTGGTTTATCAAGCGAACCCGAGCAACATCGACACGACGATTGTGAACGGCCAAATCGTAATGGAAAACCGCGTAATGCAAACTGTTCAACTGGATGAGATTCGTCAAAGCGTCGATGAGTTTGAAGCCGACATTACCGAGTTTGCCAAAGAACTGTCTAAGAAGGCGATTAAGTCTAAGAGTTTGATGGACTAGTCTCCAAACGAAACTAAGCACTGGAATGAAAAAATAAGGCCGACGAGATGTCGGCCTTTTTATGGCTATGAGATAGCTTGGCAATTCCTCACATCAGTTTGAACAACTGTTGCCATTTGGGATACCACTGCCTAAGAATTCGACCCTAATTTGTTCGATATCTTTTAGGTATTGGTTGTTGGCTTGGTTTGCCTCATCAAAGTTGTTGAGGGTGACATTCCATGTAGAGAATGGAGTTGGTTGGAAGTACGCATACTCGAATTTATTCGCCACTGCGCCATCGGTGATAATGCTAACGTCATTGGTGGTGGGATCATCCAAGCGGTAGTAAAACGCTCGTGAGACCGGATTAGAACTGAATTGGTAATCCTGATCCTGATAGCGGTCGGCATAGTTACCTGAACTCGATATTCCAAGGTTGAGCTGCTTGCCATAAGGTAAGTTTTCCCCTTCTAAGAACACACGTACTGTAGAGAGTCTGACTCGGTCGAATGAACATAGTTGTGCCTGCCCTAATGGAATAGTGAAGTTCAACTCGCCAGTGGTTGCGAAGCTATCGAGTTGCTCTGGGCTAGAGATGGTGTAGTTGTCGATAGTGAAGTCTTGTGGTGCTGGCTGGAATGAAGAGAGTGCATTCACATACTCACTTTCTATGGACGCGAGGTCAAACTGGTAGTCCAAGTAACTTTTATTTAGCGAAGGCGTGATCTCACTTGGTTTCAACGCCCAGTATTCGTATGCCTGAACATAGTTAGACAAAGCCACATACATTGGTCGTTTGAAGTGCATTAGCACTCGCGAAAGCTCACGCTCGATGGAGTCGAAACTTTCGCTGTCTACCTGATAACCTTCAATGGCGTCACTCAATCTTTGCTGTTGATTCGCGGTGACGTTTTTGGTCAATAATAGGTCGACGAGTTTGGCTTGCTCTTGTGCAAAGTTGAGCTGAGTGGTGTTAATTGCTTTGCCTAATAGCACCTGTTTTTCGAGTTCGACTAGGTATTGTCTTGCGCCTTTAATTCCCAAGGTATCAGCAAGTCTTAAGTTACTGCGGATCTCGGTGATCATCAGATCCCAAGCAAGATTGCTCTCATTCAAAGTCGGAATATTAAAGTTAAAGCCATCCATTGCTTCAGAGATCTTGTGAAGTTTGATGGTCGATTTCACATCGGCGGTGAGCTGCGCGATGCCCGAAATGGTCTTAGTAACGCTATCAATGATTCCCGTGACTGATTTGATATTGGTGACCAAGTTTTTCGCTTTATCTAACGCTTCTGGGGTTTTGGCTAATTGTTCGGTGAGGTCGTTAACGCCAGAGAGGTTCCCTGTGAACACACCGCTGACAGCACTGCCAATCTCGGCAATAGCTTTGAAAATAGCCAATGCTGCCTTGAGCTCTTGCTGAGTTTTCCAGTTTTCTACACCGACCAAGTAAGTGGTTCTTGCACTCAGGGTCACAAGTTCCTGAGCTTTGTATTGGCTGTCGATTTCGGTCAGGCTATCTCCTATTTTGTCTATGTTGGATTGGGTTTGAGTGATGATCGAGCTTTGTGCTCTGATAACGTCTTCAACATTAGCGAGTGCTAACTTCGCGGCTTCAATCTTGTCTTCGATCACCGTACTTCTGTCTTGAATGACATCCCACTGTGCTTGATACGCGATCATTGCATTCAGGTATGCTTCGTATTTGCCTTGGTAGAGCACCTTGTCGAGATAAGGCACATAGTTGCTTTCTTTAGTGCTGAAACTAATGAACTGTTTAAAGGCGACGGTTTGGAGGTACAGGTCTGAAAGGATAGGGTCATCTTCCACCACTGAGCCTGCGTGGCGCAAACTTTGCTCAATCCAGTTAATCAGTTCGAGGCTAAGCTCTGGGTTGGTGTCGAATAAGCTGGCAGCCATATCAAAAGAGCGGTTAACAATGTCTGTAAAAGGTCTGGTCGCCAGTTTCATTTGCCCTGTAATGTTCGAGTCGATGGTGGTTCTGCGGTAGTGTTCTCCTGCTAATACCACAGAGGTTCCATCACCGTCTTCTGCAGAAAGGGCATCTCGTGTAATGCTGCCATCGCTTTGGAAGGCAAGGACATTAATTGGAGTTTCGATCTGTCCTGCTATTACAGTCACCGATGCTGCGGCGCCTTGTTGCCCAAGAACGAAAGTTGGGGCACCTTGACCGACAATTTTACGGGCAAAAATGAGAATATTTTGGTTATTCACTACCAAGTTGAAGTTTTCAGGAACCTCAATGGTATCGGCAAAAACGACGATCTTTGAGGGTTTAGTCACGTAGAGGTTCTGCTCCGCAATCCAGTCACTGAGGTTGATGTGAAGATCAGATGTAGATCGAGAGAGAACATCGACATCGGAATAGACAGACTGAACCCAAGTTGGGTATTCGGTGGAATTAGGCAAGTTATTAAGTTCTAGCCAGTCACTAGCAAAAGCTTGTGGAGATAATGAAAGAGAAATAATAATCGGTAGAATTCTCATATTAATGTCCTGTCGAAATGAGTATTAGCCAAATTTTGGGTAGCAGAAACCAACACCTTATTTTTCATAAGGCGTGGTGTTCTGTTGTTATTTTGTTTTTATTGGTCTTGCTGGTTTAAGTTATAGCGAGGCGTCGCTTTGCCGAGCTATTTGTCGATAGTTATGGACTACTCCATTTCTTGAATATAAGCATTATTTGCAAATGCCTTGGCTTTCTCGCTGATGTTTTTCCAGTTCATTTCTGCAATCGATGTATTGGCTAATGCACCGATGGCACCGAGCATTGCGTTGTCTTTCATGATGTCGGCATTATTTTGAGCTTCATCCAATGCAGCAAGCAATGATGTGAAGTCGGTATTCATTTTCTGCCAATTTAACTTCAGCTTATTAATATACGGGATAGCGTTTTCAATTTGCTGAGATATAAGCTCAATGCTTTCTGAAGAACGATGGTAAGAGTTATATACCTTTTGTGTGTAAGACAACTGTTCTTCTAGATCTTTGACTTCATTTTGCAGCTCATTGCGAAGCTTACGCGCTTTTTCGGCTTTATCGCCAAAGATTCCCATGATTGGTGCGGCCACCAAAGGGAACCACGCGTAGATAACGGCAGTAGAAGAAACGGTGACATAGTGAGTATAGTCTTTATTAAGCTGGGTAATACGAGCATTTATGTCATTCACTTGCCGTTGAAGTGCACTGCCATCATCCGTTAGATACCCGTTATGGGTCCCTTCTAATACTTCAAGTTGTAGCTTTTGTGTTTCTAGCTGCGCAGAAAAGTCCAACAAGTTGTCACCCACATCGGACACCTCTTGCTGGTATCTCAATGAAAAGTTTTGCAGGCTTTTCAGGTAAGCAATCGCCATTTTTCGGTTGCGTTCAACTGCTTCGATATCTTCTGGTAACGGTGAGAATGCCTTTGCCAACATCTCATTCAAAGCGTCGCTCAAAGGGTGCAGCATGTAATCTTTGATTTGTGCGTAGTTAGCCAAGCTTAGTGACAGGTTAACGATGCTTGGGTACAGATCCTTTTTCCAGTAGAAAGCGGTGTCGTGAATATTAGAGTACTGGTCAACGAGCGCTTGGAAGTTGGAGAAAGGGATATCATTGGGGATTCCTAGCGTCGATTTCATACTAGCTTCTGTTACGGGTAGAGCCAAAGCACCTTCTATATAGGCTTGGATTTGATACCACTCTTGCTGTTTGAGAATAAAGTTATCGGTATTCAAATCGATAAAGACGCCATTCTCGCCAATGATCGTATCGTAAGTCACTTGAGGTATGTTTTGTTCAGCCGACGCTTGGTTTATTTGAATTGGAGTTGCTTGAGAAGTGAAAGCAAGAGAGGAAAGTAGTCCAATTGAAATCGAAGATAATACGAGTGTTCGTGTGATTTTTTTCATTCTTTACGCCTGTTAAAATTGTTATTAGCTTTTTAGAGACAATTATAACCCTACCGTTAAAGTGGTATTTAGGTGTGTTTATGCGGGTTTATTGAATTCTTTATATTGTTATTTTTGTAATTATTTTTTGGGTGTTTTAAATAAATCTCCATTAATGTGTTTTTTGTTTTTATAATATTTGGTCAATCTATAGTAAATTTATAATGAAAAGTTCTATTTAGATCACATATTTGAATCCATATTGTTTTATTGTTGATCTATTGAGTTTAGTGATATTTAAATCACTAGTTCCTATTCTTTCTTCAGGCCATGCCTGAAAAGGCGTTGGTGGGTTTTATTTTATTCATTAATGCATTAACTGATAGAAGTGTAATTAACTAAATTCAATTGTATTATTACTAAATATGTTGATCGAATTGATGTTTATATAATTAGAACAAGCGTTTTAAATTTGACCTGTGCCAAAGAAATAAGAGGATCTAATTTAAGCTAGAATTAAATTAGACCTATTCACTTGAAGGTGCATGTCTCAGGGTCTGAAAATTAGCTGTAACTCTGGGCACAAGTGAACCTGCAATTTTTGTTAACGTCACATCGAAAAAATTTTTGATAGCAGGGCGGGATCGCACTTTGTTAACTAATGTGATCTAATGGTGCTAAACCCTCAGAAATACAGTCATTTTGAACCTTATTGAACACTTATCTGTCGTAAAAGGCACTCGATCGGACATTAATCAGAAACACGACCTTATTGATGTGATGTTCCTTGTGAACAGCGATATCTCATCGGGATGTGAAGGTTGTCAAGATATTGAATCTTATGGATAAAAAAGGATCTCTTGGCTTGTTTGGGCATCAGTACCGCATCGACTTACAAATCCAGGCCAATGCCATAATATTGAGATCATCAACATACCAATTTACCATTTTATGTCGCAGGCTCTCAGTCGGATTTAGTCAACCAGATAACTCACTTTAGTGTGTTGCAATCGAATTCCTGTTTGTTGAACAATGGATTTGAAATTTCACGTTGGGCGCAAGAGATCAAGCATTCGTCCGAAAGTCGTCAACAGTTGGCTATGGATGAAATTGGTTTGATGCTTAAACGAATTTGTCTTGATGGCTGGCCACAACTGTTGGTAAATCGACAGGATAAGTCGATCAAGAAAGGGGTATTGAAACACTCCCAATTCTATGTCAGCCAGATGGTGGAATATATTGCGACTCATCATAATCAGCCATTGACCGTTAAAGATATTGCTGAACATATTGGATTACACAGCAACTATGCGATAAACGTATTTCAGCGAATGATGCAAATGACCATTAATCAGTATATTACTGCGATGTGCATCAACCACGCTCGTGATTTGCTGAGTGATACGGATAGAATCATTCTCGATATCTCACTCACGGTGGGCTTCAATTCGAGCAGCCGATTCTATGAAAGTTTCCAAACATACATTGGTGTCACGCCGACTCAATATAGAAAATTAGCTAGGGAAGAGCACCGATGGAGCAACTATGGGCCAGACCGCTATATGACCTTGAGAAAGGTGCGTGTGATGGGGAAAGGCCGTTAACGACGACAGTTAGCGGTATTGATACAACCAGATAAAGAAAAGCCACAGCATTTTGCTGTGGCTTGGTCATTCGAGTTGGGGCGTCTTTGAGTTAGTTAGAGTGGTGCAAGCCGTTCCAAACAATGTCGCGATATCGCGGTTGGTTGGTATCACCTTCAGTGCTAAATAACATGATGGTTGCGTCTTGGTTTAAACCTAGCTCATCACGTACTGCTTGGTCTGCACCTTCACGACATAACGTGTAAAGTAAACCAAGTGTGATAGCGCCAGATTCACCACTGATCAATTGCTCATCACCGCTAAGTGGGTTGCCAAGGATACGCATACCCGTTGCTGAAATATTGTCGTCAACCGAAACAAAGTGATTGCTGCAATCGCGCAGTACAGGCCACGTTACTGGGTTTGGTTCACCGCAAGCAAGGCCTGCCATGATGGAATTCATTTCGCCCGTTACATTAACCATTTCACCTTTCTCGCCGGATCGGAAAATGCAATCTGCCGCTGCTGGTTCCGCAATGATGGTTTCAAAGGTGTCAGCCCCCAGTTTGTCTGCAAGGTAACCTAACACACCACCTGCCATTGCGCCTACCCCAGCTTGCAGAAGAACGTGAGTGGGAGCGCCGAACTCTAATGCGTGAGCTTGCTCAACAGCTTCATCTGCCATTGTCATGTAGCCTTGAGAAATCCACGTTGGGATCTCTTCATAACCATCCCATGCTGTGTCTTGAACTAGCATCCAACCGTTGTCATGAGCGGTTTGGTTCGCCATGCGAACCGTATCGTCGTAGTTCACTTCTGTCACGATACATTCAGCGCCTAGACCTTGAATACGGTTAACGCTTGCTTGAGACGAACCTTTTGGCATGTAAACCACGGCTTTTTGGCCCATTTCACGAGCTGCCCAAGCGACACCTGTACCATGGTTGCCTGCGGTTGCCGTGGTGAAAATAAGTGGTTTTTCTAGCTTTGAAGCCACCGTCTTAAGGTTGATCTCAGAGATATCAATACCAAGGTGTTTTGCCAATTGGCGACCGAGAGCGTAAGAACCACCGAGTACCTTGAACGCATTTAAACCGAAGCGCTTTGATTCGTCTTTAACTAGAATCGCTTTAACACCAAGCTGCTTAGCAAGATGTGGAAGAGACACGAGCGGAGTGGGTTGGTAGCCTTCGATCTGTCGGTGAAACTCACGCGCTTGTTGCGCTTGAGAAGCGGTAAACAGTTCGCAGACTTGACCAGTGTAGAATGAATTTTTTGATAGTTTTAACATAGGGCACACTTAGATACAGGCGGAGGAATTAAAGGTCATCAACGATGCTCAATGACCTTGTTTTGTTGTTATAGCTTTACGTTATTGGATTTAGCTATACGTCTTCAATTAAAACGGTTCGTGATTAGTTGATGTAAGCGATCGCTTCTACTTCAACTAATGCGTCTTTTGGTAGACGAGCTGCTTCAACACAAGAGCGTGCAGGTGCGTTCTCTGTACCAAATACTTCCGTGTACACCTCGTTAAATGCAACGAAGTTTTCCATATCAGATAGGAAACATGTGGTTTTAATAACGGTATCCAGTGAACCACCACTTTGTTCCAAAACTGCTTTCAGATTTTCTAATGACATACGAGCTTGCTCTTTGATGCCACCTTCAACAAACGCCATTGTTTTTGCGTCAAGCGGTAATTGACCTGAAGTGAAGATTAGGCCTTGGAATGCGATACCTTGAGAGTAAGGGCCGATTGCTGCTGGTGCTAGATCTGTTTGGATTTTTGTTTTCATTTCATTTCTCTTTATATGATTTCTATAGCTCTAAACTCGCGTATGTATTTGTAAATAGCGTGGCGAGTAATACCAAGACGCTCAGATACGAATGCTGTCGCCTCTTTTAATTCGAAAATACCGTTCTCAAGCAATAGCTTGGTGATGGCTTTGTTTCGACCTTTTAAGTTAACTGACTCATCGTTGTCGACTTCAAAAATGGCATGATCAAGCGCTTGCTCAATCATTTCCGTTGTTGAAGCTCCAAAGTTCTCATGCACGCCCACAGGGGCATGAGCCATGTCTGGCATTAAAGTTTTTATGATCTCAGGAAACGGGTGAGACAAGTTCATATTGATACAGAACAGCCCGATTGGTTTGCCACTGTCTCCTGCCAACACACAGGTCGTAGACTTAAGCAATGCCCCGTCTTTACTGGTGGTGAAATAACTTTTTGGTGTCACGTCACCAGTGATCTCAAACACACTCAACATTTTTAGACCCAAATCGGTAATAGGTGACCCTACATTTCTCCCGGTATGGTGTCCGTTCACAATCTTCACCACTGACTTTTCAAAGTTCTCGAATGAGTGAATCACAACCTCACAATGCGGACCTATAAAGTCGGCAATGGTCTCGGCTAAGCGAAAGTTCAGTGCGAGATGCTCTCTGTCATTGTCGGTGAATTCTACGTTAAACGATTTATATGCTGATGCGTTCATTTTAGACCACTGTTGTTAACTTTAATTGCCAGTCATTATCTTTGGTTACTCAAAGATTTTCAAGTTGCCAATTAACTTTATGTAACTATGAAACTATATATCCGCCTCCCGAACAAGCGCAAAGTTACAAATAAGTGTCCAAAATTGATCAAAATCAACAATAACTCCAGTTTTGGTCAATCTCAGATCACTATAGTTGACTGTAAGATCATGGTCACATTATTTGACTGAAATGTCAGTAAGATGCTCGACGTAACGTAAACAAAATTGAACTACAGGGTTGGTTACTGGTTGTGAAGAGCAGCAGAAGTGCCTACCTAAATACAATAATTAGAGGTTCCAATGACTAACTACCTAAACCGCGGCTTTGAACAGGCTGAGTTTGAACACAGAACATCACGCGCTCAAAAAGTCATGCATGAGATGAATCTGGATGCGATGATTTTCACAACCGAGCCAAACGTTCGCTACTTCACTGGCTTCCACACTCAGTTTTGGCACAGCCCAACTCGTCCATGGTTTGTCATCGTTCCTGCAGAAGGAAAGCCAATTGCGATTGTTCCTGAAATAGGAGCAAGTGGTATGGCGGGAACATGGGTTGACAACATTATTACTTGGCCTTCTCCACGTCCTGAAGATGACGGTATTAGCTTAGTTGCAAGCGCGTTGAACTCTTTACCTTGTCGTCATGGCAGAGTTGGCGCGACATTAGGTATTGAGTCTCACTTACGTATGCCAGTGAACAACTACCTCAAATTAACCACTATGGTTAAGAAAGATTTTGTGGATGTGTCTTTAGCGATGCATGAGCTACGTCAGATCAAATCACAAGCTGAAATCGAGAAAACTCGCGAAATCTGCCGCATTACTAACGTTGGGTTTAGCAAGATTCCGGGTTACGCAAAAGCTGGCATGACCGAGCGTGAAATCTGTAAACAGTTCCGTATCGATATGTTGTTAGAAGGTGCGGACGAATGCCCTTACATCATCGCAGGCTCAGGGCCAGATGGTTATGACAGCATCATTATGGGCCCGACTGATCGCATCATTGAACCGGGAGATGTGTTGATCATAGATACGGGTGCTGTACGCGATGGTTATTTCTCCGATTTCGACCGTAACTGGGCATTTGGTCATGCAAGTGAGCAAACCAAAGCGGCATACCGTGCTACTTACGAAGCGACCACGAAAGGCTTCGAGGCTGCGAAACCGGGCGCAACCACGACTGACATCTACAACGCGATGTGGGGAGTACTAGAAGCGAATGGTGCACTGGGTAACGACGTTGGTCGTCTTGGTCATGGTTTGGGTATGGAGCTCACAGAGCGCCCGTCTAACACGGCCACCGACAATACAGTACTTAAGCCAGGTATGGTGATGACGCTAGAACCGGGCATGGTTTACGCACCAGGTAAGTCAATGGTTCACGAGGAGAATATCGTGATCACTGAAGACGGCGCTGAATGGTTGAGCGAACGAGCTGAACCAGAACTGATCATTATTTAACTCCAGATTCAACACCCCTACAAAAGCTGACTCTGGACTTCGGAGTCAGCATACAAAAACTATAAAAATACGAGTTTCTCATGCAAACAATAGAACAGTTTCGACAATTTGAAATCCCATTACAGCATGTTCAGGCCCCAAGGATTGGTCGAGTTCATATCGGTTTAGTGCAACTAAGTACTGACCACTCTTTAGAGATGGACTGGGCAAAATTACTGGGTAGACAAGCAGGAGTGTTTAGCTCCCGTGTTTATTACAGCAGCGAAATGACTCCAGAAGCGCTCGACCAAATTGCGGTTGGGATCAGCGAAGCATCAGATCTGATAGCGACGGGTTTACCCATGGATGTCATGGCGTTTGGTTGCACTTCAGCCTCTATCATTATCGGTGAAGAAAAAGTCGCTAACCTTCTTACACAAAATCGCGGTGATATTCCCGCCACCAATCCATGGACAGCTGCTCAAGCCGCATTTAAGCACTTGGGTGCAAAAAAAGTTGCTGTGTTTTCCCCTTACCCAACAGAAGTGAATTTCCCTCTTTATCAACAACTGACTGCCGCTGGCTTTGAAGTTCCTGTTTTAGGTTCACTTGGCATTGAGAAAGACACTGACATCACGACGGTTTCAAAGGAATCGATGATGGAAGCGTTGAACAAAATGTTACCTAACTCTGGTGCTGATGTGGTGTTTATGTCTTGCACCAACCTTCGTGTTCTTGACCACATTCAAGAGATAGAAGACCGATTTGGTGTCCCAGTCGTGTGCAGCAACTCTGCGATGTTCTGGCACTGCATGCACTTAGTTGGCAACAAAGCTCAATGTCCAGGTTACGGACAATTGCTCAATCAATAGCAACGAATGAAAGGAATTTAATGATGAGTAATACAGTAAAAGGTTGGATTGCGGCTATTTTCATTGGCCTGTTATGGGGTATTCCATGGATCGTAGGGACACCTATTTTAGAAGTAATGGACGCACAAGTCTTGGTATGGGTTCGCTATACCGTAGCTTTCATTACTCTGTTTGTGATTATCCAAGTCAGCAATGCGATGGGTAAACCACAGAAAAAAGTCGATTTTAAACTTAATTGGGCAAACCGACACGACATCTTCTGGGCGGCATGTTGCGGCATTATTGGTCAAGGTGCTTTCAGTTTTCTATCGTTCCTATCTCTTGATTACATTACCGCTTCAGAAAACGGCGTGATCCAAGGCCTTATCCCAATCATCATTTTGTGTGTTGGTTTCCTTCGCCACGGCGAGCGTTTTACACCACTACAAATTTTGGCAGCCGTTGGCGCCTTCGTTGGTGTCACTATTTTGGTAATGGATCCTTCTGTTGAAGGCAGCGGGTTTAACATTGGTCATTTGATCTGTCTTGGTAGTGCCGCGAGCTTCTCTACGATGGCTTACGCTCGTGCCAAGCTTGCTGAGAAATATGGTTCAGTGGCGACGATGTATCACCAGTTTGTTTTTGCGGCAATTGGCTTCGGTCTTTACCTATTGGTTGTCGGCGCCGATTTCTCTTCAGCGCTAGGCATCTTTAGCTCTCCACTTCGTATGCTCTGTATTGCGATTCTAGGCGTCGGTATCTCTGGTATTAGTTACCTGATTTACATCTACGCAATGGAACGTGTTGGCGTAGACGGAACGGGTATGGCACTTAACTTGATGCCTCTGTCTTCTTTTGTCCTGGCTGTGTTTGCTCTCGGTGAAGCGGTAACACCAATGCGATTACTTGCGATAGCCGTGGTTATTGGTTCGATGATGATGTTCATGAAATTTGGCAAGGTGAAGAAAAAAACGCCTCAGCTGAAAACGGCGACAGAAGCGAATTAACCACTAGTTTTTATATGTAAATCATCAGTATTCAGGCGGTGTTCTGCACCGCCGTTATCAAAAGTTATGGAAGATAGACAGATGAACACAACAAACAGAGACACAATTTTAGGATGGACTGCTGCCATCGCTGTAGCCTGTATCTGGGGCGTAACTGGGGTGGTATCAAAGCCACTTTCTATGGCTGTTGACCCGATGACATTGGTATTTTTCCGCTACGTTACTGCGGTAATTGGCCTTTCCATCATTTTCTTTTTTACATCACGTAGCAAAAGCTTGAGCGCTGATTTAGGTTCTTCATTAAAGATCGATACCAAAGATATTGGACGCATTGCACTTTGTGGCATCGTAGGGCAAGGTGTTTTCTCGTTATTTAACTTCCTTTCTCTTTCTCATATCGGTGCAACCGAAAACGGTGTTATTCAAGGCATGCAACCTTTCGCGACAGTATTCTTTGGCATGATGTTTATGAACTTCCGCATGAACAATATTCAGTGGGGGGCTTTCATTGCCTCTGCAGTATGTATCTATGCGATGAGTGTTGGTCCAACAAATAGCATCGAAGGCGGTACACCGTTGTTAGGCTATGTGTACGTGACTTGCTCTATGCTCGCTCTAGCATGGACTGCTCACTTGAGAGCGAGTTTGGCAGATAAATATGGCTCAGTTGTTTCTATGCTGTACCAATACATTTCGGTTGCTGTCATGGGCATTATTGTTGTGATCACCATGGGGTTGGACCTATCTCAGATCTACATCATATTCTCTAGCCCATTGTTGATTGCGCTGCTTATTTTCCTAGGTACAGGTATCTCTGGTGGTAGCTACTTGATTCAGTTGTACTCTTTCAAACGTATTGGTGTAGAGAAAGCGACAATGGCTCTTAACTTAATGCCTTTGGTTGGTTACTTGGTGGCCGTTATAACACTTGGCGAACAGATGGCAATGGGTAAAACCATCGTTGTTTCATTAATTGTGGTTGCACTTTACGTGTTCACGAAGTTTGAGACAAAGCGGGAAGAACAATCATCAGAAAATTTAGCTTGCGTTAAAAAAGCAACACCAGAAGCGAGCTAAGTGATGAAATCAGTGACTAAAGGTTGGATAGCGGCAATTGGCGTAGGGTTGTTACGGGGTTCAGAGGGCGCATTAGCTACCTTGCCATTACAAACCATTGATGCGCGATTGTTGGTGTGGCTACGCTACATGATGGCATTCTTTGTTTTATCTTTAGTCCTGATTTTCTAAGCAATGATCCACAAGAAAACTCAAAGCAAACCGAAGTTGGCGTTGAGTTGGGCTAATCGGAGCGATCTATTCAAGTTGTTGGTGTGCGGTGTCGTTGGCCAAGGTTTGTTTAGCTTTCTTTCGTTTCTCTCGTTGGACCATATTTCACTGTGAGAAAATGGCGTCACCATGTTAGTGCTAGCTCCTCCGTTTACTTCTCAAGATAGAGGGGTAAACATCGGGCACCTGATTTGTCTATTGAGTGTGCTGAGCTTTGCGTCGGTGACTCATTTACGCGCTCAACTTGCAGAAAAATACGGTGCAACTTGCACCATGTATTAACAATTTAATTTTAAGTATTTATTGGAGTTTCCATGACTAACATTGCCAACGTTACAGAATGGCGCCGCCATTTACATCAGTACCCAGAATTCGGTACTGAAGAGTTCATAACATCTGAATTCGTAGCGAACAAGCTCGAAGAGTTCGGCATTGAAGTTCAACGCGGTATTGGCGGAACAGGTGTGCTTGGAATTCTGAAAAATGGCACAAGCGATCGCTCGATTGGTTTACGTGCGGATATGGATGCACTGCGCATTCATGAACAGAACACTTTTTGTCACGCTTCAAAACATGAAGGAGCAATGCACGCTTGTGGACATGATGGCCATACCGCAATGCTACTGGGTGCGGCGCAAGAGTTAGCAACCAGTAAGCAATTCGATGGCACTGTGTACTTCATTTTCCAACCAGATGAAGAGCGAGGCACAGGAGCGAAAGCGATGATCGCTGATGGCTTGTTCACTCGTTGGAATATGGATGCGATTTACGCTATGCATAACTTACCGGGTATCCCAGAAGGTAAATTTGTGACTCGTCCAAGCTCGCTTATGGCAAGTGAAAGTAGTTTTGAAATTGTGATCAAAGCGACGGGCGGCCACGCGGCGATGCCACACATGGGAACCGATCCGATTGTGGTTGGGGCTCAGGTGGTCACAGCACTGCAAACTATCGTTTCGCGTCATTTGAGCGCCATTGATGAGACGGCGGTTATCTCGGTGACTAACTTTGTTACCAATGGCACCGTGAATGTGATTCCTTCGCAAGTGACTATTTCTGGTGACACTCGCAGCTTTACCGATCAAGCATTACACAAGATTGAGAAAGCGATTGAGCGTGTCGTCGCTGGCCAGTGCATGTCGGCAGGTGTTGATTATCAATACCACTTCAACAACAGCTTCTTATCAACGATTAACACGCCTGAAGAGACTGCTCACGCAGTGAAAGCAGCACAAGCGGTTGTTGGTGAAGAGAATGTGAATGGAGCATGTGAACGCTTCACCATAAGTGAGGATTTCTCGTTCATGTTACGCGAAGTAAAAGGGTGTTATGTGTTAGTTGGGAATGGTGTTGGTGAATGTGGAGGCACTGCGCTTCATAACCCACACTACGATTTCAACGATAATATTCTGGAGTACGGTGTTGGGTTCTGGAAGACTTTGGTAGAACAACAATTGTCGCAGTAAATTGATGAAAAAAGAGCGAGAGGCTAACTTCTCGCTCTTTTTGTATGTAAGTCGTTATTAAGTTTTTGAATTAATTGGCTTTCTTAGCGGGTCACCTGCTTAACAATCTCTCGCGTTAGGCGGGCAATCTCATCCCACGCGCCATTTTCAACGAGTTTTTTGTCGACCATCCACGTACCACCACAGGCTAATACCTGAGGCACTGCTAAGTAGTTATCGATGTTTGATGGCGTGATACCGCCTGTAGGCATGAGTCTAATGTCGCCGTATGGGCCAACGAGTGATTTCACCATGCTGATCCCACCTGAAGCTTCTGCTGGGAAGAACTTCAAGGTTGTTAGACCCATTTCTAATGCCGCTTCAACGGTGCTTGGATTGTTCACTCCTGGAATGATATCGATGCCGATCTCTTGGCATGCTTTAACTGTGTTCGGATTAAAGCCCGGTGAAACCACAAAGGTCGCGCCCGCTTCTTTTGCTGCCAGTGCTTGCTCACTATTTAAAATTGTTCCGGCACCAATCAGCATGTCAGGCTGAGCTTCTCGTAGCAGTCGAATAGCTTCAACAGCTGCGTCTGAACGGAACGTAATCTCAGCGGCTGGCAGTCCATTTTCAGCCAATACCTTGCCTAGTGGGATAATATCCTCTGCGTTATCTAGAGCAATAACAGGGATGACTTTAAGTGCGTTTAGCTGTTCGTTAATTGTAGGCATGTGTACTTCTTAATGTCAGTTTGAAAGAGTGTCGGTGATGGATTTTGGGATGATTGCGCCATGATGTTGAATGACCAGTCTCGCCAGTGCATTACCTTTGCGACAGGCTTGCTCAACAGAGCCACCCGATAGATAACAAGATAAGAAACCACCATTGAATGAATCACCGGCCGAAGTGCTATCGATGACGGTTTCGACTGGCGTGGTCTTAATGAGGCTTGGTGCTTTCTCTGGAGTTTCACTGACCAAACAGCCTTCAGCACCGAGTTTTATAATGATGGTCTTCACGCCAAGCCTGTGTAGTCGGTCGATGGTGTCTTGAGGTGTTTGGTCGCCCCATAGTTGCTGTTCATCATCAAAGGTAACCAAAGCGATATCAGTGATTTGATAACCCAATTGATAGCTCTCTTTGGTCGCGTTTTCTGATTCCCATAGCTTCGATCGGTAGTTACTGTCAAAAGCGATAGTGACGCCTCTTGAACGCAGTTTCTGGATGAATTCTAGTAACTTGATTTGATCGCTTTGTGGCAATATCGCTAGCGATATACCGCTGAAAAAGATCATATCCACATCGTTTAGTGATTGGCAGATCTCATCGAAATTAGGGTGTTGAACTAGATAGCGTGCAGCAGAGTTGTTGCGCCAGTATAAGAAGGTTCTTTCCCCTTCGTCATCCAGCTGAATCAAGTACAGGCCTGGAGAACGTTTCTCGTCGATAACGACAAGATCTGTCGATATGCCCTCACTTTGCCATCGTTCTAGCATCTGTTGGCTAATGGCGTCAGATCCAAGCGCAGTCACGTAGCTGGTACGTATTGAAGGATTGCCTGTCTGTTCAACATTGCTGGTGGCACTTCGGTTTAGGTAAACAGCGGCGTTGAGCGTGTCTCCGCCATAGCTTTGTTGCATGGTGCCAAATGGTGCGCCATTCAGTTCAATCATGCATTCGCCGATAATCGCAATATGGCTCATAGTGTGCCTTTTTGAAAAGTTGGATTGCTGGGTATCAAATGATGGAACGTGGCTACAAAGCAGGTAGCCACGTGGATCTTTTGAGCAAGTCAAAAGGAGCTTATTTGTTGTCTAGTTTCACAAACAACATGGTTAGAATGAAAGATAGTGTGAATACACCCACCACGCCCATGATTGCTTGAAGGAAGTTTTTTGTACCGCTTGCAAGGTAAGCTGGCAGGCTGAATACAGAAGAAAGAATGTAGCTCGTTAAGTGAGTATCAATCGTTACTGAGATAGCACCGAATACACCTGCTGCTAAACTCGCAGTCATCATCGCTTTGGTGTATTTAGTTAGGACACCAAACAGAGCTGGCTCTGTAATACCTAGAATCGCCGTTACACTTGAACCCATCGTAATCGAAGATTGCTCTTTAGAAACTGTCTTGCGCTGTTTGTGCCAGATAGCCATGGTTGCACCCGCAATCGCCATGTTACCCAAACACATGATAGGCATCAGCAGATCCTTGCCATACAGTGCAAAGTTATTCAGGCTAATTGGCGTCATGCTGTGGTGAATACCAAATACAATAGTAATTGGGCGAGTTAGACCAAATACAAAGCCCGTTAGCGTCGGAGAGATCTCCAGTAATGAACTCATTACCCAACCAGCACCGTTACTTAGCCAAATGCCCGCAGGGCCAACAAAAGATAGTGTGATGGTAGAAGTTACTGTAAACGCTAGCAGCGGTGTGAATACAGGCTTAGCTGAAGCAGGGACCATTCGATCAACCAGAGGTGTCACTTTAGATAGCAACCAGATTGCAAGAATCGCAGGAACAATTGCACCGCCGTAGTTAAGTAATTCAATAGGAACCACGCCAAGAACCGTTAGCTCCGGAGCTGCGCCTGCGTCTTTTAGCATCGCCGCTTTATCTACTAGCTTGGGTGCTAGCATTGCTGAGGAAACAGCAAGTGCTATGTACTCATTTACTTTAAAGACCTTGGCTGCAGAGAAAGAAACCAGCATAGGTAAGAAGAAGAACACCGCAATAGAAATTGAACGGAAGAAGTAAACAGTGTCTGAGGTTTCAGAGATAACATTGGTAGCAATAAGGCCTGATAGCAGGCCCATTAACATACCGGCACCCGCAATGGCGGGTACTACAGGGCCAAAGATACCAGCAACAATGCGCATCACGCCTTGGAATAGTTTGCCTTTCTCTAGCTCATCAGCAGAACTTGCATTAGCTTGTTGCGTATTTGATAGGGCGTTGAACCACTTCTCTACCTCAACCCCGATGATAACTTGAGTTTGACCTTGTTGAAGAACGACACCTTTCACACCTGTGATTTGCTTGATGTCATCTTCGTTAGCCAATGACTCGTCGGCTAATTTGAATCTCAGTCTTGTCATACAGTGCGTGATACTCACGATGTTCTCTTCACCGCCAAGAGCAGTGACTAATAACTGTATATTTTCTTTGAAGTTTTTCTTTTTCGATGATGACTTAGAGCTATTCACAACGGCATCACTCTTTTCTACCATTTGCATACTAAACCTGTTATTGGAATATATTTAACTCGAGAAATCATAACGATAACCAATTTAAATCCAACGGAATAAAAAGAGATCTCAATCACATTTAAAATCTGAAAAATTATTTTTTCACCGTTTTTTGCCAATTGGTATGTTTTGTTTATCAAAAAAAAACACTTAACGTACCAATTATTTTTAGGCAAAAATTAGCGCTTGAAATGTGATTTTTAAAGCGGTTAGATAATAGGAGTTGACTTAAGTTTAGGTTATTTAATTGTGAAAGAAACTATTATATCCGATATCCATTGTATTATTACTAAGCCAGACAGGCACAATCTCATTACCGTGGTAGTTGAAACGAATGAAGGCGTGACTGGGTTTGGGTGTGCGACATTCCAACAACGACCGCTTGCTGTGAAAACAATGGTCGATGAATATTTAAAACCTATTCTTATTGGAAAAAACGCCAATAATATTGAAGACTTATGGCAAATGATGATGGTTAACGCTTACTGGCGAAATGGCCCTGTCATCAATAATGCAATTTCTGGTGTTGATATGGCACTGTGGGATATTAAAGCCAAATTGGCGGGTATGCCGTTACATCAATTATTTGGTGGTAAGTCTCGTGATGCAATTCCTGTATACACACACGCGACTAGCGACACCATGGAAGGTATTTATAAGTTGGTGGAATCTTTCCTAGACAAAGGTTACAAGCACATTCGTTGTCAGCTTGGTTTCTATGGAGGTGTTCCAACTGATTTGCATACCACTCAAAACCCGACTGAAGGTTCGTACTACGACCAAGATCAGTACATGGACAATACGTTAAAGATGTTTAAGTCGCTGAGAGAGAAATATGGTAACCAATTCCATATCCTTCACGATGTTCATGAGCGCCTATTCCCGAACCAAGCGATACAATTTGCCAAAGAAGTTGAGCAATATAGGCCTTACTTCATTGAAGATATCCTGCCGCCAAATCAAACGGAATGGTTGGATAATATTCGCAGCCAGAGCTCAGTTTCATTAGGTTTAGGGGAGTTGTTTAATAACCCTGAAGAGTGGAAATCATTGATTGCTAACCGTCGTATTGATTTCATTCGTTGTCATGTTTCACAGATTGGTGGCATTACCCCAGCTCTGAAACTAGGTCATCTATGTCAGAACTTTGGTGTTCGTATTGCATGGCATTGCCCACCAGATATGACGCCAATTGGTGCAGCGGTAAACACGCATTTGAATGTGCATTTACACAATGCGGCCATTCAAGAACATGTCGAGTACAACGAAAACACGCACAAGGTATTCCCGAACGCTGCAGAGCCAATTAATGGCTACTTATACGCTTCAGAAATCGCAGGTATTGGTGTTGAAATCGACCGAGAGGTTGCAGCCGAGTTCCCTGTTATGTATCGCCCCCACGAGTGGACTCAAAGCCGCCTTCCTGATGGCGCTATCCATACCCCTTAACTCGTATTTTTAATATAAAATGGCCGCTATTAGCGGCCATTTTTTTGAGTTAATTTGATTGGTCTAATTAAAATTAGGTACTAACAAGATTATATTATTGATGGTTTAAATTGATATTTTTAATAGCTAGCCACTAACCCTATCAACTAAATATAATTATCATCTTCTCATTATTATTTTTTGTCTCGGTAACTCATACTTTCACTGTTAAAAGGTGTGTGATACGTGCATTGGTAATTAATATCAATAATATCGCTGACTATAAATAACTCACCAGACGCTAAGAAACCTCGGTTAGTAATGTTCATAGCAGCGACATTCTTTTTACAACCAAGCAGTTCAGCATCTTCTTTAGATACGTTAACAGCCTGATAAGTCGTCAAATAACTATCGATCTGCAGCCCTTTTGACAAAGCGTGCTTTTGAATCGAGCTTTCTATGATCTCCGCATTCATTTCAGGAAATACGCTAACTGGGATTTTTGCTTCTTCAATTTGAACCACTTTATTGTTGATCAATCGAAGGCGTCTAATTTTCCAAATATATTCGTTGTCGCTTAATGAAAAAATTTGCTGTTCGTGATTGTCGGGTAGTGCTTTGTTCAACTGGATCTTTTTGTAAGAGATCTCCTCAAAGCTGTTCTCTGTGATCGAGTTGTAGACTAAAGGTGTACCAATCAGAGCGGTGTTGACGAAGTAACCTGAACCCACCTTAGATGTGACCATGCCAATCGCTTCTAGCTTTGCTAGTGCCTTTCGAATAGTAAATCGAGATAACCCATATATTTCAGTGAGTTCTCTTTCTGCTGGAAGCTTATGGTTGATACTGTTTTGGCAAATTTTGCTCACAATATCTTGAACAACTAATTCATATTTTTTCATTCTAAAAACTTAAAAAAGCACTCATGGTGATTAAATTATAGTTAACTAAATCAGATACTCAGCACATTCCGAACTAGCCGGCAATTCTAACATAGAAGGCCAATTATATGATGAGAAATGAGCCGTGTTCTATCGTAAAAATGCTTCTGACAGCGCATCGACAATCGTGTTGTCTAAAGCTGATTTATGTTGATGATTGACTCGTTAATGAATATTGCGAAGGCCGTTGTAATGATGGTCTTTTTTGTGCTCTGTTGGTTGTATATTCTACTCGGGGCTTTTAATTTATAAACGTGTGTTATGAACATTGATGTGTGGCACTTTGTGTCTCTTTACCATCAATGACATGCGTTCATAGGAGTGTGTATGAGTTCTAATGAAATCAAAAATGTGGTGTTTGATGTGGGTAATGTCATTGTGCGTTGGGCACCACTGGAAATTGCCCGTCTTACTTTTGGTGATATTGAAGACTTGGAGTCTCGATCACGTTCTATTTTCCAAAGTGCAATTTGGTTGGATTTAAACAAAGGCTTCTTGAGCGAAAGCGAGGCCAAGCTTTGTTATCAACGCGAACTCAACTTATCTCCATTAGAGTGTGTTCGCCTGTTTTATTACGTTAAACAAACGCAGATCTTACTGCATGGTTCTGTAGAACTCATTGAGCGTGTAAAGCGCTCTGGCTATGCCGTGTATGCTCTGACCGATAATGTGGTCGAGATTGTCGAGTACTTGAAAAAGACCTACGAATTTTGGCCATTATTTGATGGTGCGGCGGTATCTGCAGAGCTTGGCATGCTCAAACCGCAGCCCCAAATTTACCAAGCGCTGCTATCTGAAAACAACCTCAAAGCGTCAGAAACTGTCTTCATTGATGACATGCCTTATAACGTCAAAGGGGCGGAAGCAGTAGGCATAGCAGGTATCCAATTTGTCGATGCCGAACAGTGTCAAAATGCGTTACAGAGGCTAGGTGTTAATTTAAAAGAGTGACGTACAGCGAGATACCTTCACTGATGATGAGGAAAATGAAAAGATACCCATCTAAATCGATCGTTACATTCTTGATTCTGACATTGTCGGTGTTGGTATTGTTTGTCGCTGTTGTGCTTCAAATTCGCGGTGATAAGGCATGTGACGATTGTTACGAATCAGACAAAGGGCCGTTAAATATGTCCTCTACAATGGAACATCACCCTCTGTCATTCCCAGTATTCATAACACCTTGTTGCTCTACCGAGTTCCGTTGATGCAAGCGTTCGAACTTGAATCTATGCCGCCGGTGACCATTAGAGTATGGCAGGACCAAAAAGACTATTTAGATGAACAAGAGCGAAGTCTTGGCTATCGATACGCTTTCTCTACTGGGTATATGGAGCCTAAGAGTCACGAAATCAGGTTGCTTCACTTTGGTGGTGAAATTCAAAAGACTGCGCTACATGAATTTGTGCATTTACTGACACTTCAAATCAACCCCAACTTCGCGAACAACCCTCGTTGGTTGTGGGAAGCGGTGGCTATCTATAAATCTGAAGATTATTGGTTCCATATGAATAACCGGAATGCCATCAAATCCCGCTTTGATGGGCTTGTTCAAGAGTTATACATAAACCCGAATGGTGGTTCAACAATCTATGAAGTCGGTTATACCATCGGTGAGTTTATCGAGCGTTCTTGGGGGGAAGAGGCTTTTATCAAGCTCATAATGAGTAACGGTGATGTATCAGGAATAACGAATGAGCCGATAGAGTCGCTATTTTCAGGGTGGAAGGATTTTGTGAAAACCACTTATCTTAGCTCACCACAAACCGAGTATGAGAAGGCTTTAGAGCGGAGCCCGTTACAGGCCTCTGAGCAATGAATGAGATGAACTAAGCTAACTATTAAACTAAGAGCCATGTTATTGAAACATGGCTCTGTTTGTTTTTAGCTTTTGATAAGCAACGTACTTGGTTAGTCGTGGGCTTGTTCGGCATTCAAGTATCGAATTAGCTTCGCTGGTGTGCCGCCGTATAGGGAGTCTGGTGGTACATCACTGTTGACCACAGAGTTGGCTGCGATCACAGAGCGAGCGCCAATGGTCACGCCTTGGTTAATCACCGAGTTTCCACCAATCCAGACATCATCTTCGACTGTAATCGGTAGGCAGAAAGTTTCCCACTTACGACGGCTGAGGTAGTTCAGCGAGTGAGAGGCCGTATAAAACTGCGCACTTGGCCCCACCAATACATTGTTGCTTATTTTGATATTCGCGCCATCAAGCATCACTACGTTCATGTTGATAAAGGTGTCGTTACCGATCTCGATGGTTTTACCAAACTCGCAATGAAAAGGAGGTCGGACAACGCTGCTGCCTACTTTACCAAATAGATTAGCTTGAAGGCTTGGCTGCTGAGTATCGTCTGAACATTGATTGAAGTCTGACAGAGCCTTGCTCGCATGAGTACGCATGTGGTCTATCTCATGGTCTGCGCCATCAAAAATTTCGCCGGATAGCATTTTCTGGAGTTCTGTTTTCATTGTTTGCATCTCACTAGTCAACATGGGCATTAGAATACGGAGATACAGACATAAAAAAAGAGAAAAGCCTAAGCCTTTCTCTTCCTGTTTTGTGCCTTTAAGCATTAATGCTAAGTGAGCCCAGCTATTCAGCAAAAGGCGCGCTTTGTTAAATTAGATTTGCTCAACAAAACCCATTAGGTGTTGTTTCACTTCGTCTGAAGCAAAAGCGCTCTCCACAGAGTATTTGTAGATTTCTGCGTAATCTTCTCTCGTTAGGTCGAAAGTTTCACATACGCGTTTCACTTCGTTAGTCATTGTTGTGTTCGACACAGTGCGGTTGTCTGTGTTGATCGTTACAACGATGCTATCTTTCTTGAATTCAGAAATTGGGTGGTCGCTGAATTTGTGAATACACTTGGTTTGAACGTTACTTGTTGGGCAAGTTTCAAGCGCAACCTGCTTCTCTTTCACAATGTTGTACGCATCTTCGTTACCTTGGATGTGTACACCGTGGCCGATACGCTCAGCGTCAAGCATAGTCACTGCGTCGTAAACGTTTTGACCGTGCCATTGCTCACCTGCGTGAACCGTCACTCGGTAGCCTTGCTCGATCGCATATTGCGTGTATTCAGGGAACTCAGCACAGAAACCTGGCTTTTCACCGCCAGCAATATCAAATGCGACTACGCCTTTACCAAGGTATGGCTTACCTGCATCGATCACGTCTTTGATTGAATCTTTAGGGAACATACGCAGTACAGACATGATGTAATTGCCCTTGATGTCGTATTTCTCTTCAGCACGCTTCATGCCTTTCACTGCACTCGCAATGATCGCGTCAAGAGACAGGCCTTTATTTACATGCAGGATTGGTGCGAAGCGAACCTCTAGGTATTTAACGTTTTCTAGTGCAGCGTCTTCGTAAAGTTCGAAAGAGATACGTTCAATCGCTTCTGCAGTCTGCATTACTTGCAATGGCAGGCTGAAACAAGCTAAGTACTCATCTAGGTTTTTGCAATCTTCAGGCACCGTTAGAGATTGAACAACCGCGTCGCGATCTTCAGGTAGTTCGATATTGTACTGTTTTGCTAGGTCAATAATCGTATCTGGGCGAACACTTCCGTCTAGGTGGCAGTGTAAATCAATCTTTGGTAGTGCTAGAAAATCCATGAGTATTCCTTAATTCTATTATTCTTTGAGTGTGTTAACTCACATGCGCTAAATTTACCAAGACAATGATATGATTTAAAGTGACAATTAATCATCATTAACCTGAATTTAGGGAATATCATGGTAGATGTTAAAAGCTTACTTAAATGCGATATGAACTTGCTGCTTTGCTTACACGTTCTGATTGAAGAGCGCAGTGTAAGTAAAACGGCAGAGCGACTCTTTTTGAGCCAGTCTGCGGTAAGTAAACAACTTACCAAGCTCCGAGCTTTGTTTGATGACCCGCTGTTTGAGCGCGAATCCAAAGGGCTATTCCCAACCCCTAAAGCACTCGCATTAGCACCTAAGATCCACCAAATCTTGCTGCAGATCGAAAAGCTAACTGTCCCTGAGGTGTTTGACCCTAAGGAGAGTGAGCGTACTTTCACTATAGACCTTGTTGAGACCGCCTACACAGCGGTTTATCCGCAATTTATGCCAACAGCGCTTGCCGATGCACCCCATATCACCATCAACAGCTCAACGTGGAGTAGTGATAGTTTCAAACGTTTACTCAAGCGCGAAGTCGATTTTGGTATCGGCATTTTTGAATTAGATGAACGTGCTTCAACTCATGTGCAATGTATTCCTGATGAATTGGATTACGTTGAGCTGTGCTTGGATTATTCCGTTTGTTTGATGCGTAACGATCACCCTGCTTTGCAAGAAGAGTGGGACCTCGACACCTTTCTTAGGTATCGACACATACAATTGGTGACGGGCGGAGCGGGCGACTGGTTATTGATGGAAGTGCTTAACGCTAAGCAATTAGAGATAAACAAGGCCGCTAACGTGTCGGATATCACTAGTGCCATTAAACTGTGTAAGCAGAGCGACCTGTTGATGTGCTATCCATACAACTCGGTACGTGATTATATCGATAGTGGTGAATTAGTGATGAAGCCCGTTCCCATCGATTTGGTACCAGGCGGGTTATTCTTGTTGTGGCACCGTTATTTTGATTCTGAGCCTAGTCATCGTTGGCTGCGAGAACTGATCGTTAATAAGACGCAAGACACTCAAGAGTAGATGGTGTTTGAACGCATTATAATTCGTAAAATATTTTCGCTTTTCGTTCGTCTTTTCAGACTGAGTATCGTCTTAATTGGGGGCGTAATTCCCGATAATAGTGAGAGAGCAAAATGAATCCAATGTCAGCGTCATTGATTCCACAACATACTTATAAAAATTGGTTGGAAGATTCATCAGCAATCCCGGCAGAAAACCGAGGGCTTGAACAATTGGCTTTCGGTATTGCTACCTCGGCAAGAAAGGTAAGCGATCACTTTGATGATTCAGCTAAACCTACATTTTTGATGGTAGTGCAGAAGAACGAAGATAACGTCTATGACCAGCACTTGCTTGAAATTGAACTGCAAAAGCAAGGTATTCGTACGGTGCGTCGTACCTTTGAGCAGTTGAGTTGCCAGCTTTCAACGGGGGATAACCAACGCTTGTTACTGCAAGATGTTGGCGCAGTCGATGTGGTGTATCTACGTGCTGGTTATCAATACTCAGATTATTGGGCGCCTGAGTTGAATGAGGCCGTTTGTTGCCACACGTTGAGTCAAACTCGCTTGTTTATGGAACAGCACCATGTCGTAATGAACGCGGCCATCAGCCAGCAATTAGCGACCAGTAAAACCATGCAAATGTTGCTGACTATGATGGCTGCATCAGAATACGCCCGTTGGGGTTTAACGCGAGAAGAAGCCGAATTGGTGAAGAGTGTTTTGGCCGACATGAAGCCAATTACCAGTGAATCGATAGAGTGGTTTAACACGCAAGCGAATAAGCAAGAATGGGTGTTGAAAAATCAAGGCGAGGGCGGTGGTCACTGTGTATTTGGTGACGATAATAGCCAGCAACTGAGTCAACTTAAGCCTGAAGAGTACGACGCATGGGCATTGATGCAGCGTTTGGACCCGCATGAGCGTGACGTACCGACTATTGCAGTGCGTGACACCCAGCAAACACTTGTAACAGATCTAGTCAGCGAGGTCGGCCTATTCACCGCCTATTACCAAGGTAAGCCGGTCACTCAGCTTGATGGTTATGCGGGTTACTTGATTCGCAGTAAACCGGCCAGTGAAAATGAAGGCGGGATCCACAGCGGCAAAGGGATTCTCGATTCATTGGTGTTGATTGATTAGTTTATTAGTTCTCAATAAAAACCAGAACTCATGTTCTGGTTTTTTTGTATGTAAGAGACGTTGAACTGAACTCATGGAAACGCATCCGTCACGCTCTCAACTTGGTGAAAGCGAGGGGCGTTTGTCCAGTTTGTTGCTTGAAAAAGGTAATAAACGCACTATTGGATGAGAACTCCAATAGCTCTGCGACATCGCCGACCTGTCGATTTTCTGAGAGCAGTTCGATGGCTTTAAATAACCGCCATTGTTGCCGCCAATCTTGATAAGTCATGCCGGTTTCTGCCTTGAACAGTCGAGTGATGGTTTTAGTGCTTGCCCCAACTGAATCCGCTAATGTCGATAACCCAGGGGCTAAGAATGAATCGCTTCTCACTTGTTCACAAAAGCGTTTGAATCGGCGATCTGTAGGAAGTGGCAAGATGAATGAATGCTTATTAGCGCAGTAGAATTCCTCCCAAAATAGGTTGGCAGTATTGGTGGTTTGCTCCGATGCAATGTCCCATTCCCAAAACGACATTTTGTTGATTAGCGCCTTTAGTAGCTCATTTACTTCGATGATTTCTATGTCTTCAGGGCATGTGTAAATACGACTGTCGAAGTAGAGCGAACGATAGGCCACGACGTTAGTCATCTGCGCTCTATGTTTGGTATAAGGCGGGATCCATACCGCTTTGGTCGGCGGTAAAATGCAAAGAGCGTCTTCTAAGGTCAAAGTGATGCAGCCTTGCGGAGCATACAGCAGCTGTCCTTTTACATGGTGATGTATTCCTGAGTCATGCTGACCTAGCTCTGCGGCAATTCCAATTGCAGGCGCAGGCAAGCTGTCTGCATCAAACTCGATGGTCTCGCTAATTAATGCCATTTGTCCCAATCTTGTTGTTTTTTGTTTTAATGTTGTTAACGAGCCAAGGTTAGTTTCCCCTAGACTTCCCGTCAAGTTCACTGGTCTTGGAAAAATGATGAAAACAAAACCTTCTTTATGGCAAATGGTGCTGCTGTTGATGTTCCCTCAAATCGCAGAAACCATTTATAGCCCAACTCTGGATTCAATATCGAAATCCTTTGATGTCAGTTACACACAAGCCGCTCAAACTCTATCGATTTACTTCTCTGCATTTGCGCTGGGTGTGGTGGTATGGGGCGTGTTGGCGGATAAATGGGGACGTCGTCCTACCATGTTATTGGGTATGGGGTTATTCGCCTGTTCTGCACTCATTGCTATGCAAACCGATAGCTTTACGTGGTTGATGATAGCAAGAGCAATGGGCGCTTGCGGACTTGCGGTTGGCTCGGTTGTTACACAAACCATGTTGCGAGATGCCTTTAGTGGCACTGAATTGGCCAAGGTGTTTGGTTATATGGGCATGGGGCTGTCGATTAGCCCAATCATCGGGTTACTTCTAGGCGGTCAATTAAGCCAAGCGGGCGGGCATCAATATGTGTTTATTGCCTTGTTTATTATGGTATTAGTGTTGCTAATACACAGCCTATGGTCTCTGCCTGAAACGCAACAAACTAAACAGCCGTTGCAGTTAAAATCGCTTGGAATGCGTATGGTAAAAGATAGCGATATATGGATGTCTGCGTTGCTCGTTGCTTCGTTCAATATTGCGCTATTTTCGTATTACCAACTGGGTTCATTTACATTCTTACATCTTGGCTTCAGTGTAGAGCAGTTTGGTTATAGTGGTGTCGTACTTGGCTTCGGAACTTCGCTCGGCAGTTTAGTGAACAAGGCACTGTTGAAGAGAAAATTTTCTTCTCGATCTTTGATCGGCATAGCCGCTGCTCTTCAAACACTAGGTGCGGTTGGTGTGTACTTTTCACAGGACACGATCTGGTTCTTATTACCGATGATGCTGGTGGTGATGGCGTTTGGAATCGCGATTCCTAATGTACTGAGCCGAGCCTTGGTACGTTACCAATCTCAAGCCGGAAGTGCAGGTGCACTGTTTGGTTTGGTGTATTACACCCTGATTGGTTCCGGCCTTGGTTTAGCAGGAATGATTCAAGATTTAGGTGTGGTGTTAGTACTTTATGGGGCGCTGTCTGTGTTGGTAGCGATACGCAGTCGCCTCTAGCAGATATGAATGCACACCACTTGGCCCATCTTTTTATTTTAACTAAATGAATTGTATGTACTATTTGTTGGTAGCAAAAGATTGAAGTAGAGCAATTTAAGCTAAGATGTAAAGAGGCACTAATTTCACCAGCGGCATACAAGGTGGCTAATCGGATTTATAAAGAGTCTGAATTGGCGCTAGTGAGCTAATCCCTTAGCCTATGCGACCTGCGCTGTGACTGAACATAATGACTGGTTGCAGCTTGGTTGGGCTAGGTTGTGCAATACAGTTCAGCTACGAAATACGCTTACAAATGGCTAACCCACAACTTATCGAGGTCACACCAACCGAATCCATTTACTCGTGCTCCGCGTATTTTTTCAGATACTTCTAGATTGAATGCCTCTTGCTTAAGCTCGACCACAACTTCAGTCTTGTATAGCCAGCATTTGAGTTTCAAGAGCATTTTGGCGGCTTGTTCAAAGTCTGGTTCGCATTGAATTGAGGTTAAAGCCTGTTCGATGGTTGCGAGCATCTCAACGGGTAGCGACAAATCTTCGAAAGGGAAACGGGTGAAGAAGCCTAACCAAGAAGAGAATGAGTGGTTTTCATCGATAATGCTGCATAAAGCAGCGTCTCTTATTGTTGAAAAATCCCCATACTCGACGGTGAGTTTAGTCTCTCCAGGCTCTGAAGATTGCATGAAAAAAGCTTGGCATTCCGAGGTGTCTTCAACGGTGAATGTTCGGTTGGGAGAAGACAACTCTGGATTTTTAATTTTGAAAAAAGTAGAGCCGTGAGCTCGCGAATGTGCACAGCTGTATTCGCCAACTTTGAGTGTCTTTTCAGGCATTTTTACGCACACCTGATTTCGAGCACACGCTTTACTCTCTGCCCACTCTGGGTAAACCCATAATTCGACTCGATTTAGGATCGGAACCTGATTTGAATACCCATCATTGCGGTTAAGTCTTAGCATCTTGTTTGAGAAGATCGCCAATGAGAATGGACCGGAACCGACCAACCTATCGACAGAATTAGGCTCAAAAATCGATGCTTCGGCTCTGGCAAGCAAGCGAGGCAGATGCCAACCCGTCTTGCTGAGTTTTATTGTGATGATGTTGCCTGAAGACGCAGAGACTTCAGTAATATGCTGATAGCAGCGATGCCATAACTTGCTTGAAGAGAGCAAAGTCAGACAGTGTGCTATGTCTTTAGCTTCCAGTGTTCGGCCGTTGTGGAATTGCACACCATTGCGAATTTGGAAACGCCAGATCGTTGCATCTTCATTAGGTTGCCAATGATAAGCCAAGTCGCCACATAGCTTGCCTCGTTGTACCGAGGTGAGACGCTGGCAAATCTGGGTCACTAAGAAACGCTCGGTACGTCTCAGTACACGCTGAGGATGAAGTACTTCGAGCTCACGGTGGAAGGGAATGTACGCGACGCTCTGCGCCGATTGATTAGCGCTATTTAGAAAGGCTTGCAGCTCTGTACCAGCATTGCGTCCATTAAAGCTCAAGGTGTTGAAGACCTGCTCGATGTTGCCGGAATCTGCTTGGCTTTGTGCGTATTGGTAGCACGCTTCCATCGGCTCAATCAGACACGTGAGTTGTGCCTTTTTATTGCGTCCTGAACTGGCTTGCCACTCAATCCAGCCTTGCGCTGTCATTGTTTTGAGTAGAGTTTGAACGTGACGCTCACTCACATGTAGAAGCGTTGCGATTTGACTGACTTGGCAGCGTGATACTCCAGGCCCAAAAGCCTGAAATATCTTTTCGTACAGTTCAAGCTTGCGCTTTAGGTTGCCCAATTCGAATTCCTAAATGTTAGGTTGAGTTAAGTGTTGGTAGCCTGCATCAGTGAGCGCTTTTTCTATGGTTTCAAGAACCTGTGCACTTATCTTTGAGCTTAGGATATCAGACTCAAGTTTTCCCTCTAATACAAGTTGCGAGAAGTGCTCGATTTGATACTCGAACCCATTACCTTGAACGGGGTGCTCGATGGTGAAGGTTTCTTGTTTGTACTCCACCGTTATATGGACTGGGTTCCACCACTTCTCTTGAATCGTGATGGTGATCTCTGGACCAGTTAATCGCGCTGCTCGTGGCAGATTGCGTACTGTCGAAGCTGATATCGTTGCGCTGATTTCTCCAGAGAACCGGAAGCGTGAATCGGTATCAACATTCGAACCCTCATATAGACTCGTCATCTCGACCTGAGGCTTTGAAGGGTTCACACCCAGAGTTCGGCACAAATCATAGAAAAACCATAGACCATACACTCCAACATCGAGCGTTGCCCCGCCTGACAAATCCGGATTGAAGATAAACAAATCGGGCTCATAGTCGTGATGGTTACCAAAGCTGGCTTCGATTGAATCTATCTGAATGTTGTTATCGCCCAAGAATGATTGGAGCTCACGATACGCGGGAAACACTACGGTTTTCATCGCTTCTAACAGCATCACGCCATTCTGTTTCGCGAGGGCTTTCATCTCAAGCCAATCACTAAGGTTGGTAAAAGCCGGCTTCTCGACCAATACATGTTTTTTATTCTTTAGAAACAGTTCGGCGAGTGGCTGGTGGTATGGATGAACCGTAGCTATGTAAACCGCTTCAACACTTGGGTCATTCGCCATCTCTTCATAAGAACCATAAGCCTTGTCGCAACCAAACTTGTTGGCGAACGTGGCTGCGCGGGAGTGATCTCTTGCGGCAACGGCATACAATTCACCATGCAGACAGTGCTCGGTGAGTGCAGTCGCAAAGCGGTTAGCGATGTTACCTAATCCTGCTATGCCCCATTTTATCTTACGTTGCGTGTCGCTCATCAGTTGCTCCAAATCGTTGTTTTGTATCAGTGTACTCAGAGAAGCCACAAACAAATAGAGAACAGATTTCTCAACTTGTTCTCTATTTATTTTATTCTAATCGAAGCTCTGGATCAGCTCAGTATGGAGAGCTTCCAATCGGCTAGGGCTTTAATGTGTTTTGGCCCGATGCCACAACAGCCACCGATAATATTCGCGCCCAGTGCGTGCCAGTGTTTAGCGTAAGCTAAGTAACCTTGGCCATCCAGCTCACGCATTTCTTGAAGCATGTCATTCGCTTCATGTTCACAGCTGATCGGCGCAAAGTTATTCGCATAGACACCGATTTCTAGATCTTGGCCTAACTCATCCATTACCTGTTTGGTATCGATAATCGCTTGGTCCATAACTTCCGGTACCGAGCAGTTAAACATGATGCCTGTCGCGTTAGACTGGCAAACCAGCTTGACGGCTTCTTTTACGCTGTCACCAGAACGAATAGATGCAGAGTTGTCTTTGGCATCTTCTAAGCTAAAGGCGTAATAGCATGGTTTCGTTGATTGCTTAAGTATCCCATGAATGGATTCAAACTCTTGTACGCTGCATAGGGTTTCTACCAACCACAGATCGATATTTGGTTCTTGTGCATCGTAGAGGGTTTGAATGATAGATGCCGCTTGCTCGACTTTGAATAAGTCAGGTCGGTAGCTGCCAAACGGTGGTGGAATAGAGCCTGCCACTTTGACCACTTGAGGCGCTTGGTCAGCAACTGCTCTAGCTAATTCGCCAGACAGCGCTGCTAGCTCAAATCCTCTTTGTGCGAACAGCTCTTCACCCAAATGAAAAGGCACACACGCATAGCTGTTGGTAATTATGATTTCAGCGCCTGCATCAATAAAGTTTTGGTGCGCTTGGCTAACAAAATCCGGGGCTTCAATCAGAGCTTGAGCACTCCAAAGAGGCTGTGAGAACGGCGCGCCAATCTCTTTGAGTTCTCGGCCCATGCCGCCATCAAGTATGGTGAGTGTTTTCATATTCAATACTATCTAAAACAATTGCTGAAGTTCTGCCGACACCATATCAGACAACCTTGCGTGACTAAAGCAGTCCAAGCGCGAGGTTCTTAACAAAGCCAATACCTCATTGATAGGAAAAATAAAATATTGCACCTCTGGCGCTATGTTGTATTGGATTTGGGGGATATATTATTAATCTAGTGCCAATGATTGACCTGAACCCAACAAGCTGTAGAGGAAAAGTGCATTGAAGTTAACGAATAAGCTCGTGCGTTACCCGCACATTGATGTTGATCGTGCGTTTGAAAAAGAAGATGAGCTACTGCAGCAAATACAGAATGGTGAGATTGGGCAAGCCTTAATGTTGTGGCAAGCCAAAACGCCGACACTTGTTTTGCCTGCAGGTAAAAAGTGGCCAGTGACGTTGGAATCTAGAAAGCAGCTTGAGGCTCAAGGTTGGCAACTCTCTTCGCGTAAAACGGGTGGCGCTCCAGTTCCCCAGCTACCGGGCGTGATTAACCTGTCGCACATTTATCATTGGCCGAGCGATGAAGCGTACAATATTCAAAAAGCCTACTTGTATTTATGTGATATTTTAACACGATTTTTCAAAGAGTTAGGCGTTGATGTCGGTGTGCACGCAACCCTAGGTTCTTATTGCGATGGCGATTATAATCTCAACATCAATAAACAAAAAATAGTGGGGACGGCTCAACGTGTTTTGCTGAAACGAGGGGGCGGTCAAATCGTACTTTCACAAGCCTGTATCTTGTTAGATGCAGACTTAGAACACATCGTTGCGCCCGTGAACTTTTATAATCAAATTTGCGGCAATCCAACCGTTGTAGAGCCACACGTTCACACTCTTTTATCTGAACATGTGATGCCCATGCCCAACGTAGACTCACTCTTTCAGCAACTGAGCCAAGCCTTCATCAAGTATGCGTAATGTCCTCCTTTCGTTAACGTCATGCTAATTTGTTGATGGGTGAACTATTTCGATGCTATTTGTTATCACTAGTGAACGCGTCGGGACCTTCAAGCTGTTGTTATCGGCTTTGGCTTAGGGCCGTGAACCCAAAAACTAAGAGATACGTTAGGCGCTACTGGACTTTGACTCTTCCATAATATGGAGTTGCAACGCCTGTCGTTTGGTCTGTTTACGTATACTGGTTAGGAGTTAAATCGAGCGGTTACCAAGCAAATATCTTAATGACGTTTTGCTTAGTGATTGGGTTGTGAGCGATGTCTTGATTGATCTTATCAAGAAACGGTTTTCGGCCATGAATCAGGACATGGTGCCCTTGTTGCGTCAGTGCTTTTGCGGTCTCTAAACCAATGCCATCCGTGGCCCCTGTGATCAGAATTATTTTGCATGTTCCGTCCTTCAAAAAATAGTTTGAACAACGTTATAACAAAGATTAATGACACATAGTTGCATTTGGCTCACAAGCTGAAGACTCAAATGCGAGTCTTCAGCTTGTGGCTGACCCAAATTAAGAGAAGTGAACGAGTTATTTGATTTCTTGAACATTCATAACCAGATTTTCCCAGTTACGTTGGTTTTCCATATCGTACTCTAGGCCTTGCTCATCGGCAATTTGGAAGCGCTTAACCGCAGGGGTTTTGCTGGCGGCTTGATACAACCAGTAAGCCTCTGCTTTGAGTGCTTCGTCGATCGGTTTATCAATAGACTCGTACACCGCTTGCTTACATGCATTGATCGATTCGGCAGGGAATTGAGCGATTCGCTTGGCAAGAGTATCAACATATTCGCCAATTTCATCCGGCTCTAGTACCTTGTTGATGGTGCCGTATGCTTCGGCTTCGTCAGCATCAAAGTCTCGTGCACTTAGGATGATCTCAAGTGCTCGACCTAAGCCGACTTGGCGTGCCATACGTGAGGCGCCGCCACCGCAAGGAAGGATGCCCATGCCCACTTCCATTTGCATGAATTTGTATTTACCACGAGCCGCGAATCGCATGTCACACGCAAGTGCAAATTCGTGGCCTCCACCTCTAGCGAAGCCTTCAAGCTTGGCAATAGTGGCTTGTGGCAGTTTGCTGATTCTTTCTAGCACCACTTGCAGGTCGAGTAACTTCGCGTCTTCACGAGAAACGGCTTCAGTCGACATGTCTTTTAATAAATTGGTGTCGTAGTGACAGACCCAAACTTCAGGGTTTGCTGACTGAAATACAACGACCTTGATGTCACGATCGCGCTCTAGTCTCATTGCTAAACCATTGAGGTCGGCAAGCATCTCTTGCCCTTGAACATTCACAGTACCGAAGTCAAAAGTGACGGTAAGAATCCCATTATCGGCCTGAGCTTTAAACGTTGTATAACCTTGATATGCCATTTCCATATTCCTTCTGAGAGATTTCATTTCAGCCTATTCAATGTGAATGCGACCTAAATTCAGGCTAGCGAGGAATGTTCGAACCAACAATTAACCATTAAACGAAACACCATTAACGAATTGTTAAGAGTATTGATATTTTTGGAAGTTTCATTATATTCAATGTCTTATTTGGTTGTTATGACGTTAAGATACACGACCAACTCGATTATCAACGAAATCTAAAAACTCATTCCTTGTTCGGTGCTCTTATCCTTTCAATTTCGCTTCGTATACTGCTCAACTAGGTAATTAGTGCTCCCAAGCACAGACAAGAGTGAACCGACTAATGCAGATGCGATCCGCGACTTTGAAAACTATCATTGAGAAAACACTGCCACTGACGCTTGGTGTGTTTGCGATTATGATGGTGCAGTTGGTTGATTCGGTCTTTATTGGTCAGCTTGGGGTGAATGAGTTGGCGGTTCACGGTATCACCTTGCCATTCCAAGCGGCGTTTACCGGTGTTCAAGTGGGAATCGGTGTCGCGGCAACGTCCATTATTTCTCAAGCTGTAGGAGCTAAAGATCAACGTAAATCCACGTCGATTGCCACGCTGTCGATCGGGTTTGGTGTCTTGGTGATTGCATTGCTCTGCTTAGGCTTGGTTGTTTTTGGTGATTCTGTTTTTGCGTCGTTTGTGAATGATGTTTCCGACGCTCAATACCAATCCATGTTGTCGATTTTTAATGTGTACTGGCCGCTGTGGCTGTTCAGTGCTTTAACCGTTGCCGTGCTTTATTTGGCCACCTGTGTTTATCGAGCAAACGGTGATACCAAAACGACAGGCAACATGTTTTTGGCTGCGAGTGTGATTAACCTGATTCTCGATCCTATTCTGATCTTCGGATTGGATATGGGCATTGCGGGCGCGGCCATCGCATCGAGCATTGGTTACGCTTTCGGTGCTATCTACATGTTGATCAAATCTCGTGGTAAAGGTTGGTTTGGCTTCAATGGCGCGTGTAATGATCAGATCAGAGGCTATGGTATTGAGTTGGTTAAGACGGTAATTCCAACTACAGCCAATCAGATTTTACCTGCAGTGAGCGCGTTCTTCTCAATGTTTTTGATTGCGAGAATTGGTACCGTTGAGATGGCTTTTTGGAGCTTACTCGCTCGTGTTGAAAGCTTTATGTTGGTGTTTTCTCTTGCTCTGACGATGTCCATTTCGCCAATGATTGGTCGTTACCTAGGGGCGCAGCAGCGATTCAAAATCCCTGAGCTATTGAATACGACAGCGATGCTTTTATTGGTTTTCCACAGTGTGTTGGCGCTTTTGTTGGCCATCAGTAGTCGTTGGATCATTCCTATCATTTCAAACGAACAAAGCATTCGCAGTTGGTTTGAAGTGACTTTACTATTTATACCGTTTAGTTATGGGCCACTTGGGCTTTGTATGTTGGTTGCATCGGTCTTTAATGCGTTGGGTGTACCTCGCAAAGCGTTGAGTGTCTCTTTCTCTCGTTTGTTTGTGTTTTATATTCCAGCCCTATGGATGGGGTCAATAACTGGCGATATGGTGAATGCCGTTATTGGAGCGACAATCTCCAATGTGCTAGCAGGTGCTTTTGCATGGTTCAAAATCAATGCCTATATTAAAACTCACATTATCCACAGTGCAGTCGTCGCCAATGACCAATCTGCACTCAGCACAGACTAGTCAGAACTGATGAATATTGAACATTTAAAATTATTTATGCGGCTTGCATCAACGCACAATATCAGCCAAGCCGGTCAAGAATTGGGTTTATCTCCTCCGGTAGCGAGCATTCATATCGGCAAGCTCGAAGAGCGCTTAGGTGTGCGGTTGGTGCATCGGACAACAAGAAAGGTTTCTCTCACGGAAGAGGGGATGGCCTTTCTTCCACACGCCAAGCAAATTCTTTTGAGTGTCGAAGCGGGTGTGGCCTCTGTTGGAACTGGTAATGAATCGCCCAAAGGGGTGTTGCGACTATCTGCACCTTCTTCATTTGGTCGAATGCATGTTATGCCTGCTTTGAAAGGTTTTTTAGCTAAGTATCCCGATCTGTTGGTGGACATTTCACTCAGTGATTCGATCGTCGATCTGGTCGATGGAGGTTTTGATGTGGCGATTCGTAATGCGGAGCTACAAAACTCAAGCCTGATAGCTCGTAAGCTCTCTACTGATAAACGTATTTTGTGTGCGTCGCCAGAATATCTGGCAACTCATGGCCATCCGAAAACACCAGAAAACCTCAAGCAACACCAATGCATCAACCAAACTGGCTTGGAAGGTTGGACGTTCAATACTCCAGAAGGCGATATTACCATCAAGAAGAAAGGCGCTATTCGCGTTGATCACGGTGAAGCCGTTAGAGATGTGTGCGTTGATGGTTTGGGTATCGCCATGTGTGCGACTTGGATAGCATACAAGCAGCTCGCAGAAGGTTCGCTTGTTGAGGTGTTGCCGGATTATCCTTTAAAAGATGAGGCTGCTATCTGGGCGGTATATCCGAGTGCGCAGTTGCTTGCACCTAAGGTTCGCGTATTTATCGACTACTTTGTTCAATATTATGGTTCACCTTCTTATTGGGATTGTGAAGTAAACGGGCAAGCTCAGTAGTGTTCAAAAAGCACTTTTTGACAACAAATAAGAAAGCCCCGACCAAAAGGTAGGGGCTTGTTTTATGTTCTTTATAGAACGTTTTTCTAGCTAACTGCTGTTGTTTTTATTTAGTGTATCCGGAGTTTAATGAGCGTGCACAGCTGAATCTTGGTATAGCTCTGCATCAACTTCTGAGCCTTTATTTGGACGCGGTACAATCTCAAAAGAGGTGTCAGCTTCTGTCAGTGAAGACAGCAGTTTGTTAAGCGATGTCTTATCACCTTTCACGCCTGCTTGCCTGTCTTCTAACAGTTTGCCAAGGCTTGTTTTCTTAAGCACGATGTTAGACACGTCAGACTTATTGATGGTAAGTGTCGTATCGGCGTCTTGTAGCTCGTTCACTTGAATGTTGTTTAGGCTACCGTTAGACATTTCAACGTAGTAGAACTCTTTCACATCAGGTAGCTGAATATTCGCCGTAAATGGTGTTTCTTTCGCCTTTAGCGAATCCACTTTTACTGCTAAGTAATCGAGTAGGTTTTCAATCGTCATGTTCGTTCGCTAACACATCACGAACAGTTATGTGTGAAGTTGTATTAAAGTGAAGGTTCAAGACTAAACCTTGTCGTATGTTGAATACGGCCACAAGTGAACATGGAGAGCAGCTGTGAGCGATGTTGAAAAGCACATTACTTTCCGAATGCGTCGAACGCGTTTATACACCGCTGACTACTTTACTAAATCGCCGCTTAAGCAAAGAAAGGTCGGTGCGGAATGTGATTTACTAATGACCATGTGTGTGTTGGCATCGGGCTCGGACTGTGTGGGCAGTATGTCGCGTGATTTTGCCAATCAGTTTGCGAAACCCTTCCAGCTTCAGGTGCTAGATCAGCCATTCGAGGTTTTGCCTATGCAGCAATACATGATCTGGCATAAAAGAACCGATTTGAATGCGGCTCACCAGTGGTTAAGAGACAAGATCCAACAATACATGAAGAAGTCTGAGACCAGCTGAGTTCAAAAGATACGCATGTAAAAACGGCCTCTAAATGAGGCCGTTTCTGTATCTGCTTATCCCGCTTTTCGTTTTCTCTTTTGGCGCGCATTTTTCATCATCTGAACAGGGGATAAGCCAGTGACTAACATGGTGCCAGTGATAACTAGAATAGAACCGACAATGGTATTAATGCCGATTGCTTCGTCTAGGAACAAACTACCCCAAAGGATACCAAAAACCGGGACTAAGAAAGTTACCGAGAGTGCCGAAGGTGCGCCGAGTTCAGAGATGAGATTGAAATACAGTAGGTACGCTAATCCAGTACAAATCGCACCCAACAAGATAACCGATGTTGTGATTGTGAGGTCGGGTGCTTCTCTTATCGGAAAAAAGAAGACGAACGGCAACACGAGTAATACGGCTGCCCACATGCTGCCATGGGCGTTATTAAAGGCTTCAACTTTTGGTGCTGTTTTAGTGTAGTTAGAGGCGATACCGTAGCTAAATGCGGCCATTACCGCGGCAAAAATAGGAACAATGGCTTCTTGGCCGATGTTTATCGCATCCCAACCAACTAACACGCCTACACCAGTTACCCCAATACCTAATCCAAGTAATACCTTTCTTTCAAGTGCGGTTTTCGTCCAGATTGCCCCAATGACTGCTGCCCATATCGGTGCCGTAGAGTTCAAAATCGCAAGGGTTGAAGCATTCAAAGTTTGAGCGGCATAAGCGAAACACAAAAAAGGAAGCGCGGTGTTAAACAATCCAAGAATGAAAAAGTGTTTCGAATGAGTATTAAAAGAGAGCTCCCTTTTCAGATAAAAAGAAACCAAGAGTAGGGTGACTGCTGCGCACAGAACTCGGGCTTCAATTAGGACTGCTGGACCTAAAGGGCTAGCCGCGATTCTCATGAAAAGAAATGAACCACCCCATATCGCAGCGAGAGTTATTAGTTTTAAAAAATTCACGGCGTATATCTCAGAATGTGTAAAACCCTGACTATGGAGGAAAGATAACTTTTACACAAACATAGATACCAATACTGTGCATTTATGGAAATAAGATCGAGCCCACTAAATAGGAACGGTTTCGATGAATGCTGTTCTGTTTATTGCTCCTGATTTGATGAGTAATCTAGTGTTAGACATCAAACTTAGGTGAACAAAATGAAGATTGAACATATCGCAATTTGGACCAAACAACTCGAAGTGCTGAAACGATTTTATGAAGACTATTTCGGCGCGAGCTCGAACTCAAAATATCACAACACGACCAGCATTTTGAAGATCACTGATAGAGACGCTGACTTCTGATTAGTTTGCGGTTCGTTCAAAAAGAACGTTTAACTATTGCTGAAACCGGTTTCAATCTGTATCTTTGCTTTTATTGAAATCGGTTTCAGAGTTGCAATCACATCTCTAATCCTGATCTTTTTCACGAATAACTTGTAGCGAGTAATGGTATGAATAACGAATTTCCAAACGATTTTTTATGGGGTGGCGCGGTTGCGGCGCATCAGCTAGAAGGCGGCTGGGATGCTAATGGTAAAGGCGTGAGTGTGGTCGATGTGTTAACGGCAGGCGCTCATGGAGTACAACGTCGAATCACCGATGGCGTGATCGATGGCGAAAACTACCCAAACCAAGTGGCGGTTGACTTCTACCACCGCTACAAAGAAGACATTAAGTTATTCGCTGAGATGGGCTTTAAGTGTTTCCGAACCAGCATCGCATGGACACGTATTTTCCCGAATGGTGATGAAGCCGAGCCGTGTGAAGCGGGGTTAGCGTTTTACGATGACTTGTTTGATGAACTCCTGAAATACGACATTCAGCCAGTGGTGACACTGAGCCACTTTGAAATGCCTTATCACTTAGCTAACGAATATGGTGGCTGGATGAACCGTAAGGTGATCGACTTCTTCGTTAAGTATTCGACCACGGTGATGGAGCGTTATCAGCACAAAGTGAAATACTGGATGACGTTTAACGAGATTAATAACCAGATGAACACTTCGGCAGACATCTTCGGGTGGTTATGCTCTGGCGTGAAGTTCCCACAGTGCGAAAAGCCGCAAGAAGCGATGTACCAAGCGGTTCACCACCAGTTTGTTGCGAGTGCGCTGGTGGTTAAGAAAGGTCACGAGATCAATCCAGATCTTCAAATTGGTGCAATGTGTGCGATGGTGCCTTTCTACCCTCGTTCTTCAAAGCCTGAAGATATTATGGTGGCACAGCAAGCGATGCGTGACCGCTACTTCTTCTCTGATGTCATGGTACGTGGTCACTACCCAAGCTACGCAAAACGCGATTGGGCTATCAAAGGCTTCAATATTGAAATGCAGCCAGAAGATGAGCAGATCCTAAAAGAAGGTAAGGCCGATTACTTAGGCTTTAGCTACTACATGTCGAATACATTAGATTCGTCTTCTCACCAATCGACAGAAGAAGCGATGGACGGCGGTCATGAAAACTCGGTCGATAACCCGTTTATCAAGTCGAGCGATTGGGGCTGGCCAATTGATCCAACAGGTTTGCGTTTCTGTTTAGCGTCTCTGTATGAACGTTATGAAGTGCCATTGTTCATCGTTGAGAACGGTTTTGGCGCAGTTGATACCATTGAAGAAGATGGCAGCATTAATGACGATTACCGCATTGCTTACCTTGGCGACCACATCAAAGAGATGAAAAAAGCGGTTGCGATTGATGGCGTCGATTTGATGGGCTATACCCCTTGGGGCTGTATCGATTTGGTGTCGTTTACCACAGGTGAGATGAAAAAGCGCTACGGTTTCATTTATGTAGATAAGCACAACGATCAATCTGGTTCTTTAGAGCGCAAGCGCAAGAAGTCGTTTGAGTGGTACAAAGGCGTGATTGCATCTAACGGTGCCACTATTTAAAATGCCTCTTACTGTGTCGTTCTACGTAATATAAAGATACGCGCAACATGAATTAGCATTAAATTAGTCGGCCTATGTCGGCTAATTTTTTATAAAGGAAGAGAAGCCAATGGTAACCATGCTTGATGTCGCTAACCGCGCAGGCGTATCTAAATCGACCGTTTCTCGTGTCTTAAATGGCAAGAACATCGTGCGCCAGGATGTGGTGAAAAAGGTATTTGATGCGATTCAAGAAACAGGTTATCGACCGAACTTGTTGGCTCAGCAATTGGCGACCAAGAAGACCAATTTCATCGGCTTTGTAATCACCAATGAGTTGTTCAATGGCCCTTACTTTTCTTCCTTGATGTATCACGCGGCTTCTTATAGCGAAAAGTCGAATCACCAATTGGTGATCACCGATGGCAAACACAGCGCTGAAGACGAAAGAAAGGCGATCAACTTCCTGCTGGATATGAAGTGTGCGGGCATCATCATCTATCCGCAATGCTTAACCGAAAGCGAGATTGCAAAGGTCATCGAAAGCACTGACACACCGATTCTGGTACTCAACCGAGAAATGCCGTCGAAGCCTAATCATGCCATTACCACCGACCATTATCAGAGCGCTTGTTTGATGGTTGAACACATCATCGAGCAAGGCCATACAGACATTGCAGTGATTCGTGGTAAAGCTGGCTCTTCGACCGATGAGCTGCGTTACCAAGCCTATCAAAATGTGCTCACTAAACATGGTATTGCATTGGATGAGTCCAAGGTTGTTCAAGGTGATTGGGCGATGGAGAGCGGTTATCACGCGGCTCAGGCTCTGGTAAAAAGCAAAGCAACATTCACCGCTATCTTGTCGGAAAATGATGACATGGCGATTGGTGCGATTAAGGCGTTAACCGAACTTGGGTATTCATTACCTCAAGATGTTTCTATCGTTGGTTTTGATAACAGCAAAGTGGGGGCGTTTTTAACGCCAAGCTTAACGTCTGTCAGTGTGCCATTAGAGCAAATGACGCAAAAGGCGATCCTCCAAATTGTCGGTGAAACAGAGCAAGCGACCACCATCAAAACCACTGGCAGTTTGGTGTTACGTGATTCGATAGCGAAGCTAAATTAGCACTGATCGAATTTCATATTTCACCTACAAAAAGTGACGAGCTGCGCATCTCTTAAACCAAGCTCCAACACTCCTTATTCACCGTTATTTAGATGTGCGATATTGCGTTTTTGGTCGATGAATTGACCAGCATTAGTTAAGTAATGTGAAACTAGATAAGTAATATGAAAATAACTAATTGATGTGAGAACAGGTAAGTAACGTGAAAACAGAAAAACAAAAAATGCTAGCAGGCGAACCTTATCAGGCTTGGGATAAAGAGCTTTATTCCGCTCGTATCGAATGTCGTAAGGTGCTTCAAAAGCTCAACAACAGTATTCCAGACACACCCGAATGGGAAGCAGCGACGCAAGAGCTCATTCCGGGCTGTGAAAATGCGCATTTAGAACCTCCATTTCGTTGTGATTACGGCTCGAACATCAAGCTCGGTAAGAACTTCTACGCTAACTTTAACTGCGTGATTTTGGATGTGGCTGAAGTGACCATTGGTGACAATGTGCTGCTTGGTCCGAACGTTCAAATCCTGACCGCAGGCCACCCACTCGATGTGAAAGGCCGAGTTGAAGAGGGCGTAGAGTTTGGCACACCGATTAACGTTGGCGACAATGTTTGGCTTGGCGGCGGTGTAATCATCTGCCCCGGTGTCACTATTGGCGAAAACAGCGTTATTGGCGCAGGCAGTGTGGTAACCAAAGACATCCCAGCTAATGTGGTTGCAGTCGGTAACCCATGTAAAGTGCTGAAATCGATCGAAAACGACTAAGCCTGCGGATACAACCATCTGCTGCATCATAGGCACTCTCTATGTGCAGGTGATGAACTAACCTTTACAGTTTAATTATTACCAATATGTAATAATAATTCTCAAAAACATGGGATTATCAAATTAGATGTTCACACCTATACTAGCCTCAACAAAACGAGAGAGCGATAACAAACAAGCTCAACGTTGACTGACTAATATAGGAAATATCACATGACTATCGAAATCAAACCTGGTCAAACTCATATCCAATCTAAAGCTATGGTTGCTTGGAAAGCTGGTGAGCCACTAAAGCGTGAAACGGTTGACGTTGAACTGCCAAAGGCTGGCGAAGTACTTGTTCGTATCGTTGCTACTGGTGTTTGTCACACTGACGCATTCACTCTTTCAGGTGACGATCCAGAAGGTATCTTCCCTTCTATCCTTGGTCACGAAGGTGGCGGTATCGTTGAAATGGTTGGCGAAGGCGTAACAAGCGTTGAAGTTGGCGACCACGTTATCCCACTTTACACAGCTGAGTGTGGCGAATGTAAATTCTGTAAGTCTGGTAAAACTAACCTTTGCCAAGCGGTTCGCGAAACTCAAGGTAAAGGCCTAATGCCAGATGGCACAAGCCGTTTCTCTATCAACGGTGANTGACGATCCAGAAGGTATCTTCCCTTCTATCCTTGGTCACGAAGGTGGCGGTATCGTTGAAATGGTTGGCGAAGGCGTAACAAGCGTTGAAGTTGGCGACCACGTTATCCCACTTTACACAGCTGAGTGTGGCGAATGTAAATTCTGTAAGTCTGGTAAAACTAACCTTTGCCAAGCGGTTCGCGAAACTCAAGGTAAAGGCCTAATGCCAGATGGCACAAGCCGTTTCTCTATCAACGGTGAGCCAATTTTCCACTACATGGGTTGTTCTACTTTCTCTGAGCACACTGTACTTCCAGAAATTTCACTAGCGAAAGTAAACAAAGAAGCACCTCTTGAGGAAGTTTGTCTTCTAGGTTGTGGCGTAACCACAGGTATGGGTGCGGTACTGAACACAGCTAAAGTTGAAAAAGGCGACACAGTTGCTGTATTCGGCCTAGGCGGTATCGGTCTTTCTGCAATCATCGGTGCTCGTATGGCTGGTGCAAGCAAAATCATCGGTGTTGATATCAACGAGAGCAAATTCGAGCTAGCGAAACAACTTGGCGCGACTGACTGCGTTAACCCAATGAACTACGACAAGCCAATCCAAGACGTTATCGTTGAGATGACAGACGGTGGTGTTGATTACTCATTCGAATGTATCGGTAACGTAAACGTGATGCGTCAAGCTCTTGAGTGTTGTCACAAAGGTTGGGGTGAATCAGTTGTGATTGGTGTTGCAGGTGCAGGCCAAGAGATCTCAACTCGTCCGTTCCAACTAGTAACCGGTCGTGTATGGCGTGGTTCTGCTTTCGGTGGTGTTAAAGGCCGCTCTGAGCTTCCAGACATCGTAAACCGTTACATGGCGGGTGAGTTCGGACTACAAGAGTTCATCACTCACACTATGGGTCTTGAAGATGTAAACGAAGCATTCGAACTAATGCACAAAGGCGAGTCTATCCGTACTGTTCTACACATGGATAAATAGCCTTAAATCTTAAACCTCATTTGGTTTTCATAAAGTCCGTTAGATTGAATCTAACGGACTTTATTTTTTCCTAGGCATGCTTTACCAAAGCATGCCTTTATTAAAGGTGTTTCCCTTTAATAAAGGTATCTGAATTGCCCTACAGGGTTACTGGAATTGTCCTTATGTTGACTAAACTTCGCCACTCTTTACCTCTACAGTTAATGCTAGCTGCTTTGCTTGCATGGCTTTTTGCACAACTTATTGCTTCAACCTCTGGCATTACCCAAACGGGGTGGTATCAGTTCTTAATGCTTGGCAAAACTACCTATATCGGCTTGCTAAAAATGGTCGTTGGGTTAGTGGTTTTATTCTCGTTATTGCAAGGCATAACAAGCATTGGTTCGATAACTCGATTGAAGCAGATTGGACGCAATACCGTACTTTTCTATAGCTTCACGACGTTGATAGCCATCTCTTTGGGCTTGGGTGCTTCACTGCTGTTACCTGCTTGGGAGCCTTTGACCAGTGTTGCTACGATTGGAGACGATGTTCAGCTTATCAGCGAAGATGCGGCAGGTGGAGCTGCGATTGCCAGCAAGCTGTTTAGCATGGCATTAGTGAACCCGGTAGCGGCATTAACCAGTGGTAACTTGCTCGCGATTGTTGTGTTCTCATTTATGTTGGGTATTGCTCTACTTTCTTCATTGCCAGAAAAACACCCGATTTTTGAGGTGCTTAATGGCTTAAACAAGAGCATCAATACCATTGTTGGTTGGATAATTCGTTTAGCACCGCTCGCGGTTTTTGCCATTGTTCTCGATTTTACCGTTCGTGGTGGTGAATCACTGTTTGAGCAATTGGCACTGTTTGCTTTGCTTGTGTTTGTGCTGACTTTGATTCACGGAGCGATTGTCTTACCGACCATTGCGAAGGTGATGACTGGGATTCCTCTTAGCACACTATTCAAAGGTATCTCGGCACCGATGGCGATGGCGTTTGCAACGTCATCAAGCTCTGCGACCTTGCCATTGGCGATGAAGAGTGCGGAAGAAAAGCTCGGCGTATCGCAAAGTACAAGTAGTATGGTGTTGCCACTTGGCGCGGTGATGAACATGGATGGTACGGCACTTTTCGAAGGGGTGGCGGCAATCTTCTTGGCTCAACTGTTTGGTGTGGATCTCACGACTTCAGGCTTGGTGATGATCTTCATTATGGCGATGGTCTCTTCTGTGGGGGCACCGGGTATGCCATCTGGGTCTATGTCTGGCATGCAGCTTGTTCTATTGGCGGCAGGTATCCCACTGGAAGCGATAGCGATCTTACTGATCATTGAACGACCGCTGGATACATTCCGTACTGCGGTCAACGTAGAAGGTGACATGATTGCTGCGCTAGTCGTGGATAAATGGCAGAAACAACAAAAGACAGTGCTTGAGCCTGCACTGAGCGAGTCTGTAGCTTAGAGAATACCAAGTTTAATAAAAAAGGTTCATCGCGGCTTTCCGGGGAAAGCCGCTTTTATCTTCAAGAAGAAGTAGTCTGTATCTCGATACCCATATCCCATTCGCTTGATTAGTTTTATCTTGTTGTTTATCCCTTCCAATGTGCAGGTGTTAAGCGGATAACTTGCCGATGCGATAATGCCGTGAAGATAAGGACTCAGTTTTCGTGCGAACTCTTGCAATGGCTTAATTCCACTCTCCTGTACTTGTGCCCACCACACCT
>NZ_JAKEUQ010000015.1 GCF_022397955.1 Vibrio sp. Isolate32 | reverse complement strand
GATACTCATGGATAGCCTCGGCCTCAAGACCACAAGGGCATTTTGCCTCAGAGTTAGGTTTAAGAGTCAGGGTAATAAGTGATGCTGTCTGGTGAGACTTTACTATTTTAAAGCCTTCCCAGAATGAAGATAGGAAAGTATGATTCGGCATGGAAACGGTAGTTTGTGTATGATTTTTGTTTGGCGACTAAACCCTATCACTTACTACCGTTTTTTTTGTTTTTAGTTCCCGCTAATCCGCGATGAACCATAAAAAAGGGCTGACGTTTTCACGTCAGCCCTCTTATCTTTGTTCGCTTGAGTGCTTACTTGTCTGCAAGCTTAGCTTCTAGCTCTGCAAGCTTTTGTTCCATTTCGGTCAGCTTTTGACGAGTGCGCAGTAGTACTTGAGTTTGAACATCAAACTCTTCACGGCTTACAACATCTAGTTTGTTTAGCTGGCCTTGTATAACTTGGCGAACTTTCTGATCTACGTCTGAACCCAGTTCTTTTACTGGCTGAGGCATAGAGTCGTGGATCTGTTTAGCAATTTGCTCTAGTTTTTTTGGATCAAACATATCGATTAAAACTCCTGACTATTTATCACTATTCTATTTAATCACATCTAAGATGTCGCCTATCGCGTATAAAAAAAGGCCACCGAAGTAGCCTTTTTGATTGTTTTACGACTTAGCGATTACTTGTTATCTGCTAATTATCTGTGCGCTGCTTTTGCTTCATCAACGCGAGCTAGTTTTTCTAGGTCTTTGTCTTCAACAAACACAGGAAGAGGCTTGTGTTTTTCAGCTAGGTAGCTGTAAATCACAGGCAGTACAAACAGCGTAAAGATAGTACCAATCGCCAGACCAGCAACGATTACGATACCGATACTAAAGCGCTGAGCTGCACCTGCACCACTTGCGTACATCAGTGGGATTAGACCCGCGATCATCGCAGCTGTTGTCATCAGGATTGGACGAAGACGAACCTTCGCAGCTTCCATTACCGCTTCAATACGAGTCTTGTGGTGATGCAACTGTTCTTCTTTTGCAACCTCACAGATCAAGATACCGTGCTTGGTAATCAGGCCGACTAAGGTGATCAAACCTACTTGCGAGTAGATGTTCATCGTTGCCGCACCCCAAGCCAGAGCGATTAGGGCACCACAGATCGCCAATGGTACAGATACCATGATAACCAATGGATCTTTCAGTGATTCGAATTGAATCGCCAGTACCAAGAAGATGATAGCCAGTGCTAGACCAAAGGTCGCGTAAAGTGCGCTACCTTCAGTTACGTATTGACGTGCTTCACCCATGTAATCGTGGTTGTAGCCACTTGGAAGCTTATTCGCCGCCGTGTCTTCAAACCATGCAATTGCATCACCCATCGCTGCGCCTGGAGCTGGTACCGCACCAATCGTAGCTGAGTTTAGTTGGTTGAAGTGAGGAAGAGAGCGAGGCTCTGCCACAACATCAATCGTAATCAAACTGCCTAGTGGGACAGCATTGCCGTCAGCAGCACGTACATAGTAGTTATTCATCGATTCTGGGTTCAAGCGGAACTTACGCTCTACCTGAGGGATAACCTCGTAAGAACGACCATTTAAGTCGATACGGTTTACGTAGCCATCAGACATCATAGTACCTAGCGTGATACCGATATCTTGCATGGTCACACCGTATGCGCCCGCTTTATCTTTATCGATGTGTACTTTCATCGTTGCTGAGTCGTAGTTCAGGTCGAGATCCGAGTAAACGAACAGTGGATTTGTCGCTACATCAGTCAAGATATCAGTGGTGATTTGGAACAAGCTCTCAAAACTGTTTGGCGTTGTAATAACAAACTGAATTGGAAGACCTGAACCCGCACCTGGTAGCTCAGGCATTTGGAAGGCTGTTACTGCCATTCCAGGCACATCTTTCACCAAACCACCAACGCGGTTTGCTACCTCAGATTGGCTTGCTTCACGCTCACTCCAAGGAACCATAGATGCAATACCAAACGCTTGGTTTGCATTAGGAACACCTGTGAACACTTGCGCGTAAGCTACTTCTGGCTGATCAGACAGAATCTTGTTTACGTCGTTCATGGTATTTTGCATGAAGTCTAAGTTCGCATTAGATGGTGCAGTACCCATCAGCATGATTACACCTTTATCTTCTGAAGGTGCTAATTCACTAGGGATGAACTTAAACAGCATCGGCAAGCTTGCAAATACGATGATCGCAAAGCCAATAAATACTGGACGATGTTGCATTACCGCGCCAAGCATACGCTCGTAACGGTTAGTCATACCATCCAAAACGCTATGAACCTTCTGCTCAAACTTGCTCGGCTCTGCGTGAGCTTTCAACATTTTTGAACACATCATTGGCGATAGCGTTAGTGCCACGATACCTGATACAAATACAGAACCGGCTAGGGTTAGTGCGAACTCTTTAAATAGTGAGCCCGTGATACCGCCCATCATCGCGATCGGAGCGTATACCGCACCTAGCGTGAGTGTCATTGCGATAACAGGCACCGCAATTTCACGAGTACCGATGATCGCAGCGCGGAAAGGGGACTCCCCGAGCTTGATATGCCTGTCGACATTCTCAAGTACAACGATCGCATCATCTACCACCAGACCGATGGCGAGTACCATCGCCAGTAGTGTCATCAGGTTCCAAGAGAAGCCCATCGCCTGCATTACCATTGCCACACCAATCAAAGACAGTGGGATAGTAACGATAGGGATCAGTACCGCTCGGAATGAACCTAAGAACAAGGTGATTACGATTAATACGATTAATGCCGCTTCAAGGATAGTCTTGATAACTTCTTGAATTGACTCGTTAATTGCAATGGTTGAATCGTACATTACGTTCATTGAGATGTTGCTTGGAAGATTCTTCTCTAGTTGAGGAAGAAGCTCAAGTACATCAGCTGCAATGTTGATTGGGTTAGCACTTGGTGCCGCATTAATCGCTGCAACCACCGCTTCCTGACCATTGGCACTTGCACGGTAAACATCGTGGCTTTTCTCTAGAGAAACCTTAGCGATGTCAGATAAGCGAATAATCTCACCTTCACCACTTCTAACGACTAAGTTCTCTAACTCTTCAGTATTGGATACTTGCGTGTCGGCACTGCCGTTATAAAGAACAAATTCCCCCGTTGCTTGACCCGTAGCTGATTGGTAGTTGTTAGCGTTCAGTACCGTCATCACATCAGATGCAGTCAGGCTAACCGCCGCCATTTTTGATGGATCTAGCCATACGCGCAGTGCGTATTTCATACCACCATATAGGTCAACTTTAGATACACCATTTACCGTAAATAGCTGCGGGTTGATTACACGCTCTAGATAGTCGGTAATTTGGCTCGACACCAGCTCGTCACTGGTAAAGCCAATGTAGAGTACGGCTGTCGTTGAACCAGTCGACATAGTCACGGTTGGATCTTCAGCTTCTTTAGGAAGCTGAGAACGCACCGAGTTTGTCTTGGCCAGTATGTCAGATAGCGCGGCATTCGGGTCGGTGTTCAACTTCATGTTCACGGTAATCGTCGAGCTACCGAGTACAGAAGAAGAAGTCATATAGTCGATGTTATCCGCTTGAGCCACAGCCTGTTCGAGGGGCTGCGTGATAAAGCCTTGGATAAGATCGGCACTTGCACCGTAGTAACTCGTGGTTACGGTTACGACGGTATTCGTCATTTCAGGGTATTCACGCACCTGCATTTTGAAGATTGCTTGTAAGCCAAGCAGAGCAATCAAAAAGCTGATGGATACCGCTAGAACTGGACGTTTAATAAAAACATCAGTAAAGCGCATTGTGCCTCCAGTTACAGCTTAGGTGTTTCAGATGGCGGAGTGATTGCATCACTTTCAACAACCTTAACTTTGGCACCGTTACTTAGACGTACTTGGCCAGAAGTTACAACTGTATCACCGGCTTTTACGCCTTCAAGGATGTGTGCAATATCAGCTGTACGCTCACCAACTTTTACAACATGTTGAGCAACACGTTGAACGCCGTCTTCTTCAGTCAGGATGTAAACATTGTCACCGTATAGGGTGAAAGTAATCGCTGTTTGAGGAAGAGTGACTTGGTTCTCTAGTTTAGGCAGAATGATGTTTGCGCGAGCGAACATACCGCTACGAAGCTTGCCATCATTGTTTGGAATGTCTGCTTGAACTTGGATAAGACCACTTTGTACGCTAACTGCAGGTTCGATGGCACTGATAGATCCCTCAAATGGGATTTCAGGGTAAGCGTCAACGAAGATATCAACTGCTTGGCCCACACTGATGCGAGATATGTCAGTTTGAGAAACAGTGAAACGCAGGCGCATTACACTGGTATCTTCCAAACGAACGATATCTGTACCTGATTGCAGGTATTGACCTAGGTAAACGTTACGAATACCAACCTTTCCATCGAAAGGAGCACGAATTTCACGACGATCGATAGATGCTTTTAGGCTCTCAATGTCAGCAGAAAGAGAGAAGTAATTAGCTTCAGCTTCATCGTAAGCTTCTTTAGAGATAGAGCCTTTCTTGAATAGACCTTGGTAGCGTTTGTACTTTGCTTTTGCAGCAGGCAGGCGAGCTTCAGAGCTCTTAAGGTTCGCTTTCTCTACCTCTGAATCAAGACGAACGAGTAGTTGATCGCTCTTAACTTCAGTACCTGATTCAAAAGAAATTTGGTCGATTACGCCGCTGGTTTCGTTTGCTAGTGTCACACCTTGGTTAGGTTCGATGAAGCCGATAGCTTCGATCACCGGAACCCAATCGATCGGCTGAACTTCAGTAACCGTTACTGGAAATTCTGGTTCAGGGCGGTTTGCCATGTACTCAGCAATTTTTTGTTGTTTGAACATGTTAAACCCAATAACGCTGCCGAAAAGCAGTACAGCGATGAGTAACATGAAGAAAGTCCACTTTTTCATTATGGTCAAAACTCCGATCTAGTGTTTAATTATTGCATCCCAACTGGCTTCTATTGCAGCTTCAAGTGCTGCCTCGTCGAGTTGGTAAAATCCTAAAGAATGCTTACGCGCTAGAGATACACTAGCCGCTAGGCTCAAGCCGCTTAATACTTCATTATCAAGTGGTTTAAACAATCCTTGCTCTTTACCCTCATTAAATAGCAGCTCAACTTGGGCAAACATTTTTCGTTCAAGTTCCCTGAAGTTTAGGTTATTTGTGATGGGTAGAGAGTCATACTGAACTCGATTTTTAATCGCAGCTAAATTCGTTCCCGCTAAGTTCCATATGTTGAGCCACATGGTTCTGTAGCGTTGCTTTATTGGATCCGAATCATTAACTCCGTCTTGTACAGCATCTGCTACTCGTTGAGTTACGAGCACTCGAACGTCATCGATCAAGTGATCCTTATCATCAAAGTAGCGATAGATAGTGCCAGCAGCCACTCCCGCTTCTTTTGCTAGTTTTTGCATTGAGAGACCTTGAAAACCGACCTCCGCAATTAGCTTCTCTGCTGCAGAAAGTATTTGTTGGCGTTTATCCTGAGGTACATGAGTAGTCATATTTACACCACTGATGAATGAACGTTCATTCATTATAGCCTGAGAACCATACACATGTGCAACAAAGTTTTGCATAAATGACGTAAAATTCTTGTAGAAGAGAACGTAGCATTCGTAATGTTGCAGCATTATTATAGGCGTGCAACCAATTCGGACCTTGTAAGAACAGATAGAGAATCAAATGAAACTGAACCCAAGACAAGATGAAGCCGTGAAGTATGTTTCAGGCCCCTGCTTAGTATTAGCGGGCGCTGGATCAGGCAAGACACGTGTTATCACCAATAAAATTGCTTATTTGGTTCAGGAGTGTGGCTACAAGGCGCGTAACATCGCGGCAGTGACCTTTACGAATAAAGCAGCGCGTGAGATGAAAGAGCGTGTAGGGCAAACCTTAGGTAAAGGTGAAGCGAAAGGACTTATCGTTTCAACGTTTCATACCATGGGCCTAACGATTATTCGTCGCGAGTACAAAGCACTGGGCCTAAAAGCCGGCTTCTCTCTGTTTGATGACCAAGACCAGTTAGCCCTATTAAAAGAGCTAACTGAAAGACAAATCGATGGCGATAAAGATTTATTGCGTGCATTGATGAGTGCGATTTCGAATTGGAAGAATGACATGCTGACGCCAGACCAGGCGAAAGCGCGCGCTCAAGGTGAGCAAGAGCAGTTGTTTGCGTTCTGTTTCGAGATGTATCAAAAGCAGATGAAGGCCTACAACGCCCTCGACTTTGATGATTTGATTGCCCTGCCAGTACTATTGCTCAAAACCAATCAAGAAGTGCGTGAACGTTGGCAGTCGCGTATTCGCTACCTACTTGTGGACGAATACCAAGATACCAACACCAGCCAGTACGAATTGGTTCGCCTACTGGTTGGAGAGCGTGGTCGTTTGACGGTAGTAGGTGACGATGACCAATCTATTTACTCATGGCGTGGTGCGAAACCACAAAACTTGGTGTTGCTGGGTGAGGACTATCCAAACCTTCGCTTAATTAAGCTCGAGCAAAATTACCGCTCAACCAGTCGAATCTTGCGTGCAGCGAACATCTTGATCGCCAATAACCCGCACGTGTATGAGAAGTCTCTATTCTCTGAGATCCCGGATGGAGAAAAGCTTAAGGTATTGAATGCCAAGAACGAGGAGCATGAGGCCGAGCGTATTACCGGTGAAATCATCGCACACAAGTTTTTGAACCGTACTGAGTACAAAGATTACGCGGTGCTTTACCGTGGTAACCACCAATCGCGCTTAATTGAAAAAGCGTTGATGCAGAACCGCGTGCCCTACAAGATCTCTGGCGGCACCTCTTTCTTTGCTAGAGCCGAAATTAAAGACATCATGGCTTACCTACGAGTGTTGGTGAACCCTGATGATGACAACGCCTTCCTACGTATTGTAAACACGCCTCGCCGTGAGATCGGCCCGGTGACGCTAGAGAAGTTAGGTAGCTATGCCAACATGCGTGGTAAGAGCTTGTTTGAGGCCAGCTTTGAGATGGGCTTAGAGCAAACCTTAACAGGCCGAGGCTTAGAGAACCTACGTCGATTCACTGATTGGATTGTTCGTATCTCGGATAACGCAGATCGTGGCAATACCGTAGATGCGGTTCGTGCTTTGGTTCGTGATATTAACTACGAGGATTGGTTATACGAAACCTCAGCAAGTCCGAAAGCGGCAGAGATGCGTATGAAGAACGTGTCTGATCTCTACAGTTGGATTGTGGCTGACTTAGAAGGCGACAATTACGATAAGGAAGAGAAATCGCTACGTGAGGTTGTGCAGCGCTTAACCCTGCGCGACATGATGGAACGTGGTGAAGACGATGATGATGCTGACCAAGTACAGTTAATGACGCTGCACGCTTCGAAAGGCCTGGAATTCCCTTATGTGTATTTGATGGGAACAGAAGAGGGCATCTTGCCTCACCAAACCAGTGTTGATGAAGGGAATGTGGAGGAAGAGCGTCGCCTGATGTATGTGGGTATCACTCGAGCGCAGAAAGAACTGACTTTTACTAAGTGTCGTGAACGTCGTCAGTTTGGTGAGTTAATTAAACCAACACAAAGTCGTTTTCTGGATGAATTGCCGCATGATGATGTGGAATGGGAAAGCGTGAAGAAGCCACAGTCCGCTGAAGAGCGAATGGAGAAAGGGCAGGCGCACATTGCCAATATTCGAGCGATGTTCAATAAGAAGTAATGTTCTGCTTGATGAGTACTATATAGAAGACAATAAAAAAGGTGACCTGTTGGTCACCTTTTTTGAATTTGGCATTTGTAATTACAGACCAGCAATCATGTGCTCGATAGCATCTTTGATTTCATCGTCTGAACAGTCCATACATGAACCTTTTGCTGGCATCGCGTTGAAGCCGTTGATTGCGTGGTCAGCTAGGATATCGCGCCCCTGAGCAATACGGGGACCCCAGTCACCAGCATCACCTGTTTTAGGTGCGCCACTTACGCCAGATGCGTGACAAGCGATACAAAAGGTACCATAAACTGTTGCGCCATCACGAGGGCCTGTTGGTTCAGCGGCTACTGGCTCACTGCCGACTAGGTATACTTGACCAACTGGTTTGATGCGCTCAGCAATTGCATCTTGCTCTGCTTCACTTAGGCCTGAAGCCATTGCACCAGTTGAGAAGGTTAAAACTGCGATGACAACGCTTAAAATTCGACGAGACATATCCATTAAACTCACTTTACATTCCCAAGGTAAGTACATGCTTACCAAATTATAGTGTTGGAGGGGTGTTTTGGCTTAACCAGTAAAGAGCAACTGTTAAACCAATGTAAATAATGGGTGATTATATCCCGATAAGTTGTTGCAATAAACAACAACTTATAAGCTGTGGCGGGTTGTAGTACTCAAATAAGGGGTTTATCACATATTAACTGTCGAAAAAGAGACCAAACAGAAAAAAAAGTTAAAAAAGTACTAGACGGCATTGGGTGATATACGTATTATTCCACTCCGCCGACAGGGCATGCGCCTGTAGCTCAGCTGGATAGAGCGTTGGCCTCCGGAGCCAAAGGCCGAAGGTTCGAATCCTTTCAGGCGCGCCATCCGGTCACTTACTTCGGTAAGCGAGAAATTGGCAGAAAAAGAAATTATGGTGGCTATAGCTCAGTTGGTAGAGCCCTGGATTGTGATTCCGGTGGTCGCGAGTTCGAATCTCGTTAGCCACCCCATTCTTTCTTTACAAATTATCGGTAGCTTCGGCTTCCAGTGTTGATTCACTATCCCAAGAATCGATACAAAACTAGTCGGTGAATAGCGCAGCTTGGTAGCGCATCTGGTTTGGGACCAGAGGGTCGGGGGTTCGAATCCCTCTTCACCGACCACTATTTCAATAATCGCTTGTTAAGCGGTTATACAAAAAAATTAGTGGTGGCTATAGCTCAGTTGGTAGAGCCCTGGATTGTGATTCCGGTGGTCGCGAGTTCGAATCTCGTTAGCCACCCCATTAATTTTGCCGGTGAATAGCGCAGCTTGGTAGCGCATCTGGTTTGGGACCAGAGGGTCGGGGGTTCGAATCCCTCTTCACCGACCACTTTTAAGAAAGCTCATCAGAAATGATGAGCTTTTTTTCTATTTGGCGAAAATGTAATGGTGTTTTCGGGGGCTGGAAGCCCAGTCGCATCGCCTCCCTCTTCACCGACCACTATAAGAAAGCCTCGTCAGACATGACGAGGCTTTTTTCGTTTGGTGTTTAGAGTATTTGTGCCCAGAAGGCTGTTGGCTTGAGAGCTAACCCGATCGAACCTACTATAAATAGCCTTAACTAGCCGTCCGTGCCATAAATGCGGTACAAGAAAAATAACCTCTTCGAAGTGTCACGCGTTCAATGTGACTGCTCTTCTCCACACAAAACCACAATTCATTAAACCGGTCGATCTATATCTAATTTTATATAATTTAATGGCTAATAAATTCGACAGATTGATAGGTTTGATCTAAAGACTTTTACGAAAAATGAAACCTAACCCCAATACTGTCGATTAATGTCCGTATTTAGCATTTTTCCCCCTCTCAAATCGCCGAAAATTCCAACTAATTTATCCATCTGCTTGTTTTGTTATCTCATATTTGCCTAACCTATATTAATGGTTGTAAATATGGCTCACACAACCCTATTTAGTTGTTCTGTTTGATATAAATAGATAAATTAGATTATGTTTCTATAGTGTTAATTGTTTTTTGGAATAATTATTTGTTTTTGATGATTGGTAGTGAGATCTGCTCTCAACCATGGCTTTAGCTTTACAAGTAAGTTGTGGTAAGGGTTTTGTGAGTGTTTATTACCACTAGTATAATGCTGTTTTTTCTTACTATATGCCTTTGTGGTGAATAGTTATGTGTTGGTTTTGCTTGTTAAGCGTTTAATGTCGACTTTTTATCCTATTTTTGTTGATTTTCTGTGAATTATTTGCCAAATTGTCAATCGTATAAAATATCAGAACAATATTCTGGTAAGAATGGATTCAATTTTGCAGACAGGGCAGAAAGCTGCCAAAGCAGTAGAGGTCTGGTAATGTCACTTTTAGAAGTAAAAAATCTTCGTATCGAATACCCATCTCGTCATGGAGTTCACGCCGCAGTTAAATCGCTTTCGTTTAATATTGAACGTGGTGAGATTGTTGGTGTTGTAGGCGAATCTGGTGCTGGTAAGTCAACGGTAGGTAACGCGGTTATCGATCTGTTGAGCCCTCCTGGTCGCATTGCTAGCGGCGAGGTATTTCTGGATGGCGAAAAAGTCTCTGGCTTATCTCCTGAACAGATGCGTTCTGTTCGCGGCTCAAAGATTGGTTTTATCTTCCAAGATCCAATGACGTCTCTTAACCCTCTATTCACCGTAGAACAGCAGTTAAAAGAAACGATTCACGCCAACATGAAGGTTTCTGATCAAGAAGCCTATGAACGCTCCCTCGACTTGATGAATCAAGTTGGTATCCCACAGCCAGAAAACCGCTTAAAACAGTATCCTCACCAATTCTCTGGCGGTATGCGTCAGCGTGTGGTTATAGCGATTGCATTGGCAGGTGAGCCTGACCTTATCATCGCAGATGAACCAACCACCGCACTGGATGTGTCTATCCAAGACCAAATCTTAGGTTTGATTCGCGATCTATGTATTAAGAAAAACGTAGGTTGTATGTTGGTAACGCACGACATGGGTGTGGTATCTAACGTAACCGATCGTGTAGCCGTAATGTATCGTGGTGACTTAGTTGAGTTTGGCCCAACTGCCAAAGTGCTTGGTACGCCAGAACACCCATACACACACAGCTTGATCTCTGCGGTTCCGCGTTCAGACCGTAAACTCGATCGTTTCCCACTGGTGAGCTACATCGAAGAAGCACACGAGATGGAACCACTTGATGTGAAAAATCACTGGTTGGGTCAAAGCCAAGATCACCGTGATTACACAGGCCCATTATTAAATGTTGAAAACGTAAACCTGCGTTTCACCACTAAAGATTCGTTCTTCGAGAGCCGCCGTGAGTACGTACAAGCGTCGAACAACGTTAGCTTTGAAGTGCATGAAGGTGAGACGTTTGGTTTGGTGGGTGAATCAGGCTCAGGTAAATCAACGATTGCTCGTGTAATTGCTGGTTTGTACGCGCCAAACTCGGGCAAGGTAACGTTTGAAGGCGTTGACCTGACTGGCCTGAAATCTGAAAAAGAGCGTCGCCCTATGCGTCGCCAAATGCAGATGGTTTTCCAAAACCCTTATACATCAATGAACCCTCGAATGAAGATATTCGACATCATTGCTGAACCTATTCGATTCCATAAGCTTACTCGCAACGAAAGCGAAACTCGTCAGATCGTTAATGACCTGCTAGAGCACGTTGGTTTAGGTAAAATGGCTGGGGTGAAGTACCCACACGAATTCTCAGGTGGTCAACGTCAGCGTATTTCTATCGCTCGCGCTTTGGCGACTCGCCCACGTCTTTTGATTTGTGATGAACCAACATCGGCACTGGATGTGTCGGTACAGGCTCAAATCCTCAACCTACTAAAAGACTTACAAGACGAGTTAAACCTAACCATGCTGTTCATTAGTCACGATTTACCGGTTATTCGCCAAATGTGTGACCGTGTTGGCGTGATGCAGATGGGGACACTATTGGAAGTTGCGCCTACAGAGCAGCTATTCCAATCACCTCAGCATGAATACAGCAAACAACTGATTTCTTTAATGCCTGAATTTACAGGTTTGAGAGAAGAAAAAGCAGTGGCACAAGCCGCGGTATAAAAGTCAGCAGGCTGGAGTTTAGCTTGCTAACAACAATAAACAGACGCAAATACAACAACTAGGGATCTGGATTCCCGCATGAAGGAGTTATGCAATGAAAACCATGAAAAGCAAATTAGCAGTAGCTTTGATGGCAGCTGGCCTAAGCTTTAGTGCAGCAGCAGCAGATATTACCGTTGGCTATGCAGCTGACCCTGTATCACTTGACCCGCACGAGCAGCTGTCTGGTGGTACACTGCAAATGTCTCACATGGTATTTGACCCTCTAGTACGTTTCACTCAAGAGATGGATTTCGAAGGCCGTCTAGCGACAAGCTGGGAGCGAATTGATAACGAGACTATGCGCTTCAATCTTCGTAAGGGAGTCAAATTCCACTCAGGAAATGCATTTACAGCTGATGATGTAGTTTGGACTTTCGAACGTTTGAAGTCTTCGGCAGATTTCAAAGGCATCTTTGGTCCTTTGGTATCTTTGACTAAGGTAGATGACTATACCGTTGAAGTTAAGACTGATGGTACGTATCCATTGATCGAAAATGTGGCGACCTATATTTTCCCAATGGACAGCAAGTTCTACTCTGGAAAAACTGCAGACGGAAAAGACAAATCTGAGTTGGTTAAGCATGGTAACTCCTTTGCATCAACCAATGAGTCTGGAACGGGTCCTTTTATCATCAAGTCTCGTGAACAGGGTGTTAAGGTTGAGTTTGAACGTTTCGCTGATTACTGGGATAGCGCTTCAAAAGGTAATGTCGACAAGCTTACGCTTGTGCCAATTAAGGAAGATGCAACGCGAGTCGCTGCTATTCTTTCCGGTGATGTTGATATGATCGCGCCTGTTGCACCAAATGATTACAAGCGAGTTAAAAATGCTGATGGTGTTGATTTATATACAATGCCTGGAACGCGTATTATTACCTTTCAAATGAACCAAAACAGTAATGAGGCACTGAAAGATGTGCGCGTTCGTCAAGCGATTGTTTATGCGATTAACAACGAAGGTATCGTTAAAAAAATCATGAAAGGTGCGGCTACTGCAGCTGCGCAACAGAGCCCTGTGGGATACGCTGGCTATAACGAAGAACTAAAACCTCGCTATGATGTTAAAAAAGCAAAAGAGCTGATGAAAGAAGCGGGCTATGAAGATGGCTTTACGCTAACTATGATGGCACCAAATAATCGTTATGTGAACGATGCTAAGATTGCGCAAGCAGCGGCGGCAATGCTATCTAAGATTGGTATTAAAGTTGATCTTAAAACTATGCCTAAAGCGCAGTATTGGCCTGAGTTTGATAAGTGTGCTGCTGATATGATGATGATTGGTTGGCACCCTGATACTGAAGACTCTGCGAACTTCTCTGAATTCCTCACGATGACTCGTGATGAAGCTACAGGTAAAGGTCAGTATAACTGTGGTCACTACTCAAATTCTGACATCGATAAAGTAGTTTTAGAAACGAATTCAGAAACTGATCTTGTTAAACGAAGTGCGATGCTGAAGCAAGTTGAAGCCGTCCTATATGATGAAGCTGCGTTCGTACCACTTCATTGGCAAGACCCTTCATGGGCAGCTAAGAGTAACGTTGAGATTGGTCCAATTATCAACGGCATGAACTTCCCTTACTTCGGTGATCTAGTTGTAAAATAACCTAGCTTGCTAGAATCGAGAGCCTGAAGCTTTCAGGCTCTCAAACTATTAAGAAATATATTTAAGTTTAGGTATTTGGTCTTCCTTCAGTCTGGCTAAATACCTTTTTTAAGACTGAATTTTTGTTATCTGGTCGCGGATTTTGATTAGATAATCATGGATAGATAAGGGGCAAGGAATGGTTACGTTTCTGGTCAAGCGCCTGTTTCAGGCACTGATAGTGATGTTTGTGATCAGTTTGGTGGCGTTTGCCATTCAGGATAACCTGGGCGACCCGTTGCGTGAGTTAGTCGGTCAATCTGTGTCAGAATCGGAGCGTCAAGCGCTGCGTGATGAACTCGGCTTAAATGATCCCTTCATTACAAAATACACTCGCTTTGTAGGCGCAGCTCTACAAGGTGATCTTGGTACTTCATATTTCTTTAAACGCCCTGCAGTGGACGTAATCTTAGATAAGCTGGTGGCGACGCTTGAACTTGTGTTTGGCGCTTCTCTGATCATCGTTTGTCTGTCGATTCCACTTGGCGTTTATTCAGCAATACACCCAAAAAGTTTCTTCACTAAGCTGGTGATGGCGGGCAGTAGTATCGGTATCTCTGTGCCTGTTTTCTTAACGGCAATCATGCTGATGTATGTCTTCTCAATTGAACTTGGCTGGCTGCCGTCGTTTGGCCGTGGTGAAACTGCAAACTGGTTTGGCTGGGAGTCTGGTTTCCTAACGCTAGATGGCCTTGCACACTTAGTTCTGCCAAGTATCGCGCTTGCATCTATCATGCTACCGCTTTTCATTCGTCTGGTTCGTTCAGAGATGCTAGAAGTGCTGAGCTCTGAGTACATCAAGTTTGGTAAAGCGAAAGGTCTGGAACTGAACAAGATTTACTACCAGCACGCTCTGAAAAACACAATGCTACCTGTACTAACGGTAGGTGGTGTTCAGATTGGTACTATGGTGGCTTACACCATTCTTACTGAAACTGTATTCCAGTGGCCGGGCACCGGCTTCCTATTCCTTGAAGCGATTAACCGAGTGGATACACCACTGATTACCGCATACGTTATCTTCGTTGGTCTTATCTTCGTAGTAACGAACACCATTGTTGACCTGCTATACGGCATCATTAACCCAACAGTGAATATCACAGGGAAAGGAGCATAATCATGGAACAAACAACAACAGCTCCATCTCGTTGGGAGCGATTTAAGCAGTCAGACATTTTGTACTACTTCTTGCGTGACAAAGTGGCAATGTTCAGCTTTGCTGTTTTCACTGCTTTCTTGGTGATGGCATTGGCGGCACCTGTTCTAGCGCCAACAGACCCGTATGACGTGACGTCTATCGACATCATGGACTCTGAGCTACCACCGTCTTGGATGGAAGATGGCGAAGAGCGTTTCCTACTGGGTACGGATGAACAGGGTCGTGACATTCTATCGACCATGCTTTACGGTTCTCGCTTATCACTGACGATTGGTTTCCTAGCCGTTGGTCTACAGCTGACCCTAGGTATCATCATTGGTCTATCTGCGGGTTACTTCGGTGGTCGTATCGATAGCTTCTTGATGCGTTTTGCTGATGTTCAGCTCTCGTTCTCCACCATGATGGTTGCGATCATTGTCTCGGCTATCTTTAAGGCGAGCTTCGGCAGTGACTTCTATGCGCAATATTCGGTTGTTATGCTGGTGGTGATCATCGGTATTGCCGAATGGCCGCAGTATGCTCGTACGATTCGTGCATCCGTATTGGCTGAGAAGAAGAAAGAGTACGTAGAAGCAGCACGTGTGATGGGCTTCAGAGCGCCTCGCATCATGTTCCGTCATATTCTGCCGAACTGTTTATCGCCAATTTTGGTTATCTCTACGGTACAGGTGGCAAATGCCATCATGTCAGAAGCGGCACTTTCTTTCCTAGGTTTAGGCCTACCGGTAGACCAACCGTCACTCGGTGCCCTGATCAGTACTGGTTTTAACTACATTTTCTCAGGAGCATGGTGGATCACAGCATTCCCAGGTGTGCTTTTGGTAACATTAGTTCTAGTTATTAACCTATTAGGCGACTGGTTACGCGACGTGTTTAACCCTAAAATTTATAAAGGGTGATAGCGCGGTTTGATTTTTAGAAAAAAAAGTCACTAAACTAAGAGCCGTAAGCAATTGCGGCTCTTTTTTTGCTTAATGGATCTGGAACTTAGTATCATTGATAGTGTCAATAATACTTAAAATGGAATTCATGTTTTATCGACATTGATTCGGTAATAATTAACCCGCGAGGGTTTAAGTGGTGGTTATGAAATTGACAATGAATGCTGTATGTCGTGCTGTGACGAGAAATTATCGTATGGGGCTTATCGCTGCATCCCTTTTGGTATCGAGCCAAGTGAATGCTGAATCGGTTCTATGTGATGCAACTCAGGCAAGCACTAACCAATTACCACAGCTAGAGCAATCATGTCCGATCGGTAAGGGAGTTTGGGGGAGCAAGGCGCCTAAACGTAATTCAGATAACGAACTGTTTTGGGTTCAATGTGGCCTGCTGAATAAGCCTTTGTCATTGAATCGAGCAAAGCCTCTGTATGAGAAAATCTCGACCAACGTTTGGATGAAGCCTGAAGGCGGGGACTACCGTTGCTTAATTGGACCTTACTCTACCTTCTCTGACGCGAGAAAAGACCTAACTCAGGTACGTAAGGTTCCTGGTTACGGTGAAGCCTTTATTCGTATGGTCGACAAGTCGAAAACCTCATCACAACCTATCGTGGAAAAAGCGGCCGAGCCTAAAGCAGCAAAACCTACACCGGTTAAGGCTCCTGTAAAACCAGCAACTAAGCCTGCAGCGAAACCCGTAGCAGCGAAGCCAGCGGCAGCAGTCACCAGTGCGGCTGCCATCCAGGCATTGCCAAGTGGTGGCAAAAATTCAGATAACGATCTAGAGATTGAAGTTCGCGTGACGGCAAATGTTGCCGGTAGCCAATATGCGATCCCTTACCTGCTAGACCATGAGCAGCAGTTCTATATGGAGCAAGGTAAGCCTTGGAGTCGTTTAGATTACGGCAGCGCAGAGCTGGTATGTAATAAGATCAACATGAAGCTGATGACTGAAAAGCAATGGCAGAGCATCCTAGGCTCAAAAGTGATGGAAAAACAGAACTGGCCAATGCATCTTCCTTATTGGGGCGCAGATAAGAAAGGCCTGTTTACTAACGGTAACGTCAACCAATTGAAAGGTTCTTCACTGCTTAACGTAATGTGCGTTAAATAACGAAGACCCGTAGTAATACCAAATAAGCCTCGGCCATCGCTGGGGCTATCTTTCTGTTTCAATGTTGGTCTAAGTTCTTGATGTCTACTTCTTCAAAACGAATTTGACTAAATATCGTTAAAAATTGTTCAAATAGCACGGTTGATGCGTAGAAAACCATAACTCAAGCAATAAGGTGATTGAGATTATGAGTTTAAAAAAACGATTAGAAGACGTGGCTCCACGCTTTGAAGCCGGAGGTAAGTACGAAAAGCTTTATCCTGTATACGAGGCTTTCGCGACCATATTTTATACGCCTGGCAACGTAAACCAAGGCTTGACCCATGTTCGAGATAGCATTGACCTCAAACGAATCATGATTCTGGTGTGGTTGGCGACCTTTCCTGCAATGTTCTGGGGCATGTATAACGTCGGGCACCAAAGCGTCCTCGCATTAACCTCTAGCTATCAATTTAACGAACTTGCGTCTGTTATCGAAAGCAGTTGGCGTCTGTCATGGGCATTTGGTGATGCACAATCACTGATGGCAAGTGGCTGGGGAAGCCAAATGCTGCTTGGTGCACTTTACTTCTTACCCGTTTATGCCACGGTGTTTGTAGTGGGTGGCTTCTGGGAGGTTTTGTTTGCCGTTGTGCGAAAACATGAAGTCAACGAAGGCTTCTTTGTTAGTTCTGTGCTGTTTGCCTTAATCCTTCCACCTACCATTCCGCTATGGCAAGCCGCTTTGGGTATCACCTTTGGTATTGTCGTTGCCAAGGAGTTGTTCGGTGGAACAGGGCGAAACTTCCTCAACCCTGCACTAGCAGGCCGCGCATTTCTCTACTTCGCCTATCCTGCCAACATGTCGGGTGGCTTAGTTTGGGTCGCGGCTGACGGCTATTCGGGCGCGACGCCGCTGAGCCAATGGTATGAAGGTGGTAGCTCGTCGCTGATCAATAACATGACAGGTGAAGCAATCACTTGGATGGATGCCTTTATCGGTAATATTCCGGGCTCGATGGGTGAAGTGTCTTCACTGCTCATTATGTTGACCGGTGTGATTCTGATTGTCATGAAGATAGCGTCTTGGCGAATTGTTGCTGGAGTCATTATTGGCCTTGTGGTGACCTCGAGTTTGATGAACTGGATCGGCTCCGATACCAACTCTATGTTTTCGATGCCGTTCTACTGGCACTTTGTGTTGGGTGGTGTTGCCTTTGGTACGTTCTTTATGGCGACCGACCCAGTATCAGCAGCCTTTACCAATAACAGTAAATGGGCTTACGGGATTCTTATCGGCATGATGACGGTCGGTATCCGAGTGCTCAATCCTGCATATCCAGAGGGCATCATGCTCGCGATCTTGTTTGCTAACCTGTTTGCTCCGCTGTTCGACTTTATTGTGAAAGAGCAAAACATCAAACGCAGACAGAAACGAACATTGCGCTGATTTAGGTGGAAATGAGGGAAGGTTACTCCCATAAGAAAGGCTTGCACTAGTGCAAGCCTTTCCATTTTTATCACGATTGATTTGAAGTTGATTTAACTCCACTTCAAATCAATCTCGAACGGTTGTGTACTGCCGCAGTGCTCGCCACACATTTCGTCATAAGCGCTGTTATGAATGAGGGTTGCCGACGCCACACCTTGATCACTAAAATGGTCACGTGCTTGGTTAACACTCAAAAACTTCATTGGGTGCTGGTGGTCGTCTTTAATTAACTGCTTTTGCTCGTCAACGACTTGGTAAGCCAAGTAAATTCCGCCTTCAAATGATTCAATTAGTAGATTCATCACAAACTCCATTGCTGTTCTAGGTAGGTTGATATTTGTGTTACGTCGAATCGATAGCCAAGGTTCAGAGCGGATATAAGAAAAGCAAGCACGAGGCCTGCTTCTAAAGAGCGATCAACTAAGCGTTGATTATCTCATGGTAACAAACTCTTCTGAGCCCGTTGGGTGAATCGCCACAACAGAGTCGAAGTCTGCTTTGGTTGCGCCCATCTTCATTGCAACGCCGAAGCCTTGAATCATTTCATCAACAGTGAAGCCGATACCGTGTAGGCCAACGACTGTCTCTTCTTCGCCAGCACATACTAGCTTCATCTTACAAGGTTGACGGTGCTTGGTTACTGCTGTGTACATCGCAGTGAAGCCCGATGTGTAAACCTTGATGTTGTCTTTGCCGTACTTCTCTTCAGCTTCTTGAGTCGTTAGACCAATTGTGCCGATAGGTGGGTGGCTGAATACAACAGTAGGAACTAGGTTGTAGTCCATCTTCGCGTTGGTTTGACCGTTGAATAGACGCTCAGAAAGCTGACGACCTGCTTTAACCGCTACAGGAGTTAGCTCGATACCGCCTTCCATGATGTCACCAACACAGTAAATGCCAGGAACATTAGTCGCTTGGAACTCGTCGACTTTGATGTAGCCACGGTCGTTAGTTTCAACGCCTGTTGATGCTAGGTTAATAGCATCAGTTGCTGGGTGGCGACCGATAGCCCAGATTAGGTGGTCAACGTTTTGAGTGTTGCCGTTCTCTAGGTGTAGAGTCAGCGTGCCGTCCGCTTCTTTCACCACTTCTTTAGGAACAGAATGCGTGTGAAGTGTTGGGCCTTCTGCTTCCATTACTTCTACTAGCGTTTCGATGATCATTGGATCAAAGCTACGTAGTGGCGATTCTTTACGGCAGAACAGGTGTGTTTCTGTGCCAAGTGCGCTTAGTACACCTGCGATTTCAACTGCGATGTAGCCCGCGCCGATAACCGCAACACGTTTTGGTTGCTCCATTAGCTCGAAGAAGCCGTTTGAATCGATGCCGTATTCTGCACCTGGGATGTTTGGAATTGTTGGACGACCACCTACCGCGATCAGGATGTGATCGGCTGTGTAGTGTTCGCCGTTTACTTCAACCGTCTTTTCGTCAACGAACTTAGCGAAGCCTTTGATTACGTTTACTTTGTTGTTGCCTAGTACGCGGTCGTAAGATTGGTGGATACGACCAATGTACGCTTGGCGGTTTTCAACTAGCTTGCTCCAGTTGAAGCCTTTTACGTCTACGTCGAAGCCGTAATCTTCAGAGTACAGGTTGATAGCTTCAGCAACTTGAGCGCCGTGCCACATTACTTTTTTAGGAACACAACCAACGTTTACACAAGTACCACCAAGGTCTTGAGCTTCGATAAGTGCAACCTTTGCACCGTGCATTGCTGCGCGGTTTGCTGATGCGATGCCGCCTGAACCGCCGCCGATACAGATGTAATCAAAATGAGTCGCCATTACTTTCTCCATTTATTGAAGGTTGTAGTCACAGTGAGAGCACTGAACACCTACGTCCTATAGATTCTTAAATTGTCTAATTATTATATTGAGGGCAGATCGGTTGAACTCAATCTCCCTGTTTAAAATTTATTCGTGTACGTCACAATCTGCCGAATATTCATCAGGCTATGACGTTAATTTGGAGATTACTCGGGTACGATCCACTCTACTTTGAAGTGACCGGTTGCCGGCGCAATTACTTCCTTCAAGAATGGAAGAATCTCTTTCATTTGGCTTTCTAGCTTCCAAGGCGGGTTGATAACAATCATGCCTGATGCTGTCATGCCACGCTCGTTGGTGTCTGGTGATACGCCAAGTTCGATTTGTAGAATCTTGTTGATGCCTAAGCCTTCAAGGCCTTCGATCATATCTTCGATATCACAGCGATTTACCACTGGGTACCAAATTGCGTAGATACCGGTTGCCCAGCGCTTATGGCTTTGAGCGATTGCTGTCACGACATCACGATACTCTTTTGCTAGCTCGTAAGGCGGATCGATCAGTACTAAACCACGACGCTCTTTTGGTGGCAGGCTACCCTTTAAGCGCTTAAAACCATCTTCTTTGTAGATAGATACCTGACGATCACGGTGGAACTCTTGCTCAAGTAGCGGGTGATCTGCTGGATGAAGCTCGGTCAGTACCATGCGGTCTTGGTCACGCAGGTGTGCACGTGCAACACGTGGAGAACCTGGGTAGTAGCGCAGCTTATCGCCATTATTTAGTATGGAAATAGACTCAAGGTAGCTTTGAATGTCTTCAGGAAGGTCTTTTTGCTCCCACACGCGAGCAATACCTTGTTTGTATTCACCGGTTTTTTCAGACCATTCATGCGTTAAGTCGTAACGACCTACACCAGAGTGAGTGTCATGATAAACAAAAGGCTTATCCTTCTGTTTCAAAGAATTAAGAATAAGGCTCTGTACGATATGCTTTACTACGTCGGCATGGTTACCTGCGTGGAAGCTGTGGCGATAACTTAACAAATTAAACTCTCGTAACACTCTCGATTTAGAGTGTGGTTAGTGTAGGTGGGGTTAATCAGACCATTATAACCCTCAATGGACCATAAATTCTCGAACAATTCAGGAGCAGTCGTTCGCAATATGTGGTTAGTTATTGGTTCTACTATTGAAATTTGCCTTATTGGGCACTATTTAATAACTATTCGCAGGTGATTTTTTAGGGCGAACTTTAGCCTGATGACTGTAAGACGACCTCATTACAAAAAAGACGAAAGTCTCTAAAGCCAAAGGAATGTTTATATGTCTAATCCGCTATTAACCTTCACGGACTTACCTCCGTTTTCACAAATCAAACCTGAGCACGTTAAGCCAGCGGTTGAGCAAGTGATTGAAGCGTGTCGCAACAAGATAGAACAAGTACTTGAAGGTAATACTTCGCCAAGCTGGGACAACCTAGTTGCTCCGATTGAAGAAGTGGATGATCGTTTAGGCCGTATTTGGTCACCAGTAAGCCATATGAACTCTGTTGTGAACAGCGACGAGTTGCGTGAAGCGTATGAGAGCTGTTTACCTCTGCTGTCTGAGTACGGCACGTGGGTTGGTCAACACAAAGGCTTGTTTGAAGCGTACAAAGCGATCAAGGCGAGTGAAGCATTCTCGGCATTAAATCGAGCTCAACAAAAAACCATTACCGACGCACTGCGTGACTTTGAATTGTCGGGTATTGGCTTACCAGCAGACGAACAGCATCGTTACGGTGAGATCAGCAAGCGTCAGTCTGAGCTGGGTTCTCAATTCTCAAATAACGTACTTGATGCAACCATGGGGTGGAGCAAGCTGGTTACAGATGTTGCTGAATTGGCAGGTATGCCTGAATCAGCACTGGCGGCGGCAAAAGCAGCAGCGGAGGCTAAAGAGCAAGAAGGTTACCTGCTAACCTTGGATATCCCATCGTACCTACCAGTAATGACTTACTGTGATAACCAAGAGCTGCGTAAAGAATTGTACGAAGCTTATGTTACTCGTGCTTCAGACCGTGGTCCAAACGCAGGTAAGTGGGACAACACAGAGATCATCACCGAACAGCTTAAATTGCGTCATGAGATCGCACGTATGCTTGGCTTTGGCACTTACAGCGAGAAATCTCTGGCAACTAAAATGGCAGAGACGCCAGATCAGGTTCTCGGTTTCTTGAATGATTTAGCGGTGAAAGCGAAACCTCAAGGTGAGCGTGAAGTGGAAGAGCTGCGCCAGTTCGCTGAAAAAGAGTTTTGTGTGTCTGAGCTAGAACTTTGGGATATCCCTTACTACAGCGAAAAACAGAAACAGCACCTATTCCAAATCTCAGATGAAGAGTTGCGCCCTTATTTCCCTGAATCGAAAGCGGTATCGGGTCTGTTTGAAGTACTGAATCGTGTATTTGGTATGACAGTGAAAGAGCGTGAAGGCGTCGACACATGGCATGAGTCGGTACGCTTCTTTGATATTTTTGATGCTAATGACACATTGCGTGGTAGCTTCTACCTAGACTTGTACGCTCGTGAACACAAGCGTGGCGGTGCATGGATGGACGACTGCCGTGGTCGTCGTATTACCGCTTCTGGTGAACTACAAACGCCAGTCGCTTACCTAACGTGTAACTTCAATAAACCAGTTGGTGATAAGCCAGCGCTGTTTACCCACGATGAAGTTGTGACTCTGTTCCACGAGTTTGGCCATGGTATCCATCACATGCTAACTCAAGTAGAAGCAGGCGCGGTTGCAGGTATCAATGGTGTGCCTTGGGATGCGGTTGAGTTGCCAAGTCAGTTCCTAGAAAACTGGTGTTGGGAAGAAGAGGCACTAGCATTCATTTCTGGTCATTTCGAAACCGGTGAAGCTTTACCAAAAGAGATGCTAGAGAAGATGCTAGCGGCGAAGAACTTCCAATCAGCGATGTTCATTTTACGTCAGCTAGAGTTCGGTCTGTTCGACTTTACGCTACACACGACTTACGACCCAGAAGTGGGTGCGCGCGTACTTGAAACACTGGCTGACGTGAAGTCTAAAGTGGCGGTACTACCAAGTCTTGATTGGAACCGTTTCTCACACAGCTTTGGTCACATCTTTGCGGGTGGTTACAGTGCGGGTTACTATAGCTACCTATGGGCAGAAGTGCTTTCAGCCGATGCGTTCTCAGCATTTGAAGAAGAGGGTATCTTCAACACTGAAACCGGTAATCGCTTCCTGAACAACATCCTTGAAATGGGTGGTAGTGAAGAGCCAATGGAGCTGTTCAAACGCTTCCGAGGTCGCGAGCCACAAATCGATGCGATGCTGCGTCATGCGGGTATCAGCGCTTAATATTGAGCTGATCAGAATGTAAAAAGAGCCTCCTTGTGAGGCTCTTTTTGTATCGATTTATCAAACAATTATGGATTCACGTTGCGGTTGATAGGGTTCTGCAATGAAATCAGTGTCTCTGTCGACTGCACTTCATCAATCGCCTGCAGCTTATCGATCAACACAAACTGCAGCTCTTCAATCGACTTACACATCAGCTTAACGAAAATATTGTAGGCACCAGTGGTGTAGTAGGCTTCAACCACTTCATCTAGGGCATTCAGCTTGGCGATTGCCGAGTGGTAATCTTTGGCTGCATTCAGGTTGATGCCGATAAAGCAACATACGTCGTAACCTAGCTTTTTCGTATTTACCACAACCTCGGTACGCTCAATAATGTCGGCCGATCTCATTTTCTCGATACGGACGTGAATCGTAGCAGGGCTTACGTCAAACTGCTTTGCCATCTCTGCGTAAGGTGTACGAGCATCTTCCATTAAGGTTTTCAGAATGGCACGGTCTAGGTCATCGAGACGAGCGGTAGTTGTGGACATGCGTAACCCTCAGATTTAATGAAAATATATCGGCTAGAGTACATATCATAGCCAAGGGTGATAATATTAGCAGCAACAATGATGTTAGGGTGAATTCAGTGCGATTTTGGGTGTTATTTATTGCGATGTGTTGGAGCGTATTTGCTTCGGCGCAGACAAAAGATGTATTGGTGATCCACTCCTACCATCAAGGTTTTTTCTGGACGGATGATTTCCATAAAGGCTTGTCCGAAGAACTCGATCGCGACGGGTTGTCTTACCGTGTCGTTTATCTCGATAGTAAACGTACCCAAAACCAAGAATACCTAGAGCGTGTGTATCAGCTTTATCACACCAAGCTACAGCATGAAGAATTTGCAGCAATTGTCGTTAGTGACAATAATGCGCTCAACCTAATGAAGCGCCTTGCGCCCGATCTCAAGGGCACACCTGTCATCTTTGGTGGCATCAATAATTTCTCGCCTGAAATGATCGAAGGTTTGAACGCAACGGGCATCACTGAAGATATCGACTTAGTGGGCAATATCGAGCTGGTTAAACGTCTTCAATCGACCGTAAAGAAGATCTACATTGTTACCGATTACTCGGTCACGGGGGAGGCGATTCGTTCTCAAATCGATCTTTTCATCAAAACCCATCCGGATTTTTCTGATCTCGTTGAGCACTATGTGCCGGATTCCTACCAAGAGTTAATGGATTTTTCTCAACGTGCTGATCTAGGTAAGAGCTTGCTATTTTGGGCCTATTACCGCGATGCACAAGGTAGAGTGAGTAGCGATGAAGATTGGCGACAACTGAATATCAAGACCCAAATGCCACTGTATATGGTGCACGATCTAGGGCTAGGTTTTGGTGCGATTGGTGGTGTGATTCAAAGTGGTGAAACGCAAGGTCGAGACACTGGGCGAGTGCTACTGAATGTGCTCGCCAATCCGGATAAACCGCTGCCCCAAGTGGTTGCTGGCGCGCCAGAAATCAAACTCGATTACCAACAAATCTCACGTTGGGATCTGGGTGCAGAGAATGAAGCCTCGGTGACCTTCCTCAACAAGCCTAAGTCATTTTTAGTACGCTACCGCGATGAAATTCGCACCATAGGTTTGCTGTTTTTGGTTATGTCGTGTGTCATCGCGACCTTGGTGTATTACCTTAATCGCCTTAAAAAAAGTGAACGTGCCAGCCGACAAAGCCAGCTGCTACTGGAATCGATATTCGACCAAAGCCTGCAGTTCATGGGCATTATTGATAAGGGCGGTGTGTTGTTGTCGAGTAACAGCAAGCTACATGAGCTGCTTTATAATCAAGGCTATAAATTGGGAACGCCGCTTCAACAACATCAACACTGGGAAGATTCCGCACGAGAAGTGCTAACCGAATATTTCATCGCAAAAAATGAGCACCCAGCCTTACGATTTGAAGCCGAGGTGTGGTGTCGGGATCGCGGTGCGATGGTGTTGGATATTTCATTGAAGCCGATGCCTGGCAGTGAAGAGGAAGACATTCAGTTCCTATTTGAGGCGCGCGACGTGACTTCGCGTAAACTTGCTGAGAATAAACTGTTCCAACGTGAAGCGAACTTGAAGCTGTATTACGACAAACAGCCTGTGATGATGATTACGCTCGATGGCAATAATCGCATTCAACAAGTGAACCAATTTGCCGAGGAGCTACTTGGCTACCCATTGGATGAACTTTTAGGGCATCGTCCTAGAGAGTTCTATGTTGATGAGAATGCGATGATTCCTCGCCATATCTTGTTGCAACCACAGCATAAAATTCGTGGTGTGTGGCGTCGTGATATCGAATATCGCCATGCCGACGGTAGCAAGATCTGGATTCGTGAAAATATCCGCCCGTTGGTCGAGTCTGATCAGCTGTTGATTGTGGGTGAAGACATCACCGAGACGCACGAGCTTTCTGAAAAGCTAGAGTATCAAGCTCGCTATGACCTGCTGACTGACACCTTCAACCGTAACCACTTTGAGCAAGAGCTACAGAAGGCACTCAAAGAAGTTGAGAGCCACATGCGAACCCACGCAATGCTGTTCTTAGACCTAGACCAACTGAAAGTACTGAACGATACCGCAGGGCATGAAGCGGGCGATGCCGCGATTTTGTTTAGTGCGCAGCTATTGGAAGAGGTACTGCCATACAATGCAGTGTTGGCGCGTATGGGTGGTGACGAGTTTGCGGTACTCATCAAAGACTGTACTGAGCGAGACGCGGTGAATGTGTGTCGCAGTATCATCTCGATGATGGGTGACAATCCATTCTTGTGGGATGACATCCGACTCAACTTAACTTGCTCTATCGGCATTCGATTGATCGACCATACTGCCGCAACGCCACAAATGGTGCACGCTCAGGCAGACGCGGCGTGTCATGCGGCTAAAGAGGAAGGCCGCAACCGCTATCACCTTTACCACCAAGATGATGAAGACTTGCGTCGACGTCATCTAGAGATGGAATGCGTTAACTTAGTGCATGAAGCTTTAGCTAATGATCGCTTGGAGTTGTTTGCGCAGCGTATTCTTGGTCTAGATAAAAACAGCGATAAAATGCACTTCGAGATCTTGGTGCGGATTAAGAACGTGGATGGGGAATACATCTCTCCGGGGATCTTCATGCCTGCTTCTGAGCGTTATAACATTGCGCATTTGATTGACCGCCAAGTGATTGGCCAGACATTGAGTTGGTTGGAGCAACGCCCACACCTGATTGATGATTTAGGGATGTGTTCTATCAACCTTTCCGGTCATTCGATGGGCAACCGAGAGTTTGTTGAGTTCTTGATCGAGAGTTTGAGTAACTCGTCGATTCCATGTCACAAGATCTGCTTAGAGATCACCGAAACAGCGGCGATGAGTAACATGAAACAGGCGATCAAGTTCTTCAATCGTATTAAAGACCTTGGTTGTATGATTGCGCTCGATGATTTTGGGTCTGGGTTATCGTCGTTTGGTTACTTGAAGAAGCTGCCAGTCGACATCGTTAAGATCGATGGCCTGTTCGTGCGTGATATTGATGTCAACGAGATGGATCATGTGATGGTTCGTTCGATTAATGATCTTGCTAAGCAGATGGGCAAGCACACCGTGGCTGAGTTCGTTGAAAATACCCAGATCATCGACAAGCTGATCGAGCTTGGTGTGAACTACGCGCAGGGCTACATCATAGGACGACCTAAGCCACTGGCGGAGCTCGTTGAAGAGTTAAGACAAGAACGCGAGAGAGAGCCATTGGTTTAGGTAAGCCGACTTTAGCTGGGATTACTTTGCACCGCTAATATGTATTGTTGAGGCGATCAGGTAAACTGGTTGCCTCTTTTGTTTTGAATACTACTGTCTGTTGGAGACGACCTTGCAACTACAACTGATTTGCGAAGATGCTACACAAATCGATCATCTGAATGACTTAGCGACCCGTTGGAATTTATCTCACGATGAAAGCAGCGAATTTGCTTTGGTGCTGACTAGCGAACGACTTGAGCTACGCAAAGTAGACGAACCCAAGTTAGGTGCTATCTTCGTTGATTTAGTTGGCGGTGCGGTTGGTCATCGACGTAAATTTGGTGGCGGTAAAGGTCAGGCAATCGCTAAGGCGGCAGGTTTGAATAAAGGGGCTACGCCAACCATTCTTGATGGTACGGCTGGCTTAGGGCGTGATGCATTTGTATTGGCTTCTCTAGGTTGTAAGGTGCAAATGGTCGAGCGTCATCCTGTTGTGGCAGCGCTGCTTGATGATGGATTACAGCGTGCACAGCAAGACCCTGATATTGGTTGTTGGGTAAGCGAACGTATGAAGTTAATTCATGCTTCGAGCCATGATGCGTTGGATAAGCTTAGTAACGATCCTAATTTTGAACAGCCTGATGTGGTGTACCTCGATCCAATGTACCCACACCCTGAGAACAAAAAGAAATCAGCTTTGGTCAAAAAAGAGATGCGCGTATTCCAATCTTTAGTGGGTGCGGATCTGGATGCTGATGGTCTATTTGAACCGGCGATGAAGTTGGCATCGAAGCGAGTTGTGGTTAAAAGACCCGATTATGCGGCTTGGTTACACGAGCAAAAGCCGAGCATGGCGATCGAAACCAAAAAGAATCGTTTTGATGTGTATGTGAAAGCATCAATGACTTAGATAAAGCATCAATAACTTAGAGACACGCTAAGAAAATTTCCCGTCATAAATACGATAAAATGCCATTTAACACTTGCGATAGTCGCGTTACGGATGTATATCTAACTAAGAATCATTATTATTCTTAGCTGGAGTTGTAGCATGGCTAAACGCTTTTGTAAGTTAAACCGTCGAGATATCACTGAACACTTGGGCGAGATCCACAACTTGGTTACTGAACCTAAGTTTGTGTGTCGTTCTTGTGCACGTTCATCGGCGGACGAAGCGAACCTATGTAAACCAACAGCAATTCCACCGCTCGGTTGTCAGAATAAGCCAGCTGAAGAAAAGGCGGCTTGTGGTCTGTTAGCCGAAACGCTACCAAAGCCTGAAGTCACCTTGGCAGAGGTCCCAGATTCATCAGTACAGATGTTTGACCCTGCTGCTGCTCTTGGAGACAAAGACAAACAAGCTTCACCGAAAAAAGCCAAACTGAAAAAACGCATTGCTAACGCGAGTGGTGATGAGAAAGCAGAACTGAAGCGAGCGAAGAAAGCGACTAAGAAACAAGAGAAATACAACAAGAAGCTGGCGAAGATGATTAAGAAGCAGCAAAAGCTGTTTAAGAAAAGCCAGAAGCTGGAAAGTGAACTGGAACGCATCAACCTACGACTTGATGATGTCGCCTTCACGGAAAACCAGGCTGTGGTTGTGAATCACATTCACTAACACCAGCTGTTGAACATTATTCAACGCGTTAGCCAGATCTAAAAAGAGCGACCTAAGGTCGCTCTTTTGCTTTTTGTCTCCTAAGAGAACTTGGTCGTAGTGGCGAATTTAAATTTGTTAGGCGTTGCTTGCGGATCTTGCAACGCGTTTCTTCACCCACGTCTCATTGACGAATAGAGAGAATAAGATAACAGCGCCACCAATAGACAATCGAACTAAATCGACATCTCTGTTCCAAATCAGGATATTCACCACAAGGCCCGCAGGCACTAATGCATTGTTCATCACCGCTAGCGCACCAGCATTCACCATGCACGCGCCTTTATTCCACATAAAGTAACCCAATCCAGAGGCAATCAAGCCAAGGTAGATCAGGATTCCCCATTGAAGTGTTGTGGTTGGTAGTTTTTCAGGGTTGCCCAGCAGCATGAAAGCAACCGATGCGACGCATAACGCCCCTAGGTAGAAGTAACCAAATACTGTTCGCTGAGGTAACTCGGTCGATTCTTTCTCCATCACCACTTTGTAGCCCACCTGACCGATAGCAAAACAGAGGTTCGCGCCTTGTACGACAAGGAAGCCAACTAAAAAGTTTTCGTTGATGCCTGCGAATTTAATGAATACCGCGCCCAATACCGCAATTGCAGCTGTCACTAAGTACCACGGAGAGAATTGCCCTTTAAGAAAGTCATAAATCAGCGTGACGTAAATTGGTGTGAAAACCGTAAATAAAAGGACTTCAGGAACGGACAGCAGTAAGAAAGACTGATAGTAGAAGCAGTACATTAGGCCAAGCTGGATACCACCAATCGCCATCAATTTAGCGATCAGCTTACGCGATATGCCGCGAAACTTTAGAAAAGGAAGAAATACGACGCCAGCAAGGGTAACACGCATTAAAACAGAGAACCAAGAGTCAACCTGACCCGCAAGGTAAACGCCGATCAGGCTAAAGGAGAAGGCCCATAGGAGGGTAACACCAGCTAAATAGCTCATAGTAAAACTTCGTTAATAAGATATGAGCTGTATGTTACCTAACCTTAAATCATTAGTCTTCTGAATCTCTTAGAGGCACGACCAGCATATCAACCGGAGACGCGTTGATCAGTTGTCGTGTTGAAGAAAGCAGCTTACTCCAAAAGTCTTGATGGTGACCACAAACCACTAAATCAACGTTGTATTCTGTGATGGTATCGCACAGTTCATGGCTCAAATCACCGCTGCCTACAAGCGTATGAGTGATCGGGTATTGAGCGTGCTCCGCAAAGTTTTGTAGCTGAATGCGAGACGCTTCCATCGCGTTGTGTTGGGTCTCTGCCATATTGATGTCAATCAGTCCGGTATAGAGCTCTGCGTAGTTAATATCGATATGGATAAAAGAGACTTTGGCTTCTAATGGCTTAGCCAATGCTACCGCTTTATCCACAATCAATTTGCTGTCATCTGATAAATCGACCGCGACCAAAATATGTTTGTAACTCATATCGCTACCTCCTTTATTCATTGTCTAATTTAAGATTAGCACTATGCGGTGTCTTTTTTTGCTGAAGTGATCTCATATCCATCGTCTTGCGTAATGTCGATTCGAAATACCGGTTAACTAATGGTCAGCGAGATATTAACAAAATAGTGATATAGTAAAGAAAATTGAGGATGTACTTAGGAGTCTTAAATGCTGTCAAAAACTATGGTTGAGCAACTGAACGATCAAATTAATCTAGAATTTTTCTCATCCAATCTATACTTACAAATGAGTGCTTGGTGTGAAGACAAAGGATTTGAAGGTGCAGCAGAGTTTCTGCGTGCTCATGCGGTAGAAGAAATGGAACACATGCAGCGTCTTTTTACTTACGTAAGTGAAACAGGTGCAATGCCAATTCTGGGTGCGATTGAAGCACCAAAACATGAATTTGAAAGCCTTGGCGCAGTATTCCGTGAAACCTACGAACACGAGCAGATGATTACTGAAAAGATCAATAAGCTGGCTCACGTTGCTTTCAGCACACAAGACTACTCAACCTTTAACTTCCTGCAATGGTACGTTGCAGAGCAACACGAAGAAGAGAAGTTGTTTAAAGGTGTATTGGATAAGCTAGAGCTTGTTGGTGAAGACGGTAAAGCACTGTTCTTTATTGATAAAGACTTAGCGCAATTGGCAAAAGATGGTTCATCTTCAATCATGGATGCTCCTGCAGTCTAGGCTGTAAGAAAAAGACTCTGATTATCTTTTTCTTTTGAGTTTTCCTTTGAAGATGTAGGGAGGAAAGGATGATCAGCGGCGACACTATTCTATTTGCACTAATGGTTGTGACTTGTGTGAACTGGGCGCGTTATTTTACTGCGCTAAGAACACTCATCTATATTATGCGAGAAGCACATCCTCTACTTTATCAACAAGTAGACGGAGGTGGGTTCTTCACAACTCATGGCAATATGACCAAACAAGTTCGCTTGTTTAGTTACATCAAAAGCAAAGAGTACCATCATCACCACGACGAAGTGTTCACTTCCAAGTGTGATCGTGTAAGACAGTTGTTCATACTCTCTTCTGCTCTGCTGGGTGTGACGTTATTGTCTGCGTTTATCGTTTAGGTGAGCGATACGTGTGATTAGAGCGTCGGTTGTTCGTTTGGCGAGCTTAGCAATGTTAGACAAGCTTCTCGCGCAATAGCAGCTGTCTGAGATTTGTACGATTGAACACCAATTGCAAAGTTTAAAATTGCCGCTAAAATAGCGAGCAATTAGTAAGGATGTGCTGTTAACGCACATCCTTTTTTATTGATGGCATTTTGAGAACAGGGCGTACTCGGAATGCAAAGTGAAGAAAGCAGAACCACAATGAGTGAAAAATTTGATGTAATCGTGATTGGTGCGGGCGCCGCAGGCTTAATGTGTGCCGCGGAAGCTGGTAAACGCGGCCGACGAGTGCTGGTGGTTGATCATGCGAAAAAGCCAGGCAGAAAAATTTTAATCTCAGGTGGTGGCCGCTGTAACTTCACTAATTACGATGTATCAGCGAACAACTTCCTGTGTAATAACCCTCACTTCGTAAAGTCGGCTTTGTCTCAATACACCAACTGGGATTTCATCTCTATGGTGAGTAAGTACGGCATTGAGTTCGAAGAACGCGATCATGGGCAGCTGTTCTGTGTGAATGACCATACCGCAAAAGATATCGTCAGCATGCTGCTTGAAGAGTGTCAGCAAGCGAAAGTCGAACAGCGCTACCGCTGCGATGTTCATTCCATCGAAAAGATCGATTCTGGCTTCAAAATGTACCTCAATACCGACCAAGTTGAGTGTGATTCACTGGTGGTAGCGACCGGTGGTTTGTCGATGCCTAAGCTGGGCGCCACGCCATTTGGCTACAAGATTGCCGAGCAGTTTGGTTTGTCTGTGATGCCAACTACGGCAGGCTTAGTACCGTTCACGCTACATAAAGAAGACAAAGAAGATTTCGCTGAGCTTTCTGGTATCGCGATTCCTGCGGAGATCACGGCGCAAGATGGTACTTTGTTTAAAGAAGCGCTGCTGTTTACGCACCGCGGTCTATCTGGCCCTTCTGTACTGCAAATCTCTTCATTCTGGAAAGCGGGTCAGTCGGTTTCGATTAATCTAGTACCTGAAGTCGATGTGGCTGAACTGCTGGCTAAATCTCGCGAGAAGCACCCAAATCAGAGCCTGAAAAACACCTTGGCGAAAGCACTGCCGAAGCGTTTTGTGGAAGTGTTGATTGACCGTAAAGAGCTGGAAGACAAACCGCTTAAGCAGTTCAACGAAAAGCAGCTTAATGGCATTGTTGAGCATCTAGAAAACTGGAAGATCGCACCCAATGGCACAGAGGGCTACCGCACTGCGGAAGTTACGCTCGGTGGTGTTGATACCGATCACCTGTCATCCAAAACCATGGAATGTAAGAACATCAAAGGCTTGTTCTTCATTGGCGAAGTGATGGATGTAACGGGCTGGCTTGGTGGTTACAACTTCCAATGGTGTTGGAGCTCAGGTTTTACTGCTGGTCAGTGGGTTTAATACCAATCGTAGTAAATAACTGGTCATCCTATCTGGTTAAAACACTCGATAACGTCGTTAGAAATTTTGATTGTAGAATAACTACTTATCGAAAATTTCTGTCTTGTTCTCGAGCATTTTTCCTGCGCTATTTATGAACACTTACTTACTGTGATTGGTATAAGGTGTTTCCTTATCTAACCTAGGTAAATTACATAAAAATGGCGAGTCATACGACTCGCCATTTTTGTATCTAGTTTAGAGTTAAAGGTAACTCAATTGATGGCTTTCGCGACCAATCGAGTATTTTCGCTCTTATTTACGCAGCTTTGTTTTTTGAAAATTTGATCTGTTGAATCACCAAACCAGCAATAATCAGCACTAGACCAAACAGGGTTGATGGGCGGATTTCTTCGCCGATAATGGTGGAAAGTAACATCAAAGAGATAAATGGTGAGGCGAAAATCAGGTTGCTGATGCGGGCCGTGTTGTTGGTTAGTTTCAATGCCGATAGCCACAATACAAAGGTAATCCCCATCTCAAACAGGCCTACGTAAGTCACTGCCATCCAACCTTTCGCTGTGATTTGGCTAAAGCTCTCGCCCTCGTAAATGGTTAAACCAATTGCGAAGGGCAGCGCCACTAAGAATCCAAGTAGTACGCCCACCACAGGATCAGCCTTGTTTTTGGTGTTAAGGATCCAGTAGCCCGCCCAAAGCAGGGTTGAAAGCAGCGCCAATATGACGCCAAGTGGGCTATCGAACTGCATACCTAGTACATCGCCTTTGGTGGCAATCACGACCACACCCGCATAACTGAAGGTACAAGCCACCCAATCTTGCTTACGAATCTTTTGTCCAAGAAAAACCGCTGCCATCAGCGTTAGCGTGATAGCCCAGCTGTAGTTGATGGCCTGAGCTTGAGAAGCTGGCAACAGGTCGTATGCTTTGAAGAGAATCAGGTAGTAGGCCAGCGGGTTAACCAAACCAAGCAGTAGGTAGTACCAAGGGTTTGATAGGAATGTTGTGCTTAGCTGAGAGAGCTTACCTTGGAAGGCGCAGACCGCGATCAGTGCAATCGACGACACAATGCTGGCAATGGTCAGCATTTGAATCGGTGAAAACTCAGCAAGGGTCAGCTTAAAAGCAGTAGCGACCGTTGACCACAGTAGCACTGCGGAAAGGCCAAAGCCCAAGGCACGACGTTCGTTCATGGCAACTCATTCTAATTGGGTGGGACTGAATACGGAGCGCTTAGTCTATCTGTCGAATTTTAATACGGCAAACTGGACATTTATCCAGTATCAAAATACCATTTAATGAGTTATTTCCAATTAGGCTAAATCATTATCATGCAATGGATTATCGAACATCAGGCAACGCTTATTGCTGCAATTTCTGGCGCACTCGTCAGTGGTGGCGTCGTCGGTTGGTGGGTTAAACAGAAACTCTCTTTTCAGCAGCGATTGCTCGAGCAGCAACTTGAGTCTGATCGTTTGTTGCATGAATCACAGCAGTCACAGCTCAAGTCCTCACTTGCAGAAGCGCAACAAGAGCTCGATGAAATGGATGACGAGCGAGACAAAGCCGCATTCGAGCTTAAACAAGCGCACGGCAAGGTGATGGCTGCGATGGAAAAGCTTCGCTACTTCGAAGCAGTCAAGCAGGAGCGCCAGCAGTATGCCGATGAGATCAATGTGTTGAAGGACCATAAATCTGAATTGGAAGCCGAACTGCGCGAGCAAGAAGCAAGGCACGATCAGGAAAATCTTGCTAACAGTGAAAAGCTGCAGCTCTTAGAGCAGGCTGAATCACGCTTAAAACAGCAATTCGAGCATCTCGCTAATCAACTGTTTGAAACCAAAACCGCTAAAGTCGATCAACAAAACAAGCAGAGTTTAGAGGGGTTACTCTCACCGTTAAGAGAGCAATTAGAAGGCTTTAAGAAGCAGGTTAACGATAGCTTTAGCCAAGAAGCCAAAGAGCGTCATACCTTAGTTCATGAGCTGAAGAACCTACAGCGCCTTAATGAAAGCATGACTCGTGAAGCGGTTAACCTGACTCAGGCGCTCAAAGGTGACAACAAACAGCAAGGTAACTGGGGTGAAGTAGTACTGGCTCGTGTGCTTGCTGAATCAGGCCTGCGTGAAGGCCACGAATACCAAACACAAGTGAACCTGCAAAATGATGCGGGTAAGCGTTATCAGCCGGATGTGATCGTGCATTTGCCACAAGATAAGCAAGTGGTGGTCGATTCAAAAATGGCGCTGGTGGCGTTCGAACGCTACTTCAATGCTGAAACCGATCAACAGCGTGATGCCGCATTACGTGATCATTTGGTGTCACTGCGTGCGCACATCAAAGGTCTCAGCCAGAAGGATTACCATCAACTCAAAGGGATCCAAAGCTTGGATTACGTGTTGATGTTTATCCCAGTCGAACCTGCATTCCAAGTGGCGATTCAAGCCGACCCTAGCTTGGTGAAAGATGCGATGGAACAAAACATCATTTTGGTCAGCCCAACCACCTTGCTAGTAGCACTGCGTACCATAGATAACTTGTGGCGCAATGAAAGACAGAACCAGAACGCGCAAGTGATTGCTGAGCGCGCAAGCAAGCTTTACGACAAGCTGCGTCTGTTTGTCGATGATATGGAAGGCCTAGGTAGCTCGCTAGATAGAGCCAATCAAAGCTATCAAGGCGCCATGAACAAGCTAGTAACAGGTCGAGGTAATGTGATTCGTCAGGCAGAAAGCTTTAAGCAACTGGGCGTTGAGGTGAAGAAACCTATCTCTATTGGTTTGGCTGAAATGGCGCAAAATGAGGCTTTTTCAGAAAATGCCTCCTTAGTAGAAAGACAACCTGCTGAGGATAAAGTAAACTAATCGGCCGCAGCGCCTCTAAATACAGAGTGCACTGTCGATGAGAACTTACCATGGTAGATAACAGCATTATGGACACAAGCGTGCAGACAAATTCAGCAGTAGAGTCAGAAACCACACACTTTGGTTTCGAAACAGTCGCAAAAGACGAAAAAGTCGCGAAAGTAGCAGAGGTATTTCACTCTGTAGCCGCTAAATACGACATCATGAATGACTTAATGTCGGGTGGTGTTCACCGCTTGTGGAAGCGCTTCACGATTGATTGCAGTGGCGTTCGCTCTGGTCAGCGTATTCTAGACCTTGGTGGTGGTACTGGTGACCTGACGGCGAAATTCTCGCGTATTGTTGGTGAAAAAGGCCACGTAGTTCTAGCTGATATCAACAATTCAATGCTGAATGTTGGCCGCGATAAACTGCGTGATAGCGGTATTGTTGGCAACGTACATTATGTACAAGCGAATGCTGAAGAGTTGCCTTTCCCTGATAACTACTTCGATTGCATTACTATCAGCTTCTGTCTGCGTAATGTAACCGATAAAGACCAAGCGCTGCGTTCAATGTACCGTGTGCTTAAGCCAGGTGGTCGTTTGTTGGTTCTTGAGTTTTCTAAGCCAGTACTTGAGCCTTTATCAAAGGTTTACGATGCCTACTCTTTCCACCTATTGCCAAAAATGGGTGAGTTGATTGCTAACGATGCAGACAGCTATCGTTACCTTGCAGAATCTATCCGCATGCACCCGAACCAAGAAACTTTGGAAGGCATGATGCAAGAAGCGGGCTTTGAGAATACGAAATACTACAACCTAACGGGCGGCATTGTAGCGCTGCACCGAGGTTACAAGTTCTAGTTGAACTTGGTAGCAAGCGCTTTGAGCGTGTTAGATAGAAAATAAGAATAAAGACAGAACGGATAGGTTAAGGCTTATCCGTTTTCAAAGGTAAGGACAGTCATGCCATTTGATCCATTGGTAACCGCGGTTATTGAAACCTCTTTGAATACGCTAGTAAACGACGATCCAGCACTGGTTCGTCGTTTGTCTCGTTTAAAAGGGCAGATCATTCAAGTCAATTTGAAAGAGTTGAATAAAACACTTACGTTCGTTTTTAGCCAGCAAATTGATGTATTGTCAGAATACGAAGGGCAACCTGATTGCTACTTATCTTTGAATCTATCTGTATTGCCAGAACTGCGTGAACAATCGAATATTACTAAGCTTATCAAGCAAGATAAGCTGATTTTGGAAGGTGATATTCAGTTGGCACAGAAGTTTTCTCAGCTGATGACAGACTGCAAACCTGATTTGGAAGAGTGGTTGTCTCGCGTGACAGGTGATGTGGTGGCTCATACCTTGGTACAAGGTGTTAAGAACGTTGGTGGCCTCGTGGCAAAGCAGGCGACGAAACATCAAAACCACTTCGCTCAGGTTCTGACTGAGGAGTGGAAAATTGCTCCTGCGCCATTAGAGGTGGCACACTTTTGCGATCAGGTTGATGACGTAAAAAGCTCAGCTGCACGCCTTGAATCTAAGTTGAACGCTCTGTTGGAGAAAGCATGACCCCAACAGAACTGAAACGTCTTTATCATATTATCAAGGTACAGTTGGAATATGGCCTTGATGAATTGATGCCAGAACACCAACTGACCAAAGCGCCTTTGTTGGCGAGAAAGTCACTGTTTTGGATTAAGAACAAGCACAAAGATAAAGAATTAGGGCATCGTCTACGCCTGGCTTTGCAAGAGCTAGGGCCTGTGTGGATTAAGTTTGGACAGATGATGTCGACACGTCGTGATCTGTTCCCTCCTCATATCGCCGATCAGTTGGCACTTTTGCAAGACCAAGTGGCGCCATTTGATGGTGAACTGGCTAAGCAAGATATGGAGAAGGCTTTGGGTGGCAGTTTAGATAACTGGTTTACCGACTTCGATATTGAACCGCTTGCTTCTGCGTCTATCGCTCAGGTGCATACCGCGAAGTTAAAAGAGAACGGCCGAGAGGTGGTTCTGAAGGTAATTCGACCAGATATTCGCCCGGTGATTGATGCAGATCTAAAACTGATGCATCGAATGGCGAGTATAGTCGCTAAGTCGCTTCCTGAAGCACGTCGTTTAAGACCGGTTGAGGTGGTTCACGAGTACGAAAAAACCTTACTTGATGAATTGGACCTACGCCGAGAGGCTGCAAATGCCATTCAATTGCGTCGTAATTTTGAAGGCAGTGAAGAGTTATACGTTCCTGAGGTGATTCCTGATTTAAGCAGCGAAACCTTGATGGTATCAGAGCGTATCTACGGTATTCAGGTTTCGGATGTCGAGACTTTGAAAGCCAACGGTACCAATATGAAATTGCTGTCGGAACGTGGTGTGACGGTATTCTTCACCCAGGTATTCCGAGACAGTTTTTTCCATGCAGACATGCACCCGGGCAACGTATTCGTTAACCCAGATAACCCAGATAATCCTCAATGGATTGGTCTCGATTGTGGCATTGTCGGCACGTTAAGCAGCGAAGATAAACGTTATTTAGCTGAAAACCTTCTGGCTTTCTTCAACCGAGATTATCGTAAAGTTGCAGAATTGCACGTTGATTCGGGCTGGGTACCGCATGATACCAACGTTAATGACTTCGAGTTTGCGATCCGCATGGTGTGTGAGCCGATTTTTGCCAAGCCACTTGGCGAGATCTCATTTGGCCATGTGTTGCTAAACTTATTTAATACAGCAAGACGTTTCAACATGGAGGTTCAACCTCAGTTGGTGCTTCTACAGAAGACCTTGTTGTATGTGGAAGGCCTAGGCCGCCAACTGTATCCGCAACTTGATTTGTGGGCAACGGCGAAGCCTTTCCTTGAAACTTGGATGATGAATCAGGTGGGGCCGCAAGCTGTGATCAACGCAGTAAAAGAGCGTGCGCCATACTGGGCAGAGAAATTACCAGAGCTGCCAGAGTTACTTTATGACAGCCTTCGTCAGGGTAAAGCGATGAACCAGAGAATGGATCAGCTTTATCAAGGCTACCGAAATACTAAACGCCAACAAGCGACTGGAAAGTTTTTGTTTGGTGTTGGAGCCACTTTAGTCGTATGCTCCGCAATATTAGTTTCAAGCCCTTATGAGCAGCTATCTATGGGCTGTGGCATCGCAGGTGTCACATTTTGGCTGCTTAGTTGGCGAGCTTACCGTCGTTAGACAGTAGACTCTCTTTATATTTTTTGTGTAGACAGACCCGAGGACAATGACAATGGGTGGTATCAGTATTTGGCAACTTCTAATCATTGCTGTAATTGTAATTTTGCTATTCGGAACAAAGAAACTGCGCGGTATGGGCGGTGACTTAGGTTCAGCGGTTAAAGGCTTCAAAAAAGCAATGAGCGATGAAGACAAGCCTGCAGATAAGAAAGATGCAGACTTCGAACCAAAGAATATTGAACAGCAGAAGACAGAAGCTCACGCTGAAACAACTGCTGAAACAAAGAAAGACAAAGAGCAGGCGTAAATCGTGTTTGATATCGGTTTTTGGGAACTGGTATTAATATCTGTCGTTGGTTTGGTGGTTTTAGGGCCTGAGCGTTTACCTGTGGCAATTCGCAGTATTTCCAAGTTTGTTGGACAAGCGAAAAGCATGGCAAACAGTGTGAAAGATGAACTTTCTCATGAGCTTAAGGTGCAAGAGCTGCAAGAAAACCTGCGTAAGGCGGAAAAAATGGGTATGGAAGATTTATCTCCAGACCTTAAAGCGTCAGTCGATGAACTTAAGCAGGCCGCTGCTGAAGTTCAACGTCCATACGCTAACGCTAAGCCTGAGTCTGATAAGCCGAGTGAGACTGCACCTAGTGTCACGGAAACTGTGGAATCTGAAACCATTCAGGTAAACAGTGAAGCTTCAGCACCGTCAGATAAAAAAGCCGAATAGTCTCGCAAGGAGGAGTCGCCAGATACTTAGTAGCTAGATGTTTAAGCAAATAGCTATGTAAGATAGAAACACGTGCGGCTCCTTTTCGATCTTCCTGTTTAAGAGGTTTGACATGTCTTCGACTGAGCAGACACAGCCTTTAATTAGCCATCTTCTAGAACTCCGTAATCGACTACTACGATCGATTCTCGCCGTTCTAGTAGTGTTTATCGGGCTAATTTATTTTGCTAATGATATTTATGAATTCGTATCCGCACCTTTGGTAGATCGTCTACCTGAAGGGGCGACGATGATCGCAACCGATGTTGCATCGCCATTTTTCACACCTTTAAAGCTAACGTTAATTTCCGCTGTGTTTGTTGCGGTACCGTTTATTTTGTATCAGGTGTGGGCTTTTGTGGCTCCGGGTTTGTACAAGCATGAGAAGCGCTTGATAATGCCACTTTTGGCTTCAAGTTCTCTGCTGTTTTACTGTGGTGTGGCGTTCGCTTACTTCGTGGTATTCCCATTGGTATTCAGCTTTTTTACGGCTATCTCGTTAGGGCAGGTAGAGTTTGCGACGGACATATCGAGTTATCTCGATTTTGTACTTGCACTGTTCTTTGCTTTTGGCATTGCCTTTGAAGTGCCAGTGGCGATTATCTTATTGTGTTGGACGGGTGCAACGACACCTAAAGCGCTAGCTGAGAAGCGCCCTTACATTGTCGTGGGTGCTTTTATTATCGGTATGATGCTGACACCGCCAGATATGATTTCTCAAACACTGTTGGCGATTCCAATGTGTATCCTGTTTGAGATCGGTCTGTTCTTCGCTCGCTTCTATGTGCGCAAGCCAGACGGCGATGAAGAGGAAGAAGCTGAATCGTAAGTCAGATCTCTGCAGTAAAAATCTCATAATAAAAAAGCGGCCCTAGGCCGCTTTTTTATTATGTCTGATTATCGAATCTTCAACTGATAGCCACAGTTTTGACATACATAGAGCTCTTTAATGCCCAAGATTTTATGCCATCGAGTTCGATGTTGACGTTGCAAGTGTTGTGAATGGTCACACATAATCAACTATCTCCATATGCGAGCGGTTGATAATATACATGTCAATTAGCTTTCTCAAATAAATTCAGGGTAAATCCGTAATAATTGCTTATTAATAGATTTATCATAAATTAAACAATGATTTAGCATTAATATTGGTTATATTTTCGACTTCTTCAAGGGTAATTCCGCGCAATTCGGCGATTCGTTTTGCCACCAATTCTGTATAGGCTGGCTCATTGCGTTTACCGCGATTCGGTGTTGGTGCCAAGTATGGGCAGTCCGTTTCTAAGATAACGTAGTCCATATCTAGGTGTGGAATGACCTTATCCATACCTGAATTCTTAAAGGTCGAAACACCCCCTAAACCAAGGTGGAAGCCGAGTGCGTTGATCGCTTGAGCTTCTTCTAGGCTGCTGCCAAAGCAGTGAAATACACCACGTAAGCTGCCGTCTTGCTCTTGTTTTAGCAGAGTCAGGGTCTCTTCTATTGAATCTCGAGTGTGGATTACCACCGGCAGGTCGAGTTCCTTTGCCCATTGCAGTTGGGTAATGAAGGCCATCTCTTGTTCGGCTTTAAAGGTTTTATCCCAGTAGAGATCGATACCAATTTCCCCCACCGCGATAAAGTCGCGTTTATCAAACCAAGCGCGAATAGTCTTTAGTGTTTCTTCAATATTTCCATCAACATAACAAGGGTGTAAGCCCATCATTGAACGACATACTTCCGGAAATTGAGCTTCCGTTGCTAGCATTGGCTCGATAGATTCTAAGTCGATGTTTGGTAGTAGAATTGTATCAATACCTTGAGCCAGTGCGCGCTGCACTACTTGTTCGCGATCTTCATCGAATTCGCTAGCGTAAATATGAGCATGGGTGTCGATCATTGTTTTGTCCTGAATGCGGTCTTTACTGAGTTGTCATGAGTATACGGCAGTGTGAGGAGAAGGTCATTTTTTGCCATTTCTCCCTGTTTTTGAGTGGGTTTTATATTTTACTGCTAGCGTCCTGAGCCATCAGTGATATGCTTTTGCCTGTATTTAGCACTTTTCATATCTAAGTATTTCGGTACTTAGACTAGGCAAGGAGAATCTAGTGTCTGTTTCAATTCAAGGTCAATTCCCAGGTCGCCGTATGCGCCGTATGCGTAAGCACGACTTTAGCCGTCGCCTAATGGCAGAAAATCAATTGTCTGTGGATGATCTAATCTACCCAATGTTTATCCTAATGGGTAAAGACCGCCGCGAGCCTGTAGAGTCTATGCCGGGTGTTGAACGCCTGTCGATCGACCTTATGCTTGAGGAAGCGGATTACCTTTCTAAATTGGGTGTTCCTGCGATTGCTCTATTCCCAGTCGTGAACCAAGATGCTAAAAGTTTATGCGCAGCTGAAGCCCATAATTCTGAAGGCTTGGTTCAGCGTGCTGTACGCTCACTAAAAGAACATGTGCCGAACATTGGCGTTATTACAGATGTCGCGCTAGACCCGTTCACCACTCATGGCCAAGATGGCATCATCGATGAAGATGGTTACGTGATGAATGATGAGACAACAGAAGTGCTGATCAAACAGGCACTGTCTCACGCTGAAGCGGGTGCTGACGTGGTTGCTCCATCGGATATGATGGATGGCCGTATCGGTAAGATTCGTGAAGCGCTAGAAGAAGCGGGGCACATTCACACTCAAATCATGGCGTACTCAGCGAAATACGCGTCGTGCTACTACGGCCCATTCCGCGATGCTGTCGGCAGTGCATCTAACCTGAAAGGTGGTAACAAGAAGAACTACCAGATGGACCCTGCAAACAGTGATGAAGCCATTCACGAAGTCGCTATGGATCTTAACGAAGGTGCGGACATGGTGATGGTGAAACCAGGCATGCCTTACCTAGATATCGTGCGCCGTGTGAAGCATGAGCTGCAAGCTCCGACGTATGCATACCAAGTGTCTGGTGAATACGCGATGCACAAAGCGGCGATTCAAAACGGCTGGCTGAAAGAGCGCGATACAGTAATGGAGTCACTACTTTGCTTTAAGCGTGCTGGCGCGGATGGCATCCTAACTTACTTTGCTAAAGATGTAGCTGAGTGGCTAGCTGAAGACAATGCAAAGGCCGCTGAGCATCTAAGAGAAAAGTAACGACTTTAGGTTAAGCTAAAAGATTATTTAAAGGGTTGGCCGTCGTGCCAACCCTTTCGTTTATGAGGGTGGAAAGTATGTCAGTCATCGTACGTGAAGGCTCGCTGGAAGAAGTGGCTTCGGTTGTTGAGCAGATTAACGAGTTTGCTCAAAAAGAGAATGTGGCCTCCCTTGCACAACGTTTATCAGGCAAGAAGAGTTTGATTTTAGTCGCGGAAGAAGCGGGTGTGCTATTGGGTTTTAAGATTGGCTATGAATTGGAACCGAACACTTTTTACAGTTGGTTTGGTGGTGTATCTCCGCTCGCGAGGAACAAAGGCGTTGCACAGACGCAATTAGATGCTCAAGAACAGTGGGTACAAGAGCAGGGCTACAGGCAGTTAAAGGTTAAATCCCGCAACCAGTTCCCCGCAATGTTGCGTCTGTTATTAAGAAATGGTTACCTAATCGAAAAACTTGAGGAAAAAGAAGACATTAATGACCATAGGATCCATTTTTTGAAGCAAATTTGAGCACAGTCGTTAACGGTATATGAATTAAATGAGATTTATTATCATTTAATTGTTGACTATTAAATGATAATCATTATTATTAACTTCGTCTTAGGGAATGAGGAAATGTTCACAAGGATGTTAAGTAATCGAGTATCAACTTGGTTACCCAACAGAATTCTCGCGAACTTGTACTAAGTTCTTTTTGACACGACATTGCTCACATTGCTTCCAGTGTAATTTATAGCTTTTAGGTAAAGCTGTGGTATTCAATTTGAATGGCTTTACCGGTTTTTGCTAGGCGACATCTTCGGGTGTCGCTTTTTTTATACCTATCATTTCAACAAGATGCATATTTAGTGGCACGTATTTTTATTAATAAAACGCCATCAGCATTCTTTTCCACAACGCAAGATCGAGAAAAGATCGTTGATCATCTGTTCGATCTGTAAAATTATTCTTTATTTTCAGTTGTTTATTGGTGTTTTTTGAGTTGTTCACCTTAGTTCTTAACAGGGTGGGTAAATAATATAAACAGAGTTATCCACAGAACGCTTGCGTCTAAGAACAAAAAATAACAACAAATCGATTATAACGAACACAACCGAGTGAACGGATACAGATCGACAACGTGGAATCCAACCAACAGACGTGGCATTCTTAACAGATAATTTCTGTACTTACTGGATACACAAACATTATGGCTCGTATTCCTGATAATCCATTGATTCTGATCGATGGCTCTTCTTACCTATATCGCGCGTTCCATGCTTACCCTGGCACAATGAGCAATGGTGATATCCCAACTAACGCTGTTTACGGTGTAGTTAACATGCTGCGCAGCATGATGCGTCAATTTGCTTCTGATCGTATTGCGGTAATTTTTGATGCGAAAGGAAAGACGTTCCGTGATGACATGTACCCAGAGTACAAGGCTAATCGTCCACCTATGCCGGATGATCTGCGTTGTCAGATCGAACCTTTGCACAACGTGATTCGCGCAATGGGTCTACCCCTTATCTCGATCCCAGGCGTTGAAGCGGATGACGTGATCGGTACGCTGGCTTCTCAAGCATCTAAAGCGGGCATGCCGGTTTTGATCAGCACGGGCGATAAAGATATGGCACAGCTGGTTGATGACAACGTTACTTTGATCAACACCATGACCAACGTGGTGATGGATCGTGAAGGCGTGATTGAGAAGTTTGGTATCCCACCTGAGCTTATCATCGACTACCTTGCGCTGATGGGCGATAAAGTGGATAACATTCCTGGCGTTCCAGGTGTCGGTGACAAAACAGCGACTGCTTTGTTGCAAGGCATTGGTAGCATCGAAAAGCTGTATCAAAACCTGGATGATATTGCCGCTCTTGGCTTCCGTGGTTCAAAAACCATGGCTAAGAAGTTGATTGATAATAAAGACAACGCTGAGATGTCTTACGAGCTTGCTACGATCAAACTGGACGTCGAGCTTGAAGAGACGCCTGAGTCATTAGTAAAAACACAACCAAATACCGATGAGCTGATTAAGCTATATGGTCAACTGGTCTTCAAATCTTGGCTGAATGAGCTTCTTGAGGGCGGTACTGGCGTCGTTGAAGCTGATGAGAAATCGGGCGCTGTACGTAGTAGTGGTGCATCGGCAACCTCAACGGTTGAAATGAACACTTCAGCAGTGACGATTGATCGTAGCAAGTACGAAACCATTCTTGATGAAGAGAGTTTCAACGCTTGGCTAGAGAAGCTGAAAGCGGCAGAGCTGTTTGCTTTTGACACTGAGACAGACAGCCTAGATTACATGGTGGCTAACCTGGTTGGCCTATCGTTCGCAACAGAAGAAGGTGTTGCGGCTTACGTACCGGTTGCTCATGACTACTTAGACGCACCACAACAGCTGAATCGCGATTGGGTACTAGAACAGCTGAAGTCGATTCTTGAAGATGATGCACAAGCTAAAGTGGGTCAAAACCTCAAGTACGATATGAGCGTTTTAGCGCGCTACGGTATTGAGATGAAAGGCATCAAGCATGACACCATGCTAGCGTCTTACGTTTTCAATAGCGTTGGCGGTAAGCATGATATGGACAGCTTGGCGTTGCGTTTCCTACAACATAGCTGCATCTCATTCGAGCAGATTGCGGGTAAAGGTAAGAAACAACTGACGTTCAACCAGATTGAGCTTGGTGAAGCCTCTCCATACGCTGCTGAAGATGCTGACGTAACACTGCGTCTGCATAACCGTCTAATGGAAAACATCGAACAAGACGAAAAGCTAAAAGCGATCTATGAAGAGATCGAAGTACCGCTGATTCCAGTCATGTCTCGCATTGAACGTACCGGTGTATTCGTTGATGACATGTTGCTAGGTGCACAGTCACAAGAGATTTCGGTTCGTCTTGATGAGTTAGAGCAAAAAGCTTATGAGCTTGCAGAGCAAGAGTTCAACATGAACTCGCCGAAACAGCTGCAAGCGATTCTGTTCGAGAAAATGGGTTTGCCTGTTATCAAGAAAACGCCATCTGGTTCGCCTTCAACTAATGAAGAGGTACTACAGGAACTGGCGCTAGATTATCCGCTACCTAAGTTGATCATTGAGTATCGTGGTCTTGCGAAGCTGAAGTCGACTTACACTGACAAACTACCGAAGATGATCAATGCAGAAACGGGTCGTGTTCATACCTCGTATCATCAAGCGGTAACGGCGACAGGTCGTTTGTCTTCGACCGATCCAAACCTACAGAACATCCCAATTCGTAATGAAGAAGGCCGTCGTATCCGCCAAGCATTCGTTGCACAGCATGGTTGGAAGATTCTAGCGGTCGATTACTCTCAAATTGAATTACGTATCATGGCGCACCTATCGGGTGATAAAGCGCTTCTAGAGGCGTTCCAACAAGGAAAAGATATCCACGCAGCAACGGCAGCTGAGATCATTGGCGTTAATATTGAGGATGTGACTTCTGAGCAACGTCGTCGTGCTAAAGCGGTTAACTTCGGTCTTATCTACGGCATGAGTGCTTTTGGTTTGGCTAAGCAGCTTGGTATTCCTCGTGGTGAAGCACAGCACTATATGGATACTTACTTCGAGCGCTATCCTGGTGTGATGCAGTACATGGAAGACACACGCAGCGCAGCTTCAGAGCAGGGCTTCGTTGAAACCATTTATGGTCGTCGTCTGCACCTACCTGAAATCCAATCTCGTAATGGCATGCGTCGTAAGGCAGCTGAGCGTGCAGCGATCAACGCGCCAATGCAAGGTACAGCGGCAGACATCATTAAGAAAGCGATGCTGTTGGTGGATGAATGGATTCAGGCGGAAGGTGATGGGCGAGTTAAGCTATTGATGCAAGTACACGATGAATTGGTATTTGAAGTGGAAGAGTCATCTTTAGCCGAAATTGAAAGTAAAGTACAAGAATTGATGGAATCTGCTGCTGACCTAGATGTACCGCTTGTTGCGGAAGCTGGTCACGGTGACAACTGGGATCAAGCCCACTAATCAGTTTTTGACCTTATGGAGCAAATTAGTATGAGCCAGTGCACAAACACTGGCTTTTTTTTATCTCAAATAAAGTTCAATCACGCAAAGGGCTTAAGTGTTTTAATAAAACGTTCATGAAAAAAAACTACAAAAATGGTTTTCATTTCTGAGCAATTGTTGTACATTAAATCTCGTAGGGTACAGAGGTAAGATGTTCTATCTTTCAGACCTTTTGTTTCACGTTATTGGATTAGGCTGATTCAGCCGCCCCAGTCAGTATTTGACTGGGGCGTTTTTTCTTGTGCGAAAGAAAAACATTTCCAACCTACCGCTCCTCCGTAAAACCTCTCATTTTTAGTGCCTTTTATTACGCTTCCTCAACCACAGTGATAACCCCCCTGATTTACCTTAGACTGGAATTCGATCAGCTTTTGGTAATTTAAATCCGTCTCTAAGTTTGTTACTTCACTTCTTGAAATAACTTTTATTCTACAAGTTATCGATAAAGGGTTGATGGATTATGCATAATTTATCAGTGTGTTGAGTTGGTGGGGGCTCAAGGTGATTCGTGATTTGCTGTTGTTTCTCGGTGCTGTATTACAGGGCTTCGGCAGTAATTTGGATGGATTGCGCCATCGAAGAGATATTGTTGGTCGTTTTAACTCACGAATTTACAGAAAAAAATACCCCACATATAATAGAGGGGCATTGATAAGGTTAAAGCACTTGTTGTAAGCCGTCTAACCTATGGCGATAAGTAGAGGGGCTACTCTGAGTCGTTGTGCTCTTCGTTCGCTAACTCATCAATGATTTGATCAGCAAGCGCTGGTGCGAACCACTCATCCATCTTGGCGCGTAGTTTGTCAACGCCAATTCCCTTCGTTGAAGAGAAGACATCAACCGCAACATCACCACCGAAAGATTTCGCATCGTTACGGATTTTCAGTAGCTGTGCTTTACGCGCACCACTTTTCAGTTTGTCTGCTTTTGTTAACAAAACCTGGACTGGGATACGGCTATCAATAGCCCAGTAGATCATTTGTTGGTCAAGGTCTTTCATTGGGTGACGGATATCCATCAATACCACTAAACCTTTCAGGCTTTCACGTCGTTGTAGGTATTCACCTAGCGACTTCTGCCATTTTTTCTTCATCTCAAGCGGTACTTGAGCAAAGCCATATCCAGGTAAATCGACGATATGACAACCGTCCGTTACCTTAAATAGGTTGATTAGCTGAGTTCGACCTGGTGTTTTACTGGTTTTCGCCAAGCTTTTTTGGTTGGTAACGCGATTTAGCGCGCTAGATTTACCAGCATTGGAGCGTCCTGCAAACGCAATTTCGATCCCTTCGTCTTCTGGTAAATGACGAATATCAGGTGCACTGGTAATGAAATGCGTGTTTTGATAATGAATTTTTACGCTCACTGTTAACTCCATCTCGACTTTGTGTAGTCGATTGATTACTTTTTTGTGAATTTGTGTAAAATAACCGTGCTCGGCATAAGGTCGCCTATTGTACCATGAGTGGCAACATAGAGTGGTACTGGAAGCTTGATAATTATAATGGAATGTCATGAAGAAATTAGCGCTAATTTTGAGTCTTTTAGCCAGCTGCTCAGTATGGGCTCAAGGTAGTATTGAAGCTGGTAAAGCCAAATCACAAACATGTGTTGCCTGCCACGGTGCTGACGGCAACAGTCTGATCACTCAGTACCCTAAGCTGGCTGGTCAACATGAGAAGTATCTAGAAAAGCAATTAAAAGAGCTTAAGCTAGGTATGACAAGTGGTGGTAAGCAAGGTCGTTATGAACCTGTAATGGGTGCAATGGCGATGCCTTTATCTGAAGAAGATATGGCTGACCTAGCGGCATACTACGCATCTCTACCTATCTCTAGTAACTCTACTCCTGAAAATGTAGTAGATGAAGGTAAGGTTCTTTACACAGCGGGTAACGCAGAACGCGGCCTAACAGCTTGTATTGCTTGTCACGGCCCTCGTGGTAATGGTACCGAACTTTCTGGTTTCCCTAAAATATCAGGCCAACACGCAGAATACATCAAGGCTCAACTTGAAAAATTCCGCGATGGTAGCCGTAATAACGACATGAATGCGATGATGCGTGATGTAGCTAAAAAGTTAACAGACGCAGAAATTGATACCTTATCGAAGTACGTTGGTGGTCTACACTAATTTGTCGGTTTCTCGCTCTTAGCCAGAGTGAAGAAATGTACGTTCGAGCGAGATAGAAGAAGGCGCCCCGATCAGAAATGATTGGGGCGTTTTCTTTTTCTAGGTCATATCAATAGATATTTATGATGATTTATCTTTTTGTGTCTGATTTATCAATGTGTGATCAATTAGTGTACGAAAGTGTGAAGTCGCACTATTGTAGTCTTTTTGTAACAGGGTAAAGTAAGCGCCATCAGCTAGGAGCTGACTTAGATACGGATGATCATCTCGTCTAACGGTATAGACAGAAACGGATCAGGCTAGGACAGCCCAGCAACAAGGTGTTAGAAAAGGATAGCCAAAACTCATCAGGACGATGAACAACAAACAAATTTGGCATGGAAAGCACCAATAACAAATGGAGATTTGTGTACCAAGTTGAGTATGCAAATTTTGGCCGATATAGGCAGATTTAGAGAGCGATAGGTTTTCCTATCGCTTTTTTTATTGATTTGATGAAAAAACACCCAATACCTCTCCACTATAAACGCAGTTTCTGGTATGTTTCGCATCCCTGTTTAAGGATGTGCTATGTATACTTGTCCCTTATGCCATCACCAAGGCGTGAATCACTATTTTGAAGACAAACGCAGAGCCTATCTGCAGTGTCAGCAATGTGAACTGGTATTTGTTAAACCTGAACAAAGGTTAGAAGCAAAAGAAGAAAAAGCACACTATGATCTCCATGAGAACGATCCTAGTGATGCAGGCTATCGCCGCTTTTTATCTCGCATCGCGGATCCACTAACAGACAAAATTTCATCTAACTCACAAGGGTTGGATTTTGGTTGTGGCCCAGGCCCTACGCTATCTATTATGTTAGAAGAAGCCGGACACACCATGGAGTTGTACGATATCTATTACCACCCAGATGCCTCTGTGTTGGAAAAAACGTATGACTTTATGACTGCCACGGAGGTGATAGAGCATCTTTATCACCCAGACAAAGTGTGGCAGCAATGGTTGAATTTAGTTAAACCCAAGGGCTGGATTGGTCTGATGACTAAACTAGTAATAGACGTAGACGCGTTTGCTGGTTGGCACTACAAGAATGATCCGACACATGTCGTCTTCTTTAGTCGTCAAACATTCCAGTTTTTGGCAGAGCGGGATAAGCTCGAACTAGAATTTTTTGGAAATGATGTAATTTTACTGAGGAAAGTGCAGTAATGGGTCGTAGTAAGAAATCAAGAAAACCGGGAGCACTTGGCGCTCCGGAACCTATGGTTACTCGTAACCGTAGCGAATCTGATGTTGAAGGTCGTGAACGTAAGCGTATTAAAAAGCGTAAAGGCCTTAAGTCTGGCAGCCGCCATTCAGATGGTAGCGACGCGAAACAGCGTAAAGCTGCACAAGCTCGTGATCCACGTTTAGGCAGCAAGAAAAAAATCCCGCTGATCGTTGAACCAGCGAAGAAGCCGACTAAACAAGAGCGCAAGCTATCTAACGAACAAGAGTTAGAGATGCTTGAGAATGATGCTCAACTGAACACATTGCTAGATCGTATCGAAAATGGTGAAAACCTAGGTGCGGGTCTACAGAAGTTTGTTGATGAGAAACTTGATCGTATCGAACACCTAATGGGCCGCTTAGGTCTACTAGAGCCAGAAGACGATGAAGAAGAGTTCTTCGAAGAAACGCCGGTAGTATCGAACAAGAAAGCAAACTCTGATGAAGACTTGCTATCTCAATTCGAAGATATCGACTTAGACAGCTTTAAAGGTTAATAGCCAATGAACGTAACCTTATTAGCAATTGCTGGTGGAATTATCATTCTCGGCTTGGGCTCTTACGCAGGTTACCTTCTACTTCAAGTGAAGAAGCAGACGGAGTTGCAAAAGCAGCATCAAGCATTAGCCATTGAAAAACGTAACGCGACGATTTACGAAAACGTAAATACTTTGTGTTTAGCGGGCATTCAAGGCCAGTGTGACTTACCTGAGATCAGTATCCGAGTGTGTATCATTATGGATAATGTTCAGGGTGATGAGCGTGTCGATTTTGATTCAGAATATCCTGCTCTTTCTGAGCTGTACCATATCGTGAAAGATATGGCCCGCGGAGACGAAAGACAGGAGCTGACTAAGAAAGAACGCATGCAGCAGAATCTCACTCGCCATAAGGCTGAGACTCGCTTGAACGATGCAGTTATCGAAGATTTGAAAAGGTTGCAGGAGAAGGTTAAGCCTCTCAACAACCAAATCAATATTCAGATGATCTAGTCGCTAAGACTTAAAATAGAGGCTTGTTTAATACACGGTGTTCTTAAGGCGCCTTATCTTTATAGATAGTGTTAAATAAGCCTTCTTGCCTTTTGCGTCTCGTTAATTCCGACGCTTTGTTAGTGATCAAGCTAGCAGTTCTGAGTTTTTATCTGAAAAATTGATTTTGTCTTGAAACGACCTTACAGGTCGTGTGGCAAAATAATCCGTCTATATTTTAATGTATGTAAATTGATTTGAGAGAGCCTAGGTTCTCGCGGATCTAAATTGGAAGTACCGCTATGTCGAGCAAGCCAGTAACAACGAATCAGCAAATCGTTTGGGACCAAGAAATCTTAAACAAGTACAACTATTCGGGACCTCGTTACACTTCATACCCAACTGCGTTGGAGTTCCATGAAGCGTTTACCGTCTCTGATTACGACATGGCGTGTACGCAATACCCAGAGCGTCCACTGTCGCTTTACGTACATATCCCGTTCTGCCATAAGCTTTGTTACTACTGTGGTTGTAACAAGGTGATTACTCGTCACGCGCACAAAGCGGACGAGTACCTAGATGTGATTGAACATGAAATCCGCCAACGAGCTTCTTTATTGAATGGCCGTGAAGTGACTCAATTGCATTTCGGTGGTGGTACGCCAACTTTCCTAAGCAAGACACAAATCACGCGTCTAATGATGATTCTACGTGATGAGTTTCACTTCACTGCTGACGCTGAGATCAGTATCGAGGTTGACCCTCGTGAGATTGAACTCGACGTACTGGATCACCTACGTAACGAAGGTTTCAACCGCCTGAGTATCGGTGTTCAAGATTTCAATAAAGAAGTGCAAAAGCTGGTTAACCGTGAGCAAGATGAAGAGTTCATTGTAGCTATGGTTCAGCGTGCTAAAGAGCTTGGCTTCCGTTCAACGAACCTAGATTTGATTTACGGCTTGCCTAAGCAGACTCAAGCGTTGTTCGCTGAAACGCTGAAGCAAGTACTTGAGATGAAACCTGGTCGTCTATCGGTATTTAACTACGCTCACATGCCACAACTGTTTGCGGCGCAGCGTAAGATTAAAGATGAAGACCTGCCAAAAGCTGAAGAGAAGATGGCTATCTTGCAAGATACTATTGAGACTCTAACGGGTGCTGGTTACCAGTTTATCGGTATGGACCACTTCGCACTTCCTGAAGATGAGCTAGCAGTGGCACAGCGTGAAGGTGTGCTGCACCGTAATTTCCAAGGCTACACGACTCAGGGCGAGTGTGACCTAGTAGGCTTTGGCGTGTCGGCTATCTCTATGGTGGGTGACTCTTACGCGCAAAACCAAAAAGAGCTCAAGAAATATTACGCTCAAGTGAATGACCTTCGTCATGCGCTTTGGAAAGGTGTTGCACTAGATAACGATGACTTACTGCGTCGTGAAGTGATTAAGCTGCTTATTTGTAACTTCAAACTCGATAAGACGATGATCGAATCTGAGTTCGCTGTTGATTTTAATCGTTACTTCAAAGAAGACTTAGAGCTTCTGCAAACCTTCATTAACGATGACTTGGTTGAAGTAGACGACAAAGAAATCCGCGTAACGCTTCGTGGTCGTCTGTTGATTCGTAACATCTGTATGTGTTTCGATAAATACTTGCGTGCTAAGGCTCGCCAACAGCAGTTCTCTCGCGTTATCTAATCACTCGCTCGAGAATAAATACATAAAAAATGCCAGCATCATGCTGGCATTTTTGTATTCGGCTCACTCAAACTTTCGCTTGTTTAGGCAGTAATCTCTTTGCGGCCCTGTTTGGCGTTAGCAAGGTCGGTCGGCCATTGCTCAAACGGTACAGGGCGGCTGTATAGGAAGCCTTGTGCCTGCGGACATTGCAGCTGTTTTAGCAAGTCAGCTTGCTGTTGAGTCTCAACCCCTTCGGCGACTAAGCTAACCTTGAAGCCTTTGGTGATATTGACGATAGCGGCAACAATCGAGCTGTCTAGGCTCTCTTTATCAAGCTTGCTGACAAAGCTGCGGTCGATCTTAAGGCAGTCGAATGGCAGTTTTTGTAGGTAGGCCAGCGACGAATACCCGGTACCAAAATCATCAATTGCAATCGAGATACCTAAGGTTTTGAGTGTCAGCATGTTGTCGATAACAGTCGGGTCGTTATCAACGATTCGTGACTCTGTGATCTCCAAGGTGAGGTTCTTTGCTGGTAGCTTAGTGTCACTCAGGGTCTTTTTCACTAAATCAATAAACCCACTCTGACTGAGTTGGTCAACCGAGAGATTAACGTGAATGGAGAAGTCTTCACTCCACTTGCCTGACTCAATCGCGATAGCCGTATCTCGGCAAGACTTATGCAGAATTTGTTTTCCGATATCGTAAATGAGCCCACTCTCCTCGGCGAGAGGAATAAATTCGAGTGGCGAGATCACCCCTTCATCGGTTATCCAGCGCGCTAAAGCTTCCGCCCCTATGGTTAAGCCGGACTCCAGATCAATAATAGGCTGATAAAACGGTTCGAACTGTTGAAGCTTAATTGCTCGGTTCATCCGCGCTAGCATCTTGGTACGATGTCTCGATGCTTTGCCCATCTCCGGGCTGTAAATGCTAACACTGGTTTTGTCTTGTTTCGCGTTGCTCAGAGCAATACTGCTACTGCGGAGCAGTAGTGTAATGTCGTGGAGACTCGAGACACTCACTATTCCCATCGATACCTTAATCACCACGCTTTCCGATTCCATTGAAAATGGGGAAACGAAGGTTTGAAGTAAGCGATTAGTCAGTAGCTGAACATTATCGCTTCGCGTAACGTTTGGCGCGTAGATGGCAAACTCATCACCACCAGTACGAGCCAGTAGGTATTCGGATGGCAGTGTACCTCTTAAACGAGCGGCAACAATGATAAGCAGTTGGTCACCATTGTAATGACCTAGGCTGTCATTGATGTCGCGGAAGCGGTCAATACCCACCAAGAAAAGCGTGCCTTCTTCGTTTTCTGGTTTTTTCTTAGCAGCGTCAATAAAGCCTTCACGACTATACAGTTTGGTGAGTGAATCATAGGTAAGCTGAGATTGTAATGCTTGAAATGAGGCCTTTAAGTTGTTGGCCATTTCATTGAATGACTCCACCAACATACTCGTTTCATAGATATGACCCGTCTTTGGCATACTCGTGTCCCAATCGCCCTTGGCAAGACGTTTTGCTGCACCTGCTGTCGAGGTTATGGGTTGGGTTACGCGATTAAAGGCAATTAATCCTGTAATGACCCCAATGCAACTCAGTGCTAGTCCGAGCAACCAACTATTTCTTTGGTTTTCTGGCAATTTACCGAGCAGGTTACTTTCAGGGATCGACACCCCAATAAACCAAGTGAGGCCGTGTTCATCTTCGTATGGGGTGATTTGGTTGAAGTATCTTTCGTCGTCTAGGCGGAAGCTAAAGCGCTGCTCGCCCAAGTTATCGATGAGGTGGAATTGGTCTACGTAACTGGCGCTTTCACGTATGACGGGGTTAGCACTCTCTGTTGCCAGTAAGCGTTGGCCTTTGTTGGTTTTTCCTGTTCCCCATGAAACGACACTGCCTCCGCCTGAGTGCGCGACCAAGCGTTTCTGTTTATCGATGATGTAAACAGTGGCATCTGTTCTATCTTTGAGTTTTCTGAGAAATGCGTTGAAGGTATTGATCTTGATGTCGCTGACGATGACTGCTTTGAACTGGCCATTGTCATAGATAGGTGCAAGAGCAGATAAGGTGATGTCTTGGCGTTCGTCAGCATTGGCATAAATTGTTGACCATACTGCTGTTTTCTGTGTCGCAACGGGGGCGTACCATGGGCGGACTCTTGGGTCGTAACCTGAAATTACCGATCGAATGTCTTCACTAATCTTGTTGCCCCGGTAAATGACCAACTGATCATTGGTACGCTCGTCCTGCACCATTAAGGTATAGCTATTGTTGGCTTCTTTACGAACACCAACATAGTTACCATCTTCAGAACCAAAGCCGATCACATCCAGTTGAGGTACAGCAGTGAAATGCTCTGAGAATGTATAAAGAATGTAGTCTTGGACCTTGCTAAGGTTTCCCGCTTGATAAAGGTGGCTGTAACCAATGTTATGGCTGAGCGAGAGGTTCGCATCAAATGGCTTTTCTAAAAAATTGGACAGGCTTTGATGAACGTGGTCAGTCAGTGATGCTAACTGGCGTGTACTAACTTCACTCACCATCTTTTTGTAGTTTTGCTTTTGAGTAAAAACCATTACGCCCATAGTGAATAGAAAAATCATCACGAATGGCAGCACCACTGCGGTTCTCAAGGTAATTTGTGTTTTCAAAGACATCTTTAGCTACAACGTTGGTGAATAGCGCACTGTAATTGTACCGACACTATTCAAACCAAGCGACACTTTTTGGGCTAAAAAGTAGTAGCATCGAGAGTCATATTAGGTCAGTACAGCTCTTTAAGCTTGCGAGTTAGGGTATTTCTTCCCCAACCTAAAACCTTGGCTGCATCTTGCTTGTGACCATTAGTATGGTTGAGTGCAGCCTCAAGCAGTATACGTTCAAACTCTGGCAGTGCATAAGTCAGCAGTTCTTTTTCTCCTGAATCAAGCGCACACTTTGCCCAATTGGCGAGCAGTTGTTGCCAGTTATCTCCAGTTCCTGAGGTTGTCACCACTTTTTCTTCCGATAGCTCTGGTGGTAGGTCTGAAGGGAGAATTTCGCTGCCGCTCGCCATCACGGTGAGCCAACGACAAATGTTCTCTAGCTGACGCACATTACCTGGCCAGTTGAGCTGGTTGAGTTTTAAAATGGTCTCTGGATGCAGTGTTTTTACTTCAACGCCGAGCTCTTCGGCGGCGGATGCTAGGAAATGGTGAGTCAGTTTGTCAATGTCTTGTTTGCGTTCGCGCAGCGCTGGAATGTGGATTCGGATAACGTTGAGTCGGTGAAAAAGGTCTTCACGGAAGTCGCCTTCATGCACCAGTCGTTCAAGATCTTGGTGGGTTGCGGCAACGATACGTACGTCGACCTTCACCGCAGAGTGTCCACCCACACGATAAAATTGGCCATCAGAAAGTACACGTAGCAAGCGAGTCTGAATATCGAGTGGCATGTCGCCGATCTCATCAAGAAATAGTGTGCCGCCGTTGGCTTGTTCGAAACGTCCTTGGCGAACGCTGTTGGCTCCGGTAAAGGCACCTTTCTCGTGGCCAAACAGTTCAGACTCGATCAGATCTTTGGGGATAGCTGCCATGTTCAAGGCAATGAAGGGTTTCTTGGCTCTTGGGCTATGACGATGCAGCGCGTGGGCAACCAGCTCTTTACCCGTACCCGATTCACCATTGATCAGCACGGATATCGATGAGCGAGATAAACGGCCAATGGCTCGGAAAACCTCTTGCATCGCAGGTGCTTCACCAATGATTTCCGGTGCATTGGTCTCCTCGGCTACTTCGCTAGCTTGTTCACGTTTTTGCTCTTGGCTATGTGCGATTGCTCGCTCTACTAGAGTCAGTGTCTCATCGATATCAAATGGCTTAGGCAAATATTCAAAGGCGCCTTTTTGATAAGCATTCACCGCCGCATCAAGGTCTGAGTGCGCGGTCATAATGATCACTGGTAGATCAGGAGAGCGTTGGTGAACCTGATGCAATAGCTCAATTCCGTCAATGCCAGGCATACGAATATCAGACACTAATACGTCAGGAGTCTCGCGCTCAAGCGCAAGCAATACGCTCTCAGCATCAGCAAATGTTTCACACTTTATATCCGCAGATGAAAGTGTTTTTTCTACTACCCAGCGGATAGAGCTATCGTCATCGACGACCCAAACGTATCCCTTACTCATAATTTAATTCCTTTGCAGCCAAAACTATTGTGATTATCATTGTTTTTATTGTTCTGTATTTGTTTCTTGCCTGAAGCGAAGTTTCTCATCGAGAGGTGTTGCTCCGTTTAAATGGGTAAGTAAATCGTAAATGTGGTGTTCCCCGGCCAGCTCTCGACATCGATTTTTCCGTTGTGTTGATCGATTAGGTTTTGAGATATTGATAGCCCCAATCCGGTGCCGCCCTCACGTCCACTGACCATGGGGTAGAACAGGGTGTCTTTTAATTTATCGGGGATACCCGGGCCGTTATCGCTTATCTCAATACGTGCTGCTAGTTTGTGTCGCTGGCCATGAATGTTGGCTTGATGCACCGTTCTGGTGCGAATGGTGATCTTACCTGAATCCTGTTCCTTTAAAATCTGTGCTGCATTGCTCACGATATTGAGCATTGCTTGTTCAACCTGCGCTGAGTCCATCACAATTGGTGGAAGGCTTGGATCGTAGTCTCGTTCGATAGCTAATGTTGAGCCAGATTCGAGCTCGACCAGCTGTCTGACTTTTTCGAGTATCTGGTGGAGGTTTTCTTCTGACTTGGTTCCCGGCTTTTGTGGGCCAAGCAGGCGGTCGACCAAGGCTCGTAAGCGGTCGGCTTGCTCAATGATGATCTGGGTGTATTCATTCAGCGATTGTTCTGGAAGCATCTTTCCAAGTAATTGCGCTGCCCCTCTTAAGCCACCCAAAGGGTTCTTTATTTCATGCGCCAAGCCACGCACTAACAGTTTCGCTGCTTGTTGTTGTGCATGCTGGTTTAACTCTTGGCTTAGGCGCCTTTGTTGGTCGATCTTGCGCATCTCTACTAACAGCAGGGTCTCACGCTGCCAGGTGATCGGACTCACCGTCACTTCAAGCATTAGCGGGCGGTTATCGACAACAAAGGTCACGTCACTGTCGGTAATGCTCTGGCCGCTTTGTAGAGGTTGAGTAAGCAGTGCTAAGTCGAGCGAAGCGTGTTGAATAAGTTGACTCAGTGGGTGATCAACAATGCGTCTCGCACTTTGTGAAAAGAGCTGTTCAGCCGCCGGGTTGGCGTATCGCACGTATAAATGTTCATCGAGCATCAATGTCGATGTCACCATATTATCGAGAATGGCGTTGGAAAGGTGGTGTGTATCTATGCTGTCGCTTTTGGCTGATCGATTCACTGTTTCGTCCTTGAACTGGTGGTTTTCTCACTGCACCAAATTGGTGCGTAGCTAAGTTCAAGTATGGCGCATATCAATCAGAAGCTAAAGATAATTCATAAAAGTCGCGAAAAGCTGCTGAGAACAGGTAAACAGTCGATGTTATTCAGTCTCTTTTAACCTATTGGCCTACTTGATCGTCGCTCGATGTAAATACACGGTGACTGGACTAGTAGATGCAATAAGCTTGCCGCTTCTATGTGCTTGAATTGCAATGGTGTGAGTGCCGCGATCGATATCTTTTAACTGCCAAGTAGGTTGGTTTTGTGGTGCGCCATAACGTCGCCCGTCGAGCATCAGTTGCAGCTGCTCACCAATACCCAGTTTACGGTTGAGCTCGATTTGAATTGGGATTAAGCCACGGTTGCTATGAATCGTTTGATCGTGAGTGGGAGTGAGCATAGTAAGAGCTAATGGCGCTGGGACTTCTCGCTCAGTCTGTTGTGTTTTGGGTTGCTCTTGGTTTGGAAGGGCAGAGGCGGCTTTTTCGTCAACGAGTTGAGAGCTCTCAAACTTAGGCGCGGGTGCTGAAGCTTGGACATCTGGAAGCTGAAGTGATTTGGCACCTTCGCCTGTTGGTGTATCACTAAAATGGAGTACGCCATCTTCATCTACCCAGGTATATACGGTTTGAGCAGTGCATGAGAGTGCGACTGTTAACCCAAGAAGGAACAATATATTTTTCATATCTTTAGCCTCTTTTTCACCGCTAGGTGATTTCACGTTTGGCGTTGGTTTTAGTATTGATTTTATTGTATTTAGCGCGACAGCCTCTGAGGGCTTTTATTTACTACGATTGGTATCGAATATGGTACGAGGAGGGGAGCATAGAGAGAATACAAAAAAGGCCCGCCTGCGAGGCGAGCCTAATATTTAATCAGCGATTCTTACAAGGTTGCAGTAAGAAATGGCTTATTTCTACCGAAGATTAAACTGAGTAGTACAGTTCAAACTCAAGTGGGTGTGTAGCCATGTTCACGCGTTGTACGTCGTCAGATTTCAGAGCGATGTAAGAATCGATGAAGTCGTCAGAGAATACGCCGCCAGCTGTTAGGAACTCACGGTCTTCGCTAAGCGCTGCTAGAGCTTCTTGTAGAGATTCTGCAACTGTTGGGATTTCAGCTGCTTCTTCTGCAGGAAGGTCGTATAGATCTTTATCCATAGCTTCGCCTGGGTGAATCTTGTTCTTGATGCCGTCAAGGCCAGCCATAAGCATTGCTGAGTAGCATAGGTATGGGTTAGCTGCTGGGTCACCAAAACGTAGCTCGATACGACGTGCTTTAGGGCTTGGTACTACTGGGATACGGATAGAAGCAGAACGGTTACGTGCTGAGTAAGCAAGCATTACAGGTGCTTCGAAACCAGGTACAAGACGCTTGTACGAGTTAGTAGATGGGTTAGCAAACGCGTTGATTGCGCGAGCGTGCTTGATTACACCACCGATGTAGTAAAGCGCCATTTCAGATAGGCCGCCGTACTTATCACCAGCAAACAGGTTAACGCCGTCTTTTGCTAGAGATTGGTGAACGTGCATACCAGAACCGTTATCACCAACGAGTGGCTTAGGCATGAATGTCGCTGTTTTACCAAACGCGTGAGCAACGTTGTGAACAACGTACTTGTAGATTTGAGTTTCATCAGCTTTCGCTGTTAGCGTGTTGAAGCGAGTTGCGATTTCGTTTTGACCCGCAGTTGCTACTTCGTGGTGGTGAGCTTCAACTACTAGGCCCATCTCTTCCATTACTAGACACATTGCTGAACGAATGTCTTGAGATGAATCTACAGGAGCTACTGGGAAGTAACCGCCTTTAACGCTAGGACGGTGACCTTTGTTACCGCCTTCGAAGTCAGTACCTGTGTTCCAAGCTGCTTCTACGTCGTCGATCTTGAAGAAAGAACCAGACATATCGTTTGAGAACTTAACGTCATCAAATAGGAAGAATTCTGGCTCTGGACCAACTAGAACTGTGTCTGCGATACCTGTAGAACGTAGGTACTCTTCAGAACGTTTAGCGATAGAGCGTGGGTCACGGTCGTAGCCTTGCATTGTTGCAGGCTCAAGAATGTCACAACGGATGTTTAGCGTTGCGTCTTCTGTGAATGGGTCCAGTACAGCAGACGCTGCGTCTGGCATCATTACCATGTCAGATTCGTTAATGCCTTTCCAACCAGCTACTGAAGAGCCGTCAAACATTTTGCCTTCTTCGAAGAAGTCTGCATCAACTTGGTGAGAAGGAATAGAGATATGCTGCTCTTTACCTTTTGTATCAGTAAAACGTAAGTCGATAAATTTAACTTCGTTCTCTTGGATCAGGGATAGTACATTTTCTACTGACATCTTGGATAACCTCCAGTGTTATTAATTCGGTATTAGCTCGATTCGGTTGAAACTAGCATTGATTAATGTCTATAAGTGCATTAATCGATGCTGATTTATCTATAGCCAAAAACGTGCCAAAAAAATTATTCCATTAATTTCAATTATTTAACTGTTTTTAAGTTTTGCTCAATCTGCTTTTTGCACCAAAATGATCTTTAGCTGCACCTTGTTGGTGCAATCGTTTGTCTGTGCACCAATATGAGACATAAGCGAGCACCATTCAGCAATGAATTGCCTAAGTTGTCAATCCACTTTTGTTAATTTGCGGGAGATTTGGCTCGCCACTCGCAGGTGATACTTTTTAGAGTCCTACGAATTTGGCTGCTCAACACTGTACTGAATCAAAGTTAAGCGGATATGAATCGACAATAAAGAAAAAAGCCTTGGTTCAGATCACATATTTCTGGGTTTTTGTCTAGAATCTGGTATATTATTGACCGTTTTTTAAATCAAGCTAGCGGTTATTATCCAAACTTTTGAGATAAGTGACGGCTACTTTTATGAGTGAATCGAGAATCCATGTCTACTCCACAGATTGATAAGTTAAGAAATATCGCGATCATCGCGCACGTTGACCACGGTAAAACGACTTTGGTTGATAAACTGCTACAACAGTCAGGCACTCTTGAGTCTCGTGGTGAAGCTGAAGAGCGTGTCATGGATTCGAATGACATCGAAAAAGAGCGTGGCATTACCATTCTTGCTAAGAACACAGCAATCAACTGGAATGATTACCGCATCAACATCGTAGATACCCCGGGACACGCGGACTTCGGTGGTGAAGTTGAACGTATCATGTCTATGGTTGACTCTGTTCTGCTTATCGTTGACGCAGTTGATGGCCCAATGCCTCAAACTCGTTTCGTAACGCAAAAAGCATTCGCACACGGTCTTAAGCCAATCGTTGTAATCAACAAGATTGACCGTCCAGGCGCTCGTCCTGATTGGGTTATGGATCAAGTATTCGACCTTTTCGACAACCTAGGTGCTACTGATGAGCAACTAGACTTCACAGTTGTTTACGCTTCAGCTCTAAACGGTTGGGCAACAATGACTGAAGGCGAAACTGGCGAGAACATGGAACCATTGTTCCAAGCTGTTGTTGATACAGTAGACGCGCCTGCAGTTGACCTTGACGGTCCACTACAAATGCAAATTTCGCAACTTGATTACAGCTCTTACGTAGGTGTTATCGGTGTTGCTCGTGTTACTCGTGGTTCTGTTAAACCAAACCAACAAGTAACTATCGTAAATGCAGAAGGCAAAAAACGTAACGGTAAAGTAGGCACAGTTCTTGGTTACCTAGGTCTTGACCGTCACGAAGTTGAGCAAGCTAACGCTGGCGACATCATTGCAATCACAGGTCTTGGTGAGCTGAAAATTTCAGACACTATCTGTGACGTAAACAACGTTGATGCAATGACTCCGCTTTCTGTTGACGAACCAACAGTAACAATGACGTTCCAAGTAAACACTTCTCCGTTCGCGGGTAAAGAAGGTAAGTTCGTTACTTCACGTAACATCCTTGAGCGTCTAGAGAAAGAACTAGTACACAACGTTGCACTACGTGTTGAAGAAACTGATAACCCAGATCGTTTCCGTGTTTCAGGTCGTGGTGAACTTCACCTATCGATCCTGATCGAAAACATGCGTCGTGAAGGCTTCGAGCTAGCTGTATCTCGTCCAGAAGTTATCATCAAGAAAGACGAAGATGGCAACCTAACTGAACCGTTTGAAACTGTGACTATCGACGTGCTTGAAGAGCACCAAGGTGGCATCATGGAAAACATCGGCCTACGTAAAGGTGAGCTAACTGATATGTCTCCAGATGGCAAAGGCCGTGTTCGCATGGACTTCATGATGCCTTCTCGTGGTCTTATCGGTTTCCAAACTGAGTTCCTAACTCTAACGTCTGGTTCTGGTCTTCTTTACCACTCATTTGATCACTACGGTCCTCACAAAGGCGGCGTAATTGGTCAACGTAACAACGGTGTTCTAATCTCGAACGCAACTGGTAAAGCTCTGACTTACGCACTATTCAACCTACAAGAACGTGGTCGTCTATTTGCTGAGCACGCGGATGAAGTATACGAAGGTCAAATCATCGGTATTCATAATCGTTCAAACGACCTAACAGTTAACTGTCTGAAAGGTAAGCAGCTAACGAACGTTCGTGCATCTGGTACTGATGAAGCACAGGTTCTTTCGCCACCTATCCGCCACACTCTAGAGCAAGCTCTTGAGTTCATTGACGAAGACGAACTAGTAGAAGTAACGCCAGTAAGCATTCGTATCCGTAAGAAGCTTCTTACTGAAAACGAACGTAAGCGTGCAGCACGTCCAGCTAAAGCTTAATTGCCAGCTGACTAGCTTCTAGCTAACAAGCAAGACGTTTTAGAATAAGTAAGAAAGCCCTGAGTAGCCTAGCTGCTCAGGGCTTTTGTTTTTTGGTTTGTTTAGATTCGAGTAAACGGGATGCGGGATACGAAGAGCGTGTTTAGATTGGAGATAACCAGATACTAAGAGGGTGGGTATCTTCGATACTCGTTGTCTTTTATCCATATCTACTCATCGAGTCGTCATTCCAGAATCGATGAGTAGATATCAGGAATCTAGCTGCTGATACTTAGTTGGTTTTCAACGAATTGAACTCGTTCTTCCACCGACATAAACGGTACCTCAACCACATCATAACCCAGCTCTTGATAGACTCTCACCAGCGCGTGGTGAATCTCTAACGCTTCTTCAAATGGGTAAGGGCGCACTTCATCTTGAACATAGATCGAAACCTCGGGGCGACAGAATAATACTTGAGAGTGGTAACCTTGGCTTGCCTCTCGGTAGGTCGCATTGATCTCTAGGTTAGCCTGAGCCAAATAGCCACAAATGTCCGGAATAGCGCGATCGAGAAAGGCAATCGGATGTTGATTGGCTTGGTCTTTTTGCTCGTCCATCACACCTAGACAAAGCTCAGCAAAACCGGGAAGGTCTACCCAAGGTAAGATACCGCCTTCAATCTGACTTTGCTGTTCTATTAACTGGCGAGAGGACTCGGCGAAGGTGAGGCAACCCGCATCAGCCAACGCATTAATCAGTGTGGTTTTTCCGGCGCCAGGGCCGCCAGTTATAATGATTGGGTTCATACGGGCTTATCTTGTGTTGTCTTTTCAGGCGTTACTTCCGATTTAGCCGAGCAAGGAACTTATCCGACTCGGCAATCGCTGCATTCATCTGTTTGATCGCGTATGCGATGTCTTTTTCTAGACTCATAAACTCACTTTGCAGTGAACCAACTGCACTCGCATTGAGGTTGTGTTTCAAATAAAGGGTGTTGTCGCGAAGGGTATTGAGTACTGGATCCATCTTCTTCTCAGCGCGCTTCATGGCTGACAGCATGGTTTGATAAGACGATTTCGTTTCACGCAGTTTTTGCTCACTCGAACGACGTAGGGAATCACTGGTGTAGAGATCGAGCTCGGCTTGCCACTCTTCAAACAGCGCATCAGACACATCTTCGATCGCAGCGATTCGGTCACTCACATTTTGCGCCGCTTTTTCGCTGTCTTGGTATTTATCGTTTATCTTGTTGTACATGTCTTCTAGGTCGCCGCCACTGAAATTAGTCAGGCTGCTGAGTGCTTCCAGTGCGCTGGTAAACTCTTCCTGAGCATCCTGCTGCGACTCTTTTGCATCTTCTACTCTGTCGACCATGATGTCACGTTTGTGATAGCCCACTTGCTCCATTGCAGAGTAATAAGCGGATTGGCATCCAGTAAGAGTAAAAATAGAGAGGACTATAACTATTAAATAAGGCATCCTTGTTTCCTATAGTTAAATAATATCAATCGTAGTAAATAACCGCTCAACCTAGCTTGTTAAAATCCTCGATAACGGCGTTAGAATTTTTGATTGTAGAATAACTACTTATCAAAAAACTCTGCCTTGTTCTCAAGCCTTTTTCCTACGCTATTTTTGAACATTTATTCACTGTGATTGATATATCGGAATAATAATTAGGACTATGAACGAGTTACCAGGGAGATACAAGTTGAAGATAACAAAGGTCGGCATACTTAGTATCCAGTATTTTCGCTACCTCTTAGCGCGTATGACGCATGATCGAGTCAATGTGAATGCGGGCTATTTGGCGTACATTACCTTACTTTCAATCGTACCCATGTTGACGGTTTTGCTCTCTATCTTGTCATCATTTTCCGTGTTCGCGGATGTGGGTATCGTGATTCAAAACTTCATCATTACTAACTTTGTTCCTGCGTCAGGGGATGCGGTGCATGGTGCCTTGTTAGAGTTTGTCGCCAACACGGGCAAAATGACGGCGGTTGGTAGTGTGTTCTTATTTATCGCTGCGCTGATGCTGATCTCTAATATCGATAAGAACTTAAACTATATCTGGCGTGTGACCGAGAAGCGACGTGCAGTATTGTCTTTCTCGATGTACTGGATGGTGCTCACTCTCGGGCCAATTTTGGTTGGAGCGAGCATTGCAGCTACCTCATATGTGACATCATTAAGCTTGCTACAAAACGAAGTGGTGTCTGGTGCCTTTAATACTCTGATTCGCAAACTGCCTCTGATTCTCTCTTTCTTTGCGTTCTTTGGTTTATACCTATTGGTACCCAATAAGAAAATCCATTTCTCTCATGCGGCAGCTGGCTCTTTGGTTGCGGCGTTGTTGTTTGAACTCAGTAAAAAAGGCTTCGCGGCCTACATCACTCAGTTCCCCTCATATCAACTGATATATGGCGCATTAGCGGCAATTCCCATTTTGTTTGTCTGGGTGTATTTGTGTTGGTTGATCGTGCTGGTGGGCGCTGAGGTGACAGCCGCGCTTGGTGAGCAGGAAGAGTGGAGTGAGACGCAAGAAATAATGGTACACTCCACGGATAACAACAAAATCACAGAGCAAGGAAACAACAGTGATAGCACTGATTCAGAGAGTAAGTGAAGCTGCCGTCCGTGTTGATGGCGAAGTAGTTGGTGAGATTGATCAAGGCTTATTAGTACTATTAGGCGTAGAAAAAGGTGATGACGAAGCCAAAGCGAAACGTTTGATGGAACGAGTGACGACTTATCGTGTCTTTGGAGATGAAGACGATAAAATGAACCTCAACGTGAAGCAGGTGAATGGTAAGGTGTTAGTGGTTTCTCAATTCACACTACCAGCCGATACCAAAAAAGGCACACGAGCTGGCTTTTCTCGTGGCGCTCACCCAGAAGATGCAGAGCGTCTTTACAATTATTTCTCTGACCAATGTCAATCAGTGTTGCCAACGGAACGTGGCCGATTTGCAGCCGACATGAAAGTGTCTCTGGTTAATGATGGCCCAGTAACATTCTGGCTGCAGGTTTAAGCTTAAAGGAATAAGCATGTTTAAACTCATAACCCCAACCACCGAAAATCAACTGAACAAGTATTACCATTTTCGTTGGCAGATGTTGCGTGAACCTTGGCGAATGCCGGTAGGTTCTGAGCGCGATGAATATGACCCAATGAGTCACCATCGCATGATCGTTGATGGTCGTGGTCGACCGATGGCGATTGGTCGTCTTTATGTCACCCCAGATCTCGAAGGTCAGATCCGCTATATGGCGGTGAAGAACTCTCGCCGTAGCAAAGGCATGGGCTCACTGATTTTGGTCGCGCTTGAGTCACTGGCTCGCCAAGAGGGCGCTAAGCGCTTGGTGTGTAATGCACGTGAAGATGCGATCTCATTCTATGAGAAGAATGAATTTGAACGTCGCGGTGAGATTAACGACCAACGTGGCCCAGTGCGTCACCAACAAATGGTTAAGCACCTTGATCCAATGGCAGATGTTCTGCGTAAGCCTGAGTGGTGTAATGAGCTGCAGCAGCGCTGGGAACATCAGATCCCGATCAGTGACAAGATGGGCATCAAGATTAACCAATACACAGGTTACCAGTTTGAGTGCAGTGCTCAGCTGAATCCTAACTTGAACCCGCATAACACCATGTTTGCAGGCTCCGCCTTTACGCTTGCGACCTTAACGGGTTGGGGAATGACATGGTTACTGATGAAAGAGCGTGGCCTGACCGGTGATATCGTGCTGGCAGACAGTAATATTCGTTATCGTCATCCGGTTGAGCAAAACCCTGTTGCCTCTACTTCATTGGATGGGATCAGTGGTGATTTAGACCGCCTCGCGTCAGGCAGAAAGGCACGTATCATCATTCACGTGACCATTCACAGCGGCGATGTGGAAGCGGTTGAGTTTACGGGAACCTATATGCTGATCCCTGACTACAAAAAGAGATTATCAACAGACTCCAACGTGAGCGTATAGCTGCCAATGGCTAGCAGATAAAGATACAGATAGAAGGCGCTACTCTTGTGGGGTGGCGCTTTTTTGTTGGCAGTCGTTAATTTTGGAATACTCAGCTTGGGTGAGCTTGCCTGATATTTGGTGGCACTGGTCGTATAGTGAAATAGAGAGAGTGTGTTGCTCTGCTTTTAGCAAGTCGAGCTCTCCTGACATTTCGCCATTTAAAGTTTGAACTCTCTGTGAACCTCCCTCTGCTGCGGATGCACCAATAATGTGCATCGGTTGAAGCGTGAAGCGACCGCGGTCAAAACTCGCGTTGAATTCAGGGATTTCAAATACGTTATCGGTCGAGGTTTCAGAAAGCGTATCGTTAAAGGTCATCACACCCTGGCGAACGCTACCAGTGAGTTGACCTGTTGTGGAATAGCCGAGCATTAAGGAATCGCCGTATAAACCCGCAACTTGAAGTTCAAACTCGCCATAACCGGTTGCGTCGAGCGGTAGTTCAAGTTGCCGTAACATGGGTGCTATCGGTAATCCATCGGCAGAGATATCTAAGCTCCATGGCTTACTGATTTGGTTGAAGTCGAGTGTTGCGTTGGCTTCAATATAGCCGTGCTTTAGGGGGACAAATAGGCGTGTCAGCGTCCATTTTCCTTGCTCGCTATTCATTTCAACCACAGGTTGAGCGCTAATAATGTTTTGGTAGCTAGCATCATTCGCGCTGGCCATCAATTTGCCTTGCCATAAACCTAGCTTTCTATCTTGCAGCAGTTGAACGTGATGTCCTTCAGCATGCAGCCCTGATACCTGCCAGTAAGGTTTCTCTGCGAGTTGGATGAGTTGGGTGCGTTCTATGTTAAGTCGGCTAATTTCGACGTTCTGGAGCTCTGTAAGCCAAGGTATTAAGCGTGCAGCGGGTAGATGATTGTTTTGGCTTTCGGTAATCCATTTGATGCCTTGAAGATCAAGTTGTGCCAAATCAATGGTAGTAGGGGTAACTTTGCCATTTAATTGAACAGTGCCTTGCAGGAATTGTGTGTAGAAGTCTTCAACCAGAATTTGGTTGGACTCTAGGTTCAGCTTGAGGCTTGGGTCGATGAATTGATCATTATCTAAGGTGACGCCTTCAGCTTGTAGAGAGAAAATGGCTTTCTGTTGCTTCCACAGTTCAAAAGGCAATTGGATGTTTTCTAGTGAAGCATCAAAATTTGCAAGGTGACCATCTTTCCACTCTACGTCGCTACGCAGAATATCGAAGCTATTGATGTGGTTGATCTGAATACCTGCCACATCCCATTCTTTGTTCAATAGGCTTTGAGCTTGTTCTTCATTTAATCGCAAACCATCAATCGTCACATTCACCAACGACCAGTCATGTTGATATTGTTCAGCTTGCCCAGAAATCTTGGCACCGCGCCAATCAAATGAAGCGCCATAAAGGGTGCTGTCACTCTGTTTAAGATGTAGGTCTATCAACAGGTTATCGAAGGCTTCGCCTTGCCAATATAACTGCGAGGCAGAAAGTTGGGTTTTGCCATAAGGCAGCTGTGAGTTTTGGTTACCCCACACGGGGTCGGCGATCTGAAAGTCGATGCCCCGTGCATTAAAGTCTGAAGTCGAGAAATCTAGATTATTGATCGCCAGCTGGCGCAACTTGATGTTTGGTTGGGCAAACACTGATGTGAGTATGTCCAGATCGTCTGCTTCTAACTGCAGGCCGCTGATCAATACGGAGTCCAACACTAGCTTAGCTTCAAGAAGAGAGTCTGGGCTGAACCAAATGTCGATCTTGTCGATGTACAGAGGTGGTTGTTTTTCAGATTGGCTTTGGGTGATGCCCATTAAGGTGATGTGATAAGGCGCCTGATACTGAACATCTTCAATGAGCACAGGTTGTTTAATCGTATGTTTGATAAAAAAGTTAGCAACATCGTCGCGGTATTGAGTTTGCAGGCTTAATAGCAACGCTGCGATGACTGCAACGGCGATAGCCAACACAATGCCGAACACCATGAATACCTTTTTCATTCCCTGAAAGCCTTAAATCTCAATAGTCTTAAAACAGAGTGGAACAAAAAGGGTCAAGCATCAACAAAAAAGCCCCTCAAAAGAGGGGCTTGCTACAAAAATATCGTTTTAAATGGGCGCTCGCTTTTGGCTTAGCCCGAGCAGATGCTTGGATTAGTCGAGTTGTGGACCAGCGGCAACCAGTGACTTACCTTCAGCGTTGTCTGTGTACTTGTCAAAGTTGTTGATGAAGCGCTCTGCTAGATCTTTCGCTTTGCTTTCCCATTGTAGTGGGTCAGTGTACGTGTCGCGTGGGTCAAGAATCGCTGGGTCAACGTCGTGTAGCGCTAGTGGCACTTCTAGGTTGAACATAGGGATAACCTTAGTATCAGCCTTATCGATAGAGCCATCTAGGATTGCGTCGATGATGCCACGAGTATCTTGAATTGAGATACGTTTGCCTGTGCCGTTCCAACCTGTGTTCACTAGGTAAGCTTCAGCGCCAGCTGCTTCCATACGCTTCACAAGCACTTCAGCGTACTGAGTTGGGTGAAGAGTAAGGAACGCCGCACCAAATGCCGCAGAGAACGTTGGCGTTGGTTCAGTAATACCACGCTCTGTACCTGCTAGTTTGGCTGTGAAGCCAGATAGGAAGTGATACTTCGTTTGCTCTGGAGTCAGCTTAGAAACTGGAGGCAGCACACCAAATGCATCAGCAGTCAGGAAGATAACCTTTTGAGCGTGACCTGCTTTTGATACTGGCTTAACGATGTTGTCGATGTGATGAATCGGGTAAGAAACACGTGTGTTTTCTGTTTTGGAACCGTCATCAAAATCGATAGAGCCATCGCCACGAACCGTTACGTTTTCTAGCAGTGCATCACGGCGGATAGCATTGTAGATTTCTGGTTCTGCTTCTTTTGATAGACGAATGGTCTTCGCGTAACAACCACCTTCAAAGTTGAAGATACCGTCGTTGTCCCAACCGTGCTCATCATCACCGATTAGCTCACGCTTAGGATCGGTAGATAGGGTTGTTTTACCTGTACCCGATAGGCCGAAGAAGATTGCTACATCACCTTTCTCGCCTACGTTTGCACTACAGTGCATTGAAGCGATACCTTGCAGAGGAAGTAGGTAGTTCATCATTGCGAACATGCCCTTTTTCATCTCACCGCCGTACCAAGTACCACCGATGATTTGAACGCGCTCTGTTAGGTTGAAAGCAACGAAGTTTTCAGAGTTTAGGCCCTGTTTTTCCCAGTTAGGGTTCGTTGTTTTGGCACCATTCATTACCACGAAATCAGGTTCGAACGTTGCTAGTTCTTCGTCAGTTGGACGAATGAACATATTCTTAACGAAGTGCGCTTGCCACGCTACTTCAGTGATAATACGCACACTTAAGCGCGTATCTGGGTTAGCACCACAATAACCGTCAATGACAAACAGACGCTTGCCAGATAGCTGAGTTGTCACAAGCTCTTTCAGTTCATTCCATACTTCAGTTGTGATCGGTTTGTTGTCATTTTTGCCTTGATCTGACCACCACATGGTATCGCGGGTCGTGTCATCTTTAACAATGTACTTATCTTTTGGTGAGCGGCCAGTAAAGATACCAGTGTCAACCGCAACAGAGCCTAGTTCCGTTACTACGCCTTTTTCGTAGCCTTCCAAACCTGGCAGTGTTTCTTCAACGAATAACTGCTCGTAGCTAGGATTACGAAGAACTTCAGTAACGCCAGTCAGTCCGTGCTTAGTTAGATCAATTTGTGCAGCCTTAGTATGTTCCATAACGGTCATAGGTGCTCCTTATAGGATATTTTGTAGGGATTTTGTATTAATTTTTTATTGTTATCTGCTCACCATGCTAGCAACGAGACTCGGGGGAAACAGGGATGCAGCTCAAAAAATACTCATACCGTATATGAGGTATTAAGCGTCTCGTCACATATTGGCCCAACTAGTCTATCCTGTACGCAAACCTTTGCGCTAGGGGCGAGAATATTATTAATTGATTAAAATTAAGTGGTGATTTTATTACGAGATGCCAAGGACTTTACGCTATTTTGATCACAAAAAAGGTCAGCTGAGTGCTGACCTTTTTGGGGTAAATTACGTGTTTTGGGTACACCGTAAATTAATGAACCGTATTGTTGCCTTTATCTGCTGCTTCAGCGTACAGTGCATCAACATCATTCTTGTCGAATGAGTAGTTTGTACCACAGTAATCGCAGTGTAGACCAACGCTTCCTTCCGTGCTTAGGATGTCATAGATCTCTTCTTGAGCAACGGTAATGATAGCCGCTGCGCTACGATCACGAGAACAACCACAGAAGAACTCAACCGGTTGTGCTGTGAACAGTTGCACTTTCTCTTGGTTGTACAAACGGTAAAGCAGTTCGTTCGCTTCAAGAGAGAATAGCTCTTCGTTTTTCACTGTATCTGTTAGTTGCTCTAGGTGCTCGAAGTCATTTTGAGTACCTGTACCATCAGGCATAACTTGCAGTAACATACCTGCAGCGTGTGCTTTGCCTTCATGTTCGCCAGTACGCAGCCATAGACGAGTCTTAAGCTGCTCAGAGTTTGCGAAGTAACCTTCAAGTACTTGAGCTAGTGTGTCGCCTTCAAGACCAACGATACCTTGGTAGCGTTCACCCTTCTTAGGATCGATAGTGATCACTAGGTGGCCTTTACCCATTAGGTCGTGTAGGCCAGCATCGTCGGCAATATCACCTTCAAAACGAGCAACACCACGGATCTTTTGGTTATGGTCGCCATTGATAACTGCTAGAGATACTGGGCCATCACCTTGCAGCTGCATAGTGATAGAGCCTTCAAATTTTAGGGTCGCAGTCAGTAGCGTGGTTGAAACCAATAGCTCACCTAGCAGCTTTTGTACTGGAGCTGGGTATTCCTTGCTAGAAATAACCTGTTGGTACGCTTCATCCATTTGTACCAATTCACCACGTACTGATAGGTCTTCAAATAGGTAGCGATTTAAAACATTGTTTGCCATTTGGCTATTCCTTCTAGCTTATTGATGCTTGAACTTGATGATGTCACGACGTTGCTTTTTATCAGGGCGACGCTCTGGAGCTGGGTTATGTGCGTGTAGCTTGCGTTGTTTCGCAAACTCTTCTCGTTTCGCCAAGCTCTCGGTAGTTTCTTCATAGAGGGTTTGAGCGATCGGTGCTCCGCCACGATGGGCTGAAATTTTCTCGATCGTTACCGTCTTTTCTTCATTACCTTGGCGCAGTGTAATCACTGCCCCAAGTTCGACAATCTTACTTGGCTTGCAGCGCTGACCATTATAGTGGACTTTGCCACCATCGACCATATTGCGAGCAATAGAGCGAGTTTTGTAAAAGCGCGCTGCCCACAACCATTTATCGAGTCTGACAGCTTCATTAGACGTTTTCATATAGGGCTGTGCCTTTTTTTGAGAAGTGAGTAGCGTTGAACAGTATCAACACTATGCGATTTGTTTTATTTGATGATGCTTATCGCATTTGTTAGAAGCTTATGTTGAGGCAACGTGCTTTTTTTTCAAGGAAGATTACAAAATAGCTTAGGTAATGAAGATTTATAGATTGTCTATGATATAGTTCAAGGTCTTATGCTTTCAAAAAAGCATGGACAAAATTTAAGCATAAAAAGCTGAAAGTTTAGTAAGTTACAGTTTTCTTAGTTATGGATGGGTCAGTTAAAGTGAACTTTTTAGAGCTCAAAAGCCGTATGGGGAATTCCCCGCTGCTGAGCCGCTTATTAGATAATGGATTTGTGCTTCAGCAGAAACTGAGCCTCGCTATTTGTTGTGTGCTTATTGCAGCCTCTGCATGGATTTTAGGGCAGCTTGTCTGGTTTATTGAACCGGCCGAGCAAACAGTTGTGCCTTGGAAAGCAACAGTCTCATCGTCTGCGGCTCCTCAATCAACCTTAGACATCTCTTCTTTGCAAAAGAGCAACATGTTTGGTGCTTACAACCCAAGCAAGCCAGCAGTGGTTAAACAACAAGTGATTCAGGATGCGCCAAAGACTCGCCTTAACTTAGTGTTAGTGGGTGCGGTAGCGAGTTCAAATCCCAAACGGAGCTTAGCTGTGATCGCGAATCGCGGAACACAAGCGACCTACGGAATTAATGAAGAGATCGAAGGCACCCGAGCTAAGCTAAAAGCCGTATTAATCGATCGCGTGATCATTGATAACTCAGGACGAGACGAAACCCTGATGCTTGAAGGTATCGAGTACAAGCGTTTGGCGGTATCAGCGCCTGCAGCACCTCGTAGCCCTTCTTCGGTTCGTGGTAATAATCCGGCTTCTGCAGAAGAGAAGCTTGATGAAATTAAAGCGAAGATAATGAAAGATCCGCAACAAATCTTCCAATATGTTCGACTGTCTCAGGTTAAGCGCGACGATAGCGTTATTGGTTATCGTGTGAGCCCTGGCAAAGATTCAGAACTTTTTAACTCAGTAGGGCTCAAAAACGGGGATATTGCTACTCAGTTAAATGGTCAAGACCTGACAGACCCTGCCGCTATGGGCAACATATTCCGTTCCATCTCAGAGCTGACAGAGCTAAACCTGGTCGTTGAGCGAGATGGGCAACAACATCAAGTGTTTATTGAATTTTAATACTTTGCGTCTAACGACGAAAGTGTAGGAGAAGTACGTGAAGCATTGGTTTAAGAAAAGTGCATGGTTACTGGCAGGAAGCTTAATCTGCACACCCGCAGCCATCGCTAGTGATTTTAGTGCCAGCTTTAAAGGCACTGATATTCAAGAGTTTATTAATATCGTTGGTCGTAACCTTGAGAAAACGATCATCGTTGACCCATCGGTGCGCGGGAAAATCGATGTACGTAGCTACGATGTCCTTAATGAAGAGCAATATTACAGCTTCTTCTTAAACGTTTTAGAGGTGTACGGCTACGCGGTCGTTGAAATGGACTCGGGTGTTCTGAAGATCATCAAAGCCAAAGACTCTAAAACATCGGCAATTCCAGTTGTTGGTGACCGTGACTCAATCAACGGAGACAGCGTCGTGACACGAGTTGTGACAGTGCGTAATGTGTCGGTTCGTGAGCTTTCTCCTTTGCTCCGTCAACTGAACGACAACGCAGGCGCAGGTAACGTTGTGCATTACGACCCTGCCAACATCATCCTTATTACAGGCCGAGCGGCGGTAGTAAATCGCTTAGCGGAAATCATCAAGCGTGTTGACCAAGCCGGTGACAAAGAAATTGAAGTTGTTGAGCTAAAGAATGCTTCAGCTGCTGAGATGGTGCGCATTGTTGATGCTCTGAATAAAACCACAGACGCAAAGAATACGCCTGCTTTCCTTCAACCTAAATTGGTTGCTGATGAGCGTACTAACGCAATCCTTATCTCTGGTGACCCTAAGGTTCGTAGCCGTTTAAGAAAACTGATTGAGCAACTTGATGTCGAGATGGCAACCAAGGGCAACAACCAAGTTATCTATCTTAAGTACGCGAAAGCTGAAGATTTAGTTGATGTATTGAAAGGTGTGTCGGACAACCTACAGTCAGAAAAACAATCTTCAACCAAAGGCAGCTCATCGCAACGCAACCAAGTGATGATCTCTGCACACAGTGATACCAACTCGTTAGTTATTACAGCACAGCCTGACATCATGAATGCGCTGCAAGATGTGATCGCGCAACTGGATATTCGTCGTGCTCAAGTATTGATTGAAGCCTTAATAGTCGAAATGGCTGAAGGTGACGGCATTAACCTTGGTGTGCAATGGGGTAACCTTGATACAGGTGCTGTGATTCAGTACGGCAATACTGGTGCATCAATCGGTGGTGTAATGGTTGGTCTGGAAGAGGCTAAAGACACTGAAACGACTACTGCAGTCTACGACTCTGATGGTAATTTCCAACGTAATGAAACGACTACTGAAAAGGGCGACTATTCAACACTAGCGTCAGCTCTTTCTGGTGTAAATGGCGCGGCTATGAGTGTGGTGATGGGTGACTGGACTGCACTGATCAGCGCGGTAGCGACCGATTCAAACTCAAACATCCTATCTTCTCCAAGCATTACCGTGATGGACAACGGTGAAGCGTCATTTATCGTTGGTGAAGAAGTACCGGTTCTTACTGGCTCGACGGCGGGCTCAAGCAACGACAACCCATTCCAAACGGTTGAACGTAAAGAAGTGGGTATTAAGCTTAAAGTGGTTCCTCAAATCAACGAAGGCGATTCTGTTCAGTTGAATATTGAACAAGAGGTGTCGAATGTATTGGGCGCGAACGGCGCGGTCGATGTTCGTTTTGCGAAGCGTCAACTAAATACGTCAGTGATTGTTCAAGACGGCCAAATGCTGGTTCTTGGTGGTCTGATTGATGAACGTGCATTAGAAAGTGAATCTAAGGTGCCACTATTGGGTGATATCCCAGTGCTTGGTCATCTATTCAAATCAACCAGTACTCAGGTTGAGAAAAAGAATCTAATGGTATTCATCAAGCCAACTATCATTCGTGATGGTATGACAGCCGATGGTATCACTCAGCGTAAATACAACTTCATCCGTGCTGAACAGCTGTATAAGTCAGAGCAGGGCCTGAAATTGATGGATAACGATAACATCCCAGTGTTGTCTAAATTCGGTTCTGAGATGAATCATCCGGCTGAGATCCAAGCCTTCATTGATCAGATGGAAACAGAATAATGGCTGAATTGGTAGGGGCGGCAAGTACTTATCAGCGCTTGCCGTTTAGCTTTGCGAACCGTTACAAGATGGTGCTCGAGTATCAGCACCCAGAACGTGCTCCGATACTTTATTACGTTGAGCCTCTGAAATCTGCGGCGATCATCGAAGTGAGCCGTGTGGTGAAAAATGGTTTTACACCACAAGCGATCACTGCAGATGAATTTGATAAAAAGCTGACCGATGCTTATCAGCGTGACTCGTCGGAAGCTCGCCAGTTAATGGAAGATATTGGTGCCGACAACGACGACTTCTTCTCGTTAGCGGAAGAGTTGCCACAAGACGAAGATCTGCTTGAATCGGAAGATGACGCACCCATCATCAAGCTCATCAATGCGATGTTGGGAGAGGCGATCAAAGAAGGTGCTTCGGATATTCATATCGAAACCTTTGAGAAGTCATTGTCGATCCGCTTCCGTATCGATGGCATATTACGTGATGTTTTAGCGCCGAGCCGTAAACTGGCGCCGTTATTGGTTTCGCGTGTCAAGGTTATGGCTAAACTGGATATCGCGGAAAAACGCGTGCCACAAGATGGTCGTATTTCTTTGCGTATCGGTGGCCGAGCGGTTGATGTTCGTGTTTCTACCATGCCTTCTTCGCACGGCGAGCGTGTGGTAATGCGTCTGTTGGACAAGAATGCTACTCGTCTAGACTTACACAGTTTAGGCATGACGGTAGAGAATCACGAAAACTTCCGCAAGCTTATTCAGCGCCCACACGGCATTATTTTGGTGACGGGTCCTACGGGGTCTGGTAAATCAACGACCTTGTACGCAGGCTTGCAAGAGCTCAATAGCAACGAACGTAACATCCTTACCGTTGAAGACCCAATCGAATTCGATATCGATGGCATTGGCCAAACGCAGGTGAACCCTAAGGTTGAGATGACCTTTGCGCGTGGTTTACGTGCGATTCTTCGTCAAGATCCTGATGTGGTCATGATTGGTGAGATACGTGACTTAGAGACCGCTGAGATTGCTGTTCAAGCTTCTTTGACGGGGCACTTAGTAATGTCGACCCTCCATACCAATACAGCAATCGGTGCGGTCACGCGTCTGCGCGATATGGGAATCGAACCCTTCCTTATCTCGTCTTCACTGCTGGGTGTTCTGGCACAGCGTTTGGTTCGTACCTTGTGTAATGACTGTAAAGAGCCTTACGAAGCAGACAAAGAGCAAAAAAAGCTGTTTGGTTTGAAGAAGAAAGAGAGTTTGACGCTTTACTATGCCAAAGGCTGTGAGCATTGTAGTTACAAAGGCTACCGAGGCCGTACTGGTATTCATGAGCTATTGATGATTGATGATTCGGTACAAGAGCTGATTCACAGTGAAGCCGGCGAACAAGCGATTGAAAAAGCAATTCGTGGCACAACCCCAAGTATTCGAGAAGATGGCTTGAGCAAAGTTCTGAAAGGGGTAACGTCTCTAGAAGAAGTGATGCGCGTGACCAAGGAAGTCTAGTATGGCGGTATTTGAATACAAAGCACTGGATGCCAAAGGTAAAAGTAAAAAGGGTTCGATTGAAGCGGATAACGCTCGTCAGGCTCGCCAGCGCTTAAAAGAGCAAGGCTTAATGCCGGTTGAGATGACCGAAGCTAAAGCTAAGTCGTCAAAAGGTTCACAGCCATCGACCAGTTTTAAGCGTGGCATCAGCACGCCAGACCTTGCTTTGATTACTCGCCAAATTTCCACTCTAGTACAATCAGGCATGCCGTTAGAAGAGTGTTTGAAAGCCGTAGCTGAGCAATCGGAGAAGCCTCGTATTCGTACTATGTTACTGGCGGTTCGCTCTAAGGTAACAGAAGGCTACTCGCTAGCGGATAGCTTGGCTGATTACCCACATATATTTGATGAACTATTTAGAGCCATGGTCGCGGCTGGTGAGAAATCCGGACACTTGGATGCGGTACTCGAGCGATTAGCTGATTACGCTGAAAACCGCCAGAAGATGCGCTCTAAGCTGCTGCAAGCGATGATCTACCCTGTGGTGCTGGTGGTGTTTGCGGTGACTATCGTTTCGTTCCTATTAGCAACGGTAGTACCCAAGATTGTTGAACCTATTATTCAGATGGGACAAGAGCTTCCTCAGTCAACTCAATTTTTATTGGCATCGAGTGAATTTATCCAGAATTGGGGCATCCAATTACTGTTGTTGATCATTGGTGTGATTGTGTTGATTAAGACTGCACTCAAAAGACCGGGCGTGCGTCTAAGTTGGGATAGAAAGTTGTTGAGTATCCCGCTGATCGGCAAGATAGCGAAAGGCATTAATACCTCTCGCTTTGCCCGCACACTTTCAATTTGTACTTCAAGTGCGATTCCAATCCTTGAGGGGATGAAGGTTGCGGTTGACGTAATGTCGAATCACCATGTTAAACAACAAGTATTGCAAGCGTCAGATAGCGTGAGAGAAGGGACAAGCCTGCGTAAAGCACTTGATCATACTAAGCTCTTCCCTCCAATGATGCTGCACATGATTGCCAGTGGTGAGCAGAGTGGTCAATTAGAGCAGATGCTGACTCGTGCAGCCGATAATCAAGACCAAAGCTTTGAGTCGACGGTAAATATTGCGTTAGGCATTTTTACCCCGGCACTTATCGCTCTGATGGCGGGTTTGGTGCTGTTTATTGTGATGGCGACACTGATGCCAATGCTTGAAATGAACAACTTAATGAGCGGCTAATACTGTTCATAGAACGTTTTTGGATTATCGAGAAGAAGGACACCATTCCCCTCAACTCGCTGTCTGTAATTTGGAGAAAATAATGAAAAACAGAATGAAGAAACAATCAGGCTTTACCCTATTAGAAGTGATGGTTGTTGTGGTTATCCTTGGCGTGTTGGCGAGCTTTGTTGTACCTAACCTATTGGGTAACAAAGAGAAGGCTGACCAACAAAAAGCCATCACTGATATCGTGGCGCTAGAGAACGCGCTCGATATGTACAAACTGGATAACAGCGTGTACCCAACAACGGATCAAGGTCTTGATGCACTGGTTTCTAAGCCAAGCAGCCCAGAGCCTCGTAACTACCGTGACGGTGGCTACATCAAGCGTCTGCCTAACGACCCATGGGGTAATGAGTACCAATACCTAAGCCCTGGTGATAACGGCACTATCGATATCTTTACACTTGGCGCTGATGGCCAAGAAGGTGGAGAAGGTATTGCTGCGGATATCGGTAACTGGAACATGCAAGATTTTCAGTAAGCCTAGGCTTATTGTCACTTGATGCCGTTATTTGATGTTAGGACGTAAACAGATGGAGTCTAAAGGTGAAAACTAAGCAAACACAGCCAGGTTTCACCTTAATTGAGATTCTTTTGGTGTTGGTATTACTGTCAGTAACGGCGGTCGCGGTGATCGCGACCATTCCTACCAATAGTAAAGATGCCGCCAAAAAATACGCTCAAAGCTTTTATCAGCGAGTTCAATTGCTCAATGAAGAGGCGATTTTGAGTGGTTTGGATTTTGGCATTCGCATCGATGAAAAGAAATCGACCTATGTTCTGATGACGCTTAAGTCTGAAGGCTGGCAGGAAGTCGAATTCGAAAAAATACCCTCTTCAACAGAATTACCGGAAGAGCTCGCACTATCACTCAGCTTAGGCGGTGGCGCGTGGGCAGACGATGATCGGTTATTCAACCCAGGAAGCCTATTTGATGAAGATATGTTTGCTGATCTTGAAGAAGAAAAGAAACCTAAGCCACCACAGATCTACATCTTGTCGAGTGCTGAAGTGACACCATTTACACTCTCTTTCTATCCCAATACTGGCGATACCATACAAGATGGCTGGCGCATTAAAGCGTCGGATAATGGTGTGATTCGATTGCTAGAACCAGGAGAAGAAGATGAAGAGGAATAACCGTTCTCCTTATCGCTCTCGTGGTATGACGCTGCTTGAAGTGTTGGTGGCGCTTGCGATCTTTGCTACTGCGGCGATCAGTGTGATTCGCGCCGTAACCCAGCACATCAATACATTGAGCTATTTAGAGGAAAAAACCTTCGCGGCTATGGTCGTTGATAATCAAATGGCTTTGGTGATGTTACACCCGGAGAAGCTAAAAAAGACGCAAGGCACGCAAGAGCTAGCGGGTCGAGAGTGGTTTTGGAAAGTTACCCCAATCGATACGGCCGATAATTTGCTAAAAGCTTTTGATGTTAGCGTGGCAACTAGCAAACAGGCTTCTCCAGTCGTTACGGTGCGAAGTTATGTGGTTAACTAAAAGCGTGTGGTCAACTAAGAGAATGCGGTTATTTAAAAGCATGACGGTAAATAACAGTATGCCTCGCAAACAGGGTCTATCTTCAAAAGGGAGAGGCTTTACCTTAATTGAGGTGCTTGTCTCGATTGCTATTTTTGCCACGCTGAGTATGGCGGCCTATCAAGTAGTGAATCAGGTGCAGCGAAGCAACGAACTTTCAGCTGAGCGTAGTGCTCGTTTGAATCAACTACAGCGCAGTCTAGTTATCTTAGATAATGATTTTCGCCAGATGGCAGTACGACAATTTCGTACTGATGGTGAAGAAGCATCATCTAAGCTGGTTATAGTGAAAGAGTATTTATTGGATTCCGATAGTATTGGTATCGTGTTTACTCGTCTTGGTTGGCACAACCCACAGCAGCAGTTTCCTCGTGGTGAAGTGACGAAAGTGGGCTATCGCCTCAAAGAAGAGACGCTCGAACGCGTGTGGTGGCGTTACCCGGATACACCTGCAGGGCAGGAAGCGGTTATTACCCCTTTGCTCGATGATGTTGAAGCCTTGGAGTTCGAGTTCTACGACGGAAAGCGTTGGGGCAAAGAGTGGCAAGCCGATAAGTCGCTACCGAAGGCGGTGAGACTTAAGCTGACATTAAAAGATTATGGTGAGGTAGAGCGAATTTATCTCACACCAAGTGGCACTCTAGATCAGGTTGGTGGTGACTCAAATAGTGACTCTTCAGGTAGTAGCGAGGGGAACGATGATGCGTCGAACTAATCAGCTTGCATTATCAAGACGAGCGCTAGGGCGTAAGCAACGTGGTGTCGCGCTGATCATTATCCTGATGTTACTGGCGATAATGGCAACCATTGCTGGCAGCATGTCGGAACGCTTGTTTACTCAATTCAAACGCGTTGGTAACCAGTTGAATTACCAACAAGCTTATTGGTATAGCATAGGTGTAGAAGCGCTAGTACAAGATGGTATTAGGCAAAGCTATAAAGACAGCGATACGGTCAACCTCAGTCAGCCGTGGGCATTGGAAGAACAGGTATACCCATTAGATTATGGACAAGTTAAAGGGCGTATTATTGACGCGCAATCTTGTTTTAATCTCAATGCATTAGCGGGAGTGACAACCACTTCCAGCAACCAGACACCGTATTTAGTGACAGTTTGGCAAACCTTATTGGAAAACCAAGACATTGAGCCTTATCAAGCTGAGGTTATCGCGCATTCAACTTGGGAATTTGTCGATAGCGATACTCGATCAACCTCTTCGACTGGTGTTGAGGACAGCACTTATGAGGCGATGAAGCCGCCTTATGTTACGCCAAATGGTTTAATGGCAGATGAGTCTGAATTGAGAGCGGTGTACCAGGTGACTGGTGAGGTCATGAATAAGGTTCGCCCTTTTGTGTGTGCCTTACCGACCGATGACTTCCGACTAAACGTGAATACATTGACGGAGCAACAAGCGCCGTTATTGGAAGCAATGTTCGCACCTGGCTTGAGTGAGTCGGATGCGAAACAGCTGATTGATAAGCGCCCATTTGATGGGTGGAACACCGTAGATGATTTTATGGCAGAAAGCGCCATTACAGCGGTGAGTGCAGAAATCAGCAAAAAAGCAAAAGCATATTTGACTGTAGATAGCGCCTACTTTGAGCTAGATGCAGAGGTTTTAGTTGAGCAATCTCGTGTACGTATACGAACGCTTTTCTATAGTAGTAATCGAGAAACAGTGACGGTGGTACGCCGTCGTTTTGGAGGAATCAGTGAGCGAGTTTCTGACCGTTCGACTGAGTAGCGAACCACAGAGCCCAGTGCAGTGGTTAGTTTGGTCGACAAGCCAACAAGAAGTGATAGCAAGTGGTGAATTGTCTAGCTGGGAGCAGCTGGATGAGTTAGCCCCTTACGCTGAAAAACGCAGTTGTATCGCTTTATTGCCGGGAAATGAGTGCTTAATTAAGCGTGTTGAGATCCCGAAAGGTGCTGCTCGCCAGTTCGATTCTATGCTGCCGTTTTTATTAGAAGACGAAGTTGCGCAAGATATCGAAGACTTACATCTGACTATTTTAGATAAAGACGCAACCCATGCCACCGTGTGTGGTGTTGAGCGTGAGTGGCTTAAGCAGGCGCTGGATACCTTCCGCGAAGCCAATATTATCTTTCGTAAAGTACTGCCAGACACTTTAGCCTTGCCTTTAGAAGAGCAGGGCATCAGTGCGCTGCAGATCAAGCAGCATTGGTTATTGCGTCAAAGCAACTATCAAGCTGTGTCGATCAATGAGGCATGGCTAGCGATGTTCTTACAAAGCGATTGGGTTGCCTTGGATGATGAAGAGCAGTCACCAACGATTTTTAGCTACACTGCACTGCCAAGTGATGACGTTCAACAGCAAAGTGGCATTGAGTGGCAAGCCAAGCCTGCTGAACTGGTGATGTCTTTACTGAGCCAACAAGCCATCACAAGTGGCGTAAACTTACTGACTGGCACCTTTAAAACCAAATCTTCATTCAGTAAGTACTGGCGCGTATGGCAAAAAGTAGCGATTGCAGCTTGTTTGCTGGTGGCGATAATTGTCACTCAACAAATCTTGAAGGTTCAGCAATACGAGGCACAAGCCGCAGCGTATCGAACGGAGAGTGAACGTATTTTTAGAAGCGTACTTCCGGGTAAGCAACGGATTCCGACGGTTAGCTATCTCAAGCACCAGATGAATGACGAAGCTAAGAAATATGGTGGCTCGGGTGATGGTGATTCCTTACTTGGATGGCTAGCGTTACTGCCAGACACTTTAGGACAAGTGAAAGCCATCGAAGTGAATAGTATTCGCTACGACGGCAACCGTTCAGAGGTGAAATTGGAAGCGAAAAGTTCTGACTTCCAACATTTCGAGACCGCGCGAGTGAAACTTGAAGAGAAGTTTACCGTTGAGCAAGGGCCATTGAATCGTAATGGTGATGCCGTATTTGGTAGTTTTACCCTTAAACCCCGTCAATAAAAAGCGTAAGGAGATCAGTGATGAGAAATATGATTGAGCCACTCCAAGCGTGGTGGACTTCAATAAGTCAAAGAGAGCAACGATTAGTGATCGGTTGTTCCATTCTATTGGTGGTAGGCATCGTGTACTGGGGGCTATTGCAGCCGCTTAGTCAGCGAGCTGAGATGGCACAAAGCCGTATTCAAAGTGAGAAGCAACTGCTGACTTGGGTAACTAATAAAGCCAACGAAGTGGTGGAGCTGCGAGGCAGTGGTGGGATTGTTGCTAGCCAGCCTTTAAACCAATCTGTGCCAGCTTCTATGCGTCGTTTCAAGATTGAATTAATTCGAGTTCAACCGCGTGGCGAGATGCTGCAAGTGTGGGTGAAACCTGTGCCTTTTAATCAGTTCGTAGATTGGCTAACACACCTGAAAGAGAAACAGGGTGTTGAGGTTGAGTTTATGGACATTGATCGCGCCGATAACCCAGGGGTGATTGAGGTCAACCGATTACAGTTTAAACGAGGTTAATGTGAAACGCGGTTTATCTTTGAAGTTAGGTTTACTCTTTGGTGGCATCTTTATTGTCTTTTTCTCGGTTAGTCTGTTGCTGCACTTACCTGCCTCATTTGTGCTCAAACATGCACCTGTTGTGCGCGGTTTGAATATTGAAGGTGTTGAAGGAACGGTTTGGCAAGGCAGCGCTAATAATATTTCTTGGCAGCATGTTAATTACGGTTCAGTACAGTGGGACTTCCAGTTCTCTAAACTCTTCCAAGCTAAAGCTGAATTAGCGGTTCGTTTTGGTCGCAATAGCGACATGAACTTGTCAGGAAAAGGGCGTGTTGGGTACAGCATGAGTGGCGCGTATGCGGAAAACTTAGTGGCATCAATGCCCGCTGCGAATGTGATGAAGTATGCGCCAGCGATTCCAGTCCCAGTTTCAATTGGTGGACAAGTTGAACTGACGATCAAGCATGCGGTGCATGCTCAACCTTGGTGTCAGTCTGGAGAAGGCACAGTGGCTTGGTCTGGTGCTGCAGTAGGCTCGCCAGTGGGTTCGTTGGATCTTGGCCCAGTGATTGCTGACATCACTTGTGAAGATAATACACTGGCAGCCAAGGGCTTTCAGAAGAGTGTTCAAGTGGATAGCGAGTTCTCTGCGAATGTTACACCCAATCACAGCTACACCTCGGCAGCATGGTTTAAACCGGGGGCAGAATTCCCGCCAGCTATGCAGAGTCAGCTGAAATGGCTCGGTAACCCGGATAGCCAAGGTAAATACCAGTTTAGCTATCAAGGGCGCTTCTAGTTAGGCTGCGACTCCAGAACTAGTATCCACGGGTTATGTAATATCGAGATATAAAAATGAGCACCTCATTGAGGTGCCCATTTTTATTTGAAGACTGTACCAGCTAGCTTAGGTCAACAGCCCCTAATCTTTGCTTTGTAAGATCTCGGCCCATGGTAAGTCTGCATCACCCAGTACAATGAAGTTCGGGTTCTCTAGCGTCTCTCTTTCATTGTATGAGAGTGGCTCTAGTTGTGTACTCAAGATACGACCTCCAGCTTCCTCAACAATGCACTGGGTTGCTGCGGTATCCCACTCTCCGGTTGGTCCTAGGCGCAGATAACAATCCACAGCACCTTCTGCTACTAAACACGCCTTAAGCGCTGCTGAGCCAAGAGGAACCAAATCATAATTCCATGCTGAGCTCATACGGCTAGTGATGCGGTTGATGTCTTGGCGACGGCTGATCGCCATTGCGATTGACTGGTTTGGCAACTCGTGACGATGTATTTTGATTTTCACGCTGTCATTAAGGTCTGGGATCTTCCAAGCGCCTTTGCCACTGTAAGCGTAATAGCTCACACCTGAAACGGGTGCATATACCACACCCATGACTGGCTTGTTATGTTCGATTAGGGCAATAATTGTCGCGAAGTCACCACTTCGTGCGATGAACTCCTGAGTACCATCCAGTGGGTCAACTAACCAGTAGCGATTCCACTGAGAACGTTGCTCTAGGCTGATGTCAGCGGCTTCTTCAGACAAAACTGGAATGTCAGGCGTGAGCTCGCTGAGTTTTTTCGAGATCAGCTTGTGTGCTGCTAAATCGGCACTGGTGACAGGCGTATCATCACTCTTGGTGAACTCTTCGTAATCTTTTTTCTCGTAGATCTCTAAGATGAGTTGGCCAGCAGAGCGAGCAATCTCAATGACAGAGGGTAGGAGGTGAGACAAATCTTTTGTTATTGGCATAAATGTTCTTTTACTCTTAGAGCGAGCCTGAATGTTCTAATTATTGTTTAATACACGAAGGCTTAATAGCAGGGCTGTAATACTACGAGCCTCACAGAAATCGAGATGTGTTAACAGTTCTTCGGCTTGAGCAAGTGGCCAGCGCACAATGTCCAGTGGTTCAGGTTCATCACCTTCTAGCTTCTCTGGGTAGAGGTCTTCTGCGATAAACAGCGTCATTTTGCTAGAAAAGTAAGAGGGAGCGAGAATCACTTCCTTGAGTGGAGTGAGTTTATTAGCACCAAAGCCAATCTCTTCTTTGAGTTCACGAACTGCGGCGTCACTTGGTTGTTCACCTGGATCAATCAGCCCTTTTGGAAAGCCGAGCTCGTAGCGTTCTGTGCCCGCTGCGTACTCCCGTACCAACAGAATATCGCCTTGCTCAGTAATCGGAACCATCATTACTGCGTTGCGGCCGCTAGGCTTCATGCGTTCGTAAGTGCGCTGTTCGCCGTTTGAAAAGCGTAAATCGAGAGACTCGATAGAGAACAGTTTTGATTGAGCGACAGTTTGTTGAGCCAAAATTTCTGGCTTGGTCCTTTTTGTCATTGCGCTCGCTCCTTAGCTCATTGGAATTCTTTCTTATAAAGTCATTCTAATATAGGGGAAATGGAGTTGAGTTCCTAGATCCTAGTTTTCATATCCTAAAATTATTGGAGCAGGAACCGATTGCGATCACTTGAATACCTTACTCAAGATGGTAACGAACCGAGAGTTCTGGTTATGTCGTTCAGGAATACAAGAGCATAGGGGGAGGGAGCGTATCTGCTTAGCCCTAAAATAAAAAAGTTGATGCTTGCGCATCAACCTTTTAAATAACGACTAACACTAAATGAGTGACTAGTAGTAAGAGTGCTCACCACGATCGTGCTCAGTTGCATCACGAACAGCAGTCAGTTCACCTTCGAATTGCTGAAGAAGTTCTTTTTCGATGCCTTCTTTTAGCGTCACATCAACCATAGAACAACCGTTACAGCCGCCACCGAATGCAACGATAGCAGCGCCATCTTCAGTGATTTCTACCAAGCTAACGTGACCACCGTGACCCGCAAGTTGTGGGTTCACTTGAGTTTGGATTGCGTATTCAACACGTTCTAGTAGTGGCGCATCGTCTGATACCTTGCGCATCTTAGCGTTTGGTGCTTTGAGCGTTAGTTGAGATCCCATTTTGTCAGTAACGAAGTCAATTTCAGCTTCATCTAAGAACGGTAGGCTTAGCTCATCTACGTATGCAGAGAATGCTTCGAATTTAAGCTCTGTGTCAGACGCTTCAATAGCATCTGTTGGGCAGTAAGAAACACCACACTCAGCGTTTTGTGTACCTGGGTTTACCACGAACACACGAATGTTTGTACCTTCAGGCTGCTGTGACAGCAGATTGGCAAAATGAGTTTGAGCTGTTTCTGTAATAGTAATATTTGACACGACGAATACCTGAGTAAATTTGTAGGCTATTAGCGCCATTCTACTCCTGTCAGATTTGTAATTCAGCCCTTTTTTGTTGGATTGCTGTACAAGTAGCGATCCACAGCTTTTATCCATAGGGCTCAGGAGTTCGGCAGATGCAGTAAATATCGATCCTTTTCACCCCTACTTCAAGTAATAATAGGCATAATTGATACACAGTACTGCCTGTGGTTACAACATCATCAATAATCGCGACGTGAGAGGGGACCGCTCCTTGAAAGTTATGTTTTCTCAACGCAAAAGCGTTCTTTAGATTGTGTAATCTTGCGGATTTATTAAGCCCTTGTTGAGATGCAGTTGAGTGAACTCGACGAAACAGCACCTCATTTTTTACGCCAAGCTCTTGAGCCGCGTAATTGGCTAGTAGTTGACTTTGATTAAAACCTCGATGGGCGTATCGGCGCCAATGCAGCGGTACGCTGGTGATCAGCGGAGCTGGATGTTTGATACGAGATGCCAATAGCTTTGACAGATCGCGTGCAAACCAAAACTTATCAGCGTACTTCATTTGTTGAATATAACCTGCCGTAGGGAAGGTGTAGTCGCCGACACAGTAGAGGTGGTGCCAAGGTGGTGGTTTTGATAAGCACTCACCACATTGATCGACAGTGGTCAGTGTTTTTAAGCCACATCTTTGACAGCGTGGTAAAGGCTCAAAGAGCTTGAGACAAGAATTGCACCATCGAGGGTGTGCGTCTTCGGAGAGTTTATCGAGTTTGCACAGGTGGCATTGAGGTGTGACCAGACGTGGTGTGTGTTTTTGTAGCCAATCGGATAACATAGCTCGCGATGCTTTTGGGTTATGGTGTTCCTTTTGCTCACCATACTGAAAAGCACGGATTATCGCTGATGGAAAAAGTAGGGAATATTGAGAATGAGTGAGGCGTTATATTGGCATGTTTCTGGGCAAGGGCCTGATTTAGTACTGGTTCACGGCTGGGGAATGAACGGTGCGGTGTGGCAACAAACCGTTAATGCTTTAGAGGCTGATTTCCGAGTGCATGTTGTCGATTTACCAGGATATGGACATAGCGCGCACTGCCACGCTCAAGATCTTGAAGCGATTGCTCAGCAACTGCTGACCGAAGCACCTAAGCAAGCGATTTGGGTGGGGTGGTCACTTGGAGGCTTAGTCGCCACACACATGGCGCTCCATCACCCAGATTACGTGAGCAAACTGGTGACTGTCGCCAGTTCTCCTAAATTTGCTGCTGCCAAAGAGCCAGTGTTATGGCGAGGTATTCAGCCAAACGTATTAAGCGCATTTACCGAGCAACTGGTTGAAGATTTCCAAACCACCATCGAACGGTTTATGGCACTACAAGCCATGGGCAGCCCGTCTGCAAGGCAAGACGTAAAGCAGCTTAAGCAAGCGGTGTTGTCTCGCCCATTACCGAACCCGGTCTCATTATTGGCAGGGTTAAAGATGCTGTCGGATGTCGACCTGCGCGAACAATTACCGCAGATCTCTGTGCCTATGCTGCGTTTATACGGTCGATTAGATGGGCTTGTGCCAATCAAGGTTGCAAAAGACTTGGGCAATGCACTGCCTCATACCGAGCAGTACATCTTTACTCAATCCTCGCATGCACCGTTTATGACGGAAGCGGATGCCTTCTGCAGTGAGCTAGTCAGTTTCGCACAAAAATAATTGCTAAATTTATCACCATCTTGGTCGATATATAATCTAACCAATGCACTGCATGATACTCAGACATCTCTCTCACCTGAGCAGAGTGCAGTAATTTGGGCCATACCTGTTGTGCTAACTCAGTACAAGAGTGTTATGGCAGCAGCAATGGGCGATTCTTGAGGAGAGTTCGCGATGATTGTGTCACCTGCAACTGCAGTAAGTGTGCCACTTATCGCCCCGTCCGTTAATGTGCAAACAGAGCAAGTTGCGCGTGATAATAGAGTTCGAGAGCCTGTTGCTCCCGCAGTAGCGTTGGCGAAAACCAATGCAGAGCGAAAGGTAAAGTCGGACGATAAGCGAAGGCAGCAATCGGCTTGGGATCCTTCAGACCATCCAGGTTATGAAATGGAGAACGAGTCAGAAGCCAATTCGATTAGCCAAGAAGAGCCACAAGATCCTTTTGATAGGCTGTTCAGCTTGTTGGCACTGAAAACTTACAGTGCTGACCAAGGAAAGGGCTATACCATGCGTTTTCGCCTGCCAAAGCATGTTTTAGATGCGGCGATTCAGGAGGGACAGATGGAGAAACGACGTAAGGTCATAAAATATCATTATGGTCATGCTGTTGCGCCTCATGCTCCATCAGAAATGCTAATTGTTTTGTAAAACGATCGTGTTGTGATTAGAACACGCAAAATACAGTTAAGCTTCGATGTCTTTTTTGAACACATAATAAAAAACCTGCATACCCTTAGGGGTGCAGGTTTTCTGTTTTAGCTCGTCAGTTTTGTTGAAGATGAAAACTGACTCGTTAGTCGCCGATTATTCGCTTTAGCGCACCTTATTTCTTCGCTTTCGCAAAGGCAGCAGCGAAAGCACCGCCCATCGCAGCGTTTTGTTGCGGTTCCTCGCGACGGCGTTGTCCACCTTGTGAATTGTGATTCGGGCGATTTTGCGTGCGAGGCGCACTTGAGCGTTGCGCGCGGTTATCTTGTCCAGGTTCATCTTTCATACGCATGCTGAGTGCAATGCGCTTACGCTGAACATCCACTTCCATCACTTTCACTTTCACGATGTCACCCGCTTTAACCACTTCACGTGGATCAGAGACAAAGCGATCGGTCAGCGCTGAAATGTGTACTAAACCATCTTGGTGAACGCCAATATCGACGAAAGCACCGAAGTTAGCCACGTTTGACACCACACCTTCTAGAATCATGCCTGGCTCAAGGTCTGAAACGCTGTTTACGCCATCAGCGAAGGTTGCTGTCTTAAACTCAGGGCGAGGGTCTCGACCGGGCTTATCCAGCTCTTTGATGATGTCAGTCACCGTCGGCACACCAAAGTTTTCATTGGTGTAATCAATCGCATGCAAGCCACGTAGGAAGTCTGTGTTACCTACCAGAGACTTGATGTCTTTGTGGTTTTTCTCAGCGATGTTCTTCACCACTGGGTAAGCTTCTGGATGCACCGATGATGCATCTAGCGGATTCTTGCCGTCCATGATACGCAGGAAGCCAGCACACTGTTCAAAGGCTTTTGGCCCCAAGCGAGCGACTTTCTTAAGCGTAGTACGTGCTTCGAAGCGACCATTTTCATCACGGTAGTCGACGATGTTCTGAGCGATAGCACTAGAAAGGCCAGCGACACGAGTCAGTAATGCAGCAGAAGCCGTGTTCACATCAACACCCACGGCGTTAACACAGTCTTCGACAATCGCATCCAGGCGCTTAGCAAGCATGGTTTGGCTCACATCGTGTTGGTATTGGCCCACACCGATCGATTTAGGGTCAATCTTCACAAGCTCCGCCAGAGGATCTTGCAGACGACGCGCGATAGACACCGCACCGCGCAGCGATACGTCCATATTCGGGAACTCTTTCGCTGCCAATTCAGACGCGGAGTACACCGATGCACCGGCTTCGCTCACAATGATCTTTTGTGCTTTTAGGTTGCCACGTTTAATCACATCAGCCACAAAGCTGTCGGTTTCGCGTGAAGCGGTGCCGTTACCAATCGCAATTAGGTCAACGTTAAACTGACGAACCATCTGCTCAACAACGTGAGCTGATTTGTCGTATTGCTTTTGTGGTGGGTGAGGATAAATAGTTTCTGTCGCGAGGACCTTACCTGTTGAATCGACAACCGCGATTTTCGAACCGGTACGTAAGCCCGGATCTAGACCTAACGTCGCGCGAGGGCCAGCAGGCGCAGCCATTAACAGGTCTTTAAGGTTGGTCGCGAATACTTCAATCGCTTCGACCTCTGCACGCTCTTTCATCGCGCCCATCAATTCGGTTTCCATGTGCATAGACACCTTGATGCGCCATGCCCAGCTGATCACTTGCTTACGCCAAGCATCCGCAGGTGCACTGCTTAGGGTAATGCCGTAGTGATCAGAGATAATGTTTTCGCAGTATGAACCACGAACACCTTCTTCTTGCTCTGGGTCTGCATTCATTGCCAGCGTTAGGAAGCCTTCATTGCGGCCACGTAACATGGCAAGCGCACGGTGAGATGGCACTTTGCTGAGCTTTTCGTTGTGTTCGAAGTAGTCTTTGAACTTCTCGCCTTCTTGCTCTTTGCCTGCCACAACGCGCGCCACTAGCTCCGAGTTGCGTGTGAGGTGTTGGCGAATTTTCTCAAGCAGGTTAGCGTCTTCAGCAATGCGCTCCATGATGATCGCACGTGCGCCATCGAGTGCCGCTTTGGTATCGGCAATACCTTTATCGCTGCTGATGAAGTTAGCCGCTTCGGTTTCCGGATCGTGCTGTGGTTCATTCCATAACGTATCGGCGAGTGGCTCTAAGCCTGCTTCAATCGCGATCTGACCTTTAGTGCGACGCTTTGGTTTGTACGGTAGATACAGATCTTCTAGGCGCGTCTTGCTGTCGGCTTGAGTGATATCACGCTCTAACTCTGGCGTGAGTTTACCTTGGTCTTGAATCGACTTAAGAATCGTTTGGCGACGATCATCAAGTTCACGAAGGTAAGAAAGGCGACTATCAAGGTTACGTAGTTGGGTATCGTCTAAGCCTCCCGTCACTTCTTTACGGTAACGGGCAATAAAGGGAACGGTGTTACCGTCGTCAATTAGGTTTACTGCGGCGGTGACTTGCTCAGAACGAACATTCAGTTCTTCAGCGATCAGTCGACAGATAGCTTGGCTCATCCGATGAATCTCTAGTTTGATGTTGATGGCCCTATTCTACGGAGTAAAGTAGCGCAAGCAAGCGGTGATATGTCAATGATGTGTAAGCATGAAGCGATATGTGAAGCGGAAAAAATCCGCCTCTCTCGGCCTGTTAAAGATTGGGTTTCAATGGGTGGCTAGCGGCAATCGGTAAGGCTTAAAACCTATCCACCCTATAAGGAGCAACATCAAACTCAGGCTCTGTTTTACGCAACAAGCTGATCACCAACTCCGCGCTAATAGCGGCTTGAGTCAATCCTAAGTGCTGATGGCCAAAAGCAAACAATAATTGTGGATGATGTGGGTGTCGATCTATCACCGGCAGTGAATCGGCAATCGTGGGCCTGTGTCCCATCCATTCACTCACTGGCAACGCCGAATTGTTCAATAACGGCAGCAGTTGCCTGCTGTGATGACGTAGCACATGAAACCTGTGAGTAAACGCTGGTAAACGCAAGCCTCCTATTTCTGTTATCCCCACGACCCTTAAACCAGACGCCAATGGGCTCATAACAAATTTACGCTCTGCTGAGCCAATCGGATGTTTGAGTGGCTTAGATTTCAAATCCGTTGTATCCAAGTCCGTTGTATCTATCGTCAAGTGATACCCACGCTCAGCTTCGAGTGGAACGGAAATGCCCACTTGTTGAAGTAATGGTTTCCCCCACGCTCCCGTACAAAGTATCGCATGCTCAAACACATGCAAATCTGTGGTGACCACTCTCACGGAATTACCTTGTGGGTGAATTTTGTCTACTTCAGCTTGTTCAAAGTATCCCCCGCGGGCCTGAAAAACCGCAAATAAATGTTTTGATAGGAGGTAAGGGTCTTTAACTCGGCAAGCATTGGGAAAAAACAGAGCATGACTGACCGTCTCAGCCAGCCCCGGTTCTTTTTCCCTCAGTTGTGCTCCTTGCAATAAGACACTTTCTACTTCCCACTGTGCAAGGTAAGCAGCATGCGCTTTTGCCTCTTCTAATTTGCTTGCTGATTCCCATACCAATAAATAGCCTGACGGTACGAGATGTTCTTGGGCTCCAATATCGGCTAAGCAGCGTTGCCAAGCGGGAACGGCTGCTTGATTGAGTTGATAGAGCGCTTTTCGGCTTGCCTCAACTTTTGAAGAAGAGGCTGACCGAACAAAGCGTGCTAACCAAGGGATCGCCTTGGGTAGATACTGCCACGGTAGTGCCAGCGGACCTTTTGGGTCTATCCACATTTTTGGCGCAGAAGACAATGTCTTTTTCGTTGCCAAAGGATCCATCAATTCTGTGGCTAAGTAACCCGCATTGCCAAACGAAGCCCCTTTACCCGGCAGTCCCTTATCAAACAGTGTAACGTGATAGCCATGGCGCTGCGCTTCTAGGGCTGTACAAAGGCCAACGACTCCAGCACCAATTACTGCAACAGTGGACTGAACTTCATTCGGTGTGTGTATAGCGGATTGTGTCATGTTTTACCTACTGGCTTAGCGAAAGAATCGTGTGTTATATGGATCAGTGGGGGCTGCCACTGGTGGCTGAAACCACCTCATTATTGGTAGCTTCGTTTTTCTCGGTGCGCTTTGAGAACCACCCTGTTTGAGCGTAAATAATGCCGATAGTGGGTGACAACCAACAAGCAAATGCCAATGGTGCGTATAGCAAGGCACTGTAATCACCGGGAGTGACAACCAGCCCTAATGTTCCCATCACAAATGCGCCACCCGCATTCCAAGGGATCAAGGGCGAGACTAATGTGCCTCCTTCTTCAATCGCTCTGGATAGATTTAGTCTGCTATAACCGAGTTTGTCGTATTGCGGTCCAAACATACGGCCAGGTAACGCGATAGAGAGGTACACATCACCCGATACGGCGTTGGTCGCTACCGAAGTGAGGATGGCATTGGTTTGTAACCCTCTGAAACCTCGAGTGGACTTCATTATTGCATTGACGACAGACTCCAAACATCCGGTACGCTCCAGCGCGCCACCAAATGCCAACGCAAACATCATTAAGGTAATCACCCAGGTCATGGATGTGACGCCACCACGATTCAGCAAATTATCCAGCGCTGCAGATCCTGTCTCTATTTTGTATCCACTGTGGGCAAATGTCAGAATGTCATTCAGGTTGTAATCATAATTATGCACCGCCACACCGGCACCGAAAACAAAGCCTGTAAACAGGGCTGGGATCGGCGCTATTTTGTAAAAAGCGAGCACCATCACCACCAAAAGTGGCAGCAAAGGAAGAAAACCAAGAGAGAAATGACTCTCCAAACCCGATTGAATAGCGGTGATTTCTTGTAGCTGCTGAGCGCCTGATGTCGTATCGCTCATCACCACACCACCAAGAATGGAGTACAGCGTTAAAGCGATTAGCATGGCTGGAATGGTGGTCGGCATCATGTTGCGAATATGAGCGAACACATTAGTTTCAGTCACAGCGGCGGCAAGGTTGGTCGTATCAGATAATGGTGAGATTTTATCGCCAAAAAAAGCACCAGATACAACGGCTCCCGCCGTCCAGTAGGCTGGGATACCAAAAGCAAAACCAATACCGACTAAGGCAAGGCCCACCGTACCGACAGTGGTCCAACTCGAACCAATAGAAAGGGAAACGACAGAGCACAATAACATTGTGGCAGCCAGAAACCATTCGGGTTCGATTAACACTAAACCGTAATAGATCAGCGTCGGTACCGTACCACTGGCAATCCAAGTGCTGACTAGCATACCCACAACAATAAGGGTTGCTATTGAAGGCATCGCCACGTGTAAAACACGAAATGCACCGGACTCTATGTCCTGCCACCGAAGCCCTTGATACCAACCAACCAGCGCGGTAATAGCGAAGCCAATGGCCAGCGCAATATGGGGGGTGAAGTCGTCATAATAAAAAATTTGTGTCGCTAACAGCGCAATGGTGAGAATAATCGGTACGATCGCCAAGCCTAATGGTGGTGGCGTCGTATAATCTGAATTCTTTTTAGTCATAGGTATTTTTCCAAATAAAGTCACGAGAACCACACCAAGCAAGGTGCGCCGCGTATGGAAATCCTGCTAGTGGATAAACAGGCGACAGCAAAATAAAAGGCCAAGTACACGTCGGCCTTATTACCATTTAAATGCTCTGTACTGACTGGTAAGCCAGAATCGCGCCAGCCAGATCTTCACGAGAATCACCGACCGATTTGAAAAGAGTGATTGCGGCTTCAGGATCGTCAAGGCCTGCACGCCCCGCATGTTGACCACTGCACAAGGTTGAGAAATCGGCTAAGATACTCTCTTCGGTAATCGCGCCATCACGGATAGGCATGATCAACTCGCCCGTCTCAACCAGTGCAGCTGCTTTCACATCCACAAAAACATTGGCTCGTTTTAGCGCTTCATTGTTGGTTTCACGCATCGTAGGGGTAAAGCTTCCTACTAAGTCTAAATGCGCACCGGGTTTAAGCCACTCACCTTTAATGATTGGGGCCGTTGAAAGCGTTGCACAACTAATCAGATCAGCGTCTCTTGCTATCGCTTCCAGTTGATCATTTGGGCAGGCAACAGCGTCCACTCCTTCATCGCGTAATTCTGTTGCTAATTGCTCAGCAGCGGACTGATTAATATCCCACACATGAACGGTCTTAATTGGGCGTACACTCATATGGGCTGGGACTAAACGTCGTGCCACTCTTCCAGCTCCAACCATCAGCATTTTGCTCGCCGTTTCACGTGATAGATAATGAGAAGCTAATGCTGAAGCGGCCGCGGTTCTGCGTGCCGTTAGTTCGTTCCCATCAATCTGAGCTAACATTTTTCCAGTTTTACCACAGCTAAGTAGATAATGGCTGCTGAGCCCTGGTTGATTACGAGCAGAGTTGCCCGGAAATACATTGACCTGTTTCACTCCCAAATACTCACCTTCAATCCATGCCGGCATTAATAGCAAAGTCGCGCTAGGATCTTGTGGTACATTCATGGTGTGGTGATGACGAATCGGTGCCGTTACATCGCGAGTGAAAATATCCTTTAGCGCGTCGACTAAAGGTAGCCACGGTAGTGCGTTGTGAACCTGTTGTTGGTTAAGTTGCATGTCATTCTTCCTTCCCTGTTAATATATTGTTATGTTATCTGTTAAAAGAGATGAACATTTGCCTGAGACTCTGTGGTATTTAACTCAGACTCCGAAAGTGAAAGATTTTGGGGGAGGAAGCACTACAGTGGGAAAGCTAAGCACGCAGATAAACGTAGGAAAGACACGGTGAATCAAACTCAGATCAGACGAAATGTTATTGCTAGACGCCAGGGTCAGCACCTACACAGCTATGCTCAAGTACTGCTAGGTTGGCGAGGTACCATGGCGTGTGAGTTTGAACGTGAAAGTGGGCAAGTAGGTCACGGTACGGTGGCGGTCATCCCCAATAATGCACCGCATTTTTATAATGGCCTAAGTGAAGACAGTGAGTTATTGGTCATTGACTTAGCACCTGCCGACCCTTACATCCAAGCTCTAGAGCAAGCGTGTAATTTGTCATTACAGGAATCGATATTTCAACAGCCTTACTTTTTAGATTTAGGGGCCGAAAGCCAGATATTATTGGACTTTGCCGCTCAGAAAGTTCGGCAAGATACGATGTCACCACAGATAAACTGCCAGTTAGTGTCGTTGTTTTTAACGCAATTAGGCCAAATGTCGGCATCATCTACCACGCCTTCACCTCACCGCCGTTTAGAAACGAGTTACTTAAATGCTTACATCGACCAACACATCGCGACTGGGTTAACGAATGCTCAGCTTGCTCATGCAATGCATTTGAGTGAGAGCCACTTTTACTGTTTATGCCAAAAACAGTTTGGGGTGACCCCGCAAAAATATGTCATGCAGCGACGCATGCAAAAAGCACAGCTTTTACTTCGCAACAGCAACATGCCAATGACTGAACTCGCGGCCGAGGTTGGCTTTTCTCAGCTATCGAGTTTTTCTCGTGCCTACAAACGCAGCTTTCAACATTCGCCTAGCGACACACGCCGAAAGCCACGCTAATAACAAATCGATAGGTCACGCTTATTCGGTTTATTAATAGTGAATCGAGTTAATGAACCACTCTTTGTCGCCTTCCGGTGTTTTTACCGTAAATTCATCATCCACTTCTTTCTTAAGTAGAGCTCTAGCCATTGGCGAGTCGATTGAGATATAACCTTTTGCATCGCCGTAGATCTCTTCTGGACCGACAATTCGAAACTTCTTAATTTCTCCGTCATCATTCTCAATTTCGACCCAAGCCCCGAAAAATACCTTACCTTCTTGTTGTGGCGAGTAATCAACGATCGTGACATCAGGTAGGAACTTTCTTAAGAAACGTACTCGGCGATCGATCTGACGAAGTAGACGCTTATTGAAGGTGTAATCTGCGTTTTCTGAGCGATCTCCAAGGCTTGCAGCCCAAGTGACTATCTTAGTAATTTCAGGGCGTTTCTCGTGCCACAAGTGGTCATGTTCGGCTTTGAGTTTGTCATAACCTTCTCGGGTGATAAGTTTGGTTTTCATGAATCTTACTTAATGAAATGATGATCTAAGATAGAATATATAGAAAGGCAACATACGTTAACAATTATTTAGGCGACTTTTTCTCCAATAATGTTACCTTTTTAATGTCTTATACCAATATACAATTTACCAAGAATGCTTAACTTTAGGTTTAAGCTTTAATAGGTGGAACCATTACATGCAAGAAAACTACAAAATTTTAGTGGTCGATGACGATGCTCGTTTACGTGCTTTGTTAGAGCGCTATCTGTCAGAGCAAGGCTTTCAAGTGCGTAGCGTGGCAAACAGTGAGCAGATGGACCGCCTGTTAACCCGTGAAAACTTTCACTTAATGGTATTGGATCTAATGTTGCCGGGCGAAGATGGTCTATCGATCTGTCGTCGTCTAAGAAATGCAAACAGCTCGCTGCCTATTCTAATGCTGACCGCAAAGGGTGATGAGGTCGACCGTATTGTTGGTTTGGAAGTCGGTGCTGATGACTACCTACCAAAACCATTCAATCCACGTGAACTGCTTGCTCGTATCAAAGCAGTATTACGTCGCCAAGTAATTGAAGCGCCAGGCGCACCAAGTACAGAGGAATCTGTGGTTGAGTTTGGTGAGTTTCGCTTGAACCTAGGTACACGTGAAATGTTCCGTGGCGAAGAGCCAATGCCTTTGACCTCGGGTGAGTTCGCTGTATTGAAGTCACTGGTAACTAACGCGCGTGAGCCTATGTCTCGCGATAAGCTGATGAACATGGCTCGTGGCCGTGAGTACTCAGCAATGGAACGTTCTATCGATGTTCAGATTTCACGTCTGCGTCGTCTAGTGGAAGAAGATCCAAGCAAACCTCGCTACATCCAAACGGTGTGGGGCTTAGGTTATGTCTTCGTTCCTGATGGTAAGGCTGTGTAAGTCAGTTTAATAAGCTCTACAGCAGCTTTATTGATTCTGTGATTCAGAATTCTCTATTTACGGGCCATCTCATTGATATATGATGGCCCGTTTTGTATTCAGCACAAGGGATTAGAGTTATAGTTTCTATTATGTCTCTGTTTCCCTAACCTCCATTTTAGGTCTTCTATGCGCATACGTAGCTCCTTTACTCAGTCGATAGTGCTGTTTTTAACCCTGTTGGTTGCTAGCCAAATCTTTTCTTATTACGCCGTGTTCAACTACGCATTAATGCCGAGTTTACAGCAGTTTAATAAGATCTTGGCTCATGAGTTAAACCTTGTGTTGGACCAAGGTACTGACATGGATATCGAAATTGATGCGCCACTGCGTCAGCGTGTACTTGATCAGTTAGGGGTAACCGTTCATGCGAAAAATAGCGAAGCAGCGGCTGAGTATTACCATGCGGTTGCGATTGACCTGATGAGTGAGGAGATGACCAAAGAGCTGGGCTCTGAAACCGAAGTACGGTTGATTCTAGGTAAAGAGAGCTATGTGTTGTGGATGGACATTGCGCAGCTGCCTAATTCCTTGATTCGTATTCCTCTGTCTGAACTGCAAGAAGAAGACTTTGCGCCTCTATTTCGTAATAGCTTGATCATGGCGTTGTTGATTGTCGCAGGTGGTTGGTTGTTTATCCGATTGCAAAACCGTCCGTTGATAGCACTTGAGAAAGCCGCGCAAGGTGTTGGACGAGGTGATATTCCACCGCCATTGCCAGTACAAGGTGCGCAAGAGATTCGCTCAGTAACACGAGCCTTCAACCAGATGTCGAAAGGAATCCAAGAGCTCGAAGAAGACCGTGCTTTGTTGATGGCGGGTATCAGTCATGATTTGCGTACACCGCTAACGCGTATTCGCTTAGCAACCGAGATGATGTCGCCAGAAGACAGCTACTTAGCGGAAGGCATCATCAGTGATACCGAAGAGTGTAACGAGATCATCAGTCAGTTCATGGATTACCTAAAGCCTGTTGACCGAGACTCATTCCAAGCGGTGTTTGTCGATGATATTGCGCGAGAAGTCTCTAGTTCTGAAGGTGGCTATGAGGTCCAGATTGAAACCGATATTCCAGAAACCATGAAACCTGCGTTGGGCAATCCGATCGCGATGAAACGTGCGGTGAGTAACTTGGTGGTCAATGCCCTACGTTATGGCAACGGTTGGGTGAAAGTATCGACAGGCATGACCGCCGATAACAAGCTTGCATGGGTAACTGTTGAAGATAATGGTCCGGGTATTCCGCAAGACCAGATCGGTAAGCTATTTGAACCCTTCACGCGCGGAGATACGGCTCGTGGTAGTGAAGGTACGGGCTTGGGCTTGGCAATTGTGAAACGTATTGTTAGCCAGCATCAAGGTGCTGTAGTGGTCAATAACCGCAGTGAAGGTGGCTTAAAAGCGCAGATCAGTTTCCCTGTGAAGCCTTAGGCTTGGGTTATACGCACTAAAAAGGCTTCCTTGTGGAGGCCTTTCTACGTTTTAGGCTGGAATATAATGGCTAACTAAGCCTTAGAGTAAACATCTCGCTCCCCCAGCCAGCGGTTGATGATCGCCTTAGCGTTATCTGGGTAGCTATCATGAATATGGCGTGCGATACGCTGCACTTCAGGAATTAAACGTTGGTCTCGCACTAAGTCGGCAATCTTGAAGTCAGCCAAACCTGTCTGCTTAGTGCCAAGCAGTTCACCTGGGCCGCGGATCTCTAAGTCTCGCTGAGCAATCACAAAGCCATCGTTACTTTCACGTAGAACTCCTAAGCGCTTCTGAGCAGTTTTAGAAAGTGGCGAGTGATACAGCAAAACACAGTGACTTGCGACTGAACCACGGCCGACACGGCCTCTTAGTTGGTGCAGTTGTGCTAGGCCAAGACGCTCAGGGTTTTCGATGATCATTAAGCTTGAATTCGGTACATCCACACCCACTTCAATCACGGTTGTTGCAACCAATAAATGCAGCCTGTTTTCTTTGAACTCCTGCATTACCGCTTGTTTCTCTGCTGGCTTCATTCGGCCGTGCACCAAACCAATTTTCACGTCTGGCAGTTTTCGTTGCAGTTCTTCTGCAGTATCAGCAGCAGCTTGAGCTTCCAATACTTCTGATTCATCAATTAGCGTACACACCCAATAGGCTTGCTTACCCTCGTTAAGACACGCATTACGCACTCGCTCAACAATGTCATCACGCTTGCTATCTGGAATCGCCACGGTTTGAATGGGCGTTCGCCCCGGTGGCAGTTCGTCGATAATCGAGGTTTCGAGATCGGCATAGGCCGTCATTGCGAGAGTTCGTGGAATTGGGGTTGCGGTCATCACCAACTGGTGAGGGTAATAGCCTTGTTTAGCGCCTTTCTCACGCAGCTCTAATCGCTGATGGACACCGAATCGGTGTTGCTCATCAATGATCACTAAGCCAAGGTTTTTGAACTCGACGTGTTCTTGGAATAGGGCATGAGTACCGACCACCATCTGCGCTTCACCACTGGCAATGCGTGCCAGTTCGGTTTCACGAGCTTTGCCTTTGAGTTTACCTGCCAGCCAACCGACTTGAATGCCCATTGCTTCAAACCAGTTGGCAAAGTTGATTGCGTGCTGCTCGGCTAACAGTTCAGTAGGTGCCATCAGGGCTACTTGCTGACCATGTTCCAGCGCGCGAACTGCTGCCAAAGCTGCGACTAAGGTTTTACCTGAGCCAACATCCCCTTGCACTAAACGCATCATAGGGTGCGGCTTTTCCAAGTCGGCTTCGATCTCTTTGGTCACTCGGGCTTGAGCATTAGTTGGCGAGAATGGAAGCTGAGCCAGTAGTTTGTCTTTGAGGGTATTCACTGGAGGAAGCGGCATCGCTTTATCTTGCTGTCCTTTACTACGGACCGACAGCATCGACAGGTTTTGAGCCAGTAATTCTTCCATAATTAGGCGTAGTTGAGCGGGGTGTTTCCCTTCATCAAACACTTCTAGGTCGATACCTGGAGGTGGTCTGTGAATAGTATGCAGTGCTTGTGTTAGAGTAATTTGGTGGTCGTATAGGCCAGACGGTAGCAGCTCATTGACGGCTGCTTTGTCGATAAGATCGAGCGCTTGGTCAGTGAGGTTGCGCAGTGTGACTTGTCTTAGCCCTTCAGTGGTTGGGTACACCGGGGTCAGGTTAGCTTCAACATCTGGCTGCTGCCTTGGGGCAAAGAACTTGTAGTCAGGGTGGACGATCTCCAGCCCCATATTACCGCGTTTGATTTCACCGTAGGCGTGTACTTGTTTGCCCTCGGCAAAGTGATTCTTCATTCCGGCGGTGAAGTTGAAAAAGCGTAGGGTAATGGTGCCGTTACCATCGCTTATCTTTACTGCGAGCATCTTACGTTTACCGAAAATGGTATCGACGTGCATCACCTTGCCTTGCACCGCAGCCCAAAGCCCGGCGTGCAGCTTTACGATCGGATAGATGCGAGTTCTATCTTCATAGCGTAGAGGGAGGTGAAATAGCAGGTCTTGTACGTTGGTAAGCCCAACCTTTTCCAGTTTCTCTGTGACTTTAGCGCCGACTCCAGATAAAGAGTTGAGAGGGATAGCAGACAAAAGCTGTGACATAACAAGGCTCATAAACGTAAGAGAGATAATCTATTCAAGCATTTTACTGGATTTTTGTACAGGATAAAGCTTCGAAGCAGATACGGGATGCGGGTAAACGAGATGCGAAGAGATTAAGAGCAGGTGAGAGATGCGAGTGAGCGGGATACGAAAAGATTAAAAACAGATGTGGAGCCAAGATGGTGAGTCACGAAGTCTTTTGCTCTTCGCATCTCGCCGTCTCGAATCCCTCATCTTTACTTTGATTAGTTCTTACGGCGTCTTACTTTGAGTGCGTGCGGCATCACACGTAGCTTCTTCATAATGCTTGCAAGGTGAACACGATCTTTGGTAGTCAGCAAGATTGTCACTGTGTACAAGCGTCCATCACGTTCCTCTGTTGAAATACCGTGAATGTTCGAACCTGTTTTCGAGATAACGTTAGTTAACTCAGCCAGTGCACCTTGGTGGTTCTGCAGATCAACCTGTAGTTCAGCTGTGAACTCTTGGTCGTAATCGTCAGACCATTCCACTGCCATGTATTTATCTGGTTCTTTTTGGTAGCCACGAACGTTTGGACACGTTTCACGGTGAACCACAAGACCACGACCTGGAGATACATGGGCAATGATGTGATCGTCTGGAATCGGGTGGCAACAGTTGGCGAACGTCAGTAGTAGACCTTCAGCACCACGGATTGGAAGTTTCTTTCTAGGCGCATCGCTGTTGTTTTTCACTTCCGTCAGTTCGTCAGCATCACCCTGTAGGCGACGAGCAATAACGATGCTCATCAGCTCACCAAGGCCAATGGATGCTAGCAAGTCTTCAATGCTGTCGAGACGAAGATCAGACAATACATGTTCAACGTTCTCTTGGCCGATATCAACGATAGAGTGTTCGCCAAGCGCATGGTTCAGTAGACGACGACCTAAGGTAATCGACTCTTCACGGCGCATGGTTTTCAGAACCTGACGGATCTTAGTACGCGCACGTGATGTCACCACGTAGTTGAGCCATGCTGCATTCGGACGTGCGCCCGGAGCACTGATGATCTCAATAGTTTGACCGTTCTTCAGCGATTTGCTGAGTGGGTAAGGGTTCATGTCTACACGAGCCCCGACACACATGTTGCCGACATCGGTATGCACCGCGTAAGCAAAATCGACCGCTGTTGCGCCAGCAGGAAGTTCGACAATGCGACCCTTCGGCGTGAACACGAAGATCTCATCTGGGAACAGATCAGACTTAACGTTTTCAATGAATTCGAATGAGTTACCCGCGCTTTGTTGTAGCTCAAGTAAGCTCTGCATCCAACGTTGTGCTTTAACCTGTGCGGTTGTGCCATTACTGCTGCGTGAGCCATTGCCTTTGTAAGACCAGTGCGCTGCGACACCTTTGTCTGCCATTTGATCCATATCTTCAGTACGGATCTGAACTTCAACTGGCACCCCGTGAGGGCCTATCATTGATGTATGCAGAGATTGGTAGCCGTTGGCCTTTGGTACCGCGATGTAATCTTTCATGCGGCCAGGACGAGGCTTATACAGGCTGTGTGCCTGACCAAGTACGCGATAACAAGTATCTGGGGTATCAACCACCACGCGAAAAGCGTAGATGTCCATAATGGTGTGGAAGCGCTGCTCTTTAGTTTTCATCTTGTTATAGATGGAGAACAGGTTCTTTTCACGACCAAGTACGCGAGCAGGTAAGCCAACTTCTTCAAGGCGGCCTTCAATTTCGCTATGGATACGTTGAATCATCTCCTTACGGTTACCACGCGCAGCTTTCACTACGTTTTTCAGTACGCGATAACGGTTAGGGTAGAGGGCTTCGAAGCCTAGCTCTTCTAGTTCGGTCTTGATGTTATGAATACCAAGACGGTGAGCCAGTGGAGAATAGATTTCTAGGGTTTCACGAGCAATACGGCGCTTTTTGTCAGGACGAAGTGCCCCAAGTGTACGCATGTTGTGAGTACGGTCAGCTAATTTGATTAAGATAACGCGGATGTCTTGCACCATGGCGAGAACCATCTTACGGAAGTTCTCTGCTTGCGCTTCTTTTCGATCACGAAATTTAAGCTTATCCAGCTTAGATACACCATCTACTAATTCAGCAACGGTATTGCCAAATTTTTCCTCTAGAGCTTCTTTAGTGACATCACAGTCTTCAATCACATCATGAAGTAGAGCAGCTTGTAGGGTTTCGATATCCAGACGCATTTCTGCTAGGATTCTTGAAACAGCAACAGGGTGGATTATGTATGGTTCACCCGTTGAACGGGTTTGCCCTTCATGGGCGTCTCTCGCTACCACATAAGATTGACGCAGAGCCTCAATTTGAGACTCTGTTAGGTATTCTTGGGCAACGTCTTTGAGGCTATCGAATAGATACAAATTAAAGGCCCGGAAGGTTAATTAGTTCGAATAACGTTCTTAACGAGTGTGAGCGATGCTGCTTACTGCTGCAAGTTCAGCCGCTTCTTGCTCTTGTTGCTCTTGACGCTCGCGAGCATCTAGTACGTCTTTAGTGATAAGACCTTCTTCGATTTCGCGAAGAGCGATAACCGTTGGTTTATCGTTCTCTTCAGGCACTAGTGAATCTTTACCGCCAGTTTGCATTTGACGTGCGCGGCGAGCCGCAATAAGAACTAGGTCGAAACGGTTGCCAACTTTTTCAACAGCGTCTTGAACAGTTACGCGTGCCATGAGGACTCCAAATAGTAATTAACTAATAAATTTTTGATGACGAGAAAGTATACAAGTTTAACTAGAGACTTTCTAGATCACCGTATACTTATCTCAATGGAAAATCCAGTTATAGATTATTCCGCTAGTAAAGCAGTAAGCATGCCGCTGTATTTTGCTGCTTGCTTATCTTCTTTTAAACGCTCCGCACGAATGATCGCTCTGAAGTCCATTAGGGCTGCATCAAAGTCATCATTCACGATCACATAATCGTATTCTGCATAGTGAGAAATCTCTGATTTTGCTTCGCTCATGCGTTTCGCAATAACTTCGTCGCTATCTTGACCGCGAACATTCAAACGACGCTCTAGCTCACCATTTGATGGTGGAAGAATGAAAACACTCTTCGCTTGAGGCATTTTTTCACGGATCTGACGAGCACCTTGCCAGTCGATATCTAGGAATACATCGATACCGCGGTTTAGGTTTTCTTCAATCCAAACGCGTGAAGTACCGTAGTAGTTGCCGAATACTTCTGCGTACTCTAGGAACTCACCTTTACCAATAAGGTCTTCGAAGTGGTGTTTTTCTACAAAGTGGTAGTGAACACCATTCTCTTCACCAGGGCGCATACCGCGAGTGGTGTGTGAAACAGATACCTTCATTGCGTAGGTTGGATTGGTTTCTAGCATTGCTGAGATCAAGCTCGACTTACCTGCGCCACTAGGTGCAGATACGATGTAAAGAGTACCTTTGCCCATCTGTATATTTCCACTGTTGGTTGGATTGAGTGAAGGCGATAAACCGACACTATAAAAGATAGCACTGACTCTAATTGTTGTTCCGCTGGTTACGTCTATAAAGAGATAGCGAGTAAAACTGATAGTAGTAACTGGTGAAAATTAGGTCAGAAAAATGGAGGCGAAGAGTAGCATATTTAGATGATTGAGAACAACTGGCTTGATCGTTATTTATTAGCGAATGATCCTCTCAAAGATCGTCCTAGAAATGTAATCACTCATCAACTGCACTTTTTTATGTGATCTCGACAAAATTTGTTGAAGTTTTAATCTCAACCCTTACAATCCGCGCAAACGATTAAATGCTGTATATGTTTGATGAAATGGATCAAATGTTTCTACTACCGAGCCTACCTTGGTGACTACAGTTTTTAGTGTAGAGACCTCTCTATTCTCACAGCATTTGAATCACCAAATTCTTAATTTATTGCAAAGGTTTTGTTGTGAGTACCGATTCCACCCTGAAGGCCCAGAACACCTCTGGTTCGCTTGATTCAATGTTTAAAATCACGGAAAGAAAGACCACGATCGGCACTGAGCTGTATGCAGGTTTCATTACTTTCTTAGCAATGAGCTACATTCTGGCGGTTAACCCAGCTATTTTGGGTGATATTCCGGGCATGGACAAAGGTGCCGTGTTTACTGCAACGGCTCTGTCTGCGGCTATTGCAACCCTAATCATGGGCATTTGGGGCAACTACCCTGTGATGCTTGCACCGGGCATGAGCATGAATGGCTTTTTCAAAGGCCTGCTATTGAGTGGTTCAGTCGCGGTACTTTGGAATGAAGCGCTATTCGGCATCTTCTTGTCAGGTATCCTGTATCTTGCGTTCTCGCTAACCAATATTCGTAAATCGATGATTGAGTCGATTCCTGAAGATTTGAAGTTGGCGATTACCGTATCGCTCGGGTTGTTCATCGCTTTCTTAGGTCTTAAAAATGCTGGCATCATCGTTTCTAACCCATTTGTACTGGTTGGCTTAGGTGACATTTCCGATCCAAAAGTGATCATCGCTTATGTGAGCATCTTTATTGCATTAGGTTGTATGGTTCGTGATATCAAGCTAGCGACGTTTATTTCGTTCGTTTCAGCTATCGTGTTGACCATTCTTGCTGACGTCTTCATGGGTACATCAAATGCGCCAATCCCAGAGCAACTAGTGGCGATGCCGCCGAGTATGGCTGGTAGCTTCGGTGCGATCTTCGACTTCTCTGCGTTCACTCCTGAGAAAATGTTCGACCTATTGTTCATCGTGCTTATCTTCTTGATTGTCGACTTCTTCGATGGCTTGAGCACGATTGTGGGTGTTGGCCGCGATGCAGGTATCATCGACAAAGACGGTAAAGTGCCGAACGCAAAATCGGCGCTAGTGGCTGATGCGGGCGGTACTGTGATTGGTTCGATTCTTGGTACCACATCGATTACTGCTTTCTCTGAGTCGGGTATTGCCTCTTCTCAAGGGGCAAAAACAGGTTTAGCTGCGGTCATGGTGGCTGGCTTATTCCTCATCTCACTTTTCCTATACCCAATCTTCTCTATCTTCTCAGCGGCAATGGTTGCACCGGCTATGGTCGTGGTTGGCATCTACATGGTCGGTCGTCTTGGTCAGATTAACTGGGACAAGAAAGAGTCACGCATCGCAGCCTTCTTCACCATTATGTTCACGGTACTAAGCTTCTCACCTGCAAATGGCATGGCGATGGGCTTTATCAGCTACGCATTCACTATGGTTGTCGCGGGTAAGGGTAAAGAAGTTCACCCGTTAATCTATGGCCTGTGTGTGGTGTTCCTGACTTACTTGATTCTGCTTTAAGGCTAATTAGCCACTACACTAAAAGTCGCTAAGTAAAAGGCAAACTGATGGCTCCGCATTGAATGTGGGGCCATTTTTGTATCTGTCGTCTCTCTAGAGTACGCGACTTATATTGAAGCATGCTATTGTAGAGGCTGGATTAATTATTTTTTGAAGAGTGACTATGCCTTCTCACTTACCTAAATCTTTTAGTAAGCCTTTCTTAAAGGTTTTCCATATTCTTGAAGCGGTGCTGCTGGTGGCGATCACGCTCGCGACACTGTTTGCGATGCTTGAGGAGTTCATGCATGTCTTCACTGAGCGTCGAGTACAATTGACAGATATTCTGCTGATGTTTATCTATCTCGAAGTGTTGGCTATGGTTCAGCAGTTTGTGATGAACGGTAAGATCCCGGTGCGATACCCAATCTATATCGCGATGATGGCGATTGCTCGTTACATCACTTTGGGCATGAAAGAACTCGATGCGGTATTGATCGTTTGGTTATCTTTAGCGGCACTTATCTTAGCTGCTGCGACACTGTTGATCCGTGTTGGACATCATTATTGGCCGTATGTAGACCTTAGAACCAAGCAGCCAGAGGAGTAACACTTTGAAGGTTAAAGTTTTATAAATGAAGCCCAACGATATCGTTGGGCTTTTAATCTAAGCCGGTTGAACAAAAAAACATCAAATTATCCAAATAACGCTTTACAAGCAGGCTCAGATCACCAAGAATGGCGTCGCTCTGTTTTCAGGGTTATTAAATGAAACATCCAGTTGTAAAGTAAAACCCTTAGTATTGCTTCATTGTTATTCTCAGTGTTTCCCTTAGCTTCATAGATACATTAAATAATTCAAGCTTTCAGCGCATCGCACTTTTTGGCGATTAATTTTTTATTTTTATATAAGGGACACATCATGTCTAACAAAGTAAACGGCGTAGTAAAATGGTTTAACGAAGAGAAAGGCTTCGGTTTCCTAACTCAAGACAACGGCGGCGCTGACGTATTCGTACACTTCCGTGCAATCGCTTCTGAAGGTTTCAAGACTCTTAAAGAAGGCCAACAAGTGTCTTTCGAAGTAGAGCAAGGCCAAAAAGGTCTTCAAGCTGCAAACGTTGTAGCTCTATAAGATTTTAAGTCGGCGCAGGTTGCATTAGCAACTTGCGTCACTTTCTCTCTCAAATCTGTTCCCCCCCTCAGTTTTACCGTAATACTCTTCTCCACTTGCAATACCTCCTCAAATATTCTTAAATTCTTTTGTACATCTGTTCCGTTCTATCTATAGCTGTATTCTAAGTATATCTTCTGCGTAACTAGCAGCTTACTGACTAGCCCTGATTGTCATTACTGTATCCATAAAAAAAGGTTCATCGCGGCTTTCCGGGGAAAGCCGCTTTTATCTTCAAGAAGAAGTAGTCTGTATCTCGATACCCATATCCCATTCGCTTGATTAGTTTTATCTTGTTGTTTATCCCTTCCAATGTGCATGTGTTAAGCGGATAACTTGCCGATGCGATAATGCCGTGAAGATAAGGACTCAGTTTTCGTGCGAACTCTTGCAATGGCTTAATTCCACTCTCCTGTACTTGTGCCCACCACACCTC
>NZ_JAKEUQ010000014.1 GCF_022397955.1 Vibrio sp. Isolate32 | reverse complement strand
GTATGAGTAGGAAAGGAAACGGCTGGGACAATGCTTGTGTTGAGAGCTTCTTCCATTCAATGAAAGTTGAAGCGATCCAGTATGAGCCGATCATGACGCGAGACGAGATGCGCCAAACAATCTTTGAATACATAGAGGTTGATTATAATCGGACAAGAAGGCACAGTGCTCTTGGGTATCTAAGCCCAGTTAACTTTGAAAATCAAAATGTCGCTTAATGAAGTGTCCAGTCTGGCTGGAGCAGATCATTACGCTCCTTCGTCGCTTAAGGAGATGACGGTACAGCAGAGTTGATATTCTCCCCAAGGAACTTATGTGCTACCAACGACTACTGTAATGACTCCGTCATTCTGAAAAAGCAGAGACTACCAAGCAAAGTTCCACCCTTTTCGTCATTCCCGATAAGGAGGAACGACTGAGTCAGGAATCTCTTTCTTTTCACATGCTCCTATAAAACACAAAGCCCGCATCAATCGCTTAATACGGGCTCATAATCAGTGAGTTAGAGAGTTACTTATAAAAAGAATCACCCAATCCAGCACGTTTCAGCAGTCCATCACATGGTGCAAAACGATCACCATACTTCTTAGCGAAGTCGTTCATCACCTCTACCAGTGACTTAATACCGATTTGATCCATGTAACGGAACGGACCTCCTAGGAATGGAGGGAAACCAATACCGAAGATAGCACCAATATCACCATCACGAGGGCTACGGATAATGCCTTCATCCAGACAACGAACCGCTTCATTCAGCATAGGTAACACGCAACGCATTGCGATGTCGTTATCACTTAGCTTCGGCTCAGGTTGCAGCTTAAGTAGCTTGTAAACAGACTTATCGACTTCCTTCTTCTTGCCTTTGTAAGTGTAGAAACCTTTACCGCTCTTACGGCCTTTACGGTTGTCATTCAAAAGAATGTCGAACACATCAGGGCCTTGGAAACGGTCACCTAACTCATTGACAAGAATCGGAATGATCTTAGCACCGATATCCACACCTACCTCATCTAGCAAGGTAATCGGGCCAACCGGAAAACCAAAATCCAGCAGTGCACTATCCAATTTTTCAATCGGCTCATTCGCTAGTAGCAGATGTGCCGCTTCATTCATGTATGGAGCAAGAATACGGTTTACGTAGAAACCTGCCGTGTCTTTAACAACAATCGGTGTTTTGCCTTGTTTTTTCGCTAATGCCACTACCGTCGAGATAGTCTCTTCTGAAGTTGTTTCATGAGGGATAACCTCAACCAGCGGCATTTTCTCTGCAGGGCTGAAGTAGTGAAGACCTACCACGTTTTCTGGGCGCTGTGCCTTCTCTGCAATCCTATGGATTGGCAGTGATGAAGTATTCGTCGCGAAGATAGTCTCTGGCTTCGCATTTTGTTCAATGTCTGCAACCATAGACTGCTTAAGATCGAGATCTTCAAACACCGCTTCGATTACTACGTCAGTGTGGTTGAAGCTCGTAAAGTCGATACCACCAGAAAGCTGAAGCATCTTACTTTCAAGACCCGCACGGCTCAGAATACGACGCTTGCGCTGCTTATCGAACAACTTATAGTTGTAGTTAAGCGCGTTCAAGACACCATCATTTGATACATCTTTAATACGAACCGGTACTTTTGCTTTCGCAACACTCACATGGCTAATACCAGCACCCATTAGACCACCGCCTAACACACCAACACGCTTAACCGCTTTTGGTTCTGCGTCTGCACCGTGTTCTTTCTTCATTTCTGTAGTAGCAAAGAAGATAGAACGAAGTGCTTTTGATTCAGAGGTCATGACCAGTTCAGAGAAACGCTTCGCTTCATACTGAAGACCTTTTTCAAAGCCGTTTTCTAGACCGTAACGAATCACATCGAGAATCGCGTCAGCTGTTGGGTAGTTACCACGAGTTTTCTGATTGGTCTTCTTCGCAGCTTGTTCGAAAATCACTTTACGACCAAGGCTGTTGCGAGAGATAAGTTTCTCTTTAGTCGAAGCTTGGTTCTTAGAAGCAAGGCGCTTACCTTTTTTGCTGCCCGTATTCTTTTCAACGTAGCTTTTCGCAACTTCAAGCAAAATCGTATCAGGGACACAAGCATCCACGACACCGAGCGATTTCGCTTTTTTAGCGCGCAATTGCTTACCGGTAAGAATCAAGTCGAGTGACGGTAGCAAACCAATTAAACGAGGCAAGCGTTGTGTACCACCAGAACCTGGCAGTAAACCCAGCTGAACTTCAGGTAAACCAAGGCGCGTCTTATCTGAATCGGTACATACACGGTAGTCACAAGCTAATGCGAGCTCTAAACCGCCACCAAGACATGGGCCGTGAATTGCAGCAACAACTGGGTAAGGAAGATCAGACAACGCTTGGAACATATCTTGACCTTGGCGTGCTAGAGATTGTGCTTCATCAGCGGTTTTACACGCATCCAGCATTCGAACATCAGCACCAACGATAAAGTTATCTGGCTTAAGAGAATGAACAATTAAGCCCTTAACACGGCTTTGTTTTTCTTTTAGCTGTTCAAAGATCGCTTTCATCTCTTCTGCAAAAGCCGCTTGTAGCGTGTTCATTTTATCGCCTGGTACATCAATCGCTAGCCAAGCAATGTCTTGATCATCGATGTTAAGAGAGAATGCGGTCGCTTTCTTTTTCGGTGCTTCAGTCACTGGAGTTGACTCCGCGTTAGTGACTACTTCTTTTTCTGTTGTTGCATCAAGAGTCGTAGACATTATTCTACCTCCAAGATCATTGCTGCACCTAAACCACCAGCTGCACATGCTGTATTCAGTGCCAAGCCGCCACCGCGGCGTTTTAATTCACGTAATGTTTGAGTCATCATACGCGCGCCAGTTGCTGCAAACGGGTGACCATAAGCAATTGAACTGCCCAGCACGTTGAACTTATCCATATCAATCTCACCGATCGCTTTATCACGGCTAAGATTCTTCTGTGCGAACTCATCACTAGCAAACATCTTCACATTCGCTAGAACTTGGGCTGCAAAGGCTTCATGCATCTCGATAAGCGTAAGATCCGATAGCTCTAAGCCAGTGTTTTTTAATACTTGCGAGGTCGCGTAAGTTGGGCCCATTAGCATGTCCGTTTCAACACCAATAGCTGAGAACGCATAGCCACGAATGTAACCCAGCACTTCTAAGCCTAGCTCTTTCGCTTTACCTTCGCGCATCAACATCACAGCTGCACCGCCATCAGTCAGCGGCGTTGCATTCGCAGCAGTCACACTGCCGTATTTTCTATCGAACGCAGGACGAAGTTTGGCGTAACCTTCAACCGTAGAGTCATGACGAATGTTGTTATCTTCCGCTAGGTACTTTTTGTACGGTGCCGGAAATGCCGTCATGACTTCATCTTTAATCTTGCCTTCTTTCCATGCTTGAGAAGCCAAAGAGTGAGAACGGTGAGCAAGTGCATCTTGATCTTCACGAGTAATACCGTGTGTCTTTGCCATCTGTTCAGCGGTTTGGCCCATCGATAAACCAGTCGAGTATTCAGCAACCGCAGGTGGCACTGGCATCAAGTCTTTCACTGAAAGTGTTTTGAGGATTTTCAGTTTTTGGCCCATGGTTTTCGTTTTGCTCAGCGCTAGCAAGTTAGCGGCAAGCTTTTTAGAAACACCAATCGGCAATACAGAAGAAGAGTCTGCACCACCAGCAATGCCGACATCAATCGTGCCAGCCATAATGCTTTCAGTCACATTAACTGCAGCTTGGAAGCTGGTCGCACATGCTCGAGTCACACTGTAGGCATCAGTATTGATATCCATGCCTGTGCCCAACACGATTTCACGCGCGATGTTCGGTGCTTCTGGCATTTGCACGACTTGACCGAACACGACTTGTTCGATAAGCGCAGGATCGACATCTGTTCTTGCAAGCATTTCGCTCACAACCATTTTGCCTAAGTCGACCGCAGGCACTTGACTAAATTCGGTGCTCTGGCGAGCGAATGGGGTTCGTAATCCAGCGACAACGGCAACACGTTCTCCAGAACGCGTTTTGACTTCCTGTTTGCCCATGGTTTCTCCTTAAAGTTAAGAGGTCTGACCTGAATCATTGTAAAGAAGTTGTTAATTAAATCAAACGAGCGTTTAAATAAACGTGATACGAGTATCTCACTGTCTGAAAATATAACTGCAAATTCAGGCGAACCTTTTGGGGTGAAAGGTTGTCGTAAGATACTAAACTATTGTAAGTAACGACTGTTATAGCGGTTTAAGAGATTGGTTTTCTTGAGGCAAAAAAAAACCACACAATACTGTGTGGTCGGAATGTGTATAAAGCAATTAACTTAACGCCAATTGAAATAATCAGTTTCCTGATTAGGAGAAAGTAAAGTCAGCCTTCAAAAGGAAGTGGCGTCTTGCTCAACATGCTAGCCACGAATGACTAACTAGACGACAAGGTGTACTATAGCTTTTTCAGGGTCTTAGATTTTGAAGTAGATCAATTTTAATGTGATTTTACGATTTCCTGCCGCTCGTTCGCTCTAAAGACGAAACAGATTATAAAACGAAGCACAACGTATAGAGGACAGCTATACGCAGAGCAATTATGGAGGCTCGTGTGTCAATAATAAAAATGTTTGGAAAGAAAAAAACCAAGCGCCCGGTCAACTCTGATATGGACAAACAAAGAAAATACGAAGCACTCGTACGTGCCTATCACCGTGACCTCTTTCGCTACGCCTATTGGTTATGCAAAGACAAAAGCATTGCCGAAGATCTAGTACAAGAAACTTGCCTCCGCGCTTGGAAGTCACTCGATAGCCTACAAGATGAAAAAGCCGCGAAGTCTTGGCTGATTACTATCTTGCGCCGCGAGAATGCTCGACGTTTTGAACGCAAACAGTTTGATCTGGTTGATATCGACGATCATGGTAATGATGCTAGTGTCAGTGATGACCCACACCATCAACACCAATGGTTGCAAGTCCAGATCATGAAACTTGAAATTGATTACCGTGAACCTCTCTTCTTACAAGTGATTGGTGGTTTTAGTGGTGAAGAGATCGCGGATATTCTCGATCTCAACAAAAACACGGTGATGACACGTTTATTTAGAGCTCGAAACCAATTGAAAGAGATGCTAGATACAGAAGAAGCAGAGAGGGGGCAACATAATGGATGATTTAGAATTTCGTCGTCGTGTATTGTCGGAACCTAAACAGCGCACACAAGATATTGTTGATGCAGCCGCGAGCAGTAAAGCTAACAGTCACTTTTTAGATGACGTACTATCGCTTGATAAACAGATCCACTCTGCAATGAATGTAGACGTGCCAGACGATCTTGCCGATCGCATTCTGTTCAATCAAACCTCAAGCGAAGAAAGCAAAGTCGTAAGGCCTACGTTTGCGAGACGTGCAATGGCAATGGCGGCTTCTGTAGCGTTTGTCGCTGGTCTATTAGTTGGCCAAGTAAACTGGGGGAATGCATTAGTATCTCCAGCACAAGCAAGCTTGGCTGATACGGCGATGAAACATGTTATCGATGAAAAAAGCTTTGTCAGCACCATCGATGAACAAGTTACATCACAGCAAATCAATGCAAAAATGAACCCATTTGCTTTTCAGTTTGATGAAGCTTTCCCATACCACGTCTATTATCTGAACCATTGTGGTTTTGGGAAGACTAACGCAGTACACATGGTATTCCAGGGTGAAAAAGGCAAAGTTACGCTATTTCTAACTAGCATCCCGACAGACAAACCGGTCGACTTTGACGAAAAAGGAATGTCAGGCTCGGTAACACCGATTGATAACAGCAGTTTGATACTCGTCGGTGAAAATGGTGAGGATGTTTCTAAAATCTCAGAAAAGCTGACAAAAATGATCAAACCGATGAGTTAATCAGCCCTCAAAGCCCCACCACAAAAGGCCCAGCCAATATATTACTGATATTACTGGGCTTTACTTTAAAAAAACACAAACCATTCATCACACCACCACCTAGAGTTCATACTCTAAAAAATGGCATTTTTGACCATTTTCATGCCAGATACTAGTCATTTTCATAATTTTCCACTCAAATTTCCCAATGGTCGGATTTGTATATCGTATACTTGCGAATAGGATCAGCCACCATTGAGCAATTGCTCAAATTAATCGCCCTTTAGAGGCGTAAATAAAGGAATAAATGAATGACTACCAACAACACGCGTCTGTTTAAAAAGTCTCTTTTAGCAGTAACAATTACACTGGCGTCTTCGCAAGCGATGGCAGCCGGTTTCCAACTTAACGCACAATCGGCAACCGGTATCGGCCGTGCTTTCGCCGGTGATGCCGTAATCGCAGATAACGCGTCAGTAATGGCACGTAACCCTGCAGCAATGGCACTGTTTGACAAAACTGAGCTGTCGCTTGGTTTTGAAAGCATCACTTCGATGATTGACGTTAAAGATGCAAAATACTGCGGTACCACGTGCCAAGTCGCTCCTACACTTTCACCACCAAAAGATGCAAACCAAGACGGTGTTGGTGGTACTTCAATTGCTCCAAATATCCACTTGATCGTGCCAGTAAATGAAAGATTCGCGTGGGGTATCAACGCATACACAAACTTCGGTACTAAGACAGAATTCTCAAACAATTATGTAGCATCAGAATATGGCGGATTAACTGATGTCAAAAGTTTAAACTTCGGCTTGGCAGGTTCATACCGTTTAAATGAGCAGTGGAGTTTTGGTGCAGGTCTAGATATGATCTATGCTCAAGGAACAATGAAACGTACCGCTAGCTCAGATGTTAATGGTATAGGCGGCATGGACCTTATCAATGTTGATGAAGCTGACGGTTTTGCTGTTGGCTTTAATGTTGGTACTGTTTACGAGTTAGATGAAAATAACCGTTTTGGCGCAGCGTATCATTATAGTCCAGAGTTCACTGCAAAAGACGACAACAGTCAAAAGATTACTCTGCCACTTCCTGATATCTTTGAGTTTTCTGGTTACCATAAAATCGAAGACACCAAGTTTGCTGTGCATTACTCTGTACAGTGGATTGGTTGGAGTGCATTCGATCAAATCGACTTTGAAAACCTACAAGGGTCACCTCTTGGTTCAACATACGAAAAGTCATACCAATGGCAAGATGGCTGGCACTATGCTATCGGTGGCACTTACTACCTAAACACAGATTGGACTCTCCGTGCAGGTTACATGTATGACACTAGTGCGCAAGACTCTTTAACTTCTATTTCTGTACCAGACTCAGATCGCCAATGGTTTTCAGCAGGCTTTACTTACAACATTGATAGCAAATCTAATATTGACTTCGGGTTGACTTACCTATTGGGTGACGATGTAAATACAAATGAATCTACACCTAACCCACAATATGACCCGACAAGCCCAACTAGTCCACAATACCTATCGACTCTAACGGCAACAACACACGCTGACGCAATCCTACTAGGCCTACAATACAGCCGCAGCTTCTAATCTAAGCTAGGTGATAATTGTTAAAGGGTCGCTTTATGCGACCTTTTTTTTATTGCCTAAATTACTGACCGACATCAATTTAAGCTTACAGCTGTAGTCTACACAAGCTATTTATGGCTACAAGTGTACGCTCAAATTCGATAACACACTCGAAACATTCAGACGATTTGCCTAATAATTAGTCATATTTTGTCATTTAATCCCTAAAACGCTGTTTTACTCGAATTTCATTTTTAAAGTAATGACTCTAAAAGTAGAATCACGCCACTAAATACTTATGATTCAGCGAACATAATAATGAAAATGAATAAGACTCTTCTATCTACTGCAGTGGCAGTTGGACTACTTTCAACTTCTACTGTGACTCAAGCAGCAGGCTTTCAACTAGCAGAATACTCAGCAACAGGCCTAGGTCGCGCATACGCTGGTGAAGCAGCAATGGCTGACGGTGCAGACGCACAATGGCGTAACCCTGCAATGCTAACTTACCTAGAAGGCACTCAAGTTTCAGTTGGTGGTACCTATGTAGATCCAAATATTGACATTGACGGCACCTCTACAACACTTCGTGGTACAACGACCTCAAACTCTAGTGACTTCGCCCACAGTGCAGTAATTCCAAACTTTTATGTTTCTCATAAGTACAACGACAAATTCGCGTTGGGCTTTGCTGCAGGCACTAACTACGGCATGGAAACAGACCTAGGTAAAGACTTCGGTGGTGCAAACCATGGTAACGAAGCAAGCGTTACTACTATGGAGCTGAACCTAAACGCTGCATACCAAGTACTTGAAAGCGTATCTATTGGTGGTGGTATTCGTTACATCATGGCTGAAGGTAGCTTTGGTGCGGTATCAGCAATAACAATCCCAACCATGGTAAACCAAGGTGATGCTCTTAAATACATGGAAGGTGATGACACTGCGTGGGGCTGGCAAGTTGGTACAGCTTGGCAAATCAATGAAAATAACCGCCTAGGCTTTACCTATAAGTCAGAAGTGGACCTAACGCTTGAAGGCCATGCTAACGGTGTCGCTTTTGATGCTGTTGCCGGTGCTTTAGGTTCTCCCGTGAAGTCAAAATACAACGGCTCAATGGAACTAGCTTTACCAGCTACAGCGGAACTAGCAAGTTTCCACCAACTTACCGAGAAAGTAGCAGTACACGCGAGCGTTAACTGGACTAACTGGAGCAGCTTTAAAGAACTAGTTGCTGACATCCCTGAATTCGGCCCAGCTAGAACTCAAGATATCAAAGAAGAAAACTGGGAAGACAACTACCGCTTCGCTATTGGTACCACATACCAAATGACACCTAAGCTGGCACTACGTTCTGGTATCGCCTACGACACTTCAGCAGTAAGTGATGAGCACCGTACTGCGACGATCCCAGAAACAGACCGTACTTGGTTGAGTATTGGTGCTGGCTACCAGTGGTCTGAGCAACTAACACTAGATGCCGGCTTTACTTACATTCTAGCGAAAGACGCTAAAATGCATGAAACAGACCCAGGCTTCGGTGGTGCTGATATGTTTGGTGGCAGCTTCGAAGGTGAAGTGACTGGTAGCATCTGGCTAGTTGGTGTACAAGCTAACTACCGCTTCTAATCTACTATTCTGAATAGTAGAAGCATTAAAAAGGCTCGATGTTGTTTTCAACATCGAGCCTTTCTTTTATCGGTTTCCTAAATCGTGTTTCTAGTAATCTTCTAGATAACCATCGATGAAATCTTCCTCTTCGAGATCCACCTCTTCAGGTTCAATCTCAGCTTTAAAATCACGACGTTGAATGTAGACGTCACGTGTTAACGCGTATGGGTCTGGAGAATCATCCAGCAGCGCTTCTTGCGACACTAACTGAGCACGTGTTTCCATACCTTCGAAGGCCCATTTGCCTAAGCTCGCCCAAAAGTTCAAGAACGACAGAGGAACATACAGACCATCAACGGTTTCAGTCACTTCACGGGTCGTTAAAGGGCCATAACCTGGCACCATAAAGTACGGACCATTCCCTACTCCGTAATGACCAATCGCATCAGAGAAGGACTTATCATCATATTTGGTGATCCCGGCTTCGCTGGCAATATCGATTAAGCCTAGTAGGCCAAATGTCGAGTTAATCCAAAACCGGTTAAAGTGGTCTAGCGCTTTCTCACCATTACCCATGATGAGGTTATTCACCATGCTTGATGGTTCGTCTAAGTTGGCTAAAAAATTGGAGATACCAGAACGTACCGGCACAGGAGTGTAGTCAATATAGGCGAGAGAAACGGGGCGAACCAAATAAGGATCCAAATACTCGTAGTTAATATTCCACATCGCTCGGTTGAAACCTTCAAAGGGATCATTCGGGTGGGACTCTTCGACGTATTCAGAGGTTTCGAGATTATCATTATTGCTTTCATCTGGCGAGCTAGAACAGCCCACCGTTAAGCTTGCGATAAATAATAAACTCGAGAGTCTTAAAACACTGACAGACATATCACCTTTTCCATAAGGAATAAAAAAAAGGCCAGCAATCGCTGGCCTCAATTGTTTGCATAAGTTTATAACGTTTATTAATAAATCGGAATAGCTAACACCTATGCAAATCGATGATTAATATTGCTTATTGATATTAATGGTCACAGGTTCACCCAATTCAACCACTTCACTCTCACCGTACCAATCACCATCGCGAGTTGAAACGTTACCATCTGTATCAAGCCTAGCTCTAACCATCAGAGTTTCAAGGCTAGACAGCTTTTGACCTTGTATCATGCTGTTACCGTCATCCAGTACTACCGTGCGAGGGAAAGAGCCCAAAGGGTAGCGAGCTGCTGCGATAGGCATTGGTGAACCATCCGCTCGGTGTACAGAGACAACTAGCACTGAGTTTGGATCCGCGTTCACATCAGCAGACAGATCAAGTGTTACTGCAACACTCTTGCCTTGATCAACCCCCATCGCGTCGCCCATTTTCTTCCGAGCACTTTCGATGCTGCGAGAAAGCATTTCGTAACGGCTGTCTTGCGGACCAATCATCTGCTGCATGATGCTCCAGTACTTAACCGCACTTGGGTAGTCTTGACGCTCAAATGCATCAAACGCAAGTAGTGAGAACACTCGAAGATCTACGTAATCGTTTTGAACCAAACGGCTTAGAAGCAGACGAGCTTGGTTTTGCTCTGCCTCATCTGGCGATAACATCAGTGCTTGCGCAAAGCCAAGTTGAACGTCTTCGTCTTTAGGCTCTAGCTTATAAGCACGCTCCATCGCATCAATCGCGGTTTGTGCATCTCGATTAGCCAGCGCAATGCGACCTAGCAGCAGCCAACCCGTTGAATCTTTAGGTTGGTAGTGCAAGCGCGTACGAAGTGCTAGTGTCAAATCTTCGAGCTCATCATCGGTCAGCGTGCCACCTTCTGATGACATTAGCTTTTTAGATAGCTCAGGAAGGTTATTGCTTACTTCTTGCCAATGTTGAACTTTGTCTAGCGCACCAAACTTGAAGTACATACCGTAAGTAACGGCCACAACCAAAATGATAGAGGGTACAACCACACCCACTGTTGAGATGTGAGTTTTCTTCATCTCTTGCTTGGCAGGAACATCATCAAGTAGAGACTGTTTCAAATCAGCAATTAGCTCTTGTTGGTTATCAACAAGGCCTTCTTCTGCTTCTACTTCTAGCTCATCGAGACGGTCTTTATAGAATGCTTTATTCAACTCATCACGAAGCACATCGTCATTGTTTGCCTTTTTATTAATGAAAGGCAGAACAATCAACAAGATTGCTGCTAGCGAAAGGATAATGGTAGAAATCCAAAATAGAGTCATTACTGTTTATCTCCGTCGTTCTCTTCATCGAGTAACGCTTTTAAACGTGCTTCTTTATCTGCATCCCAGTCTTGATCTGGCTCTGTTGCTGCTTTCGATTTTGACTTTCTGCTTCGTACAATGATCAAGCCAAAGCCAAACACAACCACTGCAAATGGACCGATCCACAGGATCGACGTCGCAAGTGTTAATGGAGGATTGTAAGTAACGAAGTTACCGTAACGAGCAATCATGTAATCAATGATGTCTTGCTTCGACTTACCATCTTTTGTCATCTCGTACACTTTTTGGCGCAAGTCGACCGCTAATACAGCATTCGAGTCACCAATTGTGTTGTTCTGACATTTAGGACAACGCAGCGTGTTGCTCAGCTCTTTAAACTGCTGTTCTTGGTCAACGTTATCGAATTCATGAAATTCGATAGGCGCTGCAGACACAGTCGCTGAGATTGCGAACGTAGCAAATAAAGTGATCAGAGCCTTTTTAATCATTTCGCTTCCTCCAATAACTCGTTGTACATCGGCTCAAGCGTCGATGCCCAGTTCGCTGGGTTCACATCACCCACATGGCGATAGCGAACGACACCGTTAGCGTCGATTAAGAAAGTCTCCGGAGCGCCATAAACGCCGAGGTCTAGACCTAACATGCCGTTACCGTCGAACAGGCTAATCAGGTATGGGTTACCCAACTCTTTTAGCCAACCCATAGCCTTATTACGATCATCTTTGTAGTTCAAACCAATGATCTTAACGCCCTTATCAGCAAGCTTGTTTAGGTAGGAGTGCTCTGCATAACAAGTAGGACACCAAGTCGCCCACACGTTAAGAAGTAACGGCTCACCTTTAAAGATAGCTTGGTCATGTAACTTGCCTGGTTGCTCTAAGTCTTCTAAATCAAACTCAGGCACTGGCTTACCAATCAATACCGACTCAAGTTTAGTCGGGTCATCGCCCGACTGGTTACGCACTAATTGCGTAGCAAAAATTCCCGCTAGAATCATGAACGCAATCAATGGAATGAATAAAATCTTCTTGTTCATTCGAGTTAAGCCTCCTGCTCTTGAGCCGACTTTTTGGTTGGCTTGCGGAAACGGTAACGGCGGTCACTGATAGCAATAGCACCACCAAGTGACATGATCAAAGAACCCGCCCAGATCCAACGTACAAATGGTTTGTAGTAGATACGAACAGCCCAAGATTTGTTGTCGTCTAAACGCTCACCCATTGCGATGTAAAGGTCACGTGTCACGCCACGGTCAATCGCCGCTTCTGTCATCATAGACTTAGCAGTCGTGTAGAAACGTTTTTCTGCGTGAAGCGTGTTGATGTACTTGCCTTCTTTTGTGATTTCAAAGTCAGCAATGTAACCATCGTAGTTTGGACCATCTTTGTCACGAACACCTGTAAATAGGAAATCGTACTCTTCAAGCTGGTAGCTTTCGCCAGGAGCCAGACGAACGTCACGTTCAATACTGTAATTCTGTACCATCGCGATACCAATTACAGTTACCGCTAAACCAATGTGACCACATACCATAGCCCAGTGGCTACGAGGCAGTTTAGTTAGACCTTTCAAGAATGTGTGACGGTGAGTCGCGCGCTCATGAAGCTCAAAACCATGCATGAAGATGATCCAGAATGCCATTACCCAACCAGCGAAAGCAGTACCACTGAAGCGATCAGCTAGCATAGTCACCATGAGCACACTCAAACCAAGTGACAATGCACCCGAAATCAGCATAGGTTTAACTAGTTTAGATAGGTTGTCACGTTTCCAGCGGATCAGAGGACCGATACCCAATAAGAACGAGAACGGGATCATTAACCAGAAGAACAACATATCAAAGAATGGAGCACCGATAGATACCGAGCCCAAGCCTAACTGTTTGTGAACTAGAGGTAATAATGTACCTACTAACACAACTACTAGAGCTGCAATCAATAAGATGTTGTTACCAAGCAGTGCGTTTTCGCGAGAAACCAGATCGAAGTTACCGCGAACACGAACCGATGCGCCTTTAACCGCGAACAGCAGCAGTGAACCACCGATAACAAAGACTAGGAAACCTAGAATAAACATACCGCGAGCAGGATCCGACGCAAATGCGTGAACCGATACCAAGATGCCCGAACGAACTAAGAATGTACCTAATAAGCTTAACGAGAATGCAGAGATAGCCAGCAATACTGTCCATGCTTTAAATGTGCCACGCTTTTCGGTTACCGCTAGTGAGTGCATTAGTGCGGTACCAGCCAACCAAGGCATGAATGAAGCGTTTTCTACTGGATCCCAGAACCACCAGCCACCCCAGCCAAGTTCGTAGTAAGCCCACCATGAACCTAGTGCGATACCTACCGTTAGGAATAACCAAGCCGCGATTGTCCAAGGGCGCGACCAACGAGCCCACGCAGTATCAAGACGACCACTCATTAGAGAAGCGATTGCGAAAGAGAACGCAACAGAGAAACCTACATAACCCATGTAAAGCATTGGCGGGTGAATAATCAAACCCGGGTCTTGCAGTAGTGGGTTCAAGTCACGACCATCAACGGGGAAGAAAGGCAATGTACGTAGGAACGGGTTAGACGTTACGATAATGAACAGCAAGAAGCCGACAGTGATCAAACCCATGATAGCCAGTACGCGAGCCACAGACTCTTGAGGCATACCACGGCTAAACGTCGCTACAGCAACCGTCCAACCCGCTTGGATAAGCACCCAAAGCAGTAATGAACCTTCGTGAGCGCCCCAAACCGCCGTAATTCGGTAGTACCAAGGTAGCTGGCTATTCGAGTTACTCGCTACATATTGAATCGTAAAATCATTTGTGTAGAACGCGTAACACAAGATAAAGAACGAAATCGCTAAGAATCCGAACGTACCCCACGACAACGGTCGTGCGCTGTTCATCAATAATGTGTTATTTCGAGCGGCTCCATACAATGGGAGCACGCTTAGCAGCAATGCAAGTCCCAAGGACAGGATCATCGCAAAATGGCCGATCTCGGCTATCATTGAGCATTTCCTTCTTTTTGTTCAGTTGTGTATTGCAGAGGCTCATGGGTTTTCTTCATTGCTTCAGCAACTTCAGAAGGCATGTACTCTTCATCGTGCTTTGCCAACACCTCAAACGCTTCAATTGTCGTTGCATCTTTAAGGACACCTTGAGCAACAATACCTTGACCTTCACGGAAAAGATCAGGAAGGATACCATCGTATAGAATCGTTACTTTAGGGCCGACATCAGCCAAATCGAAGCTTACACGCAATGATTCACTGTCACGGCTTACAGAGCCGACTACGACCATGCCACCAATGCGTAGGCGTTGACCAACTTCGGGTTTTTTACCATCTTTGCCGTTGACCAGCTCGGTTGGCGTGTAGAACAGATCCATGTTCTGGTTAAGTGCATAAACCATCAATCCAATAGTCGCACTGATACCAAAAAAGATTGCTAAGACAATGCCCAGCCTCTTTTTACGTCTTGGGTTCATAGAGTGTTCTCCATATTTTTTGCTGCATCGATACGAGCTTGACGATCAACCTTAGCTTGTACTTCATTTAGTAATTGCTTACCACGACGAACACTTACCACCAGTAAGATAATCATCGAGAGGAATGTGATTCCAAATGCGCTCCATACATATGAGGCGTAGCCACCCATGGCAAAGAAATCATTCAAAGATTCAAAATACATAATTACCTACCCTACTACGCTTTTTCAGCCGCAAGCTTGCGAACCCATGGACGGTGACTCTCTTTACTAATGATTTCGTTTCTAAAACGAACCATAGTCACAGCACCAAAGAAAAAGGCGAAGCCGAAGATGTTAAGAAGAAGCGGCCATAGCATGTCACTTGAAATAGAAGGCTTATCGAACTTAGTGATCGTCGCACCTTGGTGAAGTGTGTTCCACCACTCTACTGAAAAGTGAATGATAGGGAGGTTAATCACACCAACGATAGCCAAAATACCTGCCGCTTTGGCTGCTGTTTTTTGATCGTCAAACGCATGGTGTAGTGCAATCACACCTAAATATAGGAATAGAAGAATCAGCTCTGAGGTCAAACGCGCATCCCATACCCACCAAGCGCCCCACATTGGTTTACCCCAAACAGCACCTGTTAGTAACGCGATAAAGGTAAATACCGCACCGATAGGTGCCATCGCCAACGCTGCCATGTCTGATAGCCTTACCTGCCATACCAAGCCGATAAACGCAGCAATTGCCATCGACATGTACACGCCCATAGACCAAATGGCAGAAGGTACGTGGATGTAGATAATTCGGAAGCTATCACCTTGTTGGTAATCAGAAGGCGCAAATGCTAACCCCCATACTGTACCAACGGATAGGCACAATAGCGCTAGGATGGAGAACCATGGCAAAAGTTTACCAGCAAGCTGATAAGAGGTTTCTGCTTTGGCATAGGGATGGAGCCATTTCCACATTTTGTAATCTCACTCTTACTTCATATTGCTTACAGCTACTAAAGCTATAATTATAATAATATATTTATTCTGCTTTCTGTTTTGCTGACTCTATGAGTCTCATCGAACACTTTGTTTCACTTTAGCTATACGATACTGGTACCGTTATCAGTTCACACTCACGCGAAGTGCGGCACTGATCGCAAAAGGAGTTAGCGTCATCGCACCCATCAACATCGCAGCGAGAATCGCTAATTGGCCATTGTATGCAACGCCCAACGACGCAGCGTCAATCGCTGATGTCGCGAAAATCAAAATAGGGATGTATAGCGGCAAAATTAGCAGGCTCAGTAACACCCCGCCCTTCTGCAATCCAACTGTCAAAGCAACACCAATCGCCCCAATAAAGCTCAAGGCAGGCGTTCCGACAAGCAAAGTCATCACAACAGAAAGCCAAGTGTCAAAATCCAATGACAACAAAACAGCCAACAATGGGCTAATTAAAATTAATGGTAACCCGGTCAATAACCAGTGTGCTATGACCTTGGACAATACTACCAACTGCAACGGGATGGGCATCAGCATCATCTGTTCAAGAGCACCATCTTGAAAATCATCACGAAATAGGCGCTCAAGAGAGAGCAATGCAGAGAGCAATGCGGCAACCCAGACAATACCCGCAGCAATACGTGCAAGTAGGTTTGGCTCTGGGCCGATACTCAAAGGGAAAAGCGTGATAACAATAATGAAGAACCACAGCGGGTTAAAGATATCCGCCTGGCGTCGAAAAGCGATAAGCAGCTCACGTCGGATAATCGTGGTCATTGAAGAGATCATATTACTCACCCAACTTTATTTTTCTTAGTTTCGGGCTATCAGCAAACATATCTTGGTGAGTAGTGAGTAACACAATCCCACCGTTATCCGCATGCTGAGAAAAAAGCGATTCTAGAACCTTAACGCCCTGCTTATCAATCGCAGTCAATGGTTCATCGAGAATCCACAACATCTGCTTACTTAACCAAAGACGAGCTAAGGCTACACGACGTTGTTGGCCGGCAGACAATTGACCCACAGGCACATCTTCTCGGCCTGCAAGCCCTACCTGAGCAAGCGCTTGATAAAGCTCTTCCTTATTAGTTTCGCCACAATGAATTGACTGGTAGAAACTGAGGTTCTCATAAGCGCTAAGCTCGCGCTTTACGCCTGTTTGATGGCCAAGAAAAAGCAGATTTTGATGATACACATCTCGACTTGATTCGATTGGATCGCCATCCCAAGAGATAGTGCCTTCGTCACGATCACCTAAACCAGTGATAATCCTAAGGAGCGTCGTTTTTCCTGTACCGTTTCGACCTTCAACTTGAACCAGTTCTCCTGGCTTCAATTGAAAAGACAACGATTCAAACAGAACCCTTTCGTCACGAATAGCAGTTAAATTTGAGACTTCTAGCATAGGTAAATTTAGTCGAGTAATGAGAGGGGTATAGTAGCACACCAATATGGTGACAAAACAGGACTAGGCGTTTTCAGTAGAACAAAGTCGGTAAGAAACTGTTACTACTGCATCACAATTTACACATTTTGACCAAAAATGAGATATTGCAATAGTAACAAGCACTTATAAACATCGTTCTATAAACAGTTACTCAGGCACAAAAAAAGAAGCCGAAGCTTCTTTTTAAAGGGGTTTGTGGCAAACAGAATGTGTTTATCACGCGTAGCGCTCAATTTAACGGCGTCGAGGTGGATCCCTGCGATCACGCGAGGCTGTGGGATGCTCATCAAACGAGGAAGGGTCGCTTCGTAATGAAGGAATTTTCTCTTTACCGGCAAGCTTGTTCTGAAGAGACATCATCAGCTCAGCTTCAGCTTTAGGTAATTCACATTCTTCAATTAACTCGTTAATCCCAGCGCCAAGCTGAACCATTTTCGTTGCACGAGTGTACAAACGTCCATCGGTATCCGCATGCTCCAATTCGACAATACGTTCATTCAGGTGTTTGATTAGGTCTTGTTGTTCAGTCACTTTTTGGCCAAGGCCAACCACAACAGAGCGAACTTCTAGCAATTGCTTACTCGATTTTTGTAGCTCTTTGTCCAAGTTTCGGACTTGTAGACGTGACTGATCCAATTGCTTTTGAATCGCACTTTTTACTTTGCTAATCAAAATCACAATGAATGACGTAAAAACCCCAACTCCAGCAATCAGTGCAGCAGGGCTTAAAGGAAGCGCTTCAAACATTATAGGTGAGCCATCTCATCCCATTCGTCTTCGCTTAGTAGTTTGTTTAGATCTACTAAGATAAGCAGCTTGCCATCGCGGTTGCTTACGCCCTGGATGAACTTCGCGCTTTCATCAGTACCCACACTTGGTGTTGTATCGATTTCAGAAGAACGTAGGTAAACCACTTCAGCAACACTATCAACCAGGATGCCAATAACTTGACGTTCAGATTCAATAACGATGATACGAGTGTTATCTGTGATTTCACCTTGCATCAAACCAAAGCGAGAGCGAGTGTCGATAACAGTAACAACGTTACCACGTAGGTTAATAATACCTAGAACGTAGTCAGGAGCACCTGGTACCGGAGCAATCTCACTGTAACGCAGTACTTCACGAACTTGCATTACATTGATGCCGTAAGTTTCTTCTTCTAGCTGGAATGTTACCCATTGAAGTACTTCGTCATTCGTTTGATCTTTTCTTACTTCAACTTCACTCATTTGAGACATAGATAATCCTCTTGCCGTCGTTACCGACCACTATTATTAACTTGATGCTTTTGTTGTACCAGTCGTGGTACTAGCTCAATGCTTTTACATCTAGCCCTGCATTTAGCATGGCGATTAATGCTTCGACATGGATCAAAGCACACATTTTTTCTTTTACCATACCAGCGAGCCATGGGCGTTTACCTGCCATTTCTCGCCAACGTACTTTGTCAGTATTCAGCAGCTCGGTGCCTTTAAGTTCAGTGCTTGCAAGGCCCCATAAGCTTTCTCCAAGCATCACTATATATTGATAGTTTTTTTTGTATTCGTCACTGGCTAACTTCTCAGCCATCACCCATTTTGCGGTGTCGACCACATCTAACTGGCTATCTCGGTTGGTTTGTAACCCCAAATACCAAGATGGTTTGCCAATAATATGATTGACCTCTTCGAGACGGTGGATACCACCCAGTTCATCTAATGGTACCGCGAAGGTCACGCCATTGACATCGAAATACAAAACTTGGAAGTCTTCAGTTCGAGCCGTACTTTCCCAAGAAGTAAACTGCCCTGCACCACCCGCTTGTGTTTTGGGCTCAATCGCGGATTCAATGTCAGGAGCATCGGCTTCGATTTCAGAGGCTTGCTGATCAACTACTGGAAACTCTGCTTCTACTGTTGGTTCTTCGATTGGCTGCAGCTCCACCAGAGCTTCTGCCGCTATCGATAAATCGGGTGCCGGAAGATTCCAGTCTTGAATCTCTGGCTCTAATGAGACTTGAACCGATTCGACCGCAGCATCAAACATTTGCATGTCTGCTTGCTGAGCGATTTTCTGCGTGTTCTGGTCCATCAGCTCATCGAGGTTCAGGTCCTCAACAACATTCGTTGCCTCTAACCGACTCAGTAGCTTCTGAACGTCCTCTAGATTAGGTACTTCAAACTCAGCTGCACGTATTTCGTCGTAGCTTGAGTGATGACTCGCTATGGCTCTGGCTCTGGCTCTGGCTCTGGCTCTGGCTCTGGCTCTGGCTCTGGCTCTGGCTCTGGCTCTGGCTCTGGCTCTGGCTCTGGCTCTGGCTCTGGCTCTTCAGAGTGTGACTCATCATCAGACTCGTCAACTAAAAACTCTTCAGTTTCAAAGTTTTCATCACCTAATAGCGCGGTAAAATAATCATCCAGTGCTTGTTCACTCGATAGACCTGGTCGCGCTATTGTTGAATCTTTATTCTCGCTCATTTATCGCCAACCTTTCGAGATAAATAAGCAGCTGTTTATAAGCAAATACACCTCGACTACCCGACGCAAAGTGAGAGGCTGGCAAGCGCTTTAAGCTTGCGTCTCTGAACTTGGTATCAATCGGTACAGCTGAAGTCCAAACTTGGTTTGGATAATCATCTTTCAGCTGCGTAAGAGTTTGCAGCGATGCCTTGGTTCGTTTGTCGTACATAGTAGGGACAATCGTCACCTTAAACGGCGTTTTACGAGACTTCTGCATAATAGTTAACGTGCGAATCATGCGCTCTAAACCTTTCATTGCCAGAAACTCGGTCTGTACCGGAATCAAAATACGGTCACTCGCCGCTAAGGCATTCACCATCATCACGCCAAGAATTGGTGGACAGTCGATCAACACATAGTCGTAATCGTCTTTCAACGCCGCTAAAGCACGCTTCAAGATTAACCCCATGCCGCTTCGATTTCCCATCACACGGTCAAGTGTTGCCAGTGACATGTGTGCTGGAATGATATCGATGCCTTCAACTTCGGTTTGTAACGTCAGTAGTCTTACCGCCTGCGCAGAAAACTCACGAAGCTGAAACAGATCAAACAAGCTCGACTCCACCGTATCTGAGTCGTAACCCAGATAGGTGGTCAGTGATGCATGTGGGTCAGTATCAACCAACAACACACGGTGCCCTTTTAGAGCAAGCAAGCCTGCTAGGGTCACTGTTGTGGTTGTTTTACCAACACCACCTTTTTGGTTTGCAACACTCCAAACAATCATCTTGATTTACCTAAGCTAACCCAACTTCAACCAAGATCCGTTCCGCGATGCGGTCCAGAGGTAGGTCTTCGGTAGAAATGCCAGCTTTTGCTACAGCTTGAGGCATACCATATACAACACAGCTATCTTCATCTTGTGCCCAGACACTCGAGCCCGCAGTTTTCAACATGCGTGAACCTTCACGACCATCTGCACCCATGCCAGTCAGTATCATCGACAACACTTTGTCGCCGTAGATCTTAGCTGCAGACCCGAAAGTCACATCGACACATGGTTTGTAGTTCATGCGATCGCCGCCATCAATAATTCTTAGGCGAGCCGAACCTGCACGACCATCAACCATCATCTGCTTACCGCCCGGCGCAAGATAAGCAACACCAGGCTTCAACATATCTCCGTCTTGAGCTTCGCGAACTTCGATCTTACACAAGGTGTTCAAGCGACTAGCAAAAGCGGCAGTGAAAGTCGCAGGCATATGCTGAACTAACACAATCGGATGCGGGTAGTTCGCAGGGATGCGCGTCAAAATTTTTTGTAGCGCAACAGGGCCGCCAGTCGACGTACCAATGGCGGTGAGTTGATACTTTTTGCCCGAAGCTCTGAACTTCGCAGCGGTTGCCGCAGCAGGTCTAGCGGCTGGAGCAGCATTAGATACCGGTTGACGCAATGGCGTGGATGTTGACGCAGTTGCTGTCACCCTCGGTGCAATTGGCATACGACGCATGAAAGCACGTTTAGCCGCAATCTGAATCACACGCTGTTGAAGTAACGCAACGGCATCATCGCGGTTACGTGCGATGTCTTCGAACTTCTTAGGTAGGAAGTCTAAAGCACCCGCATCTAGAGCATCTAATGTCGCTTTAGCACCATCATGCGTTAGCGATGAAAACATCAAAATAGGCGTTGGAGACGCCGCCATAATTTCACGAACGGCAGTGATACCGTCCATGACAGGCATTTCAATGTCCATGGTAATTACGTCAGGTCTTAGCTGTTTCGCTTTCTCTACCGCTTCTTTACCATTTACCGCAACATCGATGACTTCTAGGCGAGCCTCTGAATTGATGATCTCGCTTACTCGACGACGAAAAAAGCTCGAATCATCAACGACTAATACTTTAATCGCCATATTTATCCTTAAATTAAATTCTTGACGCAGCTGCGTACTGCTTCAACAAGTCCGGCACATCTAAAATCAATGCAATGTGACCATCACTTGTAATTGTTGCACCTGCCATGCCTGGCGTACCTTGCAACAGTTTATCAAGCGGCTTGATAACCACTTCTTCTTGACCGATAAGCGTATCCACAACAAAACCAACACGCTGACTACCTAGTTGCACTATAACCACATGACCATGTCCTTTACGTAGCTCAACATCGCCGGCTTTCGGTGCAAGCCAGTTTTGTAAGTAGAACAACGGAATAGACTTATCGCGAACGATGATCGTCAGCTGACCATCAACCACGTTTGTGCGGCTTAAGTCTAGGTGGAAGATCTCGTTTACCGATGCCAATGGCAATGCAAATGGGTGACCCGCAACACCGACCATCAAGGTTGGTAGAATCGCTAGGGTTAGTGGAACCTTGATGGTGATCTTGGTACCTTGTCCCATTTCTGAATCAATATCAATAGAGCCGTTCAGTGTGTTGATCGCTGTTTTCACAACGTCCATACCCACACCACGACCAGAGATATCTGAGATCTGCTCTTTGCTTGAGAAGCCAGGAGCAAAAATAAGGTTGAAACACTCTTTATTTGATAAGCGAGACGCTGCATCTTCATCCATCAGGCCACGCCGAACAGCGATAGCACGAAGCTTATCTGGGTCCATACCGCCACCGTCATCAACGATAGCTAGCTCAATGTGGTCACCTTCTTGAGAGGCAGACAGAATCACTTTACCTGTTCTAGATTTACCTGCTGCAACACGGTCGTCCGGCATTTCAATACCATGGTCGACAGAGTTTCTCACCAAGTGAATTAGGGGATCAGCAAGTGCTTCGACTAAGTTTTTATCAAGGTCCGTTTCTTCGCCACGCATTTCAAGAACAATGTCTTTCTTCAAGCTACGAGCAAGGTCACGGACAACTCGTGGGAAGCGACCAAATACTTTCTTGATCGGCTGCATACGAGTCTTCATTACCGCACCTTGTAGGTCTGCAGTAACAACATCTAAGTTAGAGACAGCTTTCGACATTTCTTCGTCGTTGCTGTTGAGGCCTAGGCTGACGAGTCGGTTACGCACCAATACCAGTTCACCCACCATGTTCATAATGGTGTCCAGTGTTGATGTATCAACGCGAACTGTCGCTTCAGCTTGCTGCTTCTTCGCCGGAGCTTTAACTTCAGCTTTTGCTGGAGCGCTCGGTTTTGGCTCGGTTTTAACGGCAACTGGCGCGGCAGCTTGAGGTTTAGGCGCAGCTTGAGGTGCCACTGCCTTAACTTCTGCAGGCTTAGTCGCTGCATCCAATTCTTCAATTGAAGGTCCATTACCTGAGCCATGGAGTTGGTCAAGTAACTTCTCGAACTCTTCGTCAGTCATCAGATCATCACCTTCAGACATCGCCGAAACAGGTGCAGCAGGAGGAGCTGGCGGTGGAGGAGGCGTTGAACTTGCCGCAGTCGGGCTCTTACCCGCACCGTGCAATTCATCTAATAACTTTTCAAATTCATCATCAGTAATATCACCACTGTCAGCAACAGACTGAGGTGCAGCTGGTGCAGGCGGCGGTGTTGGTGCAGAAGGCGCTGTTGGTGAACCTCCTTTACCGTGAAGCTCATCAAGCAGGCGTTCAAACTCATCTTCAGAAATGTCATCGACTGAAGATGCATTGATGTTTGAGCTTTCGACAATAGGCTCAGGCGCTGCCACAACAGGTTCAGGGGTAATAGATATAGGCGCTTCTACTGGTGCCACTTCATCCGCAGACTCTGGTTTGCAGAGACGGTGAAGTTCATCCAATAAAGATTGATCAGCTGGTACTAAAGGTTCCTGCTCTTGCACGGCACGAAACTGTACATTGACTGTATCTAGCGCCTGCAGCATCGTATCCATCAAACCTGATGTTACGCTGCGTTGGCCGTTTCGTAGAATGTCGAACACATTCTCAGCACCATGACAAGTATCCACCAGCTCAGTCAATGCTAGGAAACCAGCACCACCTTTTACTGTATGGAAACCACGGAAAATAGCATTTAATAGGTCTTTGTCGTCAGGGTTATTCTCTAGCTCTACCAGTTGCTCTGATAGGAGTTCAAGGATCTCTCCTGCTTCGACTAAAAAGTCCTGAAGAATATCTTCGTCTAAATCGTAGCTCATACGTTACCTTTAAAATCCAAGACTGGATAACAAATCGTCGACTTCATCCTGAGATGCAACAGCGTCTTCGCGCTCTTCTGGGTTCATAATTGGACCTTCAGGCGCAATAGATGCTTTCTTCTCTGACTCTGGAGTTGGCTCTGTTTGATTCGCACCGAATACCGTGAGAATCTCGACCAAACGTCCTTCAACCTCATTCACCAAGGTAATAACTTTGCTAATTATCTGCCCAGTTAAGTCTTGGAAATCCTGAGCCATCAAGATTTCAGTCAATTGTCCACGTAGTTCAGTACTATCGCCTTCTACTTGGACAAGCAATCCATCAATGCGGTGACATAAAGCTTTAAATTGTGCCAGCTCAATGCGGCCATGCATCAGTTCATTCCATTGAGGCCTTACTTGAAGTAAACACTCGTGTAGGTTGTCTGCAATTGGCATACAACGATCGACAGCGTCCATCGTCTTATTTGCCGCAACTTCCGTTTTATCAATGACATATTGAAGGCGATCCCTTGCATCAGGGATTTCATCATTTGCGATAACGCTGATGCGTTGATCGAAATTAAATTGAGTCAAAGAGTCATGGAGGTCGCGAGTCAAACTTCCTATTTCTTGAAGCATTGGATTGTCTTGAAGACTAAAATTGTCTTCATAAATGCTTCTAACAAGAGAATCAGCATTTTGCTGCTCATCGTTCTCAAGCAGCTCTACTAATTTTTTTGCTTGTTCTAATGAAATCATCCTGAGTTCGGCCTTACTCCGCATACTTTGTGCGCTTAGGCTATCGAGATAAACAGAGAACTTTTCAGTCAGTGTTTGCCTAGAAGTGCCTAAAACTTATTGATGCTTATAAGCGATCAAAAATCTTATCAAGTTTCTCTTTCAGCGTTGCAGCAGTGAAAGGCTTCACAATGTAACCATTAACACCCGCTTGCGCTGCTTCGATGATCTGCTCACGCTTCGCTTCAGCTGTGATCATAAGCACAGGAAGGTGCTTAAGCTCTGCGTCTGCGCGAATGTGTTTAAGCAGGTCAATCCCTTGCATGCCTGGCATGTTCCAGTCAGTTACCACAAAATCAAATTCGCCTTTTTTCAGCATAGGTAACGCGGTCAAGCCATCATCTGCTTCTTGAGTGTTGTTGAAACCTAAGTCGCGAAGTAGGTTTTTAACAATTCGGCGCATCGTTGAAAAATCATCAACAATGAGAATTTTCATGTTTTTGTTCAAATTAGCCTCCACTGAATAGGATCAGTGTTGTTAGTCGTTCTGTGTCCAAGCACTTAACTTAGTGCGTAAACGCTGCATAGATTGGCTCAGTATTTGGCTGACACGAGATTCGCTGACACCTAACACTTCCCCAATCTCTTTTAAATTGAGTTCTTCGTCGTAATAAAGCGAAAGCACAAGGCCTTCCCTTTCCGGAAGTTGTTTTATCGAATCGATCAAAGCTTGGCGGAATGACTCATCAGCAACCCCTTGAAAAGGCGTATTATCTTGAGAGTCTTCATTCGGAGATATTACATCATCTGAGACGCCTAAATCTTCGATTCCAACCAGTCTTGAGCAATTAATGTCAGTTAAAGCACTGTGATACTGCTCCAAACTGAGTCCCATGTGTTTTGCCACCTCGGCATCACTCGGGTCGCGATTGAGGATACCCTCTAATTCCGCGATTGCACTGCTGATTTCTCGATTGTTTTTATGAACCGATCTCGGTACCCAATCCCCACGGCGAATGTCATCCAACATTGCCCCGCGAATCCGAATACCAGCATACGTTTCAAAGCTTGCGCCTTTAGTACCATCATAGTTTTGTTGCGCTTCAATCAAGCCGATCATGCCAGCTTGAATTAAGTCATCAACCAATACATTAGGCGGTAATCGCCCCAACAAGTGATGAGCGATACGTTTAACCAACACAGAGTACTTCTCAAAAAAAGCCTGTTGGCTATTGTGATTAGCGTGTTGGTCGTAAGTAAGCGCTTTATTCACCAAATGGTTCCTCTATAAATTCAGTACGATTCAGCAGCCTTTCAACAAAGAACTCCAAGTGTCCGCTCGGTATTTTTGGTATTGGCCAGGTCAATGCTTTGTTAGCCAAAGAGCTGATTGCCAATGCAGCTGGAGAGCGAGGAAACGCATCGACTACGATTTTCTGTCTCTTGACTGATTGACGTACTTTATCATCTAAAGGAATACATGCTACGAGTTCGAGGCTCACATTCAAGAAGCGCTCTGTGACCAAAGTCAACTTTGCAAATAATTCTCGGCCTTCGCGGTAGCTTCTGACCATATTTGCAACAACTTTGAATCGCTGAACTTGGTGTTCTCTGCTCAAAAGCTTAATCAAAGCATATGCATCAGTGATAGAGGTAGGTTCATCACATACCACGACAACCACGTCTTGCGCCGCTCTTGAGAAGCTGATCACCATGTCCGAAATACCGGCTGCGGTATCAACCAACAAGATGTCCATCTCGTCTTCAAGCGAACCGAATGCGCGAATCAAACCAGCATGCTGTGCGTGTGAAAGTTCAGTCATGCTTTGTGTGCCCGATGTCGCAGGAATAATTTTAATTCCGTGCGGTCCTTCGACAATCGCATCCTTTAGTTCACATTCGCCTGCCAACACATGCCCAAGGTTTCGTTTAGAACGAATACCCAGCATGATATCGACGTTCGCTAGCCCTAAATCGGCATCTAGCACCATGACTTTTTTGCCTTGGCGCGCCATGCAAATAGCCATACCTAACGTCACATTAGATTTACCAACGCCTCCCTTACCACCGGTTACAGCGATAACTTTTGTGAGTGAAGGCTTGGTTAAGCGACGGAGGCCGCTAGCTTGATCATGTATCATATTTTCATTCATATTTATCCGCAGCCTAGAGCCCTTCAGAATCGCTATTCCAGTAATGAGGTTCATTCTCTGTAGATTTTTCTAATAACTCATTGGCCTTAGCAATCATGTACTTTGGCTGAGCTATAACGATATCTTCAGGAACTCGTTGACCATTTGCTATGTAAGCAACCGGTAATGCATTTTGTATTACGACACTGATGAATTCACCTAGACTTAGGGATTCATCCAGCTTAGTCATGATGCATCCCGACAATGGGATTCTTCTAAAGTGTTCAATTGTTTCTTGCAGCACTTTGCGTTGTGCGGTTGCAGGCAACACAAGGTAGCTATTGATAACGGAACCACTCTCTTGCATCAATGTGTCTAACTGCTCAGATAGGCGAACATCTCGTTGTCCCATACCTGCAGTATCGACCAGAATCAGGCGACGATTACGTAACTGATATAATACATCGGCCAGTTCGCTAGAATCTTTAGCAACTCTTACAGGACAACCCATAATTCGACCATAGATCGATAACTGCTCATGTGCACCTATACGATATGTGTCAGTTGTCACTAGTGCGACGTTATCTGCGCCATATTCCATCGCAGCACGTGCAGCTAGTTTTGCAACAGTCGTTGTTTTACCCACGCCGGTTGGGCCAAGTAGCGCCACAATACCGCCGCGTTTTAAAATATCTTTTTGAGTAACAGAAATTTGGTCTGCCACCAGAGCTAACAAAGCCTTCCATGCTCGTGCTGGTTTGGTATCTTCAGGAATGTAGCAAGCCATCTGATCAGCAAGCTCTGCAGATACACCCATACGTTCAAGGCGCTTAATAAGCATGGCTCTGAGCGGTTCACGACGCTCGACTTCTTGCCACATTAGCCCTGATACTTGATGTTCTAACAAACGACGAATTGAGGTCATCTCTTCGCGCATCGTTTCCATTTCAGAATCAGAACCTTTGGAATGAGTATTCTCACGACCACGATCATAACGAGTAGGATCCAAACGAGGTGCTGGACGTTCTACTCTGCGGTCTTCAGCAATCAACTTTGATAAACCCGTTTCACGAGCAAACGCTGAATCAAGGTTGCCGTGAGACTGTTGGTTACTGTGAGATTGCTGATGGCCATAAGACTGATGACTACTTTGAGCCTGATGATTACTGTGCGGGTTATGACCTGTGTTTGATTGGCGATTGAGCAATGCTGACAATGAATCTTCATTTTCAGCACGATGTTGTGGTTCATCATCAGCCCCATGACTGTATTGCTTTAGCATATTTGCAAAGCGCTTGGTCATCGAGCGTCCACCTTCAGCACTTGCCTGAAGACTAACCTTATCATCGTCGAGTTGGCGTCGCCCAGCGGGAGCGGGAGGCGCGGCCATCTGCGTATATTGGCTTAGTGCAGGCTGCTGAGGTTTATTTAGTCTCTGGCTCACTGTCGACTGGCTGGATTCGCCATCAATAGCGGCAACAATTTCCACGCCACCTGCGACCTTTTTGTTAGACATGATTACCGCTTCTGAACCAAGTTCTTCTTTAACTTGGAGCAGTGCAGTTCGCATATCTTTTGCAAAAAATCGTTTAATTTTCAATTCGATCGTCCGTTCTAATTAGGCGGCTTAATTACCAACAGCTTGTACTATACGTATCTGCTTTTCGTCCGGTATCTCTTGGTAAGACAAGACTCTCAAGCTTGGGATCGTGTTTTTCACGAACTTAGCCAGAGTCGAGCGTAACACACCAGAGGTCAGTAGCACCGCTGGTTCACCTTTCAGCTCTTGCTCTTGTGTAGCGTGGCTGAGGGAGGTCTGTAAACGTTCGGCTAAACCAGGTTCAATACCAGCAGATTCTCCGCCGGATGCCTGCATGGTTTGATGCAAGATTTGTTCCAGCTCAGGAATTAAGGTTATCACTGGCAACTCTGGCTCTATACCATTGATTTCTTGAACAATTAAGCGTTTCAACGAGATGCGAACTGCCGCAGTAAGTATGTCAGGTTCTTGACTCTTACCTGAATACTCCGACAAAGTTTGGACTATGGTTCGAATATCACGGATTGGGATGGCTTCATTAAGCAGGTTTTGTAGCACTTTCACGACTACACCAAGCTGTAATTGCTCCGGTACAAAACCTTCCACTAGCTTAGGTGTTGAGCGGCTGAGCATCTCCAGCAAGTTTTGAACTTCTTCATGGCCAATGAGCTGTGATGCGTTGTTGGTTAGTAATTGACTGAGATGTGTCGCCAGTACTGTAGAAGAATCTACAACGGTATAACCTAGAGCTTGTGCGTGTTCTCGCTGCTCTTCTCGAATCCATACCGCTTCAAGGCCAAAAGCGGGGTCAATGGTAGGCTCACCATCGATCATGCCGTAGACTTGACCCGGGTTAATAGCGAGTTCCATGTCCGGCTTAATCTCAGCTTCACCCACCGCTACGCCCATCAGAGTAATTCGGTAGCTGTTTGGTGTCAGCTCTAGGTTATCGCGAATGTGTACCGCTGGGATCAAGAAACCAAAGTCTTGAGACAGCTTCTTACGCACACCTTTAACACGCTCAAGCAGTTCGCCCCCTTGGTCTCTATCCACCAAAGGGATCAAACGATAACCTACCTCTAAACCAATAATATCAACGGGCTGAACATCATCCCAAGAAAGCTCCTTCTGAGAGCCTACTTCTCCATTCGCTTCAACGGTCGCCGGAAGATTAGGTTCTTCCGCCTTCTTTTTGTTCTTCTTATCGATGTAATACGCACCCGCACCCGCAATAACAGCAAGGCTCAAGAACGAAAAATGTGGCATACCCGGAACAATACCCATAATGCCAAGGATAGCGGCGGTGATCATCAAGGCTTTTGGATTATCGAACATCTGGAAGACGAGCTGTTGCCCCATATCTTCATCAGTATTTTGACGCGTTACCATCATTGCAGCAGCTATAGAAAGGAGCAGTGACGGGATTTGTGCAACCAGACCATCACCGATAGTCAGTAGCGTGTAGATTTCGATTGCTTCACCAAAACCAAGGTCAAACTGAGCCATACCAATGCTCAAACCACCAATGATGTTGATGAATAAGATTAAGATACCAGCGATCGCATCGCCTTTAACAAACTTAGAAGCACCATCCATCGAACCGTAAAAATCAGCTTCTTTGGTCACTTCAAAACGTCGCAGACGCGCCTGATCTTGGTCGATCAAACCTGCGTTCAAGTCGGCATCGATTGCCATCTGTTTACCCGGTAACGCATCCAAGGTGAAACGCGCGCTTACCTCCGAGATGCGGCCCGCACCTTTGGTTACAACCATGAAGTTGATGATCATCAGAATCAAGAACACCACTAAACCTACGGCGTAGTTACCACCGATAACCACGTTACCGAAGGCTTCAATCACGTTACCCGCAGCATCGCCACCTTCGTGACCGTGCAGTAGAACCACACGAGTAGATGCAACGTTCAAGGCCAAGCGAAGCAGAGTCGCAATCAGCAAGACAGTCGGGAATGCAGCGAAGTCTAAAGGCCTTCGGGTATAAACCGAAACCAATAGCACAACCATAGACAGTGCGATGTTGAAGGTGAAGAACATATCCAACAAGAAAGCTGGAATTGGCAGCACCACCATAGCAAGCGTTGCAAGTACCATAACAGGCGCACCAATCGCAGGCATTGCACGGTTAGGAATTTTAGGTAGCTTGTCCGTAAAAGGCAGGGTGAATTTCATAAATCTAGACAGTTTCGCTATGTTGTAGCTATCTCACTAAGCAGATTGAGGCCTAGATCTAAGCTATGTTGCTATGGGCTAATATGTTCGGGTTGATATAGCAAACACTGTACCAACATCTTACGTCAAATTACCGCCATCACCTCGAAAAGCGAGGCGTAGCTAAGCCACTATTATCAGGGTTCATCAAGCTGAGCTCAAGCAATTGATCTAATGACGTAAATCAGGTGGGATCGGCATATTAGAATCTTGCAGTTTTGGCCTCTCTCCTCCTCGTTTTCGATACTGCTTAAGCTGGAAAACATATGCAAGCACCTGCGCAACTGCCGTAAACAAACCGTCAGGAATTTGTTGTTCTAGCTCAGTGGTGTGATAAAGCGCCCTCGCCAATGGCGGTGCTGGAACAATATAGATGTCGTTTTCGCGCGCAATTTCTCGGATCTTCATCGCCATGTGGTCGACACCTTTAGCAACTACAATCGGCGCTTTATCTTGATTCTGCTTATAGCGCAGTGCCACGGAAAAATGCTCTGGGTTGGTCACAATCACATCCGCTTGAGGAACGTCAGCCATCATTCGACGCTGAGCCGCTTCCCTTTGAAGCATACGAATTCGCCCTTTCACTTCAGGCTTACCTTCAGTATCTTTGAATTCGTCTTTGACTTCTTGTTTGGTCATCTTCAATTGATCGGCGTGTTGCCAGATCTGGAACGGGATATCAATCGCAACCACGATCAGCAAAGAACAGCTGATCAACAGAATAAAGTTAAGCAAGATATCCAAAGCATGAAAGATGTTCTGCGGGTACACATCCATACTCAGCTGCATTAAATCATGCTGAGAGGCTTGAATCAGATAAATCGCCATACCCGACACGAGCGCTACTTTCAAAATAGACTTGAGCAATTCAACCCAGCTTTGCAGGCCAAACATACGCTTGATACCACTGAGTGGGTTGAGCTTAGACGCCTTTGGCATCGCGGCTTGCATTGAAAAGTTAATCCCACCGACCCCCGCCGCACCAATCACGGCTGCAACAAACAGGGTTATTAGAATCAAAAACAGCGGAAACAACAAATTCACCAGTGCACCACCGGCAATTTCGAAGAGTTTATTGGTATCAAAGATCTCGTCGCGACTTAGAGAAAACAGGCGTTGCATAGCCTCGAACAAAGCCTTCGCCATCGATTCGCCAAACCACATTAATGAAATCGCACCTACTATCAGTACCGACGCTGACGCTAGCTCTTTTGACCTTGCAACCTGCCCTTTTTCTTTGGCCTGTTGCAAGCGTTTGGGCGTGGCGTCTTCTGTGCGTTCTTGACCGTCTGACTCTGCCATTTCAGTCTCCTAGCAATCTAACCGGATTAGACGACATATCTGTTGTTCGCCTTGCATCCAGAATAGCTCATAGTGACTATACAAGCCGCCAAGGATGTACCAACAAAGTAACAGACCCACGAGTAGCGCAAATGCAAAACCCAAAGAAAAGATATTTAACTGAGGTGCAGCACGCGTCATTACACCAAAAGAAAGGTTAATCGTTAGTAGCGCGATAATCCCCGACAAGGACATCGCCAGTGCCGTTTTGAACATGATGCCGAGCCACAATGCGAGCTCTCGAAAATCCACAGAGGTCAACGCTCCACTACCAATCGGCAATGTCTTAAAGCTAAACACCACCAGCTGCAACATTTTCAAGTGACCATCGGTCGCCAAAAAGAACATGGTCGCAAGCAACATGAACAGTTGACCAAGTACAGGCGTGTTTTGCCCGTTAGCCGGGTCAACCATTGAGGCGAAGCCCAAGCTCGATTGCATACCAAGGATTTGACCGAGCATAACAAAGGTTTGAATCATAAACTGAGTGACAAAACCCATCGCCACACCAATCACGATTTGTTCGAAGACGGTTAGGAAGCCTTGGAAGGACAGAAGTTCAATTTCTTTGGGAACAGCAGGAATCGCTGGCATTACTGCAAAAGTGATCGCCAAACCTAGATACAGACGAATACGCGGAGACACAAAACGTGCCCCTGTTACCGTCATCACCATCAGCATCGCTGAGATGCGAGTGTATGGCCAAAAATAATTGGCTAACCACTCTAGTACAAGGCTCGTTGGGTATTCCATATCGAATTAATACAGAACTTGCGGCAAGCGTTCGATGAGTTCGAAAAAGAACTCCATCATCATCTGAGTCATCCAATGTGCAAATAGCATCAACGCCAACAAAGTTACGATCAAACGCGGCAAGAAACTCAGTGTTTGTTCATTGATAGAGGTCGCGGCTTGGAATACAGCGACGACTAAACCGATCAGCAGGCTCGGGATGATAATGGCGCAAACCATGATGAGTACCATCCAAAGGGCATCTCGGAACAACTCTACGAATATTTCAGGATTCATTATTCCCCCAGCTACAAGGCAAAACTGCCGGCGAGTGTGGAGAGGATCAAGTTCCAGCCATCAACAAGAACAAACAGCATCAACTTAAACGGCAGCGATACAATCATCGGTGACAACATCATCATACCCATAGCCATTAATACCGATGCCACCACCAAGTCGATGATTAGAAACGGCAAGAACAGCATAAAGCCAATCTGGAAGGCAGTTTTGAGTTCAGAGGTGATAAACGCAGGAATCAGCACTGCCATTGAAACATCTTCAGGGTTAGTCACTTCCGCACCAGAAATCTCAACAAAGGTTTCAAGATCTTTGATTCGAGTCTGTTTAAGCATGAAGGATTTAATCGGTTCTTGTGCAACATCAAATGCCTGTCGCGCCGATATTTGTTCATTAAGATACGGCTGAACTGCTTGTTCGTTTACTTGGTTAATCACTGGCGACATGATGAAGAAGGTCAAGAATATCGCGATACCAATAATAACTTGGTTAGACGGTGTTTGTTGTAGACCCATCGCCTGGCGCAAGATAGACATCACGACCACGATACGAGTGAACGACGTCATCAAAATCACCATCGCAGGCAAGAAGCCAAGTATGGTCATTAGAGCCAATATCTGTAGATTTATCGAGTAGTCTTCACCGCCATTGGCATTGGTTGTCATGGTAAAGGCAGGTATGCCGCCACCATTGCCAGTCAAGCTGCCCGTGGTCATGGTTGTCGATTTGGCTTGGTCTTGTTCCATCGTGCTTATGGTGACCGATTCCGATCTAGCGGTATTCGCAGGAATGACGGTGCCATCTTCAGCTTGTGCAAATACCGACACACTGAATACGATTGAGCATAGGAAAGTAAGCTGAACCAACAGCACTTTCACCGCTCGGAAAGCTCCGGTTTGGTGAAAGTAAGATGAGTTCAAAAGTCCGTTACTTGTTTGCATCTTTTTTTATTAGCTGGGAAAGCTGACTTGAAAATGTACTTTTTTCCAGCATCTCCTGAGTAAGAGGTTTATCGAGCTTAGAGATCAGCTGAATCGATTGTGTGGTAATGCCCACCAAGAACTGTTCATCGCCCGCTTGCACAATAGCTATACGCTCTTTTGTACCCACAGGGATTTGCCTAACAATCGCCAAGCCTTGTTGATTGGACATCGCTGGCACTTGCATGCGCTTAAGCAACCAAGCAATGAATAAAATGAAGGCTATAACGAAAATTAGCGACCCAAAAGTGGTCGCTAAATCAAGAGAAGGAGGCGTCGCTGCAAAGGCAACAGAAGGAATAGCAAACAGCCCTACTCCTACTATTGCTCTAGATAAGCTCTTCAACCCTTGAGGTAAACGCGTCAACCTTAGAGACGATAAGCGCATTAACGTAGCTTCTTAATACGTTCTGTTTGACTAATTACATCGGTCAAACGAATACCAAATTTGTCGTTCACCACAACCACTTCGCCGTGAGCAATCAGAGTACCATTAACCATCACATCCAGTGACTCACCAGCAATTCTATCTAGCTCAACAACCGAACCTTGGTTCAACTGAAGTAAATTACGGATACTGATCTGAGAGCGGCCAACTTCCATTGAGATAGTCACGGGGATATCCATGATGGTATCCAGTTTACGACGCTCATCTTCAGAAATCGGAGACGATGAATCGGTTAGCTCATCAAGTGGTGCCGCAAGCACGTCATCAACATCAATTGATGGTGCTGAAGGATCTTCACCAAGTGCCGCAGCCCATTCGTCTGCTAGCTTTTGATCTTCACTAGGTTCCATTACCAATTCCTATACTTTTATCTATTTTGCTATTCGTCATCGTCGCTATTTTCCAGCTCAGACATTAAGTCCTTGCCTAGAAAAGCGAGATCAGTTTTAACCAGATGTGGTCGTTGAATTTTTTCAGAAATCTGTACTGCGAGCTTCTCACCAGAGCGCCCCATCTTCACACGATACGTTGGCAGCTCTTCAACGAACATGGTCGCGTGCTCAGGCATGTTCATTGGGATGACATCACCGGGACGCAGCTCCATCAAGTCACGCAGAGAGATATCTTGCTCTAGCAAGTTCACACGGAAGTTAACCGGCACATCCATAATTTCATCACGCAGCGCGGTACTCCAGCGAACATCGGTTTCCATTTTATCTGATTGAACACCGGCATCCAGCAGTTCACGAATCGGCTCTACCATGGAGTAAGGCATCACGACGTGGAAGTCACCACCACCGCCATCCACTTCAATGTGGAATGAGCTTACAACAATCACTTCTGTTGGGCTCACAATGTTCGCCATACTTGGGTTCACTTCAGAATCCAAGTATTCAAACTCAACCCCCATCACTGGAGACCAAGCTTCTTTGTAATCTTCAAAAACAATTTTCAGCAGTAACTGAATAATTCGTCTTTCGGTTGGCGTGAATTCTCGGCCTTCAATCTTGGCGTGGAAACGTCCATCACCACCAAAAAAGTTCTCTACGAGAATAAAAACAAGACGAGCTTCCATGGTGATAAGCGCCGTGCCTTTCAGCGGGCGAAAACGAACCATGTTTAAACTAGTAGGTACATACAATGTGTTTTGGTACTCACCAAATTTCATCATCTGTACGCCGTTGATCGACACTTCAGCCGTTTTACGCAACATATTAAACAAGCTAATTCGCATATGACGTGCGAAACGCTCGTTAATAAGTTCAAGGGTCGGCATTCGACCACGGACGATTCGATCTTGAGAGGAGAAGTCAAAATTGACCGCACTGTCATTGTCGGTCTCTAAGACATCTTCAACTTCTTCAACATCATCAACGCCGTGTAACAGCGCATCAATTTCGTCTTGGCTTAATAAATCGGTCACAAATTACCTATTGAATTACGAAGTCAGTGAATAACACTTTTTCAATCACAGGCTGGCCAACAGCTTGAGCCAGACTTGCTTTAATATCTTCTGTCGCTTTATCACGCAGTTCCACTCGCCCTGTTGGTGAGCGAAGTTGGTCAACCGTTGCCGAAGCGAACGTTGAGAGCAATGTGCTCTCTACTAATGGAGAGTGGTAACGTGCCAGGTCTTCATTTTTGCTACCGCGCACCATCAGTTGTGCTTTTATCTGAACTAGGCGATCTTTTTTATCACCTGTTACATTGAACAAGAAGGGCTGAGGGATGTTCACATACATAACAGGCTCTGCTGCAACCACAGCAGTGGCTGGCTGAGACTGAGATTCTGAGGCACTGTCATCGGAGCCTAAGAAAAAGAACAGCGCACCACCAATACCAAGCAGTAAAACAACGACCGCTATAATGATAATAAGGAGCTTACTCTTTCCTTTAGGTGCATCTTGTACTTCTGCCATATTTTACTCTAACTTCCTGTTCTTTCGATTAACTAACTGCGCTCAGCCTGATATTAGGCATAATAACTAATTCCATCACGCTTTGATGCGACATTCAATTCAAGATTGCTGCCACTATCAAGGTTTTCATCACCTTGCGTATCATTTGTGCGGTTAGAGCCTGATTGTTGCTCACCACTGTTGTATCTGTCTTGTCCCTTACCTGAACTTTGCTGTTGAACGGATGAATCGGCAAGCTGCATACCCTGTTGAGCAAGCATCTCTCTCAATCGAGGTAAGGTTTGTTCAATCACATCCCTCGCCTGTTGGCTGTTCACCGTAAAATGCACGTTCGCCACGTCATTGTTCATGGTCATACGGATCTTCATTTGACCCAACTCTGGTGGGTCGAGTCGAATGTCTAAGTTCTTAAGGTTTTTAGACATCATCATTTGTACTTTTTCAGCGACCTGTTCGTTTGCTAGCTCTTTAGTCAGCTGCAACGGTGCCTGTTGAGCGGCTTGAATCTCGGTGCGTGTTGGCGCCGAGCCTGCGTTCGCTGCACCTTGTACACCAGCCGCAGAAGCGATCTGCTGAGCAAATGTGGTGTCTTTCGAATCTTCCTTAGCACCGGCTTTACCTAAGCCAGAAAGAGCAGCCGCACCAGCGCCGGCCTTAAGTAACATGTCTGTTGAACCTGCTTTCGTCGCGGCAGGTGCTGCATTCAACGCCACACCTTGCGCGGTTAACGCCGGATCCAACACAGCTTGTGGCTGTTGTGCTGCGACATTAGCTTGTTGAGCAGCAGCCTGTTGGGCTATATGCGTATTATTAGCGTGCAGCATTGCTGCTTTATCCGTCGCTGCATGAGTGGTAGCAGCGTTACTTGCCGATTGCGCTGCAGCTTGCGCCGTAGTTTGCTGCGCAGCCGTCGCAACCGCTGCTGTTGAAGCTGCCGCTGCTAAGGCTTTGGCTTCATTTGAATCTGTATTATCCCAATCAATCGCAACAGGCTCAGCTGAGGCGCTGTTTGCGCCCGGAGCTTGGCTCAATAAAGCCGTTGCTTGTTGCTGAACGTTTGCGAGTTGTTTATCCAAAACGTCTAACTCAGCAGTCGTTTTAGCCAGCATCGCTTGCTCATCAGTCGTCAACTTTGTACCACTTTGCTGCTTCTGCAACAAACCATCAACAACGGACTGTTTTGACTCAATCTGAGCATTCAGTTGATTGAGCGATTTGGTGTGCGCATCTACCTGTTTTGCCAACTCAATATCCGCTGGAGACACTACTTGGCTTTGCTCATCAACTGCTGCTTGTGCCCCATTTTTCTGGCTGAGCTCTCGGCTCATGCTTGCTTCAATCTGTTCCGGAGTAACGCCTTTATCCATCAACTGGCGAATTTCATCATCTGTCAGTTGCGAAACACCTTTCCCGCCAGTAAGCACAGCAATTTCAGAATCCACTTCTAGCGCCCGAGCTTGATCGACCTGAGCCTGTTCTAACTGATACTTCTGTGGCAAGGCTTTGCCGTTCGGAGTCTGATTCAACGTTTTATTTGCCTCATCCAACTGACCTAATAACTTGTTTCCTTCATTCATCGCTGCCGCCGCTTGCGATGCTTGGGTAGGTTCGTCTACCGCTGATGAAGCCTGACCTTGGGGTTTAGCTGTCTGTTCCTGAGAGTCGTTGTTGTTAGCCAACTCACCTTTCCCATCCGCCTTGTTAGCGATAGCAGCATCATCGGTTGAATTCGCTTTGAGTTGTGACTCTGAACTATACACGGACTCTACAGGAGTTTTGTCTGTGGCTTTCTCACCCTCAACTTCTGAAGCCACTTGCTTACTTTGTGCTTGGCTTGACTCATCCGTAGTCTCAGCTGTTGAGTCCGTTTTCTTTGCTTCATCTGAAAATTCATTTTCCGTAGAGGCTTGTTTAGCATCAGATTTTGTAGTGCTGTCTGCTTCTTTTTCCGTTGCTTTGCTATCACTTTCTTCAAAGCCGAGCGCTTCTTTGAAAGATTCAAAGAAGCCTTTTGAGTCGCCGGTTTCCTCTACCTTTGAAGCGGCAGAACCGGTGTCCAACAACGAAGACGTTGTGTTGGTCGCTGAATTTGAAGAAGGACTAACGTTCATATATACAAGCTCTATCTACTAGCTTTGCTGCCACAAAATCGGCAACAAAAAGAAAGTCGGATGCTTTTTATGCCTTTGCTGGGCATAACGCGCAATTTTATATAAATCGGAGCAAGAAACATGCCTATAAGTTCTATCCTCACAATATCGAGAACAGCATCTGCGTCATTCGTGGCTTAAGATCACATCTGCTTTCGGCTATATAACAGAGTCGAGAACTCATCCATTTGCTTTTGTTCTCTTTGAACCTGCAGCTTTGCTTTCTCTTTCTGCTTTTTCTCCATCAACCACTCGTAGGATTTGCGTTTTTTCCGTAACTCCATCCAGTAGTTTTGACAGTTGTCTACTTGATTTTTGAAGTGGTGCTCTGCTTCTCGCTGCTTGGATAATGTTTCATCTAACTGGGTTAAGAAGCGATTCAAGTGACCATATTGACTTGCCGTTAAACCAGCCTTGCCACGGTCGACAAGCTGCTGGCAGTAATCAAGTCGATACTTTTCAATCTGTGCGACCTGTTCGTAGTAACCTTGGAGTTCCGAATTCGCTTTATTGAGCGCAAGTACGGCTTGATTCTCTTGATCTTTGGCTTGATCGAGCAAAAATTCTAATGCGTTATCCATGACTAACCTTATTCATTCGTTAGCCACCCAATACATGCTTCAACATGTTGACACACATGTCGTATGGGACTGTTTCTTTCATCTTCTGCTGCAAGTACTCATCCAGTTTTGGCTTCAAAGTAAAGGCACTATCAATTGCAGGATCAGTTCCTGGCTTGTAAGCGCCAATCGAAACCAAATCTTGGTTTTTACGACAAATAGACAGCACTTGCCTTACCGCTTTCGACATCAAAACATGTTCTTCAGTGGTAATTTGCGGCATAACACGACTGACGGATTTCTCTACATCGATCGCAGGGTAATGACCCGCATCCGCCATCTCACGGGACAATACAACGTGACCATCGAGAATCGCTCGTGAAGCATCAGCGATTGGGTCTTGTAAGTCATCGCCTTCGGTTAACACGGTAAAGAAAGCTGTGATAGAACCTTGTTCATCGTTGCCGTTACCCGCACGTTCCACCAGCGCAGGAAGCTTGGCGAATACTGACGGCGGATAACCTTTGGTTGCTGGCGGCTCGCCAACAGATAGTGCGATTTCACGCTGAGCCTGTGCAAAACGGGTCAGTGAGTCCATCAAGAGCAGAACATCTAAACCTTGATCACGAAAGTATTCCGCCACCGTTAGCGCCGTTTGACAGCCTTTCAATCGCATCAAGGGTGATGAATCGGCAGGCGCAGCAACCACAACCGATCGCTTACGGCCATCTTCACCAAGAATCTCTTCGATAAACTCTTTTACTTCGCGTCCACGCTCACCGATTAAGCCCACCACAACCACTTGCGCTGTGGTACCTCGAGTCATCATGCCTAGTGTTACGGATTTACCGACACCTGAGCCTGCGAACAGCCCGATACGCTGACCTTTACCTACCGTCAGCAAGCCGTTAATCGCTTTCAAGCCAACATCAAGTGGTTCAGAGATTGGCTTACGTGCCAAAGGGTTAATCGGTTCGGCACTGAATGATGCGCGTTGCTCAGTATAGATTGGGCCAAGTCCATCCAGAGGATTACCGACACCATCAATCACACGACCAAGTAATTCCATACCCACCGGAATACCGCTTTCAGAAGTCATGGGAGTGACGCGAGCACCGGGTAAGATCCCTGTGATTTGTTCACTCGGCATCAGAAATAGGTTATCACCAGAGAAGCCAACCACTTCAGCTTCCATCTGGCCAGACATGGTTTCGACTAAGCACAGGCTACCAATCGGAGCTTTACAGCCGGTTGCTTCAAGGGTTAGTCCGACTACCCGCACCAATTTACCAGAGGCAACGGGACGTGATTTTAGCCCTTCGACTTTGTATTGGCTGAGACGATTCGCTAACTCAAGCATTACGCGTGACCTTGATGGCGATTAGCACCACAGAAGCTCTGGATAACGTTCTTCACACGCTCTTCCATTCGATAATTCACACTCGATTCACCCGCTTCAATTTGTACGTCGCCACGGTTAAGTGCTGGCTCTGAAACTAATGTCCAATTGCGGCAGTCCAGTTCCGTATCCCCATACGCAGAGCGAATGATCGTGACGTCTTCTGGGTTAAGCTTCAACGTAATAGCGTGACCAGAGATCGGCAGCGACTCTACTGACTCTTTCACGGTATCTAGGATGATTTGTGGATTGGTTTGCACTTCAACGTGCACAACCTCTTTAACCATAGTCAGCACCATGTCCACCAGCTGCTTTTCAACCTGAGCGTTCATTAGCTCCAAAGGTTGAGCAAACTGGTTTGCGAGCCCCATAAAGATAGCGACTTGTTGTTGAATATACTCTTGACCAGCGGTAACGCCTTCGAGCTTGCCCGATTCATTACCCTCAGCATGGCCCGCGGCAAAACCTTCTTCTTTGCCTTTTTCGTAACCTTGCTTAAAGCCAGCTTCCTGACCTTGATGCAGGCCTTCTTGATAAGCGCCTTGCTTGATCAGTTCGATTTGTTCTTCGGTCAGAATAAGCTCTTCTTCTTCGATCGCTTCTTCGACTGTCGGCATCCAACCTGGATCGTAGTTAAACGCCGTTTCTTTGGCTTGTTTACTCACGTCAGAGGTGTAGTCAGGCAGCCCCCATTTCTGAGGTTGGGCAACCGTATTATCTTCTTCAGGGCGAAGGAAGCCACGTTTTCTATCACCTGACATATCAGTACCTATCTATGAGTACGTCCAACTGTATTGTCAACTCAAACAGTTAAACAGAGTTAATCTGTGGTTCGAAATTGGATAAAGAAAAGCCCCAACAGTATGGGGCTTTTGAGGTTTCTGTATTAAAGGAACTCGTCGGCGCCACCAGACAGCATAATCTCACCACTGTCTGCCATCTTCCTCGCAATACCCAATATCTCTTTCTGAGCCGCTTCCACGTCAGAGACTTTCACTGGCGGCATCGCCTCAATATCGTCTCTCATCATATCGGAAGCGCGTTTAGACATGTTCTTAAAGATCTTCTCACGTAGACCATCATCAGCACCTTTAAGTGCTTTCTGTAGAATGTCTTGTGGAACATCACGCAGCAGTCGCTGAACACCTTGGTCATCCACTTCAATAAGGTTTTCAAAGACAAACATAAGATCTTGAATCTGAGTTGCCATGTCTTCGTCTTGATCTCGAATTTGATCCATCAAGACACCTTCTACGTTGTTGTCCATATAGTTCATGATCTCAGCCGCAGCTTTCAGACCACCAATTTTGGCAGCTTGAGCACCAGCTTGACCCGCAAACTGTTTCTCCATGATCTCGTTCAATTCAGCAAGAGCCGAAGGTTGAACTTCTTCAAGGTTGGCGATACGCATCATTAAATCCAGGCGAACACGCTCTGGGAACTGTGACAGAATCTCAGCCGATTGATCAGCATCGAGGTACGACAAAACAATAGTTTGAATTTGAGGGTGCTCATTGATGATGATGCTCGCCACTTGACGAGGATCCATCCACTTAAGCGAATCCAAACCTTTCGAGCCTGTGCCGAGAAGGATTTGGTCAACAAGGTTATTTGCCTTGTCTTCACCCAGAGCAGCCACCAACGCGTTACGCATGAAGTCTTCGCTACCCATACCAATGTTGGTATACTTCTGAATATCATCTAAAAAAGCACGGTGCACTGCGCCTACTTTCTCTTGAGATAGATCCGTAGCTCGCGCCATCGCACTACCCACACGCTGAACCTGCTTTGGTTCTAGATGGCGAATAATACCAGCAGCGTCTTCTTCATTTAAACTGAGTAACAAGATCGCAGCGCGCTCATCGCCTGAGATAGAGTCGATGTCCACGCTAGAGACATCAAGCACTTCACCGCCTTCAGTTTGTTGTGGAACTATTTCGTTAGCCATCTACCATCCAATTCTTAACTACTTGAGCTGCTAGCTCCGGTTCATTCGCGACAAGTGCACGTACTGCTTTCAGCACGTCTTCATCTTTATGAAGGTTCGGTAAGTCAATGCTTGAACCAAATTCAAACAGCTCTCCACCTTCAATATCACCGCCAATTAGGCTGGTCTCACCATCGGCACCAATTGGCATGCCGTCTGGGCCGTACATCTGATCATCGTTGTCTGCAGCTGGGTTAAGCAGTTTCTTCATTGCTGGACGAACAAGAACTAACACCACCACAATAATAACTAATGCACTCGCAAACCAACGTACCCAGTCATTAAAGTTAGGGTGCTCCCAGATTGGCACATCAGGAACCACGTCTGTGATTTGAGGTGCGAACTGCATGCTTAATACATTCAGTAAATCGCCACGGCTTTCATCAAAACCTACAGTACCAATCAATACCTGACGAATCGCATTGATTTCGCTCGTAGGGATTGGAGTATGAACCACTTCGCCCGTATCTGGGTTGATGGATTGACGATCTTTAATCGCTACCGATACCGTTTGACGATTCACCGTGCCAGTCTGCTTACGCTCATGACTGATAGTGGTATCTAATTCGAAGTTTCGTGTTGCTTCTTTATGAACCGAGCCCTGACCAGTCATCGCGCCATCTTTCATCTGGGCGACATCTTGAGGGATAGACGCATCTGATGGAGGCTGGTTACTCAGCGCACCAGGAATACCAGCGACAGTATTACCGTTATTGTAATCTTCTAAGGTGTATTCGCTTCGAGTTGCCGGCGTGTTCGGATCAAAACGTTTTCTAGTCTGTTCTACCGCACTAAAGTCGAGCTGAATATCAACTTGAGCCGTGTAGTTTCCAAAACCAAGGATAGGAATCAAGATAGAGTCAATTTTCTCACGCAGTGCTTGTTCTTGGTTACGCTCCAACTCGTGCTCTTTACGACGCGCCGCTGAAATTGGGTCTTGAGAGCCTGAACTCAGCAGTCGACCATGTTGATCAGTCACAGTAATTCGTGAGGTTTTCATTCCCGGAACGGCACTCGCGACCATATCCACAACAGAGTCAATTTCTTGCTGCTTGAGGTTCGTACCGGTTTTGAGAGTTAGAAATACAGAAGCAGAGGCTTCTTGATTGTGACGTACAAAAACACTTTGCTTAGGTAATGCCAATAAAACCTGTGCTTTACGCACCTGTTTCATCTGTTCAATAGCTTTCGCAAGCTGTCTTTCACGGCTTAATTTGAGGCGTTCTTGCTCTAAACGTTGTGATACACCAAAGCCCATGTCTTGCATGAGGATGTCATCACCTGCGTTTCGCTCTTGGTTCAAACCAGCTCGCACCATATTGAGCTTCAGAGAGTTGTAATCACTCGCAGGCACCGAAATAGTATTGCCTTCAAGTGAATATTCGATCTTTTGCTGATCTAAATAGTCAAGAACGGGGATCAATTCTTCTGTTTCGTAAGCCCCTAATGGACGCATTTCTGGCTCTTTTACCCAGAAAAATAGCATCACAATAAGCGCGACACAGATTGAGATAGACAGCACTAAGACAACCTGACGAAGTAAATCTAGGTCACCTACGGCCATATCAAATTTAGATGAACTACGTTCACCTAGATCGGGATTTTGCCCTTCTCCGTCCAGCTCAGCACCCGCAATGAGTGCGTGGTCGTTACCATCGCTCACGGTTAAATCTGTTGTTTGACTATTATCTGCCACTACTTAACTACCCAACTTATACCGGCATATTCATCAGCTCTTTGTACGACTCAACCAACTTATTTCTAATTTGGATTGTCGCTTCAAAGGCCACACTAGATTTATTACGAGCAATCATCACATCAGACAGCGACACACTTTGGTCGCCGCTATCAAAACGAGTTTGAAGATCCCCTGAGGTCTTTTGCAATGAGTTCACATTGTTGATGGCTTGCGTCAGTATGTTGCCGAAGTCTGCACCGACCGTTTGTCCTGTCGCAGCAGGACGCGCGCTCGCAGCTTCAATCATCATTGCCTGCATTTCGCCTTGTAAACCATCTATTCTCATTTACTACCTCAAGGAGTCAAATTTATGACTATCTATTTTGCTGTATTATTGAAACAGCAATTAGCGTGCCATACCTAAAAACGACTAGATATCGTATTACACTAGTCAGAAAGCTGACACTACTAATCTGTGCTTAGTTTGGGATATCTATTCCAGCATCGCGCATTTTTGCTAACTTATAGCGCAATGTACGAGGACTAATACCTAGTTTCTCAGCCATATCTTTACGTCGGCCATTACATGCGATCAAAGTTTCGAGGATGATCGCATACTCTTGATCTCTAAGCTCATTCCCTAGCCCTTCACTGCTTGAAGCGATTTTATTGATTGGGTTTGCTTCCGCAATAGGCTTGATATCGGGCGTTGCCGCATCGCTACCTTCCACAATCTGTTGTAGACCACTGGCGTCTTGCCAATCAACCCCTTCAAGTAGGATATGCTCACCAGAAATTTTTTCTTCTTCGCTCAGAATCAAGGCACGCTGCACGACATTATCAAGCTCACGGACGTTCCCCGGCCACGGATAATTGACGAGTTTGCTGATCGCTTGAGCTGACATAACCGGAACTGGCATACCCAGTTTGGTACAGTGGCGCTCAACTAAGTGCTTCGCTAAAGGCTCAATATCACCTTTACGTTCACACAGTGGAGGCCAAGAAATTGGGAAAACATTCAAACGGTAGTACAAGTCTTCACGGAAATTACCTTCAGACACATACTGCTTGAGATCTCGGTTACTGGTCGCAAGTACACGAACATCAAGTTTAATGCTCTTACGGCTACCTAAACGTTCAACTTCACGCTCTTGCAGTACACGCAATAACTTAGCTTGCAGGCCGAGGTCCATTTCACTGATCTCATCGAGTAAAATTGTACCGCCTTGAGCTTGCTCAAACTTACCTGGACACGCCTGAATAGCGCCAGTAAATGCGCCTTTCTCGTAACCAAACAGAGTCGCTTCCAACATATTGTCAGGAATTGCCGCACAGTTAATAGCGACGAACGGACCATCTTTACGGTTAGAGGCATTATGGATGTAACGCGACATCACCTCTTTACCTGAACCACTCGGGCCAAGAACCATAACATTGGCGTCCGTTTTTGCCACTTTATCGGCCAGCATCATCAGCTTGATACTTTTCTCATCGGCAACGATGGCATCACCATTGTCGTCCGACTTCACGGGAGCGTAACGGCTCACCATGTTTAGCAGTACTTCCGGTGCAAATGGCTTTGCCATGTAATCGATAGCGCCCTCTTTCATTGCAGCAACGGCATCTTCGATGTTGGCATAAGCTGTCATCAATAATACAGGAAGATTTGGCCAGTGCTGCTTGATGTTTCGTAACAGTGCCAAACCGCCCATGCCTGCCATCTGAACGTCAGAGACAACGATATCAACGGAGTTCGATTTTAGTTTGACCAGAGCATCTTCTGCGCAATCTGCTTCTAGCCATTCATAGCCAGCAAGCGCGAGTGTATCGACAAGGGCCTCGCGTAGACCTTCATCATCTTCGACGATTAACACTTTGCTTTGAGCCATAGGATTCTCCAGTGTAAATTCAGTTAAAACTTCTTAGTCTTCAGTAGAAGCGCTTCTTTCTAGTGGCAAGCACATAGTAAAGCATGCGCCGTCACCCTCTTCTGAGATCAATTCCAGTCGGCCTTCGTGTGCTCGACATACCATTTGTACAACCGCCAAGCCTAAGCCTGTACCTTGCGAGCGAGTGGTAAAGAATGGTTCCATGATTTTACCTTGAAGCTCTTTTGGTACGCCGGGACCACTGTCTTGAACTGATATCTTAAGTTCACCTTTTACCGGTCTAAAAAACACATCTATCTGTGATTCCTTGCCGGCAATTTGAACCGCGTTCAAAACCAGATTACTTAAAGCAGAGGCAATCGCGTTGGCATTGCCGAACATTTGAGTCTGTTCGCCTTCCACTTCTTGGCAGTAATCAATTTGGTTCGATTTCAAAGCTGCTTCTACCATTGGCTTAAATTCTTTGATCAATTCAGCTACGGTAAAAGGTTTCACCACCTTGTTATCACCACCCTTAGCAAACAACAGCATGTCATTGACTTGTTTTTCTAAGTCATGAAGTCTATCCATAAGCTTAGATTGAAAACGTGTCTTTGTTGCCGGTGGTAAATTGGGTACGGCAAGGTTTGACGCATACAACATCGCACTAGAAAGCGGTGTACGAATCTGATGAGCAAGTGACGCCACCATTCTACCTAATGACGACAGACGCTGAAGGTCACTAATTCGTGATTGCAGCAAACGCGTCTCGGTCAGATCGGTAATCAAAATCAGCTGACCTGTGGTAGAGGCAGAAATCGCCAAACGTACCTTTCGACCGTTTTTTAATGAGATCTCGTGACCATCATCGTCTTTTGGATCAAAAGCACTTTGGATAACAGAAAACCACTTTTCTCCAACTAACTCGACGCCAAGAATGCGGTGTGCTTCAGGGTTCGCTTCTCTCACTTCGCCATGAGTATCTAACAAGATAACCCCTGCAGGCATTACATCGAGTACTTGCTTGTAGCGTTCAACCTGCTGCTCAACAGAATCTAGGTGTGATTGATTTTCTGGTTCGTTAGCTATATGCATGTCAAAAATTTGCCTCAGATACTAAAACAGCCTGAGACGTACAACACGAGTCAGGCCATTTGCTATATTTATCACATAGTTAAGCAAGCAACAACTCGACTATGGTCTATCTATTCAGTTAGCTAGAGTCGCCAAATAGCTAAGAAGTGTGTGTGAGTTTTTCGTTTTCACCGAAAACTGGACACTATCGCTGCAAGTTATATTTACGCATTTTTTCAACCAGAGTAGTCCTGCGCATTCCAAGCATATCAGCAGCACGAGCAACAATACCGCCCTGCGCTTCCAAGGCTTGATTGATCATATTCACTTCCATATCTGCGAGTAGCTCTTTCAGGTTAACCCCTTCAGGCGGTAACTCTTGAGGCGCATTGGCATTGCCGGCAAGTTCATCTTGCTGATCAAAGCTAAAATCTTCTGCGAACAAGTCGGAAAGTGCGTCACGCTCTTGCTCTTCTTCAGAGACAAAGCTATTAAACTCAGGCTGGAATTCAGGAATATCACTATATCGATATTTAGTTGGTAGGTGATTCACATCAACTAAGCTATTTGGATATAGGATAACCATTCGCTCAACGAGATTCGCTAGTTCACGAACGTTACCTGGCCAGTGGTGCTCCATTAGAGAGTTAATCGCACGAGCGGTAAAGCAGATAGGCATACTGCCCTCCGCTTCCATTCTCGTCATAAGCTCCTGAAGAAGAAGAGGAATATCTTCTTTACGCTCTTGTAAGGCTGGCATTTCAATCGGGAACACATTCAAGCGGTAGTAAAGATCTTCACGGAACGAATCATCATCGATCATATCTTCAAGGTTTCGGTGTGTTGCCGCAATCACACGAACATCAACTTGTATGGTGTTGTTACCACCTACGCGTTCAAAGCATCGCTCTTGTAATACGCGTAACAGTTTAACCTGCATCGCCATCGGCATATCGCCAATTTCATCAAGAAACAGTGTGCCACCTTCCGCTAATTCAAAACGGCCTTTACGAGCGGTGATGGCACCAGTAAACGCGCCCTTCTCATGACCAAACAGTTCACTTTCGAGCAAATCAGGTGGAATCGCGCCACAGTTCACTGGAACGAAGGGCCCAGAGCGGCGCTTAGAGTGATAATGAATGTTACGAGCAACCACCTCTTTACCGGTACCAGATTCGCCAAGAATTAGCACGTTTGCTTCCGTAGAAGAGACTTGTTCAATTAAATGACGTACTTCTTGAATACCAGCACTTTGCCCTACTAAGCTGCGAAACAGTGTGTTCTTACGTGCCGAAGGCACAACTTGAACACCTTTGCGGCCTAAGAAGTCTTTACAGTGTTTTAATGCATCACTTAATTGCGGGTAGTTAAGAGGAAGTTCAAGCTCACCAACATAGTTAGTCAACTCGTCAACCGGGTGATTGTTTTTGCCAATCACCAGTAAAGGGATGTGATTGGCGTGAACAAGCTTCTCATTCAGCAATGCGTTGAAGCGTGTACCTTTAATGGTACCAATGATGCAACCGGCCCACTGTAGTGACCAGTCAACTTTACGTGCTTGTTCAGAGCTGATTACTTCGCAGCTCTCTCCTACAAACTCTAATATTGTGCTTAAATTGTGACGATCTTGAGCGTTATCGTCGACGACAAGCAGTTTTGCCAAACCTTGCATAAGTAGGAATTATTGCCTTTATTCTGGTGCGATGCGGAAAAACGGTGAGCGACGTAGTCTATAAAACAGTGAAAAATATCAATGATTATGATCTACGAGGACAAATTTATGAAATCAGCAACGAAAAAAGCCATTAGGCTATCTAATGGCTTCTATTTTATTTGATTAAAAAAATAAGGCAACCAACCAATTAGCTGATCTAAGGTTGGCTAAAACAGCAATTTTTCTTTAAATACCGACGTCAGCAGACGTCAAGTTGTGATATTCATTCGGAATTTGGTCCCAAGCGCTCTTGATTTCGCGAATAATATCGATAACATCGTCAATAGGCTGAGGATCATTTTTGTGATTTGCCGCAGAAATTTGCGTGATCATGAACTCATAAAGTTGATCTAGGTTTTTCGCAATATCACCACCATCGTCCATAGAAAGGCAGCTACGTAGGCTAATAATGATATCTAGAGCCTTGCCAAGACGCTCACCTTTCACAGGGATATTACCCGCTTGCATTGCCGCTTTACCTTGGATCAAACGCTCGATCGCGCCTGCCATCAGCATTTGCACAATCTTATGCGGTGAGGCAGCCGTTAACTGACTATCCACTGATACCTTTTTATATGCCTGTAAAGAACCGCGCATAGTAAACCTCTTCTATAAAAACTTTTTGTATTGTTGAACTGACTTGGCACCGTGTCGGTACTTGTGCAGGGTTTTCCCTACCCGACCAGTTTCAGACTGCATCAATTCGACTAATTTTCGTGTTCTCGAAATGGCTTCAAACCACTCCGAACTTTGCTTAACGTCAGGGTGTGAATCGATGAATTGAAGCACGTTTTGCAATAACTGTTCTCTGTTATCGACAAGCGTCGCTATTTCTTCAGCATTAATTTCGCTAAATTCGAGCTTAGAGATAATTAATTGATCTAGTTCACAAAGCTCTTGAAGCTGACTGGTCATCTATTAACCCAACGCATTCATCATGCTGCCAAGCTGAGACTGCATCTTACTGGTTGCATCTTGCATGGCGGTGAACTTAGAGTGAGTACGACTTTCAAGACTGTCCATACGGCGGTCTAATGCGTTTTGGTCGTCTGCTAAACGGTAGTTTTGTTCAACCAGACTCTTTTCTCGAGTACGGATTGAGCCGGTAATACCAGTGATACCCTGAATCGCATCTTCGACCTTTTTAGCAAAGCCATTATTGCCGCCAAAGAACTCGCCCAGCTTATCAAAGTTATTGTTTAGCTGTCGGTCCAACATGTCGTAGTTGATCTCTAACGAGCCTTGTCTGGTGGTCGTGATACCAAACTCAGTTAAAGACTTAAGGTTTTCAGGTGCCCCTTCGATACTTGAAGAGAATACCCCTTTCAATCGTGAGTCAGCGTTGCGAACCGTACTGTCACCAGAAAGTGGGCCTTTTTGTCCGGTCGTAGGATCGACACCCGCCAAGTTTTTAGACACTTGGTAAAACTGGTTGTAGGAATTCACAAAGGCTTCAATGTCTTGACGAACACTATTACGGTCGTACTCAACACCAATTTCTGCAGGTGGCTTATCTTTTGGCGTCTTTCCTTTCACCGTAATATCAATGCCTTCAACGGCATCTTCAATCACATTGTTGTTACTCGAGAGCTGAGCGACACCGTCCAGAACGACCATCGAGTCTTGGCCAGCTTGAACTTCGGTCATGCCGCTATAACTATCAAAAGATTGCTGAGCAAGCACCAAATCAGCTTGTGCCTTGTCGACTTTCTCTAAGCGCTCTCGCTCTTCAGGCTCTAATTTGGCACGCTCGATATTTTTGGCTTGCTCTGCGGTCAATTCACCGTTTTCTACTTTCTTGGCCAGATCTGCTTTTTCTTGAGCGATCTTCTCTTCGATACGTGCTTGCTCTGCCTCTAGCTTTTGCTGGGCTTCTTTCGGTGTCACGTATGAATCAGTCAAGGTACCAGAGGCCGTATTCGACCAACCAGGGACATCAGGCGCCTTCTCAATCGCTTTTTCGTCAAGCTCAAGCTCTGGTGTGTAATAAGAATCTAAAAGCGTGCCAGAAGCGGTTTCCGTCCAACCTGGGATATTGTCTTCAGGCATGACAGATTTTGCCGCTTGAGCGGCGTCTAAGGCAGCTTGGCCATCTGCAGCGGCTTGTTCACCAAAGCTAAGGCTTTGAGAGCCATCTTCTGCAGAAGACGTTGAATCCGCTTGAGAACCTGGAATGATATTGCCGTCTTCGTCGACAGCTTCATCGGCTTTCGTATCATCATCAGAGATAGCCTCATCAATAAGATCAACGGCCTTTCCAGCAGGTGTAAGACCAAGTACGTCTTGAGCGGCAAGTCGAGCTTTCTCTAGCGCTTCAACACGTTCTTCAAGGGTTTTGTATTCGAGTTTTTTTAGAGGATTTGACGCATCAGATTCTACATTGATGCTGATCTGTTGGTCTGCGCCAGATTTGTTGGAGGCGATAATAAGTCGAGGGCCTTCGGTATCATTAATAATGGATGCACGAACACCTGGGTTTCTATCTGCACCGTTTATGCTACGAACAACATCGATTAGCTTTGATCTGTCACCTACTTGTACGTAAAAGCTATCATCACCAAGCGAAACCTGCAGCTTACCTGGGCCAAATTTCATGTCATCAGACAGAACATCTGACGCTACTTTATGGCTTTGGGCAAGCTGCAACACATCGATGGCATATTTGCCAGCGATCGCTTCAGTAGTCGCGGTTGCAGAAACAAGACCTTCATCAGTACTTTCAACTGTACGTACAGCGAAAGCTTTTTCCTGACGAAAATTTGTCATCAGGTTTTTCATCGAATCGAGAGATTCTCTGAGTCTTCCATAGGCACTAATGCTGGTATCGATTCGCGCTCTTTCATTGTTGATTCGTTGCTGTTTAGGTACACGCTCCGAATCCACAATTTTGCTTACCATGGAATTGATATCCATGCCAGACGAAATCCCCATTGGGCCAAAACTCATTAAACCACCTCAATAATACGACTTAGACCTTCACCTCAAATATTCTACTATTCGAGTTTTGGACTGCTAGGCGTCTGAGAATTTCAAGCATTTCTTCATCGGGTATTTGGCGAATAATATCGCCGGTTGTGGTTTCATAAATAGTCACCACATCCCTTCCCGATTCTTCATCGACCTTAAAGGCAACGCCCTTATTGAGAGAGGAGATAAACTCGTTTACCTTCTCCACCATCTTGACTCGCTCTTCATCATTTAACTCTTTTCTCTCTTGAGCTAATTGAATCGCAGCTTCGGTAGCTTCTTCTTTCGATTTCTCTACCTTGCCATAAGAGGTTGCTTCTTTAAGTCGTGAAATACTCGACGCACTACTACCTTCATCGCATGCAATTTTAATGCCATTAGGTGAGCCATAAGGCTGGATGTTCGATGCGTTGGATGGTATTTCCATAACACTCTCCCTCCCTCCTTCATGAGCCAACGATAAAACTCCACGTAAAGCGGAGTTTACCGCTACTTACCGAGGTAAGTTTAGCCCAATAAGCTTAGAGCTGCTGATGGTGATTGTTTTGCTTGAGCTAAGATAGAAGTACTCGCCTGTTGTAGGATTTGAGACTTCGTCATTGCCGTTGTTTCTTTCGCGTAATCGGTATCTTTGATACGGCTCTTAGAAGCATTAACGTTTTCGTTGATGTTTTCTAAGTTGCTGATTGCGTGGTCAAAACGGTTTTGAAAAGCACCAAGAGACGCACGTTGGCTATCTACAGATTTTAGAGCGCCATCGATAATAGATACCGCTTCGTTTGCGCCCGCAACTGATGTTACGTCGATGTCGTTTACGGTTACATCTTTACCTGCGCCAATACCTAGCTCACTTGCAAGGCTACCACCAAACTCAACATCACCTTCAACTTTTTGGCTAGAAGCGAAAAGTTGTAGTTTACCGCCTTCACCTACAGACGCTTTAACGTCTTGGCTTTGACCGTTGATGTAAGTTGCTAGTTCTTCGATATCGTTGCCTTCTTTAGCTGAGATAGATAGCTCTTGAGCTTCACCGAACTTATCGTTGTATTTGATTGTCAGGTCAGCACCAGCACCTACACGCCAAGATGCATCTTTACCTTCAGTAACACCGTAGCTCTTACCACCCATGTCTTGAGTGTCAGTACGCATGTTGCTCATAGAAAGCATTACCGCTTCACCTGAGTCAGCACCGATTTGGAAAGATTGGCTACCGTAAGTACCGTTAAGAAGCTTGTTACCACCAAAAGAGGTTGTTTCAGCGATACGGTTAAGTTCTGTGTTTAGAGCAGATACTTCTTCTTGGATAGCAACACGCTCAGACTTGCTGTTTGAACCGTTTGCAGATTGAAGAGAAAGGTCACGCATACGTTGCAGAATGTTGGTTGACTCATTCATCGCACCTTCAGCTGTTTGTGCAATAGAGATACCGTCATTCGCGTTTTTCACAGCCATATCTAGGCCGCGGCTTTGTGACGTTAAGCGGTTAGAGATTTGTAAGCCTGCAGCATCATCTTTTGCGCTATTGATTTTATAGCCAGAAGACAAACGCTCCATTGATTTTTGAGTACCTTCAGCCGCGTTATTTAGGTAACGCTGAGCCGTCATTGCAGACACGTTAGTGCTTACATTAATCGCCATAGTTGATCTCCTTTAGGCATTTTTTATGCACCCATGTGACTCTCACCTCACACAAATACATATCAATTTGTTTACGCACCACTGTCTCTCTCACCTTACATTGGTACATATCATTTCTCTCAATCCCTTTAACGGCGCCTTAATTAGAAGCTTTAATAAAAAATGTGTTTTTTTTCGCATTATTTTCAATAACAAAGAAAAGTGTGATCACCATTTAATTAATTGACCGATATGCGCTAAAGTTTCCTATCTTCATTTATTTATAAGTATCATTTTGCACATAAAAGACAAAACAAATCCCTGATGTCTCGTTCTGCTCGATTCTGGAATGACGGTTGATTACCTCACCGACTTACAGATAGCTCTTCATTTCTGACTGCAGTCAGCAAAAGCTACGAAACCTCTTTCTATAAAAGCGAGAACCCTATTCCCGTCATTCCCTACAGCCAGGGACGAGCGTGATAGGGAATCTCGCTTTTGCTTTTGCTCCTGATCATCAACTCTACTATTTCCCAAGTCCTTCGCTTACTAAATAACAGGCAATAAAAAACCCAGCCGAAGCTGGGTCTGTTTAGCGCTCATCTCTCACCACGAGCTAATTTGTGGAAGCCTATCGTTAACGCTTATGAGTATAGTCAACGTAGCCTTTCAATCGATTAACCTAGTAGGCTAAGTGCCGAGTTCGGCGCTTGCTTCGCTTGAGCAAGAATCGAGCTTGAAGCTTGAGAAAGAATCTGAGACTTAGTCATCTGAGTCGTTTCTTTCGCGAAATCGGTATCTTTAATACGGCTCTTAGATGCGTTAACGTTCTCGTTAATGTTGTCTAAGTTGCTGATAGCGTGGTCGAAACGGTTTTGGAAAGCACCTAGCTCAGCACGGTGGCTGTCTACATACTTAAGTGCCGCATCGATTACTGCTACAGACTCTTGTGCGCCACCCACAGACGTTACGTCGATAGTATCAACCGTTACGTCTTTGCCAGGTTGCATGCCTAGTTCGCCTGCAAGGCTGCCAGAGAATGCCACTTCGCCTTCAACTTTGTTGTTACCAGTAAACATTTGTAGCTTACCATCTTCAGTTACAGACGCTTTCACAGAGTCTTGTTGACCGTTGATGTACGTTGCTAGCTCTTCGATATCGTCACCCACTTTTGCGTTGATGTCGATTTCTTGTGCTTGACCGAAGTTATCAGTGAACGACAATTTTAGGTCGTTAGAACCCGCTTGAACGTTCCAGTCTTTGTCTTTTGCGTTCTCAGTTTGGTAGCTCTTACCACCCATCTGAGCATTATCAGAGCGCATGTCTTTCAGTTGAAGCATTACCGCTTCACCGTTATCCGCACCGATTTGGAATGATTTAGTACCGTGAGTACCGTTAAGCAGCTTGTTACCACCAAAAGACGTCGTTTCCGCGATACGATTTAGTTCGTCGTTTAGAGCTGTTACTTCTTCTTGAATCGCTACACGCTCAGATTTTGAGTTTGAGCCGTTTGAAGATTGTAGAGACAAATCACGCATACGTTGCAGGATGTTAGTCGTCTCGTTCATTGCACCTTCAGCAGTTTGTGCAATCGAGATACCGTCGTTCGCGTTACGTACTGCAACATCAAGGCCGCGGCTCTGAACGTTCAAACGGTTCGAGATTTGTAGGCCCGCAGCGTCATCTTTTGCGCTGTTGATTTTAGAACCTGAAGCTAGACGCTCCATTGATGTTTGTTGTGCGCTGTTTGCATTGTTTAGGTAACGTTGCGCTGTCATCGCTGAAACGTTTGTATTTACATTCACTGCCATGGTGATTTCTCCAATTGATTTTCCGGTATAGCGGTTTCCGACGTCTCGGAAAACCAAGTAGTTCTCTCAAAGTTACTTTTAATAACGGCTCAAAATTCATAAGCTTTAGAAAAACTTTTAAAAAACCACAAAAAAATATTAATTTTATATTTATCAGTCACTTAATTTTCATCATTTTCTAATGCAGCGATAGATTTCAACTGAGAAAAGATCTTAACCTGTTTGAAAACGTACGAATCGCCGTCTAAATTGCTCAACATGGAGAAATGATCAATCGCCAAAGATCTCTGGGTTAGGCTGATCTTGTGTCATAGGTGAAATTATTTGTCATGAAGAAGAATAGTTAAATAAACATTTGAGAAAGGTAGAGCGAGAAAATTCACAGGAAAATAAATAGCAAAAACAAGAAATACTGAAAGGAAAAAGCCCCTTTTCCTTTGAGAGAACCGGGGCTAGTTGGCGCGTCAGAGCCTGTGTGGAGATCATCGAGAAATGAACACATTTCCGACTTGCCGTTGCATTCTTACCGTAAAAATGGATAGCAGGTGAGAGATGAGAGAGCTAAACACTCAATAGTAAGTATGCTTGCCAGTTTCCCTTGCTGCATGGCTCACGTCTGAACACGAGCAGCAAGTTCAACCAATAACTATTGCAACAATGTCATTGCAGAGTTAGGCAACTGTTTTGCTTGAGCAAGTATCGAAGTACCTGCTTGTTGCAGAATTTGTGACTTGGTCATTTGCGTCGTCTCTTTCGCAAAGTCCGTATCTTTGATTCGGCTGTTAGAAGCGTCTACGTTCTCTTGTACGTTTGCCAAGTTATTAATACTGTGGCTTAGACGGTTTTGTTTCGCACCCAAATCAGCACGCTGTGAATCTACGTACTTCATTGCAGAATCAATCACACTGATTGCGTTCTGTGAGCCTGCAACGCTTGTTAGGCTGATATCTTGAACTGATGTAGCACGCCCTTCACTCTTAATACCTAGCTCAGATGCTAGTCCACCAGAGATAGACATTGAACCCTCAAGATCAGGTTCAGCAACGAATAGCTGTAAACGGCCTTCATCGGTAACCGATGCGTTCACTAGATCAGATTGACCATTAATGTAAGTCGCCAGTTCTTCAATATCGTCACCCGCTTTGGTGTTGATATCTAGAATGATGTCTTCGCCCGCTTTAGTCTTAAATTCAAACTTAAGATCGCTTGCGGTTGGCGGCACTTGCCAATCTTTATCTTTCGCGTTTTCTGAATCAAACGTAGTACCACCCATGCGGAAATCATCTGCACGAATGCTAGTCAACGCCATGATCATCGCTTCACCAGAGTTAGAACCAATCTGGAACGACGCTTCACCAAATGAACCGTTCAATAGACGACGGCCACCAAAAGAGGTTGTTTCCGCGATACGGTTAAGCTCATCTTGAAGTGCCATTGACTCTTCATTCAGTGCTGTACGCTCTGCTGGAGAGTTAGTGCCATTTGATGATTGAATCGCTAGATCACGCATACGTTGTAGTACGTTGGTTGATTCGTTCATCGCACCTTCAGCGGTTTGAGCAATCGAAATACCGTCGTTGGCATTACGCATTGCCACATCAAGACCACGAGATTGTGCTGTTAAGCGGTTCGAGATTTGCAGACCCGCAGCATCGTCTTTCGCGCTGTTGATTTTGTGACCAGATGACAAACGCTCCATAGAAGTCGCTAAGTCATTCGACGCTTTATTCAGGTAACGTTGTGCTGTCATAGCAGATACGTTAGTGCTTACATTGATAGCCATTTTGCTCTCCTTATGAGTTCGCAAACTTTCTGCGAAGCGGCCAGCTTTACTCTCATATGGATAAGCACTGACCGTGTATTACTCGATAAACCCTATTCAGGGTTTAAGATCTGTATTAATCATTTATAACCAACACAGATACAAGTTGTATGCCAAGTTTAATTTTTTATAAGTAATTTTTTAATTAATTAATTAAAAATCAAAAACTTACAAAAAATTAAACGCGATTGTAATTGTTTGCTCTTTGAGGGTGGAACAACGTATACCCTCCTGATTGCCGTTTTTTGCCGCTATCTTGAAAAACAAAATGTTTCGTACAAAAAAGCGGCAAGCATTGAAGTCATTCGCCGTATGGCATAGCACATAAGGCAAAGAATCGACTCCGTGGTATTTAGCAGTTCACCACCAAATACCGATTGATCATTAAATATAGTTAAACAAGGTTAGGTCTTTTGTTTTGCCAAACGCTTGTTGTGAAGCTTGGAGTGCTCGAGAGTTTTCATTGAATTCAATGATGGCTTTCGAATAATCCAAGTCTTCAAAGTTGCTTTTTGCTTTCGCCAAAGACAACTTAAAATCTTCATGTTGCTGCTCTTGAATATCCAATGTACTCAAGCGTGCACCCACATCGGTTCTCGCCTTAGTCAAGTGAATGAACGCAGCATGGAACTCTTCTGTCACTTGGTGCAATTTCGCCGTTGCTGATGCATCCGACACCGGGTTTTCTGCCTGTTCTGCGGCTTCTTTGAACGTATCAAAGATAGAGAATGTATCTCTCGGCTCTAAGGTGATGGAGTCACCCTTAGTAATTTGGCCTTTAATTTGAATATTTAGCCCTTCATAAACAATGCCAGTTGAAGGGTCAAAATCTTCAGCGGCAACCACCGAGCCATCTTTTTCAAGTTGATAAGCAAATTTACCTGTCTGCATATCGACGAAAGTCACTTTATAAGTAGACCCATCTTCATCGCTGTTGGTCGCACGTCCGAGCAATAGCTCAGACGCAGGTTCAAGCTCGTATTGAGGTTCGTAGTCACCGAACGGATTATCTATTTCCATAAACATCTTGCTGCCCGGGTCATTCATTGCCATTTCGAAGCTGCTTGCTACACGCATCTTGCGTTGATAGTCATCACCTTGATACGTCACATTTCCTTCGTTATCTCGAAAGAAAGGCTGATTTTTCGGCTTAGTGCCTGCAAATGTGTAGTTACCCGACTCATCTTGAGAGTTGGCCAAGTGCAAGAAGTTATTCGCCAGTTCTTGAATTTCACGCTTCTTAGCTAAGCGGTCTTCTGGAGAAAGTGCACCGTTGATCATTTCCATCACGGTTCGTTTTGCTTCATCAGCAAAGCCTTCAGTGTTGGAGACCAATACCTCGTGATGTTCAAGACGGTTTCTTACTAAAGTAATCGCATCTACATACTGTTTAAGCTGCTCTGACTGCTGACCAATATTCTGTAAATAGTGCGTTGCCAATGGGTCATCACTCGGCGACTGCAACTTCTTACCAGAAGCGAGCTGCGCTTGGTTGTGATGCACCTTGTTCTCTTGGCGGCGCAAGTCATTTTGTACTGACTGATAATTGTGGAAGCTAGAAATACGATTCAACATTTATCCTTCCTACCTCAAAGCCAAAATAGTGTTAAACGTATCATTGGCGGCTTGCATGATGCGTGAAGATGCCATGTACGCTTGCTGAAATTTCATCATATTTGCCGCTTCTTCATCGAGGTTAACCCCCGAGATCGAAGCGATACGCTCTTGAGCTGACTCTTTCTCTAATCTCGCGATATCGCTCAAACGATTTGCCGTTGAAGACTTCAAGCCTGTATTGGTATTTAGGTTATTGTAAATATCTAAAATCGTAGATTCACCATCGTTCAAAACTTTTTCTGTTTGGAGGTCTTGTAGCTTACGTAAGTTGCCATTGTCACCTTCTGATGGGACAAGGTTTGCCGTAAATTTATCGTTCGCCACCGCGCCAGTTGTTAACTCAAAGGTCGTGCCATTAATAGTCACTGGTCCTTCAGGTGGATACGGTTGCGGCTGCATTAAAATGTTGCCCTTTGGATCCGTCACGGCAAATTGCTCACCCTTTGGCGATACAACCACTTCGAACTCACGTAATTGGCCAGCCGCTAAAATTTTGAACCCCGCAGTGCCTTTAGCAAAGGTGGTCGATGCCTCATAACTTTGTGCGGCAATGTCTTTTGGATCTGTGGTTGCCATATGAATCTGCGCGGCAAAATTACGCGTTGGACGCAGTAACAGCTTTTCACCAAGTTCAGGCGGATTACGAATTTCGACGCGCATACCATCAAGATAAAACGCGTTGCCGCTTGAATCGGTACTCACTTTGACCGTTTCGCCAGTTGGCTTGGTCACCACGTAATCACTACCATCGTATTTAAGACCGTACTCTCCACCTTTTAAGGCAGCAGTATCATCAATAAACACAGCTACATCCGCTTTGGATTGCCCACTTGCCGTCACACGAGATTTTGCCACCAGCTCAGAGTTCACATCGGTAAACAAATTCTTACCCACGTTGCCGTTGAGATCTAAGCCTTGCTCTTGAAGACTATTTACCTTGTACGAGAACGCCGTCGCCAAACGTCCAAGCTCATCCATGATGTCAGGGATGTGTTCGTCTCGCATATCGAGCATGGCACCGATTTTTCCATCGATATCACTGCTAGTGATTGGCTTTAAGGATTTCCCTTCAACAATCGCCAAACGACGCTGATGTGCATCGGGCAAGCCATCAACCATTTTCAGTTGGCTTGCTTCACTACCTGAGACCAAAGTGTGACCATTGCCGATATGAACGTTAAATCCTTCGGCATTCGAGCGCGGCGTTACCGTGACTTTGGTGTAACCAGACAGCTCATTGATCAGCTTTTCGTGCTGATCTCGAAGGTCGTTATGTGGCCCAGGAGTTCGCATCATTAAGCGTTGTACGTCACGGATCTCGATCGCGAGTTGGTTTACTCGCTCGATACCCATATCTAATTTTTTATTCGTAGAATCAGACTGTTGACGAACCGTTTCATGAAATTCATTCAACGTTTTACTCAGTAACCCAGCCTTCTCTATTACGACTTTTCGTGCACCAACGTCATTCGGTGTATCGGCTAAGGTTTTAACCGAGTCAAACCATTCATTTAGGTTTTCTGGAACCTTCTTCGAAGCCACCGAAGACAACATGTTCGACAGCATATCCAAGTTGCCTTGAGTGTCGCCTTTGTTGGCGGCATTGGTTGTCGATAGGTTAAGTTCATTGACGGCAAATTGGTCCCAAGAGCGGCGAACATTTTCCACATGCACACCCATGCCGTAGGTTTGACCACCGTACTGGCGCGGGTCATTAACACCTTGAATCACAGATTGGCGGCTATAGCCCTCTGTATTGGCGTTAGAAATGTTATGACCTGTGGTGTTTAGCTGTCTCTGAGCAGTAAGAACACTTTGTGCCCCTACATTCAGAAGATCCGACGCCATAATGCCCCCAAAAAACTTAACCAAATCAGGATAAACTGATTAACTACTCGTTTAAAAAGCAATATATGTGCCAATAGAGGAAGTGGATAGCTAAAAGACAATAATTTATTGAAGTGTAAGGAGATAACTACAGATTTCGCAGCAAAATTTGAGGTGATAGATAAGAAAAGAGCCTGCCAATGGCAAGCTCCCGTATACATTCAATAACGCTAGTTCATCTCGTCAATCTTGGCTTTCACTCGCAAAACCTTGTCTGCATAGTTAGGGTCAGTTGCATAACCCGCTTGGTGGATACCTTTGATGAAATTCTCTGAATTACCTTGGTGCTGTAGCGCCGTTTCGTACCTTGGATTTTCGTTCAAGAACTTCACATAATCGTTGAAGCTGTCCTCAAAACTCGAGTACGAACGGAAAGAAGCAGATTCTTTAACGGCAGTTTTACCATGGAACTCGAGTGTTTGAGTCGCCACTTTATCGCCTTTCCAGCTTCTGTCGGCTTTGATGTTGAACAGGTTATTACTGTTGCCCAGAGAGTTCTTAATCATCTTAGAGCCCCAGCCTGTTTCCAGTGCCGCTTGTGCCAATAGTAGAGATGAATCTACACCAAGCGCGCTCGCTGCTTTTTCTGCGTAAGGCTTCATAGAGGTTACAAACGACTCTGGAGAATCGAAAGAGACGGGTTGTTTAACCTGTGACGCTGATTTAACTTCAGATGCTCTCTCTTCTGAGCGACCTGAGAATTGAGGTCTTTGTAATGAAGTATCAAAGCCTTCACTACGAACCTTATCTTCCGTCGCATCGCTTGCTTGACCCGCGCTTAACTGTGCCACAATCATATCCGCAAGACCTAACGAACCTGAAGCACTCAACTCACTCGCCATTTGGTCATCTTGCATCTGACGATAGAACTGTTCGTTCTGGCTGTTCAACATGTCCGACTTGAAGCTTGAGTTCGCATCGCGCATCGATTTAAACAACATTGAGGTAAAAATCGATTCAAACTGTTTAGCCGCAGCGGTGAGCGCTTCTTTTTCGCTGCCCTCTTCACCGTTTACCGCTTGTTGACGAAGGCGGTCGAGGCTACCGATGTCGTGAATAAAGCCGATATCGTTATTATTCTTAATCATGCTCTATTCCTTAGATAATAATCAACTGGCCTTCAATTGCACCCGCTTGTTTCAGTGCTTGAAGGATTGCCATTAGATCAGAAGGCGCTGCGCCGACTTCGTTGACTGCACGGACCAAATCATCCAGCGTTAGGCCCGGTTCAAATTTGAACATTTTGCCATCGCCTTCCGTGATTTCGATATCAGAATCAGGAACCACTACCGTTTGACCACCAGAGAATGCATTCGGCTGGCTCACGTTGAGATTTTCTTTAATTGCAACTGTCATACCACCGTGCGTTACCGCCGCCGCTTTTAAGCGCACATGCTTACCAACCACAATCGTACCGGTGCGAGAGTTAACGATGATTTTCGCTGAGCCTTCAGCAGGGTCGAATTCGATGTTTTCGATAGCGGATAAGAACGCGACACGTTGGCTGATTTCTCGAGGTGCACGAACTTTTACTGAAGTCGCGTCTACCGCAGACGCCATTTGTGGGCCTAAGAAGTTGTTAACCGCATCAGCCAAACGCTGAGCCGTTGTGAAATCTGATTGGATTAGGTTGAAGGTGATGTAGTCACCACGGCCGAATGGCGTTGGGATCTCTTGTTCGACCGTTGCACCGCTAGAGATGATGCCAACGTTAGGGTTGTTACCGACAATCTTAGAACCGTCGTTACCTTGAGCGCTAAAGCCACTTACTACCAAGTTACCTTGCGCTACGGCATACACCTGACCATCAAGACCTTTTAGAAAGGTTTGTAGTAGCGTGCCACCACGTAGGCTTTTTGCCGAACCGATAGAAGATACGGTTACGTCAACTTCCTGACCTTGCTTAGAGAAAGCTGGCAGTTCAGCAGTCACAATAACGGCCGCTACGTTTTTAGTTTTTGGCTTAGTGCCGGGCGGCAATTGAATGCCAAAATTTTGCAGCATCGCGTTAAACGTTTGATCGGTAAAGGGAGTTGTCTCACCGGTACCCGGCAAACCTGTGACCAAACCATAACCGACAAGTTGGTTACTACGAACACCCGCCACTTTTGCCACGTCTTTAATACGCGCAGCATGGGCACTGGTGGCAAGAAATAGCATGCCGAATAGTACGAGTGTCAGTTTTTTCATTGAGTAACCTGTCTGTATTGCTTTAATTAATAATAGCTTAGCGAAATATTGTTGAGTAACGCGGGCTGTCAGTATGTCGACGTCTTCTCAAGCTCTACAGAGATACATTAAAGAATCGTGCCAAGAATCCAGGCTCTTGCATATCTTGTTGCACTCCGGTACCTGAATACTGGATTCGTGCATTAGAAACACGGTTTGAAGCGATGGTATTATCGAAATCAATATCGTCTGGACGGATGGTGCCACTTAAGCGGATGTACTCATCACCCGTGTTCAATGTCATCCATTTTTCACCACGCACCACTAGGTTGCCGTTAGCGAGCACTTCAATCACTTCCACAGTAATGTAACCACTGATGCTGTTGCTCTGATTAGCAGACGCGTCACCTGCGAAAGTATTGGTATTGCTTAGGTCATACGAGAAGTTGTACTTGTCTATCGTTAACTCTTGACCGCCAACAGCCAATGGCTCCATTGACGAGTCATTCGACTTAGACATATCTGCATTGGCTTTTTTCGTCGCACGAGTATTTTCATCTAGCGCTACGGTAATGATGTCACCAATACCGCGAGGCTTTGAGTCATCGTACATGCTACCAATATGGTTTACGTTGAATAGTGAACCGGTTGCCGCTGCGTAATGTTCTGGTTTCTGTTTTGGGTTGATTGGCGCCCATGCAGGATCACCTGCGATAGGATCCGTTCGACCGCGAAGCGTATCAACAATGCCTGAACTTTCTTGAGCCGATTTATCACCTTCTACCGCATCAACCACTGTGGTCGCGTTCTCTTCTGCTGGCGTCTCGATTGGATCCAGCACAGAACAACCGCTCATAGATAAAAACAGGGCTAAACAAAAAATACGTTTCATGGCGATATACTCTCAGCAAGTCGTGGTAATTAGTAGGCCGTGACGAACACGTCGATTAATACGAAACAAGTAAGCGGCGAATAAACCGATTACAGCTGTTGGTTAACAAAGCTCATCATCTTGTCTACCGACGAGATTACTTTCGAGTTCATTTCGTAAACACGTTGAGCTTCGATCATATTTACAAGCTCTTCGGTTACGTTTACGTTCGATGTTTCTAACATCGATTGGCGGATGTTGCCTAGGCCATCAAAGCCAGGAACTCCTTCTTGTGGGTCGCCACTCGCACCTGTCGGCAAGTAAAGGTTTTGACCTACTGGTTCTAAACCGCCTGGGTTTACAAAGTCAGTGATAGTGATTTGGCCTACAACAACGTTGTTCTGCTCACCACGGAGACGAACCGATACTTCACCGTCGTTACCGACTGTCACCGAGATTGCATCTTCAGGGATAACGATCTCTGGTTGTAGCGGGTAACCTTGACCCGATGTCACGATTGCGCCGTCACCGTTCAGTGTGAATTGACCATTTCGGCTGTAACCTGTTTCACCATCTGGCATTTCAACTTGGAAGAAACCGTCGCCTTCGATCATCATGTCGAGGCTGTTAGATGTAGTCTGCGCGTTACCGTGTGTGTGAACCTTTTGAGTCGCAACCACTTTAGAACCCGCACCTAGCATCAAACCACTTGGCAACTCAGTATTCTGAGACGACTGACCGCCAGGCTGGTTGATGTTCTGGTAGAACAGATCTTCAAATACCGCGCGGCTCTTTTTAAAACCAATCGTCGAGGCGTTGGCAAGGTTGTTTGAAATCGTTGAAATATTGGTTTGTTGGGCGTCTAAACCTGTTTTACTTACCCATAATGCTGGATGCATAGCAATTTCCTTTAAATTCTATTAACTCATACGAAGCAGTGAATCAGACGACTTGTCCATTTCCTCTGCTGTACTCATCATCTTGACCTGCATTTCAAACTGACGTTGTAAGTCAATTAGGCTGGTCATTTCACCTACGGCATTTACGTTACTGCCTTCGACCGCACCTTTTAGCAACGTTACCGCTGCATCTGCTTCGTATGCCTGATCTGGGTTTTTCGAACGGAATAGACCGTTCGTATCTTTAAACAAACTTTGGTTGTCTGGGCGTACAAGTTTAATACGATCAACCACCTCCAATTCCTCAGCTGGAGCGCCTTGAGGAATGACTGAGATCGTGCCGTCTGTACCAATTTCTACTTTACTGATTGGGATTGGCAGTGTGATTGGCGCGTCGTTTTCGCCCAATACCAAGTGGCCACTTGCATTGGTCAACAGACCGTTTTGGTCAACCTTTAGGTTACCATTACGAGTTAAGCCTTCACGGCCAGTGTTATCCATTACCGAAATCCAACCATCACCTTGGATAGTGACATCGAGATCACGGCCAGTAGTAACAACACTACCCTGCGCAAAATTATGTCCCGGACGCTCTGTCATGCTGAAAACACGAGTAGGCATACCTTCGCCATACGCTTGCATTGAACGCGCTTGTGCTAAATCAGCACGGAAACCCGTTGTACTTACGTTGGCAAGGTTGTTTGCACGTAGCTGCAAAGCTTGCATATTTTGCTTAGCGCCACTCATGGCAAGAAACAGTGCGCGATCCATAATTTTGCTCCAAAAATCATCTTCTGGAGATAATAAAGCAAACACTGTGCCAATATTTTTAGCTGTTATTTATCAAAAGTTTAAATAGAAAACAAACAAGAAAGGTGATCATAAAAGGATCATTGAGGAAGAATTGTTGCCAGTGGTATTACCGTGCGGCAATAAAGGCGGCAAATATAAGGCCAAACAACAATACCCAATTCAATAACATTGAATTGGGTATTCGCAGATGATTCAAACGTTAGAAACGATTAACGAATCTGAAGAATATTCTGTTGTAGTTGGTTGTGTACTTCTAGAGAACGAGAGTTCGCTTGGAAGTTACGTTGAGCAGAAATCAAATCAACCAATTCTTGAGTCATATCGATGTTCGACTGCTCCAAAGAGCCATTGTTGATGCTACCAAATGAACCTTTGTTCGATTCGCCCCAGATTTTGTCACCCGAGTCGTTAGTAGAATCCCACTGAGTACCGCCTTTCTTATCTAGACCCTGCTCGTTTGGTACACGTACTAGGCCTACACGACCAAGCATCACGTTTTCACCATTTGAGTAAGTACCTAGAACACTGCCGTACTCATCGAAATCGATTTTTGTTAAGAAGCCTGTTGTCGCACCATCTTCATCAAACTTAGTCAGTTCAAACGGAGCCGCAAACTGGGTTGAAGAATCTAGACCAAACTTAAGCACTTGTGTTGGATCGGCACCATTAAGATCGATAGGATTAGCACCTGCACCTAGAGGTTCCGAGTTAATCGGCTGACCACTGTTCAGGCTTGCTAACGTACCGTCATTGTTGAACTTCATTGTGTGACCAACATGGCCTTGAGCATTCGTTGCATCACCACCAGTGATGTTGATTGGCTTCTCGCCAGTCTCATCAGACATGGTGTAGTACGTCTGCCAAGTGTTTGGTTGGGTTTGATCTTTGAGGTAGTAAGTCGTTAACTTGTAAGACTGACCCATAGAGTCGTATACCGTCGAAGACGTTGCACGGTTATAGGTATCAGCATCTTTGAAGTTAAATGCAGCCGGATCTTTAAGGTCACCGTTTGCAGGAAGGTTAACCCCTACTTCAATGTTTTCTGTCTGTTTTGGCTTACCAAATTCAGCTGGAATGTCGAGCGGCTTTGGCGCATAAGAAAGAACCTCACCCGAGTTTGGATCAACATCATAACCTAAAAGAAACTCATCATTAGCCGTAACCACGTAGTTGTCTTTGTTTAGGTGAAATGCACCATTACGTGTTAGTTCGTTAATCTCCGGCACCATACGGTCTTTTGCTACCGCAAAGAAACCTGTACCACTTACGCGTAGATCCATTGGGTTGTTTGTATAAATACTTGAACCTTCGTGGAACTGTTGCGCCACTTGGCTAGCTTGCGCACCGCCACCTGACGTCGTTTTTGCATTTGTGAACAACGAGTTTGAGTAAACATCACCAAATTCAGCACGAGACTCTTTAAAGCCAAATGTGTTTGCGTTCGCAATGTTGTTACTGGTTGTATTCAGGTCTAATTGTGCAGCGGATAGGCCGCTTAAAGCTACATATGACATTCCAATATTCTCCTAATCTATCTAGCTAGCATGTTCACTCACTTAAGAGCTACGCTTTACCAACTTCTAGTACTTCAGCAAGTCGTACTGGCGATGTGAAACCAGCCAGATTGAGTAGCACGTTGCCATCACCCTTACCAAGAAGCACACTGTTCACGTTCGCATAACTGGAAACTTGGAACTCTGTGTTCTCGCCATCTAGTAAACCCGACGCTTTCACGTTGTATTTACCCGCCGGCAATGGGTTACCGTCTTCGTCTTTGCCGTCCCATTCAACACGTGTATCGCCTGCAGGTTTAGAGCCGATATCAAAAGTGCGAACTAACTGGCCCACTTCGTTCTCAACACGGACCATAACGTTGTCCATCGCTTGAGGAAGCTTAACCATAGCCGCCATACCGCCATCACCTTGCTTTACACCTGCCGCACCAGGAACCAATACATCACGGCCAACCAAAGAGGATGCCTGAAGTGCTTGGTTAGAGGTCATTGATGAATTCAAGCTTTCAAACTGTGTATTCATTTTGCCAATGCCATCTACGGTCGCAAATGAAGCCATTTGCGCAATCATCTGGTCATTGCTAACCGGCTTGAAAGGGTCTTGTTGTGCTAGTTGCTTAGTCAACAAAGATAAGAAGTCTTCTTGTTTAAGATCCTGCTTACCTGTTGTTTCGTCGGGCTTCTTAGCGCCATCTTGAAGACTCTTCAGCTGGTCAACATAGGACAAGCCGCTTTGACCAACATTGTTGTTGATTCCAGCCATGTGCTACCTCCTTATCCTTATTGACCCATCTGCAGCGTACGCAGCAGCATTTGTTTACTCGAGTCAGCAACCTGTACGTTTGTTTGGTACGCACGTGATGCCGAAATCATGTTTGCCATCTCTTCCATAACGTTCACGTTAGGCTTGTAGATGTAGCCTTCGTTGTTCGCTAATGGGTGGTCAGGGTTGTACTCCGCACTCAGCGGCTTATCGCTTTCTACAATACCCAATACTTTCACAGGCACAGTGTGGTCACTGTTGCGTGCTCGATTTAACTCTGCGCCGAACACTGCATGACGAGCCTTGTAAGTTTCTTCAGCAGAACTGCTTACACTGTCCGCGTTTGCAAGGTTGCTCGAGGTCGTATTTAGACGAACAGATTCAGCACTCATCGCAGAACCAGTCACATTGAATACATTAAATAAGCTCATCTAATTATTCCCCTTTAATCGCTTTAGTTAAATTCTTGAACTTACTTCCTAAGAAGTCGAGAGAGGCTTGATGCCTAATTTGGTTTTGCATGAAAAGGTTTCTTTCCAAATCCAAATCAACCGTGTTGCCATCTCCTGTATCAGGTTGTGTAGGAATTCGATACTTCGTTTCCCCGTTCACCGTTGTTGAGGCAGAAATATGCCGACCATCTGTACGGCTAAGACCAATGCTTGCCCCAGAACTTGCCGCTTGCAGTGATTTTTTAAAGTCTAATCCCTTTGCTTTATACCCAGGCGTGTTTGCTTGCGCGATATTGGTGGAAAGCACCTCAGCGTTACGCTCACGTACACCAACTGTGTGCTGGTGAATGCCCAAAGCATTGTCAAAAGAAATAGCCATGTAAACCTCAACTCAAGAACTGACTGTTATGAAATAACCAAAGCAATATATATACCAACTTTTTAAAAAAAGCGGTCCATCAATACTTTCACAGGTTACTCATGGGTAAACTTGCAATATACAAGCCAAAAAATAGAGTAAATTGGAATGTCACTCTGACTTAAAGATATAGGTTAAGCAGGAAAAAGAAAACCCAGCACTTGGCTGGGTTTTGAATTTAAGCAGGAACGTCGCACCTTATACTGGTGCTATTCATTACTTTAATTTGTAGATGATACCTGGATTACAGCGAACCATTTCAAAACGATCCGTTAAGCCTGTTAACGATTCAGACGCACCCAATAGTAGGTAACCACCAGGGTTGAGGCTGTTTGCCATCTGGTTAAGTACCTTTGACTTCATATCAGGTGAAAAGTAAATCAACACGTTACGACAGAAAATGATGTCGAACTTGCCTAGCAAAGCATAGCTGTCCATCAAGTTCTGAGGGCGGAAGTTCACCATGCGCTTAACGTTATCTTTCACTTTCATACGACCATCGCCCGCCTCTTCAAAGAAAGTACGACGACGCTCCGGAGAAAGTCCACGTCCCAATGCAAGATTGTCGTACGCGCCAGTGCGGCACATATCCAACATACTTGCTGAGATGTCGGTTGCAGTAATCGATACATTTGGCAACATACCTGGCTTACGAGCTTGAGTCTCAAGAATCGTCATTGCCATTGAGTATGCTTCTTGGCCTGAAGAGCTTGCCGCAGACCAAATCTTAATAGGACGTTTATTTGCCGCTATTTCCGGTAGAAGTTTATCCGCAAGCACAGCAAACGGGTAAGTATCTCGGAACCAAAGTGTCTCGTTCGTCGTCATGGCATCGACAGCAGCCACACGCAGCTCACGGTTTCGACCTGTTACTACGTCTCTCAATAGATCAGATAGAGAAGCCAAATTAAACTTCGCTACTAATGGACTTAGACGACTGCGTACCAAGTACTGTTTGCTGTCACCTAATACAATGCCACATTGAGATTCTAAGAAACGGCTGAAATCGCGATACTCTTGATCACTTATTGTTATAGCAGTCATTAATGTCTCTTTTAGTTAGTTAACGCAGCTTTTACCGCTGCACCAAGCTCATCAGGGTTGAATTTCGCGATGAAGGAGTTAGCTCCAACACGCTCAACCATGGCTTGGTTAAATACACCACTCAATGATGAGTGTAAAATTACGTATAGATCTTTAAGTTCGGCGTGACGACGAATCTCAGCAGTTAGCGTGTATCCATCCATCTCTGGCATTTCAATATCTGAAATCACCAAGGAAATCTGGTCGTAAATACTGCCTTCTGCTGACATCTGCACCAGCTTCTCATAGGCCTCTTTACCATCTTTCACTGAGATAACTTCAAAGCCAATCGACTCAATAGCACGTTGAACCTGCTTACGAGCAACGGTCGAGTCATCAGCAATCAAGATACGGCGAACGAGTTCTTTTTCTTGTTCTACTTCTGCGATTTCTTCAGCGATCTTACTGTCCATGGTTTCATCAACAGGCGAAATTTCAGCTAGGATTTTTTCAACATCAAGAATTTCAACTAACTCATTATCGATATTAGTTACTGCTGTTAGGTAGTTCGCTTTACCAGCGCCATCTGGCGGCGGGAGAATCGATTCCCAGTGCATGTTGATAATGCGCTCAACAGAACTGACCAAGAAACCTTGAATGGTTCGGTTGAACTCAGAGATAACCACAAAACACTTTTCAATATCCGTTGTCGGACGGCCACCAATCGCTAAGCTCAAGTCAATCACAGAGATCGTTTGGCCACGAATGTGTGCGACACCTTTAACAAGTGGGTTTAAATTTGGCATCTTCGTCAACTTAGGGCATTGAAGCACTTCTTTTACTTTAAAGACATTAATGCCGTAACGCTGGCGCCCCATTAGGCGAAAGGTTAGTAATTCTAATCGGTTTTGACCGACGAGTTGCGTACGCTGATTCACCGAATCAAGAATACCCGTCATGAGCTCATCTCCATATCAAACTTTTTTGTATAAAAAGTGTTAGTCTACTGCAGGCTACGAACCACCAGAGAAACGGAATGACGTATTATAAAACAAATTTGCCACCTCTTTCCATAGCAATGTGTAGAGCTACTTTTAAAACTGTCGCTAAGTTTATCGGCATTTTATCAATATTGTTTAGTTTTTTTGTACAAGCTGCGACCCCAGAACAAATTGAGATGATTCAGTCTGCAGCAGAGCAGCACATCCTTGATACAGTTGCACAACCTCTAGGTGGCGAACTCCTTGTAAATTCAGCAAATATTGATTCAAGAATCAAAGCGACAGACTGCCCTATTCCTTTGGAAACCAGTGCCTCAATCACCACCAATACCCGCAGCAATATTACGGTTTTAGTGCAATGTGTTCCTGATGAGTGGCGAGTTTATGTACCTGTAAGACTCTCAATGTCAGTGCCCCTTGTCACGACGACACGCGCACTCGCAAGAGGCGAAGTCGTCGGACAATACGACGTAACCACTGCGATGATTTCTCTTAACAAATTTCGTCGCCAAGGCTTCACTGCTCCAGAGCAAGTTATCGGGGCCAAGGTAAAAAAGAACCTAAGACCGGGTGACGTTGTCGAAAGAGGTGATATTTGTGTCGTATGTCGAAACGAGAAGGTTATCATACAGGCGGTAAAAGGTGGCATGACCATTACCACTAAAGGCACTGCACTTACCGATGGCTCTATGGGCGATCAAGTAAGAGTGAAAAATGATAAATCACAGCGTATAATTGAGGGGATTGTTACCAGCATGTCTGAAGTCACGGTTTACTTTTAACTCTCCACTTCTAAATTGACGGTATCGTTAGCTGTTTTGCTCTCAACTCTAACGCCAAATATAACGGCGGCGGTGGTTTGTCCCTTTTCGACTATTGAGCTAAAAATTGCTAAAGTATTCGAACCCTTGGTCGATATTGACTGTACAGGTTCCCATTTTTGAAGAAAAAGGCTTAACTATGGCAGGCATTGATAATATTCGTTCAGGGCAAACCCTAACGACCACCAACCGATCAGCAGCCCGCTCTGATTCTAGTTCTGAGGCATCACGCTCTGATGTATCAACTAAATCACCGGCGAGCAAAGACGCGGTATCACTTAGCCAACAAGGCAAAGCAATAGGTCAACTTCACCAAGACATGGCAGCAAACCCAAGCTTTGACTCGGTAAAAGTTGCAGCAATCAAAGAAGCAATCGCGAACGGTTCATACACAGTTGACCCAGAAAAGCTGGCCGACAATATGATCAAGTTCGAAAACGAATTAAAAGGTCTTTAAGCACTCCCTTCATATTGAGTGATTAACTTAGAGCACACGAGGTTATTGATAGGTTTACGTTATGGCGGCACTAGCAGATTTAGTTAATTTCCAACTTCAAAATGCCAAAGCCTTATCTGAATTATTAAGTTCAGAGAAAACCGCTATTACGAGCCGACAGTCAACGGATATTGAGCGAATCGCCAAAGAAAAAGTGGTCCTTGTCGAACAACTAAGATCCACCGATCAGCGCATCGCTGCCCATAGCAATATCTCAGAACTGACCGAGAATCCTGAACTCGCTCAGTTAGTCTCAACCATCAAGTCTATTGTGCACGATTGTCATCAAGCGAATCTGATGAATGGCGAAGCACTAAATCGAGCACACCTCAGCTTCAAAAAACTCAGCAACATGATGCAGCAAAGCCACGGCAAGATTGGAATGACTTATAACGCTGGCGGCCAAACGCACACTATTTCAACGCTGGGAACCAACGTAAAAGCCTAGTCAAGCTACCGCTTCAACAACACTACTAGCCCTGTCCTGCTTGTATCTGTATCTATATCTGTATCTGTATCTGTATCTCAGCCTATCTATATTCCGACTCCAATCAAAAGCCACACTCCTGAAAGTACGCCCATGATTACGATAAACAAAAAAGCGGCAAGTATTTTCATACTTGCCGCTTTCTCATTGATATGAGTTATTGATTGCCGATACGCCATCTGGAAAGCGACTGGCAACCAATATCATTTATTCACTGATACTAGAACAGTGTTTGCTGTCTCTTCTCTGGTACTGCTTGAACTTCACCGTAGTTACGTAATTGATCCATCTTGCGAATATCCAACTGAAGCTCGGTCACGTAGCTATCGCCTACTGGGTAACTGCGCACTACTTCTGCACCTCGGATAACCCCATCAACCGCACCAGATGTGCGCTCTGTACCAAGGCGTTGATCTTCAAGTTCAGCACGGCCGCTCACTCGCATACCATAAACTTGTTCTGCAAGTTCGCGATAAGCATCAATCTTAGAGGCTCTCATCGCACGGATACGCTTCTCTTCGTCGTTGCGACCTTTTTGTTCACTGATACTCGCGTAACCAACGGCAACCAAGAAATCGTCTGGTCTCATGCTCTGCAGAGGCTGACAGCCAACAAGCAGTAAAGCGGCAACTACAAACATTAACTTCTTCATCTCGAACTCCTAAGGGCGAAGAATAACAGTATAAGGCTGGCTGATCGTTGGGTCAGAGCGAATGATCACACCATCTTGAGTTCGAATACTGTTGAGAGTATCGAGATCACGACCAATACGGTCTGCCGGTAAGAAGCCTTGTGCAGAAGCCACAACGATACGAGTTTGCATGCCCACCACTCGAGCATTCACAAGTACACCACCCTCTTGGCGCAGCATAGTACCCGTTAGTACGTATTGAACGTCTTGCTCTTGAGCTAAATCTTTCCAGTCACGGCTTATCGCAAAGTCACCTTGATGAGTTACCTGGATAGAACCCGTGGTTTTAAAATCAACCACCTTGAAACCACGACGCTGAAACTGATGAATGAAACCTTCTGATACCGAGTTACCAAGCCAGTTTGTTGTGTCCATGTGTTGCAGGTCAACAAACGAGGTGATCGCAATAGGCGTTCTTGCTGAGATACTTGTATTCGACACGATCAAGTCTTCGGTCATGCTTTCAACAAAGAAATCCATGGTGTGGCGAGGGCTGCCCATCAGCATAAACTGACTGCCTGCGTACTCAGTCTTACCGTTATAGATCGGCGAATAAGCGCATGATGTCAGTAACATGACACTCATTACTACGAGCCATTTTTTCATTATCTAATCTCCAGATAGTTTTAGTGCTACCTGTTCCAATATGTTCTCACCATTATTCTTTTGAATGGATTACAATGTTGGAACAGTCTTTGCTTTTCATTAATGGTTCAGATTAAGAAAAACGCACTTAAGTCAGCTTCAAGCTTATAGTTATTTGTTAAGCAATATTTATACCCAACTGGTAACAAATAGATGATAAAAATAATTTCTTACTTATTTTCAATAGGTTCACTGATAATCACAAGTTTCAGTGCTCATGCCTCATGGTATGAAGTTACCGGTACAGCAACCATCGTATCGTCAGAAGAGACGGCTAGGATCCACGCTCTGGAAGACGCAGTATATAAAGCTATCCAGTTCTCAGGTGCTGACATCGGCAGTATTGCTAACCTAACGCCTTATTTAGATGGCAAGAAAAAGGAATACCAATTTACTAACCACGAAGTACGCTACATCTTGGTTGATAAAGAGAAGAAACGCGGTGGCAATTTAATGATCACCGCAAGGATCGACATCTACCCTTCGGCAAATGCTTGCCATGAGAGCCAATACAAGAAAACCTTCTTGGTGGGTAATATCGATGTCACCTCTCCACAACAAGCCGTGATGGGCAGAATCTACAACATCGGTGACGACTTCAGCCATGTGGTTGACAGACAGTTAGCCAAAGAGTCACGCAGCTTCGTGTCTGTTGGCACTACCAACTACGACATCGATAAACGCCGACCAGAAGTGATCAAGATGATCGCACAGGATACCGGCGCGCAGTACATCATCAGTGGTGAGATTACTGACTTAACGGCAACCATCGAATCAAAGCTATTAAAAGATGACATCATCAACCGTCAGTTTGCGTTAGAGATGCAAGTCTTCGATGGTAAGACGGGACACCAGATCTACACACGCAGCTATCGTGAAGTGGCAAAGTGGCCGTTTGCTAAGACCAGTGAAGTCGACACCCGCAGTGCCCGTTTCTGGGCATCAACGTACGGCAGCATGATGCTGCGTGTTAGCCGCAATATTATGTTGGACTTGGAATCTGAAGTGTCATGTAAGATCACTCTTCCAGAGGTTGCAGCGGTATTTGGGAACACTGTGACCATTGATTTAGGTCGAATGCATGGCGTACAACAAGGTGACAAGTTGCAACTGTGGCACACAGGTTCGTTTATCGACCAACGCGGTTTGCCACACAATAAGGTTTCTCAAAGCGACATCACCCTAACGGTTTCTCGCGTTTACGAAAACGAAGCGGAACTCACGATTGATCAGCCAAGCCTTGCGGGAAGCATTCAAATCGGTGATGTGATGGAGAAAATCATGTAGTTAGCGGCACTCACCACACACAGTATCTAATAAAGCCTTAGCAAAAGTGTTAAGGCTTTATTTTTTTCATGGTGATTAGTTTCGATTTTTACGTATTTGTCGTAATCTTATTAATAACATAATCATCATTTAGTAAACTATGAGTCAGAATAATCTAATTGGTGCTACCGGTTACCGCTTTATCTCGAAAGGTAAAACCGCTTTTAAGATCCACATCCATACTCCCGAAGATACGGTGCTGCATCGTTCGGTTGGTTTTGTTCGTATGGGTGAAGATAAAGCACTGAAGAAAACCATCAAATTAAGAGATGAACTGGGCAGACAGCTTTGGGGTAAGTTTTGGCCCAAAGTCCTCAGAGAGCCCTATCTTATGACGCGTCTGCCTCATAGTTTAGAGCCTAAGATCGTATTCAAGCCAAACCCAACACAAAGTGACCCTGAGCATCGTGATGAGTGTTATATCGCGAAATGGCGAGTGCTCTCCGATGACGGCGGTTACAAATACAAGACCAAAGTCTGCTCCATCAGAAAGCACGGTAGACTGGCCGCTTACAGCCAAACTAAGCGCGCACTACTTGATGCTCACAAAGATGTGATTGATTTACTCATATTCATGGGACGCCTAAACAGCATCGACCTCAAGTAACCCGCAAAATAGACAAAGCCAATTCCCTATGGACGAATACAAAAACAGCCGCACTTACGGCTGTGTTTATTTCTAGAATCGTCATCTTAGCGCTTTGGAATATTGCCACGCACCAAGTAGATGTCCTAGCTTCGGCAGATCTCTGCCAGCGTCGTTAACCGGCGTATTGAGTCTTTCACATAAGGATTGGTTTGATCCCATGCGTAGCCCGCTAAAATCGAGCACACCATTTGTTTAATCTTAGGGTTAGGATCTTGATAGAAAATCACATCCTGCAACGTACCGGAATACCACCCCTCAACATACGTTCTGAAGGTGTTTACACCGACCATCAATGGATCGGCATACTCACGCTCCCAATCGACCTTCTCGCCGTTAAGCTGCTTTTCCACACACTCAACCGCAAACTGTGCCGATTTCATCGCAATCGTAACGCCTGACGAGAACACAGGATCAAGAAACTCACCAGCATTCCCCAGTAGTGCGTATTTGTCAGTTGCAAGATGCTTCACGTTAGCAGAATAACCACCTATCTCACCTGCAGGATTTGGATACTCAGCGTTTGCCAGTATTTCCACCAGTCCCGGCTCTTCCATTGCCAACTGCTTAATCGCGGCAACCTTATCTTCTGGGTAAGATTCAAAGAACTTCGGTTCGCCTACTACACCAAATGAAGAAACACCGTTGCTAAACGGGATCAACCAATACCAAACATCAGGGTTAGTTGGGTGCACAGAGATTAGAATTTTGTTTCGGTCATAATCTAGCTCAGTATCCACCTCAGCAATACGATCGTTAATGTGCGTGAAAATCGCTTTACGAGGTGGAAGTGATGATCGCTCTTCCAGATCAAGCATCTTCGGCAGTACTCGACCAAAACCACTGCCATCCAAAACGTACTGTGCTTCTAGCTGATAGCTTTCTCCATCAAGCACTTGAACGTCTAAAATAGTGCTGTCGTCAGTAAAATTAATGCCCGTCAACTCATGCTGGTAATCGATAATGACACCTTGTGCCTTTGCTTTATCAGCAAGCACCTTATCAAAAGCACCACGTTGAACCTGAAACGTGGTTCCCGGTCCAGTAGAGAACTTATCTTCAAAATTGAACGCGGTGTACACACCATTTTTACGAAATGCTGCACCATCTTTGTGTTGGAAGTTAGCCTGGGTCACCGCGTCGGTCATGCCAGCTTGTTCAATCACTTCCATACAAGCGGGTAACAGGCTTTCGCCAATTGAGAAGCGAGGGAACACGCTCTTTTCGATTACTCGAACATCGATGCCTTTTTTGTGTAATAAAGACGCGGCAATAGACCCTGATGGCCCAGCTCCGATGATCACTACTTGAGTAGACAGTTTTTTCATTAATTTAAGCCATGTTTGTTATGTGTTATTGCGCGCTAGCTTTCAATTCAAGAAGCGTATGACCAAGACCAATATCATCGGTGCGAGTCACCACTTCAAAGCCCGCTTCTTCAACTATCTCTAAGAAATCTTCACTGCGGTAAAAACGACTGTTGCCGTTTGCCAAGCACGTAAAGTAAAGCGAAGTCGCGTTTAAGCTATAAGAAGCCGCATCGTATTTCTGTGCATCCCAAAACAATTCAAGGATATAAACGGTCGCTTGTTCTGACATATGAGAGCGGACACGCTTTAAGATGCTAAGGATTTCCATTGGCGAGAAGCAATCTAGGAACTGGCTCATCCACCAAACATCCGCGCCCCTTGGCAGCGCTTGTTGCTTATCTAGCATGTTGGCCGGGAAAGGCATTACTCTGTTTTGATGGCCATGTTGCTTAGCGTTAGCCATTGCCATTTCTAGCTGCTGTGGTAAATCAACAATCGTGACTTCAACATCAGAGTCATGGTTGCAACACTGCATCGCCCATTTGCCTGTATTGCCGCCAATATCCACCAGCGATTTAGGTTTCTTGCTGAAAACCTTCTCAAGCAAAACTGGGAATGAGCGATCAGAATAAAAGTGGTCAAACTTGAACCAGCTTTCTTTCGCTTTTTCAGGTAATTGAGACAAGCCTTGGTAGATCGTCTCCCAATCCCCTAACTCCTTCAAACCAGCAGGAGTGCCCTCTTCAATCGCTTCAGTGAGATGCATCATCGCGGCGTAACAAACATCGGCTGTGAAATCCATGTTTGCGTTGGTCATGCCGTCGTGCAACAGGTAGAATCCAAGGTTGGCTATCTGATAGTTAGGCTTTTCCCAAACAACAATATGAGCGCTAAGCGCCATATCAAGTAACACTTTCACACCATATTCAGATACAGCTGTTATTTCTGAAATGGTCTCGGCAGGTAAGCCATCGCTCCCCGCATCATCGAGCGCTTTTAAAATACCTAAATCACGAAGTGTACGAGCAGTATGAAAAACAACAGGAGCAAAAGATAATTTTTGTGCTTCTGTTTTTGCTTCTAATGCATTGAATGGATCTATTTTATATTCCGACACGAAAAACCTAACTTAAAAAATATTAGCGGGTTACTCAGCTGCCATTTGTGCAAGCTTACGTTTAATATCAACGTTTAAGTTATTAACCCAGCGATTGTAATTACGGTGTATTTCACCATCGTCATACTTCAAATTCTCTGATTTAACGTAAAGAATAGAGTAAAATTTGTCGTTATAAGGCATATCAACCACTGCGTGATGTGAACGTACATACAATTCCGCGCGGATCAAGCCAGGTTTAACCTCAGAAACTAACCAACCTCGATTTTCAGCAGATTCATAAATAGCTGATTTCACCTGTTTACTTTGAAGATTATGTGCAACTGGAGTATCCTCAACATTCATTACAGGCTGGACACGTCCACACCCTGCAAGAACAAATATGAATAACATTGAAACGGCTATTTTTAGTAATTTCATTTAAATTCCTTACCTGTGTTTATTTATAAGCACGCATAGTATTTAGTTAGACCCAAAGCAAATCAATACTCTATGTCAAATCAATCCCAATTAATGTCGTTTAATATTGAAAAATGGTCTGCAAACTCGGCTGGTCTCAATTCTGATGCCGAATGGAAAGCCTGGAGCACTAATTTAGATTGGCCTCAAGATGGCTCAACTGAATTTAAAGCGATCCCACCGATGATGCGTCGCCGAATGAGCCTACAGAGCAAATTGGCCGTTCAAACTGCATTGACACTCTTAAAAGACAACTCGATTGATTATCTGGTTTTTGCCAGTCGACATGGTGAGCTGCATCGAACTGCAACCTTGATTCAGTCGATATTGGAAGGTGACGATGCCTCACCAATGGCGTTTTCACAGTCCGTACATAACACAGCAGCAGGGTTAACCACCATTGCCGCAAAAGCGCCAATCCCTCTGACCTCTATCGCGGCTGGAAAAGATACTTTCCACAACGCTTTGATTGAAGCCTACCTTTACCTGAGCCAATATCCATCGCACCGAGTGTTAGTCATCGATTTCGACCAACCACTGCCACAACTGTACCAAGAGTTTGAAACCGAACACTATGCCGACTATGCTCTGGGCTTTGTACTCACATCCGGAAGTGATTACTCCGTATCAAGAACTGTTACCAACGAAAGCTTAGCCGCTCCCTTACCACAAGGCTTGCAGGCTCTACAAAACATCCTTCAGGACTCTCAGAGTTGGACCGTGACCGGTAAGCATCAAGATTGGACTTGGTTAAACAACGCAAAAGCCGGAAAGCTATAATGAGCAAAGTAGAACAATATTGGCGAGTATTTGCCACAGGCCTCTGCTTTACCATCTTTGGTCTAGGCGGCTTAGTATTAAGCTTCTTAATCTTACCGACTATCGCGCTAACTACTCCCAATATCATTAAAAGAGAACTTAAAGCGCAGCGATTGATTCGCTTGTCATTCAACGCTTTTTGCCAAATCATGAAATTCACAGGCGCAATTGACTACCGAATTGATGGTGCTGAGCAGCTGCGTGAAGATCGAAACTGTATTATTGTTGCCAATCATCCGAGCTTGATAGATTACGTGCTAATCGCCTCACAGCTTCCCCAATGTGACTGCCTCGTTAAATCAGCCATTTGGGAAAACCTATTTATGAAAAGGATCGTCAAAGCCGCGGGCTACATACCAAATCAGGCGCCCGACGATCTTTTAGAGCGTTGTGAAGAGCGTTTTTCACGTGGCAATGTCCTACTAGTTTTTCCAGAAGGTACTCGCACAACGCCCGGAATTAAACCACCCTTGCAGCGTGGTGCGGCACAAATTGCCACTCGAACACAAACGAATCTACGTATAATTCATATTACGGTTTCTCCGACATTCTTAACGAAAGAGAAGAAATGGTATCAAGTTCCAGTAACGAAGCCCTTTTTTCATGTCGCGGTGAAAGGTAAAATAGAAGTCGCACCATTTATTGAAAGCTCAAATAACTTAACTTCGGCAGCAAGACGCCTTAATCATCATCTTGAACAAACAATTTTCCCTTCCGAAGGAAATATTTAGCTCATCAATAACATAACTGGCGATATCAGCATTTCGAAAATACTTCAGGTCATGTAGAATCGCCCCCTTAAAGCAGCATTTAGATAAAGCATTAAGTAGGCCAAAGTGGAAACATTACACAACGAACTGAAACAACTGATCATCGACGCACTAAACCTTGAAGACATGAGCATTGATGAGATTGAAACGGAAGCTCCACTGTTTGGTGATGGACTAGGACTTGATTCTATTGATGCACTAGAGCTTGGCCTTGCTATCAAGAAGAAGTACAACATCGTGATTGATGCTGACGATTCAAACACTCGCGAGCATTTTGCATCAGTTGCAAACCTAGCAAACTACATCTCATCTCAAACGAACAACTAGACAGATCTTTATGACACAAGCTAACCAACAAGAAGTATACAACCAGGTTAAAGATGCGCTGATTGAGCTGTTCGAGCTTGATGCTGAAGATATCACTCCGGAAGCTCATCTCTATCTTAATCTAGACCTAGACAGCATTGATGCGGTTGATTTAGTCGTTCACCTCCAGAACGTAACAGGCAAAAAGATCAAACCTGAAGAGTTCAAAGCAGTACGCACCGTTAATGACGTTGTAGAGTCTGTGGTTGAACTATTGAAGGACGCATAGTGCGTCCTCTGCTGACTTTACTGTCGGCAATCATACTTTTCACTTATCCAATAGCGGTTTACTTTGGACTCAACAAGTTTGGCCTGCAAACCGTGGGTATCGTCTTGGCCGTTATCTTTGCTGTTCGCATTTTTACTGGCGGCCAGGCAAAAATCAAAGAGCTAAAACACCTAGCTTGGATCAGTGGAAGTGCTGGTATTGTTCTACTGACATTAGGTTTAGCCTTTAAACAGCATGGCTGGCTAACCTATTACCCCGTTATCGTTAATGTTTGTATGCTGGCTGTCTTTGCTTCAAGCCTATGGCAACCACAAACGATCATTGAACGTCTTGCTCGCCTTCAAGAGCCTGAGCTTCCACAAAGTGGCATTGATTACACAAGAAAAGTCACCAAAATCTGGTGCTTGTTCTTTGTTATCAATGGCACTATTGCTTTTTACACCTGCTTCCAACCGCTAGAAGTATGGACCCTATATAATGGCTTACTCAGCTATGTGTTTGCAGGGGCGCTCTTTGCAGGGGAGTGGATAGTGAGACAACGTATTCGTTAGAGTTAAATTGTTATGACCCAAACCGTATCTTACACCTCGCTGTCTAAGCTTCTCACTCAAAACCGAGTGCCAGAATCTATTGTCTGCTTTGATGACAATAGCGAGATTACGTGGCAAACCTTTAACGACGACTTATCGAGACTCGTATGGCAATTGAGCTCATCGGCCGTTCAACGAGTCGCGATTTGTACCCAAGACAGCTATCTGTTCTCAGTGGCGTTCTTAGCATCTGCAGCTGCTAACAAACACATTATTTTACCAGGCAACTATCAACCTTGTGCACTTGCCGAGCTAAGTGAACATTTTGATTGCTTGTTAGTTGATGATTCAATTGGCTTAGTTGAGGTGGCTGACGTTCGCAATATTCAAGCCTTATTGAATTCAAGCACTGAAGTAGAAACATCTCAGTCCAATAGTCTACCGGCCATTGATTTGGCAGCCACCCATTTGACCCTGTTCACTTCAGGTTCAAGCGGTACACCAAAAGCGATAAATAAAACGCTAGAGCTCCTAGATATTGAGACTGCACAGTTACACAAAAACTGGGGCAAACTGCTCAAAGGCAACCAAGTTCAAAGCACGGTTTCGCATCAACATATCTATGGTTTACTGTTTAGAATCTTATGGCCACTCTGCTCTGGTATTCCGTTTGCTCGTAACAACCTAGAATACCCTGAACAAATTCTTTCTCATGCCAATAAAAACTGCGTTCTGATCAGCAGCCCTGCGCTACTGAAGCGATTGAAGCATGAGACCAACCAGGTACAACTTGCAGGAATCTTCTCTTCAGGAGGTCCATTGCCTACCGAGTCGGCTCACCAGTCACGAGATCTACTAGGACATTTACCTATCGAGGTATTTGGCAGCACAGAGACCGGTGGTATCGCCTTTCGCCAACAAGAGAGCGCTCAAACCCCTTGGCAGCTTTTTGACTGTATCGAGGCTAGTCTCAACAGTGAGAATTGCATTAAGTTATTGTCGCCGTATATCGATAAGAACAACTGGTATCAAACCGCTGATGAGTGCGAAATGGTCTCGGAGAATCAATTCATATTGAAGGGCCGAACGGACCGAGTGATCAAGATAGAAGAGAAACGAGTATCACTGGTTGAAGTGGAGAAACGACTGGAGCAACTGCCTTGGATAAGTGAGTGCGTGGTGATTCCATTTGAGGAGCCTGAGCGATTAATCTTAGCCTCTGTTTTGGTATTATCAGATGAAGGCCAAGCCGCTCTATCGACCATGAGCAAAGGTAAATTCTGGTTGATGCTGCGTACAGAGCTCAGAAAGTGGTTAGAGCCAATCGCTATCCCACGAAAGTATCGTATTGTTGATGAGATTCCTCTCAACAGCCAAGGTAAGCGGTTAACGTCTCACATAGAACAGCTAATAAAATCATAGTAACCGCTGATCGTATTTTACACTGAGATTATCTTTTTATACTTTTGTCAAAGAACCAATATTTACCCAAGGATTCTAAGCACGCCCTATGGATAAGAGAAAACCAACCGTCACTGCGGTAGACACTGTAGAAAATGAATCGACCCTGACACTTAATGTTAGCGGAGATATCACCGACTTTAAGGGACACTTCAAGAGCTTCCCTATTCTACCGGGCGTCACGCAAATTGATTGGGCACTTCACTACGCAGTCCAAGAATTAGGTGTCCCTGGTTTCTTTAAAGGCATGGAAGTCATCAAGTTCCAAGAGCCTATCTTGCCTGAGGCCACAATCCAACTATCACTCAAATGGGATGCTAACAAAAGAAAGTTGAGCTTCAGCTACACCTCAAATAACGGTGAGCAAACCCACTCATCAGGAAAAATGAAGCTGGGAGTGAAAAGTGAATAGCACTCCCGTCGAGGCTACTTCTCAACACCGAACAAAGGAAAGCAGCTACAAGGCTTGCTTCCTTATCCCGTGCTTTAATCATGGCGCAACCATGCCTGCGGTGGTGTCGTCACTCCATCATTTTGAGTTACCGATCATCATCGTTGACGATGGTAGTGAGCTCGCTACAAAGCAGTTTCTCACTCCCCTAGCAGAGCACTCACACGTAACCTTGGTAACACTTGAGCAGAACCAAGGTAAAGGCGGTGCGGTAAAAGCCGGTATCAAAAAAGCACAACAACTCGGCTTTAGCCATACCATTCAAATTGATGCTGATGGACAACACGACCTTGAAGCCTTACCAGCATTGATTCAAGCCTCACAAGCTAATCCACAACGTCTGATATCAGGCCAGCCTGTCTACGATGACAGTGTACCCAAAGCCAGGCTCTACGGACGTTACGCGACACATATTTGGGTATGGATAGAAACCCTGTCCCTATCGATCAAGGACAGCATGTGTGGCTTTAGAGCGTACCCTGTCGACCAAACACAAGCAGTACTGAGCAAATACGATGTTGGGTCTCGAATGGACTTCGATATCGAGATTTTGGTTCGTCTGTACTGGGAAGGCTGCGATATCAACTTCGTTGAAGCTCGGGTTATTTATCCTGAAAATGGCGTATCCCATTTCGATGCATTGTGGGATAACGTCAAAATCAGTTGGATGCATACACGCTTGTTCTTCGGCATGCTGCCAAGAGCACCAAAACTGATTGCTCGCCATTTCAAATCTAACGCTACTGAAAGTAACCTAGGTCCATCAGCGGGTTCAGAACTGCAAACGTCAGAGCAGCCGCACTGGTCTCGCACCCAGGAACGCGGCACAGTGTTAGGCATCAAACTATTATTGGCCATTTATACCTTGTTAGGTCGCGGTGTATTCAACCTTATTCTGCGTGGTGTCATGCGGTACTACCATTTAACTGGCAAGCGCGCACGAAACGCTTCTGAGCAATACTTATTTCAGTTGAAGGCCTATGCGGAACAGCAAAATATTGAGTTGCCCGCCGAACTAACCAGCTATAACCACCTGCTTTCGTTTGGGCATACCATGCTCGACAAGCTCGCGGCATGGAAAGGCGATTTCTCAGTGGATAACCTCACCATCCATGGTCAAGACCAATTCGAAAACATGGTGGCAAACCAACAAGGTGTGCTAATTCTTGGTTCTCATCTTGGTAATATTGAGCTGTGTCGGGCTTTGGGTCGTAGACACTCAAACATCAAAATCAATGCGCTGGTGTTCACTGAGCACGCTGAGCGTTTTAACTCAGTGATGAAAGCGGTTAACCCGCAGTCGGATTTAAACCTTATTCAAGTGACTTCAATGGGGCCTGATACGGCTATCCTTTTACAGCAGAAGTTGGAGCAAGGTGAGTGGATCGTAATTGTTGGTGATAGAACTTCCACCAGCAAGGAGAGCCGCTCAGTATGGGCAGAGTTCTTAGGGAAGGAAGCCCCGTTCCCTCAAGGGCCATTTATGTTAGCCTCTGTACTCAAGGCACCTGTATTTTTGCTATTTGGGTTACGTGACGATTCACAAGCAAAGCCGCACTTTAATGTCTATTTCGAGCATTTTAGCGACAGAATCGAACTTCCAAGAAAGACACGCGAACAATCTTTAAAGCAAGTCGTTCAGCAATACGCAGATCGACTGCAGCACTACACACTGAAAGCGCCGCTTCAGTGGTACAACTTTTTTAATTTTTGGACATTGAGCAAGCACCATGACGAAAAAGAATCCAAATAGCATCACCTTTGGTGCCGAACGCCTCACTATCGAGGACGTTGTCGCTATCTCACAAGGCGCAAAAGCCTCAATGAACACCAGCGACGAGTTCACTTCAAAAATCGACCGCGGTGTTGCATTCCTAGAGCGCCTTCTTAAAGAAGAAGGCGTGATTTATGGTGTAACGACAGGTTACGGTGACTCTTGTACCGTTGCGATTCCGCCAAATCTTGTCGATGAACTACCTCTGCATCTGACGCGCTTCCACGGTTGTGGTTTAGGTGAAACACTGTCTCACGAGCAATCTCGTGCTGTATTAGCAACGCGCCTGTGTTCTCTATCACAAGGCGTATCTGGTGTGACTCATGATCTACTTAACCAGATTGTTACCCTAATCAACCAAGATATCTCACCACGTATTCCTCAAGAAGGGTCGGTGGGTGCCAGTGGCGACTTAACACCTCTGTCTTATTTGGCAGCCACGCTAATTGGTGAGCGTGATGTCATCTACAAAGGTGAAGTTCGCCCAACCAGTGACGTTTACAAAGAGCTAGGCATTAGCCCTATCAAGCTCAAGCCAAAAGAAGGCTTAGCGTTGATGAATGGTACTTCTGTAATGACGGCATTAGCTTGTATCGCTTATAAGCGCGCGGAATACCTGGCTCAACTATCAACTAAGATCACCGCTATGGTATCGGTCGGTATGCACGGTAATGACTTCCACTTCGACGAAGCGCTATTTGCTGTGAAACCTCATCCAGGTCAACAACAAGTTGCAGCATGGCTGCGTGATGATCTGCAAGCAGACCGCCCGCCACGTAACAGTGATCGCCTACAAGATCGTTACTCTCTACGCTGTGCGCCACATGTTATCGGTGTGGTTCAGGACTCTCTGCCTTGGCTTCGTCAGATGATCGAGAACGAACTAAACAGTGCTAACGACAACCCAATTATCGATGGTGATAATGAACGCGTACTGCACGGTGGACAATTCTATGGTGGTCATATCGCAATGGCAATGGATACACTAAAAACTGCCGTAGCAAACCTTGCTGACCTGCTTGACCGCCAAATGGCGCAGCTGATGGATTACAAGTTCAACAACGGCTTGCCATTCAACCTAACGGGTGCTGAAGGCGAACGTAAACCAATCAACCACGGCTTCAAAGCGGTACAGATCGGCGTGTCAGCTTGGACAGCAGAAGCATTGAAACACACGATGCCTGCAAGCGTGTTCTCTCGTTCAACTGAGTGTCACAACCAAGACAAAGTGAGCATGGGCACCATCGCCGCTCGTGACTGTTTACGCGTTCTAGAGCTAACCGAGCAAGTAGCGGCAGCGTCACTTCTAGCCGGTACACAAGCGCTTGAAATTCGTAAACGCCACAATGAGCTTGATGAGCACCATATGAGTGAGAACCTCAAGCACATTCGCGACGAAGTACTGAAAGAGTTCGAGTTTATTGTCGAGGACCGCCCGCTTGAAGGCGATCTGCGCCACTTTATTTCTCGTATTCAAAATCAGCACTGGTCTCTTTATTCATAGAGTCATGACCTTATAAAGTAGCCAACCCTTTACGCAATATTGTTGAGAGCGATTTATGTCTGAAATCCTTCATCCATTACAATCTGAGGTGACACTTGTCACCTCATTCCAAGATGCCGACCCAATGGGCGTGATCTATCACGGCAACTACTTCCGATTTTTCGAAGAAGTAAGACGCATCATGATGGACAAGATTGAGTACAACTACCATGAGATGAAGGATTCAGGCTACATGTGGCCTATCATCGATACCCGCGTAAAATACATTAAGGCGATACCGTTTAATCACAAAATTAAAGTAACGGCGAAGCTCACCGAGTGGGAAAACCGCCTGCGCGTCGATTATGAAATTCATGATGCCCTAACCGGTGCTCGCATGACACGCGCACACACCATGCAGGTTGCGGTAACCATTGAAGAGCAAGAAATGTGCTTTGCTTCACCTAAAGTGTTTACTGAAAAAGTAGAACACTGGCACCAGTATGGCTGCTTACCTCTCGCAGCTGAACATCAATCCCAAGCTTCTAGCTCACAGCAGGTGAATCATGAATCTGTTTAAGCGCAGCCGCAAATACATCAACATCCTGCTACTTGGGCTTACTGCGATAATGACGAGTGGCCTTGTAACCGCCAAAGAGAACACTGCTGCTGTCGGTTCTATCTCAGAACTTCAGACGGTGCTCAGCGAAAATAGTATTGTTCGTGGCGAGTTTACTCAAACGCGCAATATGGAGATGTTCGCCCAGCCTCTGACGTCGCAAGGTACATTCCTATTAGACAAATCAAATGGCCTACTCTGGACACAAACCACACCGTTTCCGGTGAACTTAGTGCTCACCGACAACAAGTTGAGCCAAAGGTTTGCCGACCAGCCCGCAAAGATCATCACTGATAAAGAAAACCCAATGGCGTTTTATTTCAGCCACATTTTCCTATCGGTGTTCCACAGTGATACACAAAAACTTCAACAGCAGTTCTCACTGTCGTTCCAGCCTGCAACGGCACAAAGCTCAGACAAAAATAAAGGATCTTGGACACTGACTCTTAAGCCTAAAAGCGCACCAATGAATGCAGTATTTGAGGCCATCACGCTGCAAGGTAACAGTGATATTGAGCGTATTGAGTTAAAAGAGATTCGCGGAGATAGCACGGTGATCGAATTCAGTAAGCTAAGCCATCAACCGGAAGTATTGTCAGATGCCGAAGCGCAACAATTTCAGCTCTAAGCTCGCCCTTGCCTGGCTAGTGATTGTGGCACTATTCAGCGGACTGTTGATTAAACAGTTCGCTTTTTCTTCTTCAGTGCCTATCGAAAGCAACATCATGAAATTGCTGCCTGAAAATCAGCAAGATCCTATGGTTGAACAAGCTTTCCAGCAGATTTCCAACTCGATGAGTGAAGAGGTCGTATTCATCTTAAGTGGATCAGACATCAAGAACACCATCGCAGCAACCAAAGCCTTTGAAAAAGCACTCAATCATGACGCGTTTTCAGGTGGATCAGTACTCTTCAAACACGTGCAAGGTAAAATTAACTCAAGCACACAAAGCCAATGGAGTGACTTCTACTTCCGTCATCGGGCTCAGCTACTAACAGAGCAACAAAAAGAGACTCTTACGCACGCACCTGAGTCACGTGCTCAGTATGTGATTCAATCCTTGTACAACCCTTTTTCAGGCGTGACAGCGACCGAGCTCACCTTAGACCCATTCCTGTTATTTCGTGACTATATAAGCGAGGTTGGCACCCGCTCGAGTAACTTTGGGCTTAAAGATGGCTATCTCACCGCTCAATCTCAAGAACAATCACATATTCTCGTTACCGCAACGCTGGCGGGTTCTCCTTATAGCCTGACAATTCAGGAACAACTACCCGCGCTAGATGCTTTAGAGCGGAAAATCGAGAAGCAGTTTGACATTAAAGTTCAGCACACTGGCGTGGTTTTCTACGCAAATTACGGCACCCAAAGTGCGAAGTCTGAAATCAGCACTATTGGCTTAGGATCCTTGGCAGGCGTCATTCTATTAGTGTGGTTAACGTTTCGTAGCGCACTCCCGCTTGCCCTGTCTTTACTCTCAATTAGCACGGGGTTATTGGTCGCACTGGCAAGCACCGTCGCTATCTTTGGCAAGGTCCACCTATTCAGCTTGGTGTTTGGCGCGAGCTTGATTGGCGTATCCATCGATTACTCGTTCCATTACCTCACTGACCGTTTGGCCGCTGGAAGCCGATGGCAGAGTGATAAAGGGCTAAAGCACATCTTAGTTGCCATTACCCTAGGTTTAATCACTAGCTTAATCGGATATCTAGGGCTGCTGGTTGCGCCCTTCCCTGGACTACAGCAACTTGCGCTATTCTCGTCTATCGGGCTTATCGCCGCCTACGCTAGCGTAGTGTGTTGGTACCCCGTGTTGGCCTCTAAACCAAGCCAAGAGCGAGCGCTTCCTTTGGCTAGCCTTTGGCACACATGGTTAAACTTGTGGAGCCATCCTAGGTTTAGAATCGGCTTGCCATTGATAGTGACTGTCTTAAGTTTGGCGTCAATCACTCAGGTTCGCTACGACGACGATATCAGGCAACTTCAAGCAATGCCTGACGAGCTAAAACAACAAGAGCAAGCCATCTCTGAGATATCTGGTTTAGGTAGTGCTCAGAACATGCTGCTAGTTACTGCCGAAAGCAACCAAGCGCTGCTCAATAAGTTAGCATTGATCAGTTCTAATCTTGATAACTTAGTCGCTCAGCAAGCTATCTCAGGCTATCGCAGCGTCAATCAACACCTGCCAAGTGAGCAAGAACAACACCATAACTATCAGCTGGTTAAGCAGCTTTATGATAGTCAAAGCGCCACACTACAAACTACGCTTGGCTGGCCGAGCTTCCCAGAGCTTCCTAAATACAGTCCGATCACGCTCGATGAGTTTCTATCGTCGCCTGTATCAGAGCCTATTCGCCCGCTTTGGTTAAAACCCATCAATCACCAAGCAGCGTCGGTTATCATGGTCAAAGACGTCACTAACACGGAACTATTCTCACAGTGGTTAGAGTCAGACTTCGCTCAGCAACAAGGTGTGAAATACCTCAATAAAGCAGATGAAATCTCCTCTCTTTTTGCTGAGTACCGCGTCAAAATTACCGAGCTATTATTGATTGCCTTCGCTGCTATTGGCATGGTGCTAGGTTGGCGATATGGCTTGAAACAAAGCCTATTAATGCTTCTACCATCTCTTATTGCAGGTGTAGCGGGGTTAGCGGTGACTGGCGTTTTAGGCTCAACATTGAACCTATTTAATCTGCTTGGTTTGATTCTGATTTTAGGGATCGGTATCGACTATACCCTGTTCTTTGCGGAGCAGAAGAAGTCGCTGAGCACCCTATTAGCAATCACTTTATCTGGCCTCACGACGCTGCTGTCATTCGGCTTACTGTCACTCAGTCAGACTCATGCCATTCATAGCTTCGGGATTACCGTGTTAACCGGAATTTTTGTGGCGTGGCTGCTTTCCCCGCTCGCCATCAACAATGAGCAAGCCCCAAAAAAGAACAAACCGCGTGAGGCATTTAGATGAACAAGACAATCAAGATAGCACTCGCTGTCGTATTTAGCTTCCTACTCAATGCCTGTTCACTGGTTTCTCAACAACCGACAGGTGCGAGCGCCACTATCAATAAAGACACAGAACTCGCCTTGCCTCTACCCGAAGAACTTGGGTACTCATTAACAGCAAGTCAATTGATTAGCGCAACCTGGCAAGAGGATACCCAACAGTTACCGGTTCAAGTTGAAGTTACACCCGATAAGGTCGTTTTAGCTGGCTTCTCTTCTTGGGGCACACGTATCTTATCGCTGCAGTATCAAAACCAAGCCATTGAAACACAAGTACTATCTGGCCTCGGCGCTACCCTACCTCAGCCCGAACAGGTACTGTTTAATTTGATGCTCACCTTGTGGCCTGCAGAAGCATGGGCACAACCGCTACAAGGTATAGGCTGGCATTTGGTCGATACAGATAACAGCCGCACTGTGTTTGATGACAAGAAGCAGGCAATCATACGAATTGATTATCAAGCCGAACCGAATACACACAAAACGGCAGGCAACATTGTTTTCAAACATTTGACCCAAGGCTACACCATTACTATACAAACGTTGAATTCAACGATTGTCGATAACCCAAGTAAGAGCTAAACACTATGCCTATTTATATCCAAGACTGTGGTTTCCACTCAGCGCTAGGCTCAAGTATTACTGACATTCATGACTGCCTAAAAGGCGAACGTGAACCGAACATGGTTGAAGTCAGTGATATGCTGAACGACGGCAAACACACTGTCGTTGGCAAAATCGCAGGTGCGCTACCAGAGGTTCCATCCACTCTCGTGAAGTATGCCACTCGCAACAACCAACTGGCGTTATCAGCTCTCAACCAAATCAAAGATTCTATTGAACTTGCCAAGGCACAATTTGGCGCAGACCGCATTGCTGTTGTTATAGGCACCAGTACCTCTGGTATCTCCGATGGTGAAGCGGCCTTCAAACAAAAACTGACAAACGGTGAGTTTCCAGAAGATTACCATTACTCAAAACAAGAGCTTGGGGACACTTCTGAGTTCGTTAGCCAATACTGCGCGTTAACGGGGCCAAACTACGTCATCTCTACGGCTTGCTCATCCAGCGGCCGCGTGTTTCTAACCGCCCAGCGCTTGTTAGATTCAGGCATGGCTGATGCCGTGTTAGTCGGTGGCGTGGATACCTTGTGTAAGCTGACACTCAATGGTTTCCATGGTCTTGAAGCCCTTTCAACCAAACATTGTAAGCCATTTAGCGCATCTCGAGATGGCATCAATATTGGTGAAGCAGCCGCATTTATGTTGCTCAGTAAAACCAAGATCAAGCGTGTTCATTCTACTCCAAACACACCTCAAATTGCCTTATTAGGCTGTGGTGATAGCTCTGATGCACACCACATTTCAGCGCCTCATCCTGAAGGAAATGGCGCTGAACAAGCAATGAAAAAAGCTTTATATTCTGCACAGTTAACCGCAGAAGACATCGGTTACATCAATGCGCATGGTACAGCAACGCCACTTAATGACTCGATGGAAAGTAAAGCCATCCATCGTATTTTTGCAAACAAGGTTCCCGTAAGTTCTACCAAGCCGTTAACCGGGCATACTCTAGGCGCAGCAAGTGCGATTGAGGCTGCAATTGCTTGGCATATTTTGAAATATGACTTACCGCTTCCCTTACAAAAATGTCAGGATAAAGCTGAAGATATTGAGGTTGATTTGGTAAACTGTTCCCAGAAACTTAAAGTAAAGAATATCTTAAGCAACTCGTTTGCTTTTGGTGGCAACAACATTAGCCTGATTTTTGGTGTAGTAAATGACTGATATCCCTTCTGTAGACCAACTTCTCCCTCACGATGATCCGATGATATTAATCGATCGTGCTATCAGCGTAGAGGCGTTGTCGATCCACTGCCAGGTCGATATTGGTGACCATAATCTGTTCTTTAATGCCGAATCTCAAACGGTCCCAGCTTATGTTGGTATCGAATTTATGGCCCAGTCTGTAGCGGCATGGTCTGGATACCATGCGCTTAAAAACGGCACCACTCCCCCTATCGGCTTCCTGCTTGGTTCTCGTCGCTATAAATCACTGTGTGATGAGTTTACTCAAGGTCAGACCCTTGATATCTATGCCGAACAGCTTATGGAAGACAGTGGTATGGCCGTATTTACCGCAAGAGTCGAAGACCAAGGCGAGTTGGTAGCTCAATGCCAACTCAATGTTTACGTACCAACCGAACAAAAATTACAAGAAATGAAAACTAGGAGCCCATCATGACCCGTCAGGTTTTAGTCACTGGTGCCAGCAAAGGCATTGGTAAAGCGATCGCTATTCAACTCGCGAAAGACGGATTTGAAATCGCCGTTCATTACATGGGTGACAAGCAAGGTGCTGAGGAGACTCTACAATCGATCACCGAGCAAGGTGGCGCTGGACGTCTTATCCAATTTGATATCAGCAACCGCAGCGAATGTCGTGAAAAGCTAGAGTCTTATATTGCTGAACATGGCGCTTACTACGGCGTAGTAAACAACGCAGGCATTACTCGCGACACTGCATTCCCTGCAATGACAGAAGAAGAGTGGGATGGCGTGATCCATACCAACCTAGACAGCTTCTACAACGTACTTCACCCTTGTGTCATGCCTATGGTTCAAAAGCGCAAAGGTGGCCGTATCGTCACTCTAGCGTCTGTATCAGGCATTATGGGTAACCGCGGTCAAACTAACTATGCAGCGGCAAAAGCGGGGGTGATTGGCGCAACTAAGTCACTTGCTCTAGAACTCGCAAAGCGCAAGATCACCGTAAACTGTGTCGCTCCAGGCTTAATTGACACCGGTATGGTTGACGAGCACGTGAAAGATCATGCGCTTCCTCAAGTACCCCTGCGTCGAATGGGTGAGCCGGAAGAAGTGGCAGGCCTAGTCAGTTACCTAATGTCTGATATTGCAGGCTATGTCACTCGCCAAGTAATTTCAGTTAATGGAGGCTTAGTATGACCCGTCGTGTTGTTGTAACAGGTATGTCTGGTGTTACTGCCTTTGGTAACGACTGGCAACAAATCGAGCCAAAGCTGAAAGCGTGTGAAAATGCGACTCAGTATATGCAAAGCTTTGAGCAATATGATGGCCTCAACACCAAACTTGCAGCACCGATTGACGATTTCCAACTGCCTAAGCACTACAAACGCAAGCAAGTTCGTGGCATGGGTCGTGTATCCCGCCTAGCAACGGTAGCGACCGAGAACGCTCTTGAACAAGCTGGCTTAATTGGCCATGACGTATTAACCAACGGTGAAACTGGCATTGCTTACGGCTCTTCAACCGGCAGCACTGATGCGGTTGGTGCTTTTGGTGTCATGCTCAACGAGAAATCGACACGAGCAATTACAGCAACCACATACGTACAGATGATGCCGCACACTGCTGCGGTGAACGTAGGTCTGTTCTTTGGCCTACGAGGCCGCGTGATTCCTACCAGCAGCGCATGTACGTCCGGAAGCCAAGCCATCGGTTACGCTTATGAAGCGATCAAACATGGCTACCAAACTGTGATGGTCGCTGGTGGTGGTGAAGAGCTTTGCCCAACAGAATCTGCGGTGTTCGATACCCTTTTTGCAACCAGTTTGAAAAACGACACACCAAAGAAATCGCCAAGCCCATACGACAGTGAGCGCGATGGCCTGGTAATTGGTGAAGGTGCAGGTACTTTGATCCTTGAAGAGTACGAGCATGCGGTAGCACGTGGCGCTAAGATTTATGCTGAAATCATCGGCTTTGCGAGCAACTGTGATGCCGCCCACGTGACCCAGCCTCAAATGGAAACCATGCAGACCTGTATGGAAAAAGCCCTTAAAGATGCAGACCTTGCTGCAGACAAAATTGGTTATGTTTCAGCACACGGCACCGCGACAGAGAAAGGTGACATTGCCGAGAGTAACGCGACCGCGAACATCTTTGGTGAAGTGCCTATCAGTTCACTCAAGAGTTACTTTGGTCATACGCTAGGTGCGTGTGGCGCGATTGAAGCATGGCTCAGTCTAGAGATGATGCACGGCGGTTGGTTCAGTCCAACCCTAAACCTAGAGAATGTCGATGAACAATGCGGCAAGCTCGATTACATCACGGGCTCAGGTCGCGAACTGGATGTTGAATATCTGATGAGCAACAACTTTGCCTTTGGTGGTATCAACACCTCTATCATCTTCAAGAAAATCTATGCCTAACTAGATAAAACACCAAGTAAATAAAAAGGGTCAGTAACCAAGTTACTGACCCTTTTTTGAATCTAGCAATCGCTCAATTAAGCGTTAGCTTCACGCTCTGCGATGAACTCAAGAGCCATCTTGATACGAGCGATTACGCGCTCTTTACCAACCAGCTCCATCACTGCATCAACAGAAGGAGACTGACCACCGCCTGTTACTGCTACGCGAAGTGGCATACCGATTTTACCCATGCCGATCTCTAGCTCTTCACATACTGCTGCAATCACACCGTCTTTGATGTTTGCCGTTGTGAACTCTTCAAGTGCTTCAACCTTAGCAAGAGCAAGCTCTAGTGGGCCTTTAGCAACACCACGTAGGTGCTTCTTAGCCGCGCCAGCTTCAAACTCAGAGAAATCTTCGTAGAAGTAACGAGATTGCTCAGCAAGTTCGATAAGCGTGTTACAACGCTCGCCAACTAGCTTGATCACTTCAGTGATAGCTGGGCCGTTTGTTGTATCGATCTTCTGCGTATCTAGGTGCCATTGCAGGTATTTTGCAACGTACTCAGGCTCAGAAGTTTTGATGTAATGGTTGTTCAACCAAAGTAGCTTTTCAGTGTTGAATGCAGACGCAGACTTGCTGATTGCGTTCAGGCTGAAGAACTCAATCATCTCTTCTTGAGAGAAGATCTCTTGGTCACCGTGAGACCAACCTAAACGTACTAGGTAGTTGTTTAGTGCGTTAGGTAGGTAACCTTCGTCGCGGTATTGCATTACTGATACAGCGCCGTGACGCTTAGACAGTTTCGCACCGTCATCACCTAGGATCATTGCACAGTGAGCGAAAGTTGGAACTGGCGCGCCTAGTGCTTCGTAGATGTTGATTTGACGAGGTGTGTTGTTGATGTGGTCTTCACCGCGAACAACGTGTGTGATGCCCATGTCCCAGTCATCCACTACTACTACGAAGTTGTAGGTAGGAGCACCGTCTGTACGACGAATGATCAGGTCATCAAGTTGGCTGTTAGAAATTTCAATACGACCACGAATTTGATCATCAAATACTACACTGCCTTCTTTAGGGTTGCGGAAACGGATAACGCACGCATCGCCTTCTTGTGCTGCTTCGTTAGCGGCAATAATTTTAGGGTGGTTCGCATCGTAACGAGCCATCTCTTTGTTTGCTTCTTGCTCTGCACGAATTTCATCAAGCAGCTCTTTAGACGCGTAGCATTTGTATGCTTTGTCTTCAGCTAGAAGCTTATCAACCATTTCGTTGTAACGGTCAAAACGCTTAGATTGGTAGTAAGGACCTTCGTCCCATTCCATACCCATCCATTGCATGCCTTCTAGAATTGCATCAACCGCTTCTTGAGAGTTACGCTCAAGGTCTGTGTCTTCGATACGTAGAACGAATTCACCGCCTTGGTTTTTAGCGAATAGCCAAGAGTAAAGTGCAGTACGTGCACCACCAACGTGAAGATAGCCAGTAGGGCTAGGAGCAAAACGAGTTTTAACCGTCATTTAAATACCTTGATTATGTAGGTGATTCTTTTAGTGGAGCCTATTACAAGGCCTGCAATAGTCAACCATCACTAAATTTTGGGCGCTATTTTATCACCACCGCTTAAATCTACAATCAGTAGTGAATGATTAATGTGCTGTTGTTGTACGAAAGCCGTTATTGAAAGGCCAATTAAGTCCTTAAAGTCGTAAATAGATAGTCTTAGCCAGTAGATTATAGCCGCACATTCTTAAGTTCCCTCTTCCATTCCAGACTGAAACCACCAGCTAGCACACCACCAAGATCAAATTCTTGAATTTATGTTTGACCTTACCCTTACGGGAAGGTTTATGTTAGGCGTAGATGAGAATTGGAGTATCGATATGAACCACTATACAACCGCGCTCAACGGCCTAAATTGCATGGGTTGTGCGAAGAAAGTCCGCACACTGTTTGGCGATATCGACAACACGACCATCAATGACATATCGCCGACCTACATCGATATTTCGACTCCTTCTAGTTACATTGAGCTCAACGAACAGTTAGCAACGCTTGGTTATTCTATGGGTAATCAGCTGCACCTTTCGCTATCCGGCCTTAGTTGCGGTAAGTGCGTGAACAAACTGGCTCAAGCGCTTGAACAAACTGAGCAAGTATCAAACCTAGAGGTCAGCAAACAGGAGTTATCACTGGTTACTCTACTCCCAGAATCCGAGGTTATCGAGCTAGTCGAAAGTGTCGGTTATCACGCAGCCCCTTACTCTGAAGCTAATGACCAATCATCAAGTTCAAATTTAAAAGAAGATAAAAAACCAGCCTCCACAGTTGCAACGCCAACTGAACCCGTTGCAAGTCAATATACTTACCACCTTGTGCTTGAGGGGATGACGTGCGCGAGTTGCGTTTCTTCAGTCGAAAAAGCACTGAAAAAGAACGAGTTCGTCGTTCAAGCTCAGATCAACCTTGCCGAGCAAACAGCCTTAGTTTTCGCCTCTCAAACACGTGATCTTATTGAAAACAAGCTTATCCAATCGGTGAAAGCCGCAGGTTATGGCGCTGAGTTTGTTGATGATGCGGCAACACAACAACAAAAACAGCAAGAGCAACAACTTCGCACTCAACAGGCCTTCCTGAAAAATTCAGTGAGTGCGCTACTACTTGGCGGACCATTAATGGCATGGGGCGTCTTCGGTGGCAGTATGACCATTGCGACAGTTAACGACCAACTAGCATGGGGGTTAATCGGTGTGGTTTGCTTGGTGTTGTTAGCCACTTCTGGACGCAGCTTCTTCACTAACGCATGGCAATCCTTAATGCACAAACGCGCGACCATGGACACGCTAGTAGCTTTGGGTACAGGCGCAGCATGGTTCTACTCAATGTTGGTTGTGCTCATTCCATCATGGTTCCCTGAAGCCTCTCGCCATGTCTACTTTGAGGCGAGCGCGATGATCATTGGCCTTATTTCTTTGGGTCACTATATCGAAGCCAAAGCCAAAGCTCGCACTACAAAATCGCTACAGGCACTGATTAATTTACAGCCTCAAAAAGCGATGGTTATCGTCGATGGCAAAGAGCAGATCATTGCTGTAGAGGCTATCCAAATGGGTATGCAGATACGCGTCAAACCGGGTGAGAAAGTGCCGGTTGATGGTGTTGTGGTATCAGGTGAGTCTTACATCGATGAATCTATGCTGACTGGTGAGCCGCTTCCCAACGTAAAATCGGTTAATGATAGTGTTTCAGCAGGTACCATTAATGGTGATGGCAGCTTAATTATTGAAGCAACAGGAATTGGCTCAAGCACTATGTTGGCTCGCATCATCCAGATGGTTCGCCAAGCACAAAGTAGTAAACCTGCAATTGCCAAGCTTGCCGACTCGATCTCTGCTGTTTTCGTTCCTGTTGTCGTCGCGATCGCAGCCGTTGCTGCCTTAGTGTGGTTTTTTATTGGCCCACAGCCAAGTGCAAGCTACATGCTTGTTGTATCGACGACTGTGCTGATCATCGCTTGTCCGTGTGCTCTAGGCCTTGCGACTCCACTTTCTATTACTGTCGGTGTCGGCAAAGCTGCTGAGTTTGGCGTTCTGATCAAAGATGCGGATGTGTTGCAGTCAGCGAGCAAAATCGATGCTGTGGTATTTGATAAGACGGGTACCCTAACCCAAGGTAAACCAAGCGTGCAGCAAGCGTTTTACCACAACCTATCAGAACAAGAACTGCTGGCTTACGCCTATTCGGTTGAAGTTGGTTCAGAACACCCGCTTGCCAAAGCCGTTTGCCAGTATTCAGAGAACTTAGGAATTTCAGCACTCCCACACAGCGACTTTGAAAACCGCCGAGGCCTTGGCGTGCAAGCCAACATTAACGGAAAAGACGTTCAAGTCGGCTCTCTGAAATACCTCACCCAACTCGGTATTGATACTCAAATAGGTAGTGACTTTATTGAACTTTGCCGTAAACAAGCATGGACGCCAATCTTCGTCGTCATCGACCAAAAAATGGAAGGCATCTTTGGTATTTTAGACGCGTTAAAAATAGATAGTAAACAAGCTATTGCTCAACTAAAATCCGCCGGAATTCACACTGTGCTACTCACTGGTGACAACGACCCGGTTGCTCAAGCGATTGGCAAAAGCGTCGATATCGATGAGGTTATCTCTGAAGTACTTCCTGAGCAGAAGGCACAACATATTGTTCAGCTTCAACAACAATATAAGAGTGTAGCCATGGTTGGAGACGGTATAAACGACGCACCTGCACTGGCTCAGGCCGATATAGGTATCGCCATGGGCAGTGGCAGTGATGTGGCGATCGAGAGTGCACAAATGACACTTCTCAACTCGTCACCTCTCTCTGTTAGTAATGCGATAGAACTGTCCCAAGCAACGGTGAGAAACATGAAGCAAAACCTCTTTGGTGCCTTCATCTACAACTCACTGGGCATTCCTATCGCGGCTGGTGTGCTCTACCCGTTTTTCGGATTTTTACTCAGTCCAGTAGTGGCAGGCGCAGCCATGGCGATGTCATCCATTACTGTGGTAAGTAATGCCAATAGACTAAGACTATTCAAACCGACCCATTCTAATATCAACAATAACCATATTCATGAGGTTAGCCATGATTCGTAAAATTATGACTCTTACTGCACTCGCTGCAATTTCAGGACAAGCTCTCGCAACTGATGTTCTAAACCATAAATCACCATACTGCGGCTGTTGTACAGAATGGACCGAGCACATGCGTGATGCTGGTTTCGATGTAACAGAGACGCTCCACGATGATATGAACCCAATCAAGCAAAAGTTAGGGGTTACACCCGAGCTGGCATCTTGTCACACGGCAGAGATTGACGGGTACGTATTTGAAGGGCACATCCCAGCAGAAGACGTGAAAGCCTTTTTAGAAAACCCACCACGCAATGCGATTGGTTTAGCGGTTCCGGGGATGCCAATGGGCTCTCCAGGCATGGAGTATGGCGATAAGAAAGACGAGTATTCTGTGTATGCATTTAACGACAAAGGTCAGGTGTTTGAATACCGTCACTACAACGGGAAATAGAACTTAAACAGACCAACACGCAGCAATAAAAAGAAGTCATAAAATAGAGCCTAGGATTGAGTAAACCCAAGAATGTGGTTTACTTGCTAGGCTCTTTGCTTTTGGACAGTAAAGCAAATCTTGTCGCGGCACCAACTGGGCTGTTAGTACCGCTATGTTCCCCTCGCTAATTAGCTAAGAAGCTATTTGACAAAAAAGTTATTTAACGAAGAAACTCACTCGGCTAATAATCTAACTCAACTAGACAGCCAAATGAATCGGCTTAGAAGCCGTAAGAAGCACCAAAGACAAATGCATGGTTGTCGATGTTCGAACCTGTTGAGTCTTTCACGCCGTTTGCTTGGCTACGGTACTCAAAATAAGGTTGAACTCCGTTGCGAGTCCATGTAGCACGAAGCTCGTGGTCCATAGAATCTTGCTTCTTCATTACACCGTTGCCTTTATCTGACTCGTTACCAGCAAAAACATACACGTTATTGTAACTCAGTGTTAGTTCGTTATTTACTGTGTAAGCAATACGGTTATCCATACGAACATCTGTGCTCAAATCGCTATTTTCGTTGATGTGAGCACGAGTACGGTTGCTGATTGCAATGCCGTTATCAAAATTGTAGCCAATTTTAACAAGTGGACGGTATTGAACCGTGTCACCTTCAACCACTAAATGTTGGTAACCAGCCGCCACCCAAAGGTTATCGTTGATGTTAAACGCTTGTTCACCACCGATTGTCCAAGCTGGGTTTGCCGAAGAACCATTAGTATTAATTTGACCAATTTCTTGACGTTCTGTTGTCAATTCACCTAGTTGAATACCATCAATCTCAGTATAAACCGTGAAACCACCAAAATCGAAATCAAAGGTATGACCAGCCTCTAAAGTAGACGTCATTTTCGAACCGTGAAGATCGTCAGTATGCGCTTGAAGGTTACCAGTAACGTAAGAAGAGTCCGCTAGAACGTTTGAAGAAAATGCTACTGCTAGAGCGCTTAATGCAAATACTTTTTTCATAATTAACTGCCTTAGTTTGATTTTAAGCGACATATCTTCGGTATATCATTCACCTTCGTCGCTGAGTAATTAGTCGCCTCCCTGGCATGAAATCTATGTTGCTCGAATTAATTTTCGTTTCAAAATAAAAGAACCAACAGAGTGATCCTTCTCACTATCAAAAAAAGATAAGATATTTAACACAATAAAATCAACAAGTTAAAAATATAAAAATTGGTAAAAAACTAAAGAACAGAAAATGCACAGATCGGGATCACTTTATTTCACGAAGAAAAATTAGATTTGGATAGTTGAGTCACATCTGATTTAGAGTTTTTTATCGGGGACTTATTTTTCGAAGAGAATAATGAGAAGTGCGTCACTTTTGGGATAAAAATCACTTTATGTGTATTGTTTACGATATAAACAAAGTCGATTTCTATATGCTTCAGTTTTGGATATGCACCTAATTCGCAGCAAACAAAAAGAGCTCCCATTTTTAACCTTAAGTAAGGTGATAGCTAGGGAGCTCTTCTATTAATGTTGCTTATCGATTATTTAACTGACGTTACTCGACTTACTTTCTCACCACTTTCTGAAATAGAGCGGATGTAAGTTTCACCAGAAACCGATGGACGTTGCTGCTCATCATACGTTAGCCAGTTTTCACCATCCGCTGAGTATTGAAGCTCTACACCTGGGAATTGAACGTTCATCGCTAACTTACCGTCAACAACCTTCGCACCCGGTACTGGTAGTCGGTAGTCAATGCCCGCTTTTTCTAGCTTAGCCAGCTCACGTTGTCCCACGATATTCGCGAAGCGATTGAAGTCGCTGTTTAGCGCTTGCTTATTCACTAAGTTAGTTTCTTGAGAGTATTCAACGCCAACCTTGTAGTCGTTTTCCCAATCTGCTCTGTGCCATGCGCGCTCTGCAGCTGCTAGTACGCGAGGGAACACCATGTATTCATATTGCTCGTCAGTACGTACAGTTTCAGACCAAAGTTGAGCTGACAGACCATAGAAAGGTTTCGCTTCAACCTCACCTTTGCCTGTAAAACCATTGCCATCACGATCTAGTGACGTTTCTGCGTTTTGTGGCATGTTTTCTGGTGCGAAGCCAAACATCTTACGGGTATCGGTTGCACGAGTTGCCCAGTAGTAACCGCGCTCTGCTGCGTCAACTTCGTATGGCATATCCATATATACGTAGTCTGGGTTCGAAACAACTACGTCATAACCTTTTGCTGACCAGTCGTATACAGATGAAGTACCGCCCCAGTAAAGAACGTCCCAGAAGTTCACGCGAGTCGTTTCAGTCGCGAAACCAGCTTCACCTTCTTCAACGTACTTCAGACCATCTTGCCACGCTTGGAAGTGTGGAATGCCTTTATCTGCAACAATCTTTGATACCTCTTTAGCGAAGTAACCTGGTAGGTGGCCAAAATCACTCACGGTACCATTAGCAATCAACGACTGACACTGTGGAGACTGTTGGAATGGTTTATCTTGCTTAGACAAATCGATGTTGCCCTTCCAAGCCACTTTATCTTCCGCATTGATGTCTTGTAAGCCGGCACCTAACTTGATGTTTTTCGCTTCATCGCCGCCGAAGTGCCAAGTCGTTAGCGGAACGCCTGCTTCTTGGTGCATTGCCGCCACTTCAGAGATGACTTTATCGACGAAGTGTGTTGATGACTCCATACATGGGTTAATGAAGCTTTGCTTATCGTAGAACTGAACCGTGGTTACGTTCGATGTATCTTGTGGATCCATCAAGCGGTATTCGTTCGCTTCTGCTTCTTTACCTTCCGCCATTAGACGAGTGTAACGCGCTTCCATTGATACCACAGCTGAACGAGCGTGTGCTGGCATATCAATTTCAGGGATAACTTCGATGCTGCGCGCTTTAGCGTAGCTTAAGATTTCGACGTAATCCGCTTTACTAAAGAAACCAGAGCCAAAGTTGTCTGTTGTTGGACCAGAACCTAGCTGAGGCAGTAAGCAGCTTTGTTCATCCAAATCAAAGCAACGATTAGACCCTACATCCGTTAGCTCTGGTAAACCTGGGATTTCTAAACGCCAGCCTTCATCATCCGTTAAGTGAAGGTGCAGTTTATTCATCTTGTATGCAGCCATTTGATCTAGCGTTGCTAGGATGGCATCTTTTGAGTGGAAGTTTCGAGCAACGTCCACCATCACACCACGGTAATCAAAGCGCGGAGCATCTTTAATTGACAGTTGTGGTAATGATTCAGCGTTCTGACTGTCTATTAGGCCAAAAATAGACTGAACTGCGTAGAAAGCACCCGTTTTATCAAACGCTTTAATCGCAATCCCCTCTTCCGAGATGCTTAGTTCATAAGCGCCAGATTTTGCTAAATCACCCGTAAACTGAGTAGGAACAACGGCAACACTTACAGGAAGGTCACCACTCACATCTACGTTTACCACATCTGCACGTTCTTCAATTGCTGCGAACTGTTCAGCGTCGAATACGTCTCTTGGTAAAGCAATACCACCAGCAATGCTCACAGAACCTTCACCCGCTTCTACCGACATTGGCGTTGGCAATAGCGTTGTTGATACATCTTGAGTTGCTAGATCAGCATTCTTTTCAAAACGCGTCACCGCTGTTGCCATTACGTTATTATCATCAGGCGTACGCTTAAGGTTGTTACCCTCTAGACCGGTTACGAACGATGCAACATCTTCTGTATTCAATGATGCAATCATCTTAGGTTCTGCGTTTGGCGCCGTCACGAATGCACCTGGCATAAAGTCAGTTTCAAACAGTTGCCAGTATTCACTCGTTAACGGAAGAACCACTTCTTCGCCAGCCGCAAAGCCGTCAAATTTTTCAGTAGGTTCTAGCTTGTGAAGGTCACCAGTGACGTGAGTGATCTTAAATTGCTCATTATCAACATCTAGAATAAGACGAATACTGTGGAAGTAGATGCTCCAATCTTTCGAATCAATCGCTTCGCCTTCATTAGTTAGCGTCATGTTTACTTTGTTACATGACGCCCATTCAGCACCTAGGTCCTGACAAGCTAAGCCTTCATTCGCACCGTGGTTAGTTAGAATTTCGTACTGAACATCAAGATTGTCAGCCAGTGCATTCAATACTTTTTGTTCTGGTGCTTGTGTTACTGCACAACCCGTTAGGCCAGCCAATACCGCTACAGATAGTAAGTTTCTCTTCAACATCGTATTCACCCATAAATTAAAAATTGAATAAGAAGCAAAATGGAGCGCTTCGAAAGTTAGACAAACTATATGGGCTTATTTTTTACCGTGAATTAAATCGAGTTAATAAAGTGATCGGCTTCAAATCTCAAAAATCTTGAAAATATTATTCATATTAAAATCATTAAGTTAGAACCAACGGCACTTCCGTCATTTTTATTTTGACGTAAAATTTGAGAAATGAATCACAATCTTTTTTAGCGATTTCATAAAATCGTGTCATTGATAGCCAGAAAGGATTTAGAGTTTCAGCGTATTGTTATACTTTCCGTACAAACAACGTGACATTGTTCTCAAAAAAAACCGTTAAAAAACTCCGTCAAAATCATTTTTAACGAGTTACGTCTTCCTCTAGGAGCTCTCTTTGCGCACATTCTTATACTTAACGTTACTCGCTCTTACCTTTACTACTAAGCACGCTTTAGCAGAACCTCTGTATTGGCAAGCCAAAAAAGATGATCTGACCTTAACGATTTTAGGTTCTATACACGTTGGGGATGAGAGCATGTATCCACTTCCCACGCAGATTACCGACAAATTAAAAGAGAGTGATGGCCTAATCATCGAAACGGATATCAGGAAATCCGAAGGTGTTGTATACCCAACTACGACAGTCACCACGGCTGATACGCTCAACGCAGAACAAAAGCAGTTACTGACAAGCATTTCAAAATCTTTGGGAATGCCGACTCAGCAACTATTGAGCTCACCACCTTGGGCGACATCTCTGTCGATACAAATGCAACAGTTAAAAGACCTTGGTTACGGTTCGGCCAGCGGTGTAGACGTAACTCTCGCCAATCAAGCGACCATGGCAGATGTTCCAGTTATCAGCTTAGAGCCGCTACAATTTCAAATTGACCTAATCGCCGGACAAAAAGATTCGGGTAAAGAATGGTTGTTGACTAGCCTTGAAGAGTTTGACCAAACGGACCGTGTTGTACATTGCCTTATTGAAAGCTGGAAAGCGGGTGATGAGTCCAAACTTGAGGGTTTTGCGGAGTTGTCTGAAATGCCAACCGAGCTTGAGAAAGCATTCCTAACAAATCGCAACGTAGACTGGGCAAACAAACTATCAGCCAATGACTGGAAACTCGACGCGAAAGGAGACTACTTATTAGTCGTCGGAACTTTACACCTGATAGGAGAAGGTAACCTTTTACAGTTATTAGAAGAGAAAGGTTTCAACGTGATACGACAATCAAAAAGTGAGCTAGTAAAGTATAGGGACGACTAAAAAATAGAGGCTGTTTATCTTTTGATCTGATTTTTGCAGCACGTTGCTAGGTATTTATACAAAACAGAGGTATTAATGTATAGCTAGCCAAAATGAGAACGCTGTCGTAATGGCCAACTCTCCCTGAAATATTCGTCTAAAAAGTTAAACTCTTTGTTGAGAGAAATTTGAGTCTCCCCCGTAACCGAAAGAAACAGGGGCGACTCTATTTCGTTATTTCATTTTAAAGCTGTCACAACAATGGCTAGCTTCAGCATAATTTAATCATTAACGAACATATTTCGATTAAACAACTCTGTGATAATGGCATCACTATCAGCGCCACTTAACCCTAAATCAGCTTGTGAATATCCTTGAAGAACCACAGTCTGAGTGTTTCCATCATGGGTATATGTGAGCTCCATATTTCCTCCACTTTCCGTAACAGTCAGCAACCCAAGTAAATCATCGACCGTTAATGGGTCAGGGTCATTGAGCACATCAGTAAAGTCTAATTTATCTATATCGGTTTCAAAGTCCGTAATCGTATCTGACTGACCGTCTATGAAGTTAGTATCAAAGACGAATATATCGTCGTCTGAACCACCGGTTAAGATATCGGAACCAAAAGACCCCACCAAAGTATCACTGCCAGCAGACCCAGAAAGGGTATCAGCTCCTCGACCACCATAGACAGTATCATTTCCTGCTAATGCATCAATAGTATCTGCTGCTGAAGTACCTGACAATACGTCGTCACCAGCGGTTGGCGAAATAGCTGCATCGGCACCATCGGATACGGTAATCGTAATCACCTCATCGTAGGTCAAACCAGTACTATCGGTAAGTCGAACAGTCATGTTTAACGTTTCCGCGACTTCGTAATCAATTTGGCTAGCGTCATTAACCGTCACCAAACCTGTCGCACCATCAATGGCAAATGCCCCATTGGCGTCATCAGCTAACGAGTAGGTCACGGTATCGCCGACGTCTGGATCCACAAAAGACAAAGAACCCAGTACAATATCGCCAGTTACCGCCGTTTCATTGATCTGACCGAAACCAATTTGTCTTTTTACAACACCAGTGCCATTACCGTCACCAATCACAGCATCATTAGTTTGCCAAGACACAATCACCTCACCGGTCGTCAACTCTGCGATAGAAGGAGATGAGTTCAAGCCACCTGATGTTCCGATGACTACTGCTGGTGTAATCGCAGTACCATCCGCTTCAAGATACTGTCCCATCACTGAGGGGTAATCATTCCATACAAGATAATAACGTCCCGAAGCCAACGCGATGATCTCTGGCTGGGAAGTGGTACCAGATGTCGTCACTTGAACAGCGGCCAACGTCACTGCACCACTGCTGTCCCATGTTTGCAGGTAAATGTCACCTGCATTTTCATAAATGGCCGCAACCCCCCCATCCACCGTGGTTGTCAACTGAACATTATCGCCTGAATTCCCCCCGCTACCAAACGTAGAAGAACTGATAAGTACACCTGCAGAATTATAAATAGCTAAAGTGTGTGGATTAGTGTTGCCGTCACGGTAAGCCACAACTAGGTTACCATTATCGAGCACTGTCAACCCAGTTCTAGAACCAGCGAAGCTAGCATCAACCGTAATAGGGCCTAGCACTTGCGCTCCTGTGGTTGTATGAACCTCTAACATAAGCTTATCCGGAGACCCACCGCGATCTTCATACACTATCGCAATGTTACCCGTCGGCGTTTCCGCTATGTTGTAGTTATACGCTAACCCTTGTGCATAATAGCTCGACACTGGGTTGCCTAAAGAATCGAATACGGAAATACCGGCATAGTAAGTTCCAAGGTGTGCCATCATCGTCGAGATCACAAACCCACCATTGGAGAGAGTGAGAATATCAATCGGATTCCCTAAGTTATTCCCGGCCACATAAAACAGTGTCTCACCACCAGATTTGGTGCCATCAGCGTTGTACATTTGTAAGCGGGATGACCACCCACCCACTGCGTTGTTCCACGCCACCACGTAACGCCCATCGGCGAGTGAAGTGGTCACCGAGGCAGATTGGTTCCCTGCGATTGTGGTATTGACCACAACCGAATCTTCACCAGCGGTGCCCCACACCAGATCGGTAGGCGCTTCAGGCAAGTCAACCGAAGCAGTTTCGGAATTGGATGCCAAATTGCCTGCTAAATCGGTCACCGATGCGACAACGGTCATTGTTCCCTGAGTTAACCCTTTACCAGTGAGATCCGTTGTCACACTCCATGCATTACTTGTCACCGTCGCACTAAAGGTAGTTGAGGCGCCCACACTGTCCGTTACAGTGAGAGTGACCACTTGTCCATCTTCGACATCCGTAGTAGTACCAGACATCACAACGTTGTTCGCTTCTGTCCACGTAACGTCGAAGTCATCAATAGCGACAATATCAATTGTCGGGTCTGTTTTATCAAGTACCGCAACGGTCACCGTTTCATCGTAAGTGTTACCATATGAATCTGTAACACGGACCGTGATATTAAGGGATGTAGATGTTTCATAATCAATTTGGCTCGGATCGTTAACAGTCACCACACCGGTTGCACTGTCTATAACAAAAGCACCAGAGGCATCATCCGTTAATGTATAGGTAAACGTATCCCCCGTGTCTACATCGACAACATTATTAAATATACCAAGAAGGTCACCCGCGACTGCCAGCTCGGATATTTGAGTTCCCGCACCAATAATACGTTGTTCAATATCCCAACTCGTGCCGCTGGTTGAGTTAGCAGCCCAAACTAACGCCAATTCACCACTCTCAAGTTCTGTCAGGTGAGGGGCAGTATTGGAGCTAAAGCCGGTTAAGGAACTCATCTGCTGAGCCGTACCAATTGCTGTACCGTCCCCAGCTAAAAGCTGAACAAAAACATGAGGCGTTTGGCCATACGCAACAGCATAGCCACCACCAGTTAGTGAAATGATATCGGGTTGTGTTACCCCGGTTGTAACCAACGTGGGTGCAACTTCTTCAACTCCGGCTTCATTCCATGAAATAAAGTAAAGATTACCTCCATCTTCATATACTGCAGAGACACCGCCGTCAAGATCAGGGCTCAAAGTGATATTCGTTTGGCCATTCGCGGTGCCCGAAAGTGTAACAGTATTAAGTAGGGTGCCCGCTGAATCATAGAACTTATAGTAAAAGTCCGACCCGCCACTAAATTGGTAACCGACAACGATATTACCACCAGAAAGCTGCTCAACCTGTGGGCGAGTCACGTTGCTGCCGCTCGTGATACTATGGACCACAATGGCAGAGCCTGATGGGCTACCTGCCGCATCGTAAAGCTGTAGTTCGAGTTGATCGGTCGCAGGAGCTAAATTGGTGGATAATAACGCAACCCCACCTCCAGATAGCTCAGTCAGAGAACTTCGTATTGTACTCGATGGCTGTGCTATCTCATACAGTTTCGTACCCAAAGCATCATAAACTGCCACCCCGATAGTGCTGGTCCCACTGCCAACTACACCAGATGCCGCAAAACCACCATTAGGCATCGACGTAATATCCTCGATCATAGTGCTAGTACCGAAACTAGTCACTTCAATAACAAATTCAGCGCCCAGTTTCGTGCCATCTTGCTGGTATAACTGACCTAATGTCTGGGTCGGAGAAGCATTAGCGTCTCTGTAAGCAATCACATAATTACCGTCAGCTAGGGTTGTTATGTGAGGAGTGTTCTGAATATTATTTGTGGTGGTATTTACCGCGATGCTGCTTCCTCCGCCTAACGTAAAATCGACGTCAGTAGGAGGTTGACTTGCAAAGTATGCGAATGCCAAAGAGTTACTCGTTATCGCATTGCCGGCACCATCAGTTAGAGAACTAACTGCGTCGTAACTCCCTTCAACCGTTAAGCTAGGGACCAAAATAGCAGCACTGCCTCCACTTATGTCGCTACCTGTGAGAGTATGAGTATAGGTGGTGTCATCACCATTTGTATCAGTAAGTGTTAACGTAAGTATGTCTCCAACACTTGCTCCAACGGTGAAAGATATTACCACTTCAACGCCATCAACGTTTTCAGCATTATTTATGTGTCCGTCTGCTGCGTCTGCAATGCTTAATGTTAGTGTCGACGGTATAGTTGTATCAAAGGTCACGTCTTGGCTGTCACTGAGCTCGGTGTCGTTGCCGACGTAATCGAGCACGCGCACTTGGTACGTCTGCACTTCCCCGTCGCTGCGGGTGGTGGCGTCGACGTAACTCCAGCTGCTGCCACTGACCGTGGCGTCGTTCCACGTCGCGCCGCCGTCAAGGCTCACTTGGACGATGTCGTTGTTGACTGTTCCGGTCAGGCTACCGCTGACGGTGATGCCATCCAAATCGTTAGTAACAAAGTCTGCCGCACCTGAGTCATCAGTAATAGTATCGATAGAGACTGCTGTCACGCCCGAGTTGGTGCCGCCGGTACCCGTACCGGTGCCGCCGCCACTGCCGTCAATGTCAAAGGTCACATCTTGGCTGTCACTGAGCTCAGTGTCGTTGCCGACGTAATCGAGCACGCGCACTTGGTAAGTCTGCACTTCCCCGTCGGTGCGGGTGGTGGCGTCCACGTAACTCCAAGATAGACCACTGACCGTGGCGTCGTTCCACGTCGCGCCGCCGTCAAGGCTCACTTGGACGATGTCGTTGTTGACCGTGCCGGTCAGGCTACCGCTGACGGTGATGCCGTCCACATCGTTGGTGATGAAGTCTGTCGCCAGACCTGAGTCGTCGGTGATGCTGTCGATAGAGACCGCGGTCACGCCTGAGTTGGTGCCGCCGGTACCCGTACCGGTGCCGCCGCCACTGCCGTCAATGTCAAAGGTCACGTCTTGGCTGTCACTGAGCTCGGTGTCGTTGCCGACGTAATCGAGCACGCGCACTTGGTAAGTCTGCACTTCCCCGTCGGTGCGGGTGGTGGCGTCCACGTAACTCCAAGATAGACCACTGACCGTGGCGTCGTTCCACGTCGCGCCGCCATCAAGGCTCACTTGGACGATGTCGTTGTTGACCGTGCCGGTCAGGCTACCGCTGACGGTGATGCCATCGACATCATTGGTGATGAAGTCCGTCGCTAGACCTGAATCGTCGGTGATGCTGTCTATCGCAACACCAGTGATACCSGAGCTGGTGCCACCGGTACCCGTACCGGTGCCGCCACCACTGCCATCAGTGTCAAAGAGCACAACTTGACTGTCACTGAGCTCGGTGTCGTTGCCAACGTAATCGAGCACGCGCACTTGGTACGTTACGTTATCGCCATCCGCTCGAACATTCGCATCCACGTAACTCCAGCTGCTGCCGCTGACCGTGGCGTCGTTCCACGTCGCGCCGCCGTCAAGGCTCACTTGGACAATRTCGTTGTTGAMCGTSCCGSYCAGGCTACCGCTGACGGTGATGCCATCCACATCGTTGGTAATGAAGTCTGTCGCCAGACCCGAGTCGTCGGTGATGCTGTCGATAGAGACCGCGGTCACGCCTGAGCTGGTGCCGCCGGTACCCGTACCGGTGCCGCCGCCACTGCCGTCAATGTCAAAGGTCACRTCTTGGCTGTCACTGAGCTCGGTGTCGTTGCCGACGTAATCGAGCACSCGCACTTGGTACGTCTGCACTTCCCCGTCGGTGCGGGTGGT
>NZ_JAKEUQ010000013.1 GCF_022397955.1 Vibrio sp. Isolate32 | reverse complement strand
GAACGCGCCATTAAACCGCTGGTCATTGGAAGAAAAAATTGGCTCTTCTCAAATACACCAAATGGTGCTGATGCGAGCGCGATGCTTTACAGCATCGTCGAGACAGCGAAAGCCAACGGCCTTATCCTCTACGACTACATAGTCAAGTGCATGAAAGAGCTCGCGAAAGCTGAGCCTGATATCGATGCGCTCCTACCTTGGAACTTCAAACATTAACAACACCGCCCCGTGGGTTCATGGGGCGCATACCATCCATAGAGGATTTTTTCCATAATCAACAAGCTCTACCCCATTAGCCTGTAATTCACGAGAAAACTTCTTAGAGCCTTTAGTTTCCTTACCAATTTGCAGGGTTCTTTCTCCATTTCGAATTTGCCTTATCGCTCTTTGCAATTCTTCTTCTTCAAACTGGAGTAGCTTTTCTACTGCATATTCAATCTCTGATGAAAGTCCTTTGTAATAATGAACTCTTTCCTTCCCCCAATTCATCAAGTCGAAGTAGATTCGTAATGGTATAACTGCATATTGATCAGGCTCTCGCCAACCTGATGAATACATGGCGGCCTTTAGCTTTGAATAGTGAACACTATAGGGTAACCAAGGAATAATATCATAAAGTGCATTTAACCCTTCCAGTCGTGTTCTAGTGTTAAATACAGAAGGGGTACAAGTTGTTATCTCCTCTAACTTTTTATCGGTGAGCATTGTGAAATCATAAACACCATGCTCCAAGAACACGGGAACCAGTTTTTTCAGCTCATTTAACTTAGTCTTCAAATTCGACAGTTGAATTTGATTTTCAGATAAATAAATGCTCACCAAAGCAAATGCCTTAAGCTGATACTTAATCTCCGAGATAGGGTCATTCATCAATAGAACATTTGAATAACCATTTGTTCCATCGTCAATATCAAAGACGAGGTTTGTGCCACCACCGTCAAAATCTAACCCCGAGTCTAAAAAAGGCCACTCATCATTTTTAAAATGGATTGTTACCTTATCATCCTCATAGATTACAAAGTTACCTAGTTCATCAGTGTTACCACCTGCCAACTTACGCTCTAAGATATCAGTAAAGGTCTCATCATCAGATATAAGTGGTGCTACGCTTTTAAACTTATTTGATTCAATTACTACCGCTGGGACCATGCTTGTCCTTTTATATCTTATTAGTTGAACAAAAAGTAACGACCATTCTCTTCAAATAGCAGATCTGCCTTTTCAAGGGTTTCTTCAGGTAACAATTCAAGTAAACTCTCAAACCTCTCTATTCGCCTGACTAAATAATCTGCTCTCTCGGGCATTTTTTCTATAGGATCGTATAAAGAATCTATAAAACTAATTAGCTTATAGACCGAATTAACATCATCGATAAGTTGCATGTTCTTACAAAAGATACATAAGTCATATTGAAAACAGGTGATATCTTCACCTTCATTAATGATGCCATTTTCTTCCGCAAACTTTTGGGCTGCGTAATGCTCATTTTTACCTTCTCTAAGGTCAATCTTCCCGTTACAAGCTACACCATTTGGATTTGAAGGTGTTTTACTCTTCTTCCACTCATCGTAAGCAAGAACTTTTATTCCAAGTTGCTTCCTAACCTTAGTCTTAGCTACCTCAACAGAGTCACCGTCAGCTATGTGCCCCATGGCACTTAACCCCTGACTCATCTGCCTCATATTTCCTGTAGGATGTCCGTCTACGTATTTTTCTCCCTGCGTTTCCTTGGAATGCTGTAGGATATCCCTCGCAAACTTACCACCATCCTCATCTATATAGAGATTGTCACTATTTTTGGTGCGAATTCTACGAGAGTTAATGTTTAGTATGTATGCCCCATGATTGATTCCTAGATCTGCCAAGAGCTTACGTCTCACAGGCATCTCATGACCTTCCCATTGATACGTTTCAGATCTGACTCCCATAGGAAGAAAATATGCAGGTCGAGTAACTTCCCTACCTCCTACTTTCGCTTTCTGCGGGTTCAACGTTTCCGATCTAGCTTCAATCTTCTTAAGCGTATTCTTGAAACGTGTAGAAGTGACAAACTTCCTTTCAGCTCCATCTTCGTATTTAATGAACACTTCAATATCCCCCTTTGACTTACTTTCTTTATAAGTAAGGGGAATAAGCGCTCCTTTTAACGGTATATCCGTTAAGCTCCTGACAAAGACATAAACAAGAGAACTAACTCGCGTTGACTTCATTTTTTCAGTCGTCAACTTGCGTGAAATAGTTTTGAAACCAGTGCTGTCTGTGGTAGTAGTAATTCTCTCCCACTCGCCTTTGTCTAAGTACCTACAAATAACATCACTCAAGTAGCTAGATAAGACACTTCTATTTTCAGAAAGCAATCCAAGGTTAAATGTCAATGCAGTCATAAGTCTGTCAACATCGAATGTCTTTTTTATTTTCCCATGACTGTCAACACTGTAAAATAGATTTCCGTACTGATCAGGGTTGCACTTCCTTGATACCTCAGAAAGTTTATTAATAAACTTCAAGCCATCTGTGTGTTTATAGCGTCCTCGTTTAAGGAAGTCGGCTACGATAAATCCTGCATTCTTACCTTTAGCCTCACTATCTTCAAATTCCCCTTCATCAATCCCGACGAAGTATGCTTCAACATCAGAACCCTTTCTAGCTTTATAACCCTTAACCCTGATATATCTTTCTGTTCGACCTTCTTTTCTTTGAGTTATTACAGACAATGGATGTCGCACATCCCTAACTTGAGTGTCGTTAAATGATGTGTAATAGCAAAAAAGCACATAACCAGAAATCATCATTTGGTTAAAAGGCAAGTGAGAGCTAATACAAGTGTTATCCACACGACTGCCTAGGCTAATTTTTAATTCATTAGTTTCCCCCTCATAGCCTGACACACCAATAGATAAATCACTTAACCTTTGAGGAATTTCACCGTGTTTATTGAAATAATCAGATATCCCATCAGCTAGTGAGAAAAAGTATGGTTGAACCCTAGATAAAATGGTTTCTAATTCGCCATCGGTGTGTGGCTGAGTTGTACCTTTATCGGTTCTTTGATTCGGTCTTCTCGCATACTTTTCTATCAAAGAGCTTGAACATCCTGCAATTGCTAATAGGTCTTTAATATGCGATGCAAAAGTATTGGCGGATGATGTTTTTATTCCTAACTCAGCGCCATCTGGGTAATTAAACCTAAAAGGCATTGGCTCATTAGCCAGTTTTTCTTGACGCGCCAGCTCTCCTTGCATCCCTAAGATCCCATCAATTCCATCCCGTCCAAAAGGATTTAACGACTTACGATCACACAGGAAAAAATATCGTTTAAGGTTTTTGACCTGATTAAGTTTCGACTCATCAGTTATGCTGCTTGAACTAAGTTTCTTGTATATTTTCTGCACTAAATCAAACCGGCTAGGAGTCGCTAAGCTATTATTCGAGTCGCATTCTAAATGGCAAAAATCTCTAAGGTTATAATTATGTACTTCATCCTTTTTCAACTTAAATGATAACGACATAGAGATATCGGTCACGTCTGCATTTTCGCTAGAAGTTGTTTTTACCAGAGGCTGCTTCAACAATGCTGCCATTGAACTTTTAGCCACTATTTAACCTCTTAAGAATTGAGATGTTTACTTGCCAACTTATTTTGTAATCTGGCGAACTTAAACCAGTTTTCTTGTGTATTTATGTATTTAACATACTTTTCGGTTGCGGAGGTATCTGCATGCCCCATAAGCTCCTTTAAATCCTCCATTAAGGCGTCAAAAAGCATCCCCGTTTCTAAATGCTTGTTGTATAGCCAATGGGTAGCAAAAGTAGCCCTTAGGTCATGCACTGTGTAATACCAATCAGGGTGTGTTTCCCTGATTTTCAACCGAATTCCTTCAAAGTGTTTCTCTAATGTGTTTGTGCTATATGGATAGCCATCTGACTTTACGAACAAGCAATTATGAGGCACCAAAGATCTATTGCGCGCATTATTTCTAGCCACGCTTAATCGATATTGGTTCAATTCGTTCATTGTCTCATAAGGAACTTCTATAGTTCGCTCTTTATCGAACTTGGTTCTACATCCGTTACGAACTTCACCTATGGTGCATTTCACAATCTCTGCCTGAGGGGCTTTTACTTCACTCTCAGGAAAGGTCGTGAACTCTTCAAGCCTCAAACCTGATTCAACTGCAAGTTTCAACATAAGGTTCTTAGGTTCGCTAAAATCATCACCTAAAGCCTCTATGAAAATTGCCTTACCATCCTCGGTCATAGGTGTCAGTTTTTTGTGAGGAGCTACTGCTTGTTTCTTCCCAAATGGTTTGGTCAGCTCAGTGGTTTTAACAACAATTTGCTCCATATCTCGATCTAAGTGACCGAGCTTGCGATTATTCCTACGTGCTGAGTTACGTTTCTGTATTGATTTGGTTTTGTATTCAAATGGTACAAAGCTATCACTGAACTCTACAATTTTTGAAGTGTTCAAAAAGTTATAAAAATCGACCACTTTTAAAACGTAACTCGATGCAGTACTAGGTGCATAGATACCTTGGATCTCGCCATCCACTTCACGTTTTACATTTTCCAGTAAGAAATCACGAAACTTGTAAACGACACCGTTCTCTTTCTCAGAACTCACATCGTAAATATTAAGCCCATGTATAGACATATATCTATAGAAGGCTAATAGAGCTTGAGCATAGTCTTTCAGTGTTTTAGGATCTGGGGAGAACCTAGCCTTGCTCCTGATGAATAGGTTAACCGGAATAACATTTCTCCCTCTACCATCACACAAAAGGGGGATATCAATCAGAACTGGCTTTTCCTGCTGAATGACAACGGTACTTACTTTGTTACTGGCAGATTCATCAGACTCAAACAAACACTTTGGGTATTTGTTTACTGTCGTTCTGACTATGGAATAATCCCCATCCCCAAAAGACTGAGCTACCAACCGAACTTTTCTGCTCATAATTAGCCCCCCTTAACTTGCTACCTAATCATCATTTATTTCAAAGCTTCAATCACTTCGCGAATTTTAGCGACAGGGATTATCTTCTGATCAGGATTTAAGTCCTTGAGCATTGAGTTATGGTAATTTGATTTAGGAATGTATATCTGCTTCTTACCATGCTTAGCAGCTTCTTTAACACGGGCAACCCCACCTTGCACTTGGCGAATTTCACCTGTTAAGGCTACCTCCCCAATAAAAATAGAGTCTTCAGGGGTGGGTCTAGAATTGATTGAGCTTATTAATGCAGCCATAACAGCCAAATCCGTAGAGGTCTCTGTATCTGCCATCTTAAGCCCACCCACAAGGCTAATATTGATGTCATAGTGGGTGCTAATCCCACCATGCTTTTTCAAAACAGCTGTGATCAGTGCCAACCTAGAGTAGCTAATACCGATACAGTTACGAATAGGCTTTTCCCCCTCGAACTCGGTAACCAATGCTTGGATTTCTATTAAGAGGTTTCTAGCACCATCCTTAATTACCGTTACGGCGGAGCCTTCATAGCGTTCATCCCCACCACTCAGAAATAGGCGGCTAGGGTTATCAACACTAATCATGCCTTTCTCTGTCATTTGGAAAATACCAACTTGGTCAGTATCACCAAATCGGTTTTTGTCGGAGCGAAGTATTCTAACGTTGCTTTCGGTAACGTCGATATGAACTGTTGTGTCAATGATATGCTTTAGAGTCTGCGGACCAGCCATCTTAGAGTCTTTGTTCACCTGCCCAACCAAAATCAATGTAACACCCTCTGTTTTACATAGTCGGTTAAGTATTTGGGCACAAGTTTTGACTTGCGTAACGCCGCCAGCACTACCCTCAACACTTGTTGACTCAAACGCCTGAATTGAGTCCGCGATGAGTAGCTTAATACCGTGCTCTTTGACAGCAACAACGATGTCCTCAACGCAGTCAGAATCATCCACCCAGAAGTTATCATTGTTAAACGGTAAACCTAGGCGATCCTGCGCTCTCTTCTTCCATTGGCTCAAGCTCTCTTCCGCTGTCACGTACATAGTCGGCATTGACTGACTCATGTGCGCAACAATTTGAGTTAGCAACGTTGTTTTACCAGCTCCCGGATCACCAGAGGCAAGAACAACAGAACCAAGTGTTAGCCCCCCACCTAAAACCCTATCGAACTCAGCCTGACCTGTTGATACACGGTTGGCTTCTACAACAGATACATCATCTAGCTTTCTAGCCCCCTTTCCACTGGAGCCAGCATAGCCACCATAACTACTACCCGTCGCCCTGTTGATTGCTGAAGTGGTTTTAGATACAGAAGCAAGATTGACCTCAGCCATCGTATTCCACGACATACAGTTCGGGCATTGACCTACCCACTTACTAGACTCGTAAGAACACTCACTGCATAGGTATGCCATTTTTCGCTTAGCTTTTACCACTTTGATATTCCTATATACTTCTGATGAAGGTCACTTTTTCACGACTTCAAGCATATATGATCCATCCATCTCCTGTCTAACTTTTAGATCAACCATTTTTACCAGATGTGTCGTCTAATAATATAACCAAGATTAGCCCCACAGTCATTACACACATAAGCTCGCTTTGCCTTAGCCATAAAACCTCAATAATTTGCTTGGTAACTGGAAATGTTGCTATTTTGTGACCCTGTTGACCGTACTGATGAAAATAAAAGTTGCAGTGGGGCCACGAATACCTAAAGATCAAATACAACTTGTCGATAACAATAATGCACCGTCCATTCTAACAAGAAAAGTATGCAGCAAACTGAAATTCTATCTGTAGCAGAACGACTTATCCCGGCCTACCACGCTGAGGACTTTGAATACCTTCTTTCTCAAATGACAGAAGACGAATCTCCGTCTCTAAAGCTGCTTGTTAAAATGGAACTGAATCGTATCATGGCTCCGTGCACAAAGAGCATTGATTTACGCGGGCGTGTTGATAATGAATGTCGTCAATTCACGCTAGACGGCCGTAAGCACTGGCTCGATGATATTGCTTTGAACGCGTATCAACGTGGTACTAAAAAGTTTAGAGGCTATACCGAGGGTGCATGGGAGTTAGTGATGACTCCGCGAACTCAGCCACTTCGTAATATCGTTAAAACGTCGTCTCAAAATGATCAAGATCTCACTAATGCTAATAGCCCCTATGAGGCAGAAGCAATTAACCTCGGTTACGACTTAAAACGTCAAGAAAACAGACTAAAGATTAGCTCGCAGGTTGAGATCACCACATCGAAAGGGCAAAGCCTATACGGTGTAACGGCTGATATTTCCCCGTCGGGCGCAAAGTTCAAAGTACCGAGTGTCTTTAAATACAACCTCGGTGAAATCATCAGCGTTAAGTTCACAGAGCTTGTCGAAAAATCACAAGAAAACGATGTTGGTCAAGCGGTTGAATTTCGTGTTCTGGGCATTGATGAATCATACGAGAACAACGCGGTCAAATTTCTAAGAACCATCAAGGTAAGCGACAACGATATTGTGGCTCGTTTGCTCAATGAGTCTTTAAATAGTAAGAGCAAAAAAACCAGCCACGAGAATCAAGATAGGATCATTCGAACCCGAACTAGAGGGATCGAACACACTTATCTAAAGCACACGTATAACCTTCCTCTGTTCTTCAGCGGTAGTGCACTAAAACTTGCCTTACTTACGGATAACAACCATCTGTTATGGCAATACTGGCACGACGAGCGAAATCAACAAACATTGGATACCCTGTTCAACGAACAACGTATGAACCTGCTGGCTAAACCAGGCGTGAAGGGAACCAACAACGTTATCTACTCTTTTACCCATGAGCATCAAAACAAGACCTTGTTCTACTCAATGATGCTACCTGAAGCCTCTCGTGAACAAAGACAGCTGTTTTGGCACATCGGCGGTAAACGTAAAAGTTGGAAGGCGTTCAAGTTCTCTGTGTTCGAATTATCAAACACCGAACGACAAGCCTTAGCCAAGCACTCAGATACACTAGCTCAAAGCTCAGCACAACTGACACATTGCGGAATATTGCAAGAGATTGGCGATCACGAAAGTGCTGCTGATTACCTATTAAGTGAAAAACCACGCATTCCAAGCAGCGAACTGAATCACTTCCGCCACCCGCGCTCTGCGGTGGGAAAGATTCAAAGTATATACTTTGACTCTCAAACTCGTCGCAAAGAGCCGAGGTACCAATTTAAGTCACCGTTACAGCTCACCTCACAAGATGGCGCTGCGGCGAACGGTCACACCTTAGATATCTCAAAGCGTGGACTCAGCATTAATCTTGAGCACCCAATGGTTCTCAAGATTAATGACCCGGTACTGGTGAACTTCAACGAGCTGCAACTCTATGACAAGAACCTGCCACTAAGCAGTGTACCTTACCACGTGATTCGAGTCAGCTCGAACGGTCGCAACGTACAGTTGGCTATCGCAGAGAACACTAAGACGATGCGTACTATCGCCTTTCTCAATGGACTTATCGACCAGAACCAAAGCAAGTTAATTAAGAAAAAAGAGATACTTCCAACACATTCTCTGCTCGAATCTCTGCACAACATTTTGCTGAGCAAGATGGTCAGTAACCCAATATTCATTGATAAACCAGGCTCAACACTCCGTTGTAAGATCATTGGCGTGAACTTCCCACTGAATAAACACTTAGCACTGCTCGCCAAGCTAGGGCACAACCAGAAGTTCTCACTCGAACCTATTTTCAAAGGGCACTCTAACTCGCTGTTGGCTGAACCCCTGAAAAGAATTGAAGGTGCTGAGCCTAAACACCATGACGTCTATATTGCTGCGGTAAAGTTTGGCGGCAAGATCCAATCTGTGCACACTAAGCTAATCAAAGACTTCGCCTCGGCAAAGGAACGCATCTTATTTATTAAGAAAGCTCAGCAATTGGGTGACGTGTATGTATTGCGGGTAACGACTGCACCTATCTTTAATCCGCTAACGAGTTTATTCCAATCGGACTTAGAACAGCTTTCACACATCAGCATGCATCAAGCCAAGAAGCTAGAGAATGAGGTCACTGCTTTTATTGGTTATGGTGAGATAGAAGACATTACCGATGAAGTGTTGATCCGATTGGAACTTACGCGCTAACTTCCAGCGGTGTCTTGACTTAAACATGAAAATAGAAAAAGCAGGCTGATTACCTGCTTTTTTGTGTCTTAGTTACTATTACTAATAAGATATATAGCCAATAGCACTTAAATAGAAAACCTAAGGTTTCGCTTGCCAGCTGATCTTCTGCTGCTTAGCTAATACACCCGACAAGATACACAGTACTCCGCCTAAACCGGCATAACGCACAGCGGTTTGAGCTTGTTGCTCTACTTTCGGTTTCGCGTGATAGGCAATACCTAAACCTGCAGAGCCCATCATAACCAAGTCATTAGCACCATCACCAACGGCAACGGTATTATGCAGTTCTAATTCATACTCTTCAGCCAATTCAACCAAGATATCCGCTTTAGTTTGCGAGGAAACAACATCGCCTAAAACTTCGCCCGTCAGTTTGCCGTTCAAGATTTCGAGAGTATTTGACTGAGCATGGTCAAGCTCAAGCGTATCTTTTAAATAATCAGAGAAGTATGTGAAACCACCAGACGCAATCGCCGTTTTCCAACCTAGCTTATTCAGTGTATTCACGAGTTCTACTAGGTCAGGCATGAAAGGCAGTGATTGGCGCACTTGCTCTAGAATCGACTCATCAGCACCTTTCAGTGCTCCAACTCGTTGGCGTAGGCTTTGTTCAAAATCTAACTCACCTTGCATAGCGCGCTCTGTAATTTCAGAGACTAATTCCCCTACTCCAGCGAGCTTGGCTATTTCATCGATACACTCGATTTGAATCGCTGTAGAATCCATATCCATCACGATCAAACCTGGCTTAGATAAGTCTGGTACTTCGCTAAGGCAAGCATAATCAAGCTTCAAAGCTTGTAGGATTTCTTCATGCGCTGGCGTTAGGTTGCCAGACATCAATGCCACTTCGTAATGCCCAACTTTCCACGTATCTAAAATGGTGTTGTAAGTGCCGGTGAAAAAGTCGATGTCATCGAAAGATTGCGGTGATAAGTACTCGCCGAATACAATCCAGTTGGCTTTAGCTTTTGCGAGTTGAGAAGCGAAACGAGTCTCGGGGAGTCGAGTTAATAATGTGGTATGCCTTTTCATCGGCAGATATTTCTGAGCGTCCATGTGTATGATTCCTAATTAACTATGCTAAACGTTAACCTATTGCAATTTGAAAACGCAAGTCTCAATATGTCTTAATCATAACATTTGTTTATTTCAGGCCCCGTGAAACATGAATGAATCATTGTTCTCAATACGTAACGCTTTGCGAATGTTAGCCCTCATTTTGTTGGCTACTATGTTCGTCGTTACGATTAAAAACACGGTCGTGATCAGTAAGGGTAACGAGAAGATCCAAGCGAAACAACTCGAGACACTTACCAAGCTGCTTATCTCTCAGGCTTCTCTTTCAGCGAGCAAAATGATCGCACAACAAGACCAAGAACGACTGCTTGATCTGACCAATCAGCTATCTCAAGATCGACTGGTATTCGATACCACCATCTATGATGCTGAAGGCATTCGCCTAGCTTCAAGCGAGAAGGCGCTTTCAGTACGTGAGGTGCTTGGCCTAGATACACCACTTTCAACCGCGAGTATCGGTAGGCAACAACTCGTTGAGCCAATTTACTCCAAAGAAAACACCATCATCGGTTTTATCCGCGTCACCTTTGAGACGGGTAAAATGACAGCAATATCGGATCACCATTACCGCAAAAGCGATCGCTACATGATCGGTATGGTATTGATGGGCTTCGTCAGTGGTGTGCTGTTTATTATGATAATTCGCAGAAGACCGACCAAGTCAGGCGAGAACTTACTACTGAAAAACGTAAATTCATAAACGGCGCGTTTACGTTACCCAATAAAAAGGTTCATCGCGGCTTTCCGGAGAAAGCCGCTTTTATCTTCAAGAAGAAGTAGTCTGTATCTCGATACCCATACCCCATTTGCTTGATTAGCTTTATCTTGTTGTTTATCCCTTCCAATGTGCAGGTGTTTAGCGGATAACTTGCCGATGCGATAATACCGTGAAGATAAGGACTCAGTTTTCATGCGAACTCGTTCAATGGCTTAATTCCACTTTCTTGTACTTGTGCCCACCACGCCTCCCAGAACCCTTTAGCATGTACTTCTGATTCACAATACCAAAGATCTTTGAGTTGTGCTCCGAGTATATAAGTGGTCATTAAGTCCTTATTGATATTGAATATTTCTGTAAGATAGCTGTCTTGCCGCGGATTTAAGTTGCCTCTATTTTTCAACAACACCCAGCGTGAGCGCTTGACCCATTGCCTCGCTTTTTTATCTTGCTTAAGTTTATTGGCTTGGTCGACCCTGACTCTATCCATCACCTCTCGACCGAACTTAGCAACATCATGGAATAAGTCGTAAACGATTTTTGTGTTCGGGCAGTGCGCTTGAACTTCAAGCTCAAAAGCCGTATTCATGTCCATTGCGACCGCTTCGATATTGTTGCCATGTTTGCTTAGCTATTCGAAAAACGGTCGTATGTGCTTGCGGCTACGGCCTAGTCCTATCCAAATGACTTGGTGAGTCTTAGCATGAGTGATTACAGTGGCATATCGATGTCCTTTAAAGATAGCGAACTCGTCTATGACGAATTGCCTTAGCTCCTCCCATTTCACTGGCGCTACCACTTGTATAAGTCGGCGTTTATCTATCTCTTTAATGGTGTGCCAATGAACGTTCGTTAACCGGGAAATATGCTTAATGGGAAGAAGAGGCAGTAGTTGTTCTATATAGCCTTTTAGGCGCTTCGTTATACGATCAGATTTCGATTTACCCAGATGATAGCACCTCTCAGCACTCACTGATCCGTTACGCTGACGATGCGATGTATCACGCTAAGTCATTAGGAAAAACAATTTTCAGTTCTATTCAAAAGAGCTCAATTACATTGCGATGTCACAGAAAGAGATGGAGCGCGACTTAAGACATGCTATCAACAAACAGCAGTTCGAGATTCACTACTTACCAAAATGGGCATTGAAATCGGGTGATGTGGAGGTTTTTGAAGCACTTGTGCGCTGGAACCATCCGATTAAAGGCTTGATGTACCCAAATGATTTTATTCCTGTAGCGGAAGCGACAGGGCAAATCCGTCAGATAGATTTACTGGTGGCAGAACTGGCGTTGGCGCAACACAAAAACTGGCTTACTCGCGGTATTGATATCGGCGTGATGAGTCTTAACATTTCTGCTCGCAGTTTGAAGCATCCTCAGTTCTTTGATGCGTTGAAGCGCATGATCATCTCGAGTGGTGTGGCAACGCATAAAATAGAAGTGGAGATAACAGAAACCGTAATGATAGAGAATGGCCATTTCGCACAGGTTATCTTTAAAGAGCTCCATCAACTCGGTGTCCGTATCGCACTTGATGACTTCGGTACTGGCTTTTCATCACTCTCTTATCTAAAAGAATTTGAGTTCAATACGCTGAAGATCGATCGTAGCTTTGTGATGGACTATATCACCAATCCGACCTCTCTAGTGTTGCTCAAGAGTATGACCCAGATAGGCCATGAGCTTGGTGTCCCTATTATAGCGGGGGGCGTGGAGACTTTACAAAAACAACGAGACTTAATTGCGATGGGGTATGAAATCGGACAGGGTTTCTATCTTACATCTCCTCAAACAACAGAGAGATTGATAGAAAATCTTCAGTTGAACTCTGTTTTTAATGTTGTGCCTATGTCTGGCAATTTAGGCTAGCGTAAGCCGTCGTTACTCTAACTCTCTGACTTTTTCTAGCTCAGGCTTTAGAAAGCTGAGCGACTTCTGTATAATCCTCACACAGAATTCAAGGGCAAGTATTATCTACTTGCCCTTTTTACGCTTTAGATCAGCAAAGGGCGACTATGTCTTTCCAACAAGAAGTGAGCAAACGTAGAACGTTTGCGATTATCTCTCACCCGGATGCGGGTAAAACCACGATTACTGAAAAAGTTCTTCTATTCGGAAACGCGATTCAAAAAGCGGGCACCGTAAAAGGTCGTGGATCTAACCAACACGCTAAATCTGACTGGATGGAGATGGAAAAAGAACGTGGTATCTCGGTAACTACGTCGGTAATGCAATTCCCATACAATGATTGCCTAGTAAACCTACTAGATACTCCAGGACACGAAGATTTCTCGGAAGATACTTACCGAACGCTAACAGCAGTTGACTCTTGTTTGATGGTTATCGATGCTGCGAAAGGTGTCGAGGATCGTACTCGTAAACTAATGGAAGTAACGCGCCTACGTGATACACCAATCGTAACGTTTATGAACAAACTTGACCGTGACGTTCGTGACCCAATGGAAGTGCTTGATGAAGTAGAAAGCGAGCTAGGTATGGCTTGTGCTCCAATTTCATGGCCAATCGGTTGTGGTAAAGAGTTTAAAGGTGTTTATCACATCCACCGTGACGAAACGGTCTTGTATGAATCTGGTCACGGCCATGAGATCCAAGAAGTTCGCATCATCAAAGGTTTAGATAACCCTGATCTAGATGAAGCGGTAGGTGCTGATCTAGCGGAAAGCGTACGTGAAGAGCTAGAGCTTGTTATTGGTGCTTGTCCTGAGTTTGATCACGACCTGTTCCTTGCTGGTGAGCTAACGCCAGTTTACTTCGGTACCGCATTGGGTAACTTTGGTGTTGACCACATGCTTGATGGTCTAACGAAGTGGGCTCCTGCACCGCAAACTCGCCAAGCTAATGAGCGTGATGTTGTTGCGACAGAAGATAAGTTCTCTGGTTTCGTATTTAAGATCCAAGCAAACATGGACCCTAAACACCGTGACCGTATCGCTTTCATGCGTATCGTATCTGGCACTTACAGCCAAGGTATGAAAATGAACCATGTTCGTACCGGTAAGAACGTCAGCATTTCTGATGCGGTAACTTTCATGGCGGGTGACCGTGCTCGTGCTGAAAAAGCGTATGCAGGTGACATTATCGGTCTACACAACCACGGCACAATTCAGATTGGTGATACCTTTACTCAAGGTGAGAACCTGAAGTTCTCTGGTATTCCAAACTTTGCGCCTGAGCTATTCCGTCGTATTCGCCTACGCGACCCTCTGAAACAGAAGCAGCTTCTAAAAGGCTTGGTTCAGCTTTCAGAAGAGGGCGCAGTGCAAGTATTCCGCCCTATGCAGAACAACGACCTGATCGTTGGTGCGGTTGGTGTACTTCAGTTCGATGTGGTTGTAGCGCGCTTGAAAGCAGAATACAACGTAGAAGCTATCTACGAAGGTGTTAACGTTGCAACAGCTCGGTGGGTTGAGTGTGATGACACTAAGAAACTGGAAGAGTTCAAACGTAAGAACCAATCTAACCTGGCGCTAGATGGTGGTGATAACCTGTCTTACATCGCACCTACGATGGTGAACTTGAACCTAGCTTCAGAACGTTTCCCTGACGTTAAGTTCCGAGCGACGCGCGAGCACTAATTTCTTCAAGCTCTATTCGAGTTAAACAAAAACGTCTATTGTTCTGTAATAGGCGTTTTTTAATGCGTGTTATTTGAGACAGTAAATTTGAGGTAAATATGTTCGGTTGGATAAAAGCTTGGGTCAGGAAATACGATAAGTGGTGTGAAGAGCTTGGACTAACGCCTGAAAACAGGCGCAGCTGTGTAACTTATCGTAGAGATCCTCAAGGGCAGCAATTTGAGAGTGGGAAAGATGACACAGCAAACAAGTGATTTTCCGCTATTTGATACACATTGCCACGCGGACTTTGAGGCGTTTGAGCAAGGTTTTACCCATACGCAGAGCATTGATGGGTATATCAAAGAGGCAAAACAGGCTCAAGTTGAGAAGTTACTCATTCCTTCTATCGGTCAAAATAACTGGCATAAGCTTGAAAAGATCGCGCAATCTCACCCCAATGTTTACTACGCATTAGGCTTCCATCCTTACTTTTTAGAGCAAGCGGATACGGTACAATTTGAAGAACTTCATCAATTACTCGCTTCAAAAACAACTCAGTGTGTGGCCATTGGCGAGTGTGGGTTGGACTTTTTTATGGATGTGGAACAGGAGAAACAAGAGCGCTTTTTCATCCAACAAATGGAGCTTGCCAAGACGTTTAATTTGCCTCTGATTATCCATGAAAGGAAGTCTTACAACCGTCTTATTCAGCTAATAAAGCAGCACAAGTTTACTTTAGGTGGGGTAATTCACGGTTTTTCTGGAAGTGAACAGCAAGCTTTAGCTTGGATTAAGCTCGGTTTCTATATTGGCGTCGGTGGAACGATAACTTACCCAAGAGCGCAAAAAACACGCACAACCATCGCTAAATTGCCCCTTGAGAGCTTGGTGTTAGAGACCGATGCTCCGGATATGCCAACCTATGGAAACCAAGGAAATGTTAATCATTCCAAACATTTAGTTACGATATCAAACGAACTTTTTTTGCTTAGAAAAGAGCCAAAGCAATCGATTGCGACTCAAATTTGGCAAAATAGCCATCGCGCATTCGGTATATGTGAATAAAATCTAATGTTTTTGTTTATCGTTTGCGTAAATTGCACCCTCATTGTGATTTAGGTCACACTTGCGCATGAATGGTACATGATTCTTCTACGAAAATGTGAGGACGGCATTACTTTATTAGTGGTCGCATGAGTATAATTGCCCACGCTTTATAGCCCCATTTTGTAACACGCCAATAAATAACTAATAAGGAAGTCATAAACTATGAGCCTGTTTATGAGCCTAGTCGGTATGGTTGCACTGATTGCAATCGCAGTACTACTATCTGACAATCGCAAAGCTATTAACTTTAGAACGGTGGGTGGCGCTTTCGCTATCCAATTCGCACTTGGTGCATTCGTACTTTACATCCCTTGGGGTCGTGATTTGCTTGCAGGTTTCTCTGCTGGAGTAGCAAACGTAATCGACTATGGTAAAGACGGTACTGGTTTCCTATTCGGTAGCCTAGTTAACTTCTCTGTTGACGGTATCGGTTTCATCTTTGCTTTCCAAGTTCTACCAACATTGATCTTCTTCTCTGCACTTATCTCTGTACTTTACTACATTGGTGTAATGCAAATGGTAATCAAAGTTCTTGGTGGTGGTCTTCAAAAGGCGCTAGGTACTTCTCGCGCCGAGTCTATGTCTGCAGCAGCAAACATCTTCGTTGGTCAAACAGAAGCACCTCTAGTTGTTCGCCCATTTGTTCCTAAAATGACTAACTCTGAACTATTCGCAGTAATGTGTGGTGGTTTAGCTTCTGTAGCTGGTGGTGTACTAGCAGGTTACGCATCTATGGGTGTACCTCTAGAGTACCTAGTTGCAGCGTCATTCATGGCAGCGCCTGGTGGTCTACTATTCGCTAAAATCATCAAACCTGAAACAGATACGCCAGACGACAACATCTCTGACGATATCGACGGCGGCGACGACAAGCCGGCTAACGTTATCGACGCAGCAGCAGGCGGCGCATCAGTTGGTCTACAACTAGCTCTAAACGTTGGTGCAATGCTACTAGCATTCATTGGTCTAATTGCTCTAATCAACGGTATCCTAGGTGGCATTGGTGGTTGGTTCGGTATGGAAAACCTAACTCTAGAACTTCTTCTAGGTTGGATCTTCGCACCTCTAGCATTCATCATTGGTGTTCCATGGGAAGAAGCAACTATTGCTGGTTCTTTCATTGGTCAGAAGACAGTTGTTAACGAATTCGTTGCATACCTAAACTTCGTACCATACGTTGGTGAAAACGCTCAAGTTGTTGCAGCGACTGGTCAAGTGATGTCTGAGAAGACTCAAGCTATTATCGCATTCGCACTATGTGGCTTCGCAAACCTTTCTTCTATTGCGATTCTACTAGGTGGCCTAGGTGGTATTGCACCAAGCCGTCGCCAAGACATCGCACGTATGGGTGTTAAAGCGGTTATTGCTGGTACTCTATCTAACCTGATGGCAGCAACAATTGCAGGCTTCTTCCTATCTTTCTAATTAAGTAGATTAGATTATATAGACGCCACTTTAATATCGCCCCGTAGCAAGAAATTGCTGCGGGGCTTTTTTGTTTTTAGGCCTGTCGAACCTGAATATGAGTTTGATTTGATGGTGGTCCTAGAATGTTTTTTTGAGATACAAACCGTTTGCGCTCTAAGGAGCACTACAATTTATTAATGGATACCTATAATGTATAGGCTCAAGGGATAGGATGTCTCTTGTTGGCAAGAAAGTAACCGCTTGGATTCGTCCGCAGTTATTCTTCTGGGATTAAGCCAAACTTAGCGATACGCTATAGATGTTAGACACAACATGACTGATTTGTTGTGCCATAGACCAAACTGGTACTGTGCGGTGACAAGGATTGCAATTGATAGCGAAAGTTATCAAGTCTTCAGGGAACCAAGTCCGTTCATTTGTGACTACTGAGCATTACTAAAATATCCGTCTATACAGGGTGGAGGGCTAAGTAGTTAACTATTTGAATATATTGATCGGAGATAGAAATGAGCGATTTAAAAGCAGCAGCTCTACGTGCACTTAAACTTATGGACCTAACTACGCTAAATGACGACGACACAAGTGAAAAAGTTGTAGCACTTTGTCACGACGCGAAGACTGCAGTAGGTAACACTGCTGCAATCTGTATTTACCCTCGCTTTATCCCAGCAGCTAAGAAAGCGTTGCGTGAGCAAGGTACTCCAGAAGTACGTATTGCGACTGTAACTAACTTCCCTCATGGTAATGATGACATCGAAATCGCCGTTGCTGAAACAAAAGCAGCAGTAGCATACGGTGCAGACGAAGTAGACGTAGTATTCCCATACCGCGCTCTAATCGCTGGCAACGAAGAAGTAGGTTTCGAGCTAGTTAAACAGTGTAAAGAAGCATGTGGCGACATCACACTGAAAGTAATCATTGAAACTGGTGAGCTTAAAGAAGAAGCACTGATCAAGAAAGCATCTGAGATTTGTATCAAAGCAGGCGCTGACTTCATCAAAACTTCAACAGGTAAAGTGCCAGTAAATGCGACTCCAGAGTACGCGCGCATGATGCTAGAAGTTATTCGTGACATGGGCGTTGCTAAAACTGTTGGTTTCAAACCTGCAGGGGGCGTACGTACCGCTGAAGATGCAGCACAATACCTAGCAATGGCTGATGAGCTACTAGGTGCTGAGTGGGCAGACAACATGCACTACCGCTTTGGTGCTTCAAGCCTACTAACTAACCTTCTTAATACATTAGAAGTGACAGACGAAACTGCTGATCCAGCAGCATACTAATCCTTTAAAAGTCTGTTTGATGGAGTGACGTTAAGTCACTCCATATTACCTCTTTTCCCTACAAACCATACTCACTAGAGTTTGGGAGGCACTAATGTATCTACCTCAAGAAATTATTCGCAGAAAACGTGACGGTGAAGTTCTAACAGCTGAAGAAATTAACTTCTTTATTCAAGGCGTAGCTAAAAACACGGTTTCTGAAGGCCAAATTGCAGCATTTGCAATGGCTATTTTCTTCAACGAAATGACAATGCCAGAACGTATCGCACTAACGTGTGCAATGCGTGACTCAGGCATGGTGATCGACTGGAGCCACATGAACTTTGATGGCCCAATCGTTGATAAACACTCTACTGGTGGTGTTGGTGACGTAACTTCTCTGATGCTTGGCCCTATGGTAGCAGCATGTGGTGGTTTCGTTCCAATGATCTCAGGTCGTGGTTTAGGCCACACTGGTGGTACGCTAGACAAGCTTGAATCTATCCCTGGTTACAACATTACGCCAACCAACGATGTGTTCGGTGAAGTAACTAAAGATGCAGGTGTTGCGATCATCGGTCAAACAGGTGACTTAGCGCCTGCTGATAAGCGTGTTTACGCGACTCGCGATATCACAGCAACAGTTGACAATATCTCGCTAATCACGGCTTCAATCCTATCTAAGAAATTAGCTGCTGGCCTAGATTCTCTAGTAATGGACGTAAAAGTAGGTTCAGGTGCATTCATGCCGACTTACGAAGCATCTGAAGAGCTAGCGAAATCTATCGTTGCAGTAGCAAACGGTGCCGGTACTAAGGCAACAGCAATCCTAACGGACATGAACCAAGTTCTAGCTTCTTCAGCGGGTAACGCAGTAGAAGTTCGTGAAGCGGTTCAGTTCCTAACGGGTGAATACCGTAACCCACGTTTGTTAGAGATCACTCTAGCATCGTGTGCTGAAATGTTAGTGTTGGGTAACCTGGCTAAAGATTCAGACGAAGCGCGCGAAAAACTGATGGCAGTACTGGATAACGGTAAAGCAGCAGAGTGCTTCGGTAAGATGGTAGCGGGCCTTGGTGGTCCAGCAGATTTCGTAACGAACTACGATAACTACCTAGAAAAAGCAGAAATTGTTAAACCAGTGTACGCGCTAGAAAGCGGTGTGGTATCAGCAATGGATACTCGTGCAATTGGTATGGCTGTGGTTGGTATGGGCGGTGGTCGCCGCGTAGCAACGGACAGCATTGATTACGCAGTCGGTTTCGATAGCTTCATTCGCCTTGGCGAAGTAGCAAGTGACGATAAACCATTAGCAATGATTCATGCTCGCAATGAACAACAGTGGCAAGAAGCTGCAACAGCATTGCAAAATGCAATCACTGTGGGCGGAGAATATACAGCAACGCCAGACGTTTACTGTCAGATTCGTTCTGAAGACGTGTAAATAACAGGTATCGGTATACCTCGTGTATACCGATAAACAGAGTTCTGGTGCAAAGAGCAATAAGTTGGTGAAGAAAATGAAAAGAGCATTTATTTTAGTTTTAGATTCATTCGGTATCGGTGAAACAGCGGATGCTGACACATTCGGCGATGTAGGTTCGGATACTATGGGTCACATTGCTGACCATTGTGATCAAGGTCTTGCAGATAACGCGGATCGTAAAGGTCCACTAACGCTGCCAAACCTGTCTAAGCTAGGTTTAGCGATGGCTCACAAAGAGTCTACAGGTCGCTTTGCTCCTGGTATGGATGCAGACGCTGAGATCATTGGCGCTTACGGCCACGCTGCTGAGCTGTCTTCTGGTAAAGACACGCCATCAGGTCACTGGGAAATCGCAGGTGTTCCTGTACTGTTTGACTGGGGCTACTTCACCGACAAAGAGAACAGCTTCCCAAAAGAACTGACTGACCGAATCCTTGAGCGTGCTGGTTTATCTGACTTCTTAGGTAACTGTCACTCATCGGGTACAGAAATCCTAGACAATCTAGGTGAAGAACACATGAAGACTGGCCTGCCAATCTTCTACACTTCTGCTGACTCTGTTTTCCAGATCGCTTGTCATGAAGAGACATTCGGCCTACAAAACTTGCTAGATCTTTGTCAGATTGCTCGTGAAGAGCTTGAAGAGTACAACATCGGTCGTGTCATCGCGCGTCCGTTCATTGGCCCAGGTAAAGGTCAATTCGAACGTACGGGTAACCGTCGTGATCTTTCAGTTGAGCCACCAGCGGCAACGATTCTTCAGAAGCTTGTTGATGAGAAGGGCGGTAACGTTCACTCAATCGGTAAGATCTCTGATATTTACGCTGGTTGTGGTATTACTCAGAAAACAAAAGCAACGGGTATCCCTGCGCTATTTGAAGCAACCAAAGAAGCGATCAATGAAGCCGGTGACAATACCATCGTATTCACTAACTTCGTTGATTTTGACTCAGCTTACGGCCACCGCCGTGATGTTGCGGGCTACGCTGCAGCGCTTGAGTACTTCGATGGTCGTATCAATGAAATCATCGATATGATGAAAGAGGATGATGTACTTATCCTTACTGCTGACCATGGTTGTGATCCAACATGGCCAGGTACAGACCATACTCGAGAGCATATCCCAGTGATTGTTTACGGTAAAAATGTTCCAGCAGGTTCTTTAGGCCGTCGCGATACGTTCGCTGACATCGGTCAAAGCTTAGCGTCTTACTTTGGCACATCGCCAATGGAATACGGTGCAAGCTTTCTATAATTGGTAATGAATAAAAGAGAGGGAAACCTCTCTTTTCTTTTTTTGTTTTGAGATTAAGGATATTTTCAATGGCTACTCCACATATTAATGCTGAAATGGGTGCGTTCGCTGATGTTGTATTAATGCCAGGCGATCCGCTACGTGCTAAATACATCGCTGAAACCTTCTTAGAAGAGGTGGTCCAGGTGTGTGACGTGCGCAATATGTTTGGTTACACAGGTACTTATAAAGGTCGTAAGGTTTCGGTAATGGGGCACGGTATGGGCATTCCATCATGTTCTATTTACGCGACTGAGCTTATTAAAGACTTTGGTGTGAAAAAAATCATTCGTGTCGGCAGCTGTGGTGCAGTGAGCGAAGATATCAAAGTACGTGATGTCGTGATCGGCATGGGTGCATGTACCGACTCTAAAGTGAACCGTATTCGCTTCAAGGGCCATGACTTTGCTGCAATTGCAGACTACAAAATGGTGCGCGCGGCAGAAGACGCAGCTAAAGCACGCGGTGTAGACGTGAAAGTAGGTAACTTGTTCTCAGCAGAGCTTTTCTACACGCCAGATCCTGAAATGTTTGAAGTGATGGATAAATACGGCATTGTTGGTGTAGAGATGGAAGCGGCTGGTATCTACGGCGTTTGTGCTGAGTACGGCGCGAAAGCACTAACGATTTGTACTGTCTCAGACCATATCAAAACCGGTGAGCAAACTACATCAGACGAGCGTCAAACGACCTTCAATGACATGATGGTAATTGCCTTAGACTCTGTGCTTCTTGGTGACCAAGAGGCGTAAGGCTTTATCGACTTAGATAGATCGGCAGATACATAAAAGCCCCGTCGCTGCCTGAGCTTCGGTTTTTTTTAAAAAAGTCCAACCTAAGTTGAGCTTTACCAATATCGATGTGAGCGAGGGAAAGTTAAAAGAAGATGTAACTCATGATAATGGCATCTTCTTTGCCTGTGGCCGTTGGGTAATAGTTACGGCGACGATCCACCTCGTTGAAGCCAACCCACTCATACAGGCCAAATGCGTTAGTATTACTTTCACGCACTTCAAGCCATGCGCTTTCGGCTTTTTCTTGTTCGCACACCACTAGAAAATGTTCAATCAACGCCTTGCCGTATCCCTTGCTTTGATGATTAGGGGTAACAGCGATATTCAGGAGTGTTACTTCACCAACAATGTTTTGCGCATAGAAATACCCAACCACATCGTCATCGACTAACATCACATGATGGCAACCACCTCGGCTGCCGAGGTCGCGAATCATGTTTTGTGACCAAGGGTGAGTATGAGCTTGCTGCTCAATCTGCCAGATCGCATCGAGGTGCGTATCTGACATGCTAATAAATTGACTATTCATAAGAACAAATTTGCTGCCACAGAGCGCGGCGTTGATGATTGTTGCCATCAATCTGAGATAATAAAGGGGATTGAAGTGTTTTAACCTTCAGTTCTTTAACCGACTCACACCCAGCAAACCACACCCACTCAACCGCCTCTAAATCCACAGAAGATAGGTGCTGAGGCTGAATGTGTAATGCCTGAGATAAGTCGAGCTTGATACTTTTGAGCACTCGCTCAAACATCACGGCGAGATCTTCCTGAGGTTTTTCAGGCGAAACCAATAGTAACTTGCAATCGTTCGAGAGCGGAGTCCATTCAGATTCATAACCTGCTAAACGCTCTGGGTGGCTAAGCTCCCATTGGCTAATGCCCATCTCTTGTAGGTATTGCGCGTGTATTTGTGACATATCTAGCGGTAGTAACCTTAAGTTTATTAGAGCCAAAGTTAATTAGAGTCTAAGCTTATTAGTACTGGGCTGATACTAACAAAAAATAAAGGAGCATCAAGCTCCTTTATTTAGACTAAATCGGTTTTTGCGTAGTGAATCAGCTTATAAGTTGTTGAACTCAGGGCTGTAAGCAATCTCACCATAATGACCAGCAAGCGCACCGTCTACCAACTCAATCGCTTGGAAAGCACCTTCAGGTACATCCCAAACACAACTCAGGCCAAATTCACTCGCAGCCTTGAAACCAAAGCGACTGTAATAAGCAGGATCACCAAGCACGACACACGCTGGGTAACCAAAATCAACCAAAGTGGAAAATGCATCTTCAACTAGAGATTTAGCAATGCCTTGATTGCGAAACTCTTCTTTTACTGCAAGCGGAGCAAGCCCTTGCCAGTTATGATCGTCACCACCAAGAGTAATAGGGCTAAACATCAGGTGACCAACCACCTCGCCTTCATCAGAACAAGCCACCAGCGATAGCGTTAAATGGCTATTCTCACGCAAGCTCATAACCAAGTTAGCTTCTGCATCTGTTTCAAAAACAGATTTCAATAAACGATCAATGACAAGTATATCTGCCGGTGCTTCAGTTCGAATAAGCATTCATTACCTCACTTTGTGTATCTGGGGATTGTACTCCCTTCTGCACAAAATCAGCTAATTGATTTAACAAAGTTTTCATAGGAGTCGGCAATAAGTCCAAATCTACGCTATCCATCAAGTTTTTGACTTCTAAACCGAGCTCGGTATCGCCTTCAATAGACAGTCTACGTTGGAAGAAAAGCGTATCTGGGTCTTCTTTACGCCCCGCAATCAACACAAGATCGTTAAGATTCCCGCTAAAGCTTACATCTTCAGCCACCTCTTTATCAGCTACAACCAGTTGCTCATTTTTGTAGCTAATACACCAACTTAACCCCATGTCTTTTATTGAGACTTTCAGCCATTTGTCTTCTAAAAACTCAAAGTCACCGTCCTCTAAAGCTTCCTTGAAGACATTCTTAAGCGCCTCCAACAAGGCTCTTTTTTGTACTGTTTTAGGCAATAACTGGACTGGAGATCGCAAAATTGATGCGGCATTTTGAACTAGTTGAGTGCGAATCTTGTTTATCACGTGACTTATCCGTAACTTTGTCAATAATATGGAATGCATCATAGATGATGTTAAGGCCTCAGTTACTGTTATGTATCAAATTAACTTCTGTTTGATGCTCGACCTTTAATATCCTGAAAATCACAGTTATAGTAACTCAGGTAATGAGAATTACAGCGGATCGCTGCACTCACAGGTAAATATCGATAGCCACAAAACGTAATAAATAAATATTTATCGATAGTGAATATTCAAGCTCTTGGAGAATTGGTAGTACTTTGATGCCTCCCCAGCAACTACAACATTGGTTTACCCAGCTAACTGCAAACAGTCCGTTCTTTTTTGCAATACTTGATGCTCACCATAACTATTTTATGGTTAATGAGCGTTACTGTGACATTGCTGGTTTGAGTCAAACAGAGCTTGTAGGCATGAATGACCGTCAAACATTGGGCGAGAAATTCTACCAGCACCTTAAGCCTTACTATGAGCGTACATTCAATGGCGAAACGATTGAGGCTGAAGTCACCCTCAACGAAACTGCCCTCGATACCAGCCTTCATTTCAGCCTATCTCCGCTTACCAATGGCAACAAAACCGACTACATAGTCTTTCACGCCTTCGACACATCAGAAAACCAAGTACTTGTCCGTTCTTTGGAAGAGTCCGAAGCCAAATTCCACAAGCTATCTCATCTACTCCCAGACGGATTACTGCTAGTTGAAAGTGACTACATCCTGTCATCCAACCCAGCAGCAGCACGCTTGCTTGGCTTTAACTCAACCACAGAGTTAATTGGTGAAGAGTTGGGACGCCTATTTATCGATGAACAAACCAAAACAGTCTTCAATAATAATCTCAGCTCTATTATTTCTGAGTCTGGTTTGGTTTGCTTAACGGGTGCACGATGCGGCTTTGAACGTAAGGTTCAACTCAACATCGACTCCACGACCGTTCTTGGAAGTAACACTCAGCTTGTGCTTATCCAAGACGCACAAGAAACCGAAAAACAATATACACCAGCAAACAGTGAAGATGCCTACATTGATGCACTGACCAAGCTCTACAACCGAGTTGGGTTTACTAAGCGTCTTGAGCAATTCATTCACAACGATACGCCGGTTATGATGCTATACTTAGACATTGATAACTTTAAGAATATCAATGACTCACTTGGTCATCACATCGGTGACAAGGTGATTAAAGAGGTCGCTTCACGCCTTAAACGCTTACTGCCTCGTAAAGCCGTCATTGGGCATTTAGGCGGGGATGAGTTTGGTATTACCCTGCCAGAACCAGAGCATCAACAAACACCTGAAATAATCGCTGAACAGATCATATCTCTGATCAATCAACCCTTCGATCTTCACCATTTTAGCAAGCGTTTAGCCTGCTCTATTGGTAGCGTAAGCTTTCCTCAAGATGGGACTGATGCTTGTATCTTGCTGCAAAATGCTGATACCGCTATGTATGAAGCCAAAAATCGTGGTCGCAACCGGCTGATCAAATTCAACGAACAGATGAACAAAGAAGCGCGTATGCGACTGTGGCTTGAAATAGAGCTACAAAAAGCGCTACAACAGAATGGACTTGAGGTTTGGTATCAACCTAAGGTGAATGCACGAGATTTCACCATCAACGGTGCTGAAGCTCTGGTTCGTTGGAAACATCCTGTAGAAGGTTATATTAGCCCTGCAGCATTTATCCCTGTAGCGGAACGAGCTGGCCTTATTGAGCAACTTGGCCGAGTGGTCATGCGTGAAGTATTTGCTACGGTTAAACGCTGGAAAATGCAGGGAATTCTCCCTGGCCGCGTCGCGATCAACCTATCTCCAGAACAATTTGGTAATCCAAAACTGATTGATTACATGGAAAAGCTGCTGCGTTCGACAGAGCTTGACCCAAGTACGATTACGTTTGAGCTAACAGAAAGCGCGGTGATGAGTGATAGTGAACACACACTTCAAATGCTGAACGCCATCAAGAAGCTCGGTTTTGCCCTCTCGATTGATGATTTCGGTACGGGTTACTCTTCACTGTCCTACCTTGCTCGATTCCCAATTGATGAGCTTAAGATAGACCGTGCTTTCATCTCTGATATCGATACCCTACCAAAGCAAATTACCGTAATTGAAAACATCATCAATCTTGGTAAGTCTCTCGATTTAACCGTAGTTGCGGAAGGGGTCGAAACCAGTGAACAAGCGACTCTGCTGTCTAACCTCAACTGCAGCTCGATTCAAGGCTTCCACTTCTATCGCCCACAACCAAAACAAGATGTTGAAGAGCTGTTCGCACAAAATCGTCGTCATAAGAACTGATCAGACGATTCGAATACGCGCCTCCTTCAAAGCCAGAGCAATACACAAAACCACCACTCGTCAGTACCTCAAACGGAGTAAAAGCAGATTTATCCATCTAAACCTGCCTTACATCAATTCCGTCATTCACAATTCTTCATAAAATGCTCGCTTCAACTTACATTCTACTGGTAGTGAGCAAATGGAACTCTTATGCCCAGCGGGTAACTTACCTGCTTTGAAAACCGCCATTGATTGCGGTGCGGATGCTGTCTATATCGGATTCAAAGACGATACCAATGCCCGACACTTTGCAGGCCTTAACTTTGCGGGTAAAAAGCTCGATCGTGCTGTGCAGTATGTGCATGACCACAACAAGAAAATTCATGTTGCCCTAAACACATTTGCTCACCCAAATGGCTTCGACCGTTGGACTAATGCCGTAGACAACGCTGCTGCACTGGGTGTGGATGCACTGATCATCGCAGACATCGCGGTGCTTGAGTACGCAGCAAATAAGTATCCAGATCTAGAACTGCATCTTTCAGTACAAGCGTCTGCGACCAATGCCGCTGCGATCGACTTCTACCATAAAAACTTCAACGTTAAGCGTGTCGTACTGCCGCGTGTGTTGTCAATTCATCAGGTCAAACAGCTTTCTCGCAATATCACTTCTGACGTTGACCTTGAAGTATTCGCTTTTGGTAGCTTATGTATCATGGCAGAAGGTCGTTGCTATCTCTCTTCATACATGACTGGCGAATCACCAAATACCGTTGGCGCTTGTTCTCCTGCGAAATACGTTCGCTGGCAAGAGACAGAAACCGGCCTAGAGTCTCGCTTGAACGAGATCCTTATCGATAAATATGAAGCAGGTGAAAACGCTGGTTACCCAACGCTGTGTAAAGGGCGCTTTGAAGCAGAAATCAATGGTGACCGTAAGCGCTACCACGCACTTGAAGAGCCAACCAGTCTAAACACGCTATCCATGTTACCTGATCTTTTCGCGGCGAATGTTGCCTCAGTGAAGATTGAAGGTCGCCAACGCAGCCCTGCTTATGTAGAACAAGTGACTCGTACGTGGCGCGCTGCTATCGATCGCTATTTAGCGAACCCTGAACAATACCAAGTGGAACAAGCTTGGAATGCGACACTGGCGAATGTATCTGAAGGAACACAAACCACGCTTGGCGCTTATCACCGTAAATGGCAATAGAGCCAAATGGAGAACTCAATGAAATACGCATTAGGCCCTCTACTTTATTTTTGGCCAAAACAAGACGTTGAAAGCTTCTATGAGCAAGCGAAATCAAGCTCTGCCGACATCATCTACCTAGGTGAAGCCGTATGTTCAAAGCGTCGTGAGATGAAAGCGAAACACTGGATGGACATTGCCAAAGAGCTGTCTGCTTCCGGTAAGCAAGTTGTACTCTCGACTATGGCATTGCTCGAAGCACCAAGCGAAGTCAACATCATGAAAAAGTACATCGATAACGGTGACTTTGCCATTGAAGCGAACGATGTGTCTGCCATTCAACTGGCCAGCGAAAGCAAAGTACCATTCGTTGTTGGCCCTGCAGTAAACACCTACAACGCGCGCACGCTGAACCTGTTCTTAAAACAAGGTATGACACGTTGGTGTATGCCGGTTGAGCTTTCTCGTGAATGGCTAAGCAACGTAATGACACAGTGCGAAGAGTTCAATATTCGTAACAAGTTTGAAGTCGAAGTGTTCAGCCACGGCTATTTACCGCTAGCGTACTCAGCACGCTGCTTTACCGCTCGCGCAGAGAACAAAGCTAAAGACGATTGTGAAACTTGCTGTATCAAGTACCCAACAGGGCTGCAAGTAGAAAGCCAAGAAGGCCAATCAGTATTCAACCTTAATGGTATCCAGACCCAATCTGGCTACTGCTACAATCTAGTGAATGATTTACCCAACATGCACGACTTGGTTGATGTGGTTCGTTTAAGCCCACTCGGCATCGATACCTTCTCTGAAATGAATAACTTCAGAGCTAACGAGCAAGGTCAACACCCGATGAAGATTGAAAGCCGTCAATGTAATGGTTACTGGCATCAACTTTCAGGTTTAGACGTAAAGAACATCTAGTTCTTCGAATTCAGCCAATCAGCCACAAATACGAAAAAGGTCTAGCATTCGCTAGACCTTTTTAATTCGCCTTCAGAAACACTGCCTATACTGTCGCTGTTTCCATCGGTGAGGCATCGATCTTCTTTAGATCTTTGTAGAGCATTACCATCACCACCACACTTAGCGCGATGTTAGACAGTGGGTACGCAATCCAGATCCCCGGCACACCGTACAACTTCGGCATAATGTACAAGAAAGGCAGTTGGATCAGCATATTACCTATCGTCACAAACATCGCCTTGCTGCCCTTGTTCACTGCTTGATAGTAAGCTCCTGCTACTACCAAGAAGCCATCCAGCGCCAATGCAAACATGTGAAGTCGAATACCCAACACTGTGTACTCGACTAGCTGAGGTTCGTCTGAGTTAAATACTGATACAAACTCACGTGGGAACGCGTTCAATAGCAACACAAACGCGACACCAATTAAGACAGAACTCGACATCGCAATCTTAAGCAACTTGCGAATATTCGCTTGGTTGCGCGCGCCATGGTTGTAGCTCACCAATGGTTGCATACCATTAGCGATACCTTCCGCAGTCAGGTAATAAACCGTCACGATGTAGCCCAAAATCGCGTAAGAGCCAATCATCAACTGGTCGCCATATTGGGAGAACAACGCATTGTGCAGCGCCACCATCATCGAACCATAAGCGTACATAAAGAAGCTTGATGTACCAATGGCGAAAATTTGTGGAATCACATCGAGCTTCAGTCTCAACTCACTCCAACGTAAACGCAGGTTTGCTCGATGTGAGAAGAAGTAAGCCAAGCCAAGACCCGTTACCACAAACTGAGCAAGCGCTGTTGCTAAGGCCGCGCCCATCAACTCCCAACCATAGAGGGCGATAAACAGGTAATCGAGTACGATATTAATCACCGCACCAACGATCATCAGTATGGTGGCGAGATTAGGGCTGTCATCATTGCGCAGTAAAAACGGCATCGCGATCGAACCTAGCGTGAAGACACCGGCACCAATCAGAATGTATAAGTATTGCAGACCAAGCTCATACACTCGCCCTTCTGCACCCTGCCAAAGCAAAAAGTTGTCGGCAAACAGATACAGTAACGCCGAAACAATCGGCGTTATCGCCAGTAGCAAGGTTAGACCGGTTGCTAGGATCTGTTTAGCACCCTGAGTGTCTTTTTCACCCTGTCGAATCGAGACAAGCGCACCCGTACCTACGCCCACTAGCATACCAATACCGAGAATCGAACCAATCACAGGCCACGCGACGTTAATCCCCGCGAGTCCATCAGCACCAACATACCGGCCAATGAAAATGCCATCCACTACTTGGTACAGGCCATTAACCAGCATCGCCGCCACGGTTGGGATTGTGTAGCGCCAAAATTGACGACTAATTGAGTTACTCATTTCTTACTCTACTTTCATTTGTGAGTCGCATATCAACACGATATGACTCGAAAATTAGTTAACAAAGCTAACTAAACATCTAAATTAATTACTTCAAAGCCTTACTTAATAATAGGTTTAGTTGTTGAGACTCTTGCTCAGACAAACGACTTTCCAGTATCTGTGCCATCACTTGATAGATCTTACTTTCTTCTTCCAACCCCACTTCTGCTTTATTAGTCAGTACTACTAGCTTAGACCTCGCATCTTCGAGCGAAGCTTTACGTTCAACAAGGCCCTTTCTCTCAAGCCTCTGAACCATAGTGGTCGCTGAAGGCTTGGTGACTTGCATCTCAATCGCAAGATCAGTTAATCGTATCGGTTCAGGAGATGCTTGAATAACCTTCAAATAGTCATACTCATTGAAGCTCAATTGACAAATAGGCTCTTCATTTACCTGAGTTCGCCATATCTTAGAGGCAAAGCGTTCAATTTTTTCTAGATTTTGGTCCAGCATAGATTTCCAACCACAGAATTAATATTTAGTTAGCAAAGCTAACTATTTTAGTATTATTTAAATAAAAAGCAATCAAAAACGGGACAGTTTATAAAAAAGAAGCATAAAAAAGGCCATAAAAAAACCGCTGACAGGCAGCGGTTTCTTAAGTTTATAATATGTCGTTTACTTAGCTTTGGCTTCTTCTTCAGCTTCTGCCAGTTTAGCGGATGCTAATTTAGACTGTGCCAGATGTTCGGCTTTAAGCGTGCTAAAGATGCGACTTAGCTCTAGGAAAGAGTAGCGGTGTTCTACATATTCATACACATTGAAAGACACTGACAACTTGTACAAAGAGATCGCATTCGCGTAGTCACCATTCATGTGGTAACGCTTAGCAAGATAGAAGTACGTCTCTGTTAGGCGCTGCGCAAGTAACGTGTTATCACGAGTACCGGTTAAGATCGCCTTGAAAGCCTGCTCTTCAGTAATGTCATCAAGCATAATCGCGACTAATACCCAGCCCCACTGCTCATCACGGCTCTCGTAACGCTTTTGCAAATCAAGCTTGGCTTGTTCTGGCGTTAATTCATGTTGAATGATGTACAACCACAGAGCACGAAACGGATCGCTAGGATCATCGGCATAGTGCTTCATCATCTCTTCATTGGCTAAGTCGTAACGTTCGCCATAGTAAAGCGCGATAGAGCGGTTTCTTTCTGCGTAAGAGTTTGCAGGATCAAGCTCTAACGTAGAATCAAAAGATTCATAAGCCGCATCAAACTCCCCTACCTGCGTAAAATAAACACCCAAAAGATTGAAGATATCAGGCTGAGCAGGGTTCAATGAAAGAGATTGGTTGAAATCAAGACGTGCTAAATCACGCAGGCCAACACTGTCGTAGTAGTTACCGCGTTCAAACAGCATCTTAGCTCGAACTTCATCGTTCAAATCTGGGCGCTGTAATAACTGACTAAGACGTGCAATTTGAACTTCTTGCTGAACACTTGGTTGCAGTGGCACAGCCATCGGTGGATAAACCCAACGTGAGGCGTTATCTGATGTTGTCGCACAACCTGTTAGTACAAGCAGTAAACACATACTCGCGGTTTGAAACCATTTCACAAATAATTACTCCTGTTATGACCGCAATAAAAAAGGGGAGCGATATGCTCCCCTTTATAACATGCTTTGTTGACGATAGGTTAGAAATCACTAAAAAGCGATATCACCATCGACACACAGAGAATTACTCAGCAGCAGGTGCTTCGCCTTCAACTGGCGTTTCAACTGCTTCTTTTATGCTTAGACGTACACGGCCTTGACGGTCAATTTCAAGAACCTTAACTGGTACTTCTTGACCTTCAGTTAGGTAGTCAGACACTTTTTCAACGCGCTTGTCAGCGATTTGAGAGATGTGTACTAGACCATCTTTACCTGGAAGGATAGTTACGAATGCACCGAAGTCAGCTAGACGAGCAACTTTACCTTGGTAAATGCGGCCAACTTCAACTTCAGCTGTGATCTCTTCGATACGACGGATAGCTTCTTTAGCAGCTGCGCCTTCAGTAGCAGCAATCTTGATTGTGCCATCGTCTTCGATTTCGATTGTAGTACCTGTTTCTTCACAAAGAGCACGGATAACTGCGCCGCCTTTACCGATAACATCTTTGATCTTATCAGAGCTGATTTTCATTGTGTGGATACGTGGAGCGAATTCAGAGATATCTTCACGAGCACCAGAGATAGCTTCATCCATTACAGAAAGGATGTGCTTACGTGCACCTTGCGCTTGGTTAAGAGCAATTTGCATGATCTCTTTAGTGATGCCTTCGATCTTGATGTCCATTTGAAGTGCAGTGATACCAGCGTTAGTACCTGCTACTTTAAAGTCCATGTCACCTAGGTGATCTTCGTCGCCAAGGATGTCAGAAAGAACAACGAAATCATCGCCTTCTTTAACAAGACCCATTGCGATACCCGCAACAGAAGCTTTGATTGGAACACCAGCATCCATAAGCGCTAGAGATGTACCACATACAGAAGCCATTGAAGAAGAACCGTTAGATTCAGTGATTTCCGATACAACACGAACTGTGTATGGGAATTCTTCAACAGAAGGCATTACTGCTTGGATACCACGTTTAGCAAGCTTACCGTGACCAATTTCACGACGCTTAGGAGAACCAACGAAACCAGTTTCACCTACACAGTATGGAGGGAAGTTGTAGTGTAGAAGGAAGTTGTCTTTCTTCTCACCCATTAGGCTGTCGATGATTTGAGCATCACGTTGTGTACCAAGCGTTGCAGTAACAAGAGCTTGAGTTTCACCACGAGTGAATAGAGAAGAACCGTGTGTACGTGGAAGAACACCAGTACGTACGTCTAGCGCACGAACCATGTCTTTTTCACGACCGTCGATACGTGGGTTGCCAGCGATGATGCGGCTACGTACTACGTTTTTCTCTAGAGAACCAAGCATGCCGCGGATTTCGCGCTCATCTAGGTTTTCGTCTTGTGCAATTAGAGCTTCAACAACGTCGTTCTTGATTGCGCCAACTTGCTCGTAACGAGCCATTTTCTCAGTGATCTGGTACGCATCAGATAGACGTGTTTCAGCAAGCTCAGCAACTTGAGCTTTAAGCTCAGTGTTAACTGCTGGCGCTTCCCAGTTCCAAGCTGGAGTTGCTACTTCAGCAGCAAACTCGTTGATTGCTTTGATTACAACTTGTTGTTGGTCGTGACCGTAAACAACAGCTGAAAGCATTTCTTCTTCAGACAGGTTATCTGCTTCAGATTCAACCATTAGTACTGCGCCTTCTGTACCAGACACAACTAGGTCTAGTTTAGAGTTTTCAAGCTCAGTATTTGATGGGTTAAGAACAAGTTCGCCGTCGATGTGACCAACACGTGCAGCACCGATAGGACCATTGAATGGAGCACCAGAGATAGCAAGTGCAGCAGACGTTGCGATCATAGTGATCATGTCTGGGTTTACGTCAGGGTTGATAGAAACAACCGTAGCGATAACTTGAACTTCGTTTTTAAACGCACTTGGGAAAAGTGGACGAATTGGACGGTCAATCAGACGAGCTGTTAGTGTTTCGCCTTCAGAAGGACGACCTTCACGCTTGAAGAAACCACCAGGGATTTTACCCGCAGCGTATGTACGCTCTTGGTAGTTTACTGTTAGAGGGAAGAAGTCTTGACCTGCAACTGCTTCTTTCTTAGCAACAACAGAAACGAATACTGATGTATCGTCCATAGTCGCCATTACAGCAGCAGTAGCTTGACGTGCAATTACGCCCGTTTCTAGAGTAACGGTGTGGTTACCGTACTGGAACGATTTTACAACTGGTTTTTCAAACATTGTATATCCTTAGCTCTAAAGTCAGACTTTAGATTAAGTGAATAATGACTCAAGATATTACCAATCGCGACTAGTGAAAAGGGACTCAGGACAATGTTCTTTGTATGAGTTCATACGCCGAATTAAGACCAAATCCGCCTTTGAATAGTCGCGACCTATTGGCCGACATCTGTGACTGTAATCTCTTGAGAGGTTGATTGCCAAACGTTGAAAACGCTATAGGCGGGCGTAGTATAAACTATTTTTATTAGGAGAGATATTTCCTATCAGAAAAAGCCAGATGATATTCTGAGCATCCGGCCTAGCATTTTCTTACAGGCACAAAAAAAGGAGCATAAATGCTCCTTTTCTTCAAACTGTCTTTGCAGACATCGCTATTAGCGACGTAGGCCTAGACGCTTGATTAGGTCTTGGTAACGAGCAAGGTTTTTACCTTTCAAGTAATCAAGAAGCTTACGACGGCTAGAAACCATACGTAGTAGACCACGACGGCTGTGGTGATCGTGTTTGTGCGCTTTGAAGTGACCTTGTAGGTGGTTGATAGAAGCAGTAAGTAGTGCTACTTGTACTTCTGGTGAACCTGTGTCGCCTTCAGATTGTGCGTATTCTGCAACGATTGCTGCTTTAGTTTCTGCATTCAGAGACATAATTCTCTCCTGATAAGAGTAAGTTTATATTTGTAGCAGCCAATCTCTGATTCAGCCGCTACGCGAGCCGAGGATTATAGGGAAGTTTGTCAATTGGTGCAATAACAATCGAACCCATTGAAAACGAAAAAAGCGAACCACCTATATTAGGCGTTCGCTTTCTATTTTATTGATTCGCTTTTCAAGGCTAAACACTAATACCTAATTCGGTTTCAGCACTACGCTTGTGGCTCTTCATCTCTGAAAACAACCAAACGCTTCGGTGCAACTCGGCCATCTTCAGCAATCTGAGCAACGCCGACAAACAGCTTCTCTTCGCCACTAGTCATGCGAACAGTGCCTTCAGTTGGCGCACCAGAAACCTGAACTGGCATACCGTGCTGAACTAGGTCAGTCAGTTCCGCGTTCAGGTTTACTTCTGGTAAATCTTCAACGGCAGTGTCCATTGGCATCAGCAGTGGATCAAGCAGCTCTTTCGGTGCAATTTCTTGCGCCTGTGCTTGCTCTAGGATCTCGTTTAACTGCTCCAACGTCACCATACGCTCGTATGGGTACTTCGCTACACCTGTACGACGAAGCATGGTTACATGAGCACCACAACCGAGCATTTCACCAAGATCGTCGGTAATTGTGCGGATGTATGTGCCTTTCGAACAATGCACTTCCATTTCAACTTCATCGCCTTCAAAGCGAAGCAGTTCAATAGAGTACACAGTGATCTTACGAGACTCACGAGGAACCTCGATACCGGCACGTGCGTATTCGTACAAAGGCTTACCTTGATACTTCAATGCCGAAAACATTGATGGTATCTGATCGGTTTCACCCTTGAAGCTCGCAATGCAACGCTCAAGCTGTTCTTGAGTCACGTTAACATCACGTGTCTCAACCACTTCACCATCAGAGTCAGAAGTATTGGTACGCTCACCAAGCTTAGCAATAACAACGTAGCGCTTATCAGAATCTAAAAGAAACTGAGAGAACTTCGTTGCTTCACCAAGACAAATTGGCAGCATGCCAGTCGCAAGAGGATCCAGAGCACCGGTGTGCCCTGCCTTCTCTGCAAAGTAAATACGCTTTACTTTTTGCAGTGCATCATTAGATGAAATGCCAGTCGGCTTATCTAATAGAATTACCCCGTTGATAGGGCGACCTTTACGACGGCGAGCCATTACTCTTCGCCCTTAGAATGAGTTTCGTCAGTGCGGCCAGCTTCTTCTTGCTTACGCTTGTCATCATTCAGAACTTCACTTACTAGGTTAGACATACGCATGCCTTCTACTAATGTGTTGTCATAAGTAAAACGAACTTCAGGCGTTAGGCGGTGGCGAATACGCTTACCAAGAGCCATACGAACTGGCACTTCATGCTCTTTAAGAGCTTTAAGACATGATTCAGGTGTTTGCTCACCAACACATAGAAAAGTCACGAACACTTTTGCGTATGCAAGGTCACGAGACACTTCTACGTCTGAGATAGTTACCATACCAATACGTGAGTCACGAACCTCACGTTGTAGGATAAGAGCAAGCTCTTTTTGAAGCTGCTGAGACACACGTTGTGTGCGGCTAAATTCTTTTGACATTTTCTTTTCTCACTTAGAAAGATGGGGGGCTTGGTAATTACCAGCCCCCCATGGTGTATTCAACAACCGATTACTTATTACCTTCACTAGTAATGTTAGTAACCTTAGTCAATATGTCGAGTCGTACAGACTGATTAGTCTAGAGTACGTTTAACCTCAACGATTTCGAATACTTCGATCTGGTCACCAACGCGAACGTCGTTGTAGTTCTTAACGCCGACACCACACTCGTAACCGTTCTTAACTTCTTGAACGTCATCTTTAAAGCGACGAAGTGACTCTAGTTCACCTTCGTAGATAACAACGTTTTCACGAAGTACACGGATTGGGTTGCTACGCTTAATCGTACCTTCAGTAACGATACAACCAGCGATTGCACCAAGTTTAGGCGACTTAAATACGTCACGAACTTGTGCAAGACCAATGATCTCTTGACGGAATTCAGGAGCAAGCATACCGCCCATCGCCTGTTTAACTTCGTCAATCAATTGGTAAATGATTGAGTAGTAACGTAGATCTAGGTTTTCGTTCTGAACCGTGTTACGCGCAGTTGCGTCAGCACGAACGTTGAAACCAAGGATGATAGCGTTAGAAGCTGCTGCAAGAGTTGCATCAGTTTCAGTAATACCACCAACACCAGAACCTACGATGTTCACTTTAACTTCGTCAGTTGACAGTTTCAGTAGAGAGTCAGCAATCGCTTCTACAGAACCTTGAACGTCAGCTTTAAGTACAACGTTAAGTTCAGCAACTTCACCAGCCGTCATGTTCGCGAACATGTTCTCTAGTTTCGCTTTTTGTTGGCGAGCTAGTTTAACATCACGGAATTTACCTTGACGGTAGTTCGCAACTTCACGTGCTTTACGCTCATCACGTACAACAGTCGCTTCGTCACCTGATGCAGGTACACCAGAAAGACCTAGAATTTCTACAGGAATAGATGGACCTGCAGTTTCGATGTCTCTGCCGTTCTCATCGCGCATAGCACGAACACGGCCGTACTCTTGACCACAAAGAACGATGTCGCCTTTGTTTAGAGTACCAGACTGTACTAGTACAGTTGCAACTGGACCGCGGCCTTTATCAAGACGAGATTCAACAACAACACCAGACGCCATGCCTTGTTTAACCGCTGTAAGCTCAAGAACTTCAGACTGAAGAAGGATTGCTTCTAGAAGACCATCGATGTTTGTACCCTGTTTTGCAGAGATGTGAACGAAGATGTTCTCGCCGCCCCATTCTTCAGGGATAACGTCGTATTGAGCTAGCTCATTCTTAACGTTGTCTGGGTTTGCACCCTCTTTATCGATCTTGTTCACAGCAACAATCAGAGGAACGCCTGCCGCTTTCGCGTGCTGGATTGCTTCGATTGTTTGTGGCATTACGCCATCGTCTGCTGCAACTACAAGTACAACGATATCTGTCGCTTGAGCACCACGAGCACGCATAGCAGTAAATGCCGCGTGTCCAGGAGTATCAAGGAAAGTGATCATACCGTTGTCAGTATCTACGTGGTAAGCACCAATGTGCTGCGTGATACCGCCAGCTTCGCCAGAAGCAACGTGTGCTTTACGAATGTAGTCAAGTGTTGAAGTTTTACCGTGGTCAACGTGACCCATGATAGTAACAACAGGAGCACGACCTTCAGCGATAGCATCGCTATCACGGTCAGCTAGTACTGCTTCTTCGAGTTCGTTTTCTTTACGTAGGATTACCTTGTGACCCATTTCTTCAGCAACAAGTTGTGCTGTTTCTTGGTCGATCACTTGGTTGATAGTCGCCATAGCGCCCATCTTCATCATTACTTTGATAACTTCAGTTGCTTTAACTGACATTTTGCTAGCCAGTTCAGAAACAACGATAGTCTCGCCGATAGCAACATCAGATTTAGCAACAGTCGCTGACTTATCGAAGCCTTGCTGCATTGAAGTTGGTTTAGCAAGCTTACCTTTACCGCCACGACCACGTTGGTTACGACCACCACGGTTGTTTGCAGGTTGGTTAGCAGGAGCTGCTTTCTTCTTGCGACGACGAGGTGCTTTCTCATCTTTCTTATCTGCCGCATCTTCAGCTTCACGAGCGTAAGTAGAAGTAGTCACATGGTAATCCGCAGATTTCTCTTGCTCTTTCTTCTTCTTCTCTTCTTCAGACCAACGTTCTTGGTTCTCCTCTGCTAACTTACGAGCTTCCTCAACAAGCTTAGCTGCTTCAGCTTCTGCTTTACGAGTTGCTTCTTGCTCTTGACGAGCTTTAAGTTCATCCGCTTCTTTTTTCGCTTTTGCGTTAGCGTCTGCATTTTTTGAATTCATTTCTTTTTTAGCCTTTTCAGCTTGTGCGCGTTGAGCCTTCTCTTCAGCTTCACGTTTTGCATCCGCTTCACGTGTTACTTTTTCTTCGGCTTCGCGCTGTGCTTTCTCTGCAGCATCACGTTTCGCTTGCTCTTCAGCATCGCGTTGTGCTTTCTCTTCCGCTTCACGATTAGCCGCTTCCTCAGCTTCACGTTTCGCTTCATCTTCAATAGTGCTGCGCTTCACGTAAGTACGTTTTTTACGTACCTCTACTTGAACATCCTTACTCTTACCGCCTCCAGCGGCAACACTTAGCGTGCTGCGGGTCTTGCGTTGAAGAGTTAAACGAGTCGGCTCTGTTTCACCAGAAGTATCACCGTGCTCCTTTTTAAGGTGCGTTAGCAATGTTTGCTTCTCTGAATCAGTTACTTGATCCGACCCTGATTTCTTCATGCCTGCATCAGCAAGTTGTTCAATTAAGCGGTCAACTGGCGTACCAATCTCTTCACTCAGTGCTTTAACTGTTAATTGTGTCATACCGCTTTCTCTCCTTGCTGAATTATTCTTCGTCGCCGAACCAACAGATGTTACGCGCAGCCATAATTAGCTCGCCTGCACGCTCTGCAGTTAGGTCTTCGATGCCTTCTAGTTCATCAACGCCTTGGTCAGCTAGGTCTTCCAATGTCGCAACGCCTTTTGCTGCTAGCTTGTAAGCCATTTCGCGCTCAAGACCTTCAAGTGCAAGTAAGTCTTCAGCAGGCTCAACACCGTCGAAAGTCTCTTCTTTCGCTAGCGCTAGAGTGGTCAGTGCGTCTTTTGCGCGGTTACGTAGTTCTTCAACGATACCTTCGTCTAGACCATCAACTTCAAGAAGCTCGTTCACAGGAACGTAAGCTACTTCTTCAAGTGTTGAGAAGCCTTCTTCAACAAGCATTTGAGCAAAGTCTTCTTCGATGTCTAGGTGCTTCATGAAGTTTTCAATAGAAGCAACAGCTTCTTCTTGGTGCTTCTTCTCAAGATCAGCAACAGTCATTACGTTCAGTTCCCAACCAGTTAGTTGAGAAGCTAGACGTACGTTTTGACCGCTACGGCCAATCGCTTGTGCTAGGTTATCCGCTTCAACAGCGATATCCATAGAGTGTGCATCTTCATCAACGATGATTGAAGCAACATCAGCAGGAGCCATTGCGTTGATTACGAATTGCGCCGGGTTATCATCCCAAAGAACGATATCGATACGCTCGCCGCCAAGGTCGTTAGAAACAGCTTGTACACGTGCACCACGCATACCAACACACGCACCAACTGGGTCAATACGTTTGTCGTTTGTTTTCACAGCGATTTTAGCACGAGAACCAGCGTCACGTGCAGCACCTTTAAGTTCAATTAGTTCTTCGCCAATCTCAGGTACTTCTACACGGAATAGTTCAGCTAGCATTTCTGGCTTCGAACGAGTAACGAAAAGCTGGAAACCGCGAGCTTCTGGTTTAACTGCGTAAAGAAGACCACGAACACGGTCACCTGGACGGAAGTTTTCACGAGGAAGTTGGTCATCACGAAGGATTACTGCTTCAGCGTTATTACCTAGGTCTAGGATAATAGTGTCACGGTTAACTTTCTTAACTGCGCCAGTTACTAGCTCGCCTTCGTTGTCAATAAACTGTTCAACGATTTGAGCGCGTTCTGCTTCACGTACTTTCTGTACGATAACTTGCTTAGCCGTTTGAGTCGTAATACGGTCAAACGTCACTGATTCGATATCATCTTCGATGAAACCACCAAGTTCGATCTCTGGATCATCGTACTTTGCAGCTTCAATAGAGATTTCTTTTGTTGGGAATTCAACTTCCTCAACAGCTTCCCAACGACGGAAAGTTTCGAAATCACCCGTTTTACGGTCGATTTCAACACGAACTTCAATTTCTAGTTCGCTTTTCTTTTTTGTTGCCGTTGCAAGCGCGATTTCAAGCGCTTCAAAAATACGCTCACGAGGAACTGCTTTCTCATTAGAAACAGCTTCTACTACCGCCAAAATTTCTTTGTTCATTAATCTAGCCTCTTAAGCTCTTCTCTCTAGGAGAACTAAAATTTAGGGATCAGGTTAGCTTTCGCAATATTGCTCAGGACGAATTCTTCTTCTTGTCCTTCAACCAATACTTTCACTGTCTCGCCTTCGATAGATTGGATATCACCTTTCCACTTACGACGGTTGCCGACAGCCATTTTCAAAACGATGCTTACCTCGTGACCAATAAATTGTTGGTAATGCTCTGCTTTGAACAGTGGTCTCTCTAAACCTGGTGAAGAAACTTCAAGGTTATAAGCCACTGAAATTGGATCTTCAACGTCCATTACGGCACTTACTTGGTGACTAACTTCAGCGCAATCATCTACATTGATACCATTTGGTGAATCGATGTAAATACGTAGCGTTGAGTGCTCACCAGCACGAATAAATTCTAATCCAACTAACTCATAACCTGATGCTGCTACTGGAGCGTCAAGCATTTCAGTAAGTTGTCTTTCTAAACCAGTCATTTAACCACTCCAGAAACAAAAAAAGGGCTCAAAGCCCAATTTAAATTCCAAGCAAACATTATCTAAACGCATTTATAAATGCTTAGATAACAAAAAACCCCGTATAAGCCGGGGTTTTTGTTGCTGGACCCTTATATGTTAAGTGCCATCACATTCGATATCGCACTTAACTCACAGTGAGGTTCACACTGTGCAAACTTGCTACCAATACAAGCTATATAATAGCATTGGAATTGGTTGCGGGAGCCGGATTTGAACCGACGACCTTCGGGTTATGAGCCCGACGAGCTACCAAACTGCTCCATCCCGCGTCCGACTTGTGAGCATTATACGCCCAACAAGATGTTTTACAAGTTTGTAAACATGGTGCCGAGAGAGGGACTCGAACCCTCACACCCTAAGGCACTAGCACCTCATGCTAGCGTGTCTACCAATTTCACCATCTCGGCATCAAATCTTTACAGATTATTGCGGAATTTCGTCGCCTTGCGCCGGAACTTCACTCACTGCATCGTCAGCTTGTTGAATTACCTGACCTTGAGTCGGGTCAATCCATTGTGACTCAGTTTTATGTGTAGACATATTACCAAGCACTAAGCTAAGGATAAAAAATGTAGTTGCAAAAATTGCAGTCATTCGGGTAAGGAAATTTCCTGAGCCACCAGCACCAAACACAGTGTTTGAAGCGCCAGCACCGAAAGAGGCTCCCATATCTGCGCCTTTACCTTGTTGAATCAACACTAGGCCAATTACACCAAGCGCTGCCAACAGGTAAATCACAAGTAGAACTGTAAACATTTTTCCACCTATGTTCCTAATTGTTGAGCCAGCGCCGTTCAAAAAACTATTTTTAAGAACAAGGCTAGCGACCTCCTAACTGAAGGCCGAGCAATACTAGCGAATGCGACGATGACTGACAAGGAGAATTTGCTAAAAAATAAGCCTTTACCAAGTGAATGGTCAAAAAAAGGTCAAAAGCGACACAAAACTCATTTATGTCTCTTTTTACCATTATATCTCTTGACCGTTATATAGGTCAGTCACTTCTAATCACAGGCGCTATTCATTGCGCCGGTTAAGTTAAAGGTTAAATTAGCAGTTTGCTTTTACTGCATCAGCAATCTTAAGTGCAGACGCTTGAACAAGTTCAGCATCTTCGCCTTCAACCATCACACGCAGCAATGGCTCGGTACCAGACTTACGTAATAGCACACGACCTTTCTCGCCAAGCTCAGCTTCTACTTCAACAACCGCTGCTTTTACCGCTTCTGCTTCTAGTGGGTTTGAGTCTCCACTGAAACGAACGTTTTCTAGAATTTGAGGGTACAACGTCATGCCTTGAGACAGCTCATTCAGAGTCATTTCGCTATCAACAACTGAAGCCAAGACTTGCAGAGCAGCAACAATTGCATCACCCGTCGTTACTTTATCTAATAGGATAACGTGACCCGAGTTCTCTGCACCAATCTTCCAGCCTTTAGCAAGAAGTTGCTCCATTACGTAACGGTCACCAACTGCAGCACGAACAAACGGAATACCTAGCTGCTTAAGGCCATTTTCCATACCAAGGTTGGTCATTAGTGTACCAACAACACCACCTTTCAACTCACCACGACGCAGTGCATCGCGTGCAATGATGTAAGCGATTTGGTCACCATCAACTTTGTTGCCTAGCTCGTCAACCATGATGATACGGTCGCCGTCACCATCAAAGCCAAGACCTAATGCCGCTTTTTCTTCAAGCACTTTTGCTTGCAGAGCACGCACATCCGTCGCACCGACTTCGTGATTGATGTTAGTACCGTTTGGCTCAACACCAATCGCAACAACCTCTGCTCCTAGCTCTTTAAATACAGCAGGCGCAATGTGGTAAGTGGCACCATGGGCACAATCGATAACGATCTTCATGCCAGCTAGTGTCATTTTATGTGGGAACGTACTTTTACAGAACTCGATGTAACGGCCAGCGGCATCGCTTAAACGTACTGCTTTGCCTAGATCAGAAGAATCAACACATTCAATGTCTTTATCCAGTTCAACTTCAATCGCCAACTCGATATCGTCCGGTAGTTTTGTTCCCTCAGAAGAGAAGAACTTGATACCGTTATCGTAGTATGGGTTGTGCGATGCAGAGATAACAATGCCCGCTTCAGCACGGAATGTTTGTGTAAGATAAGCCACAGCTGGTGTTGGCATTGGGCCAGTAAAAGTAGCCTGAAGACCCGCAGCAGCGAGGCCAGCCTCTAACGCAGACTCAAGCATGTAGCCAGAGATACGAGTATCTTTACCAATGATGACTTTCTTTGTGCCTTGTTTCGCAAGAACACGCCCCGCAGCCCAACCAAGCTTCAGAACAAAATCAGGTGTAATCGGGTACTGGCCAACTTTGCCACGCACACCATCTGTGCCGAAGTAACGTCTTTTATCAGACATATTGATTTTCCTTAATTATGATTAGTGATTGTTATTCATCACTTCAATTATCTTCATCGCTTCCAATGTATCTTCCACATCGTGAACGCGAATAATTTGTGCACCTTTCATTGCTGCGATAGTGGCGCAAGTGACGCTAGCGACCATGCAGTCAGCTGGGGCTTTGTCTAATAGCTTAAAGATCATCGATTTTCTCGACATCCCAGCTAAAACAGGTAAGCCTAACGAATGAAACTTTTCAAGATGCGCTAATAGGTGGTAATTGTGTTCGATGGTTTTACCAAAACCGAAGCCTGGATCAAGAATCAACTGCACTTTTGAAATACCAACCGCCTCACAAGCTTCTACCCTTTCTTGCAAGAATGCCTCTACATCCTGAAGAACATCATCATAACTTGGGTTAGTTTGCATGGTTCTCGGCTGACCTTTCATGTGCATCAGACAAACTGGTACATTAGCATCGGCAGCGGCTTCTAGAGCTCCCGGCTCTTGCAAAGCGCGCACATCATTGATCAAATCAGCGCCCGCTTCAACGGCTTGGCGCATCACTTCAGCTTTACTGGTATCAATAGAGATCCACACATCAAACTTGGCACGAATCGCTTTAATGGCAGGGATAACGCGAGCGAGTTCTTCTTCTAAAGATACATCAGGTGCTCCCGGGCGAGTTGATTCACCACCTATATCAATAATGCTAACACCAGCTTGAATCATTCGCTCTGCTTGCAGTAAGGCATTATCTAATGAGTTAAATTTTCCGCCATCAGAGAAAGAGTCAGGCGTGACATTGAGAATACCCATCACATGTGGGCGGTCTAAAACGAGTGTTTTGTTGTGTGCTTTTAATATCATGAAAGGCAGGTCTTAAAAGGTAAAAACATCTTGGGCTATAAACAGAAAAACCCTGAGCGTGCTCAGGGTTTTAATTTATAACTTAGCGATTAAGAATCTTTGTTTTGAGCATCATCTGTTTCAGATTTAACTTCTTCAACTTTCGACTCTTCAGCTTTTGGTTCAGCGACAGCTTCTTCTGATTTAGCTTCAGGTTTAGCTTCTTCCTTTGCAGGTTCTGCTTTCGACTGGTCACCCCAACCGGCTGGCTCACGAATGTCGTCTTTACGTTCCATCAAGTCATCAATCTGACCCGCATCGATCGTTTCAAACTTCATTAGCGCATCTTTCATCGAGTGCATGATATCCATGTTCTCTTCAAGAATTTGCTTCGCACGAGCATAGTTGCGGTCGATTAGAATACGAATTTCTTCATCGATCAGCTTAGTAGTATCGTCAGAAACATGTTTCGCTTGGCTCATGCCGCGACCTAAGAAAACTTCACCTTCTTCTTCTGCGTAAAGAAGAGGACCAAGTTTCTCAGAGAAGCCCCACTGCGTTACCATCTTGCGAGCAATATCAGTTGCACGTTCAATATCGTTAGACGCACCAGTTGACACTTTGTCTTTACCATAGATAAGTTCTTCAGCAAGACGACCACCGTACAAACTAGAGATCATTGATTCTAGATGCTGACGAGACATGCTTACGCGGTCTTGCTCAGGTAAGTACATCGTCACACCAAGCGCACGACCACGTGGAATGATTGACACCTTGTACACGGGATCGTGTTCAGGTACCAAGCGACCAACAATCGCGTGACCTGCTTCGTGGTAAGCCGTTGACTCTTTCACTTCTTCAGACATCACCATTGAACGGCGCTCAGCACCCATCATGATTTTATCTTTAGCAAGTTCAAACTCAACCATAGATACATTGCGCTTGTTACCACGAGCAGCAAATAGAGCCGCTTCGTTCACAAGGTTCGCAAGATCTGCACCAGAGAAGCCTGGTGTACCACGAGCGATCAGAGATGGTTCGACATCGCCTGATAGTGGCACTTTACGCATGTGCACTTTAAGAATCTGTTCACGACCACGTACATCTGGTAAACCAACTACAACTTGACGGTCAAAACGACCAGGACGAAGTAATGCAGGGTCTAGTACGTCTGGACGGTTAGTCGCAGCGATAACAATAATACCTTCGTTACCTTCGAAACCATCCATCTCAACTAGCATTTGGTTAAGTGTTTGTTCACGTTCATCGTGACCACCACCAACACCGGCGCCACGTTGGCGACCTACCGCATCGATCTCATCGATAAAGATGATACAAGGTGCAGCTTTCTTCGCTTGTTCGAACATGTCACGCACACGAGATGCACCAACACCAACAAACATTTCAACGAAGTCAGAACCAGAGATAGTAAAGAACGGTACTTTCGCTTCACCGGCAATCGCTTTTGCAAGCAATGTTTTACCCGTACCAGGAGGACCAACCAACAGGATACCTGTAGGGATCTTACCACCTAATTTCTGGAAGCGGCTTGGGTCACGAAGATAATCCACAAGCTCTTTCACGTCTTCTTTTGCTTCGTCACAACCAGCAACATCAGCAAACATCGTTTTGATTTGTTCTTCGCTCATCATGCGAGCTTTGCTCTTACCGAAAGACATCGCGCCTTTACCGCCGCCGCCGCCTTGCATTTGACGCATGAAGAAAATCCATACACCAATCAGTAAGATCATTGGGAACCAAGAGATGAAGATAGTGCCAAGCAGGCTCTGCTCTTCAGGTGGTGTACCCTGAACTTTTACATTTTGATTAATTAAGTCATCAAGTAGCTTTTGATCATAAACAGGCATGTAAGTTACATACTTAGAACCACCACCACGACGAGTGAAAGTGATTTCGCTGTTATTGAACTGTGCGTCTTGAATCTGGCCTTGGCCAACTTCCTGTACAAACGTGGTGTAATCTACTGCTCTGCCGTTACTTTCCCCAGGGCCAAAGCTCTGGAAAACCGACATCAACACTACCGCGATAACAAGCCACAGAATTAAATTTTTTGCCATGTCACTCAAGGTGTAAGCCTCTCGATAACTAATTGTAATTAAAGGTAGGGTACTACAGTTTGTAACCTGTAGCCATGTTGTTAACTCTCACTCTTGGAAGAGAATCGTTAACCTTTGTAACCAGTGGCTACGATAAACACTTCACGAGACCGAGCTCGTGAAGAGTCGGGTTTTCTAACTTTTACTGTTTTAAACATCTCACGGACGTCCTTAACGTATTGGTCAAACCCTTCGCCTTGGAATACTTTTACAACAAAACTACCATTGGTAGCTAGAACTTGTCGACACATATCCAAAGCTAATTCAACTAAATACATAGCTCTTGGCTGATCCACAGAATTGTTGCCTGCTATATTAGGTGCCATATCTGACATCACAACGTCAACCATGTCTGGTTGTATACGCTCCAACAAGGCTTCAAGAACAGCGTCTTCACGAAAATCGCCTTGTAAAAAGCTAACACCAGCAATCGGATCCATTGGTAACAAGTCACACGCAATGATTTGTCCGTTGTCTCCAACAATCTTAGCAGCATATTGAGACCAACCACCAGGCGCTGCACCTAAATCCACAACGGTCATCCCTGGAGACAGCAATTTGTCTTTTGTTTGAATCTCTTCCATTTTGAAATAAGCACGCGAACGATAGCCTTTCTTTCTTGCTTCATTTGCGTACTTGTCGTCGAAGTGTTCCTTCAACCAACGGCCTGAACTGGCCGAGTGTTTCTGTTTGCTCATTGGATACCTAAATTGGAGGAAAGTACAAATTGCTGAATAAATTATAGTCTTCAGCTTTAGATGGCGTTAAAATAGGTTTTTTCAACCCTAATAGTAAAGAAAATTGGCCGCGTAATGAACCTAAGTACCAAACAAAAGCAGCATCTAAAGGGCCTAGCCCACAGTTTAAAACCTGTTGTGCTAATGGGCGCAAATGGACTTACTGAAGCTGTTCTAGCGGAAATCGAATTAGCTCTAGACCACCACGAACTGATCAAAATTAAAGTGGCATCAGAAGACCGTGAGACTAAGCAACTGATTATCGATGCAATTGTACGTGAAACTAAAGCAGAGAAAGTACAGACTATCGGTAAAGTTCTAGTACTATTCCGTCAGTCAGAAGCACGTAAAGTCGAGATTCCACGTAAATAAGTTAGCTTAATATAAGCTAACTTGACTAAGATAAAGCCTAAGTACTTATCTTTTTGTGTAGCGTGAGAAACAAAAAGGTCGCATTAAGCGACCTTTTTACTTATCAGAAACAAAGAAAATTTAATTAGATATATTCTACTTTGTCGATTTCGAAATCTTTATCGCCACCAGGTGTAGAGATAAGAACCTCGTCGCCTTCCATCTTACCTATAAGACCGCGAGCAATGGGTGATTTCACAGAAATGCGACCCGTTTTGATGTCAGCTTCATCTTCAGAAACGATCTGATAGCGGAATTCTTCATCCGTATCTACATCGATCAAAGTCACTGTCGTACCGAAGATAATCTTACCCGTGTTATCCATCTGAGTTACATCGATGATCTGAGCTAACGATAGCTTGTACTCAATATCGCGAATCTGTGCTTCACAGATACCCTGCTCTTCACGAGCAGCGTGGTACTCTGCATTCTCTTTCAAGTCACCGAGTTCACGTGCTTCACCAATAGCTGCTGAAATAATAGGACGTAGCTTAAGTAGGCGATCTAATTCGTCACGTAGCTGCTGAGCGCCACGTACTGTCATTGGAACCTTTTCCATTTTTTACCTCTATGCCAAAGCTTTCTTTGACCAACATAAATCCACCCAAAGTACTTATTGGGTGATAAAAACAAAACAATTTAGCTTAGTGTAAACAAACTTTATGGCTAAATCATCTTTATTCGACTTTACGTTATAAAAGCTATATCTAGGTCTAAATTACAGACATTACAAAAATGAATAATAATCTCCCCACCTATAAGTCAAAGAGCAAACATCTAAAAAAACAAAAAAACAAACAAAACAAACACGGATCACACTTTTATAAAAGCACAATTAAAACAATTACTTATTTAAAAATAAACATAATAAAACAGTGTTCACTTTTTAGTTTTATATCATTTTACTAACCAGCTATGGAACTTTGGAGGTAAAAAGTAACCCATGGATTGCATTGGCATTTATCAGGCTTCGTTCTAATTACGGTTGTGAAGCTCGATTAATACAGGCAATACACAAAAGGATTCAAATCCTTAATAAAACTTCTATGGACAGTAATTAGGAAATAATAACATGAACAAGACTATGATCGCGCTTGCTGTATCTGCTGCAGCTCTTGCTACTAACGCAGTGGCAGCCGACGGTAAACAAGCTGGTGGTATCGACGGTACTTCTGTATACAGCTCAAACGGCACTTCTCTAGAGATCGGTGGTCGTGCGGAAGCTCGTCTATCTCTAAAAGATGGCGCAGCACAAGACAACTCTCGTGTACGTCTAAACTTCTTAGGCAAAGTTGAAATCCAAGATGGCCTATACGGCGTTGGTTTCTACGAAGGTGAATACACTACAGCTGATTCTGCAGCTACAGCTACAGATAACGGTTCTGATATTGATCACCGTTACACTTATGCTGGTATCGGCGGTAACTTCGGTGAAGTAACTTACGGTAAAAACGACGGCGCGCTAGGCGTAATCACAGACTTCACCGATATCATGTCTTACCACGGTAACTCAGCGGCATACAAAATTAAAGCAGCTGACCGTACTGACAACATGCTTTCATACAAAGGTGAGTTCCAAGATCTAGCAGTAAAAGCAAGCTACCGCTTCGCAGATCGTACTGACGCAGTTGATGGCGGTTACGCTGACAACAACAAAGATGGCTACTCTCTATCTGGTATCTACTCAATCGGCGACTCTGGCTTTAAGCTAGGTGCTGGTTACGCTGATCAAGACGAGCAAAACGAATACATGCTAGCAGCTTCTTACCGCACTGACGCTCTATACTTTGCTGGTACGTTCACAGACGGTGAGCTAGCGAAGAAGAACGGTGACTACACTGGTTACGAATTCGCAACAGCATACACACTAGACAAGACTGCATTCACGCTAACGTACAACAATGCTGAGTTCGACAACGAGACAGCTGCTGATAACGTTGCTATCGATGCAACTTACTACTTCAAACCGAACTTCCGTACGTACATCTCGTACAACTTCAACCTAATCTCTGAAGGCGACAAGTTTGGTGATACAGATAAGCTAGTTACTGGTACTGCATCTAAAGCTGATGCTGAAGACGAGCTAGCTATCGGTCTACGTTACGACTTCTAATTCTGATTATCTAATTGATTAATTAGTTAATTGAGAATCAAAACGCCCGCTCCCTAGCGGGCGTTTTTTATATCTGTATACTGAAAACATCAGCCATCCAAGACAACCTTCTATGCGCCTTCTATCCACACTACTGCTATGTAGTTTTTCCATTAGCGCTTTCTCTATTAACGCTTTCTCATACGCCCCTCTTGATACACTGCCCGATGGTAGTAGTACGAGTGTGCTCCTCAAATCGTTGAGTGATGATTCGAGCGAGCTTAATGCCCATAGCGATGATTTTTATCCACCAGCCAGCACGTTAAAACTGGTGACGGCTTTAGCGGCTAAATTAGAGCTGGGAGACAACTTTGATTACACCACTAGCATTGTCCGTTCTGGCAATGATTCGATCGTTTCATTTAGCGGTGACCCAACACTACAACGTGAACAACTAAAAAGCCTGTTAGCTCAGTACGCTAAGTCTCAATCCAGAACCATCAAGGGTAACTTATACCTGGATAACACGGCTTATACAGGCTATCAAAGAGCGGTGGGGTGGCCTTGGGACATTCTAGGCGTTTGTTACAGCGCGCCTTCTAGTGCAATGACCTTAGACAGCAACTGCGCACAAGCCTCTATTTATACAAAGGATAACGGCAGCACCCGCGTCTATATTCCAGCCCATTACCCAATAGACGTGACGACCAATGCAACCACCGTGACGCGTTCAGGGCAAAAAGCCACCCAATGCGACTTAGAGCTCATTACCACGCCAAATAACGCTTACAAGCTATCTGGCTGCTTGGTAGAACGCAAAAAGCCACTGCCACTAAAGTTCGCCATTCAAAATCCTGAACTTTACACCTCTCAAGTGGTTAACTCACTACTTAAAGAGCTAAAAATGCAAGTAAAGGGTGATGTGATCATTGGGGCTAAAGAAGGCACAAACAAAACGACATTAGTGGCTAGTCATCACTCAGCTAAACTTCCAGAACTGCTAAATACCATGCTCAAGAAATCAGATAACCTGATCGCAGACAACCTAACCAAAACCTTGGGAGCAAGGTTTTATGTGCAGCCGGGCAGTTTCAATAACGGCACTGAAGCAATAAAACAGATACTGCTGACCAACGCGAATATCGACCTCAGCAAAGCGCAGCTCGTTGATGGTTCTGGTTTATCTAGAAACAACCGAATGAGATCTCAGACCATGGCTAAAGTGCTTCGTTATATCTGGGAAAACGATTCACAGCTCAACCTAATCAATGCCATGCCAACATCAGGTATAAATGGAACGCTTAAGTACCGACAAAGCATGAGGAAGGCACCGATTCAGGGCAACATCATAGCTAAGAGTGGTTCTTTGTACGGAACCTACAATATGGCGGGATATGGTTTAGATGAGTCAGGGAAGCCAAGTTCTCTGTTCGTACAATTTGTTCGTGACTACTTCCCTGAAGAGCAAGACCCAGACAAACCAGTGGAAGCACCGATTACGCAGTTTGAACGTGCTTTTTATAAAGATGTGGTTGAATACGGTCAAACACAGAGCCAGTCCAAATAACGAACCGTTTGTTGTAAGCGGTTTATGACGCAATAAAAAATGGCGCTGAAGATCTTAAATCTTCAGCGCCATTTTTATTTTCGAAGTGCTGTTACTATTTAACAAGCACTAGGCTATGCCTAAAAACGCATTTACGACGGTGAAATAGATCCACATCCCTGAGATGTCGACTATTGACGCTAATACCGGGCTCACCAACACCGCGGGGTCCAACTTGAACAAACGAGCTACGATAGGCAACCCGCCACCAAGAACCGTCGATATTGTCACCTGAATAAACAGAGCAACAGCGATAGCAAAGGCAATCATATTGATGTCATAACCACCGGTGGATTGATTTTCACTGAACAGCAAAATACGTCCAATCATTACCGCGGCAATCGCCAGTGCTAAGCAAATAGCTACTCTAAACTCTTTCCATAGAACATTGGCCCACTGGCTCTTCTTCAATTCACCAGTGGCTAAGGCTCTAATCACCAGAGTGGCAGCTTGTGTTCCCGTGTTACCACCAGCTGCAGCGATGACTGGCATATAGATAGCCAGAAGTACTAATTGGCTAAGGATATCTTCGTACTGAGCGATGATAAGTCCAGAAACGATACCTAGCAGTGCTAGCGCAATAATCCAACCAATGCGCTGTCTAACATGGCTTAATACACCAGTAGAAAGGTAACCCTGTTGAGGCTCAACCTCTGAATAGATTAGCCCTAGTTGGTGAGCTAGATGTCGCGAGCGCTTTTCAAAGCCTTGCTCCTCTAACTCACTCAGTAGAGCTTGAATAGTACTTAGAGAGCATTGCCCTAATACAATTACTGCATCTTCAAGCGGCATACAGTTCAGAAGCCTGACCTGCTGTTCACGCCCATATTGCTGAAATGCATTCGATACAGCTTGGATGTCTTGCTCTGAGTACAGAGCTTCAATAGATAAAAAAGTGTTGTTCATTACCGTCATGGCGAATCTCCCGATTGGCAAAGGTAACGACCATCAAAACAAGTAGCCTATAGCGAATACTTCAAGAGCATAAAACGGTGCATACCAAGAGCGTATAATTCTATAGCTCAGCATATATCTAAGCGCACCAAGAGCTTAAAGTACTGATGTGTCTACTTGTTAGAATCTAGAGTGTGGAAAAGAATGAGGGAAAGCAAAGATACCCTACCTGAACGGCAGGACAATAGATCAATACCGAGACAGGTTATTCTTCTCCATTCAAACTAGGAGGATGGTCGGTATTGTTCATAAAAGTCTCCAAAATTACTGTCAGCTCGACAGCGCGCATAGTGTAGCAACCCTGTAAAAAATTCTTCGTCAACTTTGTGTCAATAAAAAAGACATCCGTAGATGCCTTTTATTCAATCATTGATGTGCGTTATTACTTAATAGTAATACGAGCAAACTTACGCTTACCAACTTGGTAAACTGCAGTACCAGCTTCAGGTACCAGTTTGTTGTCTTCAACTTTCTCGCCTTCGATCTTAGCAGCACCCTGCTTGATCATACGCATCGCATCAGAAGTCGAGTTTACTAGGCCCGCTTCTTTTAGAACGTTAGCGATTGGTAGGCCTGCTTCGAATTCGAACTCAGGCATATCATCTGGCACTTGGTTTTTAGCAAAGCGGTTAACGAACTCTTGCTCTGCTGCATCAGCATCTGCTTCACTGTGGAAACGAGCAATGATCTCTTTAGCCAGAAGTACTTTAACGTCACGTGGGTTTTTACCCGCTTCAACGCTAGCTTTCAACTCAGCTACTTCTTCAAGCGGACGGAAAGACAGAAGCTCGTAGTAGCTCCACATTAGGTCATCAGAGATAGACATGATCTTACCAAACATCTCGCTTGGTGCTTCGCTAATACCGATGTAGTTGTGTGCAGACTTAGACATCTTCTTAACGCCGTCTAGACCAACAAGTAGTGGCATCATCAGTACCGCTTGTGGTTTTTGACCTGCCGCTTTTTGCAATTCACGCCCCATTAGCAGGTTGAACTTCTGGTCAGTACCGCCAAGCTCAACGTCACTCTCTAGTGCAACAGAGTCGTGACCTTGTAGAAGTGGGTACATGAACTCGTGGATAGCGATCGGTTGACCACCAGCGTAACGCTTTTTGAAGTCATCACGCTCAAGCATACGAGCAACAGTTTGGTTAGAAGCAAGACGAATCATGCCTTCTGCACCAAGGTCAGATAGCCACTCAGAGTTAAAGCGAATTTGTGTTTTCGCAGGATCTAGAATTTTGAATACTTGCTCTTTGTAAGTTTCAGCATTCTTCAATACGTCTTCACGGCTTAGTGGTGGACGCGTTGAGTTTTTACCTGATGGGTCACCAACCATTGCAGTGAAATCACCAATCAGGAATGTCACTTCATGACCAAGCTCTTGGAAAGCACGAAGCTTGTTAAAGATAACCGTATGGCCTAGGTGGATATCTGGAGCCGTTGGATCGGCACCCAGTTTAATGCGTAAAGGACGACCTTCTTTTAATTTAGCAATCAGCTCGTCTTCTGGAATTAGTTCTTCTACGCCACGTTTGATCTCGGCTAGTGCAGCTTCAATACTCGCCATTCTTGTTCACTCCCACAGATTTGGCAAAAATATAATAGTTAGACATCTTACTTGAATAGCGATGTATTTTGAAACCAGTTACACTATTCCGTCGCCGATTTTCATAATATTTACAGAACGAACCGGAACATGTTGTCTATTTTTGCACGCCTTCCTATATTGCACCGGGCTTTTATCGCATTTTTTAGTGCCATAATTTTCATAGCGATTTTCTTACTTCCCGACGTCAACAGCTTACGCGACGATACGGGCGCACTTGTCGTAGGTAAACATTACCCCTTGAGCATCGATGCTTCCGCGCTAGTAAGCTCGAATGACGCACCACCAACAGCTGTCCTTAACTGGGAAAAATACACAGTTCGCTCTGGCGAAAGCACTTCTGTTTTATTTGAACGTATTGGTCTCTCATACCGCTTGTTACTCAACCTTCTCAATACCAATAAAGACATCAAAAAGCAGCTCTCAAACCTAAGACCTGGTGATGTGCTGCAGTTCGGATTTGATGAAAACAACGACCTTATTCAGCTAAAACGACAACTAAGCGCGTTTGAAAGCTTCAAAATCACCAAATCTGGCGATTCATTCACTTCAAGTTTTGATAAAAAAGAAGTCGCTTATCAATACAACTATGCAGAAGCCAATATCACCTCTAACTTCTGGAATGCTGGTGTCAGCGCAGGCTTAACCGCCAACCAAATCATGGAGCTGGCGGGTATCTTTGGTTGGGACATCGACTTTGCATTGGATATTCGTAAAAACGACAGCTTTAAAATCTTATACCAAGAGAAAGTAGTTGAAGGTGAAGTGATTGGCCGAGGCAAGATCATGGCTGCTATTTTTACCAACCAAGGCGATTCATTTACTGCGGTATTAGACGATAAAAGCGGTAACTACTACGATGAAAACGGCCGAGCGATGAAGAAAGCCTTCCTGCGCTCTCCTATCGATTTTCGTCGTGTAACCTCGAACTTCAACCCACGCCGAAAACACCCAGTAACAGGTAAGGTTCGTGCTCACCGAGGCACCGACTATGCAGCCCCAGTTGGTACACCTATCTGGGCTGCAGGTGATGGTATCGTGCAAAAGTCTGGCTATAACCAGTTCAACGGTAACTACGTGTTCATTCGACACAGCAATACTTACATCACTAAGTACTTGCACATGAAGAAACGCATGGTGAAAACAGGGCAACGAGTCAAACAAGGTCAAACTATTGGTACTCTGGGCGGTACAGGCCGTGTAACTGGCCCACACTTGCACTACGAGTTCTTAGTTAATGGCGTTCACAAGAATGCACGTACTGTGAAGCTACCTCAATCTAAGTCGCTAACGGGTAAGGCAAAAGCAACCTTTATTGCAAACTCAGAGATTCGATTGAAAAACCTTGAGCGATACGGTCAGTTACTAGCGACGAACTAGAAAGTTCAAGACCTGTAGCTTCATAGCAAAATAGAAAAACGAAAAGAGCGCCCATCAAGGCGCTCTTTTTTAAGATCGTCAAACCATGATTCCTACTATTTTTCGGTTTTGTTGTTTCGCCCTAGCATCAACAAGCAAGGAGTCAGCACTAAAGTCAGTAACGTGGCAAACGCCAAACCACCGGCTATCGCGGTCGCAAGCTGTGACCACCATTGGGTGCTCGGCGCGCCGAATTCTATCTTTTGGTTAATCAGATCGATGTTCATCTCTAATACCATCGGCATTAAACCTAAGATAGTCGTGACGGTCGTGAGCATTACAGGTCTTAAACGTTGAACACCCGTTCTTAGAATCGCATCTCGCTTATCTAAGCCTCTTTTGATGAGCTGGTTATAAGTATCAATCAGCACGATATTGTTGTTCACCACTATGCCGGCTAACGCTATGACCCCAATCCCCGACATCACAATGCCAAACGGGCGTTGGAAGATCAGCAAACCAACGAACACGCCAACCGTAGAGAACAAGACTGCACTTAGAATTAAGAAGGCTTGATAGAAGCTGTTGAACTGAGTGATAAGAATCAAAGCCATCACCGCTAGTGCTACTAAGAATGCACTTTGCAAAAAGGCTGACGAGTTCTCCTGCTCTTCATTTTGACCACGAATACGAAAATCTACGCTATCTGGAAGCCCTAGCTCACTTAACGCCTGCTCGATCTTTGGCAGTTCTAAAGCAAGGTTATACCCTTCTTCCATATCTGCCATGATGTTGACAACTCGCTTACCATCAAGGCGTTTGATGGTGTCTTGCTTGTGGTCTGGAACGATCTGAGCAAAATTAGTTATCGGAACTAGGCCTGCTGGCGTTTTGACTCTTAACTGGTCAAAGCGCCCGATATCTCTTTTATCGCTTGGGTAGCGTACCAAGATATCGACTTCTTCTGCTGAGTCATCAGGAAGATAATCACCAATCTTTAATCCATTAGTGACGAATTGAACGGTATTCCCCACTAAGGTGGCATCAGCGGCAAAACGCGCAGCATCGTCGCGGCGAATATCCACCTTCCAATCGATACCATCTTTACTTGCTGTATCGCTGATATTGGTCAGCGTTTGATTACCATCCGCCCAACTTCTCACGATCTTTGCTGCCTGATTGAGCTGCTCTGGTGTTTTAGCGGATAGCTCGATAACCAAGTCATTTTCAACCGGGGGCCCTGCGTCTGGGAACTTATATTCGATCTCAACGCCAGCGTACTGGTCGGTTTGTTGCTTTAACTCTTCAATGATCGCTTTCACGCTACGGCGATATTGCCAGTCGACAGGCGTAATCGAAATCAAACCAATCTGGTCGTCACCACCGGTACGCGTATAAACGGTATCGAACTCTTCATGATTCAGCATCACTTGCTCAATATCATGCATGATGACATCTTTTTCTTGAATAGAGAGATCACCATGCGAGCGCACTTTAACGTTAAAGAATGGCGGATCGACCTCTGGGAAAAACTCGGCACCTAAGCCTGCTTTTGAGTAAGTAAAGCCGACTGCAACCGCAAGCAATATCGCGCTAAAGAGAATTTTAAACGGGTGCTTAATCGCTAAAGAAAGTGTGTGGTAATACGCCTTAGTTAAGCCTGTCGCTTGAGAAAAGTCGCCGTTATGCAGGGCGACCATTCGAGCTTGATTCTGAGGCGAAACGTACTGAGGTTTACCAATCAAGCCACCTAACACCGGCACAAACAACAGCGCCATAATCAATGAAGCCGTTAAAGTCGCGATCAAGGTGAGTGGTAGGAACTTCATGAATTCGCCCGTCACGTCAGGCCAGAACAACAGCGGAGCAAACGCCGCTAATGTCGTTGCGGTTGATGCCGTTATCGGCCATGCCATCCGCTTGGCTGCATCTCGGTAGGCATCTTTGCGCCCTTCTCCCTCTTGCATCCGTCTATCTGCGAATTCAGTCACCACAATCGCGCCATCCACCAGCATTCCGACCGCCATAATCAGCGAAAACAGCACTACGATGTTAACGGTCAAACCGAATACCGAGAGGACGAGTAACCCTGTCAGGAATGAGCCGGGAATAGAAATACCCACTAACAAAGCAGTACGCACACCAAGAATAGCGATGATAACGATCACCACCAGAATAATGGCGGATAAGATATTGTTTTGCAGATCATTGAGCATGATCTTCACATCTTTAGATTCATCCTTGGTGTACTTGACTAGCAAATTATTTGGCCACTCGGCTTGCTGCTGAGCGCTAGCCATTACCGCTTTCACCAGCTCAACCGTTTCAATGATGTTCTCACCAGCACGCTTCTTGATATCCAAGACCACCGCAGACTGACCATCTAAGCGAGCAAAGCTCTCTGGGTCTCTAAATGCTCGGCGTACTGTCGCCACATCACCAAAAGTAACGACTTGTTTACCATCCACTTTGATCGGTAACTCAAGCACATCTTTTAAAGAGTTAAACACCGAAGGGACTTTGACTGAGAAACGGCCATAGCCCGTATCGACAAAACCGGCGGCAACCACCCGATTATTCAATGCAATCAGGTTATAGATATCCGCTTGGTCTAGGCTGTAACTTTCCATAAGCAGAGGATCAACGATGATTTCAACGATGTCTTCTCTGTCACCTGCAATATCGACCTCTAGTATTTGGCGATAGCTTTCTAATTTATCTCCCAGCTCTCGGGCAATTTGTACAATTGTGCGTTCAGGAACGGTGCCGAATAACACGACAGACAGCACTGGCTGCTTAGAAGCGAGTGTTACTTCATTAACGGTCGGCTCATCACTGTCTTCTGGGAGTTTTGGCTTAGCAAGATCAACGGCGTCACGCACATCTGCCATCGCTTTGGTAAGATCAACCCCAACATTAAATTCCAACACCACAGAAGCATGTCCTTCTGCGGCGGTTGAATTCATCTCTTTTACGCCCTCAATCGACCTAAGCTCTTGCTCAATAGGTCGCACCAACAAGCGCTCAGCATCGGTTGGTGAGATCCCTTGGTGCCCAACTGAAACGTAGATAATCGGGATAGTGATATCTGGGCTCGATTCTTTGGGGATCGTGATATAGGTAATAACACCTGCGACCAAGATCAGCGCCAACAGAGAAAGCATGGTGCGAGCACGAGACAAGGCTGCATCAATAATTGAATACATCGGTTATCTCCTACTCAGCCGTTGAACTTGAGAGAGCAGCACCTTGCCCAACTGCAATCACCGAATCACCATCACGAACAAAGCCTTGTCCGACGGTAATAATATCGACCTGTTGATCTAAGCCAGTGAGCCACACGCCATCTTGCTCTGCCTTAACGAGCTGTATACCGACAAACTTAACGCTTGGTGTATCACCGACTGACACCAATGTTTTAACTCCGAGATTTCCGGCTTCATCCAATGCCAGCATCGCAGGTGTCACCTTAATAGCATCTCGTGTTTCTAGGTTGAGTTTCACTTCAGCGCTCACACCTGCGGGCAGTAGGCCTTCAGAGTTATCGATTTCAATTTCGATTGGGAAGGTATTAGTAGAAGCTGAAGAGATTCGAGACACATAACGCAATCGCCCTTCTACTTCATCTCTACCAAGTAGACGGACCAATGCGTCTTGATTGACTAACAGATGCTGAATATGACGCTCACTGACGTCCGCTTTAATCACCAGAGGGTCGAGGTCAATCACACTAGCAACGGAATCTCCCACACCAACAAAATCACCGAGCTCGACCATTAAATCTTGCACCACACCCGAGAACGGTGAAGTAATCACAGTATTCTTTAAAGCCAGTTCCACATTGCGCATCATAGCCTTCGCTTCTGTTAACGAAGCCTCTGCAGTGGTGTAGGCGATTTCCCCTTGCAGCCCTCTTTTCTTCAGTGACTGTGCCGCTTTAAATTCTTTCTGTTTAAGGCGATATAGAGCCCAAACCCGCTCTAACTGTATTTCCAAGTCGCCTTTATCGATCTGAGCAATGGCTTGCCCTGCTTTTACAGTATCACCCTTAGCAACGTTTAGCCTGACGACCTTGCCCGCAACTTCTGCTCCCAATCGAGCATGCCTATCGGGTGCTGTTCGACCGTATAAATCAATGGTTCTAAAAGTGGGTGATGAGGTAAATGTTTGGTAGGAAACCTTGGCTAATGGAATCTCTGTCGCTTTTTTGTCTGGCGACTCTTCGGCTTGTCCCACTCCTAAGCCAAGCCAGACAGAAAGCAGTATGACTAAAGTCAGAGAGACCAACCACGGCTGCTTTAGTTTCTGAAAAAGTGGCAAGTTAGAAAATAGAGTAGGCATAGCAAATCCTTTTCTGGCGCATTACGCGCGTAAATTAGCTCAATCGCGTCGTGTGCAACTTCCTGATACACATAGGTAACCTTAACAGACCAAGGACAAATGAAGTTGGACAGTATCGACAGTTTAAAAAATATTCCGAGTACTAAAGGGAAGTAAAAATAAAGGGGATAAAAAACAAAAACGCCGAACATAAGTCCGGCGTTTACGATGCTTCGAATATGGCTTTCAATTAAGCGACGTTAATCTCGGCCTATACGCTGAATGATGCACCACAACCACATGTAGTTGTTGCATTAGGGTTGTTTACAAAGAAACGTGCGCCTTCTAGGCCTTCAGTGTAATCAACCACGCCACCCATTAGGTATTGTAGGCTCATTGGATCGACAACCAGCGTTACACCACTGTTTACGATAGTAGTGTCACCATCATTTACTTTTTCATCGAATGTGAAGCCGTATTGGAAACCACTACAACCACCACCTGTAATGTATACACGCAGTTTTAGCTCTGGGTTTTCTTCTTCAGCAATCAGCGTTTGTACGCGGGTAGCTGCTGCATCAGAAAAAGACAATGGGATATTTGCTTCGCTCACGACAACCTCTCTTACCTGTGTCAAAAACAACATGATACAAATCTAATTCGAGACCATAGTTGTTGAGTATTTTCTTATATTCTGCTGATTATCCAATACCTGACTGAAACGTTCAAGTATTCACCACCTGATCGCCGTTTTTCCTGCTAAAAACTCATCAAATAAAAACAAAATGAATGTGCAACCACACAAAATAATCAGATTCGGGCGATTATATCAGCTAAACCATTCCTAGTTGGATTATGGATAGGTACAATGCCTGCCAATTGGTCCGACAGTCAAAAGAGGATATATCAATGACCAAATCAGCAGAGCTGTACGAAAAAGCACAGCAAACTATTCCTGGTGGCGTAAACTCTCCAGTCCGTGCATTCAATGGCGTAGGTGGTTCTCCAATCTTCGTTGAACGCGCTGATGGCCCACTTATTTTTGATGCTGATGGTAAAGCATATATCGACTACGTTGGCTCTTGGGGTCCAATGATCCTTGGTCACAACCACGCTGTTATCCGTGATGCTGTAATTGAAGCAGCTCAACGTGGTCTTAGCTTCGGTGCTCCAACTGAAACTGAAATCAAAATGGCTGAACTTGTGTCTGAGATGGTTCCGTCAATGGAACAACTACGTATGGTTAGCTCAGGTACTGAAGCAACGATGAGTGCAATTCGCCTTGCTCGTGGCTTTACTGGTCGTGACAAAATTCTTAAGTTTGAAGGCTGCTACCACGGCCACGCAGACAGTCTACTTGTAAAAGCAGGTTCTGGCGCTCTGACTCTAGGTCAACCAAGCTCTCCTGGCGTACCAGCAGACTTTGCTAAGCACACACTAACGGCGACATTCAACAACCTAGACTCTGTACGTGAGCTGTTTGAAGCAAACAAAGGTGAGATCGCTTGTATCATCGTTGAGCCTGTAGCGGGCAATATGAACTGCATTCCACCAGTAGAAGGCTTCCACGAAGGTCTACGTGAGATCTGTGACCAAGAAGGCGCGCTACTGATCTTTGATGAAGTAATGACAGGTTTCCGCGTTGCTGAAGGCTGTGCGCAGGCTTACTACAACATCAAGCCAGACCTAACGTGTCTTGGTAAAGTTATTGGTGGCGGTATGCCAGTGGGTGCTTTTGGTGGTCGTAAAGACGTGATGCAATACATCGCACCAACGGGCCCAGTTTACCAAGCTGGTACTCTTTCAGGTAACCCAGTAGCAATGGCTGCGGGCTATGCATGTCTGAACCTTCTACGTGAAGAAGGCAACGAGAAGCGCCTAGCATCAAAAACAAAGCAGCTAGCGAATGGCTTCAAGCAACTTGCTGACAAGCACGGTATTCCAATGCTAGTTCACCAAGTCGGTGGCATGTTTGGTTTTTTCTTCACTGAGCAAGAAGCAGTAACGTGCTACGAAGATGTAACCAAGTGTGATGTAGAACGCTTCAAGCGCTTCTTCCACCTAATGCTAGATCACGGTGTATACCTTGCACCTTCAGCATTCGAAGCAAGCTTCACATCTCTTGCTCACGGTTCAAAAGAGATTGAAGCGACACTAGAAGCCGCTGACCGTTCTCTTGCTATTATTGCTGCAGAAAGCAAATAATCAAAAGCGCGAATAAGTCGCTAACTGATTGAATTTAGGGCTGCATTAACGCAGCCCTTTTTAATGGATAGCACTAAGCTTATAAAGGGAACTCCCTCTGTCGCATCCGTCGAGCTATACCGGCAAAGCGCTTAACGTTCCCAGAACAAGAAAACCAACAACATCAGCGTACCAAGGAACATTCTGAACCAAGGGATCTCTTTTTTCGTTTGCTGCTCTTCATCTTGGCATTTCTTATCTTTATTACAGCATCCCATTATCAAAACTCCTCATTGCTAACTCTCTGTTTTGCAGCCATTATAAACTCAGAACGCAAATATAGAGACCATTACCGTGTCAGAAAAAATTAAAATCAATTCCAGTCACTGGGTAATCATCATTGCGCTGCTCGCTGCGGCTTATGCTTGTTACCTACTTATAGAACCATACGTTAACTCAATCGTGATGGCCTTCATCATTTCACTGTTAATGTTTCCGATCCATGAGTGGCTTGAAAAGAAGATCCCAAACAAAGCAAACCTCGTCTCATTGCTATCCTGTGTGATCTTAACCTTTATTATTGTTGTCCCTTTACTGGCAGTATTTGCAGCGATTGTGCAGCAAGGCTCTCTATTTTCTCAAAACACTTATCAATGGGTCACCCATGGCGGTATTCAAACCCTGTTTGAGCACCCTATCGTGGTTAAAGCGCTATCTTTCATCAATAACTACCTGCCTTTCGACAATATTGAACCGAAAGCTATCGCACAGAAAGTTGGCGAGTTCGCGACGAGCTTTGGCTCTAAGCTTGTCGGCATTAGTGCGAAGATCCTTGGTGATGCGACCAACTTCTTGATGGACTTCTTCTTGATGCTGTTCGTTCTGTTCTTCCTACTAAGAGATCATGACAAAATCATCAGTGTGGTTCGCCACATTCTTCCTCTGTCTCGCAGCCAAGAAGACAAACTTCTCGCTGAGATTGAGCAAGTATCAAAATCAGCAGTGATGGGGTCATTCCTAACCGCTATCGCACAAGGTATTGCTGGTGGTTTCGGTATGTGGATTGCTGGCTTCCCAGGACTGTTCTGGGGCACCATGATGGGCTTTGCCTCTTTCATCCCGGTGGTCGGTACTGCGCTAATCTGGATCCCGGCGGCGGCTTACTTGTTCTTAACCGGCGACACGACTTGGGCTATCTTCCTAACGGTTTACTGCGTGGCGATTGTTGGCTCGATAGATAACCTACTACGACCGCTGTTAATGCAAGGCAGTGCGGGTATGAACACCCTAATGATCTTCTTCTCGCTACTGGGTGGTATCCAACTATTCGGACTGATTGGTCTTATCTACGGCCCGCTGATTTTTGCGATTACCATTGTTCTATTTAACATCTACGATGAAGAGTTTAAGGACTTTTTAAATCAGCAAGACAAGAGTTAAACCGCTCTTCAATCACTTACTTGCCGAACGAGTATTAAACGCTTCAAGCTTTGGGCGGATTATGCGAAAATCCGCCCTCATTTTTTGCTAACAATTCAATAGAGTGTCCTATGTCAGCTTATATTGCCCCAAGCCAGATTGCTGAGCGCCAACTTGCCTACTTTGAAGGCAAACATGTTTTAGTTGCCGGTGAGGCTGAAGACTTATTCCCTGTTGAGTTAGCAAAACACTGTGAGTCTGTTTCTGTATTTACTTCAAACTACAGCTACTACCGTCAGCTTGAAGGCTACAGCACTATTCAACGTTTTTACGGTGCTGAGTTTACCGAAGAGACCAAAGCTGATTTAGTGATGTTGTACTGGCCAAAAGCAAAAGCTGAAGCTGAGTTTTTGCTAGCGATGCTGTTTGCCAAACTAGGCAAAGATACTGAGATTGTTGTGGTTGGTGAGAACCGCTCTGGTGTGAAAAGTATTGAGAAGATGTTTGCCGCTTACGGTAAGGTCGCAAAATACGATTCAGCGCGTCGTTGCTCTTTCTACTGGGGTCAATGCTTTGAGCAGCCAGCCGCTTTTAACCTGCAAGACTGGTTTAAAACCTACACGGTGAACATTGGTGAGCAGTCTCTTACTGTTAAAAGCCTGCCAGGTGTCTTTAGCCATGGTGAATTCGATGTCGGTAGCCAGCTTCTGCTCGATACTTTGCCAACCTTGAAGGGTAAAGTGCTGGACTTCGGTTGTGGTGCAGGTGTACTCGGTGCAGTGATGGCCTCTCGCAACCCTGATATTGAGCTTGAGATGTGTGACATCAGTGCGTTTGCAGTAGCGTCGAGCCAAGCAACTCTAGAAGCGAACGGCTTAACGGGCAAAGTTTTCGCTTCTGATGTCTATTCTGATACAGCGCAAGACTATCAATTCATTATCAGCAACCCACCATTCCACTCGGGCTTGGATACTAGCTACAGTGCAACAGAAACCCTTCTGGCGCAGGCTCCACAGTATTTAAACCGTTTTGGTGAGCTGATCATCGTTGCGAACAGCTTCTTAAAATACATCCCGATTATTGAGCAAGCATTTGGAAAATGCGCGACTCTAAATAAGACCACAAAATTCGCGATCTACCACGCAAACAAATAGCCTCTCTAGCACAGCGCAGGGTCATTATCTGCGCTGTCTGTTCATATTTTTATCAAAAGTCTATAAAAGTGAGCTTTTGCACACGCTTTAAATACCACTTACTTGTCAAAGTAAAAAAACTCGTTAATTTCGTTAAATTGGAAACCATTAATTCTATTCTCTGTACTTGTTTTAGCCCCTTTTAGCAGTACATCAAAGGAAAGTAGTACCCAATTTATGTTTAGATTTTATCGTAAGCAGAAGTTTAAGCGCCTTCAAAACACCCTAATGCTGGCATTTCTTGTCCTTAGTATTACTCCAGTGACACTTATCGCGATATTTTTCCTCCAATCGCACAGTCAGGATCTTCAGGAACAAAGCACTTCGCACCTTGTTTCTGTTCGTGATACTAAGCAACAACAGATTGTCGACTACCTACAGGCTCAAGAATCCCAAGTGATGGGCTTTGTTCGCTCAGAACTAGCCAATGCCAGTGGCGGGCGATTCTACGGTTTAATCAATGCATTCCAACGCCTAGGGTTAGATATTGACGAAGCTCGCAGCAATGCTCAGCAACGTTATATTCAGGGGTCTGGCGATCAGATCAAAACATCCATTCTTCCAGAATCGAGCAGCTATATTGGTAGTGAACGTTATCGCCTACTGCATAAGCGCTACCATAACGCGTATCTAGAGCTACTTAAACGCTCCGATTTTGACGATATTTTATTGGTTGATATCAACGGTAACGTTGCTTACTCCGTCTTTAAAAATGACGATTACGGCACTAACTTGATAACAGGTAAATACAAAAATGCAAACCTAGGCAAAACCTTTCAACGCTTGGAAAAGGACGTAAAAGACAAACGTAAATCCAACGAAGACTACACGCCGGTTATCGTTTCTGACTTTAAAGACGAAAATGGTAAACAGACCGCATGGTTAGGCGCACCTATCGTGCAACAAGGCTACCTGCACAGTTACGCTATGTTTAGACTGCCAATCAATGGGATTACTAAACTAATCACCGATCTCAACAAGAGTTCAAATATTCAAACCTTGCTTGTCGGCGATGATCACCAACCACGCAGCCTTGCCCATTCACAAGAGTCTATTAATCTGAGTCTAGATGTTGTTGATAAAGCTCTGGCTGGTGAAACGGCGGTTGGTACCTTCGACAACACACTAGATCAAGCGATAATTGCGGCCTATACGCCAATTGAGCTGAAATACGCAACATGGGCTCTTGTCGTAGAGCTGCCAGAAAAAGAGGCGTTTGCCCGAATTCATCAGCTAGAAAAGATCTTTGTGATCGTGATGCTAACAGCGATCATTCTCGTAGTAGTTGCATCGCACTATCTGTCTAACTTCATTACATCCCCCCTGCTTAAACTGACGTGGGCTGCTGAAAAGGTATCTGCGGGCGATCTCGATGAAACCATGATCAATACCGAACGCAAAGATGAGATAGGCCGCCTCGCGGTCAGCTTCGAAAGAATGCAGCGTTCGATTCGTGAAAAAATTCAGCTGATCAAAAGCCAAAACGATGAGCTTGAAGACAACCTTAAGACCATCCAAAAACAAAATGATGAGTTGCAGCTAGCCAACAAACTCAAAGATGAATTCTTAGCAACCACCTCACACGAGTTGAGAACACCTCTGCACGGTATGGTTGGTATTGCTGAAGCATTGATATCAGGTGCGAATGGCCCTATTCCGGCTAACCAGAAATATCAGTTGGATATCATCATCAATAGTGGTCAGCGACTAGCAACCTTGGTTGATGATCTGCTTGATTATCATAAGATGCGTTACGGCAGCTTGGACATTAAGAAATCTGCCGTTGATCTGTCTGCAGCCACCAGCTTGGTGCTTGAGCTATCACACCACCTGTTGGGCAATAAGCCGATTCGTATTATTAACCAAGTGCCGAGTGATTTGGGGCTAGTTTCGTCCGATCCTCAGCGCCTTGAGCAGGTGATGTATAACTTGGTCGGCAACGCTATCAAGTACACATCAGAAGGTAAAATAGTTATCTCTGCAAGCGTTATCGACGATAACATTCGTGTGCAAGTGGTCGATACCGGTCAAGGCATACCAGCAGAGTACCTTGAGCATATCTTCGAACCTCTTATTCAAGCAGGCCAAGACGCCAGTAACTATCGCCAAGGTGCTGGCCTTGGCTTATCGATTAGCCGCCAGTTAATTGAGTTAATGGGTGGTTCGCTGTACGTAAGTAGCCAACCAATGCTAGGTACTACGTTCAGCTTCACTCTGCCTTTAGCGACAGAAGAAGAGCTTAAAAACTACAATGAATCAGGTAGCCACTCACACTTCAAAGCTCCTGACTTGATTGATAACACGCAGCAGGAAAACAGCGTCACCAATGAGAACCCTGATGGTCCACTGCTAGTTATCGCTGATGATGAACCCGTTAACCTTCGTGTGCTAGACAGTTTCTTGAAACTAGAGGGCTATCGAGTACGTACAGCCTGCGATGGCCCTGAAACCATCGAATTGATTGAAAAAGAGAAGCCAGAACTATTGCTGCTCGACATCATGATGCCAGGCATGAGCGGCTATCAAGTGTGTGAAACACTGCGTAAGCAATATGACCATGCGCAACTACCGATCATAATGCTGACCGCACTCAACCAAGCAGAAGACCGTGTACGCGGCTTCGAAGCTGGCACTAATGATTATTTGTCTAAGCCATTTAACAAACAAGAACTAGCCGCTCGAATTACAGCGCATCTATCAGCAAGTAAAGCTGAGCAGAGACGTCTTGAGAACGACCAACTACAACTAGAGCTCAAGCACAGAGCGATGGTTGAAGCTAACTTGCTAGAAACTCAAGGACGTTTACTCGAGCAGCTAGAATCAGCGCCAGAGGCCATCATCTGTATTCGTGATGACCAACGAATTCGCTTTGCTAACGAAGCGGCGGCGAAACTCTTTAGGCGCGGGCAAGAGCAACTAAAACGCTCAATGGCCGACGAGATCATTGCACCTAAATACCTCAAGGTAGAACAAGCACACTACTGTGGTGATATCGACATCTATATAGATGACACTCGTCAGCGCATACCTAGTGACATCCTCAAGTTACCTGAAGGCTCTGGGCTAGACACCATGTACATCTTCAATGTTGGCGGTGGCGTTAACTCAAACCGTATTAATAACCTTGAAACCGCAGTTGAAGCGCTTTCTAGCTATGCCTTTGAAGGTGATAAAGACAAACTGCAACAATTGAAAGAACTCGGTGGTGAGTTTACTCGTCTGGCAGATAAAGCCACTGGAGAAGGTAAAAACAAACAAGAGTTAATGCGTGAAGTCTTAGTCGACGCGATGACCAACGCCATCTTTTACTGGGAATCGGTTACCGGAGAAACTAAGTTTGCGTTCGCAGAGAAGAGTGGCTTATGGCGTGTTTACCTAGACAGAAGCACGCTACAAACGCGAACGTTAGACAAATACCTACGTGTAGAAACGCTGCCCAAAACACCTCGCTGGCGAACAGTTCTAAGCTCTATCGAGTTTATTCTCGAACACTGTAAAGAACAGACACCAGAGAGAACGCACATTGAGATGCTCAGAGACAAACTACAGAAATTACTGACCAGTTAATCCTGAACTAACCTCACTTTATTAGCTCACCTTGCGTGGGCTTTTTTGTACATATAGAGTGATAAAAAGCACAATTAGAGCCGTTCACACCCACTTCTTTTACAGCTTTAAACAAGAGAAATATCACGCTATTTCGACGTAATGAGTATCAGCATCAGTTACCAATTTTGCTCTATTCTCCACCGATTCTAACCGTAGCCTGACTATTTGTTGCAGTTTGAGAAGCGAGTCACAACAGAACGGCAGATTTAATTTTCTCGGAAAATTTAACGTAAAATTAGTAAGTGACCAAGATCTACAATTAGATTAAATTAGAAACAACCACCATCTTTAAAAACACCCAATGTAAGTAACCACTTACATTCAACATTCAACACTCAACTAGTTGCGAGTCACATCACCCTAACAATTACGAACAAAAAACCACCAAAGCGCCCTATTTTGACGTTAATGACGTGAGGTTATCTATTTTTAACGTTTTTGACGGGAAACGAGTTTGATTAATTCATCGATAAGGTGTTTTCTTACTCCTGCCAAAGGCCTACAGGCCACTCTTACCACTTCTCGGAATCAACGATGAATCTGGAGTAACGAAGAAGAGGTAGGCCTTTAACTAGAGTGTGTATCTACCAAACCATTTAGCGACAGATAACATTCAATCCATTAGTGAAATGAAAGCAAATAGTAAGGAACAGCTATGCTTGCCAATATAAAAAAAACAGCACTAGCAACAGCAATTATTGCGACCGCTACAACAGGTTTTGCATCAGTAGCAACAGCTGCAGAACGCAGTGAACTGACGATTCACCCTAAAGAGTTCACAACCTTTGTACGTAACTTCAACCCGTACCTAGGCGCAACTCATTTACATACAACCTGGGATTTCCTATACGAGCCTTTAGTTGTATTTAACGAAATGCACGGTAACACTCCAGTGTTCCGTCTAGCTGAAAACTTCACTATGTCAGATGATCTGATGAGCGTAGTTTTTGATATTCGTAAGGGTGTGAAATGGTCTGATGGAGAAACTTTCTCTGCTGATGATGTTGTTTTTTCTTTCAATCTTGTAAAAGAGAAAACAGAGCTTGACCAATCTGGTATCAACTCTTGGGTGGCTTCTGTAGAAAAACTGAACGACTACCAAGTTAAGTTCAACCTAACCGAAGCAAACTCAAACGTACCTTACGAGATTGCTAAAGTACCTGTAGTACCTAAGCACATCTGGAAAGACGTTAAAGATCCATCAACGTTTACCAATGAAAACCCGGTAGGTTCTGGTCCATTTACAGAAATCGATACGTTTACAGCGCAACTATACATCCAGTGTGCAAACCCGAACTACTGGGATGCAGACAACCTAGATGTTGACTGTCTACGTGTTCCACAAATTGCTAACAACGACCAATTCCTAGGTAAAGTTGTAAACAGTGAGATGGACTGGACGTCTTCTTTCGTTCCAGATATCGACCGTACGTACGCGGCAGCTAGCCCTAAACACCACTACTGGTACCCGCCAGCAGGTACACAAGCATTCGTTGTTAACTTCAAGCACCCAGATGCTGCGAAGCATGAAGCATTGAGCAACGTTGAATTCCGTCGTGCTTTCTCTATGGCTCTTGACCGTCAAACTATCATCGACATCGCATTCTACGGCGGCGGTACTGTGAACGATTTTGCATCGGGCCTTGGTTACGCATTCGAAGCTTGGTCTGATGAAAAGACTCACAACAAGTACAAAGGCTTCAACACTTACAACGCTGAAGGGGCGAAAAAGCTTCTTGCTGACGCTGGCTTCAAAGATGTAAACAAAGATGGTTTTGTTGACACTCCATCAGGTAAGTCTTTTGAACTAATGATCCAATCGCCAAACGGCTGGACTGACTTCAACAACACAGTTCAACTAGCGGTAGAACAGCTAAACGAAATCGGTATTAAAGCGAAAGCTCGTACGCCAGATTTCTCTGTGTACAACCAAGCAATGCTTGAAGGTACATACGACGTAGCATACACAAACTACTTCCACGGTGCGGATCCATACACCTACTGGAATAGTGCTTACAACTCATCACTACAGTCTGGAGAAGGTATGCCTCGTTTCGCTATGCACTTCTACAAAAACGAGAAACTAGATGGTCTTCTAAACAGCTTCTACAAAACAGCAGATAAGAACGAACAGCTAGATATTGCACACGGTATTCAGCAAATCATCGCTGCAGACCAAGTGACAATCCCTGTGATGTCTGGTGCTTACATGTACCAATACAACACAACTCGCTTCACTGGTTGGTGGAACGAAGAAAATCCAAAAGGCCGTCCAAACATTTGGGCTGGTATTCCAGAGCGTCTACTTCATGTACTGGACCTAAAACCAGTTAAATAAGTAATCGTTCAATCCTTGCGGCGTAACCTCTTACGCCGCTTATAAAAATCCCCACACTCTCAATTGAAAGTATGGCGCTCGTCGTCAGGGGATTTTTCGTTCCAAATTTCGCTAGGAGCGACCTGAATCCAGAAACAGGGAAACAATCTGGGTGAGTAAGGTGTGAGTTATGGGTTATTTTTTAAGACGTTTGTCATTTTATTTTGTCGCGCTATTAGTTGCAGCGACGTTAAACTTTATTATTCCAAGAGCAATGCCTGGTGACCCAGTTACCATGATGTTTGCAAACGCTTCTGTACAAGTTACTCCAGAACGTATTGCTGCAATGAAAGAGCTATTAGGTTTCGTTGATGGCGGCTTACTAGTTCAATACGCAGCGTACATGAAGAACATCCTTAGCTGGGAACTTGGTACATCAATTCAATTCTACCCTCTTTCTGTAAACTCATTGTTGGGTGGAGCATTCGGCTGGTCGCTTTTCTTGGCAGGTACCGCTGTAATTCTGTCTTTCTCTATCGGTTCAATCCTAGGTATTTTCGCGGCGTGGAAACGTGGCAGTAAATACGATGCCTTTGTTACGCCGGGAATGCTGATTCTACAAGCCGTTCCTCAAGTCGTTATCGCGATGATTGCACTATTTACGTTTGCAATCGGCTTGAAGTGGTTCCCAACGGGTTACGCATACACCGCTGGTACTGTGCCTGATTGGACAAGCTCGGCATTCATCAAAGATGTTGCCTACCACGCTTTCTTACCACTGTTCTGTGCTTCAGTTGTTCAAATTGGTGGCTTCCTAGTCAACATGCGTAACAACATGATCAACCTACTAGCAGAAGACTACATCACCATGGCGAAAGGCAAAGGCCTGAGCGAAAACCGAGTGGTATTCAACTACGCAGCTCGTAACGCGATGCTACCAAGTGTGACAGCACTTTCTATGTCGCTAGGTATGGCAATCGGTGGTCAGCTAATTATCGAAATCATCTTCAACTACCCAGGTCTTGGCAGCGTACTTTTCAATGCAATTAACGCTCGTGATTACCAAGTACTGCAAGGTCAGCTACTTATCATGACGCTATTCATGCTGTTCTTTAACTTGGTTGCAGACATGCTTTACGTAGTTCTTGACCCTCGTCTTCGTAAGGGTGGTAAATAATCATGAAAGACTTTCTAAAACTCATTTGGCGTAACCCGATGGCCCTAACAGGCGTCATCATCCTAAGCATCTTTGTTCTTGGCGCTCTTGCAGCTCCACTGATCACCAAACATGCACCAGACAAGCGTACAGGTAACCCACACGAATACCCTGGCTTTGTTGTTAAGTCGGCACAAACTAGCCCGAACGGCTGGGTGGCACAAAACCTTGCAGACGACCGTCGCACGTTGATCATGTCTAAAAAGGCTGACCACGTTTTAGGTACGACTCGTATGGGCCGTGATGTTTGGTCACAAGTGGTATACGGCGCACGCGTATCACTGGCAGTAGGCTTCGGTGCTGGTCTAACTGTATGTCTACTAGCAACAGTTATCGGTGTTTCGGCAGGTTACTTCGGTGGTCGTGTCGATGACGTACTAACCGCTGCGATGAACATCATGCTGGTTATCCCTCAATACCCATTACTTTTCGTAGTAGCAGCTTTCATCGGTGAGGCAGGGCCACTCACAATAACCTTGGTTATCGGCTTTATGTCCTGGGCTTGGGGCGCTCGTGTTGTTCGCTCCCAAACTCTTGCACTACGTGAAAAAGAGTTCGTTAAAGCAGCAGAAGTATTGGGTGAATCTTCATTCCGTATCATCTTCGTAGAGATTCTGCCAAACCTTATCTCTATCGTAGGTGCAAGTTTCATCGGGTCAGTAATGTACGCAATCATGATGGAAGCAACTATCTCGTTCCTAGGTCTTGGTGACCCGAACACAATCAGCTGGGGCATCATGCTTTACAACGTTCAAACCTCTTCATCAATGTTGATTGGCGCTTGGTGGGAACTGTTGGCTCCTTGTATCGCACTGACACTATTGGTAACTGGCCTTGCACTACTTAACTTCGCTGTCGATGAGATTGCCAACCCACAACTGCGCTCTCACAAAGGTATGAAGCGTTGGAAGAAGCTTGCAGCTCAAGACAAACAAGAACGCGAACCAGAACAACCACCACAAAATGTACTTTGGAGCGGAGATAAATAATCATGTCTGAACCACTAATTTCTATCCGCAACTTATGCGTGGATTACATCACAGAGTCAGGTGATGTGCGTGCGTGTAACAACGTTAGCTTCGATATCGCACCTGGTGAAGTATTTGGTCTAGCCGGTGAATCGGGTTGTGGTAAATCAACCGTTGCTTTCTCGCTAATGCGTCTTCATAAGCCGCCCGCTTACATCAGTGGTGGTGAGGTTATCTTCAATGGTGAAAACATTCTTGAATACAGTGATGACCGTATGCAAGCGTTCCGTTGGAGTGAGATGTCGATGGTATTCCAGAGTGCGATGAACGCACTCAACCCAGTATTACCAATGGAAGAGCAGTTTTGTGACGTAATCATGCGTCACACTAACATGACTCGTGAGCAAGCTAAAAAGCGCGCAGAAGGCCTGCTGGAAATCGTAGATATCCACCCTAGCCGTTTGAGTGACTACCCTCACCAATTCTCTGGTGGTATGCGTCAACGCCTAGTTATTGCTATCGCGTTAGCACTGAATCCAAAACTGATCATCATGGATGAGCCAACAACAGCACTCGATGTGGTTGTACAACGCGAAATCCTACAAAAGATCTATGCGCTAAAAGAAGAGTTTGGTTTCTCGATTCTGTTCATCACCCACGACTTGTCGTTGATGGTCGAGTTCTCTGACCGCATCGGCATCATGTACTCAGGTGAACTGATCGAAGTCGCTAACTCACAAGATATTCTAGAAAACCCTTACCACCCTTACACCAAAGGGCTAGGTAGTTCTTTCCCTCCACTAACTGGGCCAAAGACAAAACTAACCGGTATTCCAGGCAACCCTCTGAACTTATTAGAGATCCCTGAAGGGTGTCGCTTCCAAGCTCGTTGTGACCGTGTACACGAAACCTGTACTAAGGTGCCAACCAAGCTGCGCTCTATCGAGCCGGGACACTTGTCGAACTGCCACCTGTACGGTGACCCAATAGTACAAAGAAAGCTATAGCTTGCACGCTGATTCAGCGTGAATAACAAATAAGGCGGCTTTGTCCGCCAAAAAGCAAGCAAAGCGAATAAGGATTCTGGAGACAATTATGAGCAAAGATTTCGGTCAATTATTGGTAGAAGGTAAGAACGTCGTAAAAGACTTCCCAATAAGCAGTACCACTATTCAAACCCCAATGATGCGTGCGATTAACGACGTGTCATTCAAGATGTACAAAAGCCGCGGCCTAGCCGTAGTTGGTGAGTCTGGTTCAGGCAAATCAACCACAGCAAAAATGATCGCAAAAATGTACGCACCTTCGGGCGGTACCATTGAATACAAAGGCCGTGATATTCAAGATATCTCAAGCCGTAAAGACCTAATGCAGTACCGTGAAGGTGTGCAAATGGTATGGCAAGACCCGTTTGGTTCTCTAAACCCAACACATAACATCTTCCACCATATCGCTCGACCACTGTTGATTCACAAGAAGGTGACTCCAGGCAACAAGAGAGAGCTAGAAGAGCGTGTATACGATCTTTTAGAACAAGTCGGCCTAATCCCACCAAAAGAGACAGCGAAAAAGTATCCACACCAACTGTCTGGTGGCCAACGTCAGCGTGTAAACCTTGCACGCAACATCGCAGTAGGTGCAGAAGTCGTTCTTGCCGATGAGCCAACATCAATGCTCGACGTTTCGATTCGTGCCGGCGTTCTGAACTTGATGGAAGAGATGAAGTTTGAGAAGCAAATGTCTCTGCTTTACATCACCCACGATATCGCAACCGCGCGTTACATCGCTGAAGACCTATCAGTAATGTACGTTGGTCACATGGTTGAATGGGGCGATACCGATGACGTTATCGCTAACCCTCAGCACCCTTACACACAACTATTGGTTTCAGCAGTTCCAGACCCAAAGAAATCAATCCATGACCAACTGGCCGGCAACAAAGGTGAAATCCCGCTTTGGACGCCAGCATCTGTCGGCTGTCCATTTGCTGGTCGTTGTACTCACGCCATGGACAAGTGTAAAGAACAACTTCCGGGCGTGACTCAATTAGCAGAGAACCACTTCGTTCGCTGTTACCTACACGAAAGCTAAACATTAAGACTGAGTTAGGGTCTGCGGGCCCTAACTACTTATATCCAAAACAATTCAGGTACCTAGCCACAAGAAACTAGGACCTTTGGAGAATATTGATGCTGTTATTGACCAACCATATTGGCTACGAACCTTCGGCTCCTAAGCAAGCTATTCTACAGACTAAGAAAGCGCGTTTATCAAGCTCCACTGTATTGCTCGTGTGTGCCGACAACCATATTACCGTAGGTAACTTCGACGTTGTAAAACAGGGTCGCGTAGCAAACTGGCATCAAGGGCAATTCTTCACGATCGATTTCAGCTCATTCACAGAGAGCGGTCGTTACTACCTGCGCTTTGACAACCTTCGTTCAGAAGTGTTTGAGATTGGTAATAACCTGCTAATGAACCACACATTTTCTGATGTGCTTCACTACTTTAAGTCTCAACGTTGTGGCGGCATTTTTGATAAAAAAGATCGCCAAGCCCAAATTCTTGGCACCGACCGATACGTTGATGTGCATGGTGGTTGGTACGACGCATCAGGCGATATGAGTAAGTATTTTAGCCACTTGTCGTATGGCAATTACCTAAACCCACAACAGATTCCAATGGTAGTTTGGAACATGCTTAAAAGCGTGCGCTTAACCAGCAACAACCCAGACTTCCCTAAATTCTCTATGACACGACTAACGGAAGAAGCGCTATTCGGTGCTGATTTCTTAGTACGTATGCAAGACGCGGCCGGCTACTTCTACATGACTGTATTCGACAAGTGGAGCAAAGATATCAACCAACGCGACATCTGCGCGTACTCCACTCAAGAAGGTCATAAATCAACAGACTTGCAAGCCGGCTACCGACAAGGAGCAGGTGTGGCAATTGCAGCACTTGCCGCAGCGTCTGAACTAGACATATCGGGTAGCTACTCAAGCCAAACCTATCTTGATACTGCGACCAAAGGTTACTGGCACCTAAAAGAATACAACTTGCAGTACCTAAACAATGGTGAAGAGAACATCATCGATGAGTATTGCGCCCTACTCGCAGCCAACGAGCTTTACCGAGTAACACAAGACGAACAATACCTTTCAGAAGCTAGAACTTGGGCTAAGAGATTAAGCACTCGCCAGCAATCTGATGATTCATTTGAGCACTTCTGGTCAGCTAATGCTGATGGCTCTCGTCCATACTTCCACGCTGCGGAAGCTGGGTTACCAGTGATAGCCCTGTGCGAATACATCAATAATGAAACTGACGCAGAACTGAAAGAACAAGCTCGCACCGTTGTTGAACAAGCATGTCAATTCGAAATCAAAATCACAGATAAAGTCACCAACCCATTTGGCTACCCAAGACAGTACGTTAAGAATGTGGATGGTGAGAAGCGCGATGCATTCTTCGTCGCTCAGAAGAACGAAACCGGCTACTGGTGGCAAGGCGAAAACGCTCGCCTTGGTTCTATAGCGACCATGGCTTACCTCGTTCAGCCCCATATTAAAGATCGTGATTTGCAAGAACGTTTGATCCAGCTTTCACAGAACAGCCTCGACTGGATCTTGGGCCTCAACCCTTACCATATGTGCATGCTTGATGGTCACGGTCATAACAACCCTGACTACTTACCTCAGCTTGGTTTTTTCAATGCCAAAGGCGGTATCTGTAACGGCATTACCGCTGGCTTTGAAGATGATCAAGACATTGCGTTCAATCCACCAGCACAAAAAGATGACATGCTTCAAAACTGGCGCTGGGGCGAACAATGGATCCCTCACGGTGCATGGTTCCTATTGGCAACCGCTGCGCAATTCAATTACCTAGCACAACGTAAGGAGCAATAATCATGACGCTTTATTACGTAGGTATTGATGGCGGCGGCACCTCTTGTCGTGCTCGTATTCGCGATGACCAAGGCACACTCATTGGTGAAGCGAAAAGTGGAAGCGCTAACATCCTTTTGGGTGTTGATGTGGCGATGAGCTCAATTGTCGATGCCATTACTCAAGCGGCACAGCAAGGGCAACTCGATTCAAGTCATTTTTCAAATATGCATGTCGGCCTAGCGCTGGCAGGTGCTGAGCAAAAGTCAGCATGGTTCGACTTCATGGTACAACCGCACCCTTTCGCCAGCATGACGCTCAACACAGACGCTTACGGCGCTTGCATTGGTGCTCACAATGGCCAAAACGGTGCCATCATGATAGGTGGAACAGGCTCATGCGGCATCTACCTACAAGATGGTGAGCAACATGTCGTTGGTGGCCGTGAGTTTCCAATTTCCGACCAAGGTGGTGGCGCAGTGATGGGCCTTCGTTTGATTCAACAAGTCCTACTGGCAGAAGATGGCATTCGCAACAAGACACCACTGACTCAACACGTAATGAACCACTTTAGCAATGATGTTGATGCCATCGTCGAATGGTCAAAAGGCGCTATTCCAAAAGACTACGGTCAATTCTCACCAGTGATTTTTCAACTGGCTAACGAAGGCGATGAGCTCGCGATTGAGATGCTCAAGCAAACCGCCGCTGATATCGAAATGTTTGTACTAGCACTGCATCGCAAAGGTGCAGACAAGGTGTGCCTAATGGGAAGTATCGCAGAGCGCATTCTCAACTGGCTATCACCACCAGTACAACAATGGATCGTTGAACCTCAATTTGACGCTATCGAAGGCGCATTGATGTTTGCCGGAAAACCACAACACAACTTGTATCAACAGGCTTAGCAGGGAAGTTATATGAATTATCGCATCGACTTAGCTGTTCTTTCTGAACAAAAAAATAACTGCCGATTTGGCCTTACGGTACATAACTTAAGTGATCTTGACGTTACAGATTGGTCACTCCACTTTGCGTTTGACCGATTCATCCTTCCAGAGAGTCTGTCGCAAGGCGAATTAACTCAGGTAGGAAGCTTTTGTTCTTACCAGCCAAGTACCACCGTGCTAAAGGCGAACAACCATTATTACCTAGAATTCAGTATTCAAAGCGCCCCATTCCGTTTCTATTCTGATGGTCTCAACGACGCCTTTATCCAAACGCATAACCAAGGCGAAACTTCGGTACTGCCAGTAGCAATATCACCAATAGTGCTAGCTTCACCATATCGTGAACGCAGCCAAATCCCAGAAGTAGATGCGGCAGCGGTGGCACTGATCCCCCAACCGAATCAATTCGAGCTGAAACAAGGCAGCTTCGCACTGAACAAAGCGTGCAAAGTTGAAGTTCAGTCTCACCTTGCCGAGAAAGCCAATGTTTGGCTACAACAAGAATTACTGACTACGTTTGAGCTAACGGTTTCAACAGAACTATCACCAGAAGCTAGCGGAGACATTGTATTTCGCAGCAACCCGACTTTAGATGAAGCCAAGTACAAGCTAAAGATCACAGCCCAGCAAGTAGTCGTAGAATCAGGTAGTCAATCAGGCTTCACGCATGCCGTTGCCAGCTTAATCCAATTGGTTCAACAACAAGATGCAGAACACTTCTTTGTGCCATGTTGCAAAATCGCCGATCAACCTCGTTTCAAATACCGCGGCATGATGTTGGATTGCGCACGTCACTTCCACTCTGTGGAGCAAGTGAAGCGATTAATCAACCAACTGGCGCACTACAAATTCAACGTTTTTCATTGGCACCTAACCGATGATGAAGGTTGGAGAATCGAGATTAAGCGACTACCTCAGCTAACAGAAATTGGAGCTTGGCGTGGTCCTGACCACGCATTAGAACCGCAATACACCCACATTGCAGAGAATTATGGCGGCTTCTACACACAACAACAGATTCGCGAAGTTATTGAATACGCAGAGCAACGCAGCATCACTGTGATCCCTGAGATCGATATCCCGGGACACTGCCGCGCCGCGATCAAATCACTGCCTGACATGTTGGTCGAGCAAGCGGACACCACTCAATACAAGAGCATTCAGCACTACAACGACAATGTACTAAACCCAGGCTTATCGGGTACTTATCAGTTCTTAGATATCGTTATTGAAGAAGTAGCAAAACTCTTCCCGAGTGAATTAATTCACATGGGCGCAGACGAAGTGCCACCGGGAGTGTGGACCAACAGTCCTGCAGCTCAAGCACTGATGAAAGAACATCAATACCAAGACAGCAAAGACCTACAAGGCCACCTATTCCGCTATGCCGAGAACAAACTTAAGCAGCTAGGCAAACGCATGGTGGGCTGGGAAGAAGCACAACACGGCGACAAGGTGAGTAAAGAGACCATCATCTACTCTTGGCTCAGCGAAGAAGCCGCCGTGAACTGTGCTCGCCAAGGCTTTGATGTGGTTCTGCAACCCGCACAATTTACTTATCTCGACATGACCCAAGATTATGCACCGGAAGAGCCGGGCGTAGATTGGGCTGCCGTTATCCCATTAGAACAAGCTTATACCTACGAAGCGCTTGCTGAGATATCCGACACCGACCCAATTCGTAAGCGGATCCGCGGAATTCAGTGTGCTCTATGGTGTGAGATCGTCACCAACCAAAAGCGCATGGATTACATGGTATTCCCAAGAATTAGCGCTTTAGCTGAAGGATGTTGGACACATAAAAACAACCGAAACTGGCTAGATTACCTATCTCGCCTGAAGGGTCACTTGCCGCTACTCGACAGACTCAATGTTGATTACCGCAACCCTTGGAAAGCTGAATAAAACAAACCACAGCACACTCCCACCGAGTGATTGCTGACTCAAATTAAGGTGCTCAGTCCAATAAAACTCAGCATCACTATTTAAAAATTAGCTGCATAGATGCAGTTTGTTAAAAAGGAAATGACAATGAAATACGGCTATTTCGATAACGACAATCGCGAATACGTCATCACTCGCCCTGATGTACCAGCACCTTGGACTAACTACCTAGGTACTGAAAAGTTTTGTACTGTAATTTCGCACAATGCGGGCGGTTACTCGTTCTACAATTCTCCGGAATACAACCGTGTTACTAAATTCCGTCCGAACGGCACCTTTGACCGCCCAGGACACTATGTTTACCTGCGTGATGATGAAACTGGTGACTACTGGTCTATCTCTTGGCAGCCAGTGGCAAAGAGCCTAGATGAAGCAAACTACGAAGTTCGTCACGGCTTGTCATACTCAAAGTTCAAATGTGAATACAGCGGTATTACCGCAACCAAAACGTTATTCGTACCTAAGGGCGAAGATGCAGAAGTTTGGGACGTTGTACTAAAGAACAACACTGATAAGCCACGTACTATCAGCACATTCTCATTTGTAGAGTTCTCGTTCAGCCACATTCAATCAGACAACCAAAACCACCAGATGTCTCTGTACTCTGCGGGCACGTCTTACCAAGAAGGTGTGTTGGAATACGATCTGTACTACAACACTAATGACTTTGAAGGCTTCTACTACTTAGCGTCAACCTTCTCACCAGACAGCTACGACGGTCAGCGTGACAACTTCCTTGGCATGTACCGCGATGAAGCGAACCCAATTGCGGTTGAAAACGGTAAATGTTCGAACAGCGCTCAAACCTGTTACAACCACTGTGGCTCTCTGCATAAGCAATTCACCATTCAACCGGGTGAAGAAGTTCGCTTTGCTTACGTACTAGGTATCGGCAAAGGCAACGGTGAGCGCCTACGTGAGAAGTACCAAGACACTGCAAACGTAGATGCTGCGTTCCAAGGCATCAAAGATCACTGGGACGAGCGTTGCAACAAGTTCCAAGTTAAGTCTCCAAACGAAGGCTTGGACACCATGATCAACACTTGGACACTATACCAAGCAGAAACTTGTGTGGTGTGGTCGCGCTTTGCATCATTCATTGAAGTGGGCGGTCGTACTGGTCTTGGCTACCGTGATACCGCGCAGGACGCTATCTCAGTACCTCACGCTAACCCAGCAATGACTCGTAAACGTATCGTCGACCTACTACGCGGCCAAGTTAAAGCGGGCTACGGTCTACACCTATTCGATCCAGACTGGTTTGATCCAGAGAAAGCGGATGTTAAGCCTTCGAAATCACCAACGGTAGTTCCGACTCCATCAGACGACGACAAGATCCACGGCATTGAAGATACTTGCTCTGATGATCATCTATGGATCGTTCCGACCATCATCAAATACGTGATGGAAACCGGTGAACATGAGTTCTTTGATGAAGTGATTCCTTACGCAGACGGCGGAGAAGCAACTGTCTACGAACACATGAAAGCGGCACTGAACTTCTCTGCAGAATACGTTGGTCAAACAGGTATCTGTAAAGGTCTACGAGCTGACTGGAACGACTGCTTGAACCTAGGTGGTGGTGAGTCGTCAATGGTTTCATTCCTTCACTTCTGGGCACTACAAGAGTTCTTAGACCTTGCTAAGTTCCGTAATAACGATGCTGACGTTGCGAAATACACAGAAATGGCAGCGAACGTTCGTGAAGCATGTGAAACACACCTTTGGGATGATGAAGGCGGTTGGTACATTCGTGGTCTAACCAAAAATGGCGACAAGATCGGTACTGCTCAACAAGCAGAAGGTCGGGTACACCTTGAGTCAAACACACTAGCAGTACTATCTGGTGCGGTTTCTCAAGAGCGTGGTGAGAAAGCGATGGATGCAGTCGATGAGAACCTATTCTCTGAATACGGCCTGCACCTAAACTCTCCATCATTCGCGACACCAAACGATGACATTGGTTTCGTCACTCGCGTTTACCAAGGCGTAAAAGAGAATGGCGCTATCTTCTCTCACCCGAACCCATGGGCTTGGGTAGCAGAAGCGAAGCTTGGCCGTGGTGACCGTGCGATGAAATTCTACGATGCACTTAACCCATACAACCAAAACGACATGATTGAAACACGTTACGCAGAACCATACTCGTACGTGCAGTTCATCATGGGCAAAGACCACCAAGACCACGGCCGCGCAAACCACCCATGGTTAACCGGTACCTCTGGTTGGGCTTACTTTGCGGTAACCAACTTCATTCTTGGCGTTCGTACTGGCTTTGAAGGCTTAACCGTAGATCCTTGTATCCCAACAGATTGGCCAGAGTTTGAAGTGACTCGTCAATGGCGTGGTGCGACATACAACATCACAGTACAGAACCCGAATGCAGTAAGCAAAGGGGTTGCCTCTATCACTATCAACGGTGAGTCTGTAGAAGGCGCAATCCCAGTTCAAGCAGAAGGCAGCGTGAACGATGTTGTCGTTGTTCTAGGCTAGTCACGCAACTTAACGAACCACTCTTGCCCCAAACCTATTGGGTTTGAGGCAAGAGACTAAAAGGATTTTCTAATGATTAAATTTGGTACAGGTGGCTGGCGCGCTTTCATTGGTGAAGAGTTCACCAGAGAGAACGTTCGCCTTGTGGCACAAGCGCTGGCAAACATCATCAACAATGAAAATGCAGCTAAAAACGGATTTGTGATCGGTTATGACCGTCGCTTCCTTTCCGATAAAGCTGCATGTTGGTTTGCTGAAGTATTAGCCGCTAACAACATCAAAGTCAGCTTCATCGATAAGTTTGTTCCAACCCCTATCGTCATGTTCCAAGCAAAAGAGATGGGCTGCACCTACTCGGCATGTATTACCGCTTCTCACAACCCAGCGGATTACAACGGCATCAAGGTGTTTATTGAAGGTGGTCGTGATGCTGATGAGATCATCACAGAGAAGATCGAACAGCAGATCGCAACTCTAACCAACGAAGACGTTATCCGTGTCGACTTCGAACAAGCGTTGAACGACAAAGAGATCGAGATCATCAACCCAATGAACGACTTTGTTGATTCGATCATTAACTTCATCGATATCGAGTCAATCAAGAAAGCAAACTTGCGCGTACTGATTGACCCTATGTTTGGTGTAGCGAAGAACGCTCTACAAACGGTTCTTATCAATGGCCGTTGTGATGTCGACGTGATCAACGATGGTAAAAACCCAGATTTTGGTGGATTAATGCCATCACCAAGCGCAGCTACGCTCTATCGCTTGAAGCACTTAGTTGCCGCTGAAGGGTATGACATTGGTATTGGTACCGATGGCGATGCAGACCGCTTAGGTATTATCGATGAGAAAGGTAGCTTCATTCACCCTAACGAAGTACTACTGCTGCTTTACTACTACTTGTTGGAATACAAGGGCTGGAAAGGATCGGTAGTTCGTAATATCGCAACCACCCATCTACTCGATAAAGTGGCAGCCGATCATGGTGAAAAGAGCTTTGAGGTTCCAGTAGGCTTTAAGCATATCAGCTCGCAGATGGAAGCCGACGACTCTCTGATTGGTGGTGAAAGTTCCGGTGGTTTAACCATTCGTGGCCACATCAAGGGTAAAGATGGTGTCTTCGCATCTAGCCTACTGGTTGAGATGATCAGTGTAACGGGTAAGAAATTGTCTGAATTGCTTGATGAGATCTACTCGAAATATGGCTATGCCTACACAGCAGAAGGCGATTGCAAGTTCAAACCTTCAGAAAAAGAAGCGCTCTACACCAAGATCTACGTAGAGAAGCAGCTGCCTGAGTTTGAGTATGAGATTGAAAAAGTCAGCTATGAAGATGGTGCCAAGGTGTACTTTAAGAATGGCGGCTGGGTTATTGCTCGTTTCTCTGGAACAGAGCCTTTACTGCGAATCTTCGCTGAAATGGAAGATAAAGAGACAGCAGAACGTGTTCTTCAAAAAGTGAAAGACTTCCTCTCTCTATAGGCTTATAGAGTGCAGCAGTTTTGGATGGGACTTAACAAATCACTGCCTTGTTAAAGCCTATAGGTGAAGAACTCTTACCCAGTACTTTGGTGAAAGTGCTGGGCTTTTTTATGCCGAGTTTTCAGCTCAGCAACTAAGCCAAATTAAAATGCCAACACACCTTTAGTATCTACTTTCACGGTTACTGGCATACCAACTTCTAGTGCTTCCGACGAGGTCGCCAGTAGCTTTTGACCATTAGCTTCAATCACATAACGACAATGGTCGCCCATAAATTGCTGCTCCAATACCGACAAGTTACTCTCTGTATCGTGGCTCGCGACAATGTGTTGAGGTCGTAGTAACAGTGCACACTCAGAGCCAACATCAATTTCCGTTTGCGCTTTTGCTTCCACTAAGCCTAAGCTGGTTTCGAATTCATTATCTGAAATACGCTGAGCATTTAAGTAACTACCACCACCTAAGAAATCAGCCACAAACTTGCTTGATGGGTGGAAGTACAACTCAGATGCTGAGCCATATTGTTCAATCACACCATGGTTCATTACGGCCATTTTATCCGCAAAGGCAAACGCTTCTTCACGACTGTGAGTAACAAAAATAGCAGTCACGCCCTGCTTCTTAAAGATCTTGCGGATTTGAGAAATCAACTCGTGACGAACTTGGGTATCAATGTTCGAGAATGGTTCATCAAGTAGCAGTAGATCAGGCTTATAAGCCAAAGAGCGAGCAATAGCGACACGTTGCTGCTGTCCACCAGACAACTGATGAGGATAACGCTCACCATATTGATCAAGGTGAACTAGCTCTAGCATCTCTTTCACTTTTGCTTTCTTGTCTTGATCAGACATATCACGCAAGCCGAATACTACATTCTGATTTACAGTAAGGTGCGGAAATAGCGCATAGTCTTGGAAGATCATGCCGATGTTACGTTGCTCTGGTGGTAACCAATTCTTACCATCATCAATAGTCTGACAGTTCAAATTCATTACCCCATGACTCAAAGGCAGTAACCCTGCAATCGCTTTTAGTAAGGTTGTTTTACCACAGCCACTAGCGCCAAGTAGACATACGATCTCGCCATGTTCAACTTCAAGAGAAAGCGACTCGAGAACCGTTTGAGACTCATACTTACAAGTCAGATCTTTAATAGATAATGCACAGCTCATTAGTTTTTTTGCTCCAAAGAACGGTTGACGATGATCAACGGGATTAGCCCCACGAGTACAAGTAACACAGCAGGCATCGCAGCCAGCTCTAGATGCTCATCTGAGGCATAGTTGTAAACATAGGTTGCTAGGGTTTCAAAGTTAAAAGGACGCAACAACAGCGCTGCATTCAACTCTTTCATTGATTCAATAAAAACCAATAGTCCCGCAATCAAAGCACCACGCTTGATCAGAGGCAGATGCACTCGGCGCAACATCTTGTTGGTGTTACAACCCATGGTTTTCGAGGCCATATCCAATGATGGAGAAACCTTGCTCAGGCTGCTTTCGATACTGCCGATTGCGACAGCCGAGAAACGCACCACCATGGCAAAAATCAGTGCGAACATTGAACCAGAGAAGATAAGTCCTGGATGCCCCCACTCCATCGCTTTGGCAATATCGTTCACCAAGTGGTCCATAAACAGAACCGGAACCATAACACCGATAGCAAGCACCGTTCCTGGTACCGCGTAGCCCATAGAAGAGAGACGCATGTAAGCAAGGTTACTCTTGCCAGGATTCACTCGTTGGTTGAAGTTAACAATCAGTGCTACCAGCACACCAATCACAGCGGCAAGAACAGAGACATTTAAACTGTTCATCGCGTACTCTCTAAACTCAGCAGTCCAGCTTTGAGCGAAGTACTTGTATGCGTAGATAAGCAGTTGACCGAGCGGGAATAAGAAAGCGATACAAACTAGTCCCCAACACCAGAACAGTGCTAACCACTTTTTCCAGCCTTTCAGCTGATAACGGAAATCTTCTCGGCTACTGAATTGATTTTGAAATAGCTTTTGTTTGCGTCGACTGTATCGCTCCGAGCTTAACAATAGAATCACGATAACCAACATGATTGCCGATATTTTCGCTGCCGCGGTCAAGCTTGAGTAACCTAACCAGGTATCATAAACCGCAGTGGTTAAGGTGCTCACAGCAAAGTAGCTGACCGTGCCGAAGTCACCGATGGTTTCCATGGCAACAAGCGATAAACCGACAGCAATTGATGGGCGCACAAGCGGCAAAGAGATGCGGCGGAAGCTTTCCCAAGGTGAGCATTTCAATAATCTAGCGGATTGAAGTAGAGAGACATTCTGCTCCATGAATGCAGCACGGCACAACAGGTATACATAAGGGTATAGAACAAGCGACAAAACCGTAATTGCGCCAGACAAGGTTCTAATATCCGGGAACCAATATTCCCCTGCCCCCCAGCCGGTTAGGTCGCGAAGCAGAATCTGCACCGGGCCGGCGAAGTCAAACCAATCTGTAAAGATATATCCAACAATATAAGCCGGCATTGCTAGTGGCAAAACTAATGCCCACTGCAACACCTTCTCACCCGGCAGGCGACACATCGCCATGATCCAAGCAGAAGGGATACCAAATAATAGCGATAGGAACATGGTTCCGATCACCAAAACAACCGTGTTATAAGCGTAAGTCGGCATCACTGTGGACATCAAATGAGAAAACAGTTCATTTGTTTCACCTACAGCGGTGGTGAATATCGCTAAGACCGGAAAAACCAGTAGTAAAGCTATCAAACCACTACTGGTGTTCCATAAATAATTCTTTTCTTTCATCGCCTAATTACAACGAGGCTTAATGAAACACAAATGCAGTTGCAAATGCATCTCATGCCCTTTTAGTGGTGGGGGTTATTTATACCCATATACGGTAATGACTTCAAGGATCTGAGCTAATAACTCTCTAGTTCCATCAAGAGCTTTGTTTCAAAAAGTGACTTAACTAAAAACAAAACAACCTCAAGTACCGAAAATGGCAACTTGAGGTTGTTAAATCTAATATTGGCCGAAGCCTATATTAATAATTACAGGTCGAATTTAACTTCGTCTAGAAGCTTGATTGCAGCTTCGTGGTGATCTGCGATTTCGTCTAGAGAAATTGTATCTGCTTTGAATTCCCCCCAAGAAGCAACTAGCTCAGAAGGTTTAACGTCAGCTTTAACTGGGTATTCGTAGTTTACTTCTGCGTACATGCCTTGTGCTGTGTTACCAGATAGGAATTCCATTAGCTTAACTGCATTCTCTTTGTTTGGAGAGTACTTAGCCATTGCCATACCAGAGATGTTTACGTGAGTACCAGTCGTCTCTTGGTTAGGGAAGTTGATGTAAACAGCGTCAGCCCAAGCTTTTTGCTCTTTATCGTTAATCATCTTACCTAGGTAGTAGCTGTTACCAAGAGAAACGTCACATAGACCTTCTTTGATAGCTTTAACTTGTGCACGGTCGTTACCTTGAGGTTTACGAGCTAGGTTTGCTTTAACGCCTTCTAGCCACTCTTTAGTTTCTGCTTCACCTTTATGGGCAATCATAGAAGATACTAGAGAAACGTTGTATGGGTGCTTACCGCTACGAGTACAGATTTTGCCTTTGAATTCAGGCTTAGCTAGGTCTGCATATGTGAAGTCTTCACCTAAACGACCAACGCGATCACGTGAAGAGTAAACGCTACGAGTACGAGTTGTTAGAGCAAACCACTCGTTGTCTGTATCTTGGTATTGAGCAGGGATGTTCTTTTCTAGAACGTCGCTGTTTACCGCTTGAACTAAACCTTTTTCAGTTAGCTCAGATAGACGGCTGATATCAACAGTTAATACCACGTCTGCAGGGCTGTATTCGCCCTCTTGAGCTAGCTTCTCTGCTAAACCTTTCTTAGCAAACTTAACATTTACCTCAATACCCGTCTCTTTAGTGAACTCATCGAACATTGGCTCAACAAGGAAAGGTTGACGGTAAGAGTATACGTTTACTTCTTCTGCAGCCATTGCTGCTGGTGCGATAGTGCTGCACGCAATAGCTGAAAGAGTTAGCAGTTTTTTCATGATTCAATCCTTTTTGCATAGAAATGATAATATTTATCAGTTGCATTATTATATTCATCAGTAACATAATTACAATGACGTCTGACAAAAAAATAGCCCGCTTAGCCCCTTCAAACCCTCACTTTTGTAACAATTTATTTCTGTAAACATTGTCATTATTTTTAATATTGTTATACCAAATACCTTCTTCATAACGCCTTTACGGCGCGTCCATACAAACAAAGAAACCCCACAACCATTTGGATGTGGGGTTTGTTCGTTTAAATTTAATTTCGTTCTATTTGAGTATGTTTCTTATCACCTAAACAATCCAATAGCGACGTTATTTTACAGATACAAACTCAGGGTAAGCACCTACACCACAGTCATGCATGTCCATACCTTCTAGCTCTTCGTCTTCACTTACACGAATACCGATTGTCGCTTTAAGTACAGCCCATACCGCTAGACTCGCACCAAATACCCAAGCAAAGATAACTGCTGCGCCGAATAGCTGTGCGCCAAATGTTGCATCAGTATTGCTTAGTGGCACAGCCATTAGGCCGAAGAAACCACACACACCGTGAACTGAAATAGCACCTACTGGATCATCAATCTTAGCTTTGTCTAGAGCAATGATGCTGAACACCACTAGTGCACCAGATACTGAACCGATTGCCACTGCAAACAGAGGTGATGGTGATAGAGGGTCTGCAGTGATTGCTACTAGGCCAGCCAACGCACCGTTAAGAATCATCGTTAGGTCCGCTTTACCCCAAGTTGTCTTACATACTAGTAGTGCTGCGATTGCACCCGCTGCTGCTGCTGCGTTGGTGTTAAGGAAGATTTGACCCACTGCTGTTGCGTTCTCGAAATCTGAAACCATCAGTTGAGAGCCACCGTTGAAACCGAACCAACCAAACCAAAGGATGAATGTACCTAGTGTAGCAAGTGGCATGTTTGAACCAGGAATTGGGTAGATTTCACCGTTTTTACCGTATTTACCTTTACGAGCACCAAGTAGTAGAACACCTGCTAACGCTGCTGCTGCACCCGCCATGTGTACGATACCTGAGCCTGCGAAATCACTGAAGCCTGCTTCTGATAGGAAACCACCGCCCCAAGTCCAGTAACCTTCCATTGGGTAGATAAATGCTGTTAGAACTACAGAGAAGATTAGGAATGACCAAAGCTTCATACGCTCAGCTACTGCACCAGATACCACAGACATTGCGGTTGCAACGAATACTACCTGGAAGAAGAAGTCTGATTCTAAAGAGTGGTCTGCACCTTCACCTTGAGTACCAATCAGAGTACCGAATGATGGTAACCAACCGCCTTCGCCGTTATCGACATACATAATGTTGTAACCAACGACTAAGAACGCAGTACATGCAATCGCGTACAAGCAGATGTTCTTAGTTAAAATCTCTGTGGTGTTCTTTGAACGAACTAGGCCTGCTTCTAACATTGCGAAGCCTGCTGCCATCCACATTACCAACGCACCTGAAATGAGGAAGAAAAAAGTGTCTAGTGCGTAACGTAGTTCCGTTACTGTTGTTGTAAGTTCCATATTAAAGTCTCCAGTCCTTGTAATTCTTTAAAGTGCTTCTGCATCCATTTCACCAGTACGGATTCGCACGGCTTGGCTTAGGTCATACACAAAAATCTTACCGTCACCGATTTTGCCTGTGTGTGCCGCTTGACTGATCGCTTCAACAACTCGGTCAACGTTTTCAGCTTGAGTCGCAATCTCTAGCTTCACTTTTGGCAGGAAGTCGACTTGGTATTCTGCACCACGGTATAATTCAGTGTGTCCTTTCTGACGACCAAAGCCCTTCACTTCAGAGACCGTCATACCTTCAATACCCACATCAGATAGCGCTTCACGTACGTCATCTAATTTGAATGGCTTAACAATGGCATTTATTAGTTTCATATTCGTTCCTTAAATTCTTCACTAATTCCGTTAATTCTCTTATTACAATCCAAGTAGTGTGCCAAAAAGTTAACTTATTGATTTTTAATAATATGAAGATAATAAGGTACTGATAACAAAAAAGGTCGCACCAATTTGGTGCGACCTTTTCACTATCTTAATGCGTGACTCTATTATTGCTCCAGTTTTGGGCAACTGAGTTCGAAGCTCTTTTACAACAACGGTTAGTAACCTAGAAACTCAATCCAATGCTCGATTAGCAGCTCGAAGTCGTCAATTCCACAACTTGCTTGGCTCTCACAATTGTAGAAGTCGAACTCGCTGCCCTCTTGCATCTCTTGATCATGACCCAATACGTTTTCTTGAATCGTTACTTCATCTTCATTGATCGCTAGGCTGATCTCTTTACCAAGTAACGTCACTTCGTTGCTCTGATCCTGTCTTGATTGCTCGATAAGCGCCATCACATGATCCAGTTTCTGCTTATCTTTACCGATCTCTTCTTGTAACCAGCGGCCAACGATCTCGTGTCCCATGCTGCATTTCACGTAGTACTCACCCATTAGAGTGTTTCTTGTAAATTCGAATTCCATAGTGGCTCCACGCAGTAACTGCAAACAGGGTTAAAAATGAGGCGAGAGTATATAGCGAAGTGATCAATAGATCGAGTCGCTCGTTACCTAACATTCAGGCATAAAAAACGCCTACCGAAGTAGACGCTCTATCATTTGGGTTCCTCTAAATAGTTGGAGTGGCAGCTAGGCGACAAGTACGTTCATCCCTATGAGCATAGAAGCTCTATGCGATTAGGGCGGCCGGCGATCCGGTGAACGTACGCCGTCAACAACGCTGCCGCTACAAATATGACGAGGAACTAGGCTGGTTCTTGGAAAATAACCGTGTCCGCTTTCTCCGTGTACTGACCCATTTTATGGAAGTTCAGGTAACGGTATGTATCGGCAGCCGTTGCATTGATCTTATCCGCATACTCTAGGTACTCTTCTTTCGTTGGGATACGACCTAGAATCGCACCTACCGCAGAAAGTTCAGCAGATGCTAGGTAAACGTTAGCACCTGTACCCAAACGGTTCGGGAAGTTACGAGTAGACGTAGACATTACTGTCGATTTGTCTGCAACACGCGCTTGGTTACCCATACATAGTGAACAACCCGGAGTTTCGATGCGAACCCCAGCACGACCGAAGATACCATAGTAGCCTTCTTCTGTTAGCTGGTCTTTATCCATCTTAGTTGGCGGAGCCACCCATAGACGAGTGCTTAGCGAGCCGTTGAACTCTTCAAGCATCTTACCTGCAGCACGGAAGTGACCGATGTTAGTCATACAAGAACCGATGAACACTTCTTGGATTTCTGTACCTTGAACGTCAGAAAGAAGACGAGCATCATCTGGATCGTTTGGTGCACATAGGATTGGCTGGTCGATGTCAGCAAGATCGATTTCGATAACGTGAGCGTATTCCGCATCTGAATCGGCAGACAGCAACTCAGGGTTCGCTAGCCACTCTTCCATTGCCGTAATACGACGCTCGATAGTACGAACATCACCGTAGCCTTCAGCGATCATCCACTTAAGCATAACGATGTTTGAGTTCAGGTACTCTTCGATAGACTCTTGAGACAACTTAACGGTACAACCAGCCGCTGAACGCTCAGCAGATGCATCAGAAAGCTCAAACGCTTGCTCAACAGACAGGTGCTCAACACCTTCGATTTCTAGTACACGACCAGAGAATTCGTTGATCTTACCTGCTTTCTCTACTGTTAGTAGACCTTGCTTGATGCCGTATAGAGGAATTGCATGTACTAGGTCACGTAGCGTGATACCCGGTTGCATTTCACCTTTAAAGCGAACCAAGATAGACTCAGGCATATCAAGAGGCATAACACCTGTTGCTGCCGCAAATGCAACTAGGCCAGAACCTGCAGGGAATGAGATACCTAGAGGGAAGCGAGTATGTGAGTCACCACCTGTACCTACAGTATCAGGAAGAAGCATACGGTTTAGCCATGAGTGGATAACACCATCACCAGGACGCAGAGAAACACCTGCACGGTTCATGATGAAATCAGGTAGCGTGTGGTGCGTGTTAACGTCAACTGGTTTCGGGTATGCCGATGTGTGACAGAAAGACTGCATCACTAGATCAGCAGAGAAGCCAAGACACGCAAGGTCTTTAAGCTCATCACGCGTCATAGGGCCAGTAGTATCTTGAGAACCTACTGTCGTCATCTTAGGCTCACAGTATTGACCCGCGCGAACGCCTTCAACACCACATGCTTTACCAACCATCTTCTGAGCTAGTGTGTAGCCTTTATCAGATGCCGATGGATCAACTGGCTTAGCAAATAGGTCTGTTTCTTCTAGACCAAGAGAAGCACGAGCACGACCTGTTAGGCCACGACCGATGATAAGTGGAATACGACCACCAGCACGAACTTCATCAAGCAGTACTTTGCTTAGCTCAAAGCTAGAGATCTCTTCACCGTTTTTACGTACAACGCCTTCGTATGGGAAGATGTCGATAACATCACCCATGTTCATGTTTTGTACGTCTAGTTCGATAGGCAGTGCACCTGAATCTTCCATCGTGTTGTAGAAGATTGGAGCAATTTTACCACCAAGACAAACACCGCCAGTGCGCTTGTTTGGTACGAACGGGATATCTTCACCCATGAACCAAAGTACTGAGTTTGTCGCAGACTTACGAGAAGAACCTGTACCAACAACATCACCTACGTAAGCAAGCTGAATGCCGTCTTTTTGCAGTTCTTCAATTTGAGATATTGGGCCAACTGTACCTGGTTGATCTGGGTTGATGCCATCACGTTCCATCTTCAACATCGCTTTTGCGTGTACTGGGATATCTGGACGTGACCATGCATCAGGTGCTGGAGATAGGTCATCAGTGTTCGTTTCACCAGTGACTTTGAATACTTTTACTGTGATTTTTTCAGCGACTTTGTCTTTCGCTGTGAACCATTCAGCATCAGCCCAAGATTGAAGGACTTGTTGAGCTGATTCGTTACCAGCTTTTGCTTTCTCTTCTACATCGTAGAACGCATCAAACATCAGTAAAGTGTGAGACAGTGCTTTCACAGCGATTGGAGCAAGCTCAGCATCATCAAGTAGAGATACTAGAGATTCGATGTTGTAACCACCTTGCATAGTACCAAGCAACTCTGCAGCTTTTGCTTTGCTTACTAGCGGAGATGCTACTTCACCTTTAGTGATAGCCGTTAGGAAGCCCGCTTTTACATAGGCAGCTTCATCTACGCCTGGTGGAATGCGGTTTTCTAGTAGGTCAAGAATAAACTCTTCTTCACCTTGAGGTGGGGTCTTCAGAAGTTCAACTAGGCCAGCTACCTGCTCAGCATCTAGTGGTTTTGGAACAACTCCTTCGGCAGCACGTTCTTCGACGTGTTTACGGTAGGCTTCAAGCACGACTTTTTTCCTCTCATTGCGGTTCACTTCTCACCTTCATAATTGTTAGTAAAATAAAGAAGTGAACATCCTTGGAAACTTGGCTCTCCATTGCCATTTTTGTCATTCAATTTGTATTGATGAGCGGCGTCATAGAGGCCAAACTGTGGGCGGTAGAATAGCAAATTTAACGTTAAATTAAAATCTTATCATTTTGACCAACATAGCAAGTTAAGACGAAAGTCCCACTATTTTTGGCTATTTACGCACTAAAATGACGACTCTACGCATGATTATTTGTAAGACGTACCAACAATCAAGTAAACCGAATCGAAGTTATCTTCCGTGCGTCCATAAGCCAAGATGATTGGCCCAATTGGGGAGTCGACACCAGCGAAAACCGAGCCCGCGGTATACATTGGTGCTTTATTAAGCTTCAAATCATTGTTCGACCAAACGCCACCATACTCAATGGATGCGCCCACGTAGAACGGTGATTTAAAGAGGCCGAAGTCATTTTCAAACCACTTGTAACGATAGATAAGGCTCGTATAGGCCAAGTTCTGACCGATCATACTATTCCTTGGAATACCTGACAGGTTTAAAAAGCCACCAAGCTCTTTGGGATCAATAGGGAAAATGGAGTTCTTACTCTCTACAATACCGTAATCGACCTTTCCGACTAAAGTATGCTTATCGATACTCTTTGCAGCCATTAAATTAGCCGAAAACTCATAAACCGTATCACTCTCAGACGTTAAATCCGATTCACCAACAGAGCTGTCATTCTCAAAATCATCATGAGAGACAAGGTACTCTAAATCTACAAAGTAACCCTTGGTCGGTAGGCTGAAGTTATCCAAAGTATCCAGTCGGTAACCAATGAACCCACCAATACGCTTGTAACCGCCGCTGCCCAATGAAGGTAGCGACGATACTTCAACATCCCCATCAGTATAACGAACACCAAATTTCAGCTCCTGCCACAAGGTAGGTTGATAGCCTAATGCTAATTCACCGACATATTCGCTATAAGTCATAGGAAAGTAGTCTTTCGTTGCGTCCAGTGTTGGCTCTCCAATTTCATCCTCAACCGCTGGCAAGTTTCGATTCTGCTTACTGTAAACAACCGATGCTGAAGTGAACAATTTTTGACTAGAAAAGAATGGCGAGTATATTTCCGCCTCAATTCGTTTATCCGTACCCATCTCTAAATTCGTTCTTAACTCAGCACCGTGTGAGTTGATATCGGTAAAATTGGCAGAGACACCAATAGAATATTGGCTCGTAGTTGAGAAATCATCTTCGAGGAAGAATCGAAAATTAAGGTAATTTGGCCCCCAAGACTTTTCGTTCACATCGACTTGAAGTTGCTCTTCACCTCCAACATAATCAAACTCATAAGTAACCAACTCAAATCTATCAAGTGCATAGAGATCTTGCACTTTAGATTCAATTTCTCTGGTCTTTAGGATCTTACCAGAATCTAGGTCTAAACGGTTTTCGAGCAACTTATCTGAATAGTGAGTATTGTTGTTGATGACAACCCTATCGACGACAGTCTTGTCGCCATGTTTTAGCTGCTTTCGAGCTTGTTGCTTATGCTCGATATACTTCTGATAATCTGCGTTGGAGAGTGACAGTTTGGAGAGTTCAAAGCGATTCTGGATCGCAGCGTTATAACCCGCTTGATAGGCAGCCGGCATCTTATCAAATTCAGTTGTATCCATTTGCCCAACATCAGGGCGCAGGAAAACATCGTCATCGGTCAATGTTTCCGCTTGCTCTTGAGTACTACGACGAACAAGGTAGTTAGAGAGTTGTTCGGCAGCCGCCAAAAAGGTTGTAAAGTCCTCTTTGTCTTTATAATTTGAACTGATATCAACGGCGATCACGATGTCAGCACCCATCGCTCTGGCAACATCAACCGGCATATTATTAGTGACACCGCCATCAACCAACATTCGACCATCTAGGGAATAAGGGGGAAGCGCGCCGGGTACCGACATACTGGCCATCATGGCATCCACTAGGTGCCCATGATCAATGACCACTTCCTCTAGTTTAATAATGTCGGTTGCGACGGAGCGATAAGGAATAGCAAGATCGTCAAAAGAGTCGAGTGGCGACAGGTTACCTGTTGTTTCACGCAGAATACGCAGCATATTCTGGCCTTGAACCACGCCTTTTTTGGCTTTAATTTCTCCCCAACCTAAACCAAGATCGGTATTCAGTTGATAACGATCTTCATACTCTTTATCTCGTACACGACGATCACTGCGGTTTACACGGTCACGGTAACCATGATTCCAATCTACCGTATAGATAAAGCTTTCAATCTCCTCTGCGCTCATACCTGTCGCATAAAGACCGCCAACATATGAACCCATACTGGTACCAGTAATGTAATCAACCGGAATTTGCATCTCTTCGAGAGCTTTAAGTACGCCAATATGAGCAGCGCCTTTTGCACCGCCACCTGCGAGAACAACAGCGACCGTTGGCCTCTTATGATCTTGTTCAAGTTCAACATGTTCGGATAAATCAACCTGCGTCGCGGTCGCTGCGAACAGTTGAAAGCTGATCACAATACCGACCATACCTAAGCCGCTCACTAACCAACGAGAAATCATTATTTAAGCTATCCTTGTCATTGTTTTCTGTTATGACTTTACCATTGAAAAAGCTTTTTTAGCCACTGTTTTGGTTGACTTTCACAACCCTTTTTAAGGTTTCCATTTTCATCCCAAACCGGCAATTTAACTGCGCCATCACAATCAAATTCCAACGCACCGTCAGACGTACGAGTGAAACTCGCGGTTGCGATTCCGTTTGGCCAAGGCAGTAGTAACTGTTCAGGCGTTCTCTGCTTCAAGTAATCAGCGTAGACACGTAATGCACCACTAGAACCAGTAAGCTTAGTCGGTTTATTATCATCACGTCCAAGCCAGATGGTTGTTACTTCGCGCCCGTCAACACCTACAAACCAACTGTCGCGGCTGTCATTACTGGTACCTGTTTTACCGGCTAGTCCTGCCCATGCAAACTGGTTCTGTAGGAATCGACCTGTACCTTCAGATACACCGCGTTTCATTGCGTAAGTGGTTAGCCAAGCGGCTTGCTGATCAACGCGCTGCGATACGCGAGGGATAGATTGGTATAAAACCTCACCGTCACTATCAACCACAGAACGAAGCGCAGACAAAGGTGCAATACGACCTGAGTTGGTGATCGTTTGGAACATCTGAGACACTTGGAACGGTGTTAGAGAGAACGCCCCCAAAAACATCGATGGCACTGGGCGAATCTCATTTTTATCGACACCCAATTTACCTATAGTATCGGAAACCTTATCAATCCCTAACTGCATCCCTAGACGTACCGTTGGTACGTTATAGGACTTAGACAATGCCACGTATAAAGGCACTTCGCCGCGGAACTTTCGGTCGAAGTTTCTCGGGCTCCATACACTGCCCTTACTGCCTTTTAAGCTAAGTGGCGTATCCATCAAGGTCGTTGCCAATGTGTACTTTTCTGGCTGCTCAAGTGCAGTCAAATAAACCGCTGGTTTCACCAATGAACCGATAGGTCGGCTTGCATTCAATGCACGGTTAAAGCCGTCATAGCCAGTACGCTTACCACCGACCATTGCTCGGATTTCACCGGTATTTCTATCTACCGCGATCGCTGCAGCCTCTAATTTATCACCTGCCGTTTTCGAAAGTTCAGGTACCTTGCGAGCAATCGACTTCTCTAGCTTGTCTTGTGAAACCGGGTCCAAAGAGGTGAAAACACGTATTCCTTTCTTCGCTTGGAACCTATCACCAACGTACTTTTTCAGCTCGATGTTGACCTGTTGGAAATACGCAGGCTGACGGCTGGCAATGCGCGGATTGTCTTGAATGTCCAAATCACGGCTTGCTGCTTCTTCATATTGTCTTGGGGTCAAAATATCTTGTTGCATCAACAAGCGAAGAACCAGATCGCGTCGAGTTTTTGCGCGCTCTGGGTAGCGAACTGGGTTGTAATACGATGGCCCTTTCACCATACCCACCAGCAAGGCTAACTGGTCAATACGCAATTCTTGAATCGGTTGGCCGAAGTACAAACGCGAAGCCAAACCAAAACCGTGAATCGCTTCACCGCCATTTTGGCCTAAGTAAACCTCGTTTAAGTAAGCCTCTAAAATACGGTCTTTGCTGTAACGATGATCCAAGATAAGCGCGATATAGGCCTCACGAATCTTACGCCAAAGCGTACGTTCACTAGATAAGAACAGGTTTTTCGCGAGCTGCTGTGTCAGTGTACTACCACCTTGTACAGTGCGCCCTGCCTTAACGTTAACCACCATTGCACGAGCAATCGCCAAAGGTGAAACCCCATCGTGCTGGTAGAAGTTTCTATCTTCCGTCGCCAGCAGAGCATCGACCATCACTTCAGGGAACTGGTTACGTTTTAGGAACAGACGTTGCTCATCATTGCTTTTCTCAAGCATACCCAACATCTTAGGTTCAACACGCAAATACCCCATGTCGCCTTTCTTCTCTAGCGACTGAATACGAGTTAACTCGTTACCATTGAAGTGCAGCATCACGTGACGATCGGCTTCCGGCCCATCGACAAACTCGAACGGACGGCGAATCATCTCAATTTTAGTTGATGAAGAGGAATACTCACCAGGATGACGAGGAGAGCTAACCTTACGGTAATTCAGCACATCCAGTTCATTCTTCACCTGAACAAGGCTAATCTGAGTACCAGGAGATAAATCCAACACACGCGCATAAACGACCGTTGGTAAATCAAATAACTGGCCCTCAAAGCGCTGCTTCACTACGGAGTCTAGGTAGATACCGACAAACAACAGCAAGGCAGCCAGTGCTAAGCCAGCCTTCCACGCGATGCCCCATAGGATCTTTAACCAACCTCTGTTGCCCGTCTTTTTCGCTTTCGACTTGCCTTTCTTAGCGGCCGCTCTCGGCTTTCTTGGTTTCGCTTTGGTCGCTGGTGACTTCTTTGCTGGCGCTTTTTTAGGTGGTGCCTTTTTTGGCGTTAACATTTTGGTCATCATCGGTTCAACTGTCGTTTGGTTTTAGTGGTTGCAACATGGTTAGCAGGGTCATCGGGCCAAGGATGTTTTGGGTAACGGCCTTTCATCTCTTTTTGCACTTCTTTGTACGCGCCAGCCCAAAAGCCAGCTAAATCCTGAGTAATTTGTAATGGTCGCTGTGCAGGAGAAAGTAATTCAAGCACAACCTTTTTACGCCCTTGGGCTATCAATGGTGAGTCTTGCTCACCAAAGACCTCTTGCATTCGAACCGAGATCACGGGTTCAGATTGATACTGGTATCGGATCGCCTTTTTACTGCCTGTAGGCATCACGTAATGGGTTGGCAACCACTGGTCAATCTCTTGATTTAGAGGCCAACCAAGATAGGCTGAAAGCGCCTGCTCAATCGAAACGCTTGACAGCCCTTTCGCAGATTTAATGCCATTCAAATACGGCGATAGCCAAGTATCAAGATGTTCAACTAAGCTCGCATCGTCCATTTCTGGCCAGTCATGCTCCGGCATCCAAAGTTGAGCGCAGCGCACGCGTTCAACAAGTTGCTTCGCCGATGGCGTCCAATTTAAACGGTCCAGTCCACATCGAGCGATGTAATTCAACAGCGCTTGGCTAATCTGACTTGCATCAGGAGCAGGTAAAGCCTTGGTGCTTATAACCAGTTTACCCAAAGTCACTCTTTGCTCTGCGACTAAACGGCCTCGTTTTTCGTCCCAGTCAGCATAATCTGAAATAACAAAAAGCTTAGGGAATGCTTCTTCTAACTGTGCAATATCAACGGGCGTCGCTAAGAAAATCTGACTAGCACGCCCAGTGCTACGCATCAAATCAATCACCACGATATATTCATTGTTTGCCAATGGATCGTCATCGCGCACCTCTGCACCGTGGCCGTTCGCTAACAGAAAAGCATTACTGTTGGCACTTCTTGCTTGAGCTATTCGGTCAGGGAATGCAAAACAAAGCACCAATGGTAGCAATGATTCGTCAAGTTGTGACAAATCTAAGTGATGATTCAGTTTGCTAGCGAGATTTTTCGCTCGCTGCATCACAACGCTATTTTTCGAGTGCTTTCTTTGTTTTAGCCTATGTAGCGAATGCTGAATATCCGTGACATTGCGCTCTGGTTCTTCCAATAAAGCGGCAGCAACAATAGCAACATTCAACAAGGCTTTGCCCTGCTGCGCTTTAATCAGCATGCTTGCAATTCGCGGCTCAAGACCTAATCGCTGCGCTTGCTTACCTAGCGGGGTAAATTGACCATGAGTGTCTAATAGCTCAAGACTTTGCAGCAGTTGCTTAGCTTGCTCAATAGAGGCTCGTGGTGGAACATCGAGCCATTGCAATTCATCCGCATTTACTGCGCCCCATTGGGTCAACTCTGCCACCAGCGAGGAGAGGTCTGAATGGAGAATCTCAGGCTCTGGTACAGCGGGTTGCTGCATTAACTGCGTTTCGCTGTACAAACGAACGCACAGCCCTTCTTCAATTCGCCCAGCACGCCCCGCACGCTGCTCAGCAGAAGATTGCGAAATTTTGACTTGCTCGAGCTTGGTGATACCAGTTTTCAAATCAAACTTAGCGACTCTTTCAAGCCCTGAATCCACTACTAATCGAATACCTTCGATAGTCAAAGAGGTTTCCGCGATATTGGTGGCCAATACCACCTTTCGACGCCCTTTCTCTGATGGCGCGATCGCTTTCTGCTGTTGAGGAAAGCTGAGTTGCCCGTATAAAGGACAAACATCAATATCACTGGCTAAGTTTTCTAACTGAGTTTCCACCTGCTTTATTGCAGAGACTCCAGGCAGGAACGCCAATAGTGACCCCGACTCCTTCTCCATTAAAGAACGAATCACGTTAGCCATTTTAGGTGCCAAGTAATCATTAGTACCCAAAGGCTGGTAACGGCATTCAACCGGAAAAGTGCGACCTTGCGACTCAACATACTTAGCCTTTGGCAACAAGGACTGCAGAGCTTGTTGATCTAAAGTGGCCGACATCACTATCACTTTCAGATCGTCACGTAGCGCTTCTTGGATCTCCAAGCTAAACGCCAATGCCGTATCCGCATGAATACTGCGCTCATGGAATTCATCGAAGATCACCATATCGACCCCGGTGAGTTCTGGGTCAGTTTGGATCATTCTGGTCATGATCCCTTCGGTAACGATCTCCAAGCGAGTTGCACTGCTGGTTTTAGATTCACCACGAACTCTAAAACCGACGCTCTCCCCGACTTTTTCTCCCAATTGGCTCGCTAAGTAAGTGGCAATATTTCTTGCAGCCAACCGCCTTGGTTCAAGCATGATGATTTTGCCTTGAACGGCGTTGGTCTTAACTAACTGTAAAGGGAAGAATGTTGACTTACCCGCACCGGGAGCGGCCTTTAGAATAAGTTGAGTGTGTGTTTCTACGCCAGCGAGCAAATCTGGCATCACAGCTTCTATGGGCAGTTGTGGCAATGGGAGAACCTTGTGGTGTAATGTTGGCAACATTGTACATAAAAACCTACCCGTCTAAATAAGTAATATGCAGTTCAATCCGCCATTAGAGTCAGCGACTCTTATCAAACGCTACAAACGTTTCCTCACTGACATCAAACTTCCCGACGGCAGCGAGCGTACTATTCACTGTGCCAATACTGGAGCGATGACAGGATGCGCGACTCCGGGTAATACGGTGTGGTATTCAACCTCCGATAATGCAAAAAGAAAGTACCCAAACAGCTGGGAGATCTCAGAAACGGACAAAGGTCACCGGATTTGTGTAAATACTGCGCGAGCAAACCAGCTAGCAGTGGAAGCAATTGAAAATAAGACTATAGTTGAACTCTTAGGTTATAACGCGTTACGAACCGAAGTGAAATATGGTAGCGAGAATAGTCGAATTGACATTCTGCTTGAAGATAACGAAAAGCCGCCTTGCTATATCGAAGTAAAAAGCATCACCTTACTCGATGAACAAGAGACCTCAACTGAGGGGCAAGGTTTTTTCCCTGATGCGGTGACAACCAGAGGCCAAAAACATCTGCGTGAACTCACAGAAATGGTCGAATCTGGAAATAGAGCCGTACTTTTATTCACTGTTTTACATTCAGGTATTGAAAAAGTGTCTGCGGCACACCATATAGACGCCAAATATTCGTTATTACTAAAACAAGCACAAGACGCTGGAGTTGAAGTGCTTTGCTACAAAGCAGAGCTCAGCAGTACTCAAATACAACTAAAACAATCTGTTGAATTTATCAGTAACTGAACAAAGATGTTGAACAAATCACATTGATTGCAAGTTTGAATAAGAGTATTTGCCACCATTCGTTCTTTCTGCTATAGATACCCGCCTTAAAATTAGCTGCTTTGCAGTTGACTAGGTGTAAATAGGAGATGCTGTATGCCAGAATCTAAGAAAAAAGCGCTAGGCATCCTAGCCATCGCAGGTGTTGAACCGTACCAAGAAAAGCCAGGTGAAGAATACATGTCACCTGAGCAAACGGAACATTTTACAAAAATTTTAGCAGCTTGGCGCAACCAGCTCAGGGAAGAAGTTGATCGTACTGTGCACCACATGCAGGACGAAGCAGCGAATTTCCCAGACCCAGTTGACCGTGCTTCTCAAGAAGAAGAATTCAGCCTAGAGCTACGTAACCGTGACCGTGAGCGTCGTCTAATCAAGAAAATTGAGAAGACACTAGACAAGATCGAAGAAGATGATTTCGGCTTCTGTGATTCTTGCGGTATCGAGATTGGCATTCGTCGCCTTGAAGCTCGTCCAACTGCTGACCTTTGTATTGACTGTAAAACACTTGCAGAGATCAAAGAGAAACAAATGCAAGGTTAATACTTGCGGATGTAAAGAAAGGGAGCTTTGGCTCCCTTTTTTGTTTGCTGCCTAAGCGAGATACCTTAGATAGCAATGAGCAGTGTTAAAACGAGTGCTAAACAGCAGAAGTACTCGCTGCATGTATGAAATACATTAAACGTCTTAAAAATCGGCTACTGCGGTATCCTCTAGATTAGGTTGTTCACATATGAATTATATCGGGCGCTTTGCACCATCACCGTCAGGTCCTCTTCATTTTGGCTCACTGGTTGCTGCTCTTGGCAGCTACTTCCAAGCAAAGTCTCATCAGGGACAATGGTTAGTCCGCATGGAAGACCTAGATCCGCCAAGAGAGATGGCTGGCGCTGCAGACCTGATTCTTAAGACGCTTGAGGCTTACCACCTATTTTGGGATGGCAAAGTCATTTATCAGAGCCAACGACACGACCTATACCAAGCACAAATTGATCAATGGGTGACTGACAACCAGGCCTACTACTGCCAATGCACGCGCAAACAGATAAAAGCCTTGGGTGGTTTCTATAATGGCCATTGTCGACAGGCTGGGTTAATTGATACTGGCGAGCAAGCTGTGCGTTTATGTATGGATTTCCCAATCGAGTCATTCGACGATGTTCGCCATGGCACCATTCAAATCCCTAAAGCATTGGCTAAAGAAGATTTCATCATCAAACGCCGCGATGGCTTGTTTGCTTATAACTTGGCCGTGGTACTTGATGATATCGAGCAAGGCGTAACTGAGGTGGTAAGAGGCGCTGATCTCATCGAACCGACAGGCCGCCAAATTAGTCTTTATAAGACACTGAAGCAAAATACAGTGAGCTACTTACACTTGCCATTAGTGACCGATGCGTCTGGCAATAAACTATCAAAGCAGAACCACGCCACGGCTATTGACCTCGATAACCCTAAACCAACACTGCTCAATGCCATGCAGTTCTTAGGTTTTGAAGTTCCTAATGACGTTTGTGAGGCTTCAATCGATGAGATATTGGCATGGGGCTGCCAGCAATGGAACGTTGCTCAATTACCTGATAGTTTACAAAAACAACACTGCAATTAGCTCAAAACTCACGGCAAATAGTACAAACGACACACAAAAATGCCATAACCAACCACTGTGGTTAAGCAGACGATGTTCTCAAATGGCTCGCGCTAAGCTATTATTAGCCGCAATTAAACTCTGCACTACCACTTTGGACTAAGAGAAAAACAAAGTTGGCGATACCTACTTTGTTCTAAACTAATGAATACAAACGACAATACCCCAAGCGAACAACGCGGATTCCACGAACTAGCACTGAATATTTATACTCGCCAAGAGCACAATATTTCACGTAAGCAGATCAGCGATAACGCACTAAAAGTACTATATCGCCTGAATGGTGCGGGTTTTGACGCATTTTTAGTCGGTGGTGGTGTGCGTGATATCTTACTTGGCTCTCAACCAAAAGATTTTGATATTGCGACCAACGCTACGCCAGAGCAGATCAAGAACCTGTTCCGAAACTGCCGCCTAATCGGTCGCCGTTTCCGCTTGGCACACATCATGTTTGGTCGTGACATCATTGAGGTGGCAACTTTCCGAGGTCACCATCAAGAACCATCTAAAAACGTATCTGCACAATCGAAAGAAGGCATGCTATTACGCGACAACGTGTACGGCAGTGTTGATGAAGATGCAGAGCGTCGCGATTTCACTATCAATGCGATGTACTACAACATTGCAGACTACAGCATCCACGATTACGCAGGTGGTGTAGAAGATTTAGAAGACAAGCTGATCCGTCTAATTGGCGATCCAGAGACACGCTACCGTGAAGACCCTGTACGTATGCTACGTGCAATGCGTTTCTCGGCGAAGCTGGATTTCGATATTGAAGAAGACACCGCTGACCCAATTGAAGGTTTGGCGCACCTTCTAAAAGACATCCCAGCAGCGCGCCTTTACGAAGAGTCTCTAAAATTACTGCAATCAGGTCACGGTTTAGAAACCTACCACCTGATGCGCGAGTACAATCTATTCCAACATATGTTCCCAGCAGTAGCAGAACACTTCACAGAAGATTACGACTCTCACACAGAGCAGATGCTTGATTTGGTTCTCGATTCAACCGACCTTCGCATCGAAGATGGTAAGCGAGTAAACCCAGCATTTATGTTCGCAGCGATGCTTTGGTACCCAATGAACAAGCTGGCAGACAAACTTGTCGCTGAACAGGGTATGGCACACTACGATGCGATCATGGAAGCGAGTAACATCATTCTTGATCAGCAAGTAAAGTCTATTGCTATTCCTCGTCGTCACACCGCAACCATTCGCGAAGTTTGGCAACTGCAACTTCGACTGCCTCGTCGCAACGGTAAACGCGCTGTTCGTCTAATGGAGCTCAACAAGTTCCGTGCAGGCTACGATTTCCTAGAAATGCGTGGGGAGATTGAAGGTGGCGAAACCAAAGAGTTAGCAAAATGGTGGGAGCGTTACCAGACCGCAGGTCGCAACATGCGTCAAGCAATGGCTAACGACGTTGCTGCACCATCAAAGTCAGGCCATCGTCGCCGTAAGACTTACCGAAACAAAAAGAGTAAGCAATCCGAATGATAACTGCTTACATTGCGGTCGGCAGCAACCTTGCCGACCCAGTTAGCCAAGCAAATTTGGCTATCGAAACGCTAAAAAGCCTACCGCGATCAACGTTTATTGCGACCTCTCAGCTATATAGTAGCACTCCAATGGGGCCGCAAAATCAACCAGACTACATCAACGCGGTAGTCGCTATCCAAACCGAATTAACGCCAATTGAACTGCTTGATTGCACTCAAAAGATCGAGTTAGAGCAAGGGCGCGTCCGTAAAGACGAACGTTGGGGTCCAAGAACCTTGGATCTCGACATTGTGTTATACGGCAATGAGGTGATCGATTCAGAGCGCTTAACCGTTCCTCATTATGGAATGAAAGAACGAGAGTTTGTACTCTATCCGCTTGCTGAAATCGCACCAAGTTTACAACTCCCTGATGGGACTGAGCTGACAGAACTACTGAAAATAGTAGATAAGAACGGGCTCAATGTTTGGCAACAATAGCCAAGCGCATTAAGGAAAACCAATGAAAAAAGTAACCATTAACGACCTGATCAAATGCAAACGTGAAGGCCGTAAATTCGCGACTTCGACGGCTTATGATGCGAGCTTTGCTCAATTATTCGAAAGCCAAGAAATGCCAGTTCTGCTTGTCGGTGATTCACTGGGTATGGTTTTACAAGGCCATAACGATACATTACCAGTAACTGTTGAAGACATTGCTTACCATACGCGCTCAGTGCGTGCTGGTAGCCCGAACTGTCTTCTTATGACTGACATGCCTTTCATGAGCTACGCAACGCCAGAGCAAGCTTGTGAGAGCGCAGCTACCTTGATGCGTGCTGGCGCGAACATGGTAAAAATCGAAGGCGGAAGCTGGTTGGTTGATACTGTGAAAATGCTAACAGAACGCGCAGTACCAGTATGTGCGCACTTAGGCTTAACGCCTCAATCTGTGAACATCTTTGGTGGTTACAAGGTTCAAGGTCGCGACGACGATCAAGCAGATAAAATGGTTGCTGACGCACTCGCCCTACAAAACGCAGGTGCTCAAATCGTTCTACTTGAATGTGTGCCAGCTTCATTGGCAAAACGAATTACAGAAGCTTGTCACGTGCCAGTAATCGGTATCGGCGCAGGTAATGTTACCGATGGTCAGATCTTGGTTATGCATGACATGTTCGGTATTTCTGCGAACTACATGCCGAAGTTCTCTAAGAATTTCCTAGCAGAAACAGGTGATATGCGTAAGGCAGTAGCTCTATACAAAGAAGAAGTAGAGAGCGCGCGCTTCCCTGATGAAGCTCATACAATTGCTTAGGAGTAAGTATGCAAACTTTTGCTGAAATAGCGGCTCTTCGTGAGCAGATTAAACAGTTTAAGCGTGATGGACGTACGGTTGCTTTTGTACCGACAATGGGAAACCTGCATGAAGGCCACCTTACTCTGGTAAAGAAAGCTCGTGAACTAGCAGACATTGTAGTGGTAAGCATTTTTGTAAACCCAATGCAGTTTGACCGTGCCGACGACCTAAACAACTATCCTCGCACATTAGAAGCAGATTTAAGCAAACTAACAGGTGAAGGTGTTGAGTTAGTATTTACACCCACGCCAGAGGTTATGTACCCAGAGGGATTAGACAAACAGACGTTTGTTGAGGTTCCAGGCATATCTCACATGCTTGAAGGTGCATCTCGCCCAGGTCACTTCCGTGGTGTAGCGACGATTGTCACCAAGCTGTTTAACATTGTTCAGCCAGATTTTGCATGCTTCGGCAAAAAAGACTTCCAGCAGCTTGCTGTTATTCGCCAGATGACCACTGACTTAGCGTTGGACATTAAAGTTGTGGGCGTTGCGACCGTTCGTGAAATGGATGGCTTAGCAATGAGCTCTCGCAATAGCAACCTAACGATTGACGAGCGCCAACGAGCGCCAGTTCTAGCGCGTACTATGCGCTGGATCAGCAGTGCTATTCGTGGTGGTCGCGATGACTACGCATCAGTGATTGAAGATGCAACCGACCAGCTACGCGCTGCAGATCTGCAACCAGATGAAATATTCATTTGTGATGCGAAAACGCTCCAAGCGATCACTCCAGAATCGACTCAAGCTGTGATTCTAATGTCGGCTTTCCTAGGTAAGACTCGCCTTATCGACAACCAAGTTTTAGATTTGGTAACGGAAACCAAAGAAGAAGTGAAAGAAGAAACCGCTGAGTAATCGCTTTTTGCTCTTTACGTAGACCAGCTCCTAACGCGAAGTAAAAGCACAAACGAAAGATACAAAAAAGGTCGATGTAATATCGACCTTTTTCTTTGCCTGCGATTCTGGGTAACCAGTTATTTACTACGACTGGTATTAACTGCGTAAGCCGATACCCTTAGTCACTAGGTAGTGTGCAATGCCATACAACGCTACGATAAACACACCCAATACACCAAACGACGTCACAATACCCACATCAGACACACCCAAGAAGCCATATCTGAACGCGTTAACCATGTACACGATAGGGTTCAACTTCGATACACCTTGCCAGAATTCAGGTAATAGACTGATCGAGTAGAACACACCGCCAAGATAAGTCAGAGGCGTCAGGATGAAGGTCGGAATGATCGAGATATCATCAAACGTGCGTGCGAACACAGCGTTAATCAAGCCACCCAGAGCGAACACAACTGAAGTTAAAAATACCGTCGCTATAATCACGCCCCAATGGTCAACTTGTAGGTCGACAAAGAACAACGACACGAACGTTACTATGGTACCCACTAACAAGCCACGAACTACACCACCCATTACGAAGCCGGCGATAATCACGTAGTTAGGAACAGGTGCTACAAGCAACTCTTCAATGTTCTTCTGGAATTTAGCACTAAAGAACGACGAAGCAACGTTGGAGTACGAGTTGGTGATCACTGACATCATGATCAGGCCGGGCACAATATATTCCATGTAGCTAAAGCCGTTCATTTCACCAATACGCGCACCAATCAGGTTGCCGAAGATGATGAAGTAAAGCGTCATGGTAATTGCTGGTGGCACCAAAGTTTGCACCCAGATGCGCGTGAAGCGATTAATCTCTTTGGTCAACAAACTGCAGAAAGCTGTCCAATATAGGCTGTACATATTATTTACTCCCTTCACGGACGATACTTACAAATAGCTCTTCTAGACGGTTTGCTTTGTTACGCATAGAGAGGACTTTAACCTGTTGCTCGCTCAATTGAGCAAAGATGGTATTCAAACCTAGGTTCTTGTCGATTTCGATTTCTAGCGAGCCATTGACCATCACTTGGCTATTAACGCCTTCAAGCTTAGGTTCAGTCGCCCCCACTTCCAGATCCAAAATAAAGGTCTCCGCACTCAACTTGCCCAACAACGCTTTCATTGTTGTGTTCTCAATTAGCTCACCGCGATTAATGATGCCAATGTTACGACACAACATTTCTGCTTCTTCTAGGTAGTGCGTCGTCAAGATAATGGTAATGCCCTGCTTTTCGTTGATCTCTTTTAGGAACTCCCACATTGAACGACGCAGTTCAATATCAACGCCAGCTGTTGGTTCATCAAGGATCAACAAATGAGGTTCATGCATCAATGCACGCGCGATCATCAAACGACGCTTCATACCACCAGACAAGTTTCTCGCACGTTCGCCACGCTTTTCCCACAAATCGAGTTGAGATAGGTACTTTTTCGCTCGTTCTTTCGCTAATGCTTTTGGCACGCCGTAATAGCCCGCCTGTTGCAACACTATCTGTTCGACGGTTTCGAACGGGTTAAAGTTGAACTCTTGAGGCACTAGACCTAAGTTCTGCTTCGCCAACTCCAGATCGGTATCAATGTCGTAACCGAACACTTGAACCTTGCCTGAAGTTTTATTTACCAGTGAAGAGATAACACCAATTGTGGTTGATTTACCCGCACCATTTGGACCAAGAAGCGCGTAAAAGTCACCTTTTGCTACCTGTAAACTGATGCCTTTAAGTGCCTCGAAGCCACCAGCATAAGTTTTTCTTAATTGCTCAATTTCTAATGCATACATAGAGATGATTGCCATTTGCTATAAATAGTGTGGTTAGCCGGACAGGATGAAGAGAACGAAACCTGAAATGAACCAGTTAAACTAGCTCAAGATAATGTACGCGGCCATTTTGCAAACAAGTTTATCGTTGAATAACGATTAATACAAATATCGTGTGAGAGTTTCTTTGGAGAACAAGTAAGAATGTTAACTACGGTGAAGAGGAAATCAGCGTTCAACAAATATAAAAATGCCGCTAAGTTATTCACTTAACGGCATTAATGGTCCGTCATAAGTTGAGCGTCTATGGCTCATTCATGTCATCTTATTAAAGAATAATTAAACTGACTCAAATTGATGTTCATCTCTGTCGACATAGCTTGTTGCCGCTGTCAGGGCTTCATATCTGAAGCGATAAGTGTTCGATTCCGGCACTAGGTCAATTACGTGGAACTTCTCTAGTTGCAGACGAGTATTCTCATTAGGACACAGCAGGTACACCTCACACTGCGCATCCAATGCATCTTTAATCGCATTCTCTAGCGCAAGGCCAACAGTGACATCAATCATAGGCACATCCGTCAGGTCTAGAATCATCGCTTCATAATCCGAGATACTTGAGTGCTGACGTGAAATAGCCTTTGAGACACTGAAGATCATCGGCCCTGATAGATAGAAGAACAAAACCTTACCATTTGCATTATCAAGCAGTTGGCGTTCACTATCAGTCAATGGAATATCGTCTTCATCATCACCATCACTGATCGCCTTAACTTGTCTAGCTTGCTCTCGGCTCAATCTTTCGATAATTAGGATATTCGAGATAAACACACCCAGCCCGACCGCGATGATCAGGTCAACGAATACGGTCAATAGCATTACACCGTACATCACGCCCATACCGGCATAACTCACCTTGTGCGCACGCTGAATGAAACTCCAATCAAGAATGTTGAAACCAACGTACATAGCAATACCAGCCAGCACCGCCATTGGGATAGGTTCAGTCAACCCACCTGCAACCAATACTACGAGCGCTAATACTAGAGCTCGGATCACACCAGAAAGCGGAGAACGCGCCCCCACCTGAATATTAGTCACGGTCCCCATGGTTGCACCCGCACCAGGTAGTGCACCAAATAGACCAGAGATCATATTCGCAATGCCTTGGCCGCGAAGTTCTTTGTCTGAATCATGCTCTTTACGAGTCAGTGAATCTCCGATAACCGCGGTCAGAAGCGTATCAATACAGCCAAGAGTACCCAGTACTAAGGCATCAATAACCATCTTAGTGAATTGTTCAGCGCTGATCGTAGGGATAACGAGAGAAGGCAGACCGGCTGGGATTTCACCAATACGGCGAATAGAATCGGTATCGAAAAAGATAACTGACAACAGAGTGACGGCCACAAGCGCGACCAGTTGCGCCGGTACATATTTACGATACTTAGCTGGGAAACCAAACAGAATACCGAGCGTCAGTGCACCTAGAAATAGCTCACTCACTTTTAAGTTTGCTAGCGTATCAGGCAAAGCAGAGAGTGTGCCCATTACACCACCTGATGGAGCAGCATGTCCTAACAATGGAGACAGCTGCAAGATGATCAGAATAACGCCAATACCCGACATAAATCCGGAGATCACGCTATATGGCATCAAAGTAACGTATTTTCCTAACTTTAACGTGCCAAGTAATATCTGAAATGCACCGGCCATCATCACAACAGTAAAGGTCATGGCCATACCCGTTTCAGGATATTTAGCTACCATGCTCGTCATTACGGCTGTCATGATCACCGTCATTGGGCCAGTAGGTTCAGAAATCAGACTACTCGAACCACCAAACAATGCTGCAAATAGGCCAACCATGATGGCGCCCCACAAGCCAGCTTCAGCTCCCGCACCGGAAGCAACACCAAATGCCAACGCTAAAGGTAACGAGATGATGGCTGTAGTCACACCGCCAAACATATCCCCTTTGAGATTGATATCCGTAAAACGACTTCCAAACAAAACACACCTTCCTGATGATGAAATGACAAACCTTATCACTTTAACAAATGTATCAAGTGTTCAGAAAGTGTTAATTCAATCACATTATTCATGTCTTATAACCGGATCATAGCTTCTACACTAAGTTAATGATTTTAACGACTAGTACACGTCAGATGAGTACTATTTGACACAGTTTTTACGAGATTGAATTTGTAACATTGTGTATAGTTGAGATTCTTAATTAAGGGATGTAAAACGCAAAATGCCAGAGATTAAACAGCTTTTTGAAAACAACTCTAAATGGTCAGAAGAAATTCGCTCTCAACGACCTGAGTATTTTACAACGCTTGAAGAGGGCCAAAGCCCCGGTTTTCTATGGATAGGCTGCTCAGATAGCCGTGTTCCGGCCGAGCGTCTCACTGGTTTGTATTCTGGCGAACTGTTTGTTCACCGAAATGTGGCCAACCAAGTGGTTCATACCGACTTAAACTGCCTCTCAGTTGTGCAGTACGCCGTCGATGTACTCAAAGTTAAACACATTATTGTCTGTGGTCACTATGGCTGTGGTGGTGTTAATGCGGCGATTGATAACCCTAAACTTGGCCTTATCAATAACTGGTTACTTCACATCCGTGACAACTACCTAAAATACCGTAAGCAAATCGAAGGGCTACCTCGTGAGCAATGGGGTGACAAGTTATGCGAAATTAACGTCGCAGAACAGGTTTATAACCTAGGCAACTCAACCATAATGCAAAATGCGTGGGAGCGTGGACAAGACGTTGAAATCCACGGTGTGGTTTATGGTATTGGCGATGGCAAATTGCAAGATCTTGGCGTACGTTGCTCAAGTAACGATACCCTAGAGAACAGCCACTTAGAAGCTATCAATAAAATCTTAACGACGCCTCTTCTTAGCCAACAAAGCTAATTATCTCAATCAAAATACAAAAAGCCCGCATCAAGCGGGCTTTTTTAAGGTTCATCGCGGATTAGCGGGAACTAAAAACAAAAAAAACGGTAGTAAGTGATAGGGTTTAGTCGCCAAACAAAAATCATACACAAACTACCGTTTCCATGCCGAATCATACTTTCCTATCTTCATTCTGGGAAGGCTTTAAAATAGTAAAGTCTCACCAGACAGCATCACTTATTACCCTGACTCTTAAACCTAACTCTGAGGCAAAATGCCCTTGTGGTCTTGAGGCCGAGGCTATCCATGAGTATCAATGGCGTCATGTAAAAGAGGCCATGTTGCTCGGTGTTCCTGTTGAGCTCTCGGTTCAAACACGAAGAATTAAGTGTCATGAATG
>NZ_JAKEUQ010000012.1 GCF_022397955.1 Vibrio sp. Isolate32 | reverse complement strand
ACCGATAATAAGGAGAATGGCATTGACGAAATCAAAGGAGATGTAACGACGAAAGAAACGGAAAACAGCTAACGGGTTGATAAGATTGCTATCGCAACCTTATCTTGACCTCGCTCGCCTTGAGAAAAGCCTCAAAGCGATGTGCCCTTCAAGTTCAATCGTACAATTTACTTAATAAAGTGGCTTCGGGCTTGTTCAACACTCGGGATTTAGTGTTGGCTGCGCAACACCTTAATCCTTATTTGTTAGGCTTTTTGTTTCGCAGAACTTATTGCTAGAGCTATTTTAGCTCTGTGGTTCGCTTCCCACTCAAGCAGAGTTAATGAAGCTTCATCACATGCTTTCTTTGAGGCCGACAAGAACACTTCCTCTGTTCTTGCTTTAGGTATAACTACGATACCCTCTAAATCAGCGACAATTACGTCTCCCGTAGATACCTTTACTCCCCCACAAGTAATTGAAACACCCAACTCACAATAGACATCTTTCTTGCCTGGTACCGGGTGAACACCTTTCGCAAAAACTGGAAATTTCATATCTGAAATTTCACCCAGATCCCGAATTACACCATCAATGATGAAGCCTTTTATGCCTCGATTCTTAGCAACTGCGCATACATTACCGCCCGCAACTGCATACTCACTATCAACGCCATCCACAACGATTATGGAGCCTTCAGGCGCTTCGTATATTGCAGAATGAAGCATTAAATTATCACCTGAAGCTAACTGAACCGTGAATGCCTCTCCACTAATTCGCGGCATACCCTGCCAAAGAGGGCCAATGTTGTAATCTATAAAGTGGTCATTGGTAAGTATGTTCCCATACTCGGTTGTCGCCAATTTAGAAAAGTCCTTCTTCATTTTAACCTCCATGTTTGTAGAAAGCCTAACAGCTATATTAGACAGAATAATTCTGCATTTTGTCCCTGAAACCATTCAGTCTAGTAATCTAAACAGTTCGGGGGCTGTCTATTAACCGATTTAATAACAATATCTTACCTGCTCGCTTCTGGATCGAACATGATGAAACACAGAAATTTTCTATATAGTTTCGGAGAAATGCAGAAAATAGCCCAATTTGTGAGTGAGTCGTTATCTTACAGGTTGATTTCTTCCCCGCCGTCTTAGCATTTTGNGCATTTTGTCCCTGAAACCATTCAGTCTAGTAATCTAAACAGTTCGGGGGCTGTCTATTAACCGATTTAATAACAATATCTTACCTGCTCGCTTCTGGATCGAACATGATGAAACACAGAAATTTTCTATATAGTTTCGGAGAAATGCAGAAAATAGCCCAATTTGTGAGTGAGTCGTTATCTTACAGGTTGATTTCTTCCCCGCCGTCTTAGCATTTTGGTTCTAGATCTGTCGGTAGCATGATGATTAAGCCGCAGTATCGGCGAGTCTCGCACTGATAAATTTAATGGTCTTAATCTTTCTTAATTCGATACCTAAAGCAGCACAGTCATGAAACCTTTTGTCCACTGATAATTTTTGTCATCACGATTAATTTGAAGGTGCTTATTGTGTGGTCATTTCTGCTAAGCACAGTGCCCAACGTTTTTAAGTGTGGGCTTAGCTACAACCACTACAGGTAGCAAGAGCACCACGTGTAATGAATCAGTTGCGGATGATGGGTTATGGAGAGTGGCGCTCTCTTTAGATGTGACTGAGTTGAGCAATCTACTTGACTATTCGCGTTATGAGCCCTCACCGATTCAGCACTAAATACCATGTGTTGTAAATCAATCTTGATCGACTATTCCACAGGTTAAGCCAATAGCCCCCACCACCAGCGAGCTCCCCCACAGAACAGTTCCATCAAAAGTCATCAAGCGGTTGAGCTGCGTAAAAAATGACGGAGCGTGAGCGCAGGCGCTAAAAAATTTCACAGTCGAACAAAAGGTTACTTAGGACCGAACAGCCCAATAAAGCTGGGGGCTTTCACCGTTTGCGCTCATGGTACAACACAGGCAAAACAAGAAATATTTATTGTTATTCGATAATTTTTTATTGATCTACAAATGCTTCGATGTATATTAGCCCCTCAACACCAACCCTAGACTCTTACGAGGTATACAATGAAAAAGGCTTTACTGTTTCTTGCTCTTGGTTCTCTTTCTGTGTTCGCTCACGCTAAAGCAACACAAAATTTAGACCAGATGCTTGCACAAATCGATAACGTTATTGTTTACGCAGGTGAAAATGTAGACAGCTCAGAAGAGGTATATGAAACGATCAATTCAAATAACTCTGCTGGGTTCGAAAACTGCGCGGTTTATTTACCCGAGGGGGAATTAGAGGCCAGCACGACGATCACTTTACGCCGTACTGAAGATGGCTTTATATTGGAGTGTGGCTCTAATTAGAGCTAACGCATAAAAATACCGACCTCTGGGGTCGGTATTTATTCATTTGTTGTCTTAGATGCCTATGTTGCAGCATTGTAAAGCCAGTGACTGAGCAAACTCTCGCATGTGCCTTGCGTTGTCTGCATTTTCTGCATCGCCACATGCTTTTCCGTAGTATTGAATGTTTGGCGAGGAATACACGGGCAATACTTTTTCAGCGTAGGTCATCACGGTACCCGCTTCTTGGCACAAAGCACCGAAAGAGTAAGCTTTTATGTAATCATGGTTTTCTGGAAGCAGCTGACCTTTGAGCCAGTAGTCGGGAGTGTCGTTGTGCCATGCCCAAGCCAGATGACCCAGCTCATGCTCTAGTAAATTTACGTCCGCGTCGGATGACAACACAAAAAAGCTACGACTGAAATTCACATGAGCCATACCTGTGGTTCCATCGTCTGAGAGCTCATGATCTTTAGGAAGAACTAATGCATAGTAGCTCCCCTCTCGCTGCATGGGTTCCAACACTTCGTCGCCAACCAGCTTGGCTAACTGTTTATGCAACTTACCACTGTCTGCATCTTGGAAACTGGAGAGATCGATTCTAGTGATACCTGATAATGTTCACTGCATCGGTACGCATGAATTTTGGAGAACAAGGTTAGAGTAGCCTATCATCTTCTGAATTTTTGACTCGCTCATCGATGCATCGGTAAAGAAGTGGACGGGAGTTTCGACTTTTTCGCCTATGTCACAAGGGGCAAGGGTTAGTTTTTCGCCACTCCGTTTGCCAACGAAAAAGAGTGCGACAACGCCCAGCAAGGTGCAGCCAACCACGAGGTTTTTCTTCATCATATTCCTTTATTGCCATATATCTTTACTAAGTTATTGCTTCGGTGCTTAATGCTTTGGCAAACCATGTTTCTACTAGGGGAACGGACCAACCTATTGAAAAGTCGTACAATATGAAAGGGAGAGCACACTAAATTGAGAAGGATAGCGACAAAACCCAACGCCGATGTGTTGAAGTTCACTCGTTGGGTTTGAAGAGATAGTGGTTTATAAGCCAGATTAAGCGTGCGCTTTGAGGTACTTTTTAACTTTTTTCATCGCCATTTGACGCTTTAGTGGCGACAGGTAATCAATAAATAGGTTACCCGATAAATGGTCAATTTCATGCTGCATTACGATAGCGAGAAAGTCATCGCTTTCAATGGTGATTGGCTTCCCTTCTCGGTCGAGAGCAGAAACAACCACAGACGTAAAACGCTCTACATCCGCGTAATAGTCAGGCACTGATAAGCAGCCTTCTTGTCCCAAAGCTTTGTTAGAACCACTTGCGACTAACGGGTTCACCAAGATTAACGGTTGGTCTCGGCTCTCTGAAATATCGATAACCACCACGGCCGCTTTACGACCGACCTGAGTGGATGCCAAACCGATACCATTATCAGTGGCATAGAGTGTTTCTAACATATCGTCGATGAGTGTTTGTACCGTCGATACATCTTGCACCTCTTCCGCTTTCACTTTAAGCCTTGGATCTGGTGCGGTAAGAATGTCTAAAACTGCCATGCTTTCCTTTTAATTTTCAATTTAATCAATACGTTATAAAAGAGTGAACAAGATAACCCAATGTGCTTTCAGTACCAAGTATAGGCGTTCTGGCTAGTCAAAGTTCTTGAAGTTTACCGGTTCCTTCAACAAGTTCACCAAAGGTAAGAACAGAGGCTCTGGCAGTTCATCTAAGTGGAACCATTGCCACTGCTTACACTGATGAGGTTCCATGACTCGGGGCTCACCACTAGAACTGGTCGCGACAACATACAAGGTGACGTAGTGCTTGCCTTCTTTTTCGAATATATCGTTGGTAAAGCCGAGCTTCATAAAAGAACCGACCTCTAACCCTGTCTCTTCAAGGGTTTCTCGCTGCGCGCACTCTTCAATGCTTTCACCCAATTCAAGGTGCCCACCAGGCGTCGCCCAGGTATTTGCACCATGAGACCCTATACGCTCGCCAAGTAGAATGCGTCCTTCCCTAAAAATGACCGCAGCCACACCTACACGTACTTGATTATTCATTCTTTACTCCTTTGAAACACATTACTCGCTAATTGGTGAGGTATACCCTGTCGTTGTCGCGATCACTTCAAAACCACGTTTGGATACAATGGGTTTACTCATATCAGAAGCATCGATGGTGAGGTATTTAACCCCTCTCGACTTGGCTTCCTCAATACGTTTGTTCAGTAGCAAACTGTAATAGCCATTACCTCGAAATGCTTCGATGGTGCTTCCGCCCCAAATACCGGCAAACGGGCTACTTCCATTAAAGATGATCCACGCCGAGGTCACAGGCTGGTCGTCGATATACACGACATAGATAGACACCGAATCTGGCGCGTGCTGTTTAAGACTAACTAAGTGGTTGTAATGCCATTCAAAATCGCCACCCCAAACTTGTTCTTGAACTTTGATTGCATCGCGAATACCTTTGCTGTCCGTCACCTCGGTGATTTTGCCTTCATCAAAGGGCTCGCAGGTGGCCTTAGACAGGTCCAACACCATGAATGACTCGTGCTCATCCTGCTCAAAACCATTCTCGAGCAATACTGCACTGATGTTCGTTGGTGTGTCGGTGCTGTACGTCTTCCACTCAAAACATAGGTTACGCTGCTTAAAATACGCCAGTTGCTCTTTGACGATAGAGTCTGTGAGGCTTTCATCGAAGTCGAAAAAGGAGATATAGCTACCATGACGATCGTTAGATACGAACTTAGTCAGGTTGTTATCTGTTACTTTAGTACCATTGAATGAGTTAAAACGCTTTCGCTCGAACTCGTTGTACTCTTGCATTACATCCCTTGTATTCATAATTTTCTCTTGGTAGATAGCCCTATGTCTCGTCTTTGCACCATACACTTTGTACGCCAACAGAGCGAAAACCGATCGATTTGCAATTAAGTCATTTAGTAACAAAGCTTTAGCAAAACACGTGCATCATACATGACGCAAATTAGAAGTATTCCTGATAGCTCAAATTAAATGTAGAAATCATATGAATATGTGTATTACTTATCATTTTATCCATACACACCCTTCCCCTGACGCGATAGTTGATTTTAAGTTTGTATACGCCGAAAAGCCGTAAGACTCTCTGTCGAGAATGATGGTCACTTTGGAATAAGTGCCTGATATATATAACTAAAAAGACTTGCCCATTTGAAATTACAACACCAATACGCAACCATGCGCAAACGCATGTGAATATATGCATCCTGTGAAATATACATTAAACAAAGGATATTTAATGAAAAAGTCAGTGCTAATGTTGTCTATTACTATTATGGCGAATGCCAGTGCATCGGATCTGGTTGTCAGTGATCCAAAGACTCTTCTTCCAAGTGAAAACGTACAAAGCTTCTCAATGGCCGATCTGAATGGTGACGGTGTTCAAGAGTTAGTCTTCGTGACTGCAAACGGTGAGCTAAAGTATTCTCAGTTAATTAGCCTCGGTAATGGCTTTTTAGACTCTAGCGATTACGACCAAATACGAAGGGAGCAAGGAAAGGGTTATAAAATGAATATCTCATTAAATGGAGATAACTACAAAAACACGGTAGTAATTGCAAATAGTGGCTATCTAAGCCTACAAGACGGTATAAATACACGATGCAAAGCTAGAATGGCGCTACAAAATGGCACTATCGTTGCCGATTCTAGTAGCGGAAAGATTACATTGACCTATGTATCTAGAAACCATATTGCAGGCAAAGTTAAGTGCAATTCAGGTAAATTCAAGCAACTAGACGAAGTGAGCTTTACCGCCACTTGGTAATTGCCTTGATCCAACCAGATATTCGTGACACCCGCCCTATTATCACCTCTGTTTTATAATCAGCTAACATAGTGGCTAGAGTAGTCGCGAGTAAATTAAAAACGCCGACAGCGTTGTCGGCGTGTTTTGAATGGGAATTATAGGTAAGACACTAAGGCTTTCGCCCTTCAGATATCTTCTCTGTGATTAACCCTCGTCAGATAACTAATACACACTTTGTAAAAACTCTTCAAAAGCGACATTGAAGTGCAATGGCTTTTCTATATGGGCATTGTGAGCGCAATCATTGATGACACACAGAGAGCTATGTTCAATACCTTCCCATAAAACTGATATCTGCTCATCCCAATCGTAAGTTCGATCTGAGTCTGCCCATATAATTAATACAGGCATTCTATATTGGGAAACGTAAGCTTCACCGCTCCAACCATTCATTGCAATGAGACCATTCAAGTAAGATTGAAACGAAACCTTTTCTGCCAATTTCATCGACTGTTTAAGTACTTGGGGTTCAAGATGATTTTTGAACCAGCTAGACACCGCTCGCTGTTTACTGTCACCAAACGAAACCGCGGATGCATTTTTGATGCTTTCTTGCAAAGGCTCAAATCTCCCTGGCAGCTCTCCTTTTGGTCCTGTTCCGTACAAGGTTAAGCTGACAACTTGTTCAGCCCAGTGATGTCCAATTTGCTGAGCGACCATTCCTCCCATCGAATGTCCGATTAAGTGAAAACGCTTGATGCCAAGAAGTGCAATTTGCAACATCACATCTTCCGCCATCTCTTGAATGGTATCAAAAGCAGTCTCGCTGGAACGTTCTCCAAAACCTTTCAGACAAATCGGCACAACTTGAATGCTTTTTTCCAAATGTGAGACTTGAAAAGTCCAATATTCAGGACCACTTAAAAAGCCGTGAATCATAACCAATGGTGCATTAGCGTTCATCATCATTACCCCATCACATTTGGTAGCCAAACGGCTAGCTCGGGGAAAACGACCATAAGTACTATCAAGAATATAAGAGCACCAATGAATGGTAAGCATCCTTTGATAACGTCGATAATCGTTAAACGATCTTTCTCAATAGATTGAATGACATACAAGTTCAAACCTACCGGAGGCGTCAATACAGCGACTTCCATCGTGATTGTGTAAATGACACCGAACCAAATCAGATCAAAGCCAGATGCTTGAATCAGTGGGAATAAGGTTGGCAGTGTAATGAAAGTCATTGAGACCGGTTCTAAGAACATCCCCAAAATAATGTAGAACAGGATAATCAAAACAAGCGTTGTGTAGGGAGATAGTTCTAATGACGTAAACAGACTAGTGAACTCTTGGGGCACTTGATAGTAAGTCATCACAAATCCAAATAGCACGCCAGAAGAAAGCAATAAACCCAAGTATCCCATTGTCTTCATTGTGGCTTTGATTGACTCAAAGAAACCTTTCAAGTCCATCCCGCCGATAGTCATCGCAAGTAGTAGAGTGATGACACATGAGACACCAGCGGCTTCGGTAGGCGTTGCAATCCCGGCATAGATCGAAACGGTAATAATAAAACCAATAACGACAATAGGAATGACAGCACTTAATGCTAATCCCCAAGGAATACTTTCACTGTCATCAGCCCCTGGCACAGAGCCTTTTTGTAATACACTCCAAGCTTTAATGATAAGAAAGAAAAAAGAAACCAAAATTAACCCGGGAACTACACCAGCAATAAATAGTTGCCCGATGGATTGGTCGGTGACAATACCATAGAAAAGAAGTATCAAGCTTGGCGGTAGTAATACGCTGAGCGTGCCACCAGCCGCAAGCACCCCACTAGCAAGTTTTTTGTCGTAGCCAAGATCTAACATTGCAGGAAGAGCAACACCACCAATCGTCAATGAACCCACCATACTAGAGCCACATACAGCACCAAATCCAGCACATGCACCCACGCTCCCGTATGCTGCGGAGCCTGTAATCGGCACTTTGCTGTGCATAAACCAATATAAATTGGGGCCTATATTAGACCGTCCTATCAGTTCTCCTAAAAGGACGAACAATGGTACGGACAACAGAACATAGTCTACCCAAACCCCCCACATTTTTAGCTCTGCAGTCACAAGCATGGTAGAGAAAGACTGTATTGAAAGAAGAAACGGGATCGAAGCCCCCGCCAATGCAAAAGGTATGGGCAAACCTAACGCAATAAATATAATCAGCAGCCCCATTAGACCGAGCCCTACTTCATACCACTCAAGCATACTTATTCTCCGAGCTTAGTTTGGGGGGTGGGAGGTTTCCCACGAACAGACTCAAGTTTATGCACTATCGAGTCATAAAATTTTAAAATAGAAATCAAAGACAGATTCATTAATGAAACAAATACTCCTGCCCAAAAATAATATTTTGGCCATAAAAGTATCTCTGAAGCGGCAAGCGACACGTAGGATTTAGACAAACCTTTGCATGCAGCTAAAGTAAAGAAAACAGAAATTAACATTATCAACGCACTGTTTAAAATTGCGAGGTTTTCTCTTCTCGCTTTCGAAAGTTTATCAACGAAGATCGTAACCTTAGGAAATGCATCTGCCTTGTGTGCGTATGAGAGTCCAACAAAGGCCAATGGCACTAACATCAAAGCGGTCGCCTCTGTAACCATTCCATCAGGATTACCTATTACGTATCTCATAAACACGCCATAGGTAATCCAGAAAGCTTGGACAAGTACGATTAAACCACCACAGCACAACAATGTACTCGTCGAAATGTCCAAAACTTTTCTGAATCTACCTTTCATAGTTTCTACCCTAGAGTGAGTGCTCAGCAAAGAGATCTTTCATTTGGTTTGAAAGTTTAGTTCCACAACCTTTAACCACCTCGCTTTCCCAGGACTTAGCGATGCCAGAAACCAAATTCAACTTCTGCTCTGAAGTTAACTCTAATACAGTGCCACCCTCTTTTTTGGCTTCTTCAATTCGAGCATCGACCCACTCTTCATATCTTGGCTTGAGCCAAGCTTCTGTCTCTTCCGCTGCATCTATTAGGGCTTGTTGGTCGCTTTTGGACAGTGAATCAAATCGCTCTTTATTCATCATATACATAATGTTACCGTAAAATATTCCCGCATCAACCATGTGTGGCATCACATTCCAAAGCTTCCATGAGCTGTAAGTTGCCACCCCCATATTAATGCCGTCAACAACACCTCTTTCTGCCGACTGGAACACTTCTTTTGGAGAAATGAAGACTGGCTTGCCTCCCCAACCTTCTATTATTTGGCTCACTAATGGTCCAATTGAACGCACCAGTTTGCCATTTAGGTTTGAAAACTCTTCGAAAGAATGGATCTCTTTATTGAACCACCATTCTTGATCATACGAATAATTGGAGTTGAAAATAGGAACTAACCCGTTTTCATTTGCCTCTGGAATAATCATTTCACGGTATTGAGAATCCATCTTCAACTGACCATTCAAGTTCACGGCAGACGGATACAACGAGGTCACTCGATAGCATGAAAGTCTATTGTCAGCACTAATCCAACTGATATCCGTTACACCACCTTGAATCGCATCAACCCCTTCACTCCAGCCATGCAAGGTGGATGATGGATATATTTTTACGTTCAAACTCCCGTTAGATTTCTCTTCCGCCAATTCTGCAAATTTTTTGAATCCTTCATACCTAATGTCTGATTCATTAACATAGGTAGAAAGTCGAATCACCTCTTTACTCATTGCGTTTAAAGATAGAAGTCCGCCAATAATTAGACTGGCAAGTTTGATTGAAATTTTCATGTAATCTCCATTTACAGCATTTAAATAATTTAGTGTTGCTATTAGTGAAATTCATCTATCAGCAACATTGTTTTGGAAGGTACAGGTACAAAGCACCGTCCCTCGAGGGTTATTCATAATTTGGTAGGTCGAAGCAGTCGCGATAGCCAAACAGGGCCTGAGCGCCACCAGTATGCACAAACACGACATTCTCTCCTTTTTTAAAGTGGCCGTTTCGAATAAGGTCGATAAGACCTGCAGCACCTTTACCTGAATACACGGGGTCGAGCAAAATGCCCTCTAAGCGAGAGAACATGTTAATAGCTTCAATCGTTGAGGGAGCAGGAATCCCGTAACCCTCCCCAACATAATCACAATTCGCCACAACATCTTCTCGTTTAACTACATACGGTGCACCCAAGTGGAGAGCAGTACGTTGAGCAAGCCTGAATACGTTGCTCTCTTGGGTCGCTTTATCAACTCGCACTCCAATACCGAGAACTGGGATATGGCTATTGGTCATCGCAAACCCCGTCACTAAGCCAGCTTGTGTTCCAGCGCTGCCCGTGGCATGAACGACATGATCAACCTTTAAGCTGCGATCATTACTTTGTTTTAAAATTTCTAACGCACAATCCACGTAACCAAGCGCACCAATATGATTAGAACCACCACCAGGTATGATGTAAGGTTTCTTACCTTGTGCACGCAGTTTTGATGCAACGCTTTCCATCGCTGCGTTCATGTCAGTCCCCCCTGGGTACTTAGATAATTGAGCATTAAAGAGTTGGTCCAACATAACGTTGCCGTTGAATTTATAATCAGGATCATCACTCGCAGTGCGGTCTTCGAGCAAAATCAAACAATCCATATTGAGTTTTGTCGCTATCGCTGCAGTTTGACGTGCATGATTAGACTGAGTCGCTCCTTGGGTAATAATAATATCTGCACCTTGCTCAACGGCGTCAGCCATCAAAAACTCTAATTTCCGTGTTTTGTTACCACCACCGGCAAGACCTGTACAATCATCTCTCTTAATCCAGATATTTGGTCCGTTCAACGCTACACTCAAGTTTTCCATCAACTCTAATGGTGTGTTTAAGTGCGCAAAGTTTAAACGAGGGTATCGCGCTAAATGCATTTTCATTCTCCGATCAATGTTTAACTCGTGTATATTTAACACTCAATAATATTAGTTGGCGAAACGGCTAAAAAGACAATGCTTTTTGTTAATTAGCTGTTAAATATTGGTTTAAACGAATACCATATCGATTAAATAAAGACGTAGGTTAGCCAAATGGACTTAAAATGGATTGAGGATTTTTTACACCTCGCACAGTACGGAAGTTTCGCAAAAGCAGCAAAAGCCAGAAATATAACCCAACCCGCTTTTGGAAGAAGAATCAAACTATTAGAAGAATGGATAGGGACTGACCTTGTCAATAGAAATACTTACCCTGCGACATTCACTAAAGCGGGCTTTCGGTTTCTCAAACACGCAAATGACCTCAAACAGCAGATCGACTTCGCTCGGCTAGAAACCGTGAGAGAAGTCAACAATAATGAAACAAAAGTCACATTTCATACTCAGCACTCTTTGTCAGAATATGTCGTCAATAAGATGATCAATGAATATACCGATGCGTTTAAAACGACCTTGGTTTATGTCAGCCCAAATAACTTACATGACTCTGTACAAGCATTTATCGACAACCGCTCTGACTTCCTAATAGGCCTATCTTTTAAAGGAAGTCGACTTTACGTACCCAATCCAGAAGTCGAGTCAGTGACAATCGGGTATGAGTGCCTCATACCTGTTGTTGCCACTAAAGCTGATGGCTCTGCTCTGTTCAGAGATTGCAAAAACTCCAACGTTCCTCTTCTTAGTTACCCATCAAATACCTTCTTCGCACAAGTATTAGAAAAACACGGCTCGATAACTCAAAGCCTGTGTACCTTTGATGTCGTATACGAAAATGCTGTTACACACTCCCTTAAATCAATGGTGTTATCTGGCCACGGTGTAGCTTGGTTGCCACAAGGATTTGTCCAAGAAGAACTCAATCAAGGTTTGTTGATGAGGTTTTCAGAAACGATCTCTCCAATAACAGCAGAAATAAAGCTATATCGCTTCTCGATGGAGGAAATGACACCGGGAATGAGTAAGCTGTGGCAACATTTCAAGAACACTAATGGGTGAGACCAAAACAGCGCCAGAAGCTTGCTACTAAATCTTTGTATGCCCTATGCCATCAGATAAGCCACCAAAGTGGCTTATCTACTACTAAAGTCGCCTAACGTGCCAATGTACTCAAAAACTCGGCTTCAAACTCTTCATCAGCCTCTCGGGTTAGACATCCCACCAGCCAATCAATACTTTGATGATCGAGCTTACTGTTCACTACAAAGGCTTGCTTTACACCAAACTGGTCAAATTTGGCAGAGCCGTAGTTCTTGAACGATTTGTTGCCGTGGTAATGGAGTGATTTAATCGCCTCAGTGCTCGGCTCTGGCAAGGCATCGAGAGTGTTAACCAGCTGAATCACCAACTCCATTGGGTTCTTAGATGATGAGATGCGATATAGAAAACCGCCCTCCACTCTTTGGCGAACCCAATAATCAAATCCGCTACAATCCATCACTTTGTCACTGACCAAGGCGGCTTCACTACGATAACCACACGGCTCTACCACTACTGGGGTATGTTTAAATTCTGGTTGGCCTGAAGCCGCATCGGTATGAGGCAAGATCAGGTCACACGGCTTGCTGTCTTTTGCGGTTGGCGCATTCCAGTGAATGGGCATAAACACCTGTTCACGGCGCATCTCTTTGGTTACAACTAAGCGGGCTTGGCATTCACCTTGTGCGCTGCGCACTTTCACAACCGGATTATCTATCGTTTGGTTAACAAGGCTTATAGCCGCGTGGTTGAAAGCATCTAAGCCAAACTCTTCTAAACCAAGCTCTGCAACTGTATCAGGGTGCATGGCAACAAAAGGCTCTGGTGTGTGTTCACCTAAACCTGCCGCCAAGCCAGTGCGGCTCATGGTATGCCATTGGTCTCTAATTCGACCTGTATTCATAACAAGTGGGAATTCAACACTGGTATCGGCAATCGGCTTGTCGTGCTCAACCCCGATAAACTGCGCCTTGCCAGATTGAGTAAAGAACTCGCCATCGGTGAATATGCGCTGTTCAATGATCTCTGGTTGATATTCAAGTACTGGCCACTGCTGCGGAGTCAGCTCGCCATAGCCTTTCTCATCTAACTGAGTAAGCCCGATTAAGCACAAATCGCGAACTTTACCTGTCTCATTACCTAGGACTGTCATCTCGCAATACTCTTTGAAGATCTCGCCTTCGTGGCGGTAATCAAACTGCTCTTTAAATCCCATTTTTTGCGCGACTTCTTTTAATATCCACCAATCAGGTTTCGCTTCTCCTGGGCTTGGTAATACGCGGCGTTGGCGTGAGATTCGACGCTCAGAGTTGGTTACGGTACCCGACTTTTCACTCCACCCTTGCGCGGGTAGCACTACATCGGCCAAGCGAGTGGTTTCCGTATCGGCAATGCAGTCCGACACCACCACAAACGGGCATTTCTCCAAAGCAGTTTTGATTTTTTCGCTATCTGGCAGGCTCACAACAGGGTTAGTAGCCATGATCCACACCGCTTTTATCTTGCCTTCATTCATGGCGTCAAACAGGTCGATGGCTTTCAAGCCTGCGTGAGTGGCTAAGCTGTCAGTTTGCCAAAACTCGCTAACGGTTTGATGTGATTGTGGATCACCAAATTCAAAGTGTGCTGCTAAGGTATTGGCTAGGCCGCCCACTTCACGCCCACCCATCGCATTCGGTTGGCCTGTTACCGAGAATGGGCCCATACCCGGCTTACCGATTTTTCCGGTTGCCAAATGACAGTTGATAATAGCATTTACCTTGTCACAACCTTGTGTGGATTGGTTCACGCCTTGGGAATAGATGGTGAGCACCTTCTCATTAGATGCAAACAACTGATAGAACTGTTCGAGTTGTTGCTCGCTAAGCCCAGTCAGTTCAGGAACGCTTTTGTTACCCCAACCTGATTCGGTATAGCGGTAATCTGTGGCTGTTCGAATCGCTTCCATAAAACCTTGGGTATGATTTTCAATGTAATCAGAGTCAAGCTGGTCGTTATCATCTAAGTAAGCCAACAAACCATTGAATAGAGCGACATCGGAACCAGATTCCAATGCCAAGTGCATATCGGCAATCTCACAGGTGTCGGTGTAGCGCGGGTCAATGACGATCACTTTCATGTCTGGGTTAGCTTGCTTGGCTGCTCTTAAGCGTTGAAACAGTACAGGGTGACACCAAGCGAGGTTTGATCCAGTGATGACGACCACTTCGGCTTGCTCTAGATCTTCATAACAGACAGGAACAGTATCAGTACCGAACGCACGCTTATGCCCAACGACGCTAGATGCCATACAAAGGCGAGAGTTGCTGTCGATATTGGCGCTACCAATAAAACCCTTCATCAGCTTGTTAGCCACATAGTAATCTTCAGTCAGCAACTGGCCTGACACATAAAAGGCGACAGAGTCCGGACCATGCTCTTCTATCGCTTGTTTGAACTTGTCTGCCACCAGCTGAGATGCGCTACTCCAAGGTAGAAGTTGTTGTCCGCTTGCGACTCTTTGCATCGGCTGAGTTAAACGGCCAATTGGTGTTACGGTGTCTCCCAGTGCAGCGCCCTTTGTACACAACTTGCCATAATTCGATGGGTGGTCTTTATCGCCACGTACTTCTAATTTCCCAGAAGCAGTTGGCCTTACTTCAATGCCACAACCTACGCCACAGTAAGCACACGTTGATTTGATCCAATCCTTGTTTGAACTCATCACTCTTCCCTCGTGCAATGTTCTTTTTATTGTTTCCACCGTTCTAACAGAGCGCCTCTTACTAACCACTCTTCGCGGTGAAAATTTCTCTTTTTTAATAAAGCAATTTACGCACCACTATTCCCCCCTTTCCCAATCAAGAAAAATAACCATCAATTACAATAATTTAAAATAAAATCACTTACAGAAAATAATGTTAATTAAATGCTATCGAGAAAATATTGAGATTTTTGCACCATGTTGATCAATTTTGCACCACAAAGGCTCATTTTCATAAATATTCTCTTTTTTAAACCTACCACTTTAGAGGTAATTCGGCCGCTTACCATTTAATTAAATTACTGATTTAAAATGTTATTTTTATTTTTCTCGATATCTGTTTTTATCTGGCACCCTACTTGCTGCCCTATTTACCAACAACTCAAAATTTACAGTTTTCAGTTCATTGGAAGAACAGCACATTATCCACCAGAGAGTGGGCAGTTTTAGAAACGCTAGGAAGCCAGCAAAAAAGGAATTTACTATGAGCAAACAAAAGATTGTCGTCGTTGGTAATGGCATGGTTGGCCACAAATTTATCGACAACATCATTCAAGCTGATTCAGACCAATATGAAGTTATTACCTTCAGTGAGGAATCGCGCCTTGCCTACGACCGTGTTCAACTTACGGCCTATTTCAACGGTAAGACAGCCGACGATTTGGCTTTAACGAGTGAAGCTTACTACCAAGAAAATGGCGTTAAATACCTAATCAATGCCAAAGTCACTGAGCTCGATACCGAAAACAAATCGGTCGTGACTGACAATGGTCACCGTGAAAGCTATGACAAACTGATTCTCGCAACAGGTTCATTCCCGTTCGTCCCCCCAATTCCAGGGAACGACCAAGAACACTGTCACGTCTACCGCACTATCGAAGACCTTGATGCCATTGAACTATCGAGCAAGCAGAGTAAATCTGGCGTGGTGATCGGTGGTGGCCTACTGGGCTTAGAAGCCGCAAACGCAGTTAAAAACCTTGGCTTAGAAACACATGTCGTAGAATTTGCGCCTCGCTTAATGGCAGTTCAACTCGATGACGGCGGCGGTGCCCTGCTGAGACGCAAAATTGAAGACTTGGGTGTACAAGTTCACACCGAGAAAGCGACCTCTGAGATTGTAGAGGGTGAAAATGCTCGCTATCGTATGAACTTTGCCGATGGCACTCGCCTTGAGACCGACATGATTGTGTTCTCTGCCGGTATTCGCCCGCAAGATGCTCTGGCTCGTAGCTCGGACATCGCTATTGGTGAACGTGGCGGTATCGTGATTGATGATTACTGCCAAACCAACATCGATGATGTTTACGCGATTGGTGAATGTGCGCTGTGGGATAACAAGATCTTTGGCCTTGTGGCTCCGGGCTACTCAATGGCGAAAGTCGCAGCAAGCCATATCCTTTCCAATGGCGAAGGTGAGAGCAGTTTTACGGGTGCCGATATGAGCACCAAGCTTAAGTTGCTAGGCGTCGATGTAGCGAGTATTGGTGAAGTGCACGGTAAAACCGAAGGCGCACAGTCTTACACCTACAACGATGAAATTGAACAAGTTTATAAGCGCCTAATTGTTTCTGCTGATGGCAAAAAAATCGTCGGTGCCGTGTTAGTAGGTGACGCTGAAGCCTACGGTTCGCTGCTGCAAATCAAGCAAAACGACATGCCTCTGCCAGAGAACCCATCGGTATTGATTCTGCCAAACCTTATTGACGATTCTGGCTGCGCCATGGGTGTTGAAGCGCTACCGGACAGCGCGGTGATCTGTTCATGTTTCGACGTCACCAAAGGCGATATCAAAGAAGCCGTTTCTGCTGGCTGCACCACAATGGCGGCGCTGAAAGAATCGACCAACGCATCAACCGGTTGTGGTGGCTGTTCTGCCCTTGCTAAACAGGTACTTGATAGCGAATTGAGCAACCTGGGTGTTGAGGTATCTAACGACATCTGTGAGCACTTTGCTTACTCTCGCCAAGAACTGACCGACATTATCCGAGTCAACAAAATCAAAACCTTCGATGAGCTGCTTGAGTCTCATGGTCAAGGCTTAGGCTGTACCCTGTGTAAGCCTGCGGTGGGTTCTATTCTCGCCTCTTACTGGAACGACTACATCCTGAAAGATGAGCACATCGAACTGCAAGATACTAACGACATCTATCTTGGAAACATGCAAAAAGACGGCACCTACTCTGTGGTTCCACGTATTGCTGGCGGCGAAATCACACCAGATAAACTGATCGTGCTGGGTGAAGTGGCAAAAGAATACGACCTCTACACCAAGATCACTGGCGGACAACGTGTCGACCTATTTGGTGCACAACTCAATGAACTACCAGCCATCTGGAAAAAGCTGATTGATGCAGGCTTTGAAACTGGCCACGCCTACGGTAAGTCGGTTCGTACAGTGAAGTCTTGCGTGGGTAGCACTTGGTGTCGCTACGGCGTCAACGACAGTGTTGGCCTCGCGATTAAACTAGAAAACCGCTACAAGGGCCTACGCTCACCACACAAGATCAAATTCGCCGTATCTGGCTGTACGCGTGAATGTGCCGAAGCGCAATCAAAAGACATTGGTGTTATCGCTACCGACAAAGGTTGGAATCTATACGTGTGTGGTAACGGCGGTATGCGCCCACGTCACGCCGACCTATTCGCAACCGACCTCGATGAGCAAACTCTTATTCAATACATCGACCGCGTGTTGATGTTCTACACACGCACTGCAGACCGCCTACAACGTACTTCTGTTTGGATGGAGAACCTAGAGGGCGGCTTGGACTACCTCAAAGAGGTGGTGATTGAAGACAAACTCAACGTGGCGGCAGAACTTGAAGCCGACATCGCGCTCAACATCGAAAACTACCAGTGTGAATGGAAAACCACCATCGAAAATCCAGTCAAGATGAAGCGCTTCCAGCACTACATCAACAGCGATGAGATGGACTCTAGCCTGTCATTTATCAAAGAGCGTGAGCAGCGCTTCCCGAAGCCTTCGGTCAACACAGACCAAGAAGCAGAGCGTAATCAGGCATTAAGCAACACTCAACAAATTGAAATTACGGAAGTCTCGTAACCAGTTTGGTCGTTAGTAGATCCTTCGTTCTCGGCAATTCACTGCTAGCGACCTTCTTTCTTTACGACCTTCTTTTTTAGGAAATGGAACAAAATCAAAGACTCTATAAATTACCAAGGAGACTGTCATGGAAAACTGGACCACTGTTTGCTCTCAAGAGGAACTGTCACCCAATGCGGGTGTGTGTGCCAAGGTGGCTGATCATCAAGTCGCTATCTTTTACTGCAAACGCAGTGACAAGCTTTACGGCCTTTCGAATTTTGACCCAGTAGGTAAAGCCAACGTTATGTCTCGCGGCATTATCGGCTCGTTAAGTGGAGAACCCTATGTGGCCTCGCCACTCTACAAGCAGCATTACCACTTAGAGACAGGTGCCTGTTTAGAAGAACCTGAACATGCCCTAACCCGTTTTGAAGTACGCAGACAAGGCAACCAGATTCAAGTTCTGGCACCAGAAGCCCTAGCGAGTTAACTCCTAGCTTTCAACTAACCAAAAGTGATCAACTAACCAAAAGTTAATTACCTAAAAGGTTGTACTTTCAAATTCACCCATTAACATGCCTTAGCCGCCTATAATTAACAGTCTAGGCAAGCTACGGAGTTGGCATGTGGACGGCTAGATAACTCTAGATTCCATATTTAAAGGATTTAATACATGGATAACTCAAAATTTTCGCTGTTTTCATTTACCGGTAAGATGAAGGTCTTACACCTCAGCTGGATCGCCTTTTTCATCACATTTGTGGTTTGGTTTAACTTTGCGCCACTACTGCAAATGGTAAAAACCAGCCTAGGGCTAACCACTGAAGAGATTAAAACCCTTCTGATCCTAAACGTTGCATTAACCATTCCAGCGCGTGTCGCGATTGGTATGCTCACCGACCGCTACGGTCCAAGACTGGTCTATTCTTTGCTACTCGCGATCTGCTCCATTCCGTGTTTCATGTTCGCACTGGCTGACTCTTTCATTCAAGCCGCCATTGCCCGTTTTCTATTAGGCTTTATCGGTGCTGGCTTCGTGGTTGGTATTCGCTTGGTATCTGAATGGTTCCCACATAACGAACTGGGTACAGCGGAAGGTATCTACGGTGGTTGGGGTAACTTTGGTTCAGCTGCGGCAGCGTTCACTCTTCCTACCCTAGCATTGGTATTTGGTGGCGAAGATGGCTGGCGTTACGCTGTCGGTATCACGGGTGTAATGAGTTTATTGTTCTCTGTTGTGTTCTACAAAAACGTATCCGACACACCAAAAGGTTCTACCTACTTCAAACCAGCTCAAGTAACGGCAATGGAAGTGACGTCTAAGGGTGACTTTTTCTTTCTACTCTTCATGAAGATCCCTATGTACGCGGCATTAGCTCTGCTGGCTTGGAAACTGTCTCCATCAGGTATTGGCATGCTTTCAGACACTGCTGTTTACGGTGTGTATGCAGTACTTGCAGCGCTGTATGTGTATGAAGTAACTCAAGTTTGGAAAGTGAATAAGAACGTATTTCAAGAAGAAGTACCAGAGATTCACCAATACAAATTCAAGCAAGTTGCGGTACTAAATGTTCTGTACTTTGCGACATTCGGCTCAGAGTTAGCGGTGGTTTCTATGCTGCCACTGTTCTTCTCTGAAACATTCGAACTAACACCTGTTCTAGCTGGCATGGTGGCTTCGGCTTATGCCTTCATGAACTTAATGTCTCGCCCGGGTGGTGGTTGGATTTCAGACAAATTTGGTCGTAAACCAACGCTACTGATTCTAACGGCAGGTTTAGCTGTAGGTTACTTCGCAATGGGTCAGGTAGAGAGCACATGGCCAGTATGGTTAGCAGTTGTTGCGGCAATGGCGTGTTCGTTCTTCGTACAAGCAGGTGAAGGTGCGGTGTTTGCAACAGTGCCACTGATTAAGCGCCGTATGACAGGTCAAATTGCAGGTATGACTGGCGCTTACGGTAACGTGGGAGCGGTGGTTTATCTAACGGTGCTTTCGTTTGTTAGCTACCAGACTTTCTTCCTTGTGATTGCTGCAACGGCGGTTCTTGGCTTCGTGACTCTGATGTTCATGGAAGAGCCCAACGGTCAGATCGCTGAAGTGAACGACGACGGGAGCGTTACCTTGATTAACGTCTCGAGCTAATCACTCATTGAATCGGGAGAAGTAACCGAGCTGCGACACTTGGTTACTTCGTTCAAAGGCTCTCGTTTTTACTGAGAACTTTTGTTCTTTCTTCAAGTAACAATGAGCACCATAGGAGCAAGGACGTTATGACGCTTTCATTCAGTCAAACTCAAGACGCCACTCTAGAACTGAGCCAGACTGTGATACCAAAGGGACCACAAACCAAGGTTCAGAGTATTCACGCTGAGGCTAGCAATCAGTTAAAGCTCAATTTCGGCGGCTACTCACACCAAGGGATAAGAAACGAGAATCAAGATGCGATTATCGTTAAACACCCTCAGACCAGAGCGGAACATGAATTCAAAGGGAGTGTGGCCTGTATCGCGGACGGAGTAAGTTGCAGTGAACAAGGGCAAAAAGCCAGCCATACCAGCGTGATGCAGTTCATTGCCGACTATTACGCCACTCCTGAAAGCTGGAGTATTCAACGCTCTGCCCAAAAAGTTCTAACTTCACTCAATTCTTGGCTATTCAATGCCTCTTATTCGGGCCTTGATGACGAAAAACAGCTCGCGCACAACAATATGGTGTCGACCTTTAGCGCAGTGATTCTCAAATCAAACACAGCACATATTTTCCATGTAGGTGACAGCCGCATCTACTTAGTTCGTGACGGTGAAATTCAGCAGTTAACTCGCGATCACACCCGAAAAAATTTGGTCAATACCCACTACCTCACTCGTGCTTTAGGCATGGACAACCAACTCAACGTCGATTACCAAACTCTGCCCATCAAAGCGAAAGATCGTTTTATTCTCACCACCGATGGCGTGCATGAGTTTGTTGATGAATCCGACCTAATGGAAGCGGCCTCAAATCAGCTCGATTTTGAGCTCGCCACGCAAACCGTTTGTAATACAGCACTGGCTAGAAACAGCAGAGACAATGTCAGTTGTTTAATGCTTGAAGTGGCTCAGCTCCCTAAACCTTCCCTTATTGAGTTTCACGAAAAGCTTGCGACCCGCGTTATCCCTCCCGTACTCAAGCTCGGACAGATGATCGACCAATTTCAGGTTCTAGAGGTGCTCTATTCAGGAACGCGCAGCCATGTGTATCGAGTCATACAAACTCAGACACAAACTGAGTTCGTAATTAAAGTGCCTTCTCTGCGGTATCGCGACGATCCCGCCGAGCTCAAAGCCTTCTATAACGAACAATGGGCTGGGATGCTACTGAACAACAAGCGCATCATGAAGGTGTACCCTACCGATGAGAAGTCGCAGTTTCTCTACCAAGTGTGTGAAATGGTTGAAGGTGTGACGTTGAGGCAATGGATGTACGACAATCCTAAACCGAATCTGCCTGAAGTCCGCGCTATTCTTGAAAAGATCGTTCAAGGTATTCGTGTATTGCAACGTGCCGATATGGTGCATCGCGATCTCAAACCTGAAAACATCATGTTACTGCCAAACGGCGATATCAAACTCATCGACTTAGGAGCAGTACTCATTCGCGGCATTGAAGAAGGATTACCTTTTGAAGAGGATGCCGTACCACTAGGAGCGGTCAACTACATCGCCCCTGAGAGCATTAAACAGAATGTTGCTACCACATGCTCGGATCTATTCTCTGTTGGTGTCATCGGCTATGAAATGCTGTCAGGCCAACTGCCTTATCCAGAAATGACACCACGCTCACTCATGCAATCGCGCCATCACCAATGGCAATATCGCCCGATAACTCAACACCGTTCCGATATTCCTACTTGGTTTGATTTGGTACTAAACAAAGCCTGCGCTGAACACCCGCCCGAACGATACGGTGTGCTTGGCGATTTTATCTCGGATTTATACACACCGAACTCAAAATTAGTAAAACGTAAAACCAAGCAGCCACTGCTTGATCGCCACCCAATCCAGTTTTGGAAGGTGATTGCCCTACTTTTAGGCTTAGTAGCGCTGGTTGAGTTTGGTTTGTTGATTCAATAAAAAAGCCTCAGCGACCAATTGGAGTTGAGGCATTCTTAAAATTAACTCATCTTTGTGTTAGCTGCGTCTCACTAAACTTCTCGGCACCAATTCAATGCCCGACTGATAACGTTTTGCTGAAGCGTTTAATGCCAAAGCAAACGCACTGTCTGCGATGACCTCAAATTGCTGCGGCAATGAATGAACCTTAAAGGGTAAGAAGTCCAATAATCGGTTATCACCAAAAGTCGCCAACTTCACTTGATTGATCAACTCTGGCTTTTCGACCATCACATCAAGCACGCCTTCTAGTAAGGTGTAAGACATAGTGACAATCGCATTAGGCACTGTGCCTTTAGCAATCCACTCTTCAAACACTTCTCGACCAGATTCACGATCAAAGTGCTCACCGTAGCCGACAACCGTTGGCTTATTTTCATCTAGCCCTGTTTGCTGTGTGTGAGCCTTATTCGCTGCTTCAAAACCTAAGTGACGCTCGCGCGAAATGTTCAGATCAGGCAGTGCACCGATTAAGCCAACGCTGTGAATGTTGTCATCTAGAATTGAATGCGTCAGTTCAAACGCCGCTTCGAAGTCTTCGCTGATCACGCAGGCAAAATGTTCATCGTCTAACGGACGGTCAATCGCGATGACTGGCGTACCCGAATTTTGCAGCTTCAAGTAAAACTCGTTAGCGTCTGGCATAGAGCTCGCCACCAGCAAAGCATCAATACGACGACTTACCAGCGCTTCCGCTACTTTGCGTTCGGTTTCAGCGTCATCATCAGAGCAGCCAATCAGGATTTGGTAGCCCACTTTACGTGAGTTCTGCTCTATCAGTTTTGCTAAACGCGCGTAACTGCTGTTTTCCAGGTCAGGAATAATCAAACCAAATGAACGGCTATTACCAGCACGCAGCGACGAGGCAGCATGGTCTGGACGGTAGTTATACTCGTCTACCACCGCCATTACTTTCTGCTGAGTCTTTTCACTGATTCTGTATTTCTGCGCCTTGCCGTTAATCACATAACTGGCCGTGGTTTTCGACACACCGGCTAGTTTGGCAATCTCATCTAGTGTCATATGGGTGACCTGTATTTTGTGCGTAGGATCATATAACCAATCTTCTGATCCTTGGATTAGTTGAATTATATGCTGAATCGATTCAGTATAAAAGCTGAAAGGATTCAGCAAAATCTGAAAAGTGACTTCAATCATCCTTTTGTATGGATTGAGCGTCATTTGTCGTGTTTCAACTTCACGTTATGAATGAAACTGAAATTACGACACGCAGCAAAACTATTTTGAAAACCAAAATCGGCTTTGCTGAATTTTTTTACATTGAATGCTGAACCGATTCAGCTTAGATAAAACTAAGAGCAAGTAACGAGAAGATATTGCTCTAGACTGAATCGTAGCGATACACAAATTCTCAAGCGATACGCTAAAGAGGCACCATGCTTAAATTATCAAAATCTGACATCACTCTTGGTCAAACGGCCGATGACAAATTCAAAGCTATCCAGAACATTGCTGGCGACCTAACTGCGAAAGGCCTAGTGGACTCAGGCTATGTTGAAGGAATGCTGAACCGTGAAAACCAAAACTCTACGTTTCTTGGTAACGGCATCGCGATTCCTCACGGCACCACAGACACTCGCGGCCTTGTAAAAGAAACAGGCGTTGCAGTACACCACTTCCCTGAAGGCATCGATTGGGCAGATGGCAACCGTGTTTACGTTGCGATTGGTATTGCAGCGAAATCTGACGAGCACTTGGGCATTCTTAAACAGCTAACTAAAGTGCTAGCGGCGGACGGCGTTGAAGAGAAACTAAAACAAGCGAAATCAGAAGACGAAATCATTGCACTACTGAACGGTGAAGTTCAGTTAGAAGCTGACCTAGACGCTTCTTTAGTTCAGCTACTGTTCCCAGCAAGCGACATGGTTCAAATGTCTGCTGTAGCGGGTGGTCTTCTAAAGAACACAGGTTGCACTGACAACGCATTCGTTGCTGACCTAGTAACAAAAACACCGACTCATCTAGGCCAAGGCGTTTGGTTACTAGGTAGCGATAAAGGCGTAACGCGCACTGGCGTATCTTTTGTTTCTACAGCGAACGATTGTGAATTCGAAGGCACACCAGTGAAAGCTCTTGTGGCATTCGCGGCTTGTAACAGCGCGCACCAGTCTATTCTGGCAAACCTAAGCAAAATGGTTTTCGAAGGTAAACAGCAACAACTGTTATCTGCTGACGTTGCAAAAGTAATTGGCCTTCTTAAAGGTGAAGCGGTTTCTACAGCGTCTCAAGACGATGACAACTGCGCAGTATTCAAAATTAAAAACGCACACGGCCTACACGCTCGCCCGGGCGCAATGCTGGTTGCTGAAGCGAAGAAATTCGAATCTTCTATCCGCGTTTCAAACTTAGACGGTGATGCAAAAGAAGTGAACGCGAAGAGCTTGATGAAAGTAATCGCTCTTGGCGTTAAACACGGCCACCAGCTTCAGTTTGTTGCTGAAGGTAATGATGCAGCACAAGCGCTTGAATCGATTGGTAAAGCTATCGCTTCAGGCCTTGGTGAAGGTTAGGGAATCGATATGTCTGATAAACAAATCAAAGCCGTTACCGTTACGCTAAACCCAGCACTAGACCTAACAGGCGCTATCGACGCACTGAATGTTGGCTCGGTTAGCCTAGTGAATCAAGGTTCTCTGCACGCAGCAGGCAAAGGCGTAAACGTAGCAAAAGTACTTTCAGAGCTTGGTGCTAAAGTGACCGTAACAGGTTTCCTTGGTCGCAATAACGAAGAAGCCTTCTGCAAACTGTTCGAACAGATGGGCGCAACTGACCGCTTCATCCGTGTTGACGGCGCGACTCGCATCAACGTGAAACTGGTAGAGAACTCAGGCCAAGTAAGCGACATCAACTTCCCTGGTGTTCCTGTTAATGCTGACGCAATTAGAGCGTTTGAAGAAACCTTACTAGAACTGGCTGAAACGCACGACTATTTCGTGATTGCAGGCAGCTTGCCACAAGGCGTATCACCAGAGCTTTGCGCTTCTTGGGTTCAACGCTTACGTGACCTAGGCAAAAAGGTTCTTTTCGACAGCAGCCGTGATGCACTTAAAGCCGGTATCAATGCACAGCCTTGGTTGATTAAGCCAAACGATGAAGAGCTATCTCAGCTATTCAATGCTGAGCTGACAACACGTGACCAATGCCAACACGCAGGCCAAGCCCTAAGCGAAAAAGGCATCGACAACATCGTGGTATCACTTGGCGCTGAAGGAGTGATGTGGCTGGACCAAGGTGAATGGTTACATGCTCAGCCACCACGCATGCAAGTAGTGAGCACAGTAGGCGCAGGCGACACCTTAGTTGCTGGTCTATGTTGGGGTCACATGCAGCAAATGCCAAAACCAGAACTTATCAAATTCGCAACCGCCCTATCTGCTCTAGCCGTTTCGCAGGTAGGTGTCGGTGTAACCAGCCAACAAGAGCTGGATTCAGTACTACAAAATATCCAATTACAGGTGCTTGGTGCTCCAACGAACCAGTTAGACACAAGCAAATAGGACAAAAGGTTTATTATGAATATTACCATTATCACAGCTTGCCCAAGTGGCGTAGCAAACAGCATCATCGCAGCAGGCTTGTTAGAGCAAGCAACAAAAGCACTGGGTTGGAACGCCGCTATTGAGTGCCAATCAAGCGTGTTACCTGAATCTCCAGTATCACAAGACGCTATCGACAGCAGCGACGTTGTGGTTATTGCAGCGAACACAAACGTAGATAAAACACGTTTCGTAGGCAAAAAGGTTTACCAAGCTGCTATCTCTGAGTGCACTGCAGATGCAAAAGCATTTCTGGAGAAAGCGGTAGCAGAAGCAACGGTGTTAGACGCTTCTCAAGTTGAAAGCACTGTTGAAGTGACCGGTACGTCAGTAAACTCTTCTACAACAGCAAGCACAGGCAGCAAAAAGATCGTTGCGATTACTGCTTGTCCAACGGGTGTTGCACATACCTTTATGGCAGCAGAGGCGCTTGAAGCAGAAGGCAAACGCCTAGGTCACCAAATCAAAGTGGAAACTCGCGGCTCTGTAGGTGCTAAGAACCAACTAACAGACCAAGAAATCGCAGACGCTGACCTAGTTATCATCGCAGCTGACATCGACGTTCCACTGGATCGTTTCAACGGTAAGCCTCTCTACAAAACAACAACTGGTCCAGCTCTTAAGAAGACGAAGCAAGAAGTTGAGAAAGCGTTCGCTGAAGCTAAGCCATACCAACACACAGCTTCTTCTTCACAAGCAGCACCAGCAGATGAGAAGAAAGGCGTGTACAAGCACCTTATGACAGGTGTATCTCACATGCTTCCTGTGGTTGTTGCGGGTGGTTTGATCATCGCTCTTTCTTTCGTATTCGGTATCGAAGCGTTTAAAGAAGAAGGCACACTAGCAGCGGCACTGATGACTATCGGTGGTGGTTCTGCATTCGCACTGATGATTCCTGTTCTTGCTGGTTTTATTGCATTCTCGATTGCTGACCGTCCGGGTCTAGCTCCTGGTCTAATCGGCGGTATGCTGGCTAGCTCAACAGGCGCAGGCTTCCTAGGTGGTATCGCGGCTGGTTTCATTGCGGGTTACTCTGCGAAGTTCATTGCCGACAAAGTTCAACTTCCACAATCGATGGAAGCGCTTAAACCAATCCTGATCATTCCGTTTATCGCGAGTTTGTTCACTGGCCTTGTGATGGTTTACATCGTAGGTGGTCCTGTTTCTGGCGTAATGAGCGCAATGACAGACTTCCTAAATAACATGGGTACGTCTAACGCGATTCTTCTGGGTGTGATTCTAGGCGCAATGATGTGTTTCGACCTTGGTGGTCCGGTAAACAAAGCCGCTTACACATTCGGTGTTGGTCTACTGGCTTCACAAACTTACGCTCCAATGGCAGCTATCATGGCAGCAGGTATGGTTCCAGCTCTAGGTATGGGCCTTGCAACTTTCCTAGTGAAAGACAAGTTTGAAGCAGGCGAGCGTGAAGCGGGTAAAGCATCATTCGTTCTTGGCCTATGCTTCATCTCTGAAGGTGCAATTCCATTCGCAGCGAAAGACCCAATGCGTGTTATCCCAGCATGTATGGCAGGTGGTGCACTAACGGGTGCTCTATCAATGATGTTTGGTGCACAGCTGATGGCTCCACACGGCGGTCTATTCGTACTACTGATTCCTGGCGCTATCTCTCCAGTACTGATGTACCTAGTGGCGATTGCAGCAGGTACGCTAGTAACAGGCTTTGGCTACGCAGCACTTAAAAAGATGAGCAGCTCTAAAGTAACGGCAGAGTCTTAATCCCCCGACTCTGTTAAGCTCCTTCTATAAAGCGGCTTATCATTAAACAAAGGCTCCTCATATGAGGAGCCTTTTTGTTATTCGCTATCTTGTGTGGTTAAAACTGGCAGCTGGAAAGAGAAGGTCACCCCTTCCACATCGTCATCATCTATATGGCGAATCATCTCCACCAAATATCCGTTTACGTCTAACTGTAAGCCTTGTTGCTTAACCGCGTTAAACAGCGCTTCTAAAGCCGTGCTGTAGGCGACATCGGAAACCAGATAAACATCGCTGCACAAGTAGTATCCTTCTGGAATGGTCACATCGTAACGCTCTTTAGCCACTTGCCAGTTACCGATTTCAGCGTCTATGTCGTCCCACTTGTTTCTCATCTGCTTAATTGGTGTTGTGCCCATGAGTTGTGTTGATTTCAGACCATACATTTCAAACGCAGTATCCCAGTCTGGATCGTCTAGTTTGAGCTTCTGCATACCGCGCTCTGGATACCAAACCAACTCTGTCGGCATCGACTTAACCAGCTCTTTTTCGATGGAAGACTGCACACCCGGATGCGCCAGTCTCTGGATGAAATCGGCAGTTTCCTTTGGAGTCGCGTTGTAACCCATCTCTCGAATGTGCTTTGCCGTCACACCCAGATCACGCTTGAGCGCCTTGCCTAGTGACTGCGACGATGAGAACCCACAATACTGAGCAATTTCAATGACGCTCCATGGCTCGTCATTGATCAACAAACTAACCGCAATCTGTAGACGTACTCGGCTTAGGTACTGACCCGGCGTTTCATTGAACAGCTCAGTAAACTGACGATGAAAATGGTATGGCGAGATCGCACTCTCGGTCGCTATCTCTTCCCAAGTACGACGCTCCCCCCACTCTTCATGCATTAAATTAAGTGCATGGCTAAAACGTTTTTGGAGGTGCTCTGGTAAAGATTCCACCAACGCAATCTCAGGCACCAGTTTAAACCCAGGCACTGAGTGATAGTCAGGCTTGCTCTGCTGCGTCATACGGTCTTTGTTCTCAGGCATAGAAGCTCTTGTCTCTGTCGACTTGATCGAATTCGATCGCTTGGCTTCACTATCGTCTTTGTCCTTTATAAAATCAATCACGAGCGATCCAAAGTGAATTCTTCTAATGCATCTTGTTCATGTGGTTCTTGTTCGACCGGTTCTTTTTCAATTAGATCTTCAACTTGAGGTGCTTTTCGGCAAAACAAACCAAGCAACACAGGTATCAAAATCAACGTTACCGCAGTGGCAAACAGTTCACCAAACACCAAAGACACCGCCGCAGGCTTTAGGTATTGTGCTTGTTCCGCAGTTTCACTTAGTAACGGCAATAACCCACACACAGTGGTTATCGTAGTTAAGAAGATCGCTCTCAAACGGCTGGTGCCCGCAATTACCAACGCTTTCTGTAGTGGCACGCCTTGGCGATATTCAGCATTAAAACGCGTAATCAGCACCAATGAGTCGTTAATCACGATCCCCGTCATAGCCATCATACCGAACATCGAAAGAATGCTGATTGGCAAGTCCATCAAGTAATGGCCAAAAATCGCGCCTGCGAATCCAAACGGTATTACCGCCATAATGATCATTGGCTGCCAATAGGACTTCAGAGGCACTGCCAACAAGATATAGATCATCAACAGCGTCAGAATCATCGCTGATTTAAAGCCATCCGACACTTCCCTTATCTCTTCAAACTCGCCGCCCGCTTTGATGGTTACGCTTGGATATTGTAAATATAGAGATTCAATCGCATCTTCTAGCTGTTCTCGTGTTTTCTCTGGTGATTGCAGGTCACGGTTTTGCTTCCAATAAAGGTTGATCACTTGCTCTCGGTCGCGACGGTAAACCACTTGCGGCTCTTGTTCGTGACGAAACTCGGCAATATCTCCAATCATCACGCTGCCACCGCTCGGCAACATAATAATGGCTTGCTCTAGCTGCGCTAAAGTTCTGCGCTCATCTCTTGGGTATTGCAGCAGTACCTTGGTCTCTTGTCCGTTTTCTAAAAGGCGATGAACTTCCCTTTCGCCAAACGCTTCGCCTGCGAGTTGAGCTAGCGTGGCTTGAGTCAAACCAAGCTGTTGACCATATTGATTCAGCACCAATCGAACTTGGGGTAAGCCATCCTGACCATCATCGTAAACATCTGAAACACCTTTTAAGGACGCTAGAGTATCTGCTAGCTGTTCACTGACACGAGAGGCCAACTCACGATCATTAGAAGAGATCGTTAAGAATGTGCCACCAGCAGGCTCCTCTGCTGCGCTGAATTTCACCGAGTAAGCGCCTTCGATTTGCCCTGTACTTTCTCGCCATCGCTTCAGCAGTAAATTGCCCGGCAACGAGCTTAAAGATTCATTGCTAAGTTCGGCAGTAACTTCTATTTCGCCATAACCATCAGACCATGCAAGCAGGTTCACCACGGGCTTCTTTTGTAATGGGTAATCTTCCATTAAGCCTTTCTCAACCTGAGCCATCGCTTGCTCTACTTGCAACAAAGCTTGGCGCTGCAGTGGCAATGGTGCACCGTCTTCTAACTCAATTACTGCTGTGATGTAACGGCCCGGAATTTCAGGAAACAGCGCACTGCGAATCGCCCCATTCGACCACATACCATAAGCCAGTGAGATAACCGCCACAAACCCAAGCAAAGACGCCACTTTGTAGCCAAGTACAAACTCCAATACTGGCTTATAGATGTTGAGATTGAACCACTGCAAACCGCCTTGAGCGGCGTTCTGAACCTTGGCAAAAATACTGGTAGATGGCGTTTTCACAGAAAGCTGAGCCAAGTGTGACGGTAGAATAAATTTGCTTTCAATCAACGAGAAGACCAAAGCGAAGATCACCACGGCCGAAAACCCAGCAAGCACCTTAGCCAGTTCATTGTTAATCCATAGCATTGGAGAAAATGCAGCAATGGTCGTTAGCACACCAAATACAGTTGCCACCGAAACGGAATGCACGCCCTGCCAAGCGGCTGTCTTTCCGTTTATATTAGAGGAGCCGTTTAGCTTTGAAGTGCCGGAATGAATAGGATTTCCCGTCCGTTTATCATGAATCGCTTCCCCCACAACTACGGCATCATCCACCAACACGCCGAGTACCAAGATAAAACCAAACAAGGTGATGTCGTTGATGCTGTAGTTAAACCACTGCATTGCGGCGAGTGTTCCAGTGAGTGCAATCGGGATCCCCATCGCGACCCAAAACGCGAGCCTAATCTCAAGGAAGATCCCAAGCAAAATCAGCACGATTAACAAGCCTTGCCATGCATTTTCGCTCAAACGAAACAGCTGCTCTTCAATGTAAGGCGCCATATCAGCCATGGTATTCAGCTCAATATCCGACGGCAGAATCGCACGTTGTGCATCCAGTGTTTCGCTGATCGCTTCACTGACTTTAAGTAAGTTATCGGTTTGGCTAGTACTGACCAATAAAGCAATGGCATTTGAACCGTTGTTACGCACGATAGAGCCGCTGTATTGGTAGCTACGCGTTAGCTTGGCAATGTCTCCCAAGTATATTTTTCCGTTACTTCCCGAAATCACGACTAGCTGATTGAGCTTCTGCAAATCATCGGCATAACCGTCACCACGAATCACCATTCGGCCTTTGTCACTGATAAGCTCACCACTGCGAGACTCTAGCGAGCGCTGCTCAACTAAACCTGCCAACTCTTCCAAGCTCAACCCTAACGCCTTCAGTTGGTCTGGGTCTGGCTCGATAACCAACCGAGGCATTCGAGTTCCCCAATTTGTTACCTTTGAAATTTGAGGGTTCTTCTTCAGCGCTTGTTCAAGTTGCTTAGCAATAGGTTGTAATTCGTCATCGGTTCTTGGACCTGACACCACCACAAACGCGGCTAAGTTGGTAAATTCATTGCGCACCACTTGCGGTCTTTCTGCTTGCACGGGAAAGCCGTTGATGGCGTTTACTTGGTTACGAATGTCATCCAACAGCTTGTCTAAATCTGTACTGCTGGTTTTACGTACCACGACTCGTGACATTCCAGCACTCGATTGGCTAGTGATCTGCTTGATGCCTGCAATGCCGCTGATCGACTCTTCGATTCGTTGCGTCACGCTCTCATCAATCTGTTGTGCAGTACCGCCAGGATAAGCCACAGTAATACTGATTGAGGATGGTGCAATTTGCGGGAACGACTCGACACGCAACTGACCAAACGCCAGTACGCCACTGATAACAATCGCCATCATCAACAAATTGGCAGCGACAGGGTTATTAATGAACCATTTTGTCATCCAACTCATTGGTTTGCTTCCTTAATCTGTGCGGCATCAGATTTACCCGCGAGCATGGCTTCAGAATGGATTCCATTGAACCTAGGCGCGACTTGTTTGCCGATAAGCATGGAAGAAAGTGGATACTGCACCACGCGGCGAGCCTTATCACTTTGATCGTTGAAGCGAATATCGAGCTCTTGGCTGCCTTGCCCAATAAGCGTTACCGACTCTTTACGTAGGCGATCTTCTGTATCTAATGTCCAGATATAGCCATCTCGCGTCATCGCACTCAAAGGTAGGCTTACGACGTCCTCTTGTAGACCGAGGTTAACCACTGCTTGAACCTGCTGATTAGGGAATAACCTAGGCTTGTGTTGGTATGGGTTTTCAACCGATAACACCACTTGCCTTTGGCGGGTCACCGAATCGACTTCAGGCGACACATAGCGCACCTTTGCCGGCCATTGATTCCCAGAACGACTCACGACACGAATGCTCGGCTTAACCAAGGCAGCTTGTACTTGTTGCCAATGCAATTCAGAGATTGGAAGCTCGATATCAATCGAATCACTGGCGGCTAACTCAAAGGTCACTTGCCCCGCCTCTACCCACTCTCTCGGGCTAATGTGGCGCTTCATAACGACCGCATCAAAAGGCGCAGTAATCACTGACTCTTCCACGAGCTTCTTTGCACTGACATAAACTTGTTGGGCTTGTTGCAGGTTGGCTTTTGCAGCAAGCACTTGGGGTTCTCTGCGCGCAAAGGAAGAACTTGTTTTGGGATTGAGCATCTTGAGCGCGACGGTTTGTTCATGCTTAGCCTGTTTCAATTCCAACTCAGCTTGCTTTAACGCACTTAACGCTTGCGCCAAGTTCGCATCAACGGCGCTGGTATCTAACCTCGCCAACACATCGCCCTTAGTCACTAGCTGTCCCGGTTCAATGTTTTCATTCAGCCACTTAAGTTGCGCACTACTCGAGGCTTTCAGTTGAATTGGCCAACGAGCAGCGGTTAAGCCTAGTACCGTTAACGTCGATTCGTGCTGCGAAGGTGTTACCTCCAATACAGAAACCGGTGCCAGTACTGCTTGCTTCTTCACAGGTTCCGCTGCCTCAGGTTCCAATTCATCGACAATAATCAAGGCAGCAAAGATAGCCGCACAACCAACTAATACCGAAAGTGGCTTTTTAAACTTCATAAGGCATCTCCTTGGTAGCCTGTTGGACAGAGGTATGATTGAGTCGCTGACTGATTTCAGTAAGACGAGAAAGGGTTTGCAGCGTAATTGGCAACATCACTGCGGTTTCAACAAACTCCAGCGAATAGGTAACGATTGAGAACACTTGTCCTGCAGTCGGCTGAATAAGCTGGCTCACCATCCACAAATTGCCTACGACTGCGCCAAACAGCACGGTAAAGATCAGTCCGTAAACAATCGCCTCAGTGTCTGAAAGCTTGATTTCACACTGTTTAAGTCGCTCAAAGTGCCAACGAAGCGCAGACAAGCGAACACCGCTCAACAGTTGAACCTGCTGTTCGACTTGATCGTTAAATTGGCCATTAAGCCGCGTGAAGGTCTGGTGGAACAAACCATAGATGGCGAGCATCGACAGCCCAGCAAACAACATGCAAAGCGCCAGTGAGAAATGGAATGTGGAGAGAATCACCACAGTGGCAACAAGCTGCACCACTGCCGTCATCAAAGCGGGTAAATCGTCTTCTAAGAAATCAACCAGCTCACGTGACATGGTGAGTCGAGCATCTTTGGTTGATACAGATAAGCCACGCAGGTTTCGCTCCACGATATTCGCCAGTTTTACACGAATCGCCCCATAAACACGGGTGTCGTAGAAACGGCGAACCACGCTGAGAATGACCAGTACAAAGAGGATAAGTGCCAGCATCACTAAGGGCTGGAAGCTTTGGTTTAATACACCGTCGATGGCGTAACCAATAAACAGTGGCAGCAGAATAAGCATCACGTTTTCAGCCAAAACCATTAACCAAGTCGCAGCGACCTTTAATGGGTTAAGCCGAATAATCGTCAGCAGAGAGATGGGATGTTTGAATAGCATTATTGAGCCCATAAATGAATATGGCGTCAGTATTACCAATTCGGCATGGGAAAAAGTGTCCCAGATTGCTGTATTAGAAAATTAGGCGCCAGACTCGCTCAACGAGAAACTCGGTTACCTTTTGTTTACCTTAGCTCCTTTACTGTCCTTGATAAGAAAAATGAAAAACAAGGAAAGAGCATGAAATTATTCGCTTCATTACTCACGACTGTCGGTATTACTGGCGCAGTTTGGGGGCTATTACATATTCAGCCCGCGATTGCGGATGCCTCAACTGAGCAACCAATAGCTCAGTCACCAACGAATGACTCCTCAAAGAAACAGCCATCAAAAGAAAAACCACAGGCGACTGCAAATACGACTTACCTGCAAGGTTTGAGCAAGACTATCCCTTTAGAGGATGTGCCTGAGCTGTGGGTCGACTTCTACCAAAACCTAGAGGCAAATGATGAGGAGGTCGCACAGCAACAGAAAGTGGTCGTGATCTATCAGGACATCAGTTCAGACTTCAGCAAGGCTACTGTCACCATTGGCTTCCCGACTAAGCGAACAACTTCAAATAAAAACAACCGCTTAATCCACATTCCAAACAAAGCCAAAGGTACGCTTCTACTTAGTAAAGGTGAACATACTGAGCAAGAATTAGCACAAGCTTGGGAGGGGATCGCGATTTTAAAAGAGGTTGATAAGGTTATTGAGCACCACCAGTTGAATCAGCATGGGTTGCCAGATTCTAGCGAGTTATACGTCTATTATAAGAATGATCAGTAAAGGATTTGGTTATGGATTTCACTATGGATAGCATTGGGAGTTTTCTCTCTCAAACCTTCTCAGAAACAAGCATCATCCTTACCGAAACTTGGGTAGATGACAATTTTGTAATGCTTGCTCTCGCTCTATTTATCTTTGAGCTTATCCGCTATGCCTTTAAGAAAAAGCTAAGCTGGAACATGTTGGGAGACAGCGCGACTAACTTTGTCACTCTGTTCTTCTTGTTGGTCACCGTTTTCTTGGTCGGCTTAGCTTATGTCGGTGCGTTCGTTTATGCCTACGAGAATTTTAGCCTGACTCAGCTGCCAATATCCGGCTGGACGATTCTTGGATGCTTGATCTTGGCGGATCTCGCGTATTACTGGGAGCATCGATTCCTACACAGTAATGGCCTAGCATGGGGAACGCACTCGGTTCACCATAGCTCGCCTTACTTAAATATATCGGTCGCCTATCGCTTTGGGCCTTTGGATTGGTTCTTCCCGTTCTTTTTCCATTTGCCGTTAATTCTGCTTGGCTTTAATCCGTTTGTTGTGCTGATGTGTGAAACCTTTGTGCAGCTATACCAAACGCTATTGCACACCGAAACGGTGAAGCGATTGCCGCGCCCTATCGAAGCTGTGTTCAATACGCCCTCTCATCACAGAGTGCATCATGCGACTAACAAACAATACCTGGATAAAAACTACGCGGGAATATTCATCATTTGGGATCGTATGTTCGGTACGTTCGCCAGAGAAGAGGAAGAAGTCAGATATGGCGTGTTCCCTAGAATCAACTCTGTGAACCCATTTAAGGTATATTTCCACGGCTACGTTAAACTGTGCCAACAGCTATGGCACGCACCAAATTGGAACTACCGGCTACAACTTCTGATTCAGCCACCTATATGGGCTTGGAAACGAGAACGAGAGACAAAGTAAGGACACTTATGAGCATTAACGCCCTGTTGATTGAAGACGACAGTGACTTGGCAGAAGCCATTGCAGACTACATGGAACTGGACGGTTTCGAATTCGACTTTGCCTATAATGGCGCAGCTGGGCTTAACCTCGCCTTAGAAGGACGCTATGACATCATCTTAACGGACATCAACATGCCTAAAATGGATGGGCTCGATGTGTGCCAATCTCTTCGTCAGCAAGGCATTACTACGCCTATTCTCATGCTGACCGCTAGAGACACATTGCAAGATAAGGTCGCCGGTTTCGAAGTCGGCTCAGATGATTACCTAGTGAAACCTTTTGCGATGGAAGAGCTCAAAATGAGATTGATGGCGCTGGTTCGTCGTGCTCAAGGTACGGTGACGACTTTGTCTGTAGCCGATCTCAAATTGGACTTGGATAAGCACCAAGCTATTAGAGACGGCAAGCTATTGAAGCTCTCTCCAGTATGTTGGCGAATGCTCGTCACGTTAGTTCGAAACAGCCCAAATGTGGTGAGCAAAGCCAAGCTTGAAGAAGCCTGGGAAGACGAGATGCCAAGCTCTGACAGCGTGAAAGCGCACCTGTTTAAACTTCGCCAAGTGGTTGATGCTCCCTTTGATACCAAGCTAATCCATACCGTTCACGGCATTGGCGTGGTCTTACATGAGGAACAGTCATGAAGCAGGCAAGCGTGAATCGAGTCAGCATCAAGCGCGACATCTACCTCTATCTATTTGGCATTGTTGTATTGCTTACCGCCATATACAGCTTAATGGTTTCACAGAGCTATCATATTGGTCTGAACGAATCAGCAAAGTATGGGTTCTTGTATGAGCTGGAAGTTGCAGAGCAGCGTTACATTGAAACTGGAGCATTACCCGACTACCAAAACCCAACCTTTCAAGCTTTTCTAAGCTACTCAGAAGTGCCGACTCAATTTCAACAAGCCTTTGATTGGGACACGTTTGATAACGACGCTATTTATGAACACTACGACACTCCAGCCAGTAATGAGTCTGGGCAATACCTCTATGCAGCCAAGCATTCAATTTCTGGTACTGACGAATCGATGTACATCATCTCTGAGTACGATGAAGCGATTTATCTGAAGCTATTCGAGCTCAACCCTCCTGAATCCGTCAATCAAATAAACAGCGCCTTTATCGCCATTGGTGCACTTTTACTCTTGGTGTTCTTGATCATTCGCCTTTTGATACACCGAGTCACCAAACCGATTATTACCCTATCAAAATGGTCAGAATCGCTTGATGTGAATAACACACAAGGGCTGGCTCAGTTTCGATATCAAGAGATCGACCAATTAGCATCGCAGCTTGTTAAGAGTGTGCAAGGTGAACGCCAAGCCAATGGACGTGAGAGCTTTTTCTTGAGAGCAGCAAGCCACGAGTTAAGAACGCCGATTGCAACCATTTCAGCGAGTGGCGATATGCTGGTTCGACTGTCTGACAGCATTCCAAACAGTGGTCAGCGAGCTATCGCACGAATCCAACGTTCCGCCACCAATATGAAAACCTTGGTCACGACGCTGCTTTGGATGAGCCGTAATAGCGAGATAGAAACCAACTATGAGCAGATTAAGCTAACTCCCCTGATCAATAACATCATCGAAAGCCAGCGTTATCTTTTAAAAAACAAAGATGTAGAAATCCAAATCAATATTGATCCAGAAGAACATACCCTTCCCCGCGAGCTGACCGAAGTCGTGCTGACTAATTTAGTCCGTAATGCATTCCAACACGGCGGAAGTGGAGAGATCCGTATCACCCTGTCACAAGCTCAGTTTGAGGTCACCAACCGTTTAGAGGATGAAAACATAACTCACGACTCTGAACAGCAAACCTCATTTGGCATTGGCTTAGAACTCATTGATCGCGTTTGTCAGAACCAAGGGTGGAGATTTACTCATGGCACTCACGGCAACGAGTTCAGCGTTAAAGTGGTGCTTTAACGAATTTAGAAATCGGTATCAGATGGTGACCAAATGTTTACCTTGGCTTGGTTATGCTAGTCGCACAATCAAGTTAGGAGTCGTTTTATGGGTACTTGGATTTTAGAAACACTATTGTGGGCAATGGTTACTGTGGCTGTGTGTGTCGCGATTTGGGGATTTAACTTACCTAATATTTTAATCGCACTAGGTGTTTCGGTGGCGGTGTCTTTGATACTGGGGAATAGTTGGAGAAGCTAGTTATTCAAGAAGCAAGATGGGTTTAAAACTTAGTGGGCTTTGGCACACCCGACAGCTGTTACCTTAACCAAATGCATTGATTAGGTGCACACTGTCGGGCGAAAATTAAATTAACTACTTAGTGTGTCTTCAAATACACCTAGCTCACGACCCAGCCAGATCGCTCGTACTGTATGGTCTAATGTTTCTTCACCACCGGTTACAGGGTGAATCAGCACCGACATATCACCACGCTCTTGCTCAAGCCATCCCACGATGCCCGACTCTTTATTAGCAAAATGAATCTCAAACATCGGCATCTTATGCGGGCCAACCAAACGCTGTACCAAAGGAAAAACCTCTAATACATCTTTGCGCTCAGCTAGAATCTTCTCACGCAGTGTTTCTGCTTGCTCTGCAAATCGCAGAGGGAAATAGATATGACCGTGGTACATGGCACCATCCTTTAGAATTATGATGTCGCGATTTTATACCTAAACCGCATTCAATAGCTAAAGCTAAATATTATAAGCTAGCTAAATCGGCACTTATGGTTTAGACGCTGTATCGCAGTTATAGGGTATCTTTTGCGCATAAGAAAAGCGCCATACATAGCCTTATGTATGGCGCTCATTTTATGTGTCAGCCTGAAGTGAAGCCTCTATATCTTTTTACTGTATGGATTTAGTGCGCATTTCAGTCTTTTTAATACAACCAATGCAGTTACACGTCCCCAACTAAACAATACTCGCTGATGTAAACGGAAAATAGTGTCGTAAAGGTTTCGTACAAATCGACCACGCAAAAGCACTCTGTCATTCATCAGCGCGCCGACCGCATAGTCGTGCCCAACCGCTACCAACATGCCTCCATCGTGGAACACAAAGGGTTGTAACGCCTTGCCCTTCGCTAAACGCTTGAACTGCTGAGCTAAGTGACCCGCGGCTTGATTGGCAGCTTGAGCTCTTGGTGGAACAAAAGAACCATCTGGTTGTGGACACTCAGCACTATCGCCAATCACAAAAATATCGTTGTCATTGGTTGTTCTTAGTGTCTGATCTACAACTAATTGATTGATTCGATTCGTTTCTAAACCGTCTAATTCACTTAGCCAATCCGCACATTTAATACCAGCAGCCCATACCTGGAGATCTGCTGAAATAACCGCCTCTTCTGAAGTGACTAATTTCGCCTCTTCAGCTCTTTGAATTCGAGTCCCTGTTCTAACATTAATGCCTTGTTTTACCAAAGCTTCATGAACTCGTTTCGACATGCATTCAGGCCCAGCAGGCAACACACGATCAGCCGCTTCAATCAAAGTGATTTCAAGACTGCCTTCCTGACGATAGCGCTGTAGCTTGGCACTCACTTTTGCTAGCTCTGCCGCCAGTTCAACGCCCGTTGCACCTGCGCCAACAATTGAAATTTTGCGCTGACTGCTTGCTCTCAGTAGAGGGTTGATCTCCTGCCAAGCTTTTTGTGCTTGCCTTGCTGAATCGAGGAATAGACAGTGATCACTCACGCCTTCTGTTTTAAAGTCATTGCTGATGGCGCCGACTGCGATAACAAGATAGTCGTATTCTAGCTCTTGCGTCGTACCGCTAAAATGATTCAGTTTGATGACTTTATTAGCACGTTCTAAGCCGCTCATTGAAGCTTGAACATAGGTGTAGCCATTACAAGATGCATGTTGGAAGTAGCTGACAGCGTCGAGTTCTTCGTCGAATGTTCCCGCTGCGATTTCGTGTAAGCGCGGTTTCCAGTAGTGGTGTGACGATGGCTCTACAAGTGTCACATCATAACGTTTATCACGACCTAAACGCGTAACCAATTCAAGGCCAGCAGCGCCACCGCCAACCACAACAATCTTTTCTTTCTGTTTCAACATTCGCTTACCCACCATGCCTAAAGGCAAAATCTCTCTGATGGAGCGCATTATATTTATAACAAAATTAATGATAATCCCAATTTAAATTAAATCACCTTTACTAATTTGTAATAATTAAATTCAGATTGATTCATAGCAGGATCAAAAAAGCGCCACATTCAATAAGAATATGTGGCGCTTTTGTCTATCTCAGATAAAAACTAAGGCTATAGTTTCAACACGTTATCAATGTCTTCAGCCGAGTGGCGCTCTGGTACTTGTTCCCACTCTTCACCCCATGAGCGGTTAATAATACGGCCACGCTGGAAGCCTTCACGCTCTTCTAGCAACTTCGCCCAGCGAACGACATTGGTGTAAGACTCAACCTGCAAGAATTCAGCAGCATCATAAAGGTTACCGAGTACTAGGTTGCCATACCAAGGCCAAATCGCCATATCAGCGATAGTCAGCTCTTCTCCAACAACAAAGGTACTGTTTGCTAGCTGCTTATCCAGTACGTCTAGTTGACGCTTAGCTTCCATCGCGAAACGGTTAATGGGGTACTCTTGCTTTTCATCTGCGTAAGCGTAGAAGTGACCAAAGCCTCCACCTAGGAATGGGGCTGAACCTTGCGCCCAAAATAGCCAGTTAAACGTTTGAGAACGAGCAGCGCCCTCTTTCGGTAAGAAGTGACCAAACTTTTCAGCCAAATGAACCAGAATGGAAGCCGATTCAAAAACGTTCACGTCTTCATTGCCAGATTTATCGACCAAAGCAGGAATTTTCGAGTTAGGGTTTACACCGACAAAACCAGAAGAGAACTGATCCGACTCTCCAATGTTGATCAAGTACGCATCATATTCAGCTTCTTTCACGCCCGCGGCTAATAGCTCTTCAAGCATGATCGTTACTTTTTGGCCATTCGGTGTACCAAGGGAGTAAAGTTGCAGAGCATGTTCACCAACAGCCAGATCTTTGTCGAATCGAGCGCCAGATTCAGGGCTATTAATATTTGCCCACTTGTTACCACCGGCAGCATCGTTAACCCACACTTTTGGTGGCGTGTATTGTTCTGACATGATATTTCCTTATTAGTATAGGGTCTTACCAACAGATATTAGGTCACATTTACTCGGTTAAAACCCCTCAATGCGTTTTCTTTTCAAACTGTTAAGCATGCCTTATTCCAGAAAGACATATCCAACATACAGCGTCCTTTCCAAAACGCTCACAACCCAATTCAGCGCAAGTTTGATGTTGGTTAAAGCAAAGTATCATTTAGTGACAACATCCCTAGAGCTTCAATAAAGCTGTGATAATATCGGCTGATTACAACAAATAGGAATTTGGCAATGTCTTCAGATTACAATGGCTCAAGCGCGGCATACGCTCGCCAAGAGCAAGGTTACCGTGAGAACGCACTCAAACTTTACCCTTGGGTATGTGGTAAGTGTGCACGTGAATTTGTTTACTCGAACCTAAGAGAGCTGACTGTTCACCACGTCGACCATGACCACACGAATAACCCTGAAGACGCCAGTAACTGGGAACTATTGTGCCTTTACTGTCACGATCATGAACATTCTAAATACACAGACCACGAACGTTACGGTGTCGATGCCACAGCACGTTTAGATGACCACCAAACGGCGACACATAACCCGTTTGCTGACCTAGCAAAGATGATGAAAAAGTAAAATCCTCTTCATCAAGGCTCGATAGCAAGAAACCCCAGTATGTCGCCATACTGGGGTTTCTTGCTATCGAGGCCATATAGGTTCTCGCAGGATCAAAAAAGCCTTCCGAAGAAGGCTTTTGAAAATCTGTTTTTAACTATGCTGCAGCTTGCTTGCGAGATTCTTCAATCTGTTTCTCACGTTTCTTTAGTGTCAGCTTATCGCGGTAAGAGAACCACACGTAAGACACAACCACTAAGAAGAATAGGTAAGACAATGAGAAGATGAATGGTGACTGGATAATATCGTTAGAGATACCCCAAGACACACCTACCACTGTTACCGCGATTTTCGCAAAGAAGCCACACAGTAGAAGCACTAGAGCCAACTGAGGGAAACGTGTGCTACGGAATGCAAGCCAGTAGCAACTTCCCACTGCAAGTGCTGCAATGTAGAAACCGAATAAGAAAGAATGAATATGATCAGCGGCTGCTACACCACCAGTAATCGACATCAGTAGAATTAAAAATAGTTTCATAACACTTGCCTCTTGGTAGACTAGAAACGCATCCTTTCAAATTTGAAATCTCAGTTTGCAGACTATTTTCCCACTTTTTACGGACAAAACAAGCCCAAAAAACGAACAAATTGTAACCAACAAGAAACACAAAGCCCCGCATTAACAATCAATTAACATTCATAAATTCAACAAACTAAGTCCCCTCTGGGGTTGTGGCGATTAATGTCTAATTTGATTTATTTTGTTACACAAAATTAACCACAGAAATAATTTAAAATTAATTGCAATGATGTGATGACAGCACGGTTTGTGGGGGCACTAGCAGGAAGAAATTGGGTAAAAGCATGAATACTGGAGCCTAAACCAACAAAATGTACAAAAAAGAAAGGTGTTAACAACAACTGCAATACGCATAAGAAACAGTCCTTTAACAACTCAAGTTTAATTTTGATAAAAATAGAAAAAGAGATTCCAATCACATTTTTATTGGTTATAATCCGCGCTCTTTTGCGCCATCTGTTGATAAACGCAAACTAATTTTGAAGAAATAATCACAATAACCCGTCTTTAGTTCTGTGGCTCTCACTAGACCAAAGACAAAACTGAGAATAAAAATGAGCAAGATTGATAAAGCTACACGTATCCTGCTAGCAGGCTTCTGTATCAACCTTTGTCTTGGCATCCTGTATGCTTGGAGTGTATTTAACAAAGCCCTACAAGGTGAAGGCTGGTCTGCAGCTGAAGCATCAGCACCATACGCGACTGCAACAATCACATTCTCTATCTGTCTTCTTGTTGCTGGTATCCTACAAGACCGCATGGGTCCACGTAAGATCCTAATTCTTGGTACAGCTCTTACTGGCCTTGGCATGATCGCATCAGGTTTTGCGACTTCTCCACTCATGCTAAACATCACCTTCGGTGTGATGGCAGGTGCTGGTATCGGCTTCGGCTACGCATGCCTTTCTCCTTCTGCAATGAAGTGGTTCCACCCTTCTAAGAAAGGTATGGTTAACGGTCTTATCGCAGCAGGCTTCGGTCTAGCGGCAATTTACCTTGCTCCAGTTACTGCTGCTCTTATCGAGAGCATGGGCATCCAAACAAGCTTTAAGATTCTTGGTGTTGGTGTACTAGCAATCGCAGTACCTCTAGCAGCAACAATCAACAACCCACCAGCGGGTTACGCTCCAGCTGAACCAAAAGTAAAAGCTGGCCAAGCTCCAAAAGCTATTAAGAAGAGCGAAGACCTAACTTGGAAAGTAATGCTGAAGACTCCTCAGTTCTACTCTCTATGGATCATGTACGCATTCGCAGCTTCTGTTGGTCTAATGATCATCGGTAACATCACAAGTATTGCAAGCGCACAAGCAAACCTACCGAACGCGGTTTACCTTGCTTCTATCCTTGCTGTATTTAACTCAGGCGGTCGTGTTGCTGCTGGTATGCTTGCTGACAAGATCGGTGGCGTTCGTACTCTTCTACTTGCATTCATCCTGCAAGGTGCAAATATGGCGCTATTCGCTACGTTTAACACTGAGTTCACGCTAATCATCGGTACTGCAGTAGCAGCGGTTGGTTACGGTACCCTATTAGCAGTATTCCCAACGCTTACAGCTGAGTTCTACGGCCTTAAAAACTACGGCACTAACTACGGCGTGCTTTACACGGCATGGGGTATCGGTGGTGCAATCGGTACAGCGGTTGTTGGTTACTCGATGACTAACGGCGATAGCTACGGTCTTGCTTACACTATCTCTGCAGCAATGATGGCAGTATGTATTGTTCTAGCAATCATCACTAAGCCAATGTCTGAAGCGAAAGTTGCTGAGCTAAAAGCATCTCAAGCTTAATCTGATAAAAGATTGAATTTGAAAAGAAAGAGCTTAACCTTAGGGTTAGGCTCTTTTTGTATCAAGCGACGTATCAAGTGACATTAGAATCCACTCCTCAATTACACCCAACTTACTATCTCGACAACTTCAATCGACTGATTGAACACGCTCAAACGTACTACCCTGACCTTCTAAGCGCCGATGAAACTCGTTGGCTCCAAAATTACAAGCGCCTTTCTACACCTAGCCAGTGTTTAATGGTTCGTTTGCTGTCTCGCAAGGGATGCTGGTTTCGCAGTGATAAACTCGACTACGTTGAAATACCCAACCTCCCCGGCGCGCTGCAAGAGCTAAATACATCCGGCTTTATTGCACTGAGTAATACTAAAGCTTCGCACAACCTTGTCATCACAGAGCATGAGCTAGGCATACACTTACTCACCAAGCCTGAGCTATTGAACGTATTCCCTACTCTCAAAAGCAGTAAGTCGGCAAAAAAAGACGTGCTATTAGGACTACTGACTCAACAACCGTTTGATAATTATCAAGCTTTAACATTTGACTGTATTCATATTATTGAAGCCGAAGTTATCGATGTATTGCTGCTACTCTTTTTTGCCAATACATACCAAGATCTCAGTCAGTTCGTTTTAAGCGATCTTGGCCTCAACACTTTTGAAAGCTACCCATTGAGTAAGCAACGTCGCTTCTTCAACTCCAGGGAGCAGCTCGATCAGCTGATATCAATGCGCGACGTTCAACGAAAATATTACGAAGGGGACCGTAAGGACTGCGATGTTCTTGAGCACCTTTTGCAATCCTTACCGTGTGAATCAGAACATCGCACCATCGCGAGAAAACGATCACGCCTGATCAATGACATTGCTCGTGATCTAGAAAGGCTCAATCAGAACGAAAAAGCCGTCCATTGGTTTAAACAATCATCACTTCCACCGAACAGAGAGCGGCTTGCTCGCATCTACGACAAGCAAAATGAACTAGACCTAATGAGTGACACCGTCACGGAAATGAAAACTAATCCATCTGACGTATCAGAACTGGAAGTCGCAGTTAAGCTTGAGCAGAGGTTGCTACGCAAACAGGGACAAAAGGTTCCACGCGCATCAAAGCCGATTTGCGAACAAATTAGGTTGGAATTAGACCTAAGCCAAACCAGAGTCGAGCTTGCTGTTAAGCAATATTTTGAAGCTGAAGGTTGGGAAGTCTACTTTTCCGAGAACAGCTTTCTGTTTGGGTTATTCGGCTTAGCGTTTTGGGATGTGATTTTCTCAGATGTAGAAGGTGCTTTTATCAACCGCTACCAACATCGACCACTGGATCTTTATCATTCAGACTTTCAACAAAAGCGTGAATTGCAAATCAATGCCGTATTCCAAACCATCTCGAGCAAAGGCATTGAACACTTGCTCGATGTCTATGATGAAAAGTTTGGCATTGCTAATCCATTTGTGCATTGGAATCACTTCCCTAAAGCACTCATCGAACGTAGCATCCACTCAGTACCACGAGCCTTGCTGATCGATCTCTTCAAAGTCATATTGAGTGGCCTAAAACTGTTTAGAACCGGAATGCCTGATCTGATCGCTTTTAAAGGTGACCAATTTCACTGGATAGAAGTCAAAGGCCCTGGAGACAAATTACAAGATAACCAATGGCGTTGGATAAAGGAATTCGAGCGACTCTCAGTCCCCTTTTCTGTTTGTTACGTTAACCGGTAGGCCTGAATACTGAGCTCTATGCGTGCAGCCAAGCCTAGCAAACCGCTCAATCCTATAGAGATCTTGTCTACAAAATTGTCAGAACATGAGCATTTTCAATCGTTTTCGATATAATTAGGAAAAATGCCAAATATCTAAGTACGTATGAATTTGAAAAAACTCTTCATTTTGTCTCTTGTCAGCGTGTTCTCAGGTTGTGCCGTGTACGCGGGTCTAAACTTCGATGAGCTGTTTGGCGAACAACAAGTTCGTGATCGCCAAACTCCTATCCTTTCAGCTCAATCGCAACACTTTCTCAACGAAGTTAAACCGATCATTGATAACCGATGTGTGGTTTGTCACGCCTGCTATGATGCACCTTGCCAACTGAAAATGTCTTCTGTGGAGGGTATCGACCGAGGTGCAAGTAAAGCACTGGTTTATCAAGGTACGCGTTTAACGGCATCGGCTCCCACTCGCTTGTTTGAAGATGCGTTAACCACACAAGAGTGGCGCGATGCTGATTTTCACCCTGTACTCAACGAACGTATGCAGAACTCGACCGCTAACTTAGATGCCGGGCTTGTCTCGCGCATGTTGATACAGAAAGAGAATCACCCACTTCCAGAGCAAACACAGCTAGAAGGCTTCGACTTTTCCATCGATCGTGACCAGCAGTGTCCGACTATCGAAGAGTATGCTCAATATGAGAGAGATTACCCTACGTGGGGTATGCCTTATGGGATGCCTAACTTAGACAAAACAGAATACGCGACTCTGATGAGCTGGTTGGAAAATGGCGCTTTGATGAACGAACATATTCCGCTAAGTGAAGCTGAACAAGAACTGGTTAATACTTACGAAAAGTTCCTCAACAAAAGTTCAAGAAAGAGCCAACTTTCAGCTCGTTACATCTACGAGCACCTGTTTTTATCGCACGTTTATTTTTCTGAGTTAGGACAACCGACACGCTTTTTCTCTATTGTTCGTTCTGCCACACCTCCTGGCGAACCGGTGAAGCGCATCACCACTCGTCGTCCTTATGACGATCCAAAAGTCCCTCGTGTGTACTACCGTCTTATCCCTGAGCAAGGCACAATTGTCGACAAGACACACATGCCTTTCGCACTCAATGAAGAACGCCTGCAAAACTGGAACACTTGGTTTGTTGATGCCGATTACACCGTAGATAAGCTGCCAAGCTACGATATTGATGTTGCCGCAAACCCGATGACCTCGTTTGAAGCCTTGCCAGTAAACTCTCGCTTTAAGTTTATGCTCGACAACGCACAGAACACCATCATGGCTTACATCAAAGGCCCAGTATGTCGTGGTCAGTTAGCATTGAACGTGATTAACGACCGATTCTGGGTATTCTTTATCGACCCAGACAAAGCCGATCTTCCAGAGATCAATGCATTTTATGCGAGCCAACGTGACAACCTTAAGCTTCCAAGTGAGCTTGAAAGTAACACGGTTCCTGCAACTAACTGGGTTAGATATTCAAAACAGCAAGCACGCTACCTAGAAGGGAAATCAGACTTTGCTAATAAATGGTTTAAGAATGGCGAGAACTTAACGACAGACGTTATCTGGGATGGCAATGGGACTAACCCGAACGCTGCCCTTACTGTTTTCCGTCACTTTGACAGTGCATCAGTTGTGCAAGGCTTAGTTGGCCCTCAACCTAAAACGGCGTGGATTCTGGATTATGCACTTTTAGAGAGAATTCATTACCTACTTGTAGCTGGCTTCGATGTTTATGGAAACTTCGGCCACCAGCTCATCACGCGTATGTTTATGGACTTCTTACGTCTTGAAGGTGAAAGTAACTTCTTAACACTGTTACCAAAAGATGTACGACACCTTGAGCACTCAAGCTGGTACCAAAATCAAAGCGTACAGTTGAGCGATTTCTTGCAACGTAATATTGCACCTTTTGATCAACCAACTAGCGTAGTTTACAAAACCACCGATCCAAAACGCGAGCTGCTCGATAAGCTGAGAGATAAGCTGAGCCCGATCCTCAATGACCGTTATGAGATCGTTGATACTGGCTTTAGCCATACAAATGAAGCACTGCTTAAACAGGTAAGCTTGGTGAAAGGTGAAGGCCTACGCCATGTCCCTCAACTCGTGATGATCATGATTGAAGGCGATAACGGTGAAGAGCAACTGTTCACCATGATTCACAATAACGCTCACAGCAACATTTCTAGCCTGTTTAATGAAGAAGGTAACAGAGATTACGCTAATGACGACTTAACGCTCGTCCGAGGCATTGTAGGCAGCTATCCAGCCGCTTACCTATCTCTGACAGAGAAGGAAATTCCAACTCTAGTGAAGTCTCTACAAAACATACAGACTGAAGAAGATTACGTGACGCTGCTCGATAAGTTTGCTATTCGACGCAGCTCTAATGAGTTCTGGCCATTCAGTGACCGTGTACATCGTTGGTACCAACAAGACCAACCGATTGAGTTCGGCCTGTTGGACTACAACCGCTTCGAAAACCGGTAGTCTGAAGCATCGCTTTAAAAAAAACCTCTGTCTTAGCAGAGGTTTTTTTGTTTCTGGATGCTCAGTTAAGCAGAACTCAGCTTAGCCTGAGAAGCTCATTTTGTAACAGAGAACATTCAATCTCAGACATGTTGTTGCAGCGCCGCTAGAGAGTCTTTAACTAGCTCTGTTAATTCTTCAGAGCTCTCTCTGTATTGCGTTAAAGGTTCACTGCTTATCTCAATGTTCTTACACACATCAAACAGGGCTAATAGCCCCAAGCTGCCCGCTGACCCTTTGAGCTTATGAGCGAGTGATTTCACCTCACGGGCGTTCTCCGCATCATTGGCGTCAGCCATTTCTTTTAATGTCTCAAGGCTGCTTTGTTCAAAGATCCCCACAATCTGCTTCATCTTGTCCAAACCAAGAATAGACACGTCGCCTTCGATTACTTTGCTATCAATTATCAGTTTGCTATCAGAAATGGTCACAGGACTTTCCTCTTGGTTTGGCTGTTCAACTTTGCTTTCAGCTATAAGGTCGCTCTCAATACGCTTTTCACAAAACCCATGCTCGTTTCTCTTACAGGTCGAGTCATTAGGATCAGGCTGTGGTAATAACAAGGTCTTGCCATCTAGTTGAGTCACTATCAGCCTTGCAAGCGACTCTTTCTCCAAAGGTTTTGGTAAGAAGCCATCAAACCCAGACGCCAAATAACTTTCTACTTCTTCATTAAACACATGAGCCGATACCGCCACCATAGGAGGCGCATACTGTGCTTTGCTCTCTGGTAAACAGTCTAAAGCAGATGCTTGAACCTCAATCTCTTTAAGTTGCTGAATGATATCAACACCATCACAGTCTGGAAGGTTGATATCAACCAGCGCAATATCAAAGAATTGTTCACTGTATATCTTAAGAGCTTCTTGTCCGGTTGTGGCAATCACGACCTCATGCCCCAGGTTATTTAAGAAGCCTTCAGCAACGATGCAGTTCACTGGGTTGTCTTCAATCAACAGCACTTTAGCTCGAATGCAGGTTTCAACCACTGAGGCTTTAGTTTCGATTTTTTCGCCAGCCTGAAGCGGTAAAGAGAACCAGAATTGACTGCCTTCCCCTTCTTCTGAATGAACGCCTATATCACCGTCCATTGCCAACATTATGCGCTTACTGATCGCCAGACCTAATCCAGTGCCACCCGTTTTGTTTCGACCACTGTTGGTTTGGCTAAACGCATCAAACAAGCATTTCTGTTCACTTTCATGTATCCCAACCCCCGTATCGGACACCTCAAACATAACGCGGTTTTCATCTTCAAGATCTAAGCTGATGAAGATATCGATATCGCCCTTTTCAGTGAACTTAATCGCGTTACCAACTAGGTTATTCAATATTTGACTAATGCGGGTGACGTCACCGCGCCAGTAGCGCTGTACATCGCTTTCAATATGGTAGCTAAAGACAAGCTTCTTCTCGGCTGCGCGCCCTTCCATCAATTGATAGGTGTCTTGAACCATTTGATGCAAGTCGAAAGACGCAATCCTAATCTCAAGATGTCCTGCTTCAATTTTAGAGTAGTCCAATACATCGTTGAGGATGGCTAATAAATTCTTACCACTGCGGTTGATGATGTCAGCATAGCCAGATTGCAGAGGGTTCAATCCGGTATCTTTTAGCAAACGCGCCGTACCCAACACCCCATTCATCGGCGTTCTGATTTCGTGACTCATGGTCGCCAAGAAGGCTGACTTAGCGCGACTCGCTTGCTCAGCAGCACTGCGCGCCTTCGCATGGTTGGTTACCTCAACATTCAACTTCTCGTTGGTCTTTTGGAGTTGGTAGGTTCGCTCTGTTATCAGTTCTTCAAGGTGCTCTTTATGTTCTTCTAGCTCTCGTTTCGCTTTAGCCTCACCCACAGCCACAATTTGTAGCGCCTGCGCTGTGTTTCTTGCTGTGATGATTGCTTCACCCATGTGCGCGAGCTCATCGTTACCTTTTACTGAGATATCGATATTGAGTCGCCCTTGCGCAATAGACATAAGGGCTGCTGAATATTCAGCAAGGCGTTTCACGACCGACACATACACCACGCGCCATACAATAAACGCCACTATCACCAAGCCGATAATAGAGATCACAGAGAGTGACCATTGCGCAAGGCTTAACGTAGACGTCAGTTCATCTACCGCTTTTTTCGTACTCAGGTTGGAATCATCGATCAATTGGTTGACCGTCGTGTTCAGCTGTGAAAACAACTTCAACGTATTCTGCATCAACAGCTCAGACTTTTTGGTGTTCTCATACTGCTCCAGAGAGATATCAAACACCACTTGGCGTTTTTGTAGCTCTTCTAGAAGCAGGGACATCTGCTCTGAACGTGTTGGATCTTCTACCGCTTTGACGCGGCGAACCATGATCCTAAGGTTGGACTCAAACTCAGTTTGGATTTGATGGATACGCTCAACATTGGTTACCGTTTGAGTCTCCTCAATCTGGTTGAGCATTTTGAACGCCAGAAGATGCAATTCGTGTAGGCGCTCTGAGAGGTCAAGGTCGACTTCCACCAGCGCATCTAAGGCTTGGTAAGCTTTATCGGTTTCTTTCGTTTCTAATAGGTCATAGATGTGAGTAACGTTCGCAACGGCTATAGTTGCGGTATTTAGCACTTGAGTTCGAGTCAGTTGTTCTAGCTCTTCAGCCAATAAGCGCATCTCTTCAACACGAGACGATAGCTCTTTGGTTAACCAGAGTTTACGTTCTACTGAAACGCCCAGCTCCGCTAGCGTATTAATAACGCTCTGCACGTTGTTTTCAAGTTTATGCAGCAGTTCTGAATCAAAGCTATCGACTCCCAAATCTTTGATGTGTTGTAACAAGGCTTCTAGTTGGTCAAACAACAGTGTGCCTGCCTCTTTTCGCTCAGCTTCATTTCTCGCATTAGAGAGGGTTTGCACAGACGAAATGATGCGATTACTCAACTCAGAAACCTGACGAGCTTCAATCATCGCTGGTAGCGCTGAATCAACAACGTTTCTCTCTGTTTTTGCAACAAAGCTAAAACCAGATACCCCGATCAATGCAGACAAAAGAACGAGCATCGCCATCACTAAAAATGAGGCCAGCAGCTTGCGTCCAATACTCGCTGAAGCTAACAACATAAAACCTAAACCTTAAAACGTTCTTCTTTCCCCCTGCAGAATACGCTATATTTTGCGGTGTTTCTTATCTAAAACCAATAAAACGGCAATTCATGCGCACTAAATCCTTCGCATCAAAACTTCTTTTATCTTTACTTGCGTTAGCCGCCTCTTCCGCTAGTGCTGATGAGCTATTAAGCCCTATCAAACCAGCGACAGCGACGTCACAAAAAGAGAAGGTTTGCGCCATCTACCCACACCTCAAGGATTCCTATTGGTTGTCTGTAAATTACGGCATGATTTCCGAAGCCGAAAAATTGCAGGTTGAACTACGAGTGCTAGAAGCTGGCGGCTATCCAAACATCGGCAAACAAGCCTCACAACTCGTCCTGTGTACTAAATGGGGTGCCGATGCCATTATTTTAGGCACCGTATCACCAGACGCCTATCACGATAACCTTACTGACTGGGTTGGTTCGACACCTATGTTCGCAACAGTAAATGAATTAACGTTAAGTAAAGAACAGCAAAAAGTACTGAAAGGTACAGTTGGTGTTGATTGGTATCAGATGGGCTTTCAAGTAGGTGAGTATTTAGCGAAGCTTCATCCAACAGGCTCTGGCGAAACCCCTATTGCATTATTGCTTGGCCCTCAAGCAAGCGGTGGCACTAAACCTGTTGCGTTAGGATTCTATGACGCGATTAAAGATAGCGATGTAAAAATCGATGTGAGCTATTGGGCTGACAACGACAAAGAGCTGCAACGCAATCTTGTACAACAAGTGATAGAACAAGCAAAGGTCCAGTACATCGTTGGTAGCGCAGTTGCCATCGAGGCTGCAATCAGTGAGCTAAGAGCGGCGGGTAAAACCGATGAAATTGGTCTGATTTCCAGCTATTTGAGTCATGGTACTTACCGTGGCTTACTGCGAAACAAGGTACTTTTTGCACCAACAGACAAAATGGTGGAACAGGGTCGCTTGTCGGTGAAACAAGCGGTGAGTTATTTACGAGGGCAGCCTTACGAGATGCACAGCGCACCAAAAATTGAAGCTCTGACCCCTGCAACACTCAAAGATCAAATTATTACCGATTCATTGTCACCTTCTGAGTTTCGGCCGGTATTCAGTGTGAATCCATAGTGTTATATTGAGTTAAGCACTCATAACAATAAAAATACGAACTATAATTTAGGGTAAATTCATGCAAAAAACAACGCGTACTATGCCAACGCATAAACATATCGCTCTAGTTGCTCATGACCACTTCAAACCTGAGCTACTAAGATGGGTAAAAGAAAATAAAGAGAAGCTTCAAAGCCACTTCCTTTATGCAACTGGTACAACGGGTTCTCTGCTAAGCAAAGAGACAGGTTTAGCAATCAAGAGCATGATTAGTGGCCCAATGGGTGGCGACCAACAACTTGGCGCTCTGATTTCAGAAGGCAAAATCGACATGCTGATTTTCTTCTGGGATCCACTTAATGCCGTACCGCACGACCCTGACGTAAAAGCACTACTGCGTATTGCGAGTGTTTGGAACATTCCAGTTGCAACCAACCGCGCGACTGCGAACTTCCTTTTCAACTCTTCAATGCTAGGAGAAGAAGTGATTATCGAGATTCCAGATTACGAAGCGTATCTTGCTGAGCGTACCTAACTCTCGTTGAGATAGACTAATACGCCACAGACTAAAAAGCCTGCTTAATCGCAGGCTTTTGTTTATCTGAATATAGGAGCTCTGATAAGAGGCTATTTGTCACTCCAGACTGCCATTTCATTGCCACTTGGCTCGCGAAAATGAAAGCGTCGACCACCAGGGAAACTGAATATTTCACGATTGACCTCTCCGCCCGCATCAAGCAAGTCACGTTCGGTCTGTTCGAGATCTTCACTGTAGAAAACCATCAACGCCCCGCCCTTTTCTGCATCTGAAGATAAATCAGCCAAGTAAAAACCACCCATTAACCCTTTACCTTCAAAAGCAGAATACTCAGGACCATAATCTTCAAAGCGCCAACCAAACACTTGGCTGAAAAACGCCTTGGTCGCTACGATATCTTTCGCGGCAAATTCGATGTAATTGATTGAGCCATGTTCCATATGTATGTCCTACTACTTTATGTCTGCAAATAAAATACAGCGAAAGCAACTTGAGCTCTTAATCGACACCCCGTCTAAGTAGCTACTTCTTACGAACCACTGGGTAGTCAGAACCATGCAGCTCTTGTACGAAGCCAGAACCATCGCCGCTGTGTGTGAACCACACTTTCTCTTTAGCACGTGTCATCGCTACGTAGAACAGGCGACGTTCTTCCGCGAATGGGAACACGTCTGACGATTCAGTCAATGCGCCGTCAATGTGAAGTTGCTTCTTCTTCGCCGGGAATTGTCCTTCATCCACACAAAGGATAATAACGAAGTCTGCTTCTTTACCCTTACTGGCGTGACAAGTCATGAAGTTGATATCAATAGAGGTATAGATCTTCTTCCAGTCTTCCAACAACTCAGGTTTATGGTAGTGATTGCGGCCAAGCATCAACACCGACTTGTTGGTTTTACCTTTAGATTGGCGGTTAAGTTGATCAAGGATCTTCTCAACCTCTTTACTTGGCGCACTGTAGACCGCCTTTTGCTTCTGTTGCTTGAAGCTGTTTAGCTCTTTCGGCAACTGAATTGGGTTTTCTTGCACAAAACGATTCGCCACAGCACCTAACTGATTGTTGAAACGATACGTGGTATCCAGGTGGTGAATCGTCGAGCTGGCGAAACGATCTTTAAAGCCTGTAGTTAAATCAACGTCTGCACCCGCAAATTGGTAAATAGATTGCCAATCATCCCCCACGGCAAAAATAGACGCTTGGTGCTCCGCTTTAGACTGGTTACACAGCGCCTCAACCAAGGCAAGACGATCAGGAGAGATGTCTTGATATTCGTCGATCATGATGAACTTCCAAGGCGAGATAAACTTACCTTTTTCGACGTACAGAGTCGCACGACTGATCATGGTCGAGAAATCGATATGGTTCTCTTCTTTCAATGCCTTTTGCCACGCCGTCACACAAGGCCAGCAAAGTGATAGTTCACTGTTAAGACGTGTGTAATCACGGTGATCGATAAGCTGCTGCTGTACTTCTTTCTTGGTTAATCCTGATGCGTTGAGCTGCTCCAATTGCTTTTCAAGCCAGCCAATCAACTTAAGGTTTGAAACGTGGCTGCCTAGCTCATCATCACCCGTTAGATAAGCAATTGGCCATTTAGATAAGTGCTTCTGCCAACGTTTGAAGTTGGTCGGCGTCATCCAGTGCTTCTTCAACCAATCAATACACCAGGCTTGGCGCTGATTGTCATCTAAAGCAAGGGGAGAAATCACCACACGCTCGGTTTCAACCTCATTCAAGATCTTCAAACCCAACTGGTGGAAAGTATTCACTTGAACCTTCTCAGACGACAACCCAATTTTGCTGTCGAGGCGCTGCTTCATTTCTTCGGCCGCTTCACGACCAAAGGCAAGTAATAGCAGCTCTTCAGCTTGTGCCTGATGGCTTTGTAATAAATAAGCAACACGAGCAGTCAGGACACTGGTTTTCCCTGAGCCCGCACCTGCAAGAATCAGGTTATGGTCATCGTTCATCAAAACCGCATATTGCTGTGACAAGTTCAACGGCGATGACTCACATTGAGCGAACAACACTTCCCAGTTTTTTCTCTCAGTCTCAAGCCATTGCTGGTTTCTTTCCGCTTGCTTAGCCTCGGTATCAGACAACCACGGCTGCAGTCTTGCGATGCGATTTGGCATACGCTGCGCAGCTTCGTCCAGGGTCATCGTCATACTCTCTAAGCCAGAGTTAACCTTCTCAACCCAAGTGTTGACCTTAGAGTGAGGAAGAAAGGCTGGAAGTTGCTCTAAACGCAGTAATTCAGCTTCCCATTGAGGTACGTGTTCAGCCAGTTGTTCACATTGTGTATCGTGCCACTTCTGGTATGCCGCCACCGATGCGCGTGCAAATTGACGACACTGGTTCCAAGGTAGACCTTGAACTAACCAACTGCGCTGCTTTCCGTCTTGTTGATTAGCAAAAAACTGTAACGATCCCCAAAACAATCCGCGTTTGATCGCGATCTTGCCACTCCAAATAGTAAACGGGATACGTTCCTCACTGCCCACTGACGACAACAACAGACGTGAACCATCGAGTTCAACCTGATGGTATTCATTTTGAATAAAAAATTGTGCAGTCTTGTTAGCGCTTAGCTGCATTGGAGTGTGCTCTTAATTGGGAATATTGAATTTATATCATGATGCAATGAGAATTAATAATATCTCATATCTTATCGACGCTTTCATGACCACCTACAGACAATTATGGATAAGTATCAAATTCTAGTGCTTGATTTCTGTTAGGATTATGGTTTTTAGTGCGTCAAGCGAGTGACTGTGGAATTTTCAGCCAAATTACGCCTCTATTGGGCAAATAAAACCATAAATTACAGCGTATTAATTCTCATCACTCTGCTCGGTGTGGTGGTGCCTACTTGGTATTATGGACAGAACACACTCATCACCCCACTGATCCTAGGTGTCATCGCAGCCGCACTAGCGGAAAGCGACGATAGCTTTACAGGGCGACTCAAAGCTCTGACCTTAACCTTTATCTGTTTTGCGATTGCTGCCTTTTCTATTGAACTACTTTTCGACACGCCGTGGCTATTCGCGTTAGGTCTATTTGCATCAACATTCTCATTCATCATGCTAGGCGCAATTGGCCCGAAATACGCAAGCATTGCGTTTGGCTCGCTGCTAGTCGCAATCTACACCATGCTAGGTGCCCATGAGAGCACAAATTTATGGTTCCAACCTTTATTGCTACTAACAGGCGCGGCTTGGTACTACTTAATGTCAATGATTTGGCAGATTGTGTGGCCAATGCAACCCGTACAGCAGAACCTTGCCACAGTATTTGACCAAATTGGCACCTACATGGAATCCAAGGCTGAACTTTTCTACCCAGTATCCGACCTTATTCCGCAGCCACACCGCATTATTGAAGCTAAATTAAATGCGAGTACCGTGAACGCGCTCAACATGTGTAAAGCAACGCTACTTAACCGCTCTAAGCGTGGACACATTGATGGCCCTAGTGACCGCTTCTTAAATACTTATTTCATCGCTCAAGACATTCACGAACGTGTAAGTTCGACCCACTATCGTTATCAAGAGCTTGCTAAGCACTTTGAACGTTCTGATGTTTTATTCCGATTTAAATACCTACTGGAAGCGCAGGCCACTGCATGTAAAGAAGTCGCGAGCTCGCTCAAGGTTGGATCTGAATATCAACATGGTGACAAGTCTGTATTGGCGCTAGATGAGCTGATGTCTTCACTTAATCATCTGCACCAGCAGAATAAGCCCGAATGGAAGCCGTTGTTGAACCAACTGGATTATCTGTTCAATAACCTAGCAACCGTTGAGAAGCAGCTATCAAACATCAGTAACCCAGACGCAGAAAAGCTAGAGGAAGATGTATTAGACGACACCAACCCACATACGTTGTCAGCAATGTGGCAGAAGATTAAAGCCAACCTACATACTGACTCTATGCTATTTCGTCATGCTATTCGTATGGCAATCACACTGACCATTGGCTATGGGATCATCCAAGGGTTTGAAATAGAACGCGGTTATTGGATCTTACTAACGACACTGTTTGTTTGCCAACCCAACTACAGTGCTACCCGCCAAAAGCTGACTGCTCGTGTTATTGGTACTGTTGCTGGCTTGTTGATCGGTGTACCACTGTTGACCTTCTTCCCTTCTCAAGAGAGCCAATTGGTCTTCATTGTGATAAGTGGTGTGATGTTCTTTGCGTTCCGTATTAACAACTACGGCTTCGCGACAGGCTTCATCACTCTATTGGTACTGTTCTGCTTTAACCAACTTGGTGAAGGCTATGCGGTGGTTTTGCCAAGGCTTGCAGATACCTTCATCGGTTGTGCTCTGGCGGTACTGGCCGTCGTTTATGTGTTACCCGATTGGCAATCAAAGCGACTGCATAAGGTAATGGCCGACGCACTCGATGCCAATAAGAACTACTTGGCGCAAATCATCGGTCAATATCGAGTCGGCAAGAAAGACACGTTGAATTACCGTATCGCTCGTCGCAGTGCGCACAATAACGATGCGAACCTAACCGTGGCGATCAGCAGTATGTTAGTCGAACCTGGGAAATATCGTACTTCTGAAGATGAGAGTTTCCGCTTCCTAACGCTCAACCACGCCCTATTAAGCTACATTTCCGCTTTAGGTGCGCATAGAACACGTATCGACGACGAGTCAACACACAAGCTCGTTTTAGATGTTCACCGTGTAATCCATGAGCACCTCGACGCGCTCAATGATCAGCTTTACTCTCACTGCGAACAGTGTGAAGTCAAAAATACCTATGATCCTGATTTGGATAAACGTTTGAGTGAGTGGCGAGAAGAAGATGAAAGTTCTGTCAAAATGGTTCTGCAGCAGCTGCATTTGATCTATCGAATGCTTCCAGAACTGCATACGCTAGCAACCAAATTTGCAGTTAAAGTAAAAATCGACAAAGCGTTTGAAATGGACGCCTCTTGAACGAAGCACAAATAACGTAAAAACAAAAAGATAACGCCAACTGCTTACCTTTTGATCAAAGGTCGTATTTATACATTGCTTTACCCATACCCCAAACTGGGTAGAGCAATTACTTGCCTACCCTTTCGCCACAAGGGTTGCAGGAGTTTTTACATCGTAGAATTCCTCTGACTTTGATTGACCAAGCCTTAACTTTGCCTAACATTTCTCGGACAAAAAACGACCACATAAATTTATAGTTGTCTTAGTTTCAGGAAATTTCAAACATCATTTAATATTCACTTAATCTTGTTTGATTTCCTGTATTAGTAGGCTATGCTCTTTAGAGCGTATTGATTTGAACTAAGGTCACATCATGAATACACTACAATTTGAAAAATTTAAGCAGCAAATACAGCTTCTTAGTACACAGCAATTAAAAGCACTTCAAGGTGAAATCGACGGTAATCTGGAAACAGAGAAAGAGACTCTGCTTACCGATGAAGAGCTAAATGCACTTAACGATCTTTTCAGTTAATAGACAGACATCACTATTTTAGTTTAAGTTCACATTCTCACCGTAAATTTCATCTGTTCAACATTGCGCTCAAAATATCGTCCACCTAGACTCTTCCCATACGTCAATTAAAGGTTCTGCTATGTCGATATCTGGTATTCAATCTGGTTACGCCATTATTCAGCAGTCTGCCAACATGGCTGAAGAAGCGGCGATCGAGCTCAAACAAGCGTCTGAGCATCCCCCAGTCTCTAAAGATACTCTTGAATCTGATGATGCTTTCAAAGGCAGTGATCTCAGCTTTAATCAAGTTGAACCCGAACAGTCTCTTTCGTTCAAATACAAAGATTCAGAACCCTCTTCTTCATCAAACGATGCAATGATCAAATTAACCCAAAGTGCTAGCTATAACCGAGTCGGAGCTAGTGTGGTTGATCGCCAAAACGAAGCCATCGGTAGCCTTCTCGACATTCATATCTAAATTTAGCTAAAATACAGCCTATATTTCGCGAAACTTCGCTGCTTTTTGCTTCAACAAACACACAAACTGTAACTCATTATATCTGTCGCTTGTTTCTGGTTTATTACTCGGTAGAATCAGCGCAATCCAATTTGCTGCACAAACTTTACTTCATACTATTTATGCCAAAACTAAATCTGCATCGCCGCGACTATGTTTCTATTTTAGGGGGCGATATCTCCGCAGACGAATTAGAAAATAAACTCCAGCCTCATTTTGAAAAGCCAGTAAATAAGCTGACACCTAGCCCTTACCTGACAGAAAAGAATGTGACACGCCGTTGGACAGCTCTCGACAACGCAGAATCACAACAAGAGCTACTCGACCCTCATACCGAAAGTCAGATGCAAGCCTATGAAAAAAACATCGAGCACTTCGTTGGCACAGTGAAAGTGCCTGTCGGTATATCTGGTCCACTGCGCGTTAATGGCCTATTTGCCCAAGGTGATTACCTAGTCCCACTGGCAACAACCGAGGCAGCACTTGTCGCGTCTTATAACCGAGGCTCTAAACTCATTAGTGCTTGTGGTGGCGCGAGTGCAATGTTGCTCAATGAAGGCGTAACAAGAACTCCCGGTTTTGCATTTCAAGGCTTAGTAGAAGCTGGACAGTTTGTGGCATGGGCAGTAACCCAGTATGAGAAGTTTAAAACCTTAGCTGAATCGACGACTTCCCATGGCAAACTTACCGACATCAATATCAACATTGAAGGTAACCATGTTTATTTGGTGTTTGAGTTTCTTACGGGAGATGCATCTGGTCAGAATATGGTGACCATCGCGACCAATGCGGTATTTGAGTACATCATAGAACACACACCAGTTAAGCCTGACCATGCCTTCCTTGATGGCAACTTATCAGGCGATAAGAAAGCGAATACCCAAACCTTGCGCAGCGTGCGTGGCAAAAAGGTAACCGCTGAAGTTAATATCCCAACAGAACTTGTTGCTAAGTATCTACACACAACGCCTGAGAAAATGGTTCAGTTTGGTCAAATGACCACTGTGGGCGGCGCTCTGAGCGGCACTATAGGTATCAATGCCCATTACGCTAATGCACTGGCTGCACTTTACATCGCTTGCGGACAAGACGCAGCGTGTGTTGCAGAATCAGCTATTGGCATGACTCGCATAGAACTGAACAAAGAAGGCGGCTTATACGCAAGCGTAACGCTTCCTAACCTAATGGTGGGTACTGTTGGTGGTGGCACAAGCCTTCCAAGCCAAAAAGCGTGTCTTGATTTGCTAGGCCTGCACGGCAATGGCAAATCCCAAGCTTTAGCTGAGGTTTGTGCTGCATTGTGTTTAGCAGGTGAGCTTTCAATCGTAGGCGCATTTTGCGCAGGCCACTTTTCACGAGCTCACCATAAGTTAGCTCGTAAATAACTTTTATCCAATTTGGCTTGTTCGGTTTTGATGTAAATTCAAAATCACAAGCCAATTTGAATGCATGAGTCATACATGGATTACTTACACTTATCGAGAGTGAGCCTTAAGCACCTCACTGCCCTACATATAATGCTGAATACCCATAGCGTGACTCAAACCTCTGAGCAGCTATGTGTCAGCCCATCAAGTGTAAGTAAAACTCTGTCTCAGCTTCGTGAGATCCTCAACGACGGGCTGTTCTACCGAGATGGTACCAAGCTCATCCCAACGCCCTTTGCGCTTCAAGTCGCACCAACGGTTCACGCGATTCTTTCTAGTATGAATGGGTTGTTGCATCAGAAGAGCTTTGCCCCAAAGGAGTATCAAGGCAGCTTTTCACTCTCTATGCGCGAGAGTACTTTTGAAGTCTTCGCCTCAAAGATCAGTAGAATCACCACTGAACTCGCACCAAACGCCAAACTCAACATCTATTCGAAACAACAGCTCGGCTTCGATGCGTTACTTAGCGGCAAAGTGAATTTGATCTTATTGCCTCATGATATATCCCAACCACCGACAAACAATAAAGAGCTAGTTTGGGAAACAATTCTTCCAGATGAGATGGTTTGTTTGATGGGCGCACACCACCCTCTTGCTCAGCAAGAACTGACGGTGGAAGGCTACCTAGATTACAAGCACATTGGGATTTTAGATAATGAACTGTCGCAGCCTTACTTTGAACAGAGTTTAGTGCAACGTCACAAGCCTAGAGAGATGGCTATTTCAGTCGCTGACTTTGGGGCTGCAGCTGTGCTTTGTCATCATACCCCCTTCCTATTCACTTGTTCGAAACAGTGGGTTAAGCATGCTAAGCAAGCTCAGGGCTTAGTGAGCAAACCCTTGCCTTTTGATTACGGAAAGGTGGCCTATAGCTTAGTGTGGAACAAGCCCAACATGAATGATCAGGCGATCAAGTGGTTGTGTGACCTGTTTTTAGAGACTTGATATTTATAGAGACTTTACGTTCTTTGAAGCCTGATTGACCGCCTAAGAAACTTAAAGACTAAGTATAAACCTCAGGGGTTTGCATCGGTCTTTGAACTATTGTGTAGAGCTTATCGTGAAAGCTCTGCATCTGTTGTTCGGTGCATTTCGGCCAATCTAATGCTTTGCCAATTACACCATGGTGCTGAAATGCATTCAGTCGAATTCGAACATCACTTGGTAGCGTCTTTAAGTAACGCCCCACCTGTTCAATTTCATCTTCAAGATCACTTTTGTTCGGAATATGCAGCAACCGAACTTCATGCAACTTACCTTTATCTGCTAAGTAATTGATGCTCTCAAACACTCGATGGTTTCCTCTGCCGACCAGCCATTGGTGTGTTTCTGATTGCCAGGATTTTAGGTCAATCATCGCTCCATCAAGGTAAGGCAACACCTTGTCCCACCCTTGCAGTGACAACGAACCATTACTATCAATAAAGCACGTGAGATGCGCTAACTGCGGATCACTTTTAATCACTTGAAACAGTTCGATGATAAACGGCAACTGCATGGTCGCTTCACCACCAGAAACGGTAATACCACTCAGGAAGAACTGATTATGTCTCACAAGCTCTAGTACTTCTGAAACCGTCATCGTGGTAATTTTCGGACTCGATTTGTGACCACAAACATCAATACACTGGTCGCAATTGGTGCAAGCCGCGGGATCCCATATCACTTTGCCATCAATAGCACTCAAAGCACCGCTTGGGCACCCACTAACGCAATCTCCGCAATGATTACAGTGATTGATGGTATGAGGGTTATGACAGGTTATACAGTCGAAGTTGCACCCCTGCAGAAACAGTACAAGCCGATTCCCCGGTCCATCAACACAAGAAAAGGTCAGCACACGGCTGACCTTCGCTTGTTTTTCTGTCTTATTGTTATTAACCCTAGCCATTTGAGTTGTTAGATCAGAAATTTTCATAGTTAATGCGATTCGAGTACTAGGTTATTCGTACGTTGGCGACATCTCTAAGCTTGCCACGCGAGGTTTACGCTCTAAGATGCCCGTATTTTTCGCCGCTTCAGCTCCTAAGAAAGTCGTGTTGGTGCGCGAACCTTCTTCGTCGTATTTAGCGATGTCAGACAACTTAATCATGTAACCTGTCACACGAACTAAGTCGTTTGATGCAACGTTAGCGGTAAACTCACGGTAACCCGCTTGAATCGCCCCCTTACACAGGTTGAACATGGCTTCAGGATTTGACTTCACGGTTTCGTCAATGGTCAAAATGTCACTGATACCTGAGGTGTAGAATTTATGATGACCCGCAGTCGCACGAACGTAAGAGACAGGATCTGGTTCTGTTCCATAAGGGATACGCACACCTGGAGTGACACCTTCATCTAGGCTGATACCACCTTGAGCATGCAATAAAGCCTTGCCTTCTAGACCATATTTCACTTCAGAACGATCAACGATCTCAGCCAGTTTTTCTGAAATGCGATGTCCAAGTTGGTTAGCTTGTTCGTCATGACCATAACGCCCCGCTTTGCCCTCTTTCTCCATCAAGATATTCACGGCTTCAGCCATACCGTAGATGCCGAACATTGGTGCAAAGCGATCTTCCTCGATCAAACGTTCTTTAGTTAAGAAGCCTTCGAAGAAGTTAGATTCTTCATGCAAGAAGCGGCTGCGAGCGTTCATCAGCTCAACCATGATAGCGCTGTAGTGTGGTAACACTTGCTGTAGGAAATCGACACTGTCTTCAGACTTTAACGCCACTTGTTTCAAGTTCATACGTACTAACGTGTTTGAGCCACCAGCTAGGGGCAGAGAGTTGTAACAGCTAACGATGCCAAAGCGCTTATCACCGTATGCCGCAGCGTGTGCTGGGTAGTTAGCGATGTGTGGCTTGCTGCATTCACAAATATTGCTCGCAGCATGACGCAGCAGATCATCAGGTGTTACGGCTGGGTCGTACATAAAAGTAAGATTAGGCGCAATCTGCTTGAGTTCAGCATCAACTCGTAAAATAGTACGGCAGATAACGTTGTCTGTTGGGCCGATATTCACATGCATGAACGCGTCTGGCAGTGTGCGGTCTAGCATGATCCAGAATAGCTTAAGCTTCTGATAAACCTGCTCTTCTGTTAGGTCGCCAACGAAAGGCATTAACACGTCATCCAACTGACCTAAGTAAACCGGAATAGATGTGACCGAAGGGACGTGATGGTACAGGATGGTAAGCATGTTCAATGCTTCATCGAAATTAGTTGCCGCGCTAAGCTCTAAATACTTTGAGCCTTGATGTAAGTATTTAGAATAGTCAGGAAGCACATAGCGCGGCTTAAATGGAGCGTGACCTTCAAACATGTCACATAGCACGCCTTGTTGTAAGGCTTGTTCTACTTCGTGACTTACCGGCATGTACGGTAGGCTCGCTTCAGCTTCTAAGGCAAGATAGCTCGATTTCTGTTTTGGCGACAGGTTGGCATCTGAAATGATATTGCTAAAGCGCTGTTGTTGTTCTGAAAGTTGTGGAGAAGCAGATTGGTGGCTCATGATTAAACCCTTAGTATTGTTATGGGCTTATTCTATATCTGACGATTTGATTTCCACTAATGAAATCTATGCAAGACTACATTTCCAAAATGGAAATGATATATTTGTAATTAGTATTTTCTAATACCCTGACACCACACGTTTAAAACATAAGTTATCGAGGTTACTAGAAATAGAAAACCCACATAACTGGCACTAAGGCCGTTGATGTGGGTTCGGTTATTTATGTTTTACTTTATTCGCTAAAACGTGTTTTGGATTTTAGTTTTCGCTAATCACTGAGCCATAAGCTTCAAATGAACTACTTACGCCCAACGCCCATAAGCACTTTTAGCTTGCCTTGTGGAGTATCAACTGAGAAAGGTGTCGATACTTCAACAACAGAAAACCCAGCAGCACTCAATACGTTCTCTGAACGCTCAGGGCTTATGCCGTAATCATCGCTGCCGTTTTCTAAGCACCAGTCCCAGTGAACAAATGCACCATCGTCCTCGAGTAGCGTATAAATCAGGCTTACTGTGTCTTGTAGGTTCGGGATAAAGCCACAAACCGACGACGCTACCACTAGGTCGAACTGATTTCGGAATGCTGGATGCTGCGCTGCAAGCCCGCGCGATAGAATATCAACAACCGGTTCAACGTTGGATAGCTCTTTCTTGTCTAGCTCTTCAATCATCCCTTCAGACATGTCGAGTGCGATGATCTCTTTTGCTAAAGGAGATATTTTTTGGCTGAGTAGTCCTGTACCACAACCAAAATCAAGGACACGGGTTCCGTTTAAATCAACGAGCTGTGTTAACTGGTCAAATACGGACTGTGCGAATACTGCGGTCGCGGGATCTTTATCCCAATCAACGGCGTACTCGTCCCATTGTTTCGCCATCATGGCCTCCATCTTTACTTCTTGTACGTTCGGATCCTGCACAGAGTAAACTAAATTAGTCAATTCGTCATAGAGTTATCATGCAAAGATGGACTATTTCTAAGATAGTCAGCACAATATTCGTATAATATGCACCAACAACCGCTCAATCTGGAAATGAAATGAACCTATCTCAAGTCCAAGCCTTCTGTTCTGTTGCTGATTTAGGATCAGTCTCTGAAGCTGCTCGCCAGCTAGAATGCAACCGAACCAAGCTTAGTATGTCGATCAAAGCCTTGGAGAAAGAGTTAGATGTAGAACTTTTCGTACGTAGCGGCAACCATGTCGAGCTGTCCGAAGCAGGTAAAGCCATCTATAAAGATTGCGAAGGAATGTTAGTGACAGCTGCGCGTATTAAACAAACCTGCCTCCATGTTTCTGGTGAGTTCAACGCCGAGATATGGATTGCTCGCGATGATTCTCTGCCCGATGAAATGTGGCAAGATTTATCTCACACGCTGAATAACAAGTACCCTTCCACTTCTTTCAACTTCGTTCTTGCATCAAGTGGTGACTTAGCCAACCTCGTTGAAACTCAACAAGTTGATTTTGCATTCGGCGTCGATTACGAACGTGTAGATGACCCGCGAATCATCTATAACCCGCTAGGTAAGATTCGGATGATGTCTGTATGTAAGAAAGGACATGACCTGAGTGCAATGCGCCGCGTCTCCGACGAGGTGTTAAGAAATTCGATGCAAGCGACCATGGTTTATCTCAACGAAAAAGATAATCCAGAGCTTGAGCCCTTCTCTCGTCGTTACATTGGTTTCTCTAGCTTTGACTTTATGCTAGATACGATTTTACGTGAAGAGGCATGGGGCGTAATGCCAGAGCCGTTGATTCGTCATTTGCTACGTGAGCAAGAATTAGCGGTAATCAAGCACACCTACGGCCTAACTCAAGAAGATTACTGCATGTTTACGGCTGCTGGGATGGCAGAACACCCAGGTATGAACTGGCTCGCGGACCAGCTGAGTGATTACTTGTTTGATTTCTAACTAGCGCTTATTAGAAGACCATCACGTGGTCAACTAAATAGAGTCCGTCTTCTTCAACTAACACCATTTCAGCAACGAATTCGCCTTTGGCAATGGTGTACACTTGCTTCCATATAAAAGCAACGGAATCAGAACGCCTAAACACCGCAACAGGTTCACGCTCTGCAAAAAAGCCGTTGCTGTGTTGATAATGATGACACACCTTTTCTAAATACTCAGGCGTCACTATGTCCTTCATTCGTTGAGTAAAGTCGCGGCAATGTTGGGCATGATCAACATTGGTTGAGCCCTCCATCAAATTATCCATAATAGGGTTAGCGATTGCCCACAAATCGCTGTCGCTAATACCATCAAACTTCATTGCCATCCTTTCTTTCCCACTATCTCAAGCGCTAATGCCCTTCACCGAGCTATAAAACACCGCTCAATGATGCGTTTTATTAATGATAAGCGATCTTGATTCAGTTGCACACTAGTCCGAGAAAACAGTCATCGTCAATTTTACTGACACCTAAAATTTCATGTAAGCAACTGAATTAAAATGAATAATATAAAAAACTATGTTCTGTAATATAAACAACATCAGATAAAGTTTGAAAATCTCGCTCAATATTAGAACAATGAAATTATCAAAAACATTTGGAAAATATTATGTGTGACAGGAAAAGCCAAAACGAAAATCGAGTTCTATTGTTCTCAGCCCTTTTAGCATCAGGCTTCGCTATTGGCGGATTGGTGTTGGGTCTTCTCGTTGGCTCTCTGGTCATAGTATTTGACGGTGTCTACTCTCTTATTAGCTTACTGTTAACTTTATTGTCACTAGCTGCCTCAAAATACATTAACCGCCCTTCTGATCGTGAATTCCCGTTTGGTCGTGCGATCATTGAGCCTATCGTCATCACGATTAAAGCCGCTGTCATTTTACTTGTGGTTGGTTATTCACTGTATTCAGCGATTGGCGCTTTGATGACAGGCGGTCGTGAAGTTGATGCTTCTATCGCAACTCTGTTTGGTATTTTTAACGTATTGGGCTGTGGTTATGCGTGGTGGTATATCGCTAAGAAGAGTAAGAGCATTTCATCTGGCTTGATTCAAGCTGAATCTAAGCAGTGGCAAATGGATACACTGTTGAGTGTCGCAGTAACAGCAGGTTTCGTCGTGGCTTGGTCAATGACATTCTCGCCGTTCGCAAAATACGCTGTGTATGCAGACCCAATGATGATGTTGCTGATGTCTTTCTACTTCATCAAAGTACCGTTCGATATGCTAAGAGAAGCTATGCGTGAGCTACTAATGATGTCGGCAAACAAAGAAATTTGTGACGCGGTAGATAAGAACGTTGTCGCGGTAGACAAAGAAGCAGAACAAGATTTGGAGCTAATCGGTGTGACTAAGGTTGGTCCTGAGCTAAGAATCAACGTTGATATTCATACCAACGACCAACAAGCGATTGCGGTCGATGATATTGAACGTACACGCCGCCAACTAAAGCGACGCCTGTCTAAGATGCCATATGAGCTTCAACTGAACCTCAACATCGCGAGCTAATTCTCACCCTAGCAATCGGTAGATGAACACAATTGCTATTGAGATTGAATCTCTTCAGAAGCCGACGCCTTAACCGTCGGCTTTTTCTCTCTTGTAACCCACCAGCAAGCCAGTGACCCAATCGTCACCATACACACCCCCTGCCAAAACGTGATGGTCAAGGTTAAACCTAAAATCATAGAAGAGAGTAAGGTCGCAAAAATTGGCGTGAAATAAGACATAGTCGCGAGAAAGACCATGTTGCCTCCCAATATTGCGGTATTCCAAAGCGCGTAACCCGCGCCCATACACACGCCAGCCAGAGCCAAATCAATCGCGGCACTGCTCGTCATTACCATACCGGTTTCGCTGCTCAATGCGTATTTGATCCACAAGGTGATCGCTGTAGCGATAAAGAACAACACTATCGCATTCTGCCCTTTCGCAACTTTCTGAGTGTAATTACAGTAAACCGCCCAAATAATCGCGCCGAAGAACGCCATCGAATAAGTTTTAGGGTTAGTCGCGATATTTGCCGCAATCTGTTCAACAGAGAGGCCTTGGTCGCCACTGATGCTCCAAGCCACACCAAAGAAAGCTAAAAAGATACTTGGGTACACCAGCCAATTTATCTTTTTATCGCTGAGTAATACCGCAAACAATACTGTCAGTGCAGGCCAAAGGTAATTGATAACCGCCATCTCTAAAGCTTGATGTCGGTTATTTGCCATGCCTAACGCCAAGGCCAGAAAGATCTCGTAGCAGACAAACAGCGCGCCACCAATCAACAAATAAGACTTTGAGAAGCGCTTCAGCCTAGGCAACCCCATTACGCAAACCAAAAACAGTGAACTCACTGTATAAAGGCTAGCTGCGCCGCCAATTGGACCTAATTGCTCTGACACGCTACGAGACAACGCAATTAAGCAGCTCCAAAGTAAAATGGCAGCTATGCCGTAGCAGCTATGGCGATGAGATTTCAGCACGCTTCTTCCTTCTATTTGTTATGAGTGGTTATGGTGGCAGCTTAAAGCATAAATACGCTTGAGTACCACAATCGAAAATTGAAACCAGTAAAAACTAAGTAGCCGAGCACAGAATTATACTCGGCTATTAATGATCAATAAATAAAGTAATGATCAACGAATAAAGCTAAAGTCGGTGAGCCGTTACGCTAGCAGAAGTGCTTGCAGCTCAGCCAGAGACTTGACTTGATAATGAGGGTTGATACCTTCTGGCGTTGCCTTCTCTTGGCTGTTTAACCAACAGGTCTCGATACCAAAATCTAAGCCACCTAAAATGTCTGAATGTGGGTTATCTCCCACCATCAAAATGCGCTGCTTTGCTGGTAAGCCAACCAGCTTATGTGCATATTCAAAGATCTCAGCATCTGGTTTAGCAACGCCAACTTCTTCAGAAATGATCACATGCTCGAAGTAATCTGTCATGCCAGTACGCTCTAAACGGATCGATTGCAGCTCGGTGAAGCCATTAGTAATAATGCCCATGTTCACTTTGCCTTGTAACGATTCCATTAGCTCTTTTGCACCTGGTAGCAGAGAACAGATGTCCGCCATTGCTGTTAGAAATGCGCTGTTTAATTCTGCAGTTGTTGTTTCTAACTTTTCAGCCCAGCTTTCGAAGCGTGTGTGCTTCAATTGATCAGCCGTTATTCGACCATCTTGGTAATCAACCCATAGTGGTAGGTTAACTTCTTGATAAACAGAATAATCCTGCTCGCTAAAATCCACACCAAAACGTGAGAACATTAGCTTCATTCCTTGAAAAGCGTCAAAGTGGAACAAGGTTTCATCCGCATCAAAGAATATCCAATCGTACTTCATTATCTGTCCTATTATTCGCGCTATCGCGCCGTATTTATATTTATTATTTCCTAACCTCAACGGTTAAGTGTGCATTCTACTACCATTTTTGTGAGCCTGAAGATAGTTCTAAAAATTTATAGAAAACAAGCAACAAGTCATGATGTATCGCAAATTTTGCCACATCTTAAACCAATACCATAGAGGAAATACACGAACTGTACCGGGAGGTACTATGAAGCACTTCTTACCTTCATCCATCATGCTCACCCCATTCCTGGTCAAATACTACGATGAAGAGCCACAAGAGGCGTCAGATTCGCCTGAGCAACCAAAAAATCAGGTCGAGTGCAGTGCTGATTCTGTTCAAGAGCTAACAGAAGAAGAACATGAACCGGCACTGTCTGAATAACCTTTATTTTTCATGGTTATAGAGCAGCATACTGACCATAGTTCTATCAATCACTCGCTATCCATAACTGACAATATACACATCAGAAAACCATAAAAACGATTGCTATATGAGCCCTATCACAACCAATAACCAGAAAGTGGTAGTTCGGAATCAAAGTTGTTCCAGATCAATGGTCGACCAGTTGTTTGCCGACAACATATAGGCAATTAAAAATCATAATTAACCGGAGTTTTCCAATGTCTAGTGCATTTTACATCCCTACAATAAACTTCATGGGTACTGGCTGTTTAAAGGATGCGGCTGATAGCATTCAGTCTCAAGGCTTTAAAAAAGGTCTTATCGTAACCGATAAAATCCTAAACCAAATTGGCGTGGTTAAGCAGGTACAAGACCTTCTTAGCCAGCGCGGTGTGGATGCTGTGGTATTCGACGGCACTCAACCAAACCCAACCATCACTAACGTTAACGACGGTCTTGAATTACTGACTGACAACGACTGTGATTTCGTTATTTCTCTAGGTGGCGGTTCTCCGCACGACTGTGCAAAAGGTATTGCACTTGTGGCTTCTAACGGCGGCAAGATTGCAGATTACGAAGGTGTTGATCAATCTGAAAAACCTATGATGCCTCTTATCGCTATCAACACAACTGCGGGCACAGCTTCAGAAATGACACGTTTCTGCATCATCACAGATGAAGAGCGCCACATTAAGATGGCTATTGTTGATAAGCACACAACACCGCTTATTTCAGTAAACGATCCTGAGCTAATGCTTGCTAAGCCTGCATCACTAACTGCTGCAACAGGTATGGATGCGCTAACACACGCTATCGAAGCTTACGTTTCTATCGCAGCGACACCAATTACAGATGCAGTAGCGATTAAAGCCATTGAACTTGTACAAGCACACCTAAGAACGGCAGTAGCGCACGGCGAAGACATTGAAGCGCGTGAGCAAATGGCTTACGCACAGTTCATGGCGGGTATGGCGTTCAACAACGCGTCATTAGGTTATGTTCACGCGATGGCGCACCAGCTAGGCGGCTTCTACGACCTTCCACACGGTGTATGTAATGCTATCTTGCTACCACACGTTCAACGCTACAACGCGCAAGTTTGTCCTGAGCGTCTACGTGATGTTGCAAAAGCAATGGGCGTGAATGTTGAAGGTATGACACCAGAGCAAGGTGCAGAAGCAGCGATCGAAGCGATTGTTCAACTAGCAAATGACGTGAACATCCCAACAGGTATCGCGCAACTTGGTGCGAAACTAGAAGACATTCCTACATTGTCTGACAACGCACTGAAAGATGCATGTGGTTTTACTAACCCTAAACAAGCGACTCACGAAGAAATCTCTGCGATTTTCGAAGCGGCAATGTAATCCAGCGTTAAGTCACTTATAAGTTAACCTACAAACGGGCTCACTTTCAGAGCCCGTTTTCTTTGCCTGCCACACGCGATTCAAGCCTCTGTTTTGAATAACCACAACTCCAGTTAAACCTCATTAAAAGTCGCATTGTTGTAACTGCTTAGTTATAGTCAAACTATTGATACATAAAATAACAAACAGGTTCCATTGAGTCGTTGGATAGTTAGCACTTCATTATTGGCATCACTCGCTACCCACTCTGCTGTTGCAGAGGAAACGGATGATTGTCACAGTCAGCCGTTAGAAGACACCCGTGTCGAAAAAGCCTATCACTACCTAAATAGCAAATTTTGCCAACCAGCCCTATGGTTCGATAACTTCTTCGTTGATGATCGTATTACCGAAGACGCCAGAGCCGGAACCTCTGTACGTTGGTACAATGATTTCATTTATTCAGAGGGCGGTGACGTTGATTATTCCACCAAACTAAACGCACGCTTACATTTACCCTTTGTCAGCAAAAGGCTTAAGCTAATCTACGAGTCCGTTGGTGATGAAGAGTTCTTAGACTTCTTCCCACAAGACTCTGAAGAGTTAGAAAATGCACTTGGTCTTCGTTATGACGCCTATGCTAAGGGTTACAGTAGTTTCAATATCAAAGCGACATTGCGCCCAAGAATAGAAGCTCGCTATCGTTTTACCTACCCGCTCACCACAGATGCAGTATTCCGGCTGACTCAACGTGTGTATCAAGAGAAAAGAGAGACGGGAGAGATCACTGATATCGATTTTGATCTTTCATTGAGTGACGATTTCTTAGCGCGTTGGTCAAATTTTGCAGACTATAACGATGATCTCAAATGCTGGGAGTATGGTACGGGAATTACCTTGTACCATTACCTTTCCCAAGACCAAGCTCTGCAATACGGCGCCACGATAACCGCGACTAGCGAGCCATATAACCACTACGAATACTCGCAAGTGTCGGTCACCTATCGAGAGAACATATGGAAAGAGTGGCTATTTTACGAAATCATCCCGCGCTACCAATGGGAACGCGAGCCATACGAAAAGCATACAAAAGAGGCCAATATCACTCTTCGAATCGAAGTCTTATTCAACAACGTATAGCGGCGAGAGAAGCTTGAGAAGGCAAACTAGAACCAAGAACCAAGAACCAATAAAAAAGCACATCAAATGATGTGCTTTTTGGTTTCAGATAAAGGTTAAACCAAATTCTTAACCTTTGTAATTTCTTACTCGAGCCGCTTCTGCTTCGCGTTTATCTACCACTGTTTTACCGATTGGTGCCAGTGAGATAACTGCTAGCTTAAGGTGCTGAATCGCAAATGGAATACCGATGATGGTAATGAAACACGCCACCGCTGACATGATATGACCAATTGCAAGCCAAATACCTGCAAACAAGAACCATATGATGTTACCTATCATACCTAATGGGCTTGTCCCGATATCCATTTCATTAGTCAGTTCATCACGAGAAATGGCTTCTTGACCAAATGGAAAGAACGAGAAGTTCCCCATAACGAAACACGCTCTGCCCCACGGAATACCAACGATGGTAAGGAATGCAAGCAGCCCAAAGAACCACCACGCCAATCCCATAAATACGCCACCGAACAGAAACCAAATGATGTTACCTATTGTTTTCATTCTGTATTCTCCAACTCTTCGAATGCTAATTAATTACTATGCCAAATAAGGCAGTACTTGTTTCAATAGGTTCATTATTGTTGAGCCTTTATGAACCGTTTATGAATCAACGCGATTTTCTGTGTTTGATGCACGCCACGAAACACTAAATCCACATAGGGCTCTTTGAATTTATTTGATACCATTCAGTTCTAACTCAAGCGCTGACTCAACAACGAATTTAAGGCCGAAACTATGAACAATACAGAGCAACCTAAAAAGAAAATGAAAAACTGGGTGCCTATCGTCTTCTTCGGAGTTCTTAGCACCGTTCCAGTATTCATGTTCCTAGTCGACGTGTACATCAACCAATATATGTAACACCCTGCCGCGATCTCTGTTCGAATGAATACAAGTAAGCCCGCCTGTATTCATTCTAATGAGCACTCCTCACCTCATTCAATTTAGCTTCTCTGCACTCAAATCAGCGCTTCGCTAATCAGGTCCAAGATATCGATCAGCTCATGATCCGGTAGATTTAATAAATTGTCCCCCACATACCACTCAATCTTACATTGATTCGGTAACTCACAGATCGCTGGGTTTCCTATCCATACCTTGTGCTTACTAGCGATATTGTCTCTTAAAGCAACCCCGTCTTCGTAACTCACCGGTAAATAAAGATGAAGCATGTTCGCTTGCGGTTGTTGCGGGTTCACTTTGAATTGAGGGTAATCCAATAAGATTTGGTAGATTTGTTTTGTACGTTCGAACAAAGCAGGCATTTGTGCTAGTCGTTGATCGAACTGCATAGCTGCCGATACAAAAAAAGGCGTACGATGATAGACATTACCGCCTTGTCGTTTCATCCAAGCTGATGCCTTGGTTACAAACGCTTTATCACCCAACAACAGTGAGCCACCAAGTCCATTTAGCCCCTTGTATAGAGAGACATAAGCGCTATCAAACCCCTTTGCGATTTCACTGTAAGGTTTTTGGTAATATGCACCACACTCCCACAAGCGCGCCATCCATATGCAGATGAATGGATTGTTCGTTGCAATACCGCTTAATCGCTTCGAGTTCTTCCCATTCTGGTAGCTGACCACCAATTTCTCGCATCGGTAGCTCGTATAGCGCTGCTGCAATTTCATCTGGCCACGCTTTCAAGTCATCGACATTCCAAGTGCGAAACACATTGCCCACTGGCAACACATTAAAGCGGTTCTGGAGCTGATACCCTTGGCGCTCATGACGCAAAATATGACTCGATTCGTGCATCGCAACCAACGGGTTTCTTTTCTCCTAGCAGGCGATCTCTAACGCTGTTGGTTGATTCATGGTACCTGTGATTACAAACACAGCCGCCTCATAGCCAAGCAACTCAGCAACTTTGGCTTCAAAGCCTTCGATGAACTCGCCATCTCCGTAGGTATCGTGATGTATGTTGTGCTCTTCACACCATTCAGCCATCTGAGCAAATGTTTGTGCCGGAGTCGGATCTAAGTGACCTGAAAGAAACAAATTACACTGTTGACGCAAGTCCATGCTCATACTTTTTTCCTTTATTCATTGTTGTTCTATGTAGAGAGATTGAATTATTTACGTTCCCTACCAACGTTGACATAAAATACGCTTATTTGCTTTTATTATTCACGAATAATTAGTTTTACTTAGTCGTAGGGTGAAGGTAAGAGAAACACCTAAATCAGAGCGTGTTTTATATAATTAAGTACTCGATAAACCTATGTATCTAAATAAATAAGTATGGGCTAATTCGTTGTTCTTCAATCATTCTTCTATTATTGTATATCTATAATTCCAATAAGCATTATTCGTTAACGGACAAAGAGGGCTTTATGTCGAAAAATCAAGTCTTGGTGCTATTCGCCCACCCTTCTCAGCATCGCTCTGAAGCAAACAAACCCTTATTCGAACAAGCCAAGCGTATTGATGGCGTGACCTGTGTTGATCTCTACGCCGAATATCCAACTTTCAAAATTAACATCGATCGTGAACAGAAACGTCTGTTGGACCATGACATCATCGTTTTCCAATTCCCACTTTATTGGTATTCAACTCCAGCAATTCTCAAGGAGTGGCAAGATCTGGTTCTTGAGTATGGTTTCGCTTATGGCACTGATGGCAACGAGTTAGAAGGTAAGAAGTTCCTTTGCAGCATTACCGCGGGAGGTAAAGAGGATGCCTACCAAACTGACGGCTACAACCACTTTACCATTCGTGAGCTACTCCACCCTCTTGAACAAACCGCTGCTTTATGTGGTATGGAATATTTAGCACCTTATGCACTATTTGGCTCGCGAACCGCCTTGGAAGAGAACCGCATAACCGAGCATGTTGAGCGCTATAAGTTTTTGTTGGAGTCGCTAGTCGCAGACAATATTGACTACAAAAAAGCAAAGAAAGCCGCGAAGTTAAACCACTATCTCGACGGAATCATCAACAAGGACTAAAGAATGACTGGATATTTTTTACAAGCCTTTATCTACTTAGTTGCCGCCGTGATCGCGGTGCCGATAGCTAAGCGTCTTGGCTTAGGCTCAGTGCTGGGATATTTAATCGCAGGTGTGGTTATCGGACCAATCATCGGCCTTGTCGGTGAGGAAACCACGACCATTCAACACTTTGCCGAATTCGGCGTGGTGATGATGTTGTTCTTAGTTGGTCTTGAGCTTGAGCCTAAGATGCTATGGGCAATGAGAAACCGCTTGATGGGGCTTGGTGGCCTACAAGTAGGAGGCACAGCAGCGATTGTAATGGGCATTGCTCTAGCCTTTAACCAACCTTGGACTATCGCTCTCACTATCGGCTTAATCTTTGCGTTGTCATCGACCGCGATTGTACTGCAAACATTCAACGAGAAAGGCTTGTCTAAGACTGAAGGCGGTAAGAATGCCTTCTCGGTTCTATTATTCCAAGATATTGCCGTTATTCCGATGCTGGCATTCATTCCTCTATTGGCGTTGCCAGAATTGATCGAAGCTGCACAAAGCGCAGCCACTTCAGCTTCTGACCACCATGAAGAGTTAAGTCTGGTTGCTGGTCTACCTGGTTGGGCTTATGGACTTGTGATTACGGCATCTATCGCTATTGTGGTTGTTGGCGGGCACTTCTTAAGCCGTCCACTTTTCCGCTTTGTCGCAAGCTCTGGCCTGCGTGAGATCTTCACGGCAACGGCACTCATGCTGGTTATTGGTATTGCTGCACTGATGAGCCTTGTCGGCTTATCGCCTGCACTAGGCACTTTCCTTGCGGGTGTTGTACTGGCGAACAGTGAATTCAGACACGAACTGGAATCGAACATCGACCCGTTCAAAGGACTGCTGCTTGGACTGTTCTTTATTACGGTAGGTGCGGGAATCAACTTCGATGTTCTGTTCAATGATTTCATCCTAATCATCGGGCTAACTCTGGGTGTCATGTTACTAAAAGCAGCTGTGCTTTTTACCTTGGCATTGATTTTCAAAATCAAGAACAGCGATCGTTGGCTATTTACACTGAGCTTGGCGCAAGCCGGTGAATTTGGATTCGTACTATTAAGCTTCTCGGCGCAAAACCACGTATTGCCGGCTGACATTGTTCAAACGCTCTCACTAGTGGTTGCTCTTTCAATGTTCCTAACTCCGGGCCTGTTTATTTTGTTTGATAAGGTGATTCTGCCTCGTTACGAGCAAAAATCGAATGACCGTGAAGAAGATACTATCGAAGAGAAAGGCACGGTAATCATTGCTGGTATCGGTCGATTCGGTCAGATCGTTAATCGCTTATTGGTATCGAATGATGTCAAAACGGTGGTTCTGGACCATCAGGCTAACCAAGTAGATGTACTGCGCTCTATTAACATCAAGTCCTACTTTGGTGATGCGACTCGTCACGACCTACTACACACCGCGGGTATCGAAGAAGCAGCAATGCTTGTTGTTGCCATCGACAACCAAGACTCAAGCGTGGAGTTGGTCAAGTACGTTAAGCACATCTACCCTAACGTAAAAATCTTAGCTCGTGCGTTCGACCGTGGCCATAGTTATCGCTTAAGAGAAGCGGGTGCTGATTTTGTAGAATCAGAAACGTACCACTCAGCACTTGAAATGGGTGCTGAAGCCTTACGTTCTTTGGGTCATCACCCATTCTTCGTCGAACAGCAAAAATCGACGTATCAACGTGTTGAGAGCCGTAAGTCTGAAAAGCTATACAAAGCTTGGTCTGAAACGGAAGAGAACCCTCGCTACGACAACAACTACCGACAAATATTCATTCACCTTGAAGACGCAATGAAAGAAAATATGAAGAAAGATCGTTCAGACAAACACTCTCGCTCAGAACGTGGGTGGACACCACCACCGAAAGGCTATGCAGATTACTTTGAGGAAGATGAATCCTAGGCAATCATTCTAAACGTATCAAAAAGCGGCTTTTAAGCTAAAACCTATCACTTAAGGTACTTAGAACTGACGAATCCCCACGAAATATTGGTTTTAACTGAGTAGGGGATCGACCTTTGAGCAACTATGTGATCAAATCATTGGAAAAAATGAGATTATCACAGTGACTGTATTTCAAACCCTTAAAGAAGATATTGCAACGACTTACCCTGATATTCACTCCGTCAGGCTAAGTACCGTTTTTACTTTTGTTGAATCTGGAATGCGTGACCAACGAGTTACGGTCACATACCTTGGTCGTGGTCTTAAAAATAGCTCTGATACAGATAAGAAGCACGATATAAAGCGAGCCGACAGGTTAATTGGGAACCCTTACTTGCACAGTGAGCGGCTCTATTTTTATGAGTTCATGACTGAACATTTGGTTGGCCAAAATCCTCACCCTCTTGTCATTGTCGATTGGTCTCCTATCAATGGTCAGGATATGTTTCAAGTACTTAGGGCTAGTATCCCTATGGGTGGAAGAGCCTTAACGTTATATGAAAAAGTGTATCCAGAGTCTGAATTAAACTCAGAAAAGGCCCACATTGACTTGCTGGATAATCTTGCACATTGCTTGCCTGTCGATTGCCAGCCTATCATCTTATCCGATGCTATTTTTAAGACGCCTTGGTTTCAAGCTATCGAGAAAAAAGGATGGTTTTGGGTGGGACGCGCTCGCGGTAACGTTTGTTTATCGGCTGACTCAATAATATGGACTCGCTGTAAAACCTGGTTTGAACAGGCAACCAACCGTGCCACGAAACTGGGCGAAATCTACTATAGCAAGTCGCAAAAGTTTCAATGCCAAGCGGTTATTTATCAAAATAAACAGAAAGGTCGGATTGCAAAGAAAAAGCGAGGTGGGAAGTCACAGTGTACGACAGATAAATACCAGCAGGCGAAAGCGACTGAGCCTTGGTTATTGGTATATAACTTACCCGAGTATGAGAAAGTCAGTGCAACTAAAGTCGTCAAATTATACGCACAGCGTATGCAGGTAGAGGAAGCGTTTAGAGATACAAAAAATGGAAAACTGGGCTTAGGATTGGAGTACGCTAACTCCAAAAGCGCAAAACGTTATGACAATCTGATACTAATCGCATCATTGATAACGTTTATGCTTTGGTGCGTGGGGTTTGTGAGTGCACAACTGACCCAATCCCGCTTGCTGCAAGCCAATACAGAGAGACGAAAGTGCGTCTTGTCTTATGTCTATTTAGGTAGAGAGGTCATCGATGATACCCGATATTGCCCTGATGAACCTTTGTTAATTTACGTGTATAGCCAGTTATCAAAACTGACTATATAGTTTGAAGACTTATGATGAAATTCGTGGGGATCCCACAGTACTTAGAACGTACATTGTAGCGAGTTTTACTAATACGAACGGTCCTAGCTTTGGGCCGTTTTTGTTTTTCTGGCAAAATATAACGTTTCACTCGCTCTCTCATGGCTCGCAGTTTTTTCGGGATTGATCCCGGGGAGACGATAGCACACCACATTAGTTCATCTTGAATGTCACGAACTGCTATCGTAAAACTGATTCTAAGTGGTGACACATTGGCTTCTTTTGCTATCCGACTAATATCAAGACGTACTAGATTATAGTCAATCAGAATGCCTCATATTTCTTTCTCAACACCCTCCATTGACTGGCTAATGAGGAGAATCTCATCCTCAAGCATGTCATGCTTAATCTCTCCGTAGCTATTTTCGATTTCCCACCTTTCGAAGTACACGTCTAATGAAGATTTTAAGCTGTACCCTTTATCGGTTAAAGAGGTGATTAGCCCTTTGATATGCTTTGGCTCTCCTCCTTCAGGGTAAAGAGCTAAACTTGCTTTCCATGTATCTGATAACGTTGAGTCTTGCTTTTGGGCTTGAGGAGAGACTTTCATTTCAACAATAAGGTCATGCCCTTCATCGTCAAGTTACTCAATAACTTCATATTTTACGTCTGACTTTATTGGTATCATCCAATGACTTGTTCCATGCTCTTGTCTCCAGTTAAGCATTATTCTGCACTCAAAGAGCATCGGTCAAAAATGATCAATGAGTTGGGACATAATGAGGTGATTAAATCTTTTGCATAGCTGATTTCACCTTTAGAGCTCTTACCAAAAGTGACATCATGAATAAGACGACTAGGCAATGATTTGAGTCCACACAGCCGCACAACTGGCTACTCAGTATGTCTGTCTTTTCGGTAGTAAACATATTGATAATGCTCAGATAAATAGGGGGGTTGTCATGAGTTCTGAATTGAGTGCCATCGATAGAGAATAAGCTTAAGCCATTCCATGTATCATCTATATCTTCGGACTTTACCCAGTGTTTAGCGGCCATTGAAAATAGTGAATCTAAAGGCCTAGCGGTAAGCCTTTTTCTTGCCTGAGGGATAGCACTTAGTGCAATAGCTTCGCCTAATGAGTTAGATCGCTTGAGGTCAAGCTTGTCTAATACATCAGTAATAAGCCTGTCTCGATAAAGACCAATGCCAACGACTAACCATACAACAAGTTCGGAAGGTAACTTTCTACGGCGCATACTCGCTTTGTTCGTTTCAGATAAAGCTTGGTTTATCCAATCTAGCGGAAGGTCTTTTTGGAACAAAGAAAGAGATTCTGGATTAGCAAAATCGTCAACATCGATTAACCAGTGTGACAGCATAAAAAACACCCTTAAACAAAAGTGCTTAAGGGTATTGTTAACCATCTGTAGGATCGTTCAACTGATCAGGAAAATGCTTATATGATCAGTGTTAAGCCATCAAGCTGGCTTTTTTATTGGCTAGAACCCAGCGGCCAGTTGAAAGTGATACTCACTTAAAAAATTACCGAATGACTTCCTCTTACTTCCCCTTTAATAGTACATTACTTAGCCACAAATGAATATGGTGAAATTTCATACAAGCATGCATCCACAAGCAAAATCTAATATTGCAAATTTCATTCATGAAAAATATGAATGCACTTATAAGAAAAGATATATCGAGCAAAGTCCCATTTGGGATGGATGTTTCATTTTATGTATCACTATTGATGGTATTATAATTGGGTGATTACACTACATATTAATACTAATGTGAGAATAAAATAATGTGGAATAGATTAAACAAATCAATGATGTTCTGCCAAATGATGTTTGGACTTTCGTTCTATGGCGTCATGGTGATCTTGACTCGTTTCTTCCTTGAGGACCTTAACTACAACGAAGCTGACACCATGATGGTAGTTGGTGCTTTCTCTGCAATTGGGCCACTGTTTGCTATCGCAGGTGGTTTCATCGCTGACAAATTCTTAGGTGCTTACCGCTCTTTGACCATCGCCTTCCTTGGGTTCGCGAGTGGTTACGTTTTGCTGGTGCTAGGCGCAGCAGCAACCAATGTTCCTATGGCGTTGTGTGGTATTGCGTTAGCAAGTTATGCACGTGGTTTGATGTCTCCTTCTTACCCAAGTCTCTACAAACGCACGTTCAAAACACAAGAAGATTTTGAAAACTGCTACCCTATCAACTACTCAGTAAACAACATTGGTGCACTGTTAGGTCAATACTTATTCCCTATGCTAGTGCTTGTTGTTGGCTTCCACGGTGGCTTCCTTCTGTCTGCTGTTTTAGCAGGCGCAGCACTACTGATGATGTTGTTTGTACGTAAGGGCCTTGTTGAAGCAAGTGCTGAGATCGACCAGCAACCGGTAAGCACTAAAAACTGGGCAGCTTTCCTTGGCCTATCTGCCGCAATGATCGGCTTAGTATTTTTCATGTTCTCTAACATGGATATCGGCCAAAACATCGTTTATGCGATCGGTGCTGCAGCCATTATCTACTTTGTCTCTTTGATGGTGAAATCGAAGAAATCAGACATGCTAAAAATGGGCACGATCTTAATCATCACATTCCTGACTACATGTTTCTTCGTGTACTACGGCCAAATGATGACATCGATGACAATGGTAGCGATCAACACAATGCGTGGTGACCTATTCGGCTTCATCCCTGTTGCTCCAGAAGCGTCAATGGCAATGAACCCACTATGGTGTATGGTCGCAGGTCCTATCATCGCCGGTATCTTCTCTGGCCTAGAAAAGAAAAACATCAACTTCTCTACCGCAACGAAAGTAGGTTTCTCTTTCATCCTGACGGCTATAGCTTTTGGTATCCTGACAATGGCAGTGACTACCGTGGGTGAAGACGTTCTGATTCGCCCTGAAGTATTCCTAGCAATCCACTTCTTCTTAGCATTCGGTGAAGTAATTGTGGGTTCTATGGTAGTGGCATTCATCCTGTCTGTGGCTCCTAAGCACATCGAGAACTTCTCTGTAAGCTTATTCTCTGTAGCAATCGCACTATCAGGTATCGTTGGCGCGGTATTCTCAACGTCAATCGCACTAGAAAAAGGTCAAGAGATCACGCAAGAGATCGTGCAAACGGTATACGGCGATTACTTCCAAATGCTGACTGTTCTTGCGGTAGTAATGGTAGGTATTGCGATGGCTGCATCTTTCATTATTCGTAAGATGCTTGAAGCAGCAAAAGCCGCTGATGAAACCATTCAACTAGAAGAAGCAAACAGCTAATCACGCTATTATTCAGCAAGCTATTCATCGAGCCCTTTAGTTTACTAAAGGGCTTTTTTGTTGATAAAAGTTAGCAATATAAGCAAAACACTCTTAACTAAATTGTCCTTGTGTAAATTACAGTAAATGATAATTATTAGTATTGAGTGTTTTCTGGTTCGAGATTATGATGTGTGCATCAAAATCTAAGAGAGCCTTATATGAGCAAGCCTAGCCCTATCACATTAACCGTTACTCAAACCTCAACCATTACTCCAAACATGCAGCGTATTACGTTTAGCGGTGAGGGATTAAGTAAGTACCCAGCTGAATGTGTAGGTGGCTACATCAAGCTTCTATTCTCGCCACTAGGCACCACTGACTTGAGTCAATTAGATGAAGGTGAGCGTCCAACCATGCGCACCTACACCATTCGCCACTACAATCCTGTAGAGAAGTTCATCGAGGTCGATTTCGTTCGCCATATCACTAAAGATCTACAATGTGGCTTTGCTGCGAGATGGGCAATGAGCGCACAAGTTGGCGATACTATTTCAGTAGCAGGTCCGGGGTTAATTCAGGGGTTAAACCTTGAGTCGGATTGGTTCTTCTTAGTGGCAGATATGACTTCACTCCCTGCGCTTTCAGCAAAAGTAAAAACACTTCCAGAAAACGCAACAGGTCACGCTGTTATTCAGATCAGTTCAGCTGCAGACAAGCAAGAACTTGAAGCCCCTGAAGGCATCAAGATCACTTGGTTAATTGAAGATCAAACGTCAGAAACGTTGTCACAAGCGGTCCGCAACTTAACGTGGTTAGATGGTCAGGTTTCAGTATGGACAGCGTGTGAATTTGAAAGCATGCGTGAACTCAGACAGTACTTCAGAAACGAAAAAGAAGTCGCGAAAGAGAACATCTACATCAGCAGCTACTGGAAACGTGGCGTCAGTGAAGATGGGCACAAGGTTATCAAACAGCAAGATGCTCAAGCTCTAGCGGACTAGGCCAATCACCAAATAGCCCGTCTCAAGATCAAATACGAAAACGCCCTTAACGATCAACCCATCGTTAAGGGCGTTTTTAATTTCTAATGAAGACTGAAATAGAGCGTTAAGATTAGATGCTTTCGCCTAATTCAATCTCGTAACCTAGATCAAGCTTAGCAACCCACTCTTTATTGCCTTTTAAACGCGCTACAACTTGTTCTGCGGCGACTTTACCAATTTGCTCCCTAGGTGTAACCACAGTGGCTAAACGAGGTGTCATCGCTACTGTAATGTCGTGTCCGTGGAAACCTGCAATTGCCATCTGCTCAGGTACTTGAATACCACGTCGCATACATTCGTAGAAAGCACCAATCGCTAGATCATCGTTGGTACAGAAAATGCCATTGACCTGCGGGTGCTTCTCTATCAACTCTCCTATGAGCTTTGCACCTAAAGTAAACGAAGATGCATCCTCAGTTTGCAATGTGACAGGGTCTTTACCAGCCTCCTGCATTGCATGTTCATAACCCGCCATTTTCAAGCGAGTACGTTCATCCATACGAGCCGCCAAATAAGCAATATTGGTACGCCCTCTTTCTAGCATTGTCTTTGTCATCGCCCTAGCGGCTTCGAAGTTATCAAAGCCAACCGCTTGCTCAATCCGAGGCGATACCGAATCCATAATTTCAATAACAGGGATCGAAGCGGTCTGAAGCATTTTACGAGCTCTCTCGGTATGGACATTTTCAGAAAGAATAATGGCATCCACATTGTACGAGAGCAGTGAAGCAATGCTCTGCTCTTCCAACTCTGCGCTATAACCATAGTGGGCAATCATTGTTTGATAGCCGGCTGGAGCGGTGACTTGCTCAATGCCACGGATAACTTCTGCAAAAACTTGGTTAGTTAATGAAGGGACCAACACACCGATAGCATTACTCTTTGCATTGGAAAGAATATCAGGGGCACGGTTTGGGATATAGCCGAGCTCCTCAACAGCGGCATTGATCTTATCTCGCAGCGCTTCTGATACTTGAGAGGAATCTCGCAGACAGCGACTAACCGTCATCTTGGTGACGCCAACTAGGTTGGCAACATCTTGTAATGTAGGACGTTTTTTCTTGTTCGACATAATTAGTAATTATTATTTTTTTGACTTATGTTACTGGTAACAGTGTATCCAACTGACGTGGAATTTGAAGCCTAATCGATTAAAATATTGATATAGCATCACAAATACAAACGCCCTAATAGATAGGGCGTTACATATGATTTAAGCGTTGACCTTTACTTCCGTTCTTGGAGACTGACTCCAAGTCACATGAAACTTTTCCGCTTCATCTCTATCGACTCTAGAATATGTGTGAGAACCAAAATAGTCCCGTTGTGCTTGCAGTAAATTCGCAGGCAACACTTCACAGCGCAGAGAATCAAAGTAGCTCAATGCAGAGCTAATTCCTGGCATCGGCACTCCATATAAAGCAGAGTTAGCAACCGCGATACGCCAAGCAAGCTCACGCTCTTCCACTTGTTTGATGAAAGCCGCATCAAACAACAGGTTCGATAGCTCTCCATTTTGTTGATACGCCGCAGTAATACTCTGCAAGAAAGCCGCACGGATAATACAGCCTGCTCGCCAGATTTTAGCGATCTGAGTGAAATCCAGATTCCAGCCCTCTTTGTCAGATGCCGTCTTCAACAAGTCAAAACCTTGCGCATAAACAGACAGCTTAGCGCAGTAAAGTGCGTCATGTAGCTCCGAGATGACCTCAGCTTTATCCAGCTGACTTGCATCAGCAATGTTGCCTTTTAACAGCTGGCTGCCTTGGATACGCTGCGATTTTTGACCACTCATCGCGCGCGCATAAACCGCTTGTGCAATCGTTGGCGTTGGGCAACCTTCTTGAAGGCTGTTTACTACTGTCCACAGCCCTGTGCCTTTCTGCCCTGCTTTATCAAGTACTACCTCAACAAATGGCTTACCAGTAACTACATCTTCTTGTTGAAGGATGTCAGCACTGATCTCCATCAGGTAGCTGTTAAGTACGCCCTTGTTCCACTGTTCGAAAACTTGACCAATCTCTTGAGCCGGCATTTTCAGAACATCACGCATGAAATGGTACACCTCACAAATAAGCTGCATATCGGCGTATTCAATACCGTTATGTACCATCTTAACGTAGTGGCCTGTGCCTGAAGGACCGACATACGCGGCACATGCTTCGCCTGCTTCAAATTGAGCAACGGGCAAACCGTTCACATCTACTTTTGCCGCAATCGCTTCCCACATTGGTTTTACATATTGCCAAGCCGACTGATCACCGCTTGCCATCAATGCAGGACCGACACGTGCCCCTTCTTCACCACCAGAAACAGCAGTACTGAAAAAGCGAAGCTTACCCTTGTAGTTCAGCTCGCGAGTCTCGGTATCCGTCCACAGGCTGTTACCCGTGTCGATAACAATATCGTCACTCTCCAAACCCGCATCCAACAGGTTATTTACGACGATATCAACCGGCTTTCCTGCAGGAACCGACAATGCAATAACTCGTGGTTTAGCTAACCCTTGCAATACATGCTCGAGGCTAGCGCCTTTGGTGAACTCTCCTTTACCTTCAAAGGATTCGTTGAGCAGCTTGGCTTCCGAATTCGCGCGTTCAATGTTGTCAGAATTAAGGTCGAAGCCTGCGACATTAAATCCATTATCAAGTAGGTTTAGTGCTAGGCTCTTGCCCATGACACCTAAACCAATCATCGCAATATCATTTTTTATCTGAGTCATGGTTTAGCCTATTTGTTTAATTTGCTTCAGTGCACTTTCGACGACCTGTTCAACATCTTGTGATATGTCGACAAACAATGCTTCATCTGGCTCTGGCTCAACCAAGGTTGCGAATTGGCTCTTCAGCATTTCTTGACCGTTAAAGTAATGGTTTTCACGTGCTTTGTGACGATTCCAAATGGTATCGAAACTACCTTTAAGATATACGATGACCAACTCTTCATTATTGCTGCGCAAAATAGCGCGGTACTGAGGTTTCAATGCCGAACAAGCGATGACAGCACTTGGTTGCTTAATAAATTGTTTATTTAGAGTTTCTAGCCATCCTTGACGATCTTCATCTGTCAGTGGGATACCTTGACGCATTTTTTCTACGTTACTTTGTGGATGGAAATCATCTCCATCGAAAAACTGAAGCGTTAATGCTTCTGCAATACGGCTACCAATCAGGCTTTTTCCGCATCCAGATACGCCCATCACGAGTATTTTTTTGCTTTTCATAAGGCAAGCCTTCCCTAAGCCCTAACCAAAATTGGGGCTGACAATCGAATCTATTATTTAAACTGGTGTTGCTGAGGCTCGGTTCCTGAACCCTATATTTGGTCAGGAACCTTTCATGTTATTGCCACCAAAGCGCAAGCTGAGGGAAGATAATAACCATGGCCAACACGAATATTTGAAGTCCAATAAACGGCAGTAGTGAAGAGAAAATCTCGCCCAAGCTAATGTCTTTTGGCGCTACCGATTTTAAGTAGAATGCCGCTGGACCAAACGGTGGTGACAAGAAAGACACCTGCATGTTTAGACAGAACACAACACCAAACCACACAGGGTCAAAACCAAGGCCTGTAATGATTGGAACGAAGATTGGCATGGTTAGAAGTGCTACACCTACCCAGTCAAGGAACATACCAAGCACTAGCAAGATTGCCATCATGATTAACAGCGTAACCATTGCGTTGCCGCCACTTAGCGCAAGGATGGTTTCTTCAACAAAATCAATACCGCCCATCAAGTTGTAAATACCAACCAGTGCACTCGCACCGATACCAATCCACATGATCATGCCGCAGGTACGCATGGTCGCGATGGCACTCTCTTTCAGCATGTTGAAGTTCAGCTCACCACGAATTAACGCGCTGATCATGATACCAACTACACCCAGTGCTGACGCTTCCGTTACCGAAGCGATACCGGTGTAAATACTACCTAGAACCGTTGCAACAGAAAGCAGTGGGAAGAACAGCGCTTTGAAGTAACTAGGCTGATTCGCGATGTCTTCTTCTGTCTCTTCATCACTAGGAATTGGAGCAAGAGAAGGGTTCAACTTACAGCGAATTAGTACATAACCGATGTAACAACCCGCAAGGATAAACGCTGGTAAAAACGATGCTTTAAACAAGTCACCAATTGAAACACTGGCTGTCATACCGTAGATGATCAACACGATACTTGGTGGCAGCATGGTTCCGAGCGCACCACCCGCACAGGTTGTACCGATGGCAAGTTTTCGGTCGTAACCTAAGCGAAGCATTTGAGGTAGAGCAAGAATGCCGAGCAGTACAGTTTCACCACCGATTACGCCAGACATCGAAGCAAGTAAAACGGCGACCAATAAGGTTTGTACTGCAACGCCACCACGAACCTTACGACCAACAGATTTCATTGCATCGAACAAGTCACGTGCGATACCAGAACGGTCCAAGAGAGCTGCCATCAATACAAACATTGGTACTGCGAGGAATACATAACCAGAAGCAAAGCTGTAAGTGCGGCTCGCAATCAAAGGTAATGCATCAGGGCCAAACCAACATAGAGTGAAGAAAATGGCAACAAAGCCTGTGACGAAAGCCAGCTGCATACCCGTTAGTAGCAAACCAATCATCATAACGAGCATGAGCAAACTGCCCCATGCGATACCAATCGAAGATAAATCAAACATTGTCATTCTTCCTTAGACCCATCAACTCTTGGATTAGGTGCAATACAAACTGGACAACAAGAACACATAAAACGACAAAAATTAGACCTTTCAGCAAAGCTGGGTATGGAGCGTTTAATACCGAACCTGATGTTTCAAGGCGAAATTCACCCCAAGGTGCAAACCACGCTTCTTGCGCAGTAAAGTAAGCTGCGTAAGCAAGCATGCCAGCAAAAGCTAAACCAACAATGTGGTGAACAAGAGTAAGATACTTACGTGTTTGTTTAGAAACAGAATCGTAGATAAGAACAACACGTACATGTTTATCAGCCGCGAAAGCGTAAATGCCACCGATAATGAATAGGGAACCACCAATAAATGAAGCCGTTTCATGTACCCATGTGGTTGGGGCATCAAATACATAGCGCATCACAACTTCGTAAAATGAAATCAATACAGTGAAGATGAACAACCAGCTAACTAAGTTACTGAATTTTATGATAAGACGATCAAGCATATTTCTAGGCTGTTCATCGTTTTCAGCTGGTGCGTGAGGGATTTTGTCTGTCATGGGCCAAATTTCCTGGGAAAAAACGGGAGAGCAATGCTCTCCCCCATCAATAAGCTAAGTTTGAATTACAGTAAGCCGTTGTCTTCTAGGAACGCAGTTACTGAATCATAAACTTTCTGTGCGTTCTCAGAACGCTCTGCGAATACTTTCCATTGACCTTTTGCAATCTCACGGAACTTCTTACGCTCTTCTTGAGACCAGTCATGGATAGTGATTTCTGGGTTCGCTTGTGCTTCTTTAATTGCCGCTTGGTCAGCCATTTTCAGCTGAGTCGTCATGTCGTAAGAGAAGTCACGAACTGATGTTTGTAGGATGGTTTGAAGGTCCGCTGGCATCTTATCCCATTTTTTCTGAGAAACAGAGATATCGATAAGCGGTAGTGAGTGGAAACCAGGTTGAACTGGGTGAGTCGCGATATCGTTCATGCCCGCTTTTTGGTTTGTCGAAAATACCGTGTAGTCCGCAGCATCAATTACGCCCTTGCTTAGGCCAGTAAATACTTCAGAGCCAGGCAGGTTTACAGGGGTTGCACCTGCAGCGGCAAATACTTGTTGCACTAGACCTTCTGGCGCACGCAGTTTAAGACCTTTCAGATCATCAACACCGTCGATTGGCTTTTTAGAGATGAAGGACTCAACACCTGTTGTTGATGCACCTACGAATTGAACGCCGTAAGGTTTGTAAAGCTCAGTCATTAGCTCGTTACCACCGCCGTAGTTCATGTACTGAAGCAGCTGAGTTGTATCTGACCATGCACCAACCATGTTACCGATTAGGCCAAAAGCAGGATCTTTACCTGAGAAGTAACCCGTTGCTGTGATATGACCATCTAGGATACCCATCTTAATAGCGCCTAGTGTTTCAGTGTGCTTAACCACAGCACCGACTGGTAGAAGGTCGATGTCGATGCGTCCGTTAGACATCGTTTCTACGCGCTCAGCCCACTTCTGCTGAACTTTGAAGTTCAAATCGCCAGAAGGATCTGAAGATTGAATCTTAAGTTTAAAGTCTGCAGCCATTGCTGAAGTAGCAAATAGGCCAGTGAGGGAAGCAGCAATCAGCGTTTTAGTCAGAGCTTTCATTTGGGTATCCTTATGAGTTTCACAGAGTCCGGCTTGTTGTTATATGTTACCGGTAACGTTGGAGTGGATGTTACCGGTAACTTTACAGCCTTGTCTATGAGGAGGATCACACCTTTAACATTAGTAAAACGTTTGCTATCAATAAGGAAAATGAGACCAAAAAGTCACACTTTAGGATGATATGAGATATAAAAGTCGCTTTAAATCAGCGAAGTAACTAGACCGATGAGAATCAAAACAACGCCTATACCGCGAGTCATGTGCCACTTTTCCTTCAAAAAGTAGATCCCCATCACGACACCGAAGATGATGCTTACCTGCCGAAGTGCAACCACTAAGCTGACGTTCTCTGTCATGGTCATTGCAAACAGCACCAATCCATAAGTCGACGCCATCATAATGCCGGCCACCGTGGCCTTCTTGCGTAGTATCCAAGCATTCGTAAACTCGACACTTTGGTTAGTTACCAGTAACCAAATACTCAGCGGAATCACGATTGCCCAAAACTGAATACCTAAATAGAAAATCGCCGTGTGTTTGTTGGTAATAACCGTTGTGCTTAAAGGCTCCAATAACAGCAGCGCCTCTTTATCGATGATCGAGTAGCCGGTGGTACCGATAGCGGCGATAAGTGCCCAAAGCACGCCAAGATTCAGGTAAGCTTTGAGCCTCAGCTCAGAGAACTGTTTCAATGGAACAAACAAACAACCCAATGTAATCAAGGTAAATCCAACCCATTGATTAACGGAAAGATCATAGCCAATCAAGACTGTACCCAAACCAACCATCAACACAGGCAACGCTCGAGCCATCGGATAAATGACACCTATATCAGCTTGTTTATAAGCAGCACCCAATCCAATTAGATAAATAATTTGGCAGATCCCACTAAGCAAAACCAATTGCCAAAATGGAAGAGAGATATTTGAAAATCCAACATTATCGACATACCAAATAAGGTAAGGAGTCAATATCGCTGCAGCCGCAAACCCAGAGGCCAGGAAAAACGATGAACCAGATCCTTGGTTGGATTTACCGAGAACATTCCAACCCGCATGCAATAAAGCGGAGATAATGACGATAACAATGGCAGAGAATTCCATTTCTTTCCTAATAAAATTGGTAAATAGATAAATAAAAGCAACAGCTTAATTGAAGTGATAAAAAAGGTCTCTGGATGAGAGACCTTAAATCATTGAAACCGGACGCCCCTACAGAATTATAAGGAACCCGTTAGTTAACAACACTATGTCGGAGTGATTAGCGCTCGAGTTGGGCTATCGATTCAATACTGATTGCATCGTGGCGCCAATACTCAATATCACAATCAATCAAATCGCCGTTTTGGTTGTAGTTAATACGCTCTACCACCATGGCCGGAGAACCTGAAGTCGCACGCAGAGCTTGTGCTGTTTCGCCCAATAGTGACGTTGTGCTCACGCGATAACGGATCTTCTGATACACCACACCAAAATGCTCACGGTAAATGTCCGTCAGTGATTTCGATAAATCATGTTCAAGCAAGTTAGGAAAAAGCTCTGGTCGGATATAGTTTGTCACATACACAACTGGCCTATCTTCAAGATAACGAACTCTATCTACGCGATAAACGTCTGAGAAAGGAGGCAGTTCAAGAAGCTTGGTCGCCTCCTTGGTAGCTAACATCCCTTTGGCAGCGATCAGCTCAGTTTTCGGCTGTCGATTCTGCGACAACGCCATATTAGTGAAATTTAGCGTTTGAGTTGGGTCGTAGCGAAGTGGCGCTGGTGAGATAAACCAACCACGTCGGTCTTCTCGATAAATGCGTCCTTCGGCTTCAAGTGAAGATAATGCTTCACGCAGCGTCACTCTCGTCGTATCAAACGACTCAGCAAGCTTACGTTCTGCAGGCAGTTTTTGTCGTGGTGTTAACATCCCAGACTCAATCTGCTCTACGATGACATCTTTGATTTTTACGTACTGCACTTAATTTCCTTTCATTCTTATTCTTGTCGTCAGCCACTCCTTGGCCAACTGCAATATAAAATGGTTCGCTAGCGCTTTCGCCAAGCTTGAGTGCGCTTCTCAAATAACTTGTTGATCAGCATATGAATCAACTTCGCGCTCGCTGCGGATATCATGATCATCACCGCCATGGCTGCTGCTGCACCGGTTTGCCCCGCATCGTCCATATTCAGTACTGAAACTGACGCAGGTATCGTATCGGTAGAATACAAGAATACTACCGCAGATGTGGTGGTGAGTGCATTAATAAACAGGTATGTCGCAATATCTAAAATGGCAGGCAGACAAACGGGTACCGTCACTTTAAAGAACAACTTGTACTGCGGAAGATTTACAGAGGCCGCGGTTGCTTCAATTTCCGCAGGCAGCTGCTTTAACGCAGTTAACACCGTCATGTGACCCACAGTGTAGTAGTGAACCACAGTGTTTATCACCAAGAACGCCATTGTGCCATACAAGAAGTTAAGTGGATTACTCAAGTCATTGAAGTAAAAGATATAGCCCAAACCCAGTACCATCCCCGGAACCGCCATAGGTACCACACTGAGCATCTGCATTGCCTGACGAACAGGACCAAACGCTCTACCCTTCTCAATACAGTACGCGCCTAAGAAAATCAGTATGGTACCGATTATCGCAGTCCAAGCACCTAACGTTAATGAGTTGAAGAATGGAGTCCAACCATAGGTACTCATTTCTGCAAAGTTATAGTTATTCAGTGTAAGGGCTTTGTTCCAAGGCCAAAAAGTGACCATTGATCCGTATACCGCCATACCGAGAACAATAACCACAGCCGCGGATATCGCTGCACAATACAGAAAACATGCACCGTCACGCAGGGCGTTCGGCTCTGGCTGGTAGGCGACTGAGCGAGTATCAAACAAACTCTTCTGCTTCTTTTGCACCCAACGATCAACGGTAAAGGCTAACAATGCAGGCAATAACAGTAAAATACTGGTCACCGCACCCATCGAGAAGTTTTGCTGACCAACTACCTGCTTAAAAATATCCGTCGATAGAACGTTGTAGCTACCACCAATGACCTTCGGCACACCAAAGTCACAAACCACCAGCGTAAACACCACGATAAGTGTACTGATCAGCCCATACTTGGCTGCAGGTAACGTCACCATGAAGAAGGTTTTGAAAGATGAAGTATTCAGTGCGCGAGCCGCTTCGTATAAGCGTGCATCCGAGGTTCTTAATGAGGTAGTAAGAATCATTAGAGCGTGTGGAAAGGTCCAGAATATCAAGCCTAATGAGATACCAATCAAGCCATATACCGAATTACCGCCTAAGACCTCTTTAGCGATGCCTTGGTTACCAAACAGAAAAATCAAACTGATTGCTGGAAGCAGCGAGGGGGCAAGGATAGGTGCAGAGCCCAACACCTGAAATAGCCCCTTAAAAGGCATACATGAGCGAGTCAACGCATAAGCATAACCAAACGCCAGAACACCAACGACAACCGTTACCAGTATGCCAAGCGTAAATGTATTACCCACGGACTGCCAAAGGCTTTGCGAGGCGAAATACGTAGCGAAGTTCTGTAGACCTACAAATTCGCCATCCGCATTCTGAACGCTTTTTTTCAGCATCGCCCACAAAGGCATCAGGATAAACAGCGTCATGACTACAGACAGAAATGCCAACAGCCCAAATAGAATCACATTGTCCGTGCTTAACCGAGCCAGAAAAGGCTGTACTCGTCGTTGAATTAGCAGCTTAGATTGCATCATTTGAGTCGATTCCATGATTGTTTACGCCGCCTCGTCTTTCATCACTTGAACACTTTTCGATGGATAAGCTCGTAAGCCTTCTTGATCAAACGCTACGTAACGAATATCACTGCGACGCAGTTTCAATCGATTGAACTCTTTGACTGGCACATCAACGATTATCTCTTTTGCCGTAGAGTCATGCTGCAATTGACATTCGACGCGATAAAACGCGCCCAGAAATTCGCTCGAAAGGATTCTTACCGGCAGTGACTCATTAAAACGATCAACGAACTGGATTTGCTCTGGGCGAACTGCAATATCAAATACATCCCCCTGCTTTGGAGTCAGATTGTCTAGTCCAGGAAGTGGCAACATAGACTCAGCAATACGCATCTTGCCCTGCACAGCCACAGAGGCTTGAATGAAGTTCATGCTACCGACAAACTCCGCAACAAAACGACTCGCTGGTTTTTGGTAGATCTCTTGCGGCGCACCCACCTGCTCAATAACCCCATGGTTCATGACCACGATGCGGTCTGCCATAGTCAAAGCTTCGTCTTGATCGTGTGTCACCATGATCGTGGTGATGCCCAATTTGCGCTGTAATTGACAAATTTCATCACGCAGGTGTGTTCTTACTTTCGCATCGAGTGCAGACAGCGGCTCATCAAGCAGAAGTAACCCAGGAGACAGTGCTAATGCGCGAGCCAGCGCCACACGCTGCTGCTGTCCACCAGACAATTGATTCGGATACTTTTGACCGGATGTTGGTAAGCCGATGGTTTCTAGCCAAGATTCCACCGTTTCTAGTGCTTCTTTGGTCGACATGCCTTGGTTTTTCAAGCCGATCGCAATGTTTTCTTCCACTGTCAGGTTAGGGAAAAGAGCGTAAGATTGGAACACGATGCCAAAGTCACGCTTTTCTGGTGGTAAAAAGGTCGTGTCGCGACCATTTTGCTCAATTGAGCCTGAAGTTGGTAAATCTAGACCCGCAATAGCACGTAATAAGGTAGTTTTTCCACAGCCAGATGGGCCAAGGAAACAGACGAACTCGCCTTTTTCAATAGATAAGGAGATGTCTTTAAGCGCTGTAAATTGACCGAATTGCTTTACAACGTTTTCAATATTCAAATAAGTTTGGTTGCTCATACTACAGCACTCTTTAAATGGTATATACCAAATTTAAACTTTGAATATTTCAGTTGAGTGACAAATTTATAGAAGCTAAATGACAGTTATATTGCAGATATAATAAGCATTTAAGATGCATGCCCATACAGTGTTACAAGCCCTCTGTAGCGATATAAAACTGACACGAGGGCTGAGTTTAGTCTTGGTTTAGATATTAAGATTGACCTATGACTCCACCTTATCGGCCTTGCCTGCTGCACCAGCCAGCTTTGCCAATTGCTTATCTAACCACCATGGCGCCTTGCCTGAGTCTTCTGCGTTTTCTTTTCTACGTACTGCATTGCGCACCGTCATCGCCCCTATCCAACGAAATGGCTCTGGTGGGAAATAGCCAAGCGGTCCTTTGGTTAATCCGCAGCAGGTCCAAGCGTTGTCTGCGCCGAGCACCATAGATGATAAAATCTTCCCGCCCATACGAGTTTGAGCCACACCATTACCGGAATAACCTAACCCATAATAGATGTTGTTTTGGCCTTTTAGATTACCGAAAAATGGTAATCCTGTTACCGAACGATCTGAGCCACCCGACCAGTTGTAATCAAATTCACTCTGCGCCAGCTTAGGAAACAGTTTTTGGAAGGATTGATTCAGAATCGGCAGGTAATTTGTCTTTTGGTTAAACATGCTTTCAACTTGATTGGCAAACGAGAATTTATTACCACCTTTACCCAGCATCAGTCGTCCATCTTGGGTGTCTCGGTAATAATGGACAAAGATACGTGAATCCACCACTGCCGCTCCTTTCTCTGGGCCAAATTGCTGGAGCTTTTCAGGGATGGGCTTAGTTACGATCATGTCTGACGAAACAACCACAATACTGCGTTTAAACTCTTTAAAGTGATCGAGCATCCATGCGTTGAGCGCCAAAATCACTTTGTCGGCAAATACAGACCCGCCCTTAGTTTGGATTCGAGCTGGAGCACCATAATCAAGCGAAGTCATCTCTGTGTTTTCGTGAATCTCAACACCTAGATCAATAGCAACTCGACGTAAACCTCTCGCCAACAATGCTGGCTGCACGCTGCCTGCAGCTTCTGAGTAATAACCTTCAATATGACGCTCAGATCCCGCTTTATTAGACAAAGACTCTCCACACTTCTTCCAACTATTGATACCCTGCTTAACCAACTCATTCACAACAGGTTGCATACCACCTTTTTGTGCTTCATTGGTTGCCGTGTAATACGTCCCGCTGCGGTACAAATGTGCGTCTATGTTGTGCTCATTACAGAAAGCTTCGATCTCGTAAATGACCTTTTCCGATTCTTGAACTAACCATTTTGCTTGCTCTTTTCCGTACAGCTTTTTCAACGTTGGGTACTTAGTCGACCACGTCAGCATACAACCACCGTTCGCACCAGAAGCACCACTGCCACACAAGCCTTTTTCAATCACCACAACATGTTTTTGAGGTTGCTGTTGTTTAATTAAAATCGCCGTCCATAGCCCTGTGTAACCACCGCCAACAATCGCGATATCGCAGTTGATGTCTTTTTGAAGTGGGCTGGCTGATTCTAACCCTGCGTTGATGCTGCCAAATTCTTTTTCTAGTGCTTGCTTGAACCAATATGAGTAGTGCTTTGTCATTTGTTGTACCTTACCTAAGACTTAAAGGCGTAAAACTAAAAAAGGAAGACCGAAGCCTTCCTTTACTGATTACTAACTTCTAACGAACTAAATAGTTAATTGAATGAGTAGTTCGATAGATTAAGATTTTGGCTCTGATTTAGCGTCGAACTTCTCAGACCATGTTTTCAATACGTCTGCACGCTCGCTGCCCATGCGTGCAAAGTCCATTTTTGCCATGTTCTTTTCAACATTAGGGAAGTTATCAATTGTTGCTGTCACGTCTTGGTGGCCAACAACTGGGTACATTTCGATGTAGAGCTCATTTGCTGCTTTAGAGATAGACCAGTCAACAACGCGCTGCGCCGCATCCGACGGCTTAACAAGACCAACCGCCTCAGATTCCCAACCAATACCCTCAGGTGTAATCACAGATAGCGGTGCACCTTGAGTTTTCAGCTTAGCGCCGCGGCTAGCCATCGAGATACCGATAGCGACTTCACCCATCCCCGCTTGAACACATGGCTTAGAACCTGAGTGCGTGTAGTGAGCGATGTTTTGGTCTAGCTTCTGCATGTAGTTCCAACCTTGGTCTTCACCCATGTTTTGTAGCCAAGCCGAAACCTGCATGTAACCCGTACCAGAAGACGCTGGATTTGGCATCGCAATGTGGCCTTTGTAAATCGGCTTAGTGAGATCTTCCCAAGATTTAGGTGCTGGTAGGTTAAGTTGTTTTGCTACCGCTTCGTTGAAACAAACTGCGTTGAAAAATGCATCATTGCCATACCATGCTTGAGTAGACTGCGGGTCGTTGAGGTTAGTACGTAGCGCTTCTACACCTTGAGGAGTGTAAGGCTTAAGAATGCCCTCTTCTTTAAGCAGAGCCATTGAAGACCCCGCAAGGCCCCAAACCACTTCTGCTCGAGGGTTGTTTTTCTCAGCCAACAGTTTTGCCGTCATGATCCCGGTTGAATCACGAACCCACTTAATGCTGATGCCTGGGTTTTCGCTTTCAAAAGCATTTTTGTATTTCGCTAAGATGTCGGTTTCAAAAGCGGTGTAAACCGTCACTTCCTGTGCCGCATAAGCGTTACCAGCTAATAGAGTGACTAATGCTGCAAGTGATCCTTTCATAAAACGGTTTTTCATCATTTTCTCCAGTCAGGCCCGATGCCAAAGTTAAAAATTAGAAGTCCCATCAAGAGACAGCTATATCCATAAATTCATTTATGTTGTTGGCACACATTTATATTGGTATGTACCAGATTTTGATTATTAAGCTAACTGGCTTTTATGACGGTTAAATGAACAAAAAATGGCAGTTTAAAGATCGATGAATTTCTCAGGGCAAGGGATTAATTTCAATATGAAGTTTTTGTGAAAATGGCATTTTGACTATTTACGACCGTTTAAATTGGTTGTTAAAGTAACCGCACAAATTGGTATAGTCCAAATTAAATCACGAGAAATTGAACATGAGAAACGATTACTTATTACTGACACCGGGCCCACTATCGACTTCTGAAACAGTTCGCCAAGCGATGCTTAAAGATTGGTGTACTTGGGATGATGAATACAACAAAGACATTGTTGAAGTGATTCGTAGCAAGCTTGTGAATTTAGCGACTAAACAAGCGGGATACACGAGCGTATTAATGCAAGGTAGCGGTACCGCTTCAGTTGAAGCAACAATTGGTAGCGTTATCTCTAAAAATGGAAAGCTTCTTGTGGTGGATAACGGTGCGTACGGCGCTCGTATTGCTCAAATCGCAAAATATTTAAACATTCCATGCCATGTCGTTTCTCCTGGTGAAACATCACAGCCTGACTTGAACGAAATGGAAACGGCATTGGCCATGGATTCAGACATCACTCATGTTGCGATTGTGCATTGTGAGACCACTACTGGCATGCTGAATCCAATTGATGACATTGCTAAATTGGCAAAACTGCACAACAAGACAGTCATTCTTGATGCAATGTCGAGCTTTGGTGGCACCCCTATGGATATTGCTGACTTAGGTATCGATTACATGATCAGCTCAGCTAACAAGTGCATCCAAGGTGTGCCAGGCTTCGGCTTTGTCATTGCTAAGCAATCGGAACTAGAAAAGTGTAAAGGCCAAGCTCGCTCACTAAGCCTTGACCTGTTTGACCAATGGCACTGCATGGAAATCAATCACGGCAAATGGCGCTTCACCTCCCCGACTCACACGGTGCGTGCTTTCTACCAAGCACTGCTTGAGCTTGAGCAAGAAGGTGGCATCGAAGCTCGTCATAATCGTTACCACACCAACCAAACCACGTTAGTTGCTGGCATGCGCTCCCTAGGGTTTGAACCACTACTTACTGATGAACTTCACTCTCCTATCATCACCTCTTTCTATTCTCCAACTCATAGCGATTACCAATTCAAGGAATTCTATGACCGTTTGAAAGAGCAAGGGTTTGTGATTTATCCGGGTAAGGTTTCAAACGCAGACTGCTTCCGCATTGGTAACATTGGTGAAGTTTACCCGTCTGATATTGAAGCTCTCATTGGTGCTGTTAAGAATGCTATGTACTGGGACATTAAGTAATGACAATAACTAACCAAGAGCCAGCACTAAAGGCAACGCACTTTCGAAGTGAAGGCGATGTGAACACCACCCCCGCACGTGAAAAGTGGAATGAGTCGCTAAACGACGAGGCAACTCAAGCGATGTTAAAACGCGACTCTGACGTGTTTCTCCATCAAGCGATGTCAACGCCTTGCCTAGACACACTTGAAGCCGCAGAGGGCATTTACATTCAAGATGCGACGGGCAAAAAGTACATGGACTTTCATGGCAATAATGTCCATCAACTAGGTTATGGCCACCCACACATCATTAATAAAGTGACTCAGCAAATGGCGTCATTGCCGTTTTCACCACGTCGCTTTTCCAACGAAACCGCCGTGCAATGCGCTGAAAAGCTAACACAGATTTGCGGTGGTGATTTAAATCGCGTGCTGTTTGCACCGGGTGGCACCTCTGTGATTGGTATGGCACTCAAACTGGCTCGACATGTCACCAACAACTTCAAAGTTGTTTCATTGTGGGATTCATTCCATGGCGCGTCATTGGATGCGATTTCTGTCGGTGGTGAAGCCTGTTTCCGCGAAGGTATGGGCCCGTTAATGGCTGGCGTAGAACGTATCCCACCAGCAGTCTCTTATCGTGGTGCTTTCCCGCTTAATGACTCTTTATCGCTTCGCGGGCAAAACTCAGGCGGTGAAAGTGAGACATCATGTGATGTTCACTACGCCGATTACCTTGAGTATGTGATTGAAAAAGAAGGTGGCATTGGTGCCTTTATTGCGGAAGCAGTGCGTAACACCGATGTTCAAGTTCCAAGCAAAGCTTACTGGAAGCGCATCCGTGAGATCTGTGATAAGCACAATGTCATGTTAATCATTGATGATATTCCAAACGGTATGGGACGAAGCGGCGAATGGTTTACTCACCAAGCGTTTGATATCGAACCTGACATCCTATGTATTGGTAAAGGTTTTGGCGGTGGCTTGTTGCCAATTGCCGCCATGATCACCAAAGACAAATACAACACGGCAGCGCAAGTATCACTTGGGCATTACACCCACGAGAAAAGCCCAATTGGCTGCGCGGCTGCACTGGCGACCATGGAAGTGATTGAGCAAGAGAATTTGCTTGAAAAAGTACAAGCGGACAGTGCATTCATGCGTGAGCAACTACTTCAAATGAAAGAGAAATACCCAGTCATTGGTGACGTTCGCGGCATCGGACTGCTTTGGGGCGTTGAGTTGGTCACCGACCATATCACCAAAACCCGCGCGTTCGATGAAGCAGAAGCCGTACTTTATCAGTGTCTGAACGATGGCCTGAGCTTTAAGGTGTCACAAGGTAATGTGATTCAGTTGAGCCCACCATTGGTCATCAGCCGTAGCGAGCTAGAAGAAGCTCTGTCTGTATTCGAAAACGCGATAGCAAAAGTCTGTAAAGACTTTGAATACCTTTAAACCAACACTAAACCAATAACCTAAAACACATTCGTCCCTCCCGTACTTTTAAATGGGAGTGGCAAGAAAGGACACCACTATGAACACAACATCACCAATCCAAGCGGTTATCTTTGACTGGGCAGGCACTATCGTTGATTTTGGATCGTTTGCTCCAACCAGCATCTTCGTTGAAGCATTCAAACAAGGTTTCGACTTTGACATTGACTTAGCAGAAGCTCGTGAACCTATGGGTATCGGCAAATGGGATCACATCCAAGCAGTAGGTCGAATCCCCTCAGTTGATACGCGTTGGAACGCACAATTCGGATGTTCGATGACCAGTGAAGACGTTGATGCGATCTACGCGGCATTCATGCCTCTTCAAAAAGCCAAAGTAGCCGACCACGCAGCGCCAATTTTAAACGCGATTGAAGTGGTAAATACCCTAAAAGAGAAAAACGTAAAAATCGGTTCTTGTTCCGGTTACCCACGTGAAGTGATGGATGTTCTCATTCCTGCAGCAGCAGATTACGGCTATCGTCCAGACAACGTGGTTGCAACCGATGATTTACCTCAAGGTGGTCGCCCTGCACCATTCATGGCGCTTAAAAACGTGATTGACCTAGGCGCAACAAACGTTGCAGCCTGTGTGAAAGTGGATGATGCGGCCCCGGGCATCGATGAAGGTCACAACGCAGGCATGTGGACAGTAGGCCTTGTGTTATCAGGCAACGAAGCAGGATTAACCTACCAAGAATACTTAGATGCAGATGAAGCAACGCTCACAGCAGCACGAGAAAAAGCGAGCGTTAAGCTAAACAAATCAAAACCACACTACCTGATCGATACTATTGCAGATCTGCCGGGTGTCATTGCTGATATCGAGAAGCGCTTACTAGCAGGTGAGCGTCCATAAACAAAATCGAGCTATTCCCGTGATGTAAATCGCAAGAAAGCACCTAATATAGCTTTAGTTTGAATCTCTATCTAATCATGTACTCAGCCGAGTTAAAATGTTTGATGCGGATTTTTGCGTTTACAAGCATGATAAAGCGCAAGTTTTTTACTTATTCCCCTCATAATTGCTGGCAAATTGATGAGGCTAGTCTATAGCTTAAGTGTAAGTAACCTAAATAAGTGATAAAAAACAATAAAAACCATCAGAATATGGAATATCTAACAATTTCATTGACTCTAATACGCAATCAGATTAACAATATAATTACTGAAAAAATAGATTCACCTGAGCCTGCACCTTGATTTACTTTTGATAAGCAGTGTCGTACTCCAATAAGTGATCGTTTTAGTGGTAAGTTCAGATAAAGATAAGAGTTAATCCAAGGATAAGATTATGAAAAAACTTTCAAAAGTTATGTGCGCTATAGTAGCGGCCTCAGGCCTCGCTGCTATCCCTTCTTTCGCTGCGACTACGTATATTGGTGCTAAAGTCGGTGCTGGCTGGTTAGACAGCGCATGTGTAAGCGGTGTTAAATGTGATGATAGTGCCATTGGTGCGGGTATTTACTCGGGTTACAACTTCACTGACAGACTTGGTATCGAGTTAAGCTCTGACTTCTTAGGTGATTACAAAACTAGTTTTTCAAAGAATGGAACTACTGCAGCATTCAGCGATCCGCTAATCGCAATCTCACTAACCCCGATGTACCGTCTGCCCGTACAAAAAGAGTTTGACGTATTCTTCAAAGCGGGACCTGCGTATATATCTCACGGTGGCGAAGATGACGTTGTTCTTTCTGCTGGTATCGGTGTAGAGAAGCAGCTTTCTTCTGACTGGGCTCTACGTGTTGAATACCAGTACTTTGACGACTTCGACGACAACTACGTTCAAAACCTAAACTCTAACCTACTGTCTGTTGGCTTTAGCTACAATTTTGGTACAGGCTACACAACAGCATCGGCGGCAGCTGCAGCTGCAGCTGCAGTCGTGACACAAGCTCCGTCTGCGCCAGTGGTAGAGCCCGTAGTCATGGTCGAAGAAAATACAACAGTTGTAGTGACTAAAGAACAGGCACAGAGCTACTCTCAAGAAATATTCGCAACCAACAGCTCAACCCTATCGACAAGCGGTAAAATGGCACTAAAATCTATTGTTGATGTTCTTCAATCTTACCCTCAGTCGTCAGTGATTCTAGTTGGACACACAGATTCAACAGGTGCGGCAGAGTACAACATGATGCTGTCCAAGAAAAGAGCAGATGCTGTAGCAAAATACATCGAAGAACAAGGTATTCAAGCCGACCGTATTTCAGCATCCGGTGAAGGCGAAGGCAACCCGATTGCACCAAACGATACCGCAGAAGGCCGAGCTCAAAATAGACGTGTTGACGCAATAATCCCTTCTTTTGAATACCAAGAAGTGCGAGTTGAAAAGGTGCTTGTAGAAGCTACAAAATAAACGCAACTTTTTACGATAAATTGGCTTAAAAATTGGCGAAATACAGTGCAGTATTTCGCCAATCCTGACACTTAAACACAAAGCCGACAGATACAGGTTTGCATTTATCTCCCTGTGAACTTATAAGACTTCCCAGCTGTGCGTCATTTCTACGCCTGCACCTAGCATTAGGCACACTGAACAGTATTTTTCTAATGAATCAGCGCATACTTTTGCAACCAACTCAGGATCAAGGTTGTCACCTGATACTTCAAAGTGGATGTTAATCGCGGTAAAGATTTTTGGCGCGGTTTCACGACGTGTCGTTTCAAGTTTTGCGTTACAGCCTGTAATGTTTTGACCAGCAGATTTCAATCCATCTACCACATCAACAGAGCTACAACCACCAGCGGCCATAAGGACCATTTCCATCGGGCTTGGCGCCGTTGCACCACCGCTGCCATCCATAACAATAGAGTGGCCTGATTGAGATTGACCCAAGAATTTAAAACCTTCGACCCATTTAACTTCTGCTTGCATGCTGTTCCTTAGATGACCGATAACCGCCATCACTGTCTGTTATTTATTGTTAGTACCGACACCCTACTACTGGCAGCATTCATGAGCAAGATTTTCTCTAACACATATTTTTTTCATGAATGGTGCAATTTTTTCCATCTAAAACCTGTCTCTATTCGTACATTCAAAATCGAATGAAAAAGAACGTCAAGATGAGGTATCTATGAATAAATTATCTAAAATATTGGTATCACTCGTGGTTGCACTACCACTGATTTCGTTGTTTGTCAGCCAAACTGGCACTGCCAATACAATGGATAAAACGGCTAATTCAGGGAAAAGTGAAATCGCCACACTCGCGGGCGGTTGTTTCTGGTGTACAGAGTCTGATCTAGAGAAACTAAAAGGCGTAACAGACGTTGTCTCTGGCTATTCTGGTGGCGAGCTAGAAAACCCAACCTACAAACAAGTTTCTTCAGGTAAGTCTGGTCACATCGAAGTGATCAATGTGACCTATAACCCTGATGTTGTCAGCTATGAACAGGTTCTTGACCAATTCTTCCGACATATCGATCCAACCGATGACAAAGGGTCATTCGTAGACCGTGGTCCGCAATATCGACCTGCCATTTTCTATCATAACCAAGAGCAAAAAGACGTTGCTCAGAACTTTATGATGGAGATCGACAAGGCTCAAATCTTTGGTGCACCACTAAAAACAGAACTGATCAAATTTGAGAAGTTCTGGCCAGCAGAAGATTACCATCAAGATTATTACAAGAAGAGTAAGGTTCGTTATAACTACTACCGCTACGCTTCAGGTCGTGATCAGTATTTAGATAAAATCTTCGGTGACGATAGAAAGGATAATCCTAAAACACTTCGCCAGATTATCGACAGTAAGAATGCGACAGCCAATGCTAAAACCTACGTTAAGCCTTCTGATGCGGAGATCAAAGCGAAGCTTACAGCACTTCAATACGATGTAACGCAAGAAGACGCGACTGAACGTCCATTTGACAACAAATACTGGGATAACAAAGAAGAAGGTATTTATGTTGATATCGTTACCGGTGAGCCTTTGTTCTCGTCAAAAGACAAATACAAATCAGGTACGGGCTGGCCGAGCTTTACCCAACCAATCAACGAAGCTTACGTAGTGACAACCACAGACTACAAATTGCTGTACCCACGCACAGAAGTTCGTAGCCGATTTGGTGATTCTCACTTAGGTCATGTCTTCAAAGATGGCCCTGAACCAACAGGCTTACGTTACTGCATGAACTCAGCCGCAATGCGCTTTATCCCAGCAGATAAATTGGCTGAAGAAGGCTACGAAGAATACGTTGAGATGTTTTAGGGCTAATTAATATCTAACCTAAAGCCCACTCGTTCAATTCACCAACAGCTCTCTCAATAAACAACAGAGAGTCGGAGTGGCGGTTAGCATGATCTTGGTCTGTAATGTAAATGCTGATACTGAAAACCTTTACGCCAGTTGCTCGACAAATCGCCGACCACTGTAAATCATAGTCTGCCGAAAATAAGCAAGCCCGCTAAGGTAAAGATCACAAGTGGATCATCAAGAAAACCCATCATACTGTCTGAAAATAGAGCAAAACCTGCGTTATTGAATATTGATATCTTATGAAAGAGCGCGTAAAAGCTTCCTGTTGCCCACCCGATTTCGGGAGCCCATGGGAAACAGAGCATTACAAAGACAATAAGCTCAGCCACTAGCGCGAAAATGATGATCTTCTTGACTAGTCTTCGAAGGTTGATCGTACGGTATCGCTCGCCCACTTGCATCAAGAACATCAGCAAGATTTTTCCGGCCAAAGTAAATGTATGGTCCGCCCCGTTATTGCAACTACCATTAAGTAATAACGGAGTTGGTTTGCGCTAATGTATTCGGAGTTCTTGTTTGGAGCACTCGCTTCCCAGCTCCACGATGATATCCGCGCCAGATTATCCTTAAAAAGCCCAAAGCATTGATTGCTATTTTTTGTGTCAGGTTCTTAATATGGCCGATTGACCGTTTTTGTCATCACGTTCATTAGCGTTGCAAAGTTGGTTATAGCTAAACAGCCTTAAAAGCTTGCCGGTGATATAACACCGCCCAAACTATCCTAGCTAGCTTGTTGGCTAATGCGACTACCACTACATTAAATGGTTTGGTGGCTCGTAGGTTCAAAAGCCATTCTCCAAACACTTTCCCTGTCGTCTCTAGTTTAGAGAGTACATCTCTTGCGCCATGGATGAACAGAGCTCTGAGGTGTTTATTTCCTCGTTTACTCATACCAAGTAGCTTGGTATTTCCTCCCGTTGAGAATTACCTTGGCACAAGCCCCAACCAAGCAGCCATCTCTCGGCCATTAGTGAAGTTACTCGGAGAGCTTACATCGGCAATACACAATTTGGATGTAAGATCGCCAATTCCAGCTATAGTTTTGAATAATTGAGCACTTTCGTTTTTATAAACAATAGTTTGAAGCTTGTTATCTTGGGTTTTGATTTGTTCATTAAGGTACTTGTCGTGTTCGTGGATAGATATCAATTCATATAGCAAGCTTTTTGGTAGTGATACTGTTTGTTCTGCTAACCATTGAAACAGAGACTTCATCTTTGCATGCCCTTTGGGCAAGCTAAGGCCGCTATTTCTCTTCAAAACGTTTAGCTAACCGATAGAACTCGTTTACTTGTTCTTTAAGCTCTGTCGAATGATCCTTCACTGAATGAGTGGCAACTAAATTCTGTTCTGCAGTCGACGCGATAGATTGCATGTGAAGATTAACCTCACTCGAAAGAGTACGTTGCTTATGGGCAGAATTTTCTACCGACTGCATCAACTCGTTCATAGATTGCATCAGGCTTTCAACTTCAGATAAACGTTCTGCGCTCACCTTAGCCACATCACCGCACGCATCGGTCTGCTCTCTGTTCGCCAGAATATCTTTCTGCCAACCTTCAATGGTTGTGAGCATGGTTTCGATGCTCTCTTTGATCTGTACTGTCGCGTTCGAGGTACGCCCAGACAGAGCACGTACTTCATCAGCCACTACGGCAAAACCTCGACCCTGCTCACCCGCTCTCGCCGCTTCTATTGCTGCGTTGAGCGCCAGCAGGTTGGTTTGCTCCGCGATGCCACCAATCTCTTCCATTATCTTACTGACACTTTGCGCTTGATCGCTCAGTTGGTAAGTAGTTTGTGTCGCTTTCTCAGCTTGTGAAGCTAAGTTTTCAAGGTTGCGATGAGTTTGGTTAATGCTCTCTTTAGCGCCAGAACAAGTCTCTAGAGTCACATCGACAATCTGATGCGCTTCTTCGGTGCGAGACGAGACTTCATTCGCGGTTAATTCAACCTCTTCGGTAGCCTCGCGTACTTGCAGAATGTCTTTTGTTTGCTGATCTAGCGCTTCAGACACTTCAAACGACGTGGCATTAAGATTGTCAGCCAAATCTTGCAATGGCTTCGCTGAATCTGTCATTCGGCCTAATACCGTACGTATGCGAGCGGACAAGAGCTTTAAATGAAAATCAGCCACAGAAAACTTACTGTTCCCTGAATAAACAAGGCGACTCACACTATCGAACTTTGATTGCAGTTTCTTCAATTGTAGAGGAGTGTCGATGAGTTCTTGGCGGAACAACAACGCAAGAGCAGAAACAGGTAGTAAGCTCAAAAGCCATTGGGACATTTGCCCTACTTCGACAAGATTTGAAATCAATGGTGCAGCTAACGAGCCAAGCAACACAGCATAACGAACACTATCACTGATCTGCAGCGACCATTGACGACCAGATTTCTCAGCCTTCAATAGACCTTGATATGCTTTGTCGGCAACTTGTACCCATTCGTTTTTAGGCTTTACACGTACAGATTGGTAACCACTCACCTTTCCATTATCGTAAATTGGCGTCACATAAGCATCTACCCAGTAAAAACCACCGGATTTAGTTTTGTTTTTTACGATACCGCGCCACGCTTTACCTTGCTTAAGGTTTAACCACATGTCGGCAAAAGCAGCCTTAGGCATATCACCATGCCTCACAATATTGTGGTGTTGTCCTAGCAATTCTTGTTGGCTGTACTCTGCGATACGGCAAAAAGCATCATTACTGTAAGTAATCACGCCTTTAAGGTCCGTCGTTGACACTAGTTGCTCGTGCTCGCTGAATAACGTTTCACGAGATGAAGAAGATGAACTGACAATCATTGTTATTAACTTTTGTTAATTATTATTTTAGGCGAGGAATATATACAATTATTAAAGTTATGACAAAATGTGAACGTCACATTTTGTGTAAATGCCTGCTATTTATACGAATTTAAGCTAGTTCCCCCCCAATTCAACTGCGATGTGTGACACTCTCCAATATCAAGCAGCCAATACCATTTCTTTAAAGACAATAGCGGGTTGCTTGAAGTCTAAACACTTTTCGGTCGATAATTTATCCGTGATACAGCGAATTCAACGTTGCTGTCTGTTATCGCACAACCACCAGCCGTTCCACCCCTTAACTTGGCTTAGCATACCTTTTAAAAGCATGTTCACCTCTCCGAAATCAAAGAAATACTGAAATTTTAAGTGAAAATAATTTCAACACTAATAATTCACTATTGGTCTGACAATAAAATTCATTATTCTTATATCAAAAAATAATATAGTGGTATTTTTATTATTATCTAAAGCCTTACCTCGATTAACGCTAGCGACAATAATCATATTAACCACACCGACATTAAATATTAAAACCATCAACTATAAATTCACCAAAACAAAATAAATAACTGATAATACGATAATTTACATTCACTAATTGATATTAACTCTTAATGTTGAAAACGGAACGAACAATGATTTGTAAAAAACATTCATTTGATTGGTTGATTTTATAAATATATTTTGTTGCATAATCAAAACTAATGGCTCTACTATCTATGCCTCTGAAAACAATGACCTTAATGGTTCTTTTCTTTACATCACTGTCACAGGCTTCCACTATTGATAATGATGAACCATTACTTAACTCATTGATAGAAAAAGGCGTTATCTGTCCCGGCTTAAGTTATGAGGACAACCAAGAGGCTTTGCGTATCTATCTCAATGCAAAAGCCCAAAAGAGCCACCAGTTTGATTCAAAAAAATATAAAGAGATAGAAAACAAACGTCAGAAAAATAAAACACCAACAGAGTGTATAAATCCAAATCGGACAATCGAACCGAATAAGGCTAGTTGATACAAACATCGACATGGAAATATAAAAAGGAAATACAATGAAAATAATGAGAAAAACATTGCTCGCTTCAGCAATGCTTACTCTATTTAGCGTCAGTAGTTATGCCAAAACACCAATAGATCTTGGTGTTGTTAATGAAGATAAGCTAATTGAAATGTTAGTAAGACAGGGCTTAGTTGACCAAAATGCAACCGATGCGGTAAAGCATGGTGCACTTGACCGTTATCTAAAAAACAAGATTAACTCTGGTTTTAAAGGTGATGCTCAATTTGGTAAAAAAGCACTGGAACAACGAGCAAAAATACTCAAAGCCATCGAAAAAGAGTCTGGCGTTAAAAAAGCGAGTGTTTTTGCTCTGGAAGTCGGCACTAAGCGCACAGACAAAGTGCTCGCGCTACTTGTCGACTTTCCCGACTTAAACTGGGATGACAACAGGTTAACCAAAGAGCACACCCAAATGCTCTACGAGAGCTACAATCCTGAACACTACCAAGAGCTGTTGTTTTCAGACACAGGCTATACTGGGCCAAATGGCGAAAACTTAATCTCGATGCGCCAGTATTATCAAAGCGAATCGGGTGACAGTTACAGTGTGGCTGGTCAGGCAGCAGGTTGGTATCGTGCTTCTAAACCTGTCGCTTTCTATGGTGGTAACTCCCCTACTACGGACAATGACTTGAATGCCCAAGAGTTAGTGCGTGAAGCCCTTGACCAGTTGGCGCAAGACCCTAGCATCAACCTTGCTGATTACGATATAGAAGATCGTTACGATTACGATGGCGACGGAAATTTCCGTGAGCCAGATGGCGTAATTGATCACCTAATGGTATTCCATGCCTCTGTAGGCGAAGAGGCCGGTGGTGGCGTGTTAGGCCCTAATGCAATTTGGTCTCACCGGTTCAACCTTGGTCGCACACATGTACTCGAAGGTACCTCAAGCTCACTTCCAGACCGCTTTGGCGGCCAGTACGCGGCGTTTGATTACACGATTCAGCCGATCGATGCTGCTGCCGGTGTTTGTGCGCACGAATATGGCCATGACTTAGGTCTGCCAGACGAGTACGACACACAATACACAGGCAAAGGTGAACCTGTCTCCTATTGGTCTATCATGTCTTCAGGCAGTTGGGCTGGTCAAATCGGTGGTACACAACCGACTGCATTCAGCTCGTGGGCAAAACACTTCTTACAAAAATCGATTGGTGGTCGCTGGATTAACGATGATCAAATCTCAATTAATGACCTAGAAGATAACCCACAAATTTACACCTTGTTCCACACGACAGATAACGACCGCCCGAACATGATTAAGGTCGACCTTCCAGAGAAACAAATTGAAGGTCTGAAACCGTTCGAGGGTGAGTACTCATTCCACTCTCAGAAAGGCGACGACCTAAAAAATAGCATGACCCGCAAGTTGGAAATCCCGGCAGGCGAATCAGCAATGCTTACCTTCAAAACTTGGTACCAAATCGAGAAAGACTATGACTTTGCTCGTATCCTTGTGAACGGACAAGCCATCGCAGGCAACATCACCTCTATGGATGACCCATACAATACCGGTCTAGTTCCAGCGGTTGGTGGCGAGTCAAACGGTTGGGTTGATGCTGAGTTTGATGTTTCTCAATGGGCTGGCCAAGAGGTAGAACTGTCGTTCGAATACATCACCGATGGCGGCTTAGCCATGGAAGGTTTCTACTTAGACAAACTCAGCCTTGTTGTTGACGGTGACACGGTTGCGGTAGATGACGGCGAAGATAACTCTAGCTTTGCGCTCAATGGCTTCAAATTAAGTAATGGCTTCCATCAAGCTCAACACTACTACCTACTCCAATGGCGTAGTCACATGGACGTGGATGAAGGCTTGGCGAATATCAAGCGCATGGGTCAACTCATGTCGTTCGATCCAGGCCTGATCATTTGGTATGTCGATGAATCACTCACAGATAACTGGGTAGGCAAACACCCTGGTGAAGGTTGGTTGGGTGTGGTCGATGCCGACCAAAATGCCATGATTTGGCAAAACTCAGGAAAAGCCGCTCAAACACGCTACCAAGTTCGTGATGCTGCGTTCTCACTGAAAGACCATACTCCAATGCGTCTTGTAAACAGTGACAATGATGTACTCCAGGACACGAGCCTAGTGAGTACAGCAAGTTTCTCTGATGACCAAGATTACACATCACCACAAGCTCCTGATTCAGGTCGTATTTTGACTAAGTTTGGTTTGGTGATAGACATTGTTAACCAAAGCGATGACAACGAATATGGTGTTATACGTCTATCGAAAGTAAGCCAACACAACATTGCGCCAACAGCAAACTTCGAACTCAATACGGATGGATTGAACGTATCAGCCCGTAACTTCAGCTCAGATCAAGATGGCGAGATCATCAGCTACCTATGGGACTTCGGGAACGGCGTAACAAGCAGTGAAATCACGCCAACGTGGACATACCAAGAAACCGGCGAGTACACAGTCAGCCTAACGGTAGTCGACGACAAAGGCGCTAACGCATCGTTTAGCTCACTCGTTAATGTTGAGGTTCCCAACGCGCTTCCTGAAGCAAGCGCTAAGTACATTCACTTGGGTCGTTGGGTCACAATGTGGTCAACAAGTTCAGACAGCGATGGTCGAATTGTCGATACAGAGTGGACATTACCAAATGGTAAAGTGAAACGAGGTCGTACATTCACTTCTATCTTCCCTTCATACGGAAAGCATGAAGTGAAACTAAGAATCATCGATGACCAAGGCGGGATCACGACTAAGACCATTATGGTCGACCTGTAAGCCACACGTCATGAAAACAAGTACGTAAACAATAACGTGCGTGCTGATAAACCAACTTAAGTACTGTTGTCGCCAGATGTAAGTCACGACAGCAGTTTTAAGAAACTTTATTATAAAATGGCTTGGTGTAAGATCGAATACTTAAGCTAGATTTCATGGGCAACGCCGGAATTCAGTTTATTGATGCATGAGTGTTAAAATATAATCACATGATTTAAGCGAGGGAGTTACATCGCGCTGGCGATTGTTTGTCGTCTCCCCTGTCTAGCCTGTTCTATGCAGGCCCAAAAAAGCCGTTTAAGTATTACAACTCAAACGGCTTTTTACTCAAGTCTGATTGGTATAGCTAAGAACAGTTAACCTAGCTGGCTATCTCTCACTAACTAAATTGCCCCTTCACACTCAATTATTTTTGAAATTGCTCTTTAGCGGCTTCAACCTTAGAAAAATCTAGGCCAAGCACTGCAACTGCTTCTTTGATTAGCTCAGGGTTTTGCATTACCTGACCCATAAGCATTTGAAGCTTGTCTTGTGGTAAACCAAGTTGGCTGATCGTCGCCATTGCTGCAAGAGGGTTTTCAGTCAACGTTTGGAATAGCTCGCTGATCTGCTCATCGCTAATATTGTTCTCTTTCAACATTGCTAGAATCGGGTTCATCTTTTTACCTTTGAAACACTAAATAAAATAGGAGCACAGCATATCATCTAGCTGTGCTCGATTGTACCAACAACTTAGACTTCCGAATAATAAAGTAGCCTTAAGCTTAACGAGACTCTAATGGATAAGAACGGTAGCTCCACATACCATAAGTTCTAAGGGCATCACGGTAAATACCTAACAGTTCACCATCACTCGCTGTCTTAAGTGCTGCAAGTGGCTTGTCTGGGTATGAAACTGTATCGAAGGTAATGCCCTGAGGGCCGGTTTGCCAGCTTGCAACTTCAAACAGAGTTTGACCACGGCGAACGTGGCTTGCCGAGCTAATAATAGTCGCGTGCTTAATATTGTGGCGAGCTAACGCATAACTACTGAATAAGGCATTACCTACCGTGCTGGTCGCATAATTCTCTTCAATAATGCGATCTTTGCTTACCCCTTTCTCGATAAGCCAATCCGCCATCAACTTGCCTTCAGTCTTGCGGTTCTTCGGCACGCCACCCGTTAACACGATCATCGCATCCGGATTCGCTTTAGCCATCGCTAATGTCGTCTCAAGACGCTCAATCAAGATTTGGTGCATTGAGCCGTCTGGATTCAACGCGTAACCTAGAGTCACGATAGCGCCGTGATCATCAAGCAAACCTTTGTCCGCAGATTCTTTAAGTGGTGTTTCTAACACGCGATCGACCGTAGCAAAAATACGTTTAATATCTTCTGCCTTACCTTTATTCAGACTTTCTAGCTTTTCCATGTGTTTGTTGGATTCACTTTCATTACCTTCAAATCGCTGCCAAACCGCAAGATAAGCATGAAGATCGACATCGTCTGGTGCAACCGTCAGAGCTTGCTCAAACAACTCAATAGCGCGCTCTGCATTCTTGTTATAGATCTGAGCGTTTGCTGCGGAGATCAGCAAGTCGGTACGGTAAGGTTCTAACTGGTACGCTTCTAACAATCGGTTGGTCACAATTTCCATATTGCTTGGCATTTTGGCCGTGAAGCCAGCATGGGAAATTCTTGCCGGAGACTTAAACGCCTGCAGAGCATCAAGGAGCAATTGATCGACAACTTGTCGCTTAGTGACTAACTGCGCGTAATCGGCAGAAGCTTGAACTGTGTCATCGTTAGCAGCAAAAGAAAATGGGGTTACGCCAAAGGCTAGCATGCCACCAAGAGCGAGGATGATAATGTTCTTTTTCATGTAGAGACCCTATGTCGATAAATGTTCACGTCAGATTTGTTCCCCAATGTAAGTTCCCAAAATTAAAAAACTGTGAAGCACAGCAAAATTTCTAAGGTTTATATTCATTTGTTGCATGAGGTGTGGCTACAGATCACGATTTTATTCGCCACAGTAAGCTCCAACCTCTAGATATCTTCGAGTTAGGAGGAGTGTCCTTAATTACTTTGGAATATTTAACTTCGAACCCCAAATGACTATTTCGAAGCTCAACATCAAACCTAAATGTACATTTTATGTTCATAATTTCAGTAATTTAAAACGCAATATCCCTACAAGTCGACACTAATTCATGCTCACCTAACCAAGTTCAAAAGGCACAGAGTTTGATATCAAATCGATCAATGCTCAGAGAATCAAGAATAAATTACTGAGCAACTGTTTACCGTTCAAGTTACGCTTGTAGTTTATATATCTACTATTTATATCACTCACTTTTGAGAGTGAGTTTACAAATTTGTGCACCTTGCTTAAGTTAGCTTGAAAAAGCTATGCCAACTCCTTGTAATATGCAATAAGTGTCCTATATTTTTCTAGTCAACGTCAGTTGACTTCAGTTAGCAGGATAACCATTCGTTAATGGACCCTGCATTCTAATACCTATTATAGGATATGAATACATGGATATTGTTGCTTTCAGAGGCGCCATCACCAACGAGTCAAATTTCATAGAGCGTTTAGAAAAACGAAATGAAATTACTACGCAAGGCATTCTTATGAATGCAAGTATTGCTCTATTCGAAGCAAAGTCGATGGACTACAGAAGTAGAGATGTATCAGACGGAATAACAGGAATCGGTAAAGGTGAAATCACCTTAATATCAAAAGATTCGATTCTTAAAAAACACGGAACAATCACTTCAAACGCACAACCAGGGTTCCCTAATCATGCTCTTTTATCAGATATAAATGCATCAGACATCTTTATTTTGTTTAAAAACTCTGGTGTCAAGTTCTCATACGATCCCGACTCAATTACGGCTTAACGTTAAATCAACTTAATAGAAAAAGGAATTTATTATGGGTAATTCAAAAGTATCAGATCAGAAAGAATTTGACGCGTTTGTAGAAAAACAAAAAGGAACTGTGGAAAGCAAATACGTTTCTTCAGGAACTAAAAAAATAGAGTCATTGAACAAAGAAGTATTTGGTGATTCGCTGAGTAAAAGCGACACTCTACTTGTGGGATCTTCCTACGATTACAGTGGCTCTTTTACATCCACCTTCACACGTATCGATAAAGTAGTGCAAGCTTTTGCTAGTATGCTGACAGATCCGTCGAAAGCAAAAGATGTAGATTCCGGTGAAACTAAAGCAAAAGTTGATGGTAATAAGATTAAGGATGCTACTAGCTCTTTATCTTCCTCAGCGCTTGCTGTTGCAACAGGAGGTGAAAACGTAATGGCAGCGGCTGCGCTCGGAATCGTCTCCTCTGTCCTCAACAATCTTGACACTTCCTCTGAAGACACCTTTTCTGAGGGATTTTCAGCAGAACAAATCAACCCTGGAACTTATATGTTCGTCTACGCGGTTGTTGAAAAGTCAGATAACGCAAAAATTTTTAGTGGCAGTTCAATATACACTTACTACATCCAATACGAAGTCGTATTCAATGCAGTAAAACTAGAGACCGAAGCGGAGATATCTATTCTTCAATCACTTGCTAAATCAGCCTCTGACGCCGCTCTAGCAATTACGCAAGTACAGGAAAAATTCACCGCTGATATTGCAACAATGTCTTTAGAAGAAGTAGCTAAAGAACAAGCTATATTAGACCCAATAATCACTAGAGCTCAAAAGACATTAGGAGATCGTGAAAAAGCTCTGAATGACGCGGTTAAAACCTTTAAAGAGCCTGCCTGATCACTTAATTACACAACAGGGGCTCACAAACTAACGGCTCTTCTAATTGTAAGAGCCGTATTTTGCGTTCGGGCAGTGCGCTTGAACTTCAAGATCGAAAGCCGTATTCATGTCCATCGCGACGGCTTCGATATTTATCCCATGCTCACCTAGCTGCTCGAAGAACGGCCGTATGTCTTTGCGGCTACGACCTAATCCTATCCAAATGACTTGGTGAGTCTTTGCGTCAGCGATGACCGTGGCATATCGATGTCCTTTAAAGATCGCGAACTCGTCCATGACGAGTTGCCTTAGCTCTTCCCATTTCAC
>NZ_JAKEUQ010000011.1 GCF_022397955.1 Vibrio sp. Isolate32 | reverse complement strand
CGCGCCATTAAACCGCTGGTCATTGGAAGAAAAAATTGGCTCTTCTCAAATACACCAAATGGTGCTGATGCGAGCGCGATGCTTTACAGCATCGTCGAGACAGCGAAAGCCAACGGCCTTATCCTCTACGACTACATAGTCAAGTGCATGAAAGAGCTCGCGAAAGCTGAGCCTGATATCGATGCGCTCCTACCTTGGAACTTCAAACATTAACAACACCGCCCCGTGGGTTCATGGGGCGCATACGTTTGATGGCATTAAGATCTTCGTCTTGGGCGTATTCACCATCGACATGAAAGCTAGTGATATCAAGGTGGACAGAGTCTGTTTTAAGTCTAAGATTATCAACGACATGCTCTGCAATCGCTTGGTAAAGCGCTGACACATCTGCTTCATACAAAGCATCTAACGTGCGTCCGAGTACATCGTCAGTTAAATGGTGAGCTTCAATGTTTTTAGCGAGCAACTTAGCAACAGGCTTCGTCTCGAAGAAGTCAGAGAACATATGCAGCGTTCTACTGTGAAAACCAAGGCCGTTAAGAATCATTGCTAAGACAGCATCGCCATGTGAGACGTTATGATCTGAGTATTTGGGAATAATGCGATCAATAATGCCTGGTAAACCGACTTCATGACAGAAAGCAGCGATTAGCCCTAAGTGGTCCAAGCGTTTAATGACAGGTTGAGCAGTAGACATAATAAGTGACCGTTAAATAACAGTAATAGATCAAAACTGAGGATCACGGTCAAGAGTTCTGTCGTACTAACAGCTGCAAACGATCACTGGATCACATTATTCTAATTCTGAAATTGGCTGCGGAATGACGGCACTAAAAGTGCATTTTATAAATCAAAGAAAATTGGAACGCTGGCCAGTTACTTCAACAACTGTAGTTTGGCTTGCCAAACTACAGTTGTATTCTGTATTTAAACTATAGATTTAAAAAAACTAATGTGTTGCTCTGCTGTTGCCTGAGTGGAGAATTCGTCACGAATTCTTCCCTTAGCTTTTTCCCCCATCTCAATTCGTTTGGTTTTGTTTTGACTGAGAAGACGAATTTTTTCGGCGATCGCAGTGCTGTCTTTAACTGGTACAACAAATCCTGATTCGCCATCTAAAAGGAGTTCTTTACCACCACCAGTCGTTGTTACTATTGATGGTACGCCCATTGCCATTGCTTCAATGATAGTTTTGGGTAGCCCCTCTCCGCTGATCGATGGCTGGATTTGGATGTCGCTTGCTGCTAGCAGTTCAGGAACATCCTTTCGATAACCTAAAAAGTGAATACGTTTTGCCATGCCACTTTTTTCTGACAGCAATAGATTTTCGGGCGTATCCATATCTCTCCCAACGAGAGCAAGATGTAGATTAGGAATATCAACGAGTTGGCGCATACTGTCTAGAAGTATGTGTACACCTTTACTTGGTCGTGCGTTAGCGATACAAATTACAATAATTGAATCTTTGGGAATACCTAATTGAGTGAGGTCTGCAGGTTTAGCTTGGTACCAACTCATGTCATGACCTTTATAAATGGTTTTGACATTGTCTTTAATTTTCCAAACTCGTTTTTTTACGTCATCAGCTACCGCTTGGGCTACACAACTAATACCATTAACTCGTGGGTGTAGGTGAGTTAGATAAGCTGATGGATCATGACGGTAGAGCCCACCAACTGTCCCTCGGTATGTCACTAGTCGAGTCTTTTTGAACCCGATACAAGCGAATGCTGCATTTGGTATAGTCTTAGAGTTCATCGCATAGACAATGTCATATGTTTTATTTTTTAGCTCAGTACGAAGCACTTTTATTGCCGATAAGCAAATTTTTTTCTTTGGATAGCAGTCTATGATTTTGATACCACAATCTATGAATCGGGTAACATAGTCAGCATCACCTTGAGTTACAATCGTAATATTATGCCCAAGACGAGACATTTCAATGAACATTTCGGCTTCGGGTCTAACGCTATTCCATGCATCTTTATAGGAGCTAAAAATTAAAATATTCATATTAGTTCGTATTTATTTGGGGTTTGAAAGAGAGTTGATCATTGCATAGCGGAATTATCAGCATCAAATACATTAAATTCGTCTCTGCATACCAAAGTGGTGAATCAGTTAAGCAAGCTATAAAATAGAAAACGACTAAAGAAAATATTAAGCTGCTTTTTTCATTTCTTCTGGTTGCTGCGTAATATAGCGGTACAAAAAACAACGCCAATGTAAAAATTAATCCAATAATTCCCATTTTTGCGAAGTTTTCAAAAAACTGGTTATGATACTGATCTGGGTGGAATTTAGCTAGACTCGGCTCGATTAACCTCTCATCAACTAAATTTAAGAATACCTTTTTGTGCTCTGACCCTGCACCTATCCAAAAATTGCGTTTACCAATCTCTGTTGCTGCTTGCCACATCTGAACTCTTAGACCGATAGATGTGCCATAATCACCACTTTGAATCGCAGCGTATTCCTTTTCCGTTCTCTCATACCTTTCAGTTAGTTGGTCTTTGAATACAAAAGATATAGCAAAGAAAATGGTGAGCATTACTCCTAAAATTTTCCAACGCTTTTTTTGGGTTCTGAGATAAAAAAAGAGCAAAATCGAGAATGCGCATAACAGAGCCAACCAAACCCCTCTGGTTTCCGATATTAGGATACTGCTAACTGACAGCAGTGTGGTCGCGATAGGTAGTAATTTCTTTGTCTCTATAAATTGATAGAGAGCAAGGATAGCTATAGCTCCACAGATAGTGGAATATGGGATTGCATTGAGAAGAAGTTCTCCTCGGCGTGTACCTAAGTACAGTAGGTGATAGCTTATAAAAGCTGTAAGGGCAATCGAACCAACAAATGACATCCACATTAAAGAGCGTTGATTGATTAGCCGTATAGGAAATACAAGCATAAGTAGTGATACTGATAATGTAGCTCTAAGCATACTTGGGCTTGCGCTTTGCAATAGGTATTTTAGAGATATGAAAGCGGTAAATAACAGAACGATCCAAAATGTATAATTAGATAAGTTCTGCTTTATGCTTTTTTTTGATACCACAGCTAAACTTGCAAAGATAGAAATAAGGGCCCCAACGACCATATTCTTTTCACCGCCAGGTAATATGGCGATAAAGGTGAACAGGTAAAAATAAGGGAGTAATATTAAACTACTAATAATATTATTTTTCATTAATAAAGCTCGTTCGAATTTACCTAGCATAGGGGTTTTTATCTGTGTCTGGGCGAGTTTTTAATAAACGCAATATCCACATATATTGCTCAGGCTTTTTGCTCACGTAATCTTCAATACATTGATTCATCATACGCGCATCCTGTTCTTCGCTTCCTGTTGGGAAGGGTAGAGCAGGGTAGAAGTCCAATGTGTATTGACCTGTGTTGCTATCATATTGAGCAAATAGAGGGACAATTTTAGCCTTGCTTAGCTTAGATAGTCGACCAAGGCCTGAAATAGTAGCTTTTTGTGTAGCAAAGAAATCAACGAAGACACTGTGCTCACGACCAAGATCTTCATCTGGAAGGTAATAACCTAGGTAGCCATCCCTTACTGATTTGATAAAAGGCTTGATACCACCACTACGGTCATAAACTCGACCGCCGTATTGTACGCGCTGTCGATGCATGAGCCAGTCACTGAGCTTGTTTTTCTGGGCTTTCGCCATTGCAGACACCGGAAGATTACGTGACGCGAGTAATACTGCAGGGATGTCGATCGCCCATGTATGTGGCACTAACAAGATAACATTCTCGTCACTGTCCGTAATATCGGTTAGGTTGTTCAGGCCGTTAATCGAGGTGTTATTCTCTAACCAATCTTTGCCTTTGAGTGTCAGAGATGCAAAGCCCATCAAAAATGAGATGGATGTAACGTATGACTTATAAAGGAGTGCTTCGCGCTCTTCGATTGATTGGTCAGGAAAACACATCTCAAGGTTTACACGAGCTCGACGGTTAGCTTTATTCTTTATTTTTACGGCTTGTTTAGCAATAAATTTAGCCATAGCTAAACGAATCCTATCAGGCAAAAAGCAAACTAACGAAGAGGCTAGCACTGCGATCCAAGTACCCCAATATTTAGGTGCTAGAAAGCCCCATTCAAACTCAGGATTGTATGCTTTTGGATCAAAGTCATTGCGTTGTGTGGTCATCAATACACTATATTTTTATTAAGGGAGCGAGGTATTAGCCCGCTACTCAGGAAATGATCATATTTTTATAATGATGGCCCAAACAAGAGGCCGTCATTAAATCAATATTTGATAACTTACTGTGGGTTAACAAGCTTCATGTATTCGGCAACGCCGTCTGCGACAGACTTAAATTCAATATCGCAGCCTGTATTACGTAGCTTCGTTAAGTCAGCTTGAGTGAATTCTTGATAAGCGCCTTTTAAGTGCTCTGGGAATGGGATGGTTTCAATTTCTCCCCTGCCGTGGTGTTTGATTACCGCTTTTGCGACTTCTTCAAAAGACTCAGCGTTGCCAGTACCTAGGTTAAAAATGCCAGACACACCATTTTCTAAGAACCAGAGGTTAACAGCCGCCACATCACCGACATAGACAAAATCACGCTTAAAAGTCTCGCTGCCGGCAAACAGTTTTGGATTCTCACCGGCGTTCATTTGGTTGTTCAGGTGGAAGGCAACGGATGCCATACTGCCTTTATGTTGTTCACGCGGGCCATAAACATTGAAGTATCTAAAGCCTACGATTTGTGAAAGTGTTTCGTTGTGCGCTTCGGCATCAGCCGTTAGGCGACGAACGTAGTTATCAAACTGTTGTTTTGAGTAGCCGTAGACGTTCAATGCACCTTCGTATTCGCGCTCTTCAATAAATGTATCAGTTTCACCGTACGTTGCAGCGGAAGAGGCATATAGGAATGGAATTTCACGTTCTACACAGTAATGAAGCAGTTCTTTTGAGTGTTCATAGTTGTTAAGCATCATGTATTTGCCATCCCACTCAGTGGTCGCAGAGCACGCACCTTCGTGGAAAATCGCTTCAATATGACCAAAGTCATCACCAGCCATCACTTGAGTTAGGAAATCGTCACGATCCATGTAATCGGTGATGTCTAGGTCGACAAGGTTTTTGAACTTCTTACCGTCTTTTAAGTTGTCGACGACTAGGATATCGTTGTGGCCTGCTTCATTGAGCGCCTTAACAATATTGCTGCCAATCATGCCAGCACCACCCGTTACGATAATCATAATTCTCTAACTCTTTTGAATACAAAACTATCACGAGTATAGCAAGGAATGGACAAGGCGGGCTAGTGGAATAATTCCCCAACCGGAGTATGATATGGCAATCTAAGTTATAAATTTTGTTGAGTTAATTGCTCAAACCTATAGGTATTATCATGAAGATTGCAGTAGCCGGTACGGGGTATGTGGGTTTATCAAATGCGATGTTATTGGCACAAAACCATGAAGTCGTAGCTGTCGATATTATTGAAGAAAAAGTTGCAATGCTTAATAAGAAACAATCACCGATTGTTGATAGTGAGATTGAACACTTTTTATCGAGTAAGAAGCTTAACTTTAGAGCCACAACAGACAAGGCTGCATATAAAGATGCCGAGTTCGTTATCATCGCAACCCCTACCGATTATGATCCTAAAAGTAACTATTTCAACACTTCCTCTGTTGAGTCTGTTATTAAGGATGTTATGAGCATAAATCCTGATGCGGTAATGGTGATTAAATCAACGGTTCCTGTAGGTTACACCGCGCAGATAAGAGAAGAGCTAGGTTGCGAAAACGTTATGTTCTCACCTGAGTTTTTACGCGAAGGTAAAGCCCTTTACGATAACCTACACCCATCACGAATTATCGTTGGTGAGTGCTCTGAACGTGCTAAAGTGTTCGCCAACCTTTTAGTGGAAGGCGCGGAGAAAGAGAACATTGATGTTTTGTTTACTAACTCGACAGAAGCCGAAGCGGTAAAATTGTTCTCAAATACTTACCTTGCGATGCGTGTCTCTTACTTCAATGAACTTGATTCTTACGCGGAAGCACATGGCTTGGATTCTCGTCAGATCATCGAAGGTGTGGGTTTAGACCCTCGCATTGGCAACCACTACAACAACCCTTCATTTGGTTACGGTGGTTACTGCTTACCAAAGGACACTAAACAACTGTTAGCTAACTATCAAGATGTACCAAACAACATTGTCGGTGCGATTGTCGATGCTAACCGCACTCGTAAGGACTTCATTGCGGATTCAATTATTAAGCGCTCGCCTAAAGTTGTAGGTATTTATCGTTTGATCATGAAGGCCGGGTCGGACAACTTCCGTGCTTCTTCGATTCAAGGCATTATGAAGCGCTTGAAAGCCAAAGGTATTGAAGTCGTCGTGTTCGAACCGGTGTTAGAAGAAGATCACTTCTTTAACTCGAAAGTTTATACTGACCTTGAAGAGTTCAAAGCGGTATCGGATGTGATTGTATCTAACAGAATGGTAGAAGAAATATCAGACGTTGCGGATAAGGTTTACACACGAGACCTGTTTGGTAGTGATTGATTGTAATCGCTATTGATTACAGCTGTGATTATTGAAGGCGAATTTTAGCTAACGCTAATTAGACCAGATGTTAACAGCTCGATCTATCCGTTTAGTGGCGATATACTGAACCACTAAACGGACAGGGATACTAATGACTAATGAAAACACGTGACAAGATTGTTTACGCTGCTTTAGAGCTTTTTAATGAGCATGGTGAGCGCAGTATTACGACCAATCATATTGCTGAGCACATCGAAATCAGCCCTGGTAACCTCTACTACCACTTTCGTAACAAGCAAGAAATTGTCCGTGATATTTTTACTCTTTATTCGACAGAGTTGCTTGAAAGGTTCACACCGATTCAAGGGCAACAAGAAAGCCTGACGCTACTAAAGCGCTACTTAGATTCTATCTTCACGCTGATGTGGAAGTACCGATTCTTCTATGCAAACCTCCCTGAAATCTTGTCTCGTGACGAGCAACTTCACCTCGATTACATGGCTGTGCAAGAAAAATTACAAACTAACCTTGTCGATATCATGAGGGCTTTCGTTGAATTGAATTTGCTGAAAGCGACCGATTCAGAAATGAAGTCGATGGTGACTTCTCTTCATTTGATCGCGTCGGGTTGGTTGGCCTATCAGTCTGCTGTGTCTCCAAAAGCTCAAATCACAGAGCAAGTCGTTCACCAAGGTATGCTGCAGATGATCGCGACCGTTAAACCGATTGCGACCGCGCAAGGTTTTGAGCAGCTGACATTATTGGAAGATGGTGTAAGGGCGTTGAACGCTAAGTAGAAAGAGACGAGTAAGCGAGAGACGGGCAACGAAGAACTATACTCGAATCCCGGCGAACTATACTCGAATCCCGGCTCCGCTCTTACCTAACCAACCAACTCTTAGGGTTTTGAGCTTGGCTGTTTCTACGAATTTCAAAGTACAGTGATGGACGAGTTTGGCCGCCAGTGTCACCGGCTAGAGCAATAGCCTCACCCGCTTTAACCTTGTCACCTTCTTTCTTGAGTAGTGCCTGGTTAAAGCCATAGAGCGTCATATCACCTTTACCATGGTCGAGAAGAACCACTAAACCATAACCACGCAGATACTCCGCAAATACCACCGTGCCTGAGTAAACGGATTTTACTTGTTGCCCGTACTTGGCATTGATCACCATGCCTTTCCAGTTAATTTGACCAGTTTGGCGTGAACCGTAGTTATGCAGAACTTTATCTTTGATCGGCCAAGGGAGCTTACCTTTACGTTTTGCTAGGCCATCCATCGGGACTACATTACGTCTTTCACGAGCGGCTTTCTCTGCTTTGGCTATTTCGGCTTTTAGGCGAGTTTCATTACGCTGAAGTTCGGCTAAGTAATTTTTGTCTCCTGAGATGTTCCTTTTAATACTGCCGACAGTTTTTTTACGCTGAGTTTGAGTCTGGGCTAATTTGTCGCGTTTTGTTGTCTGTTGTTTTAACAGAGCCGCGATCTGCTCTTGTTCAAGTTGGCGCTGTTTATGGCTCTCTTCTAACTCAAGTTGTGTTTGTTCAATTGTTTTGATTGTTGTAGAACGGGCTTTAGCAAGATGTTGGTAGTAATGGCTGATGCGATCTTCTTCGACACCCGTGTTGAGAATGTGAGATGAGGCTTTGGCGCGACTTGTCATATAGTAAGTCTGAATCAGTTGCTCTAACTTATCGGTATGAATTTTTTTCTGAGCAGTAAGGGCTTTGATCTTAGTATCTAAGTTAGCAATATTTGCATTCGCCGTATTAAGCTGCTTTTTACTGTCTTGAATGGCTTTTTCCAGTGCAGCGATAGACAGCTCTTGTTTCTTTAGGCTTGCTTGTAAGCTATCGAGCTTCTTTTGCTGAGAAGAGAGGGCTTTTTGTTGGCGAGATATCTCGCTAGATACACCTTTCAGTTCACCTTGAGACGCGGCAAATGACGATGTTGATAAAAGTGCAGCACTTAGGCTGGCTGATATAAGAAGAGTTCGACTGATAGCTCGAATGTGTTTCATCATTATCGTCATTTAGTTGTATTCATCTGCTCTTAATTTTTCGAATTCAGCTGAATTGAATCCACATCTGTTTTTAGTTCTTCGTATCTCGTGTCTGCTCTTAAATTCCATCACCATGGATAAAGCTTTGTGATCGACCATTGAACCCTTGGTCCATATCCAGAGAAGGTTTATCTGTCTTTGGCTTGCCAACAATCTTAGCGGGGACACCCGCGACCGTAGTATGAGGCGGTACGGCTTGCAGAACCACAGAGCAAGAGCCAATCTTAGCACCTTCTCCCACTTCAATATTGCCGAGGATCTTAGCGCCGGCACCGATCATCACGCCTTCGCGGATTTTAGGGTGACGATCACCGCCTTCTTTACCCGTACCACCAAGAGTCACGTCTTGAAGAATCGACACATCATTTTCGACTACAGCCGTCTCACCAATTACAATGCCTGTCGCGTGGTCGAGCATGATCGCTTTACCGATACGAGCTGCAGGGTGAATATCCACTTGGCAAGCAACCGAGATTTGATTCTGTAGGTAAGTGGCAAGCGCAATACGGCCTTGCTTCCACAACCAGTTAGCCACTCGGTAACCTTGCAGTGCGTGGTAGCCTTTCAGGTAAAGCAGAGGCATCGAGTACATATCGACTGCAGGATCTCGATTTACCGTCGCGCAAATATCACAAGCAGCAGCATCAATAATCGATTGATCTTGCTTAAATGCTTGTTCAACCACTTCGCGCACAGCCATTGCCGGCATTGAAGCTGTCTTTAGTTTGTTTGCTAGGATATAGCTAAGCGCAGCGCTTAAACTTTCATGATTGATGATCGTGGCATGATAAAAACTCGCTAGCATAGGTTCTTGCTCAGACTGCTGTCGAGCTTCCTTCACAATGCATTGCCAAACTTTTTGTTGTTCACAGTGTTTCATTTTACCGTCCATTCTTTTAAACCAGATACGCTTAGCTAGTTGAAAGATGCGAAGAACGACGAGATTCCAGATACTTCGTTCCTCAGTTCTGGAATGACGAAATCAAAACTTACGTCATCTCTAAGAGTGAGGAACAAGCGAGTTGGAAAACTTTCTTCGGGTAGTTTATTTTCATGCTATTCGCCTCTCGATTACCCGAATCTCGTTACTGCTCTTACTATCTTTCTGACTTCTTATCTCGAGCAAGTAGATCTTGCGCAGCTAAGTGTGCGTCTTTTCCTTGATACAACACTTGATAAATTTGTTCAACAATTGGCATCTCAACGCCCATGCGCTCTGATAGTAACCAAACTTCTTTAGTGTTGCGATAACCTTCTACAACCTGGCCAATTTCTTCTTGGGCGGTATCAACATCTTTACCTGAACCTAACGCTAAACCAAAACGACGGTTACGCGATTGATTGTCGGTACATGTCAGGACTAGGTCGCCAAGTCCCGCCATACCCATGAAGGTTTCTGGTTGTGCACCAAGAGCAGCACCCAGTCGGCTCATCTCAGCTAAACCACGGGTAATTAACGCTGTACGTGCATTAGCACCGAAGCCAATACCATCCGACATGCCAGCACCAATCGCGATAACGTTTTTAACTGCACCACCAAGCTGCATACCAATGAAATCTGAGTTTGCGTATACGCGGAATGTCTTGCCACAGTGAATCTTTTCTTGAAGCTCTCTTAAGAAGGTCCCATCCGGTGAAGCGACTGAAATAGCGGTCGGCATACCCATCGCAAGTTCTTTGGCGAAAGTAGGGCCAGATAGAACTGCTAGAGAGTAACTGTCGCCAAGCACATCGAGTGCGACATCTTTAAGTAGTCGGCCAGTCTCTGGTTCCAATCCTTTTGTAGCCCAGCAAATACGAGAATTCGCTGACAAATGAGGCTTTAAACTATTTAAAACGATGCCAAACACGTGGCTAGGAACAACAACAAGAAGGTCGCGACTTGCTGTTACCGCTTTCTCAAGATCCGACTCGATGATCAGGCTTTCTGGGAAGTCGATGTTTGGCAGAAATTCATTGTTAGCACGTTCTGATTCAAGGCGATTCATATGAACAGGGTCATGTCCCCAAAGAACAACATTGGCACCGTTACGGGCTAGAGATATCGCTAAAGATGTCCCATAAGAACCTGCGCCAATGACTGTCATGGCGATCTCCTTGCCGTAAGCGCTGTCTTTACCGTAAGCGTCTGCCGTGTTGGTCGGGCGAGTTGTGTCTGTCATGCTTCCACCTAAAAATAATGAGGAAAATCGGAGAGTTCTGGAAAAGCTTCCTACTAAATTAGAAGGCTCTCTATCTTAGTACAGTGTAAAGAAAAAATGCACATCGCAGAAGTTACGATATGCATTTAAAAGTTAACTAACGATTGAATCGTTAGAATTAAGTTCTACTTTGAGGCTTAAGCCTGCTCGCCTTCAGCTTGTTGAGCTTGGTTCTGTAGGTAGTTCATGAACAAAGCATCGAAGTTTACAGGTGCTAGGTTCAGTTGTGGGAACGTACCTTTAACCACTAGGCTAGAGATTGTTTCACGAGCGTATGGGAATAGGATGTTCGGACAGAATGCGCCTAGGCAATGTGCTAGTTGACCTGCTTCCATTTCGCTTGCAGAGAAGATACCACCTTGCTGAACTTCACAAAGGAATGCTGTGTCTTCTGCGTTCTTAACCGTAACAGTCAGACGTAGGATTACTTCGTAAACGCCTTCGCCAAGCTCACGGCTTTGAGTGTCTAGGTCCAGTTTTACATCTGGATTCCACTCTTTTTGAAACATGTCTGGAGAGTTTGGCGCTTCGAAAGATACGTCTTTTAGGAAGATACGTTGGATTGCGAAGTTCTGTTGTGCGTCTTGTTGTGCTGCTTCAGCCATTTTCTTGTCCTTAAAAATTTAAATAAGGCTTTGTTCATTGTATTTGTCGAACAAAACCCGAAAGTTAGTTTACCAGGTCAGCTTACTTTTTGCCTTTTACTATTTCTTACCTTTAACCAAAGGTAGATTAGCTTCGCTCCAAGCCACTAGGCCACTTTTCAGCACGCTTACGTTTTCGAAGCCTGCTTTAACTAACAAGTTAGCGCTTTCTTGAGCGGTTTGACCTGTCTTGCATACTACGATGATTGGGTCAGCTTTACGGCTTTCAAGACTACCTAAGTTATTTGATTTGATGTCTGACGGCAAAATGTGAAGTGCGTCAGTAATATGGCCCTTTTTGAACTCATCTTTAGTACGAATATCAACCACAACGCCGCTCTCACGGTTGATCAGTTGTGTGGTTTGCGCTGCTGTGATCTCTTTGTAGGCTGCATTTGATGTCTTGATAACGTTCGCAATGATGGCAACAACCAAGCCGATCCACACGATGGCTAAAATCATATTCTCTTGAACAAATGGAACTAACTCTTGCATGTCTTGAACTCTTATTCGTTATTGGGCGAAAAATTATAGGGTAGGAGTATAGCGAGAAAGGATGGGATAATACAGAGCAAGCATGTTGATGTATAAATCCTCGCCGTCGGTCTCTTTAATCTAGAGGAATGCTGGGCTTTGATGCGTAATTCAATGGAACTAAATCCAGAACCTAGGATCTGATCTGCTACGTCCACTATCTCTCGTAGCCCCATGCCTAAACCACTTTACAAAACAACCAACTGGAAGCAATACAACCAATCACTTATTAACCTTGGCTCTTTGACCTTTTGGATTGATGAAGGCAATAAGCGGGTGGGCGCAAAACAAACAAAATAAGCGCAGGATGCCACGTCGGTTCAGTGATTTAGCCATCACGACAGCACTTATGGTGAAACGCGTTTTTTCTATGCCGCTGAGAGCGCTGCAAGGATTTATCGACTCGATATTTAGGTTAGCCCATGTACCGTTAAGTTGTCCGCATTACACTTGCATCAGTCTTAGAGCCAAGCAAGTTGAGGTCTCATAAGACTAAAACGAGAGGGGTGATACAGCACCTAGCCATTGATGCGACAAGCCTTAAAGTTTATGGCGAAGGAGAATGGAAAGTCAAAAAACACGGGACAGATGGCAAGCGTAGAGTCTGGCGAAAGCTGCATATTGCCATCGATACAAGCACTCAGAAATTATTGCAGCCGAGCTAAGTTTTTCGTCGGTTACGGATGGGGAAGTTATCCCTAAACTTACTGAAACAAAAACGTCGAAGTATCCTCGAGGTATCTGGTGATGGGGCTTATGATACGAGAGCGTGTCTGTTGCTATTAACGTTAAGGGAGCCATGGCGCTTGTTCCCCCAAGAGAAGGGGCAGCCTTTTGGGGGCGGGGTCACCCTCGAAATCTCGCCGTGAGTTGTCAGAAGTTATACGGCTCAAATAAGTATTGGAAAGAGCGGTATGGGTACCACAAACGTTCACTCTCAGAAACCGCGATGTATCGAGTTAAGCAGCTGCTAGGAGGGCAATTGAGCTTAAGAGATTACAATGCCCAAGTGGGTGAAACTTACGCGATGATAAAAGCGTTGAACAAGCTTACTGGGTTAGGTATGCCTGAAACTTATCGTATTGACTAAGAAACACACGAAACGGGCGGCTCCGTCTCTAAACTGAATTACGCAAAAAAGCCGTCTTTTTATGTGACGCTATTTCCTAAACAGTGCTTTATAAGGTATTGCTTATGATTTATCCATTTACTTGATTGTGGTTATTACCTATGATGTACAATCAGTTGTTTAAGCTGAGCAACTGATTGGAGATGTGAAAATCATCTTCTACATATAAACGTTTATATTAATGGAAATCATTATGAAAAAGATAGCTCTAATAGCGGCATTGGTAGTTAGTTTTTCTGGCGCGGCATTTGCGGCTGAAGAAACAGCAGCAGCTGGTTCAGGTACTGGTACAGCAGCAGGTACTGGTGCATCTGCAGCAGCAGCAGGCACAGCAACAACAGCAGCAGTAGCGACAGCAGCAGTAGCGGTAGCAGCAGCAGTAGCCGTTGCTTCTAACGACAGTGGTGCGACCACGACAACAACGACTCGATAATTGTTGAGTAGGCGTTTAAAACCATTTTATGTGTAAGCATAAAGTGGTTTTTTTATATCTAATTGATTAATTTCCATATTTGGACAGCAGTAACCAGATTGCTAGGAAGCAGAACTCATCATGCTTAAACCTCTAATCATATCTTTTGGTCTTGTCCTTGCTGGTTGCTCTCAGCAGTTTCAAGACGTTAATTCTACTTTTGATGAAGCCTTTTTTGGAAGCTCTGATGTTGAGCTGTCGAAGGAGTACATTCAAACTTTACCTTATTCGAGCATTTATGCAGAAGTGAATGACCAAGGCAAAATCTTCATGGTATTGGCGTACGTCGATGAAAACCCGCAAACGGGGGCAGAGCAATTAAAGTGGATGTCTTCTGATAAAGCGATGATCGTCACTGAAAATGGGCGTATCGTACAAACCTTATTGCTTCCTTACGAAAACCTTTCTGGCTTAGCATTCCAACCGTTAAATACGTTCTCGTCTGCAAACAGCTCGTCACCAGATTCTTCTTCTGCGTTTGATGTGTCTGCCAACCCTGGTGCCCAAAAGTGGCAAGCGGTTTACGATTGGCAACCTAATTATCGATTCGGCTACAAAGCCAATATCACCCGCACGTATGCAGGGAATGAAACGGTAGAAACACCGTTAGCCTCTATCGACACTAAGAAATTCCAAGAAAAAGTGAACTTCCCAATGTTAGAGCAAGACATAACCAACGAGTATTGGGTCGACAGTAAAGGTAAAGTGGTCAAAACCATACAGTATTTAGGCCCTGATATGACAAGGCTTGAGTTAACCGTCCTTAAGCATTATCAAAGTAAGTAACGGATCAAAGTAAGTAACGAACCAGGGTAATGAACGAAAATGATGAATTATATGAATCACGCTTCAAAAATGACGGGGAGTTGGTTGCCTGTTTTGAGAGCTAAGTTAACGATGAGAGCCAAGTTACCGATGAAATCGCTGTTAATCATAAGCGCGATGTTCTCTCTGTGCACTTTTAGTTACGCTTCTGCAGCATCTAATCTGAACACGCCTGCTTTTGTTGATAAACTTGGCAGCGCTTCTTCGATTAAGACAACGGTTGAGCTTCCTCTTCAAGGTGTGACGCTTGAGTATCAAACTAGTGTTCGACTGCTTCGTGTGTTAGACGATGCAAATTCTAGCTTTAACACGAATGCTAGCTCTAATGTGAACGATAATAGCGATATTGGTTACTTCCCCCTTTCGGCTCAACTGTTTGATAAAACCAATACTCAAGCTATCGAAACAAAAAAGCGCGACGTATTTAGCCAATTAGATGCCTTGGTGCTAGAAGAACCAGAAGCAAAATTAGTAAAGCAACAATTAGCTGCTTTCCAATACCTCAATCGGGTGTTTATTGACTTAGACCGCAATGCCGTTATCTCGCAATCGGATAAGAATCCACTGCTTGTTTCAAGTTCTCCTATCAATAAACAGCCGACTTCCATAGAAAACACATCGGCAACTCAAGCTCAAACGCAAGGTTTCTCTCTGTACTTACCACAACGACCAACATCCATTCAGTTGATGGGGGTAATGAAAGAGTCGATAATAATGAAACTGATTGAGCATGGAACGTTGAATGATTATCTCGATGCATTACCGAAAGGCTTTATTGGTGAGTCCGCAGATAAAAGTGTGGCATATGTGATTCAGCCAGATGGTGTGGTGCAAACCATCCCATACTCATACTGGAACGAACAGCCGGTTTATTTAGCGCCAGGTGCCACCGTCTTTATGGCGTTTTACGCTTTGCCGTCGGAATACTCAACGTTGAACCAGAATATTGTCGATTTACTACGTCATAAGGTTGGCCTGTAATGCTGAAACAGAATTCATTCCCTCTATCGGCAGTGTGCACATCAGTAACTTGTGCCTTGTTAATGACTCACAGTGGCTCGGTATTTGCGCAGACGGTATATGCAGATACGGCTTTTGTAGAAGCAGGTCGAACAGAAACAACCATTGATTCCTCTTCGATTCGAGCAGAAAAATCATCGTTCGACGACACAGAATACAGAACATCGCAAATGAACTTTGGTGGTGTTGGTTTAATGCAAATGCCGACAGGCCGAATGGCACCAGAAGGTGAGTTCAACGTGAGTGCTTCGTTTAACAACGAATACTACTTTTATAACGTGAGCTTACAGGTGATGCCTTGGCTGGAAACCACCATTCGTTATACACAAGTCCAAGATCTGCTATATAGCGGAAGTGCAGACCAAGATTGCTCTCAAAACTCATTCAGTGGCTGTACTAAATACACCGATAAAGGCATCGACCTTAAATTGCGCTTAATCGAAGAAGGGTATTATTTACCGGAAGTGTCGGTCGGTGTACGTGACTTTGGCGGTACTGGCTTGTTCGATGGCGAATTTGTCGCGGCCACCAAACGTTTTGGCCCTGTGGATTTCACCTTGGGCATGGCTTGGGGATACATGGGCACCAGTGGTAACTTCACCAACCCAATGTGTAAAGCCAGTGACAAGTATTGTGAACGCCCGTCTGATTTTAAAGGCAATGGTGGCAGTGTCGATTTTGGACGCTGGTTTAAAGGCGATGCAGCCATTTATGGTGGCTTTGAATACCAAACTCCTTATAAGCCGCTAACCTTAAAGCTTGAATACGATGGCAATGATTATTCTCAAGATTTTCCAGTAGTACGTGGTGGTGTCGAGATGACACAACATACGCCATGGAACGTGGGCGCTGTGTACCGTTTCACGGATTGGGGCTCAGCGAAAGTGAGCTATGAGCGAGGTGACACCTTAACCCTTGGTTTCGATCTCTCTACCAATTTCAATGAAATATATGCCATGTGGCGAGATACCGAAACTGCAGAGTTGCGCCCGAGTGGCGTTGAAACGGTTGATGATATTGATATGGCGGCCCTCGCGAAAGAACTTGAAACCGTCGCAGGCTATGAACAAGCGCAAATCTTAGTCGACGATAACAGTATTGTAGTAAAGGGCACTCAGGTTAAATACCGAGACCGAGATATCGCCCTTGAACGCGGTGCGACCGTGATCGCGAATGCGGTACCGAGTTACATTAATACCTACAAAATCATCGAAAACGATAAGTCGATGGAACTCACCGAGACAACGGTAGATGCCCAAGCGTTCAAAGCGGCGGCGAACAATGCTTACCTTAACGCTCAAACCAGTGATGCAACAAACACTCATGAACTAGAGCGCAAGCAATCCGTTATTTATCACGATGGGCGTGAACGATTCGATGTGTCGATTGCACCCAACCTCGCCCAATCGTTCGGCTCAGCTGAAAACTTTTACTTATACAGCTTGGGCTTATACACCAATGCTTCATTTTGGGCGTTCAACAATGTCGAACTGTCGGGCTCTCTTTACGTCAACTTAGTCGATAACTACGACAAGTTTAACTATACCGTCCCATCCGACGGCACTGACCAAACGCCAAGAGTAAGAACCTTGTTCCGTTCTTACGTGGACGATCCGGTTCGTTTAGACCGTTTACAACTGACTTGGTTTGAAGACTATGGCAGCGGTGTCTATACCCAAGCTTACGGTGGTTACCTAGAGAGTATGTTCGCGGGTGTGGGGGGCGAAATTCTTTATCGTCCATTCAACCAAAACTGGGCCATTGGCGCAGACATGACCGCAATCAGCCAACGAGACCCTGAAAGCTGGTTTGGTACGTTTGATCAAGAGATCCAGGTAAACCCTGATAACAGCAGCCGAACGTACAAAGTGATCGATAAAGGCACGACGGGCTTTATTACGGGTTACTACACCCCACAATGGGATTTCTTGAGCGATACCTTACTGAAAGTCGGCGTCGGTAAATTCCTTGCGGGTGATATTGGTACTCGTATCGATTTCTCTAAGCAGTTCAAGAGCGGTGTGATTGCCGGTGCGTTTGTCAGCCTAACCGATATGACAACCGAAGAATACGGCGAAGGCAGCTACACCAAAGGCTTCTACGTATCGATTCCGTTTGATTTAGTCACTGTGAAACCAAGCTCAAGCCGCGCTGGCTTCACCTGGTTACCGATCACGCGTGATGGTGGACAAGTACTGAATAAACAATACAACTTGTTCGATCAAACTGATGCTCGCTCACCTTGGTTCCAAAGACCAAGTAGCGTTAAGTAGAATGAAAGGCAGATTCGAGTAATGAGTAGCGAGAAAGGATAGATACGGGGCTCGGGATGCGAGATACGAAGAGCAGTGAAAGAGCATATCCCGTATCTTGCTTTTATGCCTTTTGCATCTCGTTTACTCGTATCTCGATACTGCTCTTATCTGCTCTTTAACCATTCAACTAGGTTGATAATAAATACAATCTTGTGGATAATGCATACGGATTAAATAAACTGTACGAAGACGCACGGTTTTGCTACGTTTTAGGTAAGAATCTCCTAGTCAGCATCCACACTGATAGGTGCATATTCACTAGGCACTGTGGTGCCGCGCATGAGCGAGGGCGGTCGTGTCTTGTCTCCTTTTAATGCTAAATGGGAACAGGTTCACAGTAACCGTTGCTCTTAACTCTATTCAACACTGCGGAGCTGTTAAAATGAGTCGTTTAATTTCCTTGGATGTCCTTTGGGGCATCACAACACATTCCGTTTCTAGAACTTGGTCAACATGAAGATTAATAAAAATCGGCTCCTTTTGGCGCTCCTTCCTGTAATGCTTTTAGGGTGTACGACCCCAGGTAGTCACCTATCTACTGGTGGCAAGAATGTGATCCAGACTTCAGAAGATCAGCAAGAGTCTGATATTTCTGAAGTGGTGAACGTTTACCCACTCACCGCACAGTCAGTATCGACTTATCAAACGGGCGAATTGTCGGTGTCACAAGCTAACCCTGAACTCGACGTAGACATCGCAAAGTATGAATATAAAGTCGGTGTGGGCGATATCCTAAACATCACTATTTGGGATCACCCTGAATTGACCATACCTGCCGGTTCTTACCGTAGCAGCGCAGAAGCGGGTAACTGGGTCCATGCTGACGGCACCATTTTCTACCCGTACATTGGTACTGTTGAAGTGGCAGGTAAAACCGTTCGTGAAATTCGAACTGACATTGCAAACCGCTTAGCTAAGTACATCGAAAGCCCGCAAGTAGATGTGAACGTAGCGGCGTTTCGTTCTAAAAAAACTTACATTACTGGCGAAGTGTCTAAACCGGGCCAACAGCCAATCACCAATATTCCTTTAACCTTATTGGATGCCGTGAACCGTTCAGGTGGTCTTTCAGAAGATGCGGATTGGCGTAATGTCTCATTAACCCGCAATGGTACAGAAGAAAACCTATCGCTTTATGGCTTAATGCAGCGCGGCGACTTAATGCAAAACCGCTTACTGCAAGCGGGTGATATTGTTCACGTGCCGCGTAATGACAATCAAAAAGTCTTCGTGATGGGTGAGGTGAAAGAGCCTAAACTACTCAAAATTGACCGCGTAGGCATGAGCCTAACCGAAGCGCTAAGCAATGTTGGTGGCATTAATGAGCTGACTGCAGACGCAACGGGTGTGTTTGTCATCCGTACTTCCAATGATAAATCAGAACGCATGGCGGATATTTATCAACTGAATATGGAAGATGCATCAGCCTTAGTGATTGGTACCGAGTTTGATTTAAAACCTTACGACATTGTTTACGTCACGGCAGCACCGATCAGCCGTTGGAACCGTGTGATTGGTCAATTAATGCCTACCATCAACGGGTTCAATAACTTGACTGAAGGTGCACTACGTGTACGTAATTGGCCATAGGCTAAGGTAAATTCGTAATCAGGTCGCATGTCGAGTGCGACCTGATTTTTCATGTGTATAAGTTAATGATATTCATCAGTTCATTATGGTTGAAAGCAACGTATGTTTAACAAAATTTTAGTGGTCTGCGTGGGTAATATTTGCCGTTCCCCGACGGGAGAACGTGTTCTTCAAAAATTGCTTCCCAACAAAGAAGTGGCTTCTGCGGGCATTGCCGCCGAAAAAAGCCGTTTAATCGGCAAGCCAGCAGATGAAACGGCGATTTTGATTGCCTCTGAAAATGGTGTAGATGTAGAAAACCACCAAGCACAGCAAGTAACGCCTCAGCTTTGCGCTCAATATGACTTGATCTTGGTGATGGAGAAGGGCCATTCAGAAGCGCTCACTCAAATATCACCGGAAGCACGTGGTAAAACCATGTTGTTTGGTCAGTGGATTGGCCAAAAAGACATTCCTGATCCGTACCGTCAAAGCCGAGAAGCGTTTGAACACGCTTATAAGCTGATTGATGAAGCCGCGCAAGCTTGGGCGAAAAAACTGTAATGGATGCTGTCATTTAATCTAGATGACTTTAGCAGTTAAGCTTGAATCGTGACCAATAGAATCACATAAGAGGTAAGGGTACGTAAGCCGTACGTCACTTATCTTCAAAATATTAGTTTAGGAAGTAGCAATCTGATGACAACACAACCTTCTCAGCAATCACACACAGATAACTCTGATGAGATAGATTTAGGGAAACTGCTAGGTATCCTGTTGGACGCTAAATGGTTAATCCTGGTCACCACATTTGCTTTTGCTGTGTTCGGTATCGCGTTTGCTTTGCTTTCAACACCGATTTACAAAGCCGATGCGCTGATTCAAATTGAAGAGAAAAGCTCTGGTGGAATCTCTTCTATGGTCGGCGACATGGGCGAACTATTCTCGCAAGAATCTTCTGCCACGACAGAGGTTGAGATCATCAAGTCTCGTATGATCTTGGGTGAAACGGTCGATAAATTTAACCTAACCACAGTGACGGCACCGATTTACGCCCCTATCGTCGGCAAAGGCTTTGCACGCTTAACGGGCGACATCAACCACATTTCGGTAAGCCGTTTTACCTTGCCAAATTATGCGAGTGACTACGCGCACACGATTCAAATCGTTGATGCTGAAAAAGGCACTTACCAATTAGTTCGCGACGATGAGCGCGTTATCCTAAAAGGTAAGGTGGGTGAGTTAGCAACGGCCGACGACTACAGCCTGTTTGTGGCTGGTTTTGAATCTCACAACGGTTTCGAGTTCTCTATTGGTCAACGCAGCCGACTCGAAGCGATCGAATGGTTGAAGGCTTCTTTGTCTTTATCTGAGCAAGGTAAGCAAACCGGTATTTTGAAGCTAAGCTTTGAAGGTGAAAACAAACAGCAGATTACGGAGATTCTTAATCACATCAGCCAGATTTACTTTTTACAAAACGTGAAGCGTAATTCAGCGGAAGCAGAGAAGAGCCTACAGTTCTTAGAAAGCCACCTTCCGGGCATTAAATCTGAGCTGACCGGCTATGAAGACGTACTGAACAACTACCGCCAGAAGAACGAATCGATCGACTTGGGTTTGGAAGCACAATCGACCTTGAAGGTCATGGTTGAGCTTGAAGCACAACTGAATGAACTGACGTTTAAAGAGAGTGAAATCAGCCAGCGCTTTACTAAAGATCACCCAGCATACAAAGCCCTACTTGATAAACGTAAAACGCTGATGGGTGAGAAAGAGCGCCTAAACAAGCAAGTACAAAAGCTGCCGAAAACACAACGTGAAGTACTGCGTATGACACGTGATGTTGAAGTAAACCAACAAATCTACATTCAGTTATTAAACAAGGTTCAAGAGCTAAGCATCATTAAAGCAGGTACGGTCGGTAACGTGCGTATCTTAGACGATGCACAAGCGTATGCTCGCGCCGTGAAACCGAAGAAGCCACTGATTGTTGTATTAGCGACGCTACTGGGTGGTATGCTGAGTGTTGCGTTTGTACTAGTAAAAGCGGCGTTTCACCGCGGTGTGGAAAGCCCTGATCAAATTGAACAGATTGGCCTGCCCGTTTACGCAGCGGTACCAAAATCTGACTTGCAAATTGAGCTAGCTAACCGCTTCAAATCGAAGAAGCAGCAAACCAAGGGTACCCAAGCCCTGCTTGCCGAATCGAACCCTGCCGATCTTTCGGTTGAAGCCTTGCGTGGCCTTCGTACCAGCTTGCACTTTGCGATGCTTGAAGCCAAAAATAACGTGTTAATGATCTCTGGCCCTGCGCCAGGCATTGGTAAATCTTTCATCTCGACCAACTTTGCGGCAGTGGCGGCCAAAACAGGCCAGAAAGTGTTGATCATTGATGCCGATATGCGTAAAGGTTACTTACAGCAAAGCTTTGGTGTGAAATGGGAAAATGGCCTTTCTGATCTGTTGAGCAGCAAGCAGGAGTTTGCTCAATCAGTGAAAACGACACCAGTGGAAAACCTAGATATTATTACTCGCGGCCAAGTGCCACCCAACCCATCTGAGCTGCTGATGCACCCACGCTTTGCAGAGCTGATGGAGTGGGCATCAAAAGAGTATGACTTGGTGATTGTCGATACCCCGCCAGTATTAGCGGTAACCGACCCAAGCATTGTTGGTGCTTTCGCTGGTACCACTCTAATGGTGGCGCGCTACGGTCAAAACACCATTAAAGAGATTGACGTTGCTCGCAACCGTTTCGAACAATCTGGTATCGAAGTGAAAGGCGTTATTTTCAACGCCATCGAGAAGAAAGCATCGAGCTCGTACGGCTACGGTTACTACAACTACGCCTATTCGAGCGACAAAAAATAAATAAAAGCAGATACGGGATGCGACTGGCGAGATACGAAAAGCGTGGCTCTTCGCATCCCGTTTACCCACATCTGCTCTTCATCTCTTCGAATCTCGCATCTGCCCCTAGGCTCTTAAAACCATCACCGGACCCGCTTTATTCACGCCCCAATCCTTATGCCTCTTAACATTCTCATCTGAAATCAAGAACTGCTCTTGCAGTGCAGCCATCAAACCAAACAACGCCTTACGCTGCGCCAGTGTGAAATTATCTTCTGGTTGCAGCTCGGCATTACACCCACCCACCATACAAACCCCAATATTGCCCTTGTTGTGCCCCTTCACATGCGCGCCGGTTTGCGACAGCGGCCTGCCCAGTTCGACATCTCCGTTGCTACGAATAACAAAGTGATACCCCACATCGCGCAAGCCTCTCTTTTTATGCTATCTACGAATCTCGGCTACGTCTACATCTTGCTGTGGCGGTGTGGCGCTGCAATGCACCGAAATAAAAGAGTATGGAGGACAATGAGGCAAACGAAGTAAAACCGAAACCAGATTGAAGGCATACGGAGTTAACAGGAAAGGGGATGCTGAAGGTAAACAAGGCTTTAACGAGGGAATAAGCTCCACCTTGCTAGCCTGCTCTTCGGAGCAACCCCGCTCTTGCAAAACAGTAGGCGCTTCTAACGGCTGGTGTGGAACTCGATCAGTTGCTGCTGGAGTGTTTGACAAAATAAATCCTCGTGTTGTTGTAACCAAGTGATTAAGGACGTTGATAACGAATCTTTTAAATTAGGGTGCCGTGCGATGTGTTGTCGCAAACTGGCGCCTACGGTTTTTGCATAGCCGGGTTGGTGGCTGACATAACGTAGATACATCACGTAATAACCCAGAGGCTGGCTGCGCCGTGCTCGGCTGATCATCCAACAAAGATCCTGATAGCTGGCGACGTCACCGCATTCATCTTCATTAAAATCACAACCTTCCATTTGGCTTTCTTTATAATCGCCGGCTTCATAGCTCAGTACTTGGCCAGACCCATCACTATCACTAAAAAATAACGGCTGAAGTGACTGATTGAAGGAACAAGGTCGGCATTCGATGCTCGCCATTCCGGGTTGGTACGCTGAAATAAAAAGAGAAACTATCGCCTTCATTAAGCACCTTATTGCTGCATGGGGAGGGCAATGTACTTCAACATTCTTGATTGGGGTTGGTGGTAATAGCGCGAAAACGGAGGAACACAAAAAAGTGAGAGGTGCTTCGAAGATTATCAGTCTAGATGGTAGCTTTGTTGCATATCAATGAGAGCAGGCAGGAGAAACACTTTTTGTTACTTTCTATCTCGCCTTACCTTTGCCCCTAATGCTTAAAAAAGTGGTGTTAATAACTTGTTATGCAAACGAATGGCTCTAGCCAGATCAACCCAATCGTCAAATTAAGGGCAATAGATAGCCCAAGGCAATCGCTAGACCAAGGCTAATATCATTTAACAAGGAGTGTTACCCATGTGTGTTTCTCTTATTCTTTCTTTTATCCCATTAAAAACCGGATCGCAGATCAGCAAGTTGGTGTTATTAAAACTGGCCGATGCGCGCGGCGTGTGTTTCCCTTCCCTAAATTACTTGGCGCAATATTGTGAAGTGTCGGTAAGAACCGTGAAACGACACGTTAATGAACTGGAGAAACAGGGCTTTGTGAAGCGGATAAAACGGTTTGATGACTCAGGACGCTAGCGCAGCAATATTTATCAGCTGCGCCTGCCCAACGACAGCCACATTCAGCAGGCCGATCTAGACCAAGCGAATCAAGAGAACGCGAATGTAGAACAAATAGGTTTACCGTCAGCTTCATCGGAATATCTACAGAAGACAGAGCACGCAAAGAAACAGACCATTCAGACACGCCCCAGGGTGACTCAAGATCCAACACGGAGAGTGATCATTCTGCACACATAATCTTTCATAAAGAACATAAAACAAAGTTGAGCCTGAAAAACGGCCTCTTAGGTGACACCGATGTTCTTGATCCCCCAAGCGGTTCTGAACAACATGAGAGCTCCCGCTTCACCTCCAAACCCAAAAGCAAAACCAAAAATGAAGCCGTGATTCACCTGCTCACCCAAGAGGGCAGTGCACCGATTTATCATGAGTTCACCACCATATTAGAACGTACCTACCCCAACTTAGACGTGCTGCAACAACTGCACGCCATGCAAGCGTGGTTGTACATCAACCCCGATAAACGCAAACCCTTTGAGCACATCGGCCACTTTGTGAATGGCTGGCTAACAAGAAGCGCCAAAGCAAAAGCCAAGACAAACCAAGGTTCATTGCCAGCTTTTGAGCGAACAAGACCAACCAAACCTAAACAAGCGATAAAGTCCGAAAAAACAATACAAGTAGCCAGCCAACGGCTTCCCTGCCACCCACACCAGTCTCTCAGGCCCTTGCGGACTGCAAAGCCAACAGCACCACCAACCCGTTTGAGGCGCGTATTAAGGCCCTCATCCAAACCAAATCGCTCGGCATGGATTCTGCTCAGTGACCATTCGATTATTCATAGACTAAGCGCTTGTTCACACAGCCCAAAGCTACTGAAAACTAAGAGCTTAGGAAACCAAAAGTTAAGGCAAACCAAAGGCTAAGACAGACCAAGCGCGAATACAGACAAAAAACGTCAAGAAATTAAAGTAGAATTAGGAGAGGGCAGCATGGCCGATACCAGCCTAAAAAAACTGGCAACGGAAGAAAAGGTCACTATTTTAGAAAAAGAGATAGCGCGAGTGGAAGGGCGGATTGGCGAGTTCTTGAAACTGCTGGTTAATCGCTACCCACAAGGGCTAACACGCACAGAGATTAAAGCGTTATTGGTGGTGAACAACAACCCAAGCTTCGTGTCGCTGTACCGCAACGGCAACATCTTCATTGATATAGAAAAGCGCTACTGCGACGCAGCACAAGAAAACAAGTACCACATAGGCACTCAGTACTTGCAAGACGTACAATGCTTCCGTTGGCTGAATGCGTGGTGAGTTATTTACCATGCCGGAGTCAATTCTAAACTGGTTAATATGCACTTGCTTTGCTAGAATGCGTTACATATTTTAAAACCGTATGAAAACCGCATAAAGCGAACAAATTGTCACTATTGCCTTTAGGAGCCAAACCTAAGGGCGGTAGCGTACCTAAATACTAGAGTGGCAAGTAAGTCGTTAGCAAATCAAAAGCGCTAAAAGCCACAAAAGGCTGGTTTTGGCTGCCTATTGGGGCAGTTTTTAAAAAGTTAGCAAAATCTAGGTTTTATAAAGGATTGTCGAAAGTAGGCTGTCTCAAAATGGATAAAAAGTGTCTCAGGGGCTTAATATTGGCTGAGACTCAAAGTGATAAAAACTCCCTCTTTTATTTCATCTTCCGGTTGGAAACTTCATAAAATGACTAAGAAAAAAATTCTTACGGTTTTTGGCACACGCCCAGAAGCCATCAAAATGGCACCTCTTGTCCATGCTTTAGCGGCCGATGAGCGCTTTGAAGCAAAATGTTGCGTCACCGCTCAACACCGTGAAATGCTTGATCAAGTATTAGATCTGTTTGAAATCACACCGGACTACGATTTGAACTTAATGAAAGCCGGGCAAACACTTAACGAAGTGACCGCTCGTATTTTGTTAGAGCTGAAACCTGTGCTAGAAGAATTTAAACCAGACGTGGTGTTAGTACACGGTGATACGGCGACAACCTTTGGCGCAAGTTTGGCCGCTTACTATGAACAAATTGTAGTTGGTCACGTAGAAGCAGGTCTTCGTACGGGCAATATATACTCACCGTGGCCAGAAGAAGGTAACCGTCGATTAACAGGCGCGTTGACCAAATACCACTTTGCACCGACGACAACGTCAAAAGAAAACCTGCTGAAAGAAAACTTCAATCCGAAAGATATTTCAGTAACGGGTAATACCGTAATTGATGCGTTACTGATGGTGAAAGACAAAATTGAATCTGACAGTGATTTGAACACTACGCTTTCTGCTCAGTTCCCATTTCTAGATGAGAGCAAAAAGCTCATTTTAGTGACAGGGCATCGCCGTGAAAGTTTTGGTGGCGGCTTTGAGCGCATCTGTGAATCACTTGCTATTACTGCAAAAGCGCACCCAGAGACGCAAATTCTATATCCGATGCACCTTAACCCAAATGTACGTGAACCTGTGAATCGTATTCTTGCTGACATTAGTAACATTCATCTGATTGAGCCTCAGCAATATCTACCATTTATCTACTTAATGAGCCGCGCACACATTATTTTGACCGACTCGGGCGGCATTCAAGAAGAAGCACCTTCGCTAGGCAAGCCAGTGTTAGTAATGAGGGATACAACCGAGCGACCAGAAGCCGTTGAAGCGGGAACGGTGAAGTTGGTAGGTACAAATGTTGATATGATCGTTGAGAATTTAAACCAGCTACTAACGGACGAAAGCGCGTATCAAGCTATGGGCTTTGCACACAACCCATATGGTGACGGCAAAGCTTGTCAACGAATTTTGAATGAATTAGAAAAATAAAAGTTTTAGGAAATCATAATGTCTTTTAAAACAATTTCAGTGGTCGGCTTAGGTTACATTGGGCTACCGACAGCAGCGATGTTTGCATCACGTAAGAAAAAAGTAATTGGTGTCGATGTAAATCAACATGCCGTTGATACGATCAACCGTGGTGAAATCCATATTGTCGAACCCGATCTAGATATGTTGGTAAGCGCTGCTGTTCAGCAAGGCTTTTTAAAAGCTGTGACGACACCAGAGGTTGCGGATGCATTTCTAGTTGCAGTTCCAACTCCTTTCCTTCCTATTGAAAATTATGGTGATATTCCCAAGCCTGATCTGCGCTATGTCGAAGCGGCATCCAAAGCAATTGCGCCAGTACTTAAGAAGGGGGATTTAGTGATACTGGAGTCTACATCACCTGTCGGGGCGACTGAGAAAATGGCTTCTTGGCTAGCAGAAGCACGTCCTGATTTATCTTTTCCCCAAACGCATGGTGAAAGCGCGGATGTAAACGTTGCACATTGCCCTGAGCGTGTACTACCAGGCCACGTGGTAACAGAGCTTGTACAGAATGATCGTGTTATTGGAGGTATGAGTAAACGCTGTTCAGAAAGAAGTGTAGCGCTTTATAAAACCTTCGTGATGGGTGAGTGTGTGATTACCAATGCCCGTACTGCAGAAATGGCAAAGCTAACCGAAAACAGTTGCCGTGACGTGCAAATTGCCTTTGCAAACGAACTGTCGATGATTTGTGATGAACTGGATATTGATGTGTGGGAGTTGATTTCACTCGCCAATCGACACCCCCGTATTAACATTCTACAACCAGGCCCGGGAGTTGGCGGGCACTGCATCGCAGTTGACCCTTGGTTTATTGTTTCAAAAACACCAGAGTTAGCAAAGTTAATTAAAACAGCACGTGACGTGAATGATAAAAAACCTGAATGGGTGATTGAAAAAGTTAAAATTGCATTGGCTGAGTTTTTACAAGCTAACCCATCTAAAACCGCCGAAGATGTCACTATAGCTTGCTATGGTTTAGCTTTTAAACCGGATATTGATGATTTGCGTGAGAGCCCTGCGTTAGATATTACCGAATCAATAGCAGCATTTCACACCGGACAAGTACTAGCAATTGAACCAAATATTGATTCAATTGACCATGATACGATCAAATTAGTGACTATTGATGAATCATTAACTAAAACAGATATTCATGTGATGCTTGTAGATCACCAACAGTTCAAGAAAATTAAACTTAATGACTCTTTCGTGATTGATACAAAAGGAATCTGGTGATGAAAATCTTGATTACTGGCGGTGCTGGCTTTATCGGTTCAGCTGTTATACGTCACATTATAAGTAATACACCTGACAGTGTAATAAACGTCGATAAACTAACTTATGCAGGTAATTTAGAATCTCTTATCGAAGTAGATTCGAGCGAACGCTATGTATTTGAGCTGGTGGATATCTGCAACCGAATAGAACTTGACCGTATTTTTTCCAAGCACAAACCGGATGCAGTGATGCATCTCGCAGCTGAATCGCATGTTGACCGTTCAATCACTGGACCTGCCGCATTCATTGAAACCAATATCGTGGGTACCTATACGCTTCTCGAAGCAACCCGCGAATACTGGAAGACGCTTGAAGGGAATGCAAAGTTAGCCTTTCGCTTTCATCATATTTCGACTGATGAAGTGTATGGCGATCTGCCGCACCCAGATGATGTAGAAGCAGGGACTGAGCATTCTCTACCCATGTTCTTAGAGACAACCTCGTATGAGCCTTCTAGTCCATATTCGGCGTCTAAGGCTTCCAGCGATCACTTAGTTCGTGCATGGTTAAGAACGTATGGGCTTCCTACTATCGTAACTAACTGCTCGAATAACTACGGTCCATACCACTTCCCTGAAAAACTGATTCCTCTAGTAATCCTCAATGCGCTCGAAGGTAAAGAGCTACCTATTTACGGTAAAGGGGACCAAATCCGCGATTGGCTATTTGTCGAAGACCATGCCCGAGCGCTATACAAAGTAGTAACCGAAGGTAAGGTGGGTGAAACGTATAATATAGGTGGTCATAACGAAAAGAAAAACATCGAGGTGGTGAACACAATTTGTGACATTTTGGATACGTTAGTTCCAAAAGATACAAAGTACGCAGAACAAATCACGTATGTTCAAGACCGCCTGGGTCATGACCGCCGTTATGCGATTGATTCATCAAAAATGCAATGTGAGTTAAATTGGACGCCGGAAGAAACTTTTGAAACAGGTCTTCGTAAGACCGTCCAATGGTACCTAAATAATAGAAAATGGTGCAAACGTGTATTGGGTAACTCTTATAGTGGAGAACGTTTGGGAACGTCTCTATAGACAGTAATAATTAACGAATATGATCATCTTTAAAGGCTTCGAGGCTTGTTAGGCAATCGATGTTTCAATAATGGTTAGCTAGTACCATCATATAATTGATATAATTGATATGATTTTGTTAATAATTTGCGCTGTGCTTTACGGTCAAGAGAATTGGAAAGCTATTCATCTTTACTCCAAGCACAGTTAGCTTCTTTAAGCTGTTGGGTGATTTTAGTCATGGTGTCCTTTTACATCGACAATAGCCAGAGCTTTGGGAATGATTAATGCTGCTCGCCTACAGAAGTTTTTATCGAATGGAGGGCAAATTGTACTGAGCTTACTAAGGGTTAAGTGGTTGCCATTGACTGTAAATCGTTTGGGGCTCTTATGGTGACTCTCGTGGTCTTGGTGCTATTCACATGGTAAATACTTTTGCTACCGAAAATAGTATCAGTCTCGGGCAAACATAAAGTTTATCGAAAATCCAATGAGATCGTTACTATCTCAGAGTTGCTAGAACTGTTTGACATGTAGGTTTTTTGAGGGTAATTGATACTATGGTATGCCAACAGAAAATTGCTCAGAAAACCCTTGACAAGAAAGCCGATTACTTACCGGCGGTTAAAGGTAATCAATGACGTTTAGAGCAAGCGTTTAATACCTATTTCGATATGAGTATGCAGTAAAATCACGATAGTGATCCGTATAGCACGCAGGGAAAGTTTCGTGGTCGCCAGAAAACAACATTGGCCTTAACGAATACTGATTTGAATTTTTAAGTGATGTTGGACTTGAATAGCCAGAGCCAAAAACAATGGGTATTGTTGCTTCTTTTCAGTAAAAGGAATAGGTCGCGAAAGAGCCCGAATTCACAGTTAGACACTATGTTAGCTCGAAAAAATTAGATGTTAAATAATTGTTAGGCATGGCGTATTCACATTGGTTGAGTCGATGCCCTGGTCGTTAGATACTGCTTTCGATAAAGATGTCAGCCAAAACGAGCATTAAATACAAAAGAGCAATGTGTGCGATGAATTGTGAGTACCTTTTAAAAGCTCTAGCAAGCCTTTATTGCCGGAGGTGTTCATGATTTTTCAGTGTCTCTATAGATATTAATAACTAAAAAGGTAAAACTTCTATGAAGGGTATTGTTTTAGCTGGTGGCTCGGGGACTCGTTTGTACCCGATTACACGCGGAGTATCAAAACAACTGTTGCCAATATACGATAAACCAATGATTTTCTATCCGATATCTACATTAATGCTATCGGGAATTAAAGATATTCTAATAATAACTACTCCAGAAGATAATGAAGGTTTTAAACGTTTACTTGGTGATGGTAGTGACTTCGGCATCAATTTGTCATATGAAGTGCAAGAGAAACCTGATGGATTAGCCCAAGCTTTTATTATTGGTGAAGAATTTATTGGTAACGATTCAGTTTGTTTAGTTCTTGGTGATAACATTTTCTATGGACAAGGTTTTTCACCAAAGTTACTAAATGCTGCGAAGAAAAAGAAAGGCGCTACTGTTTTTGGATATCAAGTGAAGGATGCAGATAGGTTCGGAGTTGTTGAGTTTGATTCTCAAATGAAAGTCATTTCTATCGAAGAAAAGCCGACAAAACCTAAGTCAAACTATGCTGTAACTGGATTATACTTTTATGATAACTCTGTAGTTGATATTGCCAAATCCATTAAACCATCAGAAAGAGGTGAGCTAGAAATTACTTGTATAAATAATCGCTACCTTGAACAAGATGAATTGAGTGTCGAAATTTTGGGAAGAGGGTTTGCATGGCTTGATACAGGTACTCATGAGTCTCTTTTAGAAGCTAGTCAGTTTGTCCAAACGATTGAGCATCGTCAAGGCTTTAAAATAGCATGTTTGGAGGAAATAGCTCTTAATCAAGGTTGGTTGACTCGAGAACAAGTAAAATCACAGTCAAAAGACATGATAAAAAATAGCTATGGCCAATATTTAGATAGTTTGTAGGTAACCATGTCCATTAAAATCAATGATCCGTTGAAGCCAGACTTAAATCTTCTGAATGAGTATCTAGACCAGATAAACGAAACTGGATGGTTTACTAACTTTGGTCCATTACATGATTTGCTGACTAAAAGATTAGAAGAATATTTAGGTGTTCGTAACTTGTTACTTGTTTCCAATGGTACTTTAGCTTTGCAAATTGCCTGCAGAACATTGGGACTTAAGAATGTAATCACAACACCGTTTACTTTTGTAGCAACAAGTAGCGCATTACTATGGGAAAACATCAATATTAATTATAGTGATATTGACCCCAATACATTAAATCTAGACAGCGTTTTAGTTGACGAGCATTTAAAGTTAAGTAGTGGTATTGACTCTATTTTAGCTACACATGTATTTGGAAACCCTTGTGATGTGTACGATTTTGATAGAATGTCTAAATCTCACAATGTAAAAGTGATATATGATGCTGCGCATGCGTTTGATGTCAAAGTAAGTGGAAAGTCTGTTTTGAATTTTGGTGATGCTAGCACTCTTAGCTTTCATGCAACCAAGCTATTTCATACCATAGAAGGTGGAGCCATAGTTTTCAATAAGCGAGATGACTATCTTAAGGCCAAAAAATTAATTAGTTTTGGTATTAACGAAAACGGAATGATCGATTCTGTGGGAATTAATGCAAAAATGAACGAGTATCAATGTGCAGTGGGTCTAGTTAATCTTGATAACCTTGAAAAGATAATTAACACTAGAGTTGAGCTTTTTAAACTTTATAGAAAATTATTGAAGAATCATGTTGAGCTACCTTTATGGAGTGAAAAATCTTCGTTTAATGGCTCTTATATGCCCATTATGCTTAAAAATGAAGACTTGAAACATAAAGTAAAGAGTGTGTTGTTAGAAAATAACATACAGACAAGAGACTACTTTGCTCCATCTTTAGACTCGGTTTTTGATGTGAAATGCATCAACGGTGTCGAAATGAGCCATAATGCTGTGAAAAGAATTATATGCCTGCCTTTGCATTATTATCTTGAAGATAAAGATGTTAGACAGATTTCAAGAATTATAATTGGTGTAACCGAAAGTGAAAGTATTAATAGTTTCCGATAATGAAGTACTCGTTAGTTTTTTCATGGAATTAATTAACGAACCTTGTTATAAACAATATGACTTCTCATTTAGTTATAGTGTTATAAATAAGAATCCTGATAAATTGATAGAGCTTGGTATGACGTCAATTGACATAAAGGATTTGAGAGTAGTTAGCTATATTCTTGATTCCTATGACCTAGTTATATCAGCGCACTGTAAGCAAATATTCCCCAAGGGTTTAGTTGAAAATATAAGGTGTATTAATGTTCATCCGGGCCTTAATCCTCACAATAGAGGATGGTTTCCTCAGGTTTTCTCTATAATAAACAAGAAACCGATAGGATGTACAATACACTTAATGAATTCTGAAGTAGACGACGGTGATATACTTTTTCAATCAGAAATAAAAATAGAAGAAGATGAAACATCGTTATGTGTATACAACAGAGTTATTAATGAAGAAAAAAAATTATTGAAAGAGAAGTTTAAAAATATACTTGATAAGAATTATGTCGCTAACCCTCCTTGCATTAAAGGTAATTATAATTCTATTTTAGACTTTCGAAATTTAACTGAATTAGATTTGGAGTCTAGAGGAACTTTGAGGCAACATTTGGATTTATTGCGAGCACTTTCGCATGGCGACTTTAAAAATGGCTACTTTTTAAATTGTGATGGGAAAAAAGTTTATGTGACATTAAACCTTGAAGTAGAGTCTAGCTAGATTATATGAAATTAAATATCTTACATTTAACCACAGACAACAAGTTTTTCCCGATGGCACTTCGGTCTTTTGAGCGAGTTTTTCCAAAACAAAATACATCATGGGTCAAAACGAATAGTGCTGATGGCAATTTTGAAGGACAAGAATTCGATAGAGTACTTTCGTTTAGTGATGTATTAAACCCCAAATTAATTAATGAAATAGAAGGGTATAGTTGTGTTGTATTACATTCATTTGACCCTTTCTGGCTCCCAATCATTACAATGCTTCCGAAAAAAAACAAAATAATATGGATTGGTTGGGGGTATGACTACTATGACCTAATTGATGATGAAAATGCATTTCTTTTAGATACAACAAAAACTATTAATATGACTTCAAAAAGTCGTATTGATGATATCATTCGATCGTTCAAATCTAGAATTATAAAGAGGTGGAAATCCTCAGTTTTATATAAAATTAACTCACTATCAACAGTAATTGAAGACGATTACTTGATGATTAGGAGTAAAAAAAATCTTAAATTACCAGAATACAGGCCTTGGAACTACGGAGAGTTATATACGGATTATGTGAAAGGAGTAATTGAACAAAGGGTTAATAGTAATAAGATTTTAATAGGCAATAGCGCTTCCGCTACAAATAATCACATTGAGATACTAGAAATTATTAATGGTGTAACAAAAGGTAAAGAAGTTATTATTCCACTAAGTTATGGTAATGTAGATTATCGTAACAGATTAAAAAATAACATTTCAAAATATAAGAACTTAAGCATATCTACTTTAGAAAATTTCCTACCCAGTGAAGAGTATACAAAACTCTTATTGAGCTGTGGAAATGTGGTCATGAACCATATAAGGCAGCAAGCGGTCGGTAATATTGTTATTGCCCTTTATTTGGGAGCTAAAGTATACCTACGAACTGATAATCCAGTATATGGATTCTTGTCAAAAAAGGGCTTTGTGCTATTTTCTATTGATGAATTAGTGAACAATCCCGATATGCTGGATAAGCCATTAGAAGATGAACATGTCAAGACGAATCAAATGAAACTCGAAATGATTTGGTCGATGGATAATATAGATAAGAAAACAAAAGATCTAATTTTAGGGATTAGATAATCGTTTTATAACTATCTAATTTTTCGGTGCTTTATGTTATATATATTTGTCGCTTATTTGTCTTTTTTTGGTATTTATCTTAGCCAGAGGTACTCTCAGCTTAATAATGGTAGGTTATGCTTAGAAAAATTTACTTATCTAGTCGTCGGTTTCTTTTATATAATCATTCCTGTTTTCTATTTAACATCATTCGATAATCTGAAAGAAAACTCATATAACTTTTGGGTGTTAAAGACAGATGATGATTTTGAATCGTTGTCTTATGCTATGCTTATATATCTTTTAGCTATGACATCTCTTATATCTGGCATTGTTATAGGTAAGAAAATCAAAGTGGAGAATATCATTTTAAATAGTGTACTCCTTAATCGATTTTCTTATTTTTGCTGTGCGATGGGTGTTATATCTATATTGGTAACCTTACTTTACATATATAAAGTGGGTGGAATTGTACAAGCTATAGTCGACGCAAACCTGTATCGTGCTCACGGTCTTAAAGAGCCTCCCATTGGTCAACTGGCAAAGTTACAGCCGATTATTATTAATGCTTCACTCTTAGTCCTCGCAATGAAGATTCGGTTTAGGTATGCATTTATTACGGCTGCGTTTTTATATTTATTTATAGAGGCCAGTCGAACTAATTTAGGTCTTTATCTAATAGTAATTTATCTATTTAAGATAAATTTTGATAATAACTTCAAGCTTTTTAAGTTGATTTTTCCCGTTTTCATTGCTGTGTTTATGGCTTATCTAGGGAATTCAATTACTGACTATATCGAAACAGGAGTGTGGAGTTTGAATAATGGACTTTTCTATTCTGTTATATCTCAGTTTTCTCCTACTTTTTCAAATGTTATGAATTCATATAATTTTGTTGAACAATATGGTTTCGGTTATCTAGAAGATGCTTTAAGTATATTTCCTCAAGTCATGTTTGGGTTTGAAAAAACTACTAAAACATGGGAGTTATTAACAGAATACTACTTAGGAGGGTTTTATACCGTAGGTATTCCAATTGATCTATTGTCTTATTCTTACTCTCAATTTGGTTTTGTAGGTGCACTGTTAATGCCATTTTTTTTTGGTATTATCATTGGTTTTTTATCAAAAAAAATGAATAACATAATATCTTCTACAAAAGAAGGAACAAAAGAAAGAGCTTTAGCGATAATGATAGAGTTGATTCTGGCAATGTTCATTATGGCTTTAATCAATTGGGCTAGCTTAGATAGTACGGTCTTCTATGGCTCAATAAAATATTGGATTTTTATTGTAGTTTTTTTCTTACTCATACGAATAAAAGGTCATAATGAATATATTGCACGTTAATTTCGTTCCAAGCGATTTATTTGGAGTAAAAAAGAAAATATCCTCACAAGTCGATAGTTTAAAAAAATTAGGACATCATGTAGAATTATGCACTTATGAAAAATCTGGGTATTTAATAATCGATAAGACAATCAAATATGATTCTCTGACTAGATTCAAAAGAAAGCTATTTGAGTATACGGTATTTAAAAAAATTGAATTAGCAATGGACGACAAACATTATGATGTTATTTATGTAAGATTCATGAGGGTTACCCCGTGGTACTATAGTTTCTTAGAAAATTTATCAAAGCATTGTAACAGCCTTGTCATCGAAGTTGCGACTTACCCATATGATTCTGAATACTCTAAGTATAGTATTTTTACCCTTTTTGATATCTATTATCGTAACCGTCTGAGAAAATTTGTAGATACAATTACTTTTTATGGTGAGCCTGGCAGTAAAATTTGGGGTATACCTGCTATCCAGTTAAAAAATGCAGTTGATGTTGAAAGTACAGAAAAATTAGTAAAAACTGAGCATCGAGACAATAGAGTTACGTTTATAGCTGTCGCGAATTTATCTAAGTGGCATGCTTATGATAGGTTCATTCGTTCAATCTATGAACAGAAAAAAGAAGTTGGCAATAGGGTACGGCTTTTAATTGTTGGTGATGGCCCCGAGAAAAACAAGTTAATGTCATTAGTTTCAAAGCTAAAATTAGATCACACTGTTGAATTCAAAGGTCCATTAAATGGGGATGCACTTAGTAACCTTTTTAACGAATCGGATATCGGACTTTGTAGTTTAGGTCTACATCGTATAGGACATGAGACATTAACTCCATTAAAGCCTGCTGAATATTGCGCAAGAGGCCTTCCGTTTATTCTGGCTAATCAAGATAGTAGGTTTTTAGAACAATCATTTATTTTTCGAGTTCCTTCGAGTGAAGATTATATTGATATCGTTGCTATTCTAAAGTGGTTCGATAAGAGACAGTTCGATATCGATTCCATTAGGAATTACGCACAAAATAATCTGACATGGGACAATCAAATGAAAATATTGACCTCAAAATTAGAAAATCAGCTAGGTTTTGAAAAATGTTAAGTATATTGAGCAAGTTTGGTTGGACTTCTTTTTCTTCAATTATGAGAGGAGGTTTTCAAATTGCTCAGTTGATACTTATGACACGTTTACTGGCCCCGAGTGAGCTTGGCGTATTTGCGTTGGTAATGATGGTTGTGGGATTATCTCAAGTATTCAGTGATGCCGGTCTTTCTCAAGCGGTTATCTACTTTCGTAATTTGAATTTTTCGCGGCTACAAGAGATTTACCTTTTTAACGTATTGCTAGGATTGGGCGTATCATTAATACTGTTTTTGTCTTCAATGCTTGTTTGGATCTATAACGATGAATATGTATTGTGCTTATACTTAATGTTAATCAGCCCTATTTTCTTAATTAGATCTATTGGTCAACAATCTAGTGCCTTGCTTCAAAAAGATATGAGGTTCAGGTTGTTGGCTAAAATTGAAGTTATTTCATCACTATTGGGTTTTTTAACCTTTACTTCCTTAATTTATTTGGATTTCAGGGTTTTCAGTCTTATCATGTCTCAAATAGTCATTGCATCAGTAATGACTATGCTTTTGAAAGTTAACAAGAAAACTAAAATCCCCAAAAAATTTAGCATTAGATTTTTAGATAACATTTCTGTATACAAGTACGGACTATTTCAGTCTTTAGAAGCGATGCTGAACTATATTAGCAGTCAATTTGACCAGCTTATACTAGTATCAACTCTAGGTGTAAATACTTTAGGCATTTATTCATCGATAAAAGAGTTAGTTTTCAAACCTGCTTTTCTATTCGTTAATCCTATTTTTAATAGAGTTTCTTTTCCGTTAATGGTTAACTCTGATGAGGGAAAGTTAAAAAATGTTTATTTTTGGTTGATGAATGCTTTATCTATGGTTTTATTGCCTTTTTATTCTCTAGTCTTTCTTTATTCATCAGAAATTCTAGCTTTTGTATTCGGTGAAGAATGGAGTCAACATTTTTTGTTACTCCAACTGTTATCTATATACATGTTTATTTTAGCAATAATTAATCCTAGTGGTTCTTTGTTGAAAGCAACTGGTGAAGTCAAGTTAGGTTTCTATTGGAATTTAGTATGTAGTATTTTACGTCCGATCGTTATGTTGTTTTCAATTCAATATGGCTTAGAAACGATGTTATACTCTTTGATCTTTTACCAGTTTGTTATTTTGATTGTACATTGCATAGTGTTGGTTTATCCAAACTCCAATCTAGGGATATTTGATTATATGCTTTCTATTTCATCTTCGATTATATTGCTATTCTTCAGTTTTTCTATTACTTACTTTATTTCAATAGAGTTTGATAATATTTATTGGATCAAGAAATTACTCATTACGTCATTTGTTTTTTTGTTTTTACTTTCGATTTATTCAGTCGGCATTTTAAAGTTTAGGGAGTCTTCATGATTGGTGTTTCTTGCTTTATAGGTGGCTCTAATAAGAGTATTTTTCCTGAAAAATTCTCTAGTAGCTCGGTCTCTCCGTTTAATTTAAAAACAGATAATTTAAATATCAGATTAAGAGCGGTTAGTCACAATGTAGGCTACAAAATTTATGAAGACGAAAATTTTTCTTTTATATGCTTTGGTGATATTTATACGCCGGATGTTGATCGTTTTATCGAGGGCTTTATTTCCTCATATACCAAGCGCAGTATGAAAAACTATCTACGAGACACAAATGGCGTTTTTAGTATTTATTTTTATGATAAGAAACTATCTAAATTAATAGTCATTAGTGATAGATATGGGCTGAAGTCAACCTATATGGAAACCGATAATAAGAAAGTTAAGTCTTTCTCTAATGATCTAAACACTATTGTTTTTCGGGAAGATGTGCAGCATTCTGTATGTAATGAATCAATTTCTACGTTTTTGAGTCTCGGGCACCTCCTCGAAAATAGAACAATGTTTGAGGGAATTAGTAGAGTATCTCCAGCTACAATACACTATGTTGACCTTAAAGATGGTACGCACTCTTCTCAAGTTTACTGGAAATGGTCCAACATAAAAAAGCGCAGTGATATTTCATTCGACGAAGCTGTTGACACTTTGTATGTGTTGTTCAAAGAGTCTATCGGTAATTGCTTAAAAAGTATGACCAATGATCGGTTAGCTGTATGTCTAAGTGGTGGCTTGGACTCTAGGGTTCTACTGGCAGAAGCTGTAAAACAGTTTGATGGAGAGATTCAAACTTTTACCTTTGGAAAAGAAGGCTGTTTGGATTTTGAACTTGCCAAAAAAGTCGCTGATATTGCTGGTGTGAAATCCAATTTTTTCACGGTAGACGAGAGTAATTGGTTTGATCAGCGAGTTGAAGGCGTTTTGACTACTGGAGGCATGTTCAATATTACTCACATGCATGCATTGGTGGCTCTTGAAGAAATGTCAGCTTTCAGTAATTATATGCTAAATGGTTATTTGGGTGATGCTGTTTTAGGCGGAAGCTATTTGTTAAGAGAATACCTAGATACAAAAAATAATTTTTCTGCTGCGCAGCAGAAATATGGTACTAACGCTAGGTTTATTGATTTGGAAAACGATTACTATGATTTTGAGACAACAGATCCTTCAATGGTCATTTCAAATCGAGGAAATCGGTTTACATCTGGAGGCACTGATTTAATTTCTGACAAGCTTCACAACTTGAAACCTTTTATGGACTCAAGATTGTTAGATTTTGTATATTCGTTACCCGACGCCTTTCGTTTTAAGAGCAGGTTATACAATGCTATGCTTCTTAAATACTATCCTGATTATTTTAAGGACATACCATGGCAAAATACTGGAAAAGTTATTTCAGTAGACTGGTCTGAAGAGGGGCGTAAGTTATATTTTAAAAGAAAAGTTAGGAAGCTAATTAGTAATACCTATATTGAATCTGCAATACATCGATTTTATGCAAAAAATATTTTGGCTAAGAAAAACTTTGTTGACTATCATCAATGGATGAGAGAGGAACGTTTTATGGAATATTTAACGGAGCTTTCATCACGTGATATTGGTTTTGATATTGATCAGGTAAAGTTTTCCGAGATTGTTAGTGATTTTAAAGAGGATTACTCTATATCACCTGACGAAATTGGGTGCTGGGTTACCATTTTTGAATATTTTTCGGCTTTAAAAATTAAAAAACAACGTTGAATTTGGGTTTTGTTATTAAAGTTAGTGCGCTTGTGTCTGCTAGGGAAAGTTACTAACATGCCCCTTCTTAAAGGCTTAGTGGTTTGTTAGGCTCTCGGTTTTCAATAATGGTTAGCTAGTACCATTACATAATTGACAGTTTGCCGGTGAATAATTTGTAGATACTTTTCAGTGTTTTCTTTATTCCGACCACTGATTTCGGAATTATGCTAAAAATGATCGGATAATCGCGGAAGCAGTGATCGGTTGAAATGGCGTTGTTGATCAAATCAGCTTGAAGATCAACGACATGCTCTGCAATCGCTTGGTAAAGCGCTGACACATCTGCTTCATACAAAGCATCTAACGTGCGTCCGAGTACATCGCCAGTTAAATGGTGAGTTTCAATGTTTTTAGCGAGCAACTTAACAACAGGCTTCGTCTCGAAGAAGTCAGAGAACATATGCAGCGTTCTACTGTGAAAGCCAAGGCCGTTAAGAATCATTGCTAAGACAGCATCGCCATGTGAGACGTTATGATGTGAGTATTTGGGAATAATGCGATCAATAATGCCTGGTAAACCGACTTCATGACAGAAAGCAGCGATTAGCCCTAAGTGGTCCAAGCGTTTAATGACAGGTTGAGCAGTAGACATAATAAGTGACCGTTAAATAACAGTAATAGATCAAAACTGAGGATCACGGTCAAGAGTTCTGTCGTACTAACAGCTGCAAACGATCACTGGATCACATTATTCTAATTCTGAAATTGGCTGCGGAATGACGGTTAGANGAGTATTTGGGAATAATGCGATCAATAATGCCTGGTAAACCGACTTCATGACAGAAAGCAGCGATTAGCCCTAAGTGGTCCAAGCGTTTAATGACAGGTTGAGCAGTAGACATAATAAGTGACCGTTAAATAACAGTAATAGATCAAAACTGAGGATCACGGTCAAGAGTTCTGTCGTACTAACAGCTGCAAACGATCACTGGATCACATTATTCTAATTCTGAAATTGGCTGCGGAATGACGGTTAGACTTCAAGCAACCAGCGCTTGTCTTTAAAGAAATGGCATTGGCTGCTTGATATTGGAGAGTGTCGCACTTCGCAGTTGAATTCGGGATAAAGCCAATGGTTAAATTGGCTTTATTAATAATTAAGACGTGATTCTATGTCTATTTAAAGAGTATACCTTAGATAGGTACTTACTTGGGACTAGTCGTAACAGGGCTCTTAAAGAAAAATAAACTAAAACTAAAGGGTTTCTTGTGAGTTTTAGTTTGTAAACTTCTTGCATGATTTTTATTTCACTCTTTGCATATTTGAAGCCGCTTCTTCTTTCCAGCATACCATTACCGACTCTAGCACTAACTAAGATATCACCTTGGTTCGCCAGTAAATAACCTTTAGCCTGAAGCCTTAGCCATAAGTAATAATCTTCCATAAAGTGAAGATGCTTATAGCTGCCTACATCAAAAATCGCTTTTTTTCTGAATATTACAGCCATATGGTTGATAGGGTTACGCTTCAGAGAGTAAGCTTTGATGCTTTTTGATTTAGGTACAGTTCTAATTCTTGACGGTGATTTTGGATCTGTTTCAAATTCGTTTATGTTGCAGCTAAGTGCCGCGACACCTTGATTTAAGTCCATATACGTGACTTGCTTATCGAATCTGTTTGTGTGGTTTATATCATCGGTATCAACTCGAGCTATTAAGTCATAGCTGCACTCTTTCAGCCCGGCATTTAGAGCATCTCCCAACCCTACATTTTTTGGTAAAATAACTTCTTTGATAGGAAGCTTTTTTTTCCACTTATCTAATGTTTCATAAAGCGCATCAGTTAAAGGGCCATCATGAACTACAACTACTTCGTTGGCTTCAAGTGTCTGCCAAGCTAAGCTTTCGAAGCATTGTTCTAGATAAGCGGGCTCTTCTTTAAAATATAGAGAGCATAATACGGAGAATTTTGAACTCACGTCTATCTCCCCATTCCAAAGATAACGGTCTTAACGGTTAAGAATAGAATCTTCAATTCCATGCGCCAGTTCTGGTGCTTAATGTAGTAAATATCAAATTTATGCTTCCAAACCGCGTCTTCAACAGAGGCTCCGTATGGATATTTTACTTGCGCTAAACCTGTGACTCCGGGTTTTACAGCATGGCGAAAACGGTAGTAAGGAATCTCTTTTTCTAGCTCTTCAATAAACACTTCACGCTCAGGGCGTGGGCCTACCATCGACATATCACCTTTAAACACATTGATTAGCTGTGGCAGTTCATCAATACGCGTCTTGCGAATGAAGTTACCGACTTTAGTTACTCGAGCATCATTCTTAGTCGCCCACTGAGCCCCATTCTTTTCTGCGTCGTTACGCATTGAACGGAACTTGATAACTTCAAACTCTTGATTGTATCGGCCAGTACGTCGTTGTTTGAAAAAAACAGGACCTGGTGATTCAAGCTTGATTAATGCAGCAGTCAAAAGCCCGATAGGGATGGCAATTAAGCCGATCATGAAAACGAACAGTAGATCTATAAAGCGTTTTTGATTTTCATTTCTTTTATTTGAAAGAATTGAAAAGGCTTTTTGGTGTAGAAAGTACCCGCTATGGAGCAGTTCCGTTTCAGTATAGCCAAGCGTTCTATCAAAGTAGCTGACTAATGGCTCAACCCAAGCCCCAAGTTCTGTCGCACCAATTAAAAATGTTCGGTGTTCTTCAGTAAGTTCGTCACTTTGAAAGTGGCACAGTGTTGCACCTTTAAAGTCTCTGATGGTGTAGTTATTAATATCGTATTTAATGTCATGTCGAGCTAATACAGAATGAAGAATATCTAAACATGATGCTGGTGCGTATATGTGAAGTGTAGAATGACTTTCTGATGATAGGGTTTGTAGAGCTTGGTGATCTGACTCTGCTTCAACGCTTGTATCGGAAAGTTCTGATGTGGGAGCCTGTTTTAGAGCAACTGATTTTTTCATTATAAGTTTGCTTTATACTTGTTTAAAGGATGTTTAGCCGAAGTTGTATGCATATCAATAGCGATTTTCTAATTACGTGCATCTTATGTTAAAATTGCTCTAATGTACATCCTATTGATTATGATTCACTCAACCATTTCAATTGGTAGCATATAGAATAACTTTTATACCTTAAACACAAAATGACATTTTTTTTCACATCCGATCGTCCTACCTGCGACCTTTCTTGATCTTCCACTACAGTTTTGACTGTAAACTGTAGTAAAATTACGCTAATTTGTTTTTATACCGATTTATTTTGAATTGAACGAGGTCAGTCCTATGTCAGCTAAGAAGCCAATGGCTCTAGTGATCCTTGACGGTTACGGTTACCGTGAAGACAACCAAGACAACGCTATCGCGAACGCTAATACGCCAGTATTAGACGGTCTTATTGCTAACCAACCTAACACGCTAATCTCGGCTTCTGGCTTAGATGTAGGCCTACCAGATGGCCAAATGGGTAACTCTGAAGTGGGTCACACCAACATCGGTGCGGGTCGCGTGGTATACCAAGATCTTACTCGTATTACTAAGTCAATTGCAGACGGTGAATTCGGTCAAACTGAAGCGCTAGTGAATGCTATCGACAAAGCGGTGAAAGCGGATAAAGCGGTTCATATCATGGGCCTTATGTCTCCAGGTGGTGTTCACTCTCATGAAGATCACATCTACGCAGCTGTTGAAATGGCAGCAGAGCGTGGCGCAGAGAAAATCTACCTGCACGCATTCCTAGATGGCCGTGATACGCCGCCACGTAGCGCTGAAAACTCTCTACAACGCTTCCAAGACCTGTTCGTTAAACTGGGCAAAGGCCGTGTGGCTTCGCTTATTGGTCGTTACTACGCAATGGACCGTGATAACAACTGGGATCGCGTTCAAACTGCATACGAGCTGCTAACGGAAGCAAAAGCAGAGTTCACATTCGACACGGCGGTGGCTGGCCTAGAAGCCGCTTACGCTCGTGATGAAAACGATGAGTTCGTTAAAGCGACTGAGATTAAAGCGGAAGGCGAAGAGTCTGCTGCTATTGTAGATGGCGATGCGGTTATCTTCATGAACTACCGTGCCGACCGTGCGCGTCAAATCACTCGCACATTCGTGACTGATTTTGCTGGTTTTGAGCGTAACGTATTCCCAGCAATCGACTTCGTGATGCTGACTCAATACGCAGCAGATATCCCACTTCTTTGTGCATTCCCACCGGCTTCTCTAGAGAACACCTACGGTGAGTGGTTATCTAAGCAAGGTAAAACACAGCTACGTATCTCTGAAACAGAGAAATACGCACACGTTACTTTCTTCTTCAATGGCGGTATCGAAGACGAGTTCGAAGGCGAAGAGCGTCAGCTTGTTGCTTCTCCAAAAGTAGCGACTTACGACCTACAGCCTGAAATGAGCGCACCAGAGCTAACTGAAAAGCTCGTTGCAGCAATCAAAGGTGGCAAATACGACGCTATCGTGTGTAACTTCCCTAACTGTGACATGGTTGGCCACACTGGCGTTTACGATGCAGCAGTGAAAGCGGTAGAGTCTCTAGACGAGTGTCTTGGCAAAGTGGTTGAAGCAATCAAAGAAGCGGACGGCCAACTGCTTATCACTGCAGACCACGGTAACGCAGAAATGATGGTTAACCCAGAAACGGGCGGCATCCATACTGCACACACTAACCTACCAGTGCCGCTTATCTACGTAGGCAGCAAAGACGTTGAGTTCAAAGAAGGCGGTAAACTGTCTGACCTAGCGCCAACGATGCTTTCTCTGTCTGGTATCGCAATCCCGGCTGAGATGTCAGGTGATGTGATCGTTAAGTAGTTAAATAGTTGTTTGGCTCAGCGGCTCACGTTGAGCTTTAACGATTCTGAAAGCCCGCACTTCAAAGTGCGGGCTTTTTTATAGATGCGAGATACGAGTAAACGGGATTCGAAGAGCTTTAAGGGCCGGTATTGGGTGAGAGAAACATACAGGATATACAGGTAGGGGAGAACATAAGGGTACGACCTTAAACAAAAGACGAAAAGAACGGCCTTGATGAATATCGAAAGAGTGACATTGTTTAAATGATTAGGTAGCTTAAGGCTCATACTATACTTATCTTTTACCTTACCTCTAGGTTATTTATATGAACTCAAACCCAGACCGTTGGAAGCAACGACTGCAAAACTTAATGAAAGCGCAGCAAAGGCTTGAGAGAGCGTGCTCACAAGATAGCTACAATGAGTTAGAGCTCGCTGGGTTAGTACAAACTTTTGAATTTTCTTTCGAACTTACATGGAAGACCCTTAAAGACTTACTTGAGTTTGAAGGGTTTGATGTGGCTTCGCCGAGGAGCGTTTTTCGCACCGCCTTAGAAGCTAAGCACCTATCTTCGGAGCAGTGCGAGATCATGCTTGAAGCACTCATAAAACGAAATTTATTGTCTCACACCTATGATGAGGAGAATGTCCTTGCAGCTCAGTCACTGATCTTAGAGTCATTTTCACCAGTGATAGGACAAGTCACACTCTATTTAAAGCTTAAATGTGATCAAGAGGGTCAATGCGAACAAGAGGTTAAATGTGATCGATAGTTATTTGGTTAACCCAGACTCTGTAGGCCTTAAGCCTCATCAGTATCAGTTGATTGAGGATATTGTTTTGAATCATGCTGCAGTCATTCATGCCTGGGTATTCGGTTCTAGAGCCCTTGGAACTTATAAAGATAACTCCGACATCGATATTGTTATCGAGGGGCAAGGTATTTCGTTAAGTGTCGTCGCAGGCTTGCAAGATCGTTTAGAACAATCGTCACTTCCCTTCAAGGTTGATTTGCTCATTAAGCATAGAATTACATCGAATGAGCTACGTGCCCATATTGACACCTATGGAATTAAACTCAAATAATCGAGCGTATTTTTATTAGCGTATCGATGATGTTGATTATTGAGTCGATTGTTTACGCTTTGCCAGTTTATCTCGAATCTGAGTACCTGAATTGACTCGGCCATGTTTTTCATCATCAACAGAAAACGACAATAGTTTCATTAACGCTATTGCTTCATCTCTACGCTTTCGATCTTCATAAGATTCAATCGTATAAGCGGGTTTACCATTTTGAGTAATGGCCATAGGCTCAGATAAATCGAGGTTAGCCGCGTGCTTTTTTAGGTAACCTATCGTTTCAGTGGACATTATCATCACTTCTTTGTATGAAATTTTAAATATAAACTATATGTTGTCTGGTGATAATGGTGTTTCTTGATGGTGAAACTTTATTTTATTGATCTAGCGAGATAAGGCTTATTGCGTTTTATCTAGAACCGAACGCTCAAAGTCCAACAACCATTCTTTACGGTTCATGCCGCCGGTGTAGCCAGTTAATGTGCCGTTCGCGCCGATGACTCGATGGCAGGGTACAACAATACTAAATGGGTTCTTGCTGTTCGCACCACCGACCGCTCTTACGGCTTTCGGGTTATCCATTCTTTTTGCTTGCTCACTGTAACTGATGGTTTCTCCATATGGGATAGAGGTGAGAGCCTGCCAAGCTGCTTTTTGAAAGTCCGTGCCTTTGATCGCTTTTAAAGGAAGATCGAATTCTGTTCGTTGACCTGCAAAGTACTCATCCAACTGTTTCGTTGCCAGTTGGCAAAGCTCGTCAGGGTTACTCGTAATGGGTTCATCATTATTCACATGGTCGATCTCAATAATCGCCTCACCATCACTCACAATGATCATCTTGCCAATCGGCGCGTCATAGAGCTGTTTGTAAGTGATTTCTTCCATGTCATATTCCTTCTTCTAGTCTTTGTCTGCTCTCAAGCTCTTTGAATTTCTCATCTGCTCTAAAAATCTTTTCGCATCCCGCTTACTCGCATCTGCTTTACCCCTTATACGAAGCGCAAACAGGTACCCTGAAATGCCACCCATGGTGTTTCCTAGCGCTAGGCCTATAAACAGGCCTTCAACTCCGTCGATTTGGCTGCCTATCCAAGCGAATGGCAAGGTAAAGACAAACAGGCGCATGAAGCTCCATTGAAAGGCTTTAAGCGGTTGATGCATCGCATTCATGGCGCTGATCAGCATCATCACAATACCTTGGAAGCCATAGCTCAATGGGACAACTAATAGGTAGTGCCACAAGATACCTCGCACCGATTCCTCTTGAGAGAATAGGGCGGCTAAAGGAATGCTTAGCGGTACCATCATTAAAAAGATGAAGCCTTGGAATAACACAGCGAAACGCATACTGATAAACAGAGCCTTAAAGCTGCGTTGAGGGTTGTTTGCACCAAAGTTCTGCGCCATGAAAGGCGTGAGGGCAGAGGTCAGAGACATCAACACAATGATAAGAATCGACTCGATACGTTGCGCTGCGCCATACGCCGCCACCGCTTCAGTTCCTTGCTTTGCTAGCATCATCATTATAATGGCACCAGCGAGTGGATTGAGTGCATTTGATAGTGCTGCGGGTGTGCCAATAGTGAGTATTTGTTTCCAGTCATCGATGATGCTTTTTAGCTTAGGCGGAGCAAGTAGCTTTTCTCGTATGGTTAATACATACAATGAACCACACAACGCCCCAAACCAACTGAAGCCACTGGCAATGGCTGCACCCTGAATCCCTAATTCAGGGAAAGGGCCGTAACCAAAGATTAATAGAGGATCGAGAATGCCGTTGATCAGGCCCGCCAGCATCATAATCTTGGCGGGTGTTTTGGTATCGCCACTCGCTCGTATTGCGCTATTACCTGCCATTGGAATAACAAGCAGTGGAATGGCTAAATACCAGACTGTCATGTATTCAGATATTAGTGGCAGTAACTCAGGTTCTGCCCCCAATAAGGCAAACGTGGGTTCAAGCGTTAAAAGCCCTAGAGTTGATGCAAGGCCTACAAGAAGCACCGCAAGTAATAAACCGTGACAAGTAAAGCGAGCCGCATTTTGTGCGCAACCTTGACCAAGTAACCGACCAATACACGTCGAAAGACCAATGCCAATCCCCATGGTGATGCAGTTAATGGCGAAGGTGATTGGGAAGGTGAAGCTCACTGCTGCAAGGGCTTGCGTGCCGAGCAATGAGATAAAGAAGGTATCGACGAGGTTAAACATCAAGATCGCCACCATACCGAATATGGTCGGTATGGTCATGGTACGCAATGTGCTCTCAATAGGGGCGGTTAATAGCCCGTGCTTATCTTGCATATAAAACGCCGATAGAATCTAAAAGCGTAGGATAAACAGATGCGGGATATGAGTAAATGGAAAGCAGGAAAAGATGAGGGGTGAGAATCTGCTTTTTAGATCACAATTTTTCACTTTCCCCCTTGGGATCTTTTACTTCGCCCCAACATACTCTTTAACCCCATGCCAATCGTGGCAACTATCAAAATAAATGGAAATTATCAGGAGATCTGACCGATGAATATCCGTCCTCTACACGACCGAGTTATCGTTGAGCGCCAAGAAGTTGAATCTAAATCTGCTGGTGGCATCGTTCTAACTGGTTCTGCCGCTGAAAAATCAACTCGCGGTACAATTCTAGCTGTGGGCAAAGGCCGCATTTTAGAAAACGGTTCAGTACAACCATTGGACGTTAAAGTTGGCGACACTGTTATCTTTGCTGAAGGCTACGGCACTAAGTCTGAAAAAATCGACGGTAAAGAAGTTCTGATCATGTCTGAAAACGACATCATGGCGATCGTTGAGTAATCCGACCCATAAAACTGAACTGACTGAATAAAGAATTTAAAGGAAATAAAGATGGCTGCTAAAGACGTTAAATTTGGTAACGACGCACGTATTAAAATGCTAGAAGGTGTAAACGTTCTGGCTGACGCGGTAAAAGTAACGCTAGGTCCTAAAGGCCGTAACGTTGTTCTAGACAAATCATTTGGCGCACCAACGATCACTAAAGATGGTGTTTCAGTTGCACGTGAAATCGAACTTGAAGACAAGTTCCAAAACATGGGCGCACAAATGGTTAAAGAAGTGGCTTCGCAAGCGAATGACGCGGCGGGCGACGGAACAACAACAGCGACAGTATTGGCTCAGTCTATTATCGCTGAAGGCCTAAAAGCCGTAGCTGCTGGCATGAACCCAATGGATCTTAAACGCGGCATCGACAAAGCGGTTATCGCAGCAGTTGAAGAGCTAAAAGGCCTTTCTGTTCCATGTGCAGATACGAAAGCTATCGCGCAAGTAGGTACTATCTCTGCAAACTCTGACGCGACAGTAGGTAACATCATTGCTGAAGCGATGGAAAAAGTAGGCCGTGATGGCGTTATCACCGTTGAAGAAGGTCAGGCTCTACAAGACGAGCTAGACGTAGTTGAAGGTATGCAGTTCGACCGTGGTTACCTATCTCCTTACTTCATCAACAACCAAGAAGCAGGTTCTGTTGATCTAGAAAGCCCATTCATCCTTCTTATCGACAAGAAAGTTTCAAACATCCGCGAACTTCTTCCGACTCTAGAAGCAGTAGCTAAGGCATCTCGCCCACTTCTTATCATCGCTGAAGATGTAGAAGGCGAAGCGCTAGCTACTCTTGTTGTGAACAACATGCGTGGCATCGTGAAAGTGGCTGCTGTTAAAGCGCCTGGTTTCGGTGACCGTCGTAAAGCAATGCTGCAAGACATCGCTATCCTAACGGGTGGTACAGTGATCTCTGAAGAGATCGGCTTAGACCTAGAGAAAGTAACGCTAGAAGACCTAGGTCAAGCTAAGCGAGTAACGATCACTAAAGAAAACTCAACCATCATCGATGGCGCGGGTGAAGAAGCAATGATCCAAGGTCGTGTTTCTCAAATCCGTCAACAAATCGAAGATGCAACGTCTGACTACGACAAAGAGAAACTACAAGAGCGCGTAGCGAAACTCGCTGGCGGTGTTGCCGTAATCAAAGTGGGCGCTGCGACTGAAGTTGAGATGAAAGAGAAGAAAGACCGCGTAGAAGACGCACTTCACGCGACTCGCGCTGCTGTTGAAGAAGGTGTGGTTGCTGGTGGTGGTGTTGCACTTATCCGCGCTGCATCTAAAGTTGCTGGCCTTGAAGGCGACAACGAAGAGCAAAACGTAGGTATCCGTGTTGCACTACGTGCAATGGAAGCGCCTATCCGTCAAATCACTAAGAACGCGGGTGATGAAGAATCAGTGGTTGCTAACAACGTTCGTGCTGGCGAAGGTAACTACGGTTACAACGCGGCGACTGGCGAATACGGCGACATGATTGCCATGGGTATCCTGGATCCAACTAAGGTAACTCGCTCTGCACTTCAGTTCGCAGCATCCGTTGCTGGTCTTATGATCACAACAGAAGCGATGGTGACAGACAAGCCTCAAGATTCAGCTCCTGCAATGCCTGATATGGGCGGCATGGGTGGTATGGGTGGTATGGGTGGCATGGGCGGTATGATGTAATCATCCTCCCTTTCTCGTAACAGAGAAAGCCATACATAAGTTTTAGAAAACGGAGACTTCGGTCTCCGTTTTTTTGTTCTTCGCATCTTATATTCAACAGTACAGTTATGACATTGGTCTAACATGGATAGTTGTTGAATAAAGGACAATAAACTATTGATTAATAATGGATTAATTAAGTGAACAATAAGTCAGTGGAGACTCCCCAATGAAAAAACTACTTTCAGTACTTGCTGTGTCTGCAGCGGTAATGGCACCAGCGGCATTCGCTTCTTCGCCAGTTATGTTTTCAACGATTAACGGTTTCAACGCTCCGGATTCAGATGCGGTTAGTGGTGTGCGCTTGGCTTTGCTTCATGGGCAAGTAAACGATCTTAAAGGTGTCGATCTTGCGGTTGTTGGTATGTCTGAGACGCAAACTACAACGGGTGTGAATTTGGGTGTTTTTGGTGCATCTAAAGTGAACCAAGAAATGACCGGCGCATCTTTAGGTTTTTTCAACTGGAACACGGGTAAAACAACGGGTGTTAACCTAGGTGCAGTGAACATTACCAATGATGTAAAAGGTGCGAACGTGAGCTTCGTCAACTACTCTGAAGGCGACACTATGGTTGATGTGGGTGCTGCGAACCTTTCTGAGGTTTCTACGGTTCAGGTTGGTATCTTCAACAAAACCAACAAAATCAAAGGTGTGCAGATTGGTCTGATCAACTGTGCTGATAACGGTTTCTTCCCGTGCTTCCCGATTGTAAACTTTGCTAAATAAAGCGGTCGTTTAGCCTCTGGTTATACTATTGGCGAGCAACGTTTAGTTAGCGTATTTAGCTTTTAGTTAGCGCATAAGCTTTTGGTTAGCGCATAAGCGTTTAAAAGTTAAGCCTATCAACGCCTGAACCCTTGTTCAGGCGTTGATACATTTCATTCCAATTCCACGATAAACTTCTCAAGCTATCCAATAGGCGTATTGTTTTATATTTATTGTTGCGATGTTCTTACTTATGAGTACAATGTGCGATAAATTACCAACGATGATTTATATGCTTTGATTAATCCCTATACCGTCGATTTTAAAAAGGCTTTCTTAGGCTTGACCGCCAGTTTTTTAGTCGTTTTGAGCTTGTTGCTCGTTGATTCAGCGGAAGAATCTGATAAACAGTATGGAATCGAAAACCAAGGCGTGACACGCTCTTTAACAGAACTCACACAGATCATAAATGCGCTTGAGTACAACATTACTGCACTTTATCCACTGCATGGCGATACCTATGTATTCTCGCATGACAAAAAGATCGAAGATGAGACGTGCTACTTCACGAGTGAGGAGCAAAATGCCCCTCGCTTTGATTTTATGTTTTCTGGCCCTACCGAGATGTGTGACCCAAACGCTGAACTTCACTCAGAAGCCGGTAAGCGTTTGTTTATTGCGCCTACCATGGCTTATTTCGCCAATACCATTGATACCATTTCAGCGATCTATTTCATCTCGAAAGAGAAGTTCATCATCTCTTCACCTTCAGATTTCGCCAGTTATATTAAAGGTGATACGTTCGACTCTGTTGTAAATAGCCGACCTTATTGGATTAATACCGTCCGTTTTGGTTTATCACAGGACAAGCATCAGGTTGTTTATACCGGACAGTACGATGACTACCTGACAGGTGAAAAAGTGGTGACCTTGACTAAGGGAATCTACGTTAATGGTGAGTTTAAAGGGGTTTTAGGTGTCGATGGTTATGTCTCTAACCTCGTATCGAACCCTACCCATGGCTATAAAATCACGAGCACGCGAGGTGCAAACAAATACGGCTTTATGGATTTTACTTATTCCAAGCCTCTGTATGTTGGTGACATTTACACCCAGTTATATCTGAGTATTGAAGAAGATAAGAGTGAGCACTTTCTGCATGTATTGGAGATGGAGAGAATTCAGCTTTCGATACTGTTGGTGTTGTATCTGCTCTCGGTTTTATGGCTATGGCGCTTTTATACCAGACAAGAGCACCAGCGCTTAAATGACCTAGTGATGCGCGACCCATTAACCGGTTTGCTGAATCGACGTGGTTTTGAAGCTCGATTACTGGCTCAGGATGAAGAACCTATTATTGGGGTTGGTGTGTTTGATATTGATGATTTCAAAGTCGTTAATGATCACTATGGTCATAAAGTGGGGGACGAGGTGATTTGTCATGTTGCTCAGTTGATGCTGAACAGCGTTAGACAGCAAGATATCGTTGCTCGATTTGGTGGTGAAGAATTTGTTGTTGCAATAACAGGTGAGTCTTCTGAGCTGCTTTCATCGATATTTGAACGAATTCAAAATGACATCAGCCTACAGTGTTACCGCTCTCAAGCCGGCGACAAGATTAATATCTCTGTATCTGGCGGAGCCACACTTTATTCTCTGTACAAGTTCGACAGTGTGGGTCACTTGTGGGAAAACCAGAGTATTCGTTCCTCTGATGAACAGCTCTACAAGGCTAAAGCCGCGGGTAAGAACCGGGTGTGTATACAGACGTATTGATGATCCACCAAATAATGCGAAGCCTAGTCAGTTGACTAGGCTTCTTTGTATCAGTGGCACTAAAACTAAGGTTATTGAGTGTTGCGCTACTTTTTCACGCGGCCTTTTCTCATCCATTTCTGATGAACGCCACGACGCAGGCTCTGGAAGCTGTTTTCCACCTTATCGACACCAAGCAAAATTACTAACGCCAATAGAGTGACAATGACAGACTGCGAAAGGTGACCAAGGGCTATCATCATACCAAGTGCTGCAAGCACCCAAATAATTGCTGCCGAGGTAACACCATGAATTTTGCCGTCGAGTGTCATCATGACACCCGCACCTAGGAAACCGACCCCAGTAATGATCTGACCAAGTACACGAGCTTGATCGAGTGTGTTTGGGGATAGGCTAATCGCCATGGTGAGGAAGAAATAGGTACCGCTGATGATAAGAATCGAAGTTCTTATGCCTACCGGTTTACCGCGTGTTTGTCGCTCGATGCCGATTAACGAACCACACAACATACACACAGCTAGTCCAGCCCAACTAAAGGGGGCAAGGTTTAAAGTTTGTTCTATAAATTGTGACATATCACCCCTCCTGAAAATTTAGAATAGAGCCGAGTATCCTAATAATAGACCAGGCGATCGAACAAAAATTTTTTGTCTTAACGATAGTGAATTGTGTTTATGGCGTATCGGCCGATGTTTATTGGCTCCCAAGCGAGCAAGTAGTGACGATGGTGTGAACGAGATTTATTCGATATGCAGATCGAGTGGTGTCTTACTGCTGCGGCCACCGATTTCGCGGGTCAACTTGGGGACTAGGTAGCCAGAAACCTCAGAGATTAACGCTTTAAAGTGATGCTTTGCTTCTTCGTCCGAGATATAGAAATGAGCGGCACCCTGAACCTTATCTAGTACGTGCATGTAATATGGTAATATGCCGGCATCGAATAGTTCCTCGCTTAGTTTTTTCAATGAGTTAGCGCTGTCATTCACACCTTTTAGCATCACGCCCTGGTTAAGGAGAGTCGCGCCACTAAGCTTCAATTTATGGAAGGCTTGTTTGAGCTCTCTATTGATTTCGTTGGCGTGATTAATATGGCTCACCATAATTACATTGAGGTGAGTCTTAGATAAGATTTGGCAAAGTTCGTCAGTGATACGCGCTGGGATCACGACGGGTAAACGGCTATGTATACGAACAGTTTTTACATGTGGTATCTGTTCGATAGTGTGAATAAGCCAGTCGATTTCGCTGTCTTTGGCCATCAATGGATCACCGCCTGAAAGGATGACCTCGTTAATCTCAGAGTGTTGAGCTACGTAATCGAGGCTGGTTTGCCACACCGATTTAGAACCCTTGTTGTCTTGATAAGGGAAGTGGCGGCGGAAGCAGTAACGGCAGTTAATGGCGCACCCCCCTTTCACAATCATCAGTGCTCGGTTTTTGTATTTGTGCAGTAATCCAGGAATCGCGTTGTCTTGTTCTTCCAGTGGATCAGCTGAATAACCCTGGTGAACTTCAAACTCTTCACTGAGCGGCAAAACCTGGCGCAGCAAAGGGTCGTGTGGGTTGCCTTTTTCCATTCGTTCGACAAAGCTGAGGGGTACCCGAAGCGTAAATAACTCACGTGCAGCAAAGCCTGCTTGCCACGGTGTTGGGTCTATTTCCAATGCCTCAAGCAGTTTTGTCGGGTCAGAGATCGCATTCGATAGTTGTTTGAGCCAGTTTTGCTCAACAGATTCGACTTTTCGGGTTATGATATGCGGCATTGAAATTAACTCAAAGATGTGGAAGAGAAAATCATGGCGTCAGTAAGCACCAATGAATTCAAAGGCGGTTTAAAATTCATGATGGATAACGAGCCTTGCTCAATTATCGAAAATGAATACGTTAAGCCAGGTAAAGGCCAAGCGTTTAACCGTGTTAAACTTCGTAAACTGCTGTCAGGCAAAGTGTTAGAGAAAACATTTAAGTCAGGCGATACAGTAGAACTAGCGGACGTTGTAGACGTTGAACTAGGCTACCTATACAGCGATGGCGAATTCTACCACTTCATGAACAATGAAACATTCGAGCAAATCGCTGCTGAAGTAAAAGCAGTGGGCGACACAGCGAAATGGTTAGTTGAAAACGACGTTTGTACTCTAACGTTGTGGAATGATAACCCTATCACAGTAACTCCACCAAACTTTGTTGAGATCGCAGTAACAGAAACCGATCCTGGCCTTAAAGGCGACACACAAGGTACGGGCGGTAAGCCTGCAACACTAGCAACAGGTGCGGTAGTTCGCGTTCCTCTATTCATCGCTATCGGTGAAGTGGTAAGAGTAGATACTCGTACTGGCGAATACGTTGGTCGTGTGAAGTAATTGACTTCAAGTCTCTGAAAAAGGTCGCTTAGGCGGCCTTTTTTTGTACCTCAAGATCGGGGAAGGGCGGAAGGGGTAGATACGAGTAAACGAGATTCGAGATACGAAAAAACAAAAAAAAGCAGAGCTGGATAACCTAGCTCTGCTTTCGCTTTTCTGCTCTTAAGCTCTTCGAGACTCGATTACTCGAATCTGCTTTTAGATCATAAAAATAAAGATAACAGATAATGCGCTGATTAGGCCTGCAAAGAAGTAGCAGCCCACTTTACCCGCAACGCCGACGTGGAATTTCAGGTCGTGCATGCCGTGGTGAAGACGGTGCATTGCGTGCCACATTGGCAGTGCCAGCGTACCGATGATGAATAGTGCACCGATAATGCTGGTGGCAAATTCAGACACACGTTCGTAGCTCATTGCTTCTGCATCGATGATGCCCATTGGCACTAAGATACCTAACACTAGAATCGTGATTGGCGTGATCATCGCGAACCAAGTACCGCCAGCGCCGAATAGGCCCCACCAGATTGGCTCGTCGGAGCGTTGAGGATTGTGGTTAACAGGTTTTACTTTGTAATTTTTGTTCATAACGAAAGCTCCTTACACCACAACAAGAACGATTAAAGAAATAAAAGCCACCGCTGCCCACTGGGTCAGTACGATGATTCTTTTATCGACCAATTTGCCTTTAAGGCGGATTGGCATTACTTGAGGCATCATGCTGAAGAAGGTTTGAGCGTGCATTAAGCTACCTAGCAGCGCCACGATGTTGATGCCAACAACGATAGGGTTCGCCATAAAGCTCAACCAACCTTCCCACGCTTCAGGGCCTTTCACTAGTGCACCCAAACCGAAGGTTAGGAAGAGAGTGAATAGAATCAAAGGCAGTACAGTCGCTTCACGTAGCATGTAGAAGCGGTAGAACGGATGGTTGCTCCACCACGTTCTCTTCATCTCACGAACATAAGGCTTACGATTGCTCATCTTATGCCTCCTCTGCTGTTTTTACTTGGCTCTTGCTAACTGATGTGCCGTCAGGCTTGAACATCGAGATAACGAAGTCCATTGAAGACTCAACTTTACCTTGGTTTACTGCCGCTGCTGGGTCTACTTTCTTCGGACAGACTTCAGAACAGTAACCTACAAACGTACAGCCCCAAGCGCCATTTTCACCATTGATAAGCTTCATACGCTCATCTTTACCGTTGTCACGGCTATCTAGGTTGTAACGGTGAGCAAGAGTCAGTGCTGCAGGGCCAATGAACTCAGGGTTTAGACCGAATTGAGGACACGCCGCGTAGCAAAGACCACAGTTGATGCAGCCAGCGAATTGTTTGTATTTCGCCATTTGCTCAGGTGTTTGTAGGTTAGTGCCGTCTTCAGGTTTACGGTCGTTGCCAATGATGTAAGGCTTGATTGCTTCTAGGCGCTCGATGAACGGCGTCATGTCGACAATCAAATCTTTTTCGATTGGGAAGTTAGCTAAAGGCTCGATAGTCAGGCCGTTCGGGTAGTCACGTAAGAAGCTCTTACACGCTAGCTTAGGCACGCCATCAACCATGATGCCGCAAGACCCACAGATCGCCATACGACAAGACCAACGGTATGACAGGTCTTTATCTTGGTGGTCTTTGATGTAACCAATCGCGTCAAGTACCGACATGGTTTCATCGAATGGCACTTCGAAAGTCTGCATGTAAGGTTCTGCATCTTTCTCTGGGTCGTAGCGCAGAATGTCTACTTTTTGGATACGGTTCGCTGACATTATGCTTGCTCCTCTTCGCTCTTCTCATCTTTCTTAGCATTCGCTTCTGCAGCTTTTTCAGCGGCCGCGGCTTTCTCTGCTGCTTCACCGTATAGACGAGCTTTAGGTTGAGATTTAGTAATCTTCACACCGCTGTAGTCGATGGTTGGTGCTGCATCTTCGTTGTAGAACGATAGAGAGTGTTTCAGGAAGTTCACGTCATCACGTTCTGTGCATTTATCGTCTAGACGTTGGTGTGCACCGCGAGACTCTTTACGAAGGATCGCCGAGTGAACCATCGCTTCGGCAACTTCAAGGCCGTAACCCACTTCGATAGCGTAAAGTAGGTCAGTGTTGAACACTTTGCCTTTGTCTTTAATGCTGATCTTCTTGTAGCGAGCTTTCAGTTCAGTGATTTTGTCGATGGTCTCTTGCATCAAGTCTTCTTGGCGGTAGATACCACAGCCCGCTTCCATGGTGTGACCCATTTCAGTACGGATATCAGCCCAGTTCTCGTCGCCTTCTTGGTTTAGTAGACCAGCAATACGATCTTCAACCGCTTTCACTTGCTTAGCGATAGACTCTTCATTCCAGCCTTTGAATTCAGCTGCACGTTTCACGGCTTCTTCACCGGCTACGCGACCAAATACGACAAACTCAGCCAGGGAGTTAGAACCTAGGCGGTTTGCACCGTGTAGGCCAACTGAAGCACATTCACCCACGGCGAATAGGCCTTTAATGCGAGTTTCACAGGTACCGTTAGTTTCAATACCACCCATGGTGTAGTGAACGGTCGGGCGAATTGGGATTGGCTCTTTTGCTGGGTCGACGTTTACGTACGCTTTTGCAAGCTCACAGATGAACGGTAGACGCTCTTGCAGGTACTCTTCACCAAGGTGGCGAAGGTCAAGGTGTACTACATCACCAAGCGGGTGCTTGATGGTGTTGCCTTTTTGCTGCTCGTGCCAGAATGCTTGGGAAACTTTGTCACGAGGACCCAGTTCCATGTATTTGTTCTTCGGCTCGCCCACTGGAGTTTCAGGGCCCATGCCGTAATCTTGTAGGTAACGGTAGCCGTTCTTGTTAACGATGATACCGCCTTCACCACGACAACCTTCGGTCATCAAGATACCAGTGCCCGGAAGGCCTGTTGGGTGGTATTGAACGAACTCCATATCACGCAGTGGCACACCGTGGCGATAAGCCATTGCCATACCATCGCCCGTTACGATGCCGCCGTTGGTGTTACAGTGGTAAACACGGCCTGCGCCACCTGTTGCTAGAACAACAGATTTCGCTTTAATGGTAACAAGCTCACCTTCAGACATATGAATCGCGATAAGGCCTTGTACTTCGCCGTCTTCAACGCCGTCTTTGTTTTCTACGAGAAGGTCCACCACAAAGTACTCATCAAATCGTTTGATTTGGTCGTACTTCATCGAAGTCTGGAACAGAGTATGAAGCATGTGGAAGCCGGTTTTATCCGCTGCGAACCACGTTCTCTCAACCTTCATACCGCCGAATCGGCGTACGTTTACTTCACCGTTTTCTTTACGACTCCATGGGCAGCCCCATTGTTCCATTTGGATCATTTCGCGAGTCGCGTTTTCAACAAAGTATTCAACAACATCCTGTTCACATAGCCAGTCGCCACCGCCAACAGTATCGTTGAAGTGGTTGTCTAGGCTATCTTCGTCTTTAATTACCGCTGCTGAACCGCCTTCTGCTGCTACCGTGTGCGAACGCATTGGGTAAACTTTAGAAATCAGTGCTACTTCCAAATCAGGATTAGCTTCAGCTGCTGCAATAGCTGTACGAAGACCAGCGCCGCCTGCGCCGATGACTGCGATATCTGTGGTAATTGTCTTCACAGTTATTCTCCAGTGTGATGCGGAGTATTCCGCCTGTTATTATAAAAAGCCTATTTAGGAGGTTCTAAATCGTAGGAACCATTTAGCGCCCCTAAGCCTTAAGTGGTAGGCTCAGTGTAAGAGAGGAAGGTATTCGAAAAGTTGATGCATTTGGGTTTTTAGGTCGGTAATGCATATGGAGGCATAGAATTTATAGGTTATGTGACTGCAATCACGGCAATGAATTGTTGATAACGATTAGCCCACAGGGCTTGTGTTAACGGCTTGTTGAGTATGATTTTTGTTATCAATGTTGGGTGGGGTTGAATATTAATAATTGTATTGTAGAACGTGATTTCATGGCTTCATCTAAACAACACGACGGTTTAATTAAAGCAAAGATAGAAGCTTACAAAAGCAGCGAAAAGTGATAATTTTCGTCGCCTAGAATTCAGTGATATGGAACTTAGTAATGCACTCTACATGGCAACCTGCCGCAACCATTAAGCAGTTAAAGCAACGTGCTGATATCCTTAGTCAAATCCGCCAGTTTTTTGCAGAGCGAGACGTGATGGAGGTTGATACACCAGCCATGAGTCACGCCACGGTGACCGATGTGCATTTACATACCTTCAAAACTGAATTCGTTGGCCCTGGTTATGCGCAAGGCCAACCTCTATTCTTTATGACAAGCCCTGAATTTCATATGAAGCGCTTGTTGGCAGCAGGAAGTGGCTGTATTTACCAAATTTGTAAGTCGTTTCGTAACGAAGAGAACGGCCGTTACCACAACCCTGAATTCACCATGCTGGAGTGGTACCGTGTCGGTTTTAATCATCATGACCTGATGGATGAAATGGACTTGCTACTACAGCAAATCTTAAAGTCGGACGAAGCAGAGCGTATGACTTACCAACAAGCATTTATTGATGTGCTAGGCGTGTGTCCGCTTGAAGATTCGATGGATACCCTAAAACAAGCGGCAGCAAAGCTTGGGTTAAGTGATATTGCCGATCCTGAAGAGGACCGCGATACTTTGCTGCAACTGCTATTCAGCGTGGGTGTTGAAGAAAAGATTGGCCAGACAGTACCCGCATTTGTTTATGACTTCCCAGCTTCACAGGCGGCACTAGCCAAGATTAACCTGAATGATCCGCGAGTGGCTGACCGTTTTGAGGTGTACTTCAAAGGTATCGAGCTGGCAAACGGCTTCCATGAGTTAGATAAGCCACAAGAGCAGCTTAAACGCTTTGAAGATGATAATGCCAAGCGTATCGAGATGGGCTTGTCGCCTCAACCGATTGACCATCATTTGATTGAGGCGCTAAAAGCTGGCCTGCCAGACTGTGCGGGTGTTGCATTGGGTATCGATAGGCTAATCATGCTGGCTTTGGGTTACGACCATATCGATGACGTGACCGCTTTCCCATTCCCACGTTCTTAGCTTTTTGTTTTTTTACTGAGAGCTAATAGCCACTAACCATTAGCTCTTAGCTTCCAATCAGCTTCACTAGCTGACTAGAATTCCGGTACCACTATTTGACAAGAATACCAGTGCCGACCACTGCAACAATGGCACCGATCCAAGCATAGGCATTTGGCCTCTGTTTGGTGTACAGCCATAGAATTGGTAACAACATGATTGGTGTGGTTGAAGATAACAGAGCAACCATGCCGACATTTCCTTCCTGCAGTGCATACAAGATCAGCGTCATACCCACAGCCATCGCGAGAAAGCCGTTCACTGCAGTAATCGTGAATATTTGACCGTTCATCGGATTCAGTGCGCGTGAAAGCTTAGCACCCGATAAGCGAAATACGGAGTGGGCGACAAAGGCGGTGATCATTCGAATCGCAGAGGCTGCTATTGGGTCGATGCTGGTTTGCATCACCGGTTTAGCAATAATGCCGCCCAATGCTTGACAGATAGCGGCAGTGATTCCCAGAGTCACGCCAATCCACAAGGTGCCCTTGATGGTTTCGAGTTGATTGTTAGCCTGCCCTCGACGACCAAAGAAGATTGCGGTTAATACGCCACTGAACACCAACGCCGAGCCAATCAGCTCAACAGAAGTCATGCTTTCGCTAAATAGGAAGTAACCTAGAATCGCCGAGAACACGGCGTGACAAGAGAACAGCAAACCCGCTTGGCGCGGTCCCATTCGGTTCAGACAGGCAAATAGGGCGGTATCACCAATGAAGATACCAATCAGGCCAGACAGCATCATCGGCGTGACTAGATTGGCTTCGACAGTTGACCAGCCTCCGGTAAACCAAGCCATACTCGATAAGATGATTGCGGTACAACCCATTCTCCAACGGCTATAGGCGAAAGAACCTAAGTGTTGAGCAGGCTTTACTGACATCAGGCTCGCGATGGCCCAAAGAAAAGCAGCAGCAAGAGCCAACCATTCGAATCCCATCTGAATAACATCCTTGTGTCTGGGATAAATTAGCTCATCAATATGCACCAAACCGGACTGAGAACAAAGTGATTCTTATGAAAAGAGTCACTTTGTTTCAGTTGTCGGTTTACGTCAGTTGCCGCTCAGTGGTGTGGTTTAACTTACTTTGCTTGAGATGATTTATACCTTAAAGCGTTCCACATCTCGACGCATCGACTCAGCAGCACTACTCATCTCATTTGAGCTATTACGGCTGCTTTCAGCTTGTTGGGCGAGGTCGTCAGAGGCATCTTTGATCCCTTGTGTATTACGACTGATGTCTTCGCTTACTGCACGTTGCTCTTCTGCAGCACTGGCTATTTGCAACGCCATGTCGTTGATTTCAGTGATGGCTAGAGTGATTTTAGAGAGGCTGCCATGAGCTTGCTCGGCGAAGCCAACACTGTTTTCTGCAAGTTGGGTGCTGGTGGTCATGCTATCAACCGCATGTTCAGTGTTCTTCTGCAGGGTATCGATCATCACGCGGATCTCTTCCGTTGAACCATGCGTTCTTTGACTTAGCACGCGAACCTCGTCTGCGACAACGGCAAACCCACGACCTTGTTCACCCGCTCGAGCAGCTTCAATTGCCGCATTCAAGGCCAATAGGTTGGTTTGCTCTGCGATACTTTGAATAGTGGATAGGATTTGGTTGATGCTTTGAGCATTACTCTCTAATTCACGGATCACATTGGCCGCGTCTTCCACTTGGGTCGCAAGGCGAGTGATGGCATCGCGGTTTTGTTGAATCACTTCCTGGCCGTCATTACAAGCGGTTGCAGAGGCTTGAGAAGCAGATGCAGTTAATTCTGCATGGCTCGCTACTTCTGCGGCGGTAGCCGACATCTCATGAATCGCGGTCGCAATCTGGTTGATATCGTTTTGTTGATTCTCCACACTAATGGAGGATTGCGTTGCCAGTTGGTTGGCTTTTTCTGCGTGGTTGTTTAAATCGTGGCTGTGCTCAACGACGCCTTTTAGCATGCTCTGCATTTGACTTAAGAATTGGTTCACCAGCTCAGCAAGCTTACCGATCTCATCCATGCGTGTGATATCAATACGTTGAGTAAGGTCACCTCGACCTTGAGCAAGCTGGGTTAGCGCTTCTGACAAGGTTTGTAATGGGTAAAGCAGGCGGTTGATCACCATTGTGCTCGCAATAGAAATGACGATGTACAAAATCAAAGAGGTTAAGGAAATGAATTGAATCGCATCAGAGACCGCAGAAAATGCCATTTTCTTATCGATAACTATGCCTAGTGACCAATCGGTGTTCGGTACGTTAGCAATGTAGACCATTTTATCCCCTTGGCCTGGCCAAGTTAGCGTAGTGATCATTTGATCTTGGATCAGTTGCGACACTTTATTGACCGTTAGCTCTGGGTTCAAACTGGTCAGCGGTTTCTGACTGAGCGCTTCATCACTGTAGGCAACGATGTTGTTATTACCATCCACGAGAAATGCGAAACCATCGTTTTCGAGTTTCACATTGAGCACGGTGTCAATAATACTGGTCACCGTTAAGTCTGCCGCAAGAACCCCTTGTTTTTCGCCATTAAATGCTTTGGCAAAGCTGATGACAATGCTGCCGTCAAAGTCTTGATAAGGTTCGGTAATGATGAGATTGGATGTCGCGTTGGCATCTTTATACCAAGGGCGGGTGCGTGGATCGTAGCCTGCTGGCCAATCTTCACCTTTATCACCATACGCGATAGTACCATCGCTGAATCCTGCATAAACAGACAAGAACTGCCCGGCTTGTTTGGTGATCAATAACTCGCGGTCAGAATTACCATTGCTTGAAATGGTCGGTTCATTAGCAAGCATCATATCGCTGCGGGTAGTGAGCCAATCGGCAATATAATTAGTCGTACCAACGCTCACATTTTTCATCTCTTGGTTGATCGCGATTTCAGTCTCTTGATTCAGCTGATTAACCGATATCCAAGCTTGAGCGCCACTGACGACGGCAATAATGACCGCAATTGCGATCTGAATTTTAAATTTAATAGTATGTCTCAAGGTCCATTCCTCTCTTTTAAAACAAAACCCTAACTACGGTGACGTACCTAATAATGAATGATGTGTTTTTGATAGGTGTATAGTGCCGCTTCCTATCAGGGGATGAATGTGTTTTAAATCATAAATTCTAAATATATTTGTGCTGTTTTTTGACAAATAGTGAAGTGAAATCACAGCAATTTGTTTATTGAAATGTCAATTGTCAGCATGGAACGGTATAGCTCGAAAAAAGCGCTAAATCTACATTCAGCGCTTTAGTTAGAATTAAAGGGGAGCGTTAAAGTCTACTCGGTGATAATAAACAGGGCGAGGTAAACCATCAGTAAGCCGACAATCCCTAAGATGATACCCATCTTCGCCATGTCTTTGCTTTCGATAAGCCCGGTTGAGTAAGCCAGTGAGTTTGGTGGTGTCGATACTGGAAGAATCATGCCTAGCGATGCTGAGAAGGCAACCACAACCAATAACCCTTGTAAGCCGCCAATCGCGACCAAGCTTTCCATGGAAGCACCAATCGCAGCGGCTATCGGCATCAGTAAGTTGGCCGTCGCGGTGTTTGACATGAAGTTCGCCATTAACCAACACACGATAGATAACGTGAGTACTACAGCCGCCGGTGACAGTGATTCATAGTCAATCGCGTGAGCCAATGCAGAGGCCAAGCCTGTTTTATCCAGGCCGATACCAATCGCAATACCACCTGCAACGAGCCACAACACATCCCAGTTGATCAGCTTGAGTTCTTCTTTGCCCATGATGCCAGTCAGAGTAAACACAGCCAGTGGAATGATAGAGACCACGTAGGTGTTCATGCCATGTAGCTTGGTGGTCATCCACAGCAAAATGGTGACGGCAAAGGTGACGTAAACCACGATCGCTCGCCAGCTCTTTCTGAATTGCCCATCGAGTTTGAGCACCATGTTCTTCTGCGTGGAAGGAAAGATTTTCTGAAGAAGGAACCAAGCAATGGTGAGCTGGATGATCACAAAGGGTAAGCCCATCACCATCCAGCTTAGGAAGTCGATGGTGTTTTCACCGGTTAGGTATTGCAGTGCGATGGCATTGGGAGGCGTACCGATTGGTGTTGCGATACCACCAGTATTAGCGGCAATCGGAATACACAATACGAGTGCTTTGATCCCCATATCGCCTTTGGGTGCCGAAGCTACAATAGGGCCGAGCAGAGCGAGCATCATGACCGTGGTTGCGGTATTCGACATAAACATTGAGAAAACCGCGGTGATCAGCATTAAGCCAAGCATGATGAAGCGCGGTTCTGTACCGAATGGTTTCAGCAGCACTCGAGCTAGGTTGTTATCGAGTTCGTACTTAGATGCTGAGATTGCGAGAGCAAAGCCACCCATGAATAGAATGATGATTGGTGATGAAAATGCACCGAATATGTCGGTATATTTAATTAACTCACCGAGATCGTGTCCTGCGGGGGGATTTCTAAATAGGTGTAAACCTTTGTCGGAAATCATCACCAGTTCAAGTGCAATGATCAGTATCGAGGTGGCGAAAACCGGTACGGGTTCAAGTACCCAAAGCAGGGCAGCAAGTAGGAATATCGCTAGCAGGCGGTGTTGAATCAGCGTCAGGTCATCGATAGGTATTGAATCTATTGGCATGAATAACACGCCCAAGGGAATCGCAAAACAAATCAACAGCTTGACCAGAACGCCAACATTGAGTTTAGGCATGTACAAAGACCCTATGAATAAAATATCTTCAAATAGAGTAGGTTATCTGGATTTTTGGTACTTGGAGACGGGTTGGAAAATCAAAAAGTTGTTTAAGGTTTCGGCAACTGTTTTGTTTTTGGTCAATCTTTTTCTGGGCGATTAGAAGCAAGAGTTAGAACCAACAGGTGGTTGGGCAGGGTTTTGATAATTTGGGCTGTTAGAGCTGAGTAGCAAATGAATCGGTAGAGTTAAGAAAAAGGCGCGCTCTTCTCTGAAAAACGCGCCTTGAAAGCTTAATGTGTTAATTGTGGGAGTTACACTTGGTCTGTATTCTTAGCAGAATCGGCAGCAACATCGTCACTTGCTTGTGCTTCTTTACCAGCGATGTGCGCGAAAGGTGTACCTAGAACCGTTTTCTCGCCATTTTGCACAGTGTCGTCAAACTTGATTGCATCTTTCGCGAACAGGTTGATAACGGTTGAACCAAGCTTAAAGCGGCCCATCTCTTCGCCTTTCTTCAAGATGATAGCGTTATTGCCTTGTGCTGGGTAATCCCATTTGTAAACCGAGTTGCCGCGAGGTGGTGTGATGGTGCCAGCCCATACTTGCTCGATGCTGCCAACGATAGTTGCGCCAACCAGCACTTGTGCCATTGGGCCAAATTCAGTATCGAAGATACAAACGACACGTTCATTCCGTGCGAAAAGGTTTGGAACGTTCTCTGCCGTTAACGGGTTAACTGAGAACAGGTCACCAGGAACGTAGATCATCTGGCGTAGTGTGCCGTCGCATGGCATATGCACGCGGTGGTAATCACTTGGAGACAGATAAAGCGTTGCAAATTCGCCGTCTTTAAACTCATCCGCTAGCGCTGCATCACCCCCCAATAGCTCGCGAGCTGAGTAGTCATGGCCTTTAGCTTGAATCAGTTGACCGTCAGTAATTGGTCCAAATTGGCTTACACGCGCATCTGCAGGGTGAACAATAACAGACTCTCCTTCAGCGATAGGGCGGATGCCTTCTTTCAATTCACGCACGAAGAATTCATTGAATGTTTTAAAGTGTTTTGGATCGCTATGCAGAGCTTCATCCATGTTCACTTTGTATTGCTTGATGAACCAGTTGATGATCGCTGTCGTTAAGCCGCCCGCTTTAGCAGACGCAAGTTTGCCGACTAGGCGAGTCAGTCCATGTTGTGGAATCCAGTACTGCAATCCAACTTTAATCTTATCCATTGTATTAATTTTCCAATGCTAATTGTGTTTCAATTAAATCTGTCGATGACGGTTTAGGGCGCGAGATGTTACTTAAATTCGCGCCAATTGTCAGTAAATGCACACGTTTGTTCACAAAAACGCGATTAGAGATCGGCTTTTTTGTTGCGTGAATACTGACGGTTATCTTTGTTACTCGCCATGCTTTCAATGATGCGGTGGTAGTTGTCGAAACGTAATCGACTGATCTTTCCGTTTTCTACCGCTTCGCGCAGGATACAACCTGGGTCATCGTTGTGTTTACAGTCGCGGAATTTACAACCGCCAAGGTAAGGCTTGAACTCGATGAAGGCTTGAGTTATTTCATCGGCCTCTAAGTGCCATAGGCCGAATTCACGAACTCCTGGTGAATCAATCAGATCACCGCCAGAAGGGAAGTGGTATAAACGAGCTGCCGTGGTGGTATGCTGGCCAAGACCTGAGTTCTCAGAGACTTCGCCTTCTTCAATGTCGAGCGTTGGCATTAATGCATTCACTAGGCTTGATTTACCCACACCCGATTGACCAACAAAGATGTTGATACGGTCTTTGAGTTCAGCTTCCAGCTCTTTGATGCCGTAGCCAGACTCTTTACTCACGAACATCACTTTGTAGCCGATCTTCTCGTACTCTTTAAGTGTTTCACGGTATTCGGCAATCTGCTCATCAGTTAGTAGGTCGACCTTGTTCAGCACAACAAGAGGTGCGATGTTGACTGTTTCAGAAGCGATCAAATAGCGGTCGATAATATTAAGTGATAGCTCTGGTAGCACTGCCGATACGATAACCATTTGGTCAACGTTAGCAGCAACCGGCTTTAGGCCATCGTAGTAATCAGGGCGAGTCAGCATTGAAGTTCTAGGTTCAACCGCTTCCACAACGCCAGAAATGCCGGCCATGGACTCCAAGCCTGCGCGCCAAGTCACTCGGTCACCAGAAACTAAAGTCTCGATACTACGACGTAAGTTACAACGATGAACTTCGTTAGTTTCAAGATCTTCGATATCAGCATGTTGGCCAAAGCGCGTAATCACGAGTCCGCTTTTGGTTCCACCAAGCATGTTCTCATCCCACTGGATAGAATCTTCTTTCTTGAGTCGCTTGTTCTGGTTGCTACGTACTCGACGTACTTGACCTTTGGTTAACTTCTTTTTTTTAGCCACAATTTTTCACTTAACACATCTAACTTGATGATTGGGGACTCAAACTGGATGTTGCTGGTACCACATTATTTCGATGGTCCTAAAGCTAGTTTGAGTATAGTTATTTGGGTATAGTACCTCTTTTACACATAAACAAATAGGCGACGCCTTATGTCCTTTAGCGATCAGAACCTTATTTGGGTTGATCTAGAGATGACAGGACTGGATCCTGAAACTCATAAAATCATTGAAATTGCTACTATCGTGACTGATAGTGAGCTTAACATCCTGGCTGAAGGACCTGTTTTGGCTATTCACCAACCTCAGAGTGAATTGGACAAGATGGACGAGTGGTGCACAACGACGCACACTGGCAGCGGCCTCGTGAAGCGAATTCAAGAAAGTACGGTTTCAGAGCAAGATGCCATCCAACAAACGATTGAGTTTCTTGAAAAATGGGTACCCAAAGGTAAGTCACCGATTTGTGGCAACAGCATTGGTCAAGACCGCCGTTTTCTATACAAGCACATGCCTGAGTTGGAAGAGTACTTCCACTACCGTTATGTTGACGTAAGTACTCTGAAAGAGCTGACTCGCCGTTGGAAACCTGAAGTGTTAGATGGTTTTTCTAAGTCGGGAAGTCACCTTGCGTTAGACGATATTCGAGAGTCGATCGCTGAGCTGCAGTACTACCGAAAAACGATTATTAACATCTAGTCGAATGAAATGATCACGTTTATCTAACTTTTCAGGGACATAAGAGCCAATTTTTTTGCAAATCTGTGTGCTTTTGCAGCAGTTGAATAAAAAGTTTCGTAATTTTGCATTAAGGACTTGCATCACAAAAAAATGCTCTTATAATTCGCAGCCCTGAACGGCGAAAGACGTTTTCAGATTGCGATACTAGCTCAGTTGGTAGAGCGCAACCTTGCCAAGGTTGAGGTCATCGGTTCGAACCCGATGTATCGCTCCAATTTGTAGGTTACGGCGAAAGCGGTAATCGAAAGGTGAAAGACCTTTTATAATGCGATACTAGCTCAGTTGGTAGAGCGCAACCTTGCCAAGGTTGAGGTCATCGGTTCGAACCCGATGTATCGCTCCAAATTAGCCTTTTTAAGGCAAGATTCATTGTCTTAAACGATAATGATGCGAAAAGAGAAACATCCGGACGCGGGATGGAGCAGTTTGGTAGCTCGTCGGGCTCATAACCCGAAGGTCGTCGGTTCAAATCCGGCTCCCGCAACCACATTACAGTTAAGCGCCATTTATTGCCTAAGGCAGTAAGAGCCGCGATTAACTAATGCGATACTAGCTCAGTTGGTAGAGCGCAACCTTGCCAAGGTTGAGGTCATCGGTTCGAACCCNTGTCTTAAACGATAATGATGCGAAAAGAGAAACATCCGGACGCGGGATGGAGCAGTTTGGTAGCTCGTCGGGCTCATAACCCGAAGGTCGTCGGTTCAAATCCGGCTCCCGCAACCACATTACAGTTAAGCGCCATTTATTGCCTAAGGCAGTAAGAGCCGCGATTAACTAATGCGATACTAGCTCAGTTGGTAGAGCGCAACCTTGCCAAGGTTGAGGTCATCGGTTCGAACCCGATGTATCGCTCCAATTTAGCCTTTTAAAGGCAAGATTCATTGTCTTAAACGATAATGATGCGAAAAGAGAAACATCCGGACGCGGGATGGAGCAGTTTGGTAGCTCGTCGGGCTCATAACCCGAAGGTCGTCGGTTCAAATCCGGCTCCCGCAACCACATTACAGTTAAGCGCCATTTATTGYCTAAGGCAGTAAGAGCCGCGATTAACTAATGCGATACTAGCTCAGTTGGTAGAGCGCAACCTTGCCAAGGTTGAGGTCATCGGTTCGAACCCNTGTCTTAAACGATAATGATGCGAAAAGAGAAACATCCGGACGCGGGATGGAGCAGTTTGGTAGCTCGTCGGGCTCATAACCCGAAGGTCGTCGGTTCAAATCCGGCTCCCGCAACCACATTACAGTTAAGCGCCATTTATTGCCTAAGGCAGTAAGAGCCGCGATTAACTAATGCGATACTAGCTCAGTTGGTAGAGCGCAACCTTGCCAAGGTTGAGGTCATCGGTTCGAACCCGATGTATCGCTCCAGCTTTCTTCTACAAAGCTATTAAGACTCTTTAAACCACAGTGTTTTTCTTTAGATCACAGAGTTTAAAGACGACCTTAAAGGTCACGCTCTTTCTTTAATGCTGCGAAGCATAATCCCCCCAAAAAGCAAATAATCCTCCATCATGGTGGATATTTTTTTGTCTTAAATTTTTCTTAGCAACTGGAATGCTAGTAAACATCAGGTCTCTGAATCAGATACTTGAGGTTTTCCAAATCTATAAACAGACTTATCCACAAAGTGTCATATGTGGATAACTTGGTTGATAAAGTTATTTCAGGCTTAATTCTTTATTTATCTCTAAAAGATCTTCCTTGTTTTCAATATATTAGCTGAATTATATAATTCGTAACTAGTTGTTTTTTATCAGTTTGATTGTTTATTTTGAATTTGATAGAAGATCTTTAACTTGTTGTTTTTTGATCTTAATCATTGGTCGATACTGTGTTTAACTTTGTTAGAGTGTCGGAAGTTTACGAGAGTTTTGAATTTTTTCCACATTACTAAAATTGAGAACAAGGTCAAATATTGTTCTCAAATTATGTGTATGAGTTGTTTTATGCATTGAACTGTTGATCTAGGTAAAGCTGCCAATCGTTGATGCTTAAAGGGCTAAGCATCTCTTGGTAGTCCTTTCTCAACGATACGTATAAGTCTGTGCTTTTTGGTGGAGGTGTTGCCGTTGGCTTGTTGCATGCCGCTCGCGTTGGGTAACTGTTGTAGTTGTTTATTCAAAGCCCACTCAATATGCACATCCAACATATCGTTTGTGCCTTGATGAGACTCTAGTGTTTCAACAATGCGTTGTTGAAATGGCGCATTGCCCATAGCAACAAAGATATTGCGCAGCCACTGGGTGTGGCCGATACGTCTTATTGCGGAGCCCTCCATTTTCTTTAGGAAGGTTGCTTCGTCCCAACTTGAAAGTGAAACCAGATCGGCTTCTTGGAAATCTTCTCTACGATGAAAGTCTGTTTGCTCTGTGAGTTCGGCATGACGATTCCACGGGCAAACTAACTGACAGTCATCACAACCATAAATACGATTACCAATTGCATCTCTAAATTCTTCAGGGATCACACCACTATATTCAATGGTTAAATACGAGATACACTTACGCGCATCAACGACGCCATCATCAATAATGGCACCTGTTGGGCAAGAGGTGATACAGGCGGTGCATTTACCACACTCATCGACACTGGGTACATCGACTGGAAGAGGGATGTTAACTAACAACTCTCCTAGAAAAAACCAAGAGCCAGCGTCTTTATCAAGAATTAATGAGTGTTTACCTGTCCAGCCTAACCCTGCTTTTTGAGCGAGCGGTCTTTCCAAAATGGGCGCTGAATCGACGAATGGGCGTGAGTCTAAACCTTCGACTTCTTTTGCAATTCTTTGTCCCAGCTTTTTCAACTGGTTGCGGAACAATTTGTGATAGTCGCGGCCTAAAGAATAACGGCTGATATAGCCTTGAGTGGTATCGCTTAGGTTAGAGGCGAACTGAGCTTCTGGTGGTAGGTAATTCATTCGAGCGCTGATCACTCGAATTGTGCCTGGGTGAAGTTCATCGGGACGTGCACGCATCATCCCATGTCGAGCCATCCAATCCATTTCGCCGTGGTTGCCAGCATCTAGCCATGCTTGAAGAGGGGCTTCGTGTTCACTTAAGTCTACATCGCAGATGCCAACTTTTTGAAAGCCGAGCTCTTTTCCCCAGATTTTAATTTTTTCAGCAAGATGCTCTAGATTCATGGCTTGATTCTTATCGATTAAAATTCGGTTCGGCAAAAATGGGGGGCGGATTTTAACTGATCTTGGTGGTGTTGACCAGAACAGACGTGTTTTGAGCAGTATTTTTCATAGAACTTACACTTGAGTGCTTGTCTCCCAAAAGCATCACGGTTTACTATTCTTGTTCTTTTGATTTTTATGTAGCCAACGATCGATTTTTAGAGAACGCATTCATGAGCACGAAACAATTTACTTTGAAAGATGAACAAGCAACGATTCAATTAGGAACGGAGCTTTCTAATCTTTGCTCACAGCAGACAACTATTTATCTGCATGGTGATCTTGGCGCGGGTAAAACGACCTTCAGTCGTGGCTTTGTAAAAGCACTTGGCCATCAAGGCAATGTGAAGAGCCCTACGTATACTCTAGTCGAACCTTATCAGCTTGCCGATTGGCAGGTGTACCACTTTGACCTTTATCGCCTAGCCGACCCAGAAGAGTTAGAGTTCATGGGAATTCGTGACTATTTTACTTCGGATGCTATCTGTTTGATTGAATGGCCTGAGAAAGGTTATGGGATGCTACCAGAAGCAGATTTGGACATTGATATTCGTTACCAAGACGATCACCGTATTGTTTCTTTAACCGCTAGTAGTGAATACGGACAGCGCTTACTTAGTCAGTTGGAGTTATGTTGATTTCTAAACGCCTTATTTCCGCATTGGCCATGATGGCTGCTGCTTTTTCTATACTGTTTTCTTCACTTGTTTCTGCGAACTCACTGAAAAGTCTAAGGGTTTGGCCTTCTCCGGAAGAAACTCGTGTGGTTATCGACTTAAAATCAGAAGCGGACTTTAGCTATTTCACTCTGAGTAGCCCGAGTCGTTTAGTCGTCGATTTAAAAAATACTAACCTTGCAACTAAGCTACCGGTCGTGGTGAAAGATAGCCCTGTTCTATCTAAGATTCGTAAGAGCTCTCCGCCAGACAAAAACACATATCGCTTGGTTTTTGAGTTGAAGAAGTCCTCTATAGCGGAGTTGTTTAAACTCAGCCCGACTCCGGGAGGTCAGTACGGACATCGTCTGGTGATCGACTTACCTCATGGTGCGGCAAGTAAAGCGACGTCGAAGCCGAGTAAACCAACGGTTAGCAAAAATATTAATCAGGTTAAACGTCAGAAAGATATTCTGATCGTGATTGACCCTGGTCACGGCGGTGAGGATCCAGGCTCTATTGGGCCGTCTGGAAAGTATGAGAAGAATACCGTTTTAAGTATTTCGCGCAAAGTGGCTACACAGTTGGATGCGGTCCCTGGGATCAAAACTCGCATGACCCGTAATGCCGACTATTTTGTAAACCTTAACCGACGTGTCGCGATTGCTCGTGAAAACGAAGCTCATCTGTTTATATCTATTCATGCGGATGCTTTTACTACCCCTCAACCACGAGGTGGTTCGGTGTTTGTGTTGAACACTCGACGTGCAAATACAGAGATCTCTCGATGGATCGAGAACAAAGAGAAGCAGTCTGAATTACTCGGTGGTAGCGGTGCGGCTTTCACTGGCAATATTGATGATAAGAACGTAAACCAAACTCTGCTTGATTTACAGTTCAGCCACTCACAGAAAGAGGGCTATAAGCTTGCAACAACCATTCTGTCTGAGATGGGTAAGGTTGCTAAGCTTCATAACAGTAAACCAATCAATACCAGTTTAGCGGTATTACGTTCACCACAGATACCATCGGTCTTGGTCGAGACGGGCTTTATTTCGAATCCGACCGAAGAGAAGCTTCTCTTCCAACGTTCTCACCAAGATAAATTGGCACGAGCAGTGACCAAAGCGGTCGTTACATATTTGAAGGCTAACCCGCCAGAAGGGATTATCCTGTCTAATGCGACGTCATCAACGGGTAGCGTGAGCCAACATAAAGTGTCCCGTGGTGAGTCTCTGTCTGTGATTGCTAGTAAATATGGCACGTCGACACAAGCGTTGATGAAATTCAACAAGCTGAAATCGAGCAGCCTAGCTATCGGTCAGGTTATTAAGATTCCAAGCACTGCTTCAGGCTCATCGTTTAGCAGCGTAGTCAAAACCAAGACCATAACCCACACGGTTAAGTCTGGAGAGTACCTAGGTAAGATAGCTAGCCGTTACAAAGTACGGGTTGCAGATATCAAACGTGAGAACCGCTTGAAATCAGAGACTGTGAGAGTGGGCCAAAAGTTACGTATTACGGTTGAAGTGAAAGATGTTCCTCTGCGCAAACACAAAGTTGCAAGAGGTGATTACCTTGGCAAGATTGCTTCGAAATACGGCGTGAGCGTCAACAGTATTCGCCAAGCGAACAAGCTACGTTCTGATGAACTGGCGATTGGACAAGTACTGATTATTCCGCATAAGTAGTTGAGGCAATGCGTAAGTAATGCTTAGAACATAGAAGCAATCTCTAACGCGAGAAGTGTTTCTATAGATGGCAGTAAGGTAGCTATAAATATGACGATCAAAATACTGCCAGCTCGGTTAGCGAACCAAATCGCAGCAGGTGAAGTGGTGGAAAGACCAGCTTCTGTTGTGAAAGAGTTGGTTGAGAACAGTTTGGATTCAGGTGCGACGCGTATCGATATTGATATCGAAAAGGGTGGCGCCAAGATGATCCGCGTCCGTGACAACGGTAAGGGCATCGTCAAAGATGAACTTGCCTTGGCACTGAGTCGTCATGCTACCTCTAAGATTCATACCCTTGATGATCTTGAGGCGATCGTTAGCCTTGGTTTTCGTGGTGAAGCGCTCGCAAGTATTAGCTCTGTTGCGCGCTTAACCATGACTTCACGCCCTGCCACTCAAGATCAAGCTTGGGCAGCACACAGTGAAGGCCGTGATATGCAGGTTAAACTGCAGCCTGCCGCGCATCCTATTGGCACCTCGGTTGAAGTGTTGGATCTGTTCTTCAATACGCCAGCACGCCGCAAGTTCTTACGCACTGAGAAAACCGAATTTACGCATATAGATGAGCTGCTTAAACGCATCGCATTGAGTCGCTTTGATGTGACGATCAACCTCCGTCATAACGGAAAAATGATTCGCCAGTACCGCGCTGCCAAAACACAAGTTCAAGCTGAAAAACGCATCGCTGCGGTATGTGGCAACCCTTTTGTTCGCCATATGCTTAAGATCGAACTTGAGCATCAGGGCTTAAAACTTCATGGCTGGATCACCACGCCTGAAGGGGCAAGACAGCAAAGCGATCTGCAATACTGTTATGTGAATGGCCGTATGATGCGTGACAAGCTGATCAATCATGCGATTCGTCAAAGTTATGAGACTAGCCTGCGACCAGACCAATTTGCGACGTATGTGTTGTTCATTGAGTTAGATCCACATCAGGTGGATGTGAATGTTCACCCTGCAAAACACGAAGTGCGTTTTCACCAAGCTCGTCTTGTACATGATTTCATTTACCAAGCATTGAGTGATGGCTTAGCACAGAGCAAGCAAATCGATGCCGTACCTATCAATCAGTCTGCTTTCCATCAATCAGAAGCGTCGAATTCTCAGCAAGATGGTTCAATGACTGAAACGGGTGATACAGCTGGCTTCTATGAACAAACAAACATTACACAAAGTAACTCGGATGACGCACAGGTCTCAGATAGGGAGCGCCACGCCATTGAGCAGACTCCTGCCTACCCGAGAAAAGCTGAATTTGAGCAGGATTACAATAAACCTCAACACAGTGTTAATGATGGCGGGCGACATTATGCTTCATCAACCAGTCCAAGTTTATCAGCTGGCCGAAGCTCGCCTGCTAGTAAGAGCAGTTTCATAGAATCTCCTAGCCAAGCGTGGATCGAGTCTCGACCTGAACCTAAAAAAGAAAAAGAGCCGCACCAGCATCATGGTGAACCCGCGCCCTCTAAGCGAGAAGTGAAAGCCTACAAAGAGCTTCTGAAAACGCCAGATTTTGATGATCAAGTTGTACAGCCATCTTCACCACAAGACCATGTGGTACCAGTAAAAGCAACACAAGCTAAGCCGACTCAACAGAATCCAATTCATTTGAAGCCAAGAGTACCTGTGACGGACTTGGGCAAAGCGGTCTCGATTGTGGAACGTCAGTATCTAGTGATGGGCAATAAGAATGGCTGTGTGTTGGTCTCTTTGGCTAAAGCGGAGTTACTGCGCGTTATTGGCCAGCTAGACACGCGTGATGGCGCGTTAAAGAGCCAACCATTATTGGTGCCTTTATCCATCAAGTTAGGTAGCGAGCTAGTTGAGGTCGCTAAGGCATTGAGCCAAACACTGGCATTACTTGGTATTGAACTTAAAGCACGAAGCAGTGAAGCCGTGATGGTGATGGGGGTACCTTCTCCATTAAGGCAGCAAAACTTACAAATTCTGATCCCGGATCTGTTATCTTACGCGGCTTCATTAAACGCTCAGATTGTTGATAATCACGCGGCTAATGTTTCCAACGACCTGTTACCATCATTGGTCAACTGGATCGGGATTCAAACCGCACAAGTAAAAAGCGACTACACTTTATCTGAAGCGGTTCAATTAGTTGGGGAACTTGAACAACTTTGGCATGGTCTACTTCCATTAGATGATCCTGAGTTTGTTAATACTATCGACTTTTCGGCGACTATTGCGGCATTCATGGCTTAGTTTATTGGTAAATTAAGCTTATTTACGGCTTAGGCTGTGTATGATTTTATTTTTTACAATGGGACTTTTTTCGCAACCGAATCCATCGTGACAAAAAGCCCTTTGCTATAAAGCGCTATAACTGAGAAACAAATACTAACTATCATGACTGAAAAATTACCTTTAGCGTTGTTTTTAATGGGCCCAACGGCATCAGGAAAAACAGATTTAGCTATCCGCTTACGTCAGAAATACCCAGTAGAGATCATCAGCGTCGATTCGGCACTTATCTACAAAGACATGGATATCGGCACCGCTAAACCGGATGCGGAAGAGCTTGCGCTCGCGCCCCATCGCTTAATTGATATTCTCGATCCAAGCGAGGCGTATTCTGCGGCAGATTTTCGTCGTGATGCGATCAATGAAATGAATAAGATTGTAGCGGAAGGAAAAATCCCGTTACTGGTTGGTGGTACAATGCTTTACTACAAGGCATTGTTGGAAGGCTTATCGCCATTACCGGCCGCAGATCAAGAGATTCGTAAGCAGATTGAAGCAGAGTCTATCGAACAGGGTTGGCAGGCATTGCACGATCAATTAAGAGAGATTGATCCCGTATCCGCTGAAAGAATACACCCAAATGATCCACAAAGGCTTTCAAGGGCATTGGAAGTTTACCGAATTTCGGGTAAAACATTAACCGAGCTAACTCAAACGAAAGGCGATAGCCTGCCATTTCGTGTAAAACAATTTGCAATAGCTCCCAAGGAAAGGAAAGAACTCCATCGCCGCATTGAGCTGCGTTTCGAGAAGATGATCGAAGCAGGATTTGAAGAAGAAATGAAGGCGCTGTACGCCAGAGAAGATCTTCATCCTGAATTGCCATCGATCCGATGCGTTGGTTATAGGCAGATGTGGGATTATTTAGACGGTAATTGTGATTTAGACGAAGCGGTTTTCCGTGGTGTCTGTGCAACCCGTCAGTTGGCCAAGCGACAAATCACCTGGTTGCGCAGTTGGGATGATTTAACTTGGTTAGATAGCGAAAACATTGATCAAGCGTTAGAAACTCTTTCAGATGCAATAGCATCTGATTAGTATTGCTGTGTATAATGTGATCGGTTTTGCGTGAATATACTCTGGAAAGGATCCGTTATTGAGGCTTTTTAAAATCACAGCCTTTCAATAACAACGGAGTTTTTTTATTCATTTAGCTCAGATGCAAAGGCCGCACCTTTTTGTGCACCACTAGCTAAATAATTACAACAAAATACAAATAAGGAAAATAAAATGGCTAAGGGGCAATCGCTACAAGACCCATTCCTAAATGCACTCCGTCGTGAGCGCATTCCAGTCTCTATCTATCTTGTTAACGGCATTAAGCTGCAAGGTCAGATCGAGTCTTTCGATCAATTCGTGATCTTATTGAAGAACACAGTAAACCAAATGGTTTACAAGCATGCGATTTCTACTGTGGTACCTGCACGTGCAGTTAGTCACCACAGCGGCGAGCAACGCACGCCATCTGATCGTCCAGAGAAGACTGAAGATTAATCGTTCAATTGATACAGCTTACGCTGTAATAAGGAGTTGGTTGCTTGTTTGACCGTTATGAATCCGGCGAGCGAGCCGTACTTGTTCATATCAACTTCACGCAAGAGGGAGAGTGGGAAGACCTAAGTGAATGTGAAATGCTGGTCTCCTCAGCGGGGGTAGAAACGCTACAAGTGATTACTGGTAGCCGACAATCCCCACTCCCTAAATACTACGTTGGAGAAGGTAAAGCCCTAGAAATCGCACAAGCTGTTCAGCTAACCGGTGCTGAAATTGTGATTTTTAACCACTCCCTATCTCCTGCCCAAGAGCGAAACCTCGAGCAATTGTGTAAATGTCGTGTGATTGATCGCACGGGTTTGATCTTAGATATCTTTGCACAACGTGCGCGAACGCATGAAGGTAAGCTACAAGTTGAGCTCGCTCAACTTCGTCATATCTCTACCCGATTGATTCGTGGTTGGACTCACCTTGAAAGGCAGAAAGGTGGTATTGGTCTTCGTGGTCCAGGTGAAACTCAACTGGAAACCGATCGACGTTTGTTGCGTGACCGTATAAAGGCAATACTGCGTCGTTTAGCGAAAGTCGCTAAGCAGCGTGAACAAGGACGACGTGCTCGTAATCGAGCTGAAATCCCAACAATTTCTTTGGTTGGTTACACCAATGCAGGGAAATCAACACTTTTCAATCGCATCACAAGTGCGGGTGTTTATGCAGCAGATCAATTGTTTGCAACCCTAGACCCAACACTACGTAAGATTGATTTGGCAGATGTCGGGCCTGCAATTCTCGCAGATACCGTAGGTTTTATCCGCCATCTACCACACGACTTGGTCGCTGCGTTTAAGGCAACATTACAAGAGACGCAGGAAGCTGACATTTTGTTACATGTTGTTGATGCCAGTGATGACCGTTTTCGTGAGAACATTCAGGCTGTTCATGAAGTATTAGAAGAAATCGATGCCCATGAAGTGCCAACCCTTGTAGTCATGAACAAAATTGACTGCATGGAAGACCAAAAACCTCGAATTGAAAGAGACGAAGAGGGCGCACCTCGCGCTGTTTGGGTTTCTGCAATGGAAGGAGAAGGTATTGAACTGCTGTTTGAAGCTTTAACTGAGCGTTTAGCTAGCCAAATGGTTCAATTCCGATTGTGTATTCCACATCAACATCAGGGACGTATTCGTAGCTTATTCTTCGAGATGAAATGTATTCAACAAGAAGAGTATGATGAAAATGGTAACTTGTTGATAGATATCCGAATGCAACAAATAGATTGGTCTAAACTTGAAAAAAGAGAAGGGGCGCTCTTAGGTGACTTTATCGTTACCAAAGAGACTGCTACAGTATAACGTCATATCAAATGATGGAGCTTTCTAATGGCGTGGAATGAGCCTGGAAATAACAACAACGGCGATAATAACGGCCGCGATAATGACCCTTGGGGTAATAAAAATAATCGCGGCGGCCGAGATCAAGGACCGCCAGATCTAGACGAAGTGTTTAATAAACTGAGTCAAAAGTTAGGTGGCAAGTTTGGTAAAAAGGGTGGTAACGGTAACGGACCATCTATTGGTGGTGGCGGTGCAATTGGCTTTGGTGTCATTGCCGTTATTGCTATTGCTATCTGGTTCTTCGCTGGTTTCTACACCGTTGGCGAAGCAGAAAGAGCAGTAGTACTTCGACTGGGTCAGTTCGACCGTATCGAAGAACCTGGTCTTAACTGGCACCCACGCTTCATCGATGAAATCAGCGATGAGCAACTCGTCAACGTTCAAGCGATTCGTTCTTTGCGCGCGTCAGGCACCATGCTGACTAAAGACGAAAACGTTGTGACGGTTGAAATGGGTGTTCAATACCGTGTTTCTGACCCATACAAGTACTTGTATCGTGTAACGAATGCAGACGACAGTTTACGCCAAGCAACCGATTCTGCGCTTCGTGCAGTAATTGGTGACTCACTGATGGATAGCATCCTAACTAGTGGTCGTCAGCAGATTCGTCAAAGCACTCAAGAAACACTAAACCGCATTATCGATAGCTACGATATGGGTATTCTGATTGTTGACGTGAACTTCCAGTCAGCACGTCCACCTGAGCAAGTGAAAGATGCATTTGATGATGCTATCGCGGCTCGTGAGGATGAAGAGCGTTTCGAGCGTGAAGCTGAAGCATACCGAAATGACATTCTTCCAAAAGCAACAGGTCGTGCTGAGCGTTTGAAGAAAGAAGCGGTGGGTTACTCAGAGCGCACAGTTAATGGTGCTCTAGGTCAAGTAGCTCAGTTCGAGAAACTGCTACCTGAATACCAAGCTGCACCAGAAGTAACACGTAACCGTATGTATCTAGATACAATGGAAAAAGTGTACTCAAGCACATCGAAAGTCCTGATTGATTCTGAATCAAGTGGTAACTTGCTTTACTTACCAATTGATAAGCTAGGCGCGCAAGGTGGTTCTCAGCCGGGCACTCGCCCTGCAAAAGCACCATCAACTTACGATCAAATTGAATTAGAAAAACAAGCGGATCCAAAGTCTAGCACTCAAACTCGCTCAGACAGTTCACGTCAAGGGAGATACTAATAATGCGTAAATTAATGATCCCTGTATTAGTTGTGACGATTGCCCTTCTATTAATGTCACTGTTTGTGATTCAAGAAGGCGAGCGTGGCATGGTAATTCGTTTTGGTCGAGTTCTCGATGACAACGGCGTATCACGAATCTATGAACCAGGCCTGCACTTTAAACTGCCACTGTTTGATCGCGTAAAAGTACTTGATGCTCGAATTCAAACGATGGATGGTCGTTCTGACCGTTTCGTAACATCAGAGAAAAAAGACGTTCTAATTGATACATACGCAAAATGGCGTATTGCTGATTTTGGACGTTTTTATCTGAGTACCGGCGGCGGCAATATCATGACGGCAGAAGCACTTCTTGAGCGTAAAGTGACAGATGTTCTTCGTTCTGAAATTGGTTCTCGTGAAATTAAGCAGATCGTGTCAGGCCCTCGTAATAAGGACATCCTGCCAGACTCTGCTGATAGTGAAGTTGTCACAACGGTAGCGGCTGCAGAAGCTCTAGAAGTTGATGGCGAACGCGATAAGATCATGGAAAACGTTTTGTCTGGAACGTCAGAAAGTGCGATGGCTGATTTAGGTGTTGAAGTTGTTGATTTCCGAATGAAGAAGATTAACCTTCCTGACGAAATCAGTGAATCTATCTACCGCCGTATGCGTGCAGAACGTGAATCGGTTGCTCGTAGACACCGTTCTCAAGGTCGTGAGCGTGCTGAAGTTATTCGAGCTCAAGCTGAGCTAGAAGTGGCAACCGTTCTTGCAGAAGCTGACCGTACAGCTCGAATCACTCGTGGTGATGCAGATGCAGAAGCAGCTAAGATCTACTCGGATGCTTTCAGCAAAGATCCTGAGTTCTACGGCTTTATGCGTTCATTGCAAGCTTATGAGACATCATTTAGCGATAAGAGCGACATTCTAGTACTGGATCCGAAGACTGACTTCTTCCAATACATGAATCAAGCAAGCGGCGCTCCAGCAAAATAAGCTGATGCGTTAGCGAATGCTTAGCTCAATAAGCAAAATACGTTAAAACTTAAAAGGCTCCCATCATGGGAGCCTTTTTGTTTTCTCCGGCTTATCTAAGAGCGAGACATGTTTGCGGGTTCACTATTGGGGCGCGAAGGAAGGTGTTCAACAGAGTAGTATTTATAGAAACCTAGCGGTAGGTCATGAAAGCGATAACCGCTCCTGCCACCACAAGACAGCCGCCAATACGACGCAGTTGCGTGTCTGGTTGTTCGCTCAGTTGCGCGACCATGTTTCTCCAGCCATTGGGGGCAATCAAGGGACCGAGCCCTTCAACAATAAGTACGAGCCCAATAGCGAGCCAAATAGATTGAGACATGGTGCTGCCTTTTGTTTGTAAAAAAGCAATGATATCAGTATCTTCATACATTCGCCTTCAGTTATCGCTGGTTTGTTTTTGTACAGCGTTAGCGTTTATGGACAAAAAGTGACTGCAAGAAGTGTGATTCAGTGCTAGAATCCATTTTTAATTAGCAACAGAAATTGGAAAGATGGGAAATAACGTAGTCGTTCTAGGCACCCAATGGGGTGATGAAGGTAAAGGTAAAATCGTTGACCTTTTAACTGAAGATGCAAAATACGTGGTTCGCTACCAAGGCGGTCACAATGCAGGTCACACACTTGTAATTGACGGTGAAAAAACCGTTCTTCACTTAATTCCATCAGGTATCCTACGCAATAACGTTAAATGTGTTATTGGTAACGGTGTAGTATTATCGCCTGACGCACTTCTAAAAGAAATGAAGCCTCTTGAAGATCGCGGTATCCCAGTACGTGAGCGTCTTTTCATTTCTGAAGCTTGTCCTCTAATTCTTCCGTACCACATTGCAATCGACAACGCGCGTGAAATCGCTCGTGGCGCTAAAGCTATCGGTACAACAGGTCGTGGTATCGGTCCAGCTTACGAAGATAAAGTTGCTCGTCGCGGTCTACGCGTTGGCGACCTTTTCGATAAAGAAGCATTTGCTGAGAAGCTAAAAGAAGTTATGGAGTTCCACAACTTCCAACTAGAGCACTTCTACAAAGCTGAAACAGTAAGCTACGAAGAAGTTCTTGAGCAAGCGATGAGCTACGCAGACATGTTAACTGCGATGATTATCGACGTAACTGACGAACTAGACGCAGCACGTAAGCGCGGCGACAAGATCATGTTCGAAGGTGCTCAAGGTACGCTACTAGATATCGACCACGGTACTTACCCATACGTAACGTCTTCTAACACGACTGCTGGTGGTGTTGCTGCAGGTTCTGGTTTCGGTCCTCGTCACATCGGTTACATCCTTGGTATTACTAAGGCTTACTGTACTCGTGTTGGTTCAGGTCCATTCCCTACTGAGCTATACGATGGCCTTGAGAAGCAAGACCCAGTTGGTAAACACCTAGGCGATGTTGGTCACGAGTTTGGCGCAACAACGGGTCGTCTACGTCGTACTGGTTGGTTCGATGCTGTTGCTATGCGTCGTGCAATCCAAATCAACTCTCTATCTGGTATGTGTCTAACTAAACTAGACGTTCTAGATGGCCTAGAAGAACTAAAAATCTGTACTGGTTACAAGATGAAAGATGGTTCTATCCTAGAAGTTTCTCCAATGGCTGCTGAGTCATTCGAAGAAGCGACGCCAATCTACGAAACAATGCCAGGTTGGGCTGAAAACACATTTGGTGCTAAATCTATCGACGCGCTTCCACAAGCTGCTCTAGATTACATTAAGCGTATCGAAGACCTAACTGGCGTTCCAATTGATATCGTATCAACTGGCCCAGATCGTAACGAAACTATCATCAAGGTTCACCCATACGGCGCGTAATGCCCGCTGAGTGATTACCACAGCACGTAAAGTGCTTTGATAATTAAATCGTTTCTAAAAGCCGACTTTATTAAGTCGGCTTTTTTGTACCTGTAATTTGAAAACGAAGCCGTCGTTGATGATCTTTTGAACGCCATCTGGCAAAATATTGCCCATTAGCGGCAAGTTTTGTCTAAAGCCATCAGGGTTATTGCCGATATAGATATCATGGAAAGTGAAGTTCACCCTGTTTTGTGCGTGTAGAAATCCTCTGCCCCCTCAATAGATAACTTTAGCGATAGATAATAGAGTGCAGGTATGAAGCTACGAATTGTAGCAGCTTCATTAATAATGGCGCTGAGCTCACCCTTGAGTCATGCAAATTTGGCTGATGTGGGAGAGCCCGTTCCAATATATACAGAAGCTGAACTGATTAATTTAATCGAAAATAATCAACATCTAGAACGAGTGAAAGCTGATAAGTGCCAGTTAGTTGAAGATATCGTTGCTCGTGCAACGCGGATTAGCTTGCCTTCTTATGAGTTTTTATACGGTGATATGTTGGCTTGGGGTGTGTGTGTTCCACAAGATGTAGAGCTTGGCCTTTACTATATGGAAAACGCAGCACATCAAGGTTTGCCCGCTGCACTAGAGCAGTTAGGTCGTTATTACTCTCGTGGTACTTTGGTACAACAAGACAAAGAGCGTGCGATTCCGTATCTACGTGAAGCGGCCTCTATGGGGAACTTAAGTGCGAGCATTCACTTAGCGGAACTCTTGCTGCGTGACTACGGTAGTCCATTGGATTATGAAGATGCTTACCGTTGGTTGTATAACTCAGTAACGGCAGACCAAAGACAACATAAGCGTATCACGGTGCTTCGTAGCGGTCTGGAACAGAGAATGCCAGACAACATTATTGCTCGGGCAAAGCGTCGAGACGTGTTTTGGTAAAGCGATGATTAAATTAGAGTTGATGATTAATAACTGCACTCGTTAACCATCTATCTCGATATAAAAAATACATTAAAAAGGCCTCGCAGATGAATATCAGCGAGGCCTTTTTTGATCATTTACTTACTGTGATTGATCTGAGGGGCTACTGAACAACCTCACCCGACTCAATGACCGTTTCACGAACAACCTTAGTGAAGTCGAGTGCTTCTTGGCGGATCTTATCTTCGTCGACTGTTAGCATGTCGCGATCTTGCATGATGATCTTACCATCAACGATGGAGTGGCGAACGTTGCCCGAGTTAGCAGAGTACACCAGTGCTGAGTATGGGTTGTATACTGGAACCATGTTTGGCGCTTTGGTATCGATCACTATGATGTCGGCTAGTTTGCCAGCTTCAAGAGAGCCGATCTTATCTTCCATGTGCAGCGCTTTTGCTGCACCCATTGTCGCCATGTCGATCACTTTGATCGGCGGCATTGCTGCACGATCTTTGTTAACGAGCTTGTGAACCTTAGCGACTTGGTTGAATTCATCAATGGTGCTCAGTGTGTTACCAGACATTGGGCCATCAGTACCTAAACCGATACGTACGTTCTCGTCATACATCTTAAGCGCTGGTGATACGCCTTTTGCTGACTTGATGTTGGCGCTCATGTTGTGAGCCACGCCCATATCCGATTTTTTCACCAGTTCGATATCATGATCGTCTACTAGGATCATGTGTGCACCCACCAAGTTTTTGTTGAGTGCGCCAATGCTGTCCATGTATTGAACTGGAGATAAGCCATCTGAGCGTTCTGCAATTTTCTCTTCTTCACGGTGTGACTCTGCAAGGTGAATCATTACTGGAACATCTAACTCTAGGGATAGCTTAGATATTTTCTGCAGGATCTCTGTGGTGTTGGTGTAAGGAGCATGCGGTGCAAACGCTGGTGTGATTCGCGGGTGATCTTTATATTCTTCAATGAAGTTCAACGCGTACTTGATGCCTTCTTCTGCGTTAGCTGCATCGGCTACAGGGAACTTAATCACAGTTTCACCAAGGATGGCACGCATACCGATCTTATCGACGGTTTTTGCGACTTCATCTTCGAAGTAGTACATGTCGGCGTAAGTGGTCACACCGCCTTTCACCATTTCAACGTTACCTAGGTTCGCACCAATGCGCACCATGTCTCGTGAGACCAGCTTCTTCTCTAGTGGGAAGATGTAGCGGTGCAGACGATCTGGCACGTCATCGGCCAACGAACGGAAAACTGTCATTGATACGTGAGTATGAGTATTGATTAGACCTGGCATTACGATGTCGCCATCAACGTCAAGCACTTGCTCAGCCTTGTATTGCTTCTCTAGTGAAGCATCGCCAACCGCAATAATTTTATTGTCTTTGACGACAACCGTTCCGCTCTCATAAACCGTTTTTTCTTGGTTCATGGTGAGAACCATCGCATCGGTAATCATTAGGTCAGCTTTTTCCATTGCTGAACTTGCAAAGGGAAATAGAGCTAGGCTTGCCATTGCTGAAGCCAATAAGGTGCGTTTTAGTTTCATATCATACTCAGAACAGGAGTTGGTAAAGTGCGTGGATAATAGTGTATTTCATTCATGGCGCAAACGTTTGTTTTATCGTTTGCTTGAAATTTTGATGATAGTCCACGTCTATGACGTGATGTTTCACAAAGTGAAGATATGTATCAATCTGAGGTTATTTGAGTGTTTTCCAAAGCATATCTGTAGCTTACCCCTAGCATCAGATATACTAGGGGTATATACCTTCCTTGCTTAAGCAGGCCCGCCTATGTCAAAAAACACACCAATGTCAGAAAACACGACAGCGACAACCACTGTTGATCCTTTTGCCGACCGAGAGTCGAAAAATTACGATAACCCAGTACCAAGCCGAGAGTTCATTATTTCGTTTCTAACAGATGCGAATATTCCGATGAACCGCAACGATCTATTCGAAGCTTTGGGTCTTGCTGGAGAGGAACAATATGAAGGGCTGCGTCGACGTTTACGTGCAATGGAGCGTGATGGACAGCTTATCTTTACTCGTCGTCAGTGCTACGCATTGCCTGAGAAGATGGAACTGATCAAAGGCTATGTGATTGGTCATAAAGACGGTCATGGTTGGGTTCGCCCAGACGGCAGTGTGGGTAAAGACAATGATATCGTACTGCCGCATCACCAGATGAAAACCATCATGCACGGTGATTACGTATTAGTTCAGCCTACTGATAACAGTAAACGTGGTCGTCGTGAAGGCCGTTTGGTTCGTGTGCTTGAAGAGCGTAAAACGCCACTTGTTGGTCGTTTCTTCTTAGAGTACGGCCATTCTTATGTGGTTGCTGATGATTCGCGTATTAGTCATGATATCCAGATCCCTACTGAGCATAAAGGCGGTGCTCGAATGGGTAATGTGGTTGTGATTGAAATTACGGATCGCGGCGGTCGTTCTCGTAACATGATGGGTAAAGTGACCGAAGTTCTTGGTGAGAATATGGCGCCGGGTATGGAAACGCAAATTGCGATCCGTACTCACCAGATCCCACAAGAGTGGCCTGAAGCGGTAGATAAGCAAATCGAAAACCTCGGTGAACATGTTCCTGAAGAAGCAAAAGAAGGACGTGTAGACCTGCGTAAACTGCCATTGGTTACCATTGATGGTGAAGATGCGCGTGACTTCGATGATGCCGTTTACTGTGAAGCGAAGAAAGGCGGCGGCTGGCGCCTATGGGTAGCGATTGCTGACGTAAGTTACTACGTTCGCCCAGATACCGCGCTAGACAAAGAAGCAATTAACCGTGGTAACTCGGTATACTTCCCGTCACAAGTGGTGCCAATGCTGCCAGAAGTGCTTTCTAACGGCCTGTGTTCTTTGAACCCACAAGTAGACCGCTTATGTATGGTATGTGAGATGACTATCTCAGACAAAGGTAAGCTATCGGGCTACAAGCACTACGAAGCGGTAATGAACTCTCATGCTCGTCTTACTTACAACAAAGTAGGCGCGATCTTAGATGGCAATGAAGAACTTCGCGAGCGTTATGAGCCAGAAGTGCCGCATCTTGAAGAACTGCACAAGATGTACAAAGTACTTAAGAAAACGCGTGATGAGCGTGGTGCGATTGAGTTTGAAACGGTAGAAACTAAATTTATCTTCAATGCAGATCGTAAGATCGACCGTATTGAACCGGTAATCCGTAACGATGCACACAAGATCATCGAAGAGTGTATGATTCTGGCGAACATCGCATCGGCATCTTACGTAGAAAAGGCGAAAGAGCCTGCTCTGTACCGTGTTCACGAAACTCCGGGCGAAGAGCGCTTAATGGGCTTCAAGAGCTTCTTAAGTGAATTAGGTTTAACGCTGGAAGGTGGCCTATCACCATCTCCGGTAGACTATGCACAACTGATGCAGCAGATTAACGAACGTGAAGACCGTGAGTTAATCCAAACCATGCTGTTGCGCTCAATGAAGCAAGCGGTCTACAACGCGGATAACGCGGGTCACTTTGGCTTAGCCCTTAAACGCTATGCTCACTTTACCTCGCCGATTCGTCGTTACCCTGACTTGCTACTACACCGTGCGATTAAGTACCTTATTGCGAAAGGAGGTGGTCGTAACAGCGAGCGTTGGACGCCAACGGGTGGTTACCATTACACTTTCGATGATATGGACTTCTACGGCGAACAGTGTTCAATGACTGAGCGTCGTGCTGATGACGCAACGCGTGAAGTAAACGACTGGTTGAAGTGTGAATACATGCAAGACCATGTCGGTGAAGTGATGGATGGTGTAATTGCCAACGTGACGGGTTTCGGCTTCTTTGTTCGTTTAACTGAACTGCACATCGATGGCTTGGTACATATCTCAGCGCTAGCGAATGATTACTACCAATTTGATGCTGTTGGTCAGCGTCTCGTAGGTGAAAGCTCTGGTAATATCTACCGCTTGGGTGATTCGGTTAAAGTGAAGGTTTCTGCGGTTAACTTAGAAACTCGCCAAATCGACTTTGACTTAGAAGACACCGATCGTCAGCCGCGTGGTAAAGGCAAAACAGCCAAGAAGCGTGCAGCAGAAGCGATGAAAAAGGCGAAAAGCAAGAAGCGTTCAGCAGTGAAGAGCAATAAGCCGGGTGTATCAGCGAAACCTATGGTTGAGCCAACTAAGCGACCTGATGGAAGCAGTGAAAGCTCTGCTAAGAAGAAAAAGCCAGCGAATAAAACCGGTGCTGCTAAAGCTCGCGCAAAGAAAAAGCGTGCTGCAAGCCGTAAGCCAAAGGCTGATAAGTCTTAAGGCTAATAACGCGCGTTGCTAATCAGCTTTAGCGCCTAACTGATTTAGTGTGAAATGACTTTAATGCGAGAGTATCAGGCGTAAGACGCATACTCTCGAAATGAACAACGCAGAGAGGGATACATCGGCATTGATGTCATTCTTCTCTGAGCAATATGAGTAACCTGAGACAATGAGTAACGAATTTATTTACGGTATTCACGCGGTGAAAGCCGTACTAGAAAAAGATCCTGCACGTTTTATCGAAGCGTATGTACTGAAAGGTCGCCAAGACGAGCGTCTTCTTCCATTACTGAACCAACTGCAACAGTTTGGTGTGTCGATTCAACAGATGGGTCGTAAGCCGCTGGATGAAAAAGCACAAGGTGCGAATCACCAAGGTATTATCGCTAAGGTGAAGCCAGCTAAGCAGCTTAACGAAACTCACTTAGACGACATCCTAGCGCAGCACGAACAGCCGTTGCTGTTGGTTCTAGATGGCGTAACAGACCCGCACAACCTTGGTGCTTGTCTACGTAACGCCGATGCCGCAGGTGTGGCTGCGGTTATTGTACCGAAAGATCGCTCTTCGCCGTTAACAGCAACGGTAAGCAAGGTTGCGTGTGGTGCGGCTGAAACGGTTCCGTTAGTACGTGTAACCAACCTAGCTCGCACAATGCGTGCACTGCAAGAGCAGGGCGTATGGTTTGTAGGTACGGCTGGTGAAGCTACGCATGATATCTACCAAGCGAAGCTAACAGGCCCTCTTGCGGTTGTTATGGGGGCAGAAGGTGACGGTATGCGTCGTCTAACGCGTGAAACCTGTGATGACCTAATTAAGATCCCGATGGCTGGTAGCGTATCGAGCCTAAACGTTTCGGTAGCATCAGGCATCTGTCTGTTCGAAGCGGTACGTCAACGCCTAGCTCAATAGCATTAAGCTGAATCAAAAGGCAAAACGACTTTAAGTCTATGAATTTATTAACGCTCACCACTTGCTGGTGGGCGTTTCTTTTTTGGTGATAGTAGACAGGCTTATTGGTTTGTTGGATGGCTAGATGGCGAAAGAAAAACTGTTTCATTATTCGCCAAATACCACTTGCCAATACAGGGTTCTTTCTATAATATTTGCCGTCCTTAAAACTCGGTCATTTATCTTTAGTTCCTTGCTTCCTCTGGACGACCGGGCCACTCGTGGAAGCTAATAATCCGTAAGGAGCAACCAAATGCGTCATTACGAAATCGTATTCATGGTTCACCCTGATCAAAGCGAGCAAGTTGCTGGCATGATCGAGCGTTACACTGGTTCTATCACTGAAGCTGGCGGTACTATCCACCGTCTAGAAGACTGGGGTCGTCGTCAAATGGCTTACCCAATCAACAAGCTTCACAAAGCTCACTACGTTCTTATGAACGTTGAAGCTGGTCAAGAAGTGATTGACGAGCTAGAAACTGCTTTCCGTTTCAACGATGCAGTTCTACGTAACATGATCATGCGCACTAAAGGCGCTGTGACTGAGCAATCTATTATGCTTAAGCAAAAAGAAGAGCGTGCAGAGCGTGCTCCTCGTCGCGAAGAGCGTACAGAAGCTAAACCAGAAGCAGCTGCTGAGTAATTCTTTTTTGGCTTAATGCCTTAAAAAATTCTCAACTTGTTTTAGGTCGTTGATAGTTATTTCGATAATTGTGAAAGACCGCTTTACTAAATTTAAGATCAGGAGATAGCCCATGGCTCGTTTCTTCCGTCGTCGTAAATTCTGCCGTTTCACTGCAGAAGGCGTACAAGAGATTGACTACAAAGACGTAGCAACTCTTAAAAACTACATCACTGAAGCTGGTAAAATCGTACCTAGCCGTATCACTGGTACAAGCGCTAAGTACCAGCGTCAACTAGCTCGCGCTATCAAGCGTTCTCGTTACCTAGCTCTACTACCGTACACTGACAAGCATCAGTAATCGGTAATAGTTAATAATAGTTTAAGAGGACTAAGATAATGCAAGTTATTCTACTTGATAAGATCGGTAACCTAGGTGGCCTTGGCGACCAAGTAAACGTTAAATCTGGTTACGCTCGTAACTTCCTTATCCCACAGGGTAAAGCAGTTATGGCAACTAAAGACAACGTTGCTATGTTCGAAACTCGTCGTGCTGAACTAGAAGCTAAAGTTGCTGAGCAACTAGCTGCTGCTGAAGCTCGTGCAGAGAGCGTTAACACTCTAGAAGGCGTTACAATCGCTTCTAAAGCTGGTGACGAAGGTAAACTATTCGGTTCTATCGGTACTCGTGACATCGCTGACGCTATTACAGCGGCAGGTGTTGCAGTAGCTAAGAGCGAAGTACGCCTACCTGAAGGCGCTCTACGTAACATCGGCGAATTCGAAGTAAGCATCCAACTTCACTCTGAAGTTTTTGCTACTGCGAAAATCGCTATCGTTGCAGCTGAGTAATTTCAGTACCAAGACGAATTCTTTCTTTTGAAAGTTTTAAACACCAGCTTCGGCTGGTGTTTTTTTATGTCTGAAATATAGGAAAGTACAAGGAAGGGTTATAGTAAGTAACAAGCTTATGGTGATCCAAAAGCTGTTATACCTGAACAAGCTGTTCTTAAGGTTATATGTGGTCTTAATATTAGAATTGGTCTTGAGACTAGAATTGCTCTTGAAACTAGAATTGAAAGAGCAGGTTAATCGACAGTACAGAGTCTTCTTTGCTTAATCCGTCAGGTACCTTATCGTGGTACTGTCGAGAGTGAGCGATCTTCAGTGCGATATTGTCAGTAATATCGTTGATGGCTTCGAGTTCAGTATCAAACTTTAGGTTACTGTGACCAGATACAAGCGTCACGTCTGCCTTGAGTTGCAAGTTCTTCAATACCTGCCAAGACGTATTCACGTTGCCACGAAAAATCGCTTCTTCAACAATCTCAGGGAAGATGATGTCATCATCGTCGATCTCATCGAGGTTTGGCTCTTGGTAACGAAAACCTGGGCCCACTTCGACTTCCAATACAAACTCTTCAGTATTCGAAAACTGATAACCCAGACCGCTCGAAATGGTGTAGTCCTTAAAGTAAGCACTGTATCGTGAGTCTACCCCTTTAAAGCTGCCGTAAAGGTAGGTTTTAGGGCTTAACTTGTAGTCACTCTGAGCCGAGTAAGTCGATTGCCTTTTATCTTCTTCGCCATCTTTGTAGAGGTTGTAGTATTTCCATTCACCACTGGTTCTATGACGGCCAGCCGTGTACTCACCGTTAAGGCGTGCGTTAAGCGCCCGTGAATCGGAATTACCAGTATGCGACTGATATCCAAATTCGACTTCAGTTTTTAGTGGGCTTGGCAGTTCAGTGTCACTCGTATCACTTGGGGCGATATCCATATCTTTTTCTTCTGGTGCTGGTGCAACGACGATCGGCTCAGCAGTAGGTTCTGGTACTACTATCGAGTCGAGGATTGCATCAACATCGGTTTTAGCATCATCAGCTAAAGCCATCGGAGCGCTCAGGAGACCAGTGCTTAGAAGACCAGTGCTCAGAGCCAATAGTTTGGACACGCATACCTCAGTTATACAGTGAATGAATGGCGAGATCGTAATGCTACCCTTGGTTAATTCCGTCAGCAATAAGTAAATTCTTCCTGAAGAATAAAACAAACTCATAGGATCGGATTACAAATGAGTGTTCTTGGGTATAATGAACGATCATTATTAGTTATTGAGTGTAGTCATAGTGGATACCAAAAGTCAGAAATCAGCCAACGATCAGGTGGACGCCATCAAGGTCCCGCCACATTCATTAGAAGCTGAGCAATCTGTTATTGGCGGCTTGTTATTAGATAACGAACGCTGGGATACGGTTGCCGAAAAGGTGGTGGCCAAAGACTTTTATAGCCGTCCTCACCGTCTGATCTTTGAAGCGGTAAAGGATATCCTTGAAGAAAGTTCTCCGCTGGATCTTATTACACTCTCTGAACATTTAGAGCTGCGTGAGCAGCTTGAAGAAGTGGGAGGCTTTGCCTACCTTGCTGATCTTGCGAAAAACACACCAAGTGCCGCAAATATCAACGCGTATGCGGATATTGTGGCGCAACGTGCACTCGTTCGTAGCTTGATCGGTGTCGCGAATGAGATTGCGGACTCTGGTTATGACCCTCAAGGTCGTACATCGGAAGAGCTTGTTGATCTGGCTGAAAGTAAAGTTTTCGCGATTGCCGAAGGCCGTGCAAGTGCAAACGAAGGTCCACAGAATGTTGATAGCATTCTAGAGAAAACATTAGAGCGTATCGAGATCCTGTACAAAACGCCTCAAGATGGTGTGACAGGTGTCGATACTGGTTTTAACGATCTCAATAAGAAAACAGCAGGCCTGCAAGGCTCTGACTTAATCATTGTCGCGGCTCGTCCATCAATGGGTAAAACCACGTTTGCGATGAACTTGTGTGAAAACGCAGCGATGAAGCAAGATAAACCGGTGTTAATCTTCTCGCTAGAGATGCCAGGCGAACAGCTGATGATGCGTATGCTTGCATCCCTCTCTCGCGTGGACCAAACCAAAATTCGTACCGGTCAACTTGATGATGAAGACTGGGCTCGTATCTCTTCGACCATGGGTATCCTCATGGATAAGAAGAATATGTACATTGATGACAGCTCAGGTCTAACGCCAACGGAAGTACGTTCTCGTGCACGTCGGATTGCTCGTGAACATGATGGTCTTTCCATGATCATGATCGACTACCTTCAATTGATGCGTGTACCTTCACTGTCTGATAACCGTACCCTTGAGATCGCTGAGATTTCACGTTCCCTTAAAGCGCTAGCGAAAGAGTTGAACGTTCCAGTTGTGGCACTTTCTCAGCTCAACCGTTCCCTAGAGCAACGTGCCGATAAACGCCCAGTGAACTCGGACTTGCGTGAATCGGGCTCGATTGAGCAAGATGCCGACTTAATCATGTTCATCTACCGTGACGAAGTGTATAACCCAGACAGCTCGCTGAAGGGCATCGCTGAAATCATTATCGGGAAGCAGCGTAACGGCCCGATCGGTTCGGTTCGTCTTACATTCCAAGGGCAACACTCCCGTTTCGATAACTATGCAGGTCCTGCATTTGATGACGAGTAATCGCTAATGACATATATGAAAGCGGCGACCGCGAGCATTGATTTAAATGCGCTTGAGCACAATCTAAGCCAAATAAAATCGAAAGCCCCGCAGTGCAAAGTGATGTCTGTTGTCAAAGCCAATGGCTATGGTCACGGCTTACTGCACATTGCTAAGCACTCTAAAAGCTCAGATGCGTTTGGTGTGGCTCGTATTGAGGAAGCACTGCAACTTCGTGCTGGTGGCATTGTTAAACCTATTTTGTTGCTGGAAGGGTTTTATTCTTCGGGCGATTTACCAATATTAGTGACCAATAACATTCAAACAGTGGTGCATTGTGAAGAGCAACTAAGCGCGCTAGAGAATGCAGATTTGGAAACACCCGTCGTGGTATGGCTAAAAGTCGACAGTGGTATGCACCGATTAGGGGTTCGCCCTGAGCAATACCAAAACTTTGTTGAGCGCTTGCATCAATGTGCGAACGTAGCGAAACCTCTGCGTTACATGAGCCACTTCGGCTGTGCAGACGAGCTTGATAGAACTACTACTGTTGAACAGACTGAGCTTTTCTTGTCGCTTACCGATGGTTGTGAAGGAGAGCGCTCATTGGCCGCTTCTGCTGGTTTGTTGGCTTGGCCTGATAGTCACCTTGATTGGGTACGCCCTGGTATTATCTCTTACGGTGTATCCCCGTTTGTCGATAAATCAGCACAAGAACTTGGCTTTATGCCTGTGATGACTCTTACCTCGCACCTGATTGCAGTTCGTGATGTTAAAGCGGGTGAAAGCGTGGGATATGGTGCGAACTGGACCAGTGAACGTGACACCAAAGTGGGTGTTATCGCGATTGGTTACGGTGATGGTTATCCTCGAACTGCGCCTAACGGCACGCCTGTGTTTGTAAATGGTCGAAAAGTGCCTATTGCAGGTCGTGTATCTATGGACATGTTAACGGTCGACCTTGGCCCCGATGCGGCAGATAAAGTCGGTGATGAAGCGACATTATGGGGTAAAGATTTACCTTCAGAAGAAGTCGCAGAACATATCGGTACGATCGCTTACGAGCTGGTCACTAAACTGACTTCGCGTGTAGCGATGGAATACGTGAAGTAGCTATGGACTCATTACAGTAAATGATGTTCAAGCGAACCACTCGACACCTAGTGATGTCAGCAATGGCATTACTCGGTGTGAGCTTTTCTTCTTCAGCCCTGAGTGAAGAAAAAGACTCAGCCTTTGTCCCTTTTTACTTCAGCACTGAAACCATGGGTAATACCTTTGGGGTTGCTGGTGTCGCAAAGGGTGTTTGGCAACCTCAAGCCGCTCTGTTTGGTATGGCGCTGTATTCAGATAAAGACAGCTACGTCGGTTTCCTATCAGCTTTTAACTTTGCACTGTCTGAGAACATACTGTTCAGTACTCAGATGTACCAAGCTCGCTTTAACGAAAACCCGTATTACCTCGGCTCCCAAGGCGATAACGATTCATCGATTGATGACAAAACTATTGCCGATGGCTTAGAGGAAAACTATCAGTTTGAGTTTAAGTATCTGTTGCCATGGGGCAATGTTGCTAAACATGGTTTATTAGGTGCGTTCCAACCTATCAAAGATGTGAACTTTGCTTCGCCAGTTGAGTCGGGTGTCAGCTCGATTGTCTTTACACCTTTTTATACTTCTCGCGAGTTGGAAGGTTTAAATAATAGTGAAGAGGCGACAGGCTTTAGTTTAGCGTTTGATTGGGATAACCGTGATAGCACACGTAATCCAACCAAAGGTTCTCATACCAATCTTGAGTTCAATACCGGTGCTGAAAGTTGGTCTAATGACGATTTATGGCTGAAGTGGACATTTCAAAACAGTCAGTACTTTGCTTTAGGTCCGTTAGGCGATGTGTTTGATCAGCAAGTCTTAGCATTTGATTTCTATACTGCGGATACACCGACTTGGGATAACTGCACAGGGCAAGATTGTGCTCGACCTCCAGAAACGGAACAGGCTCGATTAGGTGGTTTATACCGTTTAAGAGGTTATACAGGAGGACGTTATCATGGGCGTTCTGCAGTCCATTACTCTGCCGAATATAGGGTAATTCCAGACTGGCAACCACTGGGTGATATCCCACTGATTAACTACTACGACTTACCTTGGTGGCAGTGGGTTGCTTTTGCCGAAGTCGGGCGCGTTGCTGATGAGTACAACATCAAAACACTGCATACCGATATGAAGTGGAGCTTGGGCGGCGCGGTTCGCTTCCAAGTTGAAGGTATTGTTGTTCGTGCTGAATTAGCGCGAGGCGGCGATGAAGGGACCTTTAGGGTCATGATAAACCAGCCTTTCTAATCTGGATTTACTAACTCGAATATCTCATGTTTTAAAGGGTGACACATAAATGTGTCACCCTTTTTTGTTGCCTATCATTATGTTTTTACGAGTGCTTTATAGTTTATTACTGAAAGTTATTCACCTTGAATGGTAGCAATAACCGTACGGCTGCCACCGCAATCACGGTGTTCACCTAAGTAAATGCCCTGCCATGTTCCTAAAGCTAAACGACCGTTACTAATCGGGATTGTCACACTGGTGCCAAGTGTCGATGCTTTAATGTGGGCGGGCATATCATCATCGCCTTCATAAGTGTGCTTGTAGTAGGGCGCTCGTTCGGGCACAAACTTGTTGAAGTGTGACTCCATATCACTACGGACGGTCGGATCGGCATTTTCATTGAGCGTTAAGCTGGCAGAAGTATGCTGAATAAATAGATGTAATAAACCAACAGATAGAGAGTTCATCTCGTGTATCTGTTGTTCAATTTCATCAGTAATGAGATGAAATCCACGCTTTTGTGCATTTAGGTGTATAGTCTTCTGAATCCACATACGCCATCCTTTATAATGTATTTGGAAAAAAAGTGGTTTGAGGCTATCTTTTGAACTTGAATTTATCAGGTCTCGCTCACATTTAATTATGTTAGAGCCAGAGTCTGTACCGATTCCTGTCTCAGGAAATCTAATCCTGATTTATCTCAAGGTACAGCTCTTCATATGCGGCATAATACGTTGTGAAAAAAAATTACAAAGAATCTTTCAGTGGTGACGCGGTTTGGTCATCACAGAAAAATATTAACTTTCGCCTAATCGGGGGGTTCTATTCATCACTTAGGTGACGTTTAGAATAAAACCTACAGTAACATCGGGATAGATACCATGTTGAAAAATATCAACCCAACGCAAACACAAGCGTGGAAAGCGCTAACAGCTCATTTTGAGTCTGCTCAAGATATGGATATGAAAGAGCTTTTTGCTCAAGATGCAAAACGTTTCGAGAGCTTTTCGACTCGTTTCGGTTCAGACATCTTGGTCGATTACTCTAAGAACCTAATCGATTCAGAAACGATGCAGCACCTATTTGCTCTTGCAAACGAGACTGAAGTTAAGTCTGCAATTGAAGCGATGTTTAGCGGTGATGCAATCAACAAGACTGAAGGCCGTTCAGTACTTCACACTGCACTGCGTAATCGTAGCGATAAGCCAGTAATGGTTGATGGCAAAGACGTAATGCCAGCAGTGAATGCAGTACTAGCAAAAATGGAACTGTTCACACACCGCATCGTTTCTGGTGAGTGGAAAGGTTACACAGGTAAAGAGATCACTGATGTAGTAAACATCGGTATCGGCGGTTCGGATCTTGGTCCATACATGGTGACTGAAGCTCTAACGCCATATAAAACTCGCCTAAACATGCACTTCGTTTCTAATGTAGATGGTACGCACATCGTTGAGACGCTTAAGTCTCTGAACCCAGAAACAACGCTATTCTTAGTTGCATCTAAAACATTCACCACTCAAGAAACAATGACTAACGCGCACTCTGCACGTGATTGGTTCTTGGCTGAAGCGGGTGATAACGCACACGTAGCTAAACACTTCGCAGCGCTATCAACTAACGCAACTGCTGTAGCTGAGTTTGGTATTGATACTGACAACATGTTCGAATTCTGGGACTGGGTTGGTGGTCGTTACTCACTATGGTCTGCAATCGGTCTTTCTATCTCACTATCTGTTGGCTTCGATAACTTCGTTGAGCTACTAGAAGGTGCTCACGAGATGGATAACCACTTTGCTTCAACTGAGTTTGAAAGCAACATTCCAGTAATCCTTGCGCTTATCGGTATTTGGTACAACAACTTCCATGGCGCTGAGTCAGAAGCAATTCTACCTTACGATCAATACATGCACCGTTTTGCTGCTTACTTCCAGCAAGGCAACATGGAATCAAACGGTAAGTTTGTTGACCGTGAAGGCAACCCTGTAGAGTACCAAACGGGTCCTATCATTTGGGGTGAACCTGGTACAAATGGCCAGCACGCTTTCTACCAACTGATTCACCAAGGCACTAAGCTGATCCCATCAGACTTCATTGCTCCTGCTATCAGCCACAATCCAGCATCTGATCACCACCAGAAGCTAATGTCTAACTTCTTTGCTCAAACTGAAGCTCTAGCCTTCGGTAAGACAAAAGAAACAGTAGAAGCTGAATTCCTAGCGGCTGGCAAAACAGCGGAAGAATTGGCAGAGCTAGTACCTTTCAAAGTGTTTGAAGGTAACCGTCCAACGAACTCAATTCTTGTTAAGCAAATTACACCTCGCTCTCTAGGTAACCTAATTGCGATGTACGAGCACAAGATCTTCGTTCAAGGCGTTATCTGGAACATCTTCAGCTTCGACCAATGGGGTGTAGAACTTGGTAAGCAACTAGCAAACCAAATTCTTCCAGAGCTTGCTGACGACGCTGAAGTAACGTCTCATGACAGTTCAACGAACGGTCTAATCAACGCATTTAAAGCGCTTAAAGCTTAATTGAGTTGATAGCATAAAAAGAAACGCCAACCTTCGGGTTGGCGTTTTTGTATCTGTAGGTCAAGCAATGGTTAAATCGCAGGTAATAAAAAAGGCTGACGTACCTGTCAGCCTCTTAAATATTCTAAATACTTGCAGCGACTATTTCTATTCGAAACAGATCTCGATGAAAGCATTACCCCATTGAGATGAGAAAGGCATGATGATGATTGCCCCGTCACACTTGTGACGAATAGTATGACCTTTACCGGAAACCACGATTGGCGTAGCCATGTCGAAGTCAAAGCCGCTTTCTGCAAGAATACGCTTTGCACCGCCAGTCACCATGTTAGTGATTTCACCCACCATATCGGTCACTTCTTCGTTGAGGCCGTTTGGTCGTTCACCAAGCATGTTTTCCATGATTTCGAGAGCGAGACCTTCATCAAAGGTGATCGACATAGAGCCACGAGACTGTGTACCCACCATACCAATCAGGCCGGATACATCACCACGAGCGATTTCATCTTTCTTAACTCTCGGTTTTTGTGGCTTCAATTCTAGAGAAGCCATCGTTTTTAATACGTTCATCAAAGAAGCTAAAAACGGGTTTACAAATTCAGCGCGCATAATGTTCTTCTATAATCTTATTCTTTCATCTCGGAGGAGCAAGGTTGGCAAATGCCATGCGATTCAATGACGTGGTTGGTCAATTGAAAGCCATGCTTCTCAGCGTTACTCGCGAGCAGAGTCACAAGGGAATCGTCTTGTAGTTCTACCACTGTGCCACATTTATCGCAGATCAGTAGTTGGGAGAAATGTTTGTTGGCATTACAAGAACAGCAGCATATAAAGCTATTGGTTGACTCAACTCTGTGAATGAAACCCTGTTCCAATAAGAAATCCAAAGCCCGATAAACTGTAGGGGGCTTAGCCTGCGGTTCACTGACTTTCAACTGCTCTAATAATTCATAAGCACTGGAGGCTTTTTTATTAGAGAGGATGAGCTCAAACACTCGCTTTCTTTGAGGTGTTAGTCTAACGCCTCGCGATGCGCATATCCCTTCAACTTGCTCTATTAATGTGTGGTCCAAATTTTTCACCATTCAATCGGACATCCCTAATCAAACCTTATTTCTAGGTTACTACGTTTTGGGAGCCAATGATTTCTATTAAAGTCCGGTACAGGGCGCATTGTGACCCACGACTTTGAATATGACAAGGTAACTCAAAATGACAGTGTGACTCAAGGCATAACTAATTATGGAAGGCTGAATTAGAGATCTGGTGAGTGATTTATAAAAAATTGAGAGATAAAGTTCATATCGCACAAACAGAGCATAGCCTTTACAGCAGCCGAGTTTGCTTTGCTGAGTATTCCAGCATCTTTGTTTGACTCGCTATTAGGGTACTTTGCCATGACAGATTCATGTAGGTTGTCTGTCGCTCCAGTGCTCGATTGGATTGATTAAGCAGCCTTAGCAAGGGCTGAGCTAGTTTGAGGGGTACTATAGGAGTACCGCACTCAATAGATACTTCTACGCGTTACATTCTTTGGCCTGACCAAACCACCTCACCGATGATCTCGAAGTCGTTACCTTTAATCTCTTCTTTTCCAAGTTCCCATGCTTCATAAGCACTATTGTCACTGACTACCTTGATTCCGTTTGGTAGAAATTGAAGTCTCTTTACCATTAATCGATTGTCATATCTGAATACGTAAATCCCATCAGTAGAAAAACCATCAACACGGTTCACCATTACAACGCTCTGATTCTTAAGAGTTGGGATCATGCTGTCACCACGAACGGGCATCAGGAAGATATTGTTTGGGTTAAAGCCGAGCTCTTGCCTAATGAACTTCTCACTAAAAACCATTGCGCTAGATTCTTCTTCTTTCTCAACAAGCGCACCTTGTCCTGCACTCACTTCGATATCGAAAAACTTCAACGCAATGTAGCCAGTCGGCAAACTGACGGCTTTTTGTGATAGCTGTCTAGCTTTGAGGAATATTTTTTCAGGGATATTCTGACGCTCTCTCCATGTGTAAATAGTCTTCGGAGATATCTCCAAAACCTTTGCTAGCTCTGCGTTCGTAGAGGTATTCGTAACCTCTTTTAGCTTCCTCAAACTTAACTCAAACTCGCTCATTATCGCCTCAATTCTTCAAAAATGTGTTGAAATCCAAAAGTAATGCCTCATAATTGACTCAAATCGACTTTGAGGAACTCTGAGGAATTGTGAATTAGTTGCAATTACCTCAAGTGTACTACATGGAGGAATTATGAACACAAGATTTGCTTTGCTTGCGCGATTTGAAAACCCAACTGTTGAACTTAAACAAATCAGCCAAGAGTTTTTTGGCATCACTCCCAAGACGGCAGAACAGAAAGCCAAAGGCTGTGATTTTCCCGTTCCTACTTTTAAGTTGCGCGATTCAGAGCGCAGCCCCTCGTTGGTCAAGATTGAAGACTTGGCGGCATACATCGATAAGCGTCATGCAGAGGCCAAGCAAGATTGGCTATCAGTAAACGGATAAGAGGATTGAATATGAATAACGTAACGACACCGGTTCATAGCATTAACGTAGATTTTTCTCATTCAAGTGAAGCTAAAGAGCTTTTCATGATTGTTAAAGGTCGTTTGTCTTGGTTAAGCCCATCCTCACCTGAATTTGAGTTTCTACACCCGATTTATGATCAGCTAGTCGAAGCTGCAACTTTATTGGAAAGTTTGGAGGAATAGGCATGCAGGTATCTGACCCTATCCACTTACCTTGTCCCGATATGCTTGGCATGGTTGACCCAAAACCGGAACTACGTGAGCGCTCTATTCATTTGATAGAGCAACTACGTGAGAAGCACGGTTTGGCGAAGCGTTCAAAGCGCAAAGCTAGACCGATGAATTACCAATGTTCAACAAGCCGTTGTTCAGGGTGGTAACTGAATGAATCACTTATATGAGCCGCAAGGCGATCGTGAAATAACGAATCTCTTGAGCCCACACGATGTGGGCTATGTAACTGCCTTGGCGCAAGATGTTGCGACAACTGAAAAAAATATAGCCGCTATCGAGAGCGGTTTTTTTAGTGCTCCAAATTCTGATTGGATGGAAAGTGAGCAAAACAAGCTGCATGCAATGGAGCAAGTTCACTTTCATAGAACGAAAGAATCAGCGGAAACTTGGCAGTTAGTTCAAGACGGGAAACTAACGTTAATCACCCCTGAGTATTTCAAGAAAACTAAGCGCGGAGCGCACGCCGTAGGCGTGGAAACACTAGGCTTGTCAAAGGGCGGCAAAGTCCGACACGACAAAAGACGCCACTTGGATCGCTTTACTACCCGCTCACGCCGCCTAAAACCGCGCTCAAAAAGCCAAAGTGTTCATGTTGAGTCACAGCACTACGGAATTGAACAAAACGCGCCACAAGTCGGATGGGTGCGAGATAAAGACCGAAATCGTCTTGATTACATCCCCAAAGGGCAAAGCCGAGCTTACTTGCTTAAGCGAGAGTGGGCTCAACAGGTGAAACTGCAAGTCACTTACCACCCAAGCCCAAGCGATGCGCCGCAATCACCAACGGGTGAGCGTTTCACTGAAAAGTTGAGTTCAAACGCAGTTAAGAAAATCTTTGAGGCAGGGGCGTATGTCGCTACTTGCCACGGCGGTTTTACTACGTTTCTGACCTTAACTTTTACCGAAGAACAGCGAAAGCATTTGTTCGGCGGTGAAGCGCTGACCGATGAGGGTTTAGCGTATTGCCCCATTCAAACCACCATAGGCAAAGAAGTATCTCGTTTTCTAGATGGCCTTAAAAAAATGTATCAGCGCGGTTTTGAATATCAACCATCAGAGGTGGGTGAGCTTTCACTTACTGACAAAGTGGTTGTGCAGGGTAATCAAGGGCGACCATTGAAAGCTATCTGGAGAACGAAAGACGAAAACAAGCAGATTCGAACGCATACCCAAGAGCTACACGGAGCAACTAAAAAGCCTTTCGACTTTCATTATGTTTGGGTTGCTGAATGCCCCGCGAATGAAAACGGTGAGCCGAATCCACACGTTCATATTTTATTGAATTACCACGTACCAAAAGAACATTTTCAAGGGTGGGCAAAACGTGTTGAACGGCTTTGGGGTCATGGCATGGCAAATCTTCAACGCATTCAGCACAAAGACGCGGCGGCGGGTTATCTGATCAAGGCGATCGGTTATGCCGCGAAAGGTAGCAACGCTGATCAAGGTTTAATTAAAGGTAATCGCTATAACATCGCCCGTTGTAGTCGCGCCCCTGAGTGGGAGGCTCTAGCGAGTTTCGATGTTTCTAACATGACGGGAATTATCAAAGAGTGCGGGTATCGATTAGAGCAATGGAAAGCACCGATTAAGCGGGATATTGCTCGAAAGCAACTCAAATTAAATGAGGCTAAAAAGGCCGCAGATATAAATAAAAAACAACGCAAGTTTGATGCCGTTGGCAAGCTCAATCGGTTAATGAAAAAGCTCGGTAGCGAAGTTAGAGAAGAGAAAGAACGCTTGAGCAGTCGTGGCGTATTTGCCAGTTCGGACAACCAATTCTCTATCAGTTTTGAGGGGGAGACTTGCGAGCAAAAGGCCAATCAATTTCTAGAGTGGGCGGCAGGGGCTCGCGGTTGGAGTATGACGACCGAGGATGCGTATTTAGATGATATACGCCTTGAAGCAAAAGACCGCTACCGCCAAGCCTTTCAACGTTGGCAAGTCAATCAGGCCAATTGGTTAAGCCTGCTAAATCAGGATTTGCCACCAATACCACCTTACGAAATTCAACAAGAGCTACTCGGTCAGGCCATGAACGAAGTAGAGCAATATTATCAACAACAGGTAATCCAATGACGGAAAAAACACTGCAAAGCGAAACAACCCGTTTGCTTAATGAAATGGATTCGGAATCGCAAGCATATAAGCCCCCTATGGGATTTGGTTTTATCAAACCTTGGTTAGTGAAAACTATCTGGCTTTTTAAAGCCTTTAATCAACGTCTAGACGCATTAGAAAAGGAAAACGGCTAATGGAAAATGAAACTCAAATATTAGGTTATGTGCAATGCCGAACTTGCTCACAACCAAAAGCGATTAAGCAAGGCAAAGGAAAACGAGCGGCGTTTGTTCATGGCCGTTGTGAATGTGGACCTGATACGCGAACAGGTAAAGCGGCTCAAGCCGAAATGAAAGCGTTTAAATCCTTGGAAGAAGTTCAAGCAGATATCGAAGCAATCAATAACCCAGTTGTGGAAGCACAACCAATGGCAATCCAACAGGAAAAAGAAACGGAATCTAAACCAAAAAATGAGACTGAACCAAAGCCAATCACAACAGTTAAATGCGTTGGTATTGGTGCGGTGCTTGGCTTGTTCTTCGGCGGTGTAATCAAAACAATCAAAGTGGTGGCGTAAATGGAACAAACAGAACAACTAGACCAAATCGAAATTGAAGAACTAGAGCAGCATGACGAAAGTGAAGAGCTTGCTTTGTTGGCCGAACTTGGCGAAGAAGATTTCGACCCCTCCCTATCCGAACAAAAGACCGATGCTAAACAAGCCGCACTCTTGGCAGGCGAAGCAACGGCCAGTGCCGTTCTTGGCGTGACAGAGCAAATGCTGAAACAGTTCGGTCACCAAGAGTTTGCTTTTGATGCTGAACAAGCTCAAAGCGTTGCAAGTGCAGCCGCGCCGTTGTTCGTTAAATATGGCGGTGAGCTTCCACCGTGGTTGGCTCATTACAAGGAAGAACTATCATTTGTGATCGCAGCTGGCGCACTCGGTTTTACTTCGTTTAACCAAATCCGAACCCTTAAGGCGATTGATGAAGCGAAAGAGGTAAACCCTCAAGAGACGGAATCAGAGGGAAAGGAAGAAGTACAATGAGAGAGAACAAGCGGCACCCAATGACATCATTATTGCTAAAAAAAGCTCGTAAGGAATCGAACCTTAAGCAATCTGAGTTTATTGAAAAGCACTCTCTTGATGTTACTCAAGCTACCTTTTCTCGATGGGAAAGCGGACACATTGCAGTCCCTGTTGATGTGCTGCTGTCTTTAGGGATTTTAAAGCCTGCTTTGGAGCTGAACTAAATGCAACCAATTAACCCAAATAATGCCCTTAAGAATGGTCACGTGTTTGCGGTTGGTATGAGCGGCAGCGGTAAAACCTCTGCCGCTAAAAAACTGTTTATCAAATCGACCGACCAAGTAGCCATGTTTGATCCAATGGGCGACTACAGCGGAAAGCTAGCAGGGCGAGTGGTGCGCGGTTATTCCAGTATTAAAGAGTTTGCCGCTGCACTGATTGCAGGACGTAAAACAAAGCAGGGCTTTAAGATTGCGTATCAACCGACTCATGAAACCACATCAAAGGACTTCGATAAGTTTTGTCAGGTCGTTTGGGCTATGGGGAACGGAAAGCATACCAAGCCATTAAAAATCATTTGTGAAGAGGTAGCCGAGCATAGTGAAAATGCGGGTAAAGCGGTTGGCTATCATGGAAAGATATTGCGCTTAGGTAGGAAGTTTAACCTACACACTATCAACCTGTTTCAACGTGGTCAGGAAGTCTCGAAGACCATTATTGATAACTGTCAGCATGCTTGTGTGATGATGCAAAAGACCAAAGCCAGTGCGACCTATTTGGAAAAAATGACCGGAATCCCTGCTGATGCGATCGAGCAACTCGACCCGCTTGAGTATCTACTTCAAGACGGGAAAGCATTCAAAAAGGGCGTTATCCGGTGGTAGTTTGTGATTCAAGTCTCATTTAAACCAAACCTAAACCAAATAAGTATTAGGAATCCAAACCAAATCATTTGTTTAAGTAAAGGCCGTCCAATGTTGGGCGGTCTTTTTTATAGGAAAACAAATGGCAGGTTTTACACCAAAAAAATTAGCAGTCATTGCTGTGCTAGCAGGCATTGTGGCAGCGGGTGTTGTTTGGGCTTCAAACAACGTTGATGCTGTTGAAGACCAAATCGGTTAAGGGAGTTAGTTACTATGTCTACTCCAACTAAACTGAACTCTTTTACGGGTACGGGCTACGGTGAGAAAGCTACGTTAACCATTCCCATTGGTCCTACGTACGATGAGATTTTTCTCGAAACCAATCTTAGTGCGGCTCAACTTCGACGCGTAACCATCAGCTTGAATGCGGATGAAATTATCGTTCTTGATGGTGAGCTGATTAAAAAGATTGAAGCGTACAAAGGCCTAGCTCAAACGGATGGTTTTTTCACAATTCCATTAGCTGATATTTCTGCAAAAACTAAGAACGGGGTTCGTTACACGGGTCTTGTGACTGAAGCGGGTGACAATATCACTCTGGAAGTTGAGATTGCAGATTCTACTCAAGACAACGCGCCTGCTATCAAGCTTCAAGCGTGGGCAACAGTGTCAGCGCGTCAGCCTGCTCGTGTTGTTATCCCACAAATCAAAAAGCAGACGATGCAAGCAAGCTCAACAGAAAATGAGTTTCTTGATCTCGTTTCTGGCCCTCTTCATTTAGTGCGCCGCATGCACTTCATGAGTGATCAAATCCACTCTCTACAAATCTATCGTGATTTCGTGAAAGTGCATGATTCAAGCCGCGCGCTTGAAGATATGCGCGCCAAACGAAACCGCCGTTTTTGGCAGGCGGGTTGTTACCACTTTGACCCAATCATGCGCGGCTTTTATATCGATGAGCTGTTTCCTACGGCGCACGGTTCAGAGCTTAAATTCACTGTGAAAACTCATAAGCCTGTTGGCTCAATTCCAATCATTGTTGAGTCGGTGCTCGTTGTTCGCCCTGACTTAGTGTAGGGGGTGACTATTGGCTTTTTGGGATGACTTAACGGACTTCGGTTCTGGTCTGCTTGATGACGTTGGCGAGGGGATGGGCAACTTGATTGATGTCGCGACTAAAGACGACTCATCAAAAAATGCAGGCACAACGCAACAGCCACAACAAACAGTGAAAGATAACCACGGCAACGCGGTTACGGGTTCCTCTCTACAGAGTAACGACAAAACCCTTTTGTATGTGGGCGGTGGTATTGGTGCTGCGGTGCTTTTACTTGGTCTTATCGTGGTTTTGAAAAACTAACAGGAGGAAGAGTTATGCCATTAATTGTGGTTCTTCCTCTGTTAGCGGGTGGTCTTGGTTTTGGTGCGGGTTTCTGGTCTGGAAGTAGCGCAACCAAGCTATTAAAAATCGGTGCCGTTGGTGGCGGTTGCTATGTGACTTATCGAGTCATTAAGGGGAACAAATGATACCAGGTATCGGTGGTGGCTTGAGTGCAGGCGGTTCTATGCCAATCAGTGCCGGAGGCGGCGCAGCTGGACCAAGTGAAGCGACGGGCAACAACTCAATTGGCGGGATTCGAAATGGAGCGATCAACTTTGGTGGTAGTGCGGGGCAAAAGCTCGCGCAAAACATACCGTTTGTGTTGTTAGCTGTTGGCATTGCGTGGGTGGCGTTTAAGAAATGAATTTTATGTTGATTAGACCCACTCGCGCAGATATTGCCGCTCAGTTTTCGCTAATTAAATCCGCGTTCAATGGGGTGTCACAAGCTAAGGCTGAATTTGATTTTTGCTGTGATGCGGTGAAAACCAAACGAGCCAGTTTTTATCACTTGAAAGGTGAGGGCGTTTCGGTTCGCTTTGTAGGCTTCGTCACCAGTGACAATGATTATTTGATTCTAGCAATGACAGGTAAGGGGCTAGTGAAAGCTGCGCCTTGCATCATTGAAGCCGTGAAATCTCAAGGGTATCGCTCAATCAAATATCACACGGTTCGCCGTGGCATGGTGCGAATACTTGAGCGTTTCGGTTTTTCGGTTTCGGGTAAGTCAGGCCGTGAGTCTGTTTTATCCCTTGTTTTGGAGAATGACTAATGGGCGGAGGTGGTAGCAGTTCAAGTAAGAACGTAACCAACACCACGAACACGAGCGGCACCAGTGCCATTAGTGGAGATAACCTTGGTGTCGTTCTCTCTGGCATAAATGGCAACGTTGGCAATATCTCTATGACTGATCACGGCTCAGTAAAAGCCGCGTCAGAAATAGCGAAACGGGCGATGGATAGCAATAGTGCCGCAATGGATAAAGCCGCGCGTTTAGGTTCGGATGCACTCCGAGCTAATGAACATGCGGTCGATGAGTCGTTTGATTTTGGTCGCGATGCGATCAAGTCAAACGAGAACGTCAGCAAAGAGGCACTTAAGCTAAACGGCCAGATTGCCTCTGATTCGATTAAGGCAAATAAAGACTCGTTGAAATCGGCACTGGATAACGGTCAGGAATCAATATCTAAGGCATTCGTATTTGGTGAGAAAGCGTTAGAAAACAGCCGCCGAACGAGTGAAAAGGCGTTAGACAATATGCGTTCGAACAGCGCGGATACAACGTCAGCCATTAAGTCTATGGCAGCACAGTCGGGAGAAAACGCCCGAGCTGCTTTAGTCATGGCAGAAAACACCGCATCACGCAGCCAAACGGGTAGCTCTGGTGATATCAGCAAGGTGGCAATTGCTGTTGCTATTTCTTTTGCTATCGCAGGCGTTGCTCTTGCGTTCAAGGGGGACTAGATGAAAGCGATAACTTTAGAACCTAGTGCAGTTAAGCGTTTTGGTGTCGGTTCGGCTCTTTTACTGATAGTCCGTGAAGCTCAGGAATATTTGTACGTCCGAAGCGATAACGGCGAAAAAATCCGTGTAGATGCAGGCGATACGTTAGACGTTTCAAGCTTTAAAGAGCTTGAGATATCTAACCCACATGCCGCACCTATTCGTGTTGTATATCAGCTGACTAAGCAGAACCTAAAAACAACGCCGCCTGCTAACGTGAAATTTGCTGAATCTATGGCTATCAGTGAAGTGCGCTCGGTTGTCACGACCCGACAAGAGATTGCACAACGCTTTATTAGTCGCGACCACATTCTTATTCAACCAAACAACAAAGTTCGTTTAGTTAATGCTTCGGTTACACGACTAGAAGCGATTATTCAGAACATCAGTGATGCAGAAGCCGAGGCGATGCTCGGTGACTCGCATGTTTCTGCTGTAGTGGGATTACCCGTTTTAGGTGATCGCACGGCACCTGCAGGAATCACACTGACGGGAGGCGGTGAACTGTGGGCGTATAACAACAGCAATACACCATTAAAACTGGCACTGATGGAGGTTCACCGATGAGCCACTTCATGCCACGTCGAGCGGTCGTGACATACGACCCGCTCACCGAACACTTAAAGAACCTAAAACCTGATCAGGTAGACGCGTTGGAAATGATGCGCGGCGTATACAGCAATCAGGTATCACTAAGCTCGGCGGTAGTCTCATTACAACGCCACGCTTTCAATTCAGGTAATGACGTTCACGAACTGGCCGACAGTGTTGCAGCGAATACGTTGCCACGCCTGCAGAACGTAGCGGAAGAAATGGAGAAAGAACTCAATGAGTGATTTTACGGCAATCGGGCAACTGGTGACCGAAGCCCGAAACCTACTAGATAGCATCAAGGGCGGTGCTATTCGAAAAATGGAAACGGCGTTTGATGCGCTTAAGTCATCTATTGCGAGTGAATGGAATGGCATCAAAAACAAGATGAACAATGAAGCTCTCGCGGCTATTGGTCGTGTAGATACACAAACCGTAATCAACGCGATGGGCTTTACTGCTTTGAACTACAACGGTGACTTTATTGATACCAATGAGCTATCAGCTAATTCACATGGTCATAAAAATGTCTATCCGTTAGGAATGGGAGTTCGTGGTGGTCGCAACGATTGCTTCAAAGCCGAAGTCATTCCGGTTAAGTCAGGTGATGACCCTGTCATGCGCGATAGCGAAGCGAAAGCGTTGTTGGACTTTATGGGAATTGGTCGCAGTACGAAGTACTTTTCAGGAAGCTTCAATATTTTGAAGATGACTGTTTTGGATGTCTCTTTTCAAGATTTAACGGGATATGATTTTTATATTCCTAATCAACATATTAAGAACAGTCCAACAGCAACGTTTCTTGCGTACACCAAAATTCAAGGTACAGCATCGGTTTCTTGGTTAGGGACTGATACGGCAGGGGATTGGAAACAAATTTCGAGCCATCGAACAAGTAGCAGTCCAGGTTCTTATACGCATGTTGATCTGAACTTCTCCAATGCAAGTGTTGGAGATGTTATCTACCTCGCTTTGCCTACTGTTTGCGTAGGTCACTTTCCTAAATCTAAAAAACATGGGCAGTTGTACAACCCAAAAACTGAGCTTATCCGAAAGGTTAACGCTCTACATAAAGTTTAAGGAGTTCTTATTATGACAATGTTAGTTGTAACTACCCGTGGCCTTGTTGCTGAAGAATGGGTTGAACATATTGAGAAGCGTGACCGCCTTATGGTTGATGCTGACCATCTCGTGAATACAGCTATGGATATGGAGTTAGATGTCACTCCATTTCGCCAGTATCGCCAAGCTTTACGCGATATCCCTCAAACGTTCACTAATCCGGAAGATGTGGTATGGCCTCAAAAACCATCATTGCCGCAAGCGTCTGCATAATTGGGGGGCTAGCCTACATGACATATAGAAAAACTCTGCCGCGTGGTGTGCGTAACAACAACCCATTAAACATTCGTGAGTCAAAAGGTGATCGCACTCAGTGGGATGGTGAGCATCTACTCGACCTCGATAAAAGCTTCGAAGAGTTCAAACACCCTGTTTATGGCTTTCGAGCGGGGGCGCGTGTTCTTCGTAGCTACTCACGACAAGGCTTTCAAACCTTGAGCGAAATGATAAACCGCTTCGCTCCGTCAGTGGAAAACGACACCGAGCTATACATCAAACACGTTAGTGAATGGACGGGCATCGGGCGTAATCAGGTTGTCGATGTGAACAACAACGAACAACTGGCAAAGCTATTACATGCAATGAGTCGTAAAGAAGTCGGGAGCTATTACGGTTTAAGCATGGCGCGTGAAGGAGTCGCCATGGCATGACAAAAGAAGACTACAAGAAAATAGCTATTACCGTAGTAGGTGGCGTTCTCGCCGCCTACACCATCAAGTATTTACGACAGAGCAAATTACTATGAAAAGCTTACTAGAAAAAATCGGAATCGACCTTGACCAACCATCCACTAAAAAGGGGTTAGCGTTACTTGGCGCGGGAGCGGCTTTGGTATCTGGTCACCCTGAACTTATCACCGCGAGTGTCTCGGCAGACGGTATTCAATTCGGTGGCATTATTGGCGCAAGTGCTCCAATAGTATTTGGCCTATGGGAAACCCTACGCAATGAGTTCAAGTAATGGCAGAGTATCAAACAATAATAGTCGCCGTTGTTAGTGCTTTATCTAGTGGGATGGGTGTAGGTATCACACTCAAAACGGATGTTAAGTGGTTACGCTTAATGATGGAAAAGATGGATGAGCGTATTACAAGGCTTGAAAGTGGTAATGGGTAAAATAGACAGCCTTTCGACTGTCTATTTTAGTTATTCTTTAATCAAGTCTGCGACTGTATTGATACAGTAAATTAGCCCTTTGACAAAGAAATCAGGTCGTAATCTGAAAATAGTAAAACCTGTGTCGAACACCTTACGCAGTATAGCTTTGACGCTTTTTGGCAACATAATCACACCTATCTGGTTGTGTTAATTTGGTTGCCAAGCCTGTACCCACGGTCTATAGTCTCGGTGTCAGATATTGAGATTTAGATATCTAGTGGCCACTTTTTGAGTGATTGGCGTTACTCTAGACTTGGCTTCGAATTCGAACCCTGCCTTTTGGTGGGGTTCTTCGTTTTTGGTTAAATAATCAACGCTCTCTGTATAACTCCTTTCTTATGTTGTGAATAAAATAAACACAACATCATGTGTTTGCTTCCCAGAAGGTTTACAAGATAGTGCTACAATTGAACTTTTTCAAGGTAAAGAAATTGGGTTGCTTGTGGATAAGTGGTGAATTAAAAAAAAACTGTAAGTGACCACTAACTGATGGTAATAGATACCACTTGATTGTATAAAAAACGCCTTTTAATGATGCTTTACTTTCGCGCTCCCATAAAAAAAAATCTCTTGATCTTTGAGTAAAACATATAACCTTGTTTTTTATTTGGTATTGCATTTAAGTAACTAAATTTTTTGGTTTTTTTCTTTTGTGTTTCTGACTGAAGGTGTTGTCACTGTGTCGGATAAAAAAACTATCAGAAAGCCGTCAAACCCAAGTCGGTTGGGGTTCAGAAGAACCTTAGATACTAATTATGGTTATTCTTATTATCTAGGTTTGGGGATGATGTGTAGGAGCTGCATAAATCTAATTGGAATTGGCAATAATGGTATGAATAACAATATGATTAATATCAAACTTGTTTTTATGAACTTTTGTTGCACTGGAATTTTAAACAGTACCATGCTTTAATAGGCATGTTATTTTAAATAAGAAGAATAAATAATGAGTGATGCTCCTATCGATAGTGTCTTATTCGCTAAGTCTCTGATCGTAAGTGCCAGACAACGAGGTTTTTATATCTCGAATTTGAAATTGCAAAAATTAGCATATTACTGCCAAGGCTACACATTGGCTTTAACGGATAATCAATTATTCGATGGAAATATAGAGGCTTGGGATCATGGCCCTGTAGTTCCTGCTATGTACCATGAATTCAAAGCGTTTGGCAGTAATTCAATTACGACTGAAATTTCAGACGACTTGTTGACTGCTATACCTCAAAAATTTTTGGATATAGTTAATTTTGTATTGGATAAGTTTGTAAAACTTGGAGCGTGGGATTTAGTTCATAGAACTCACCTTGAAGCTCCTTGGTTGGCTCACTGCGATGATGAAACGAAAGCCGTAGACGGCTTGGTTATTTCTCACGACGAGTTAAAAGCATTCTTTTGTCAGGAGGTTGATCGCATGCAAGATTCTTCGTTCGCTCGAATTTTAGATTCTCTAGATAGTAAAGTCTTTGAATTACCTGAAGATGTGACCGATAAAGATCAGTTTTTTAGTTGGCTTCAGGGTGATAAATGAAACACACGATCAAGTTTACGGAAGCATCAAAAAAAGAACTAGCTAGTTTAGGGAAAGATGTTTCAGATAAGGTTTGGGAGCATTTCATCAAACCTATTGTTAAGAACGGTTTAACGCCACCCGATGAGTTACGTGGAAAATATAAACCTAGTTGGGCTTGTGATTTTGTTTACTCACCGATGAAACAAGCATTTATTGCGAATGCTGAAGCTAATAATTTACACCATTACCACTTCGGCTTTCAGTACTACAAAACTGGTAATGACAAAGATTACCCAGGTGAAGTGTCAGATGGGATTATTCATTCACGAATAGAGGTTGGAGAAGACGTGACGACTCATGTTATTCTCCAGTCCTGCTTAGAGCATCCATCTCCCTTTAAGTACCCTTTTGAAAGGACAAATGATAAAGCTCTTGATGAGCAGGATGCAGCCTAGCAAGGCGGGTACAATGGCTTATCACTGAATAAGGGCCGATTTTTACGGCCCTTTATTGTGAAGCTTATGCGGAAATAGTTGTGTATAAACCTGCCACAAAATATTCAAGTTTCGGTGACCTGTCACTTGAGCAACTTCCTCTATTGAGTATCCTTTTTCAAACAACCTACTTGCTCCCTCTCTCCGTAAATCGTGATACCTCAAGTCTTCAATTCCTAATTCGTTCCTCACTCGCTGAAAGCCTGCGCTAACACTACGTGAGTTGTACGGGAAAATGAGCTCGCCTTTGTTTGGTTGTTTTAGTGCGATCTCATATGATTCACCAAGCAACGGCACTATCATGTGATTACCTTCTTTCTTCCTTGGGTCTTTTCTATCTCTAACGAGTATCGTCTTATGTTCTTGGTTGAGATCCTCCCAACGCAGCTTGCAGACTTCACCAATTCGCATACAAGTAAGAATGCTGAACTCAAGAATGTCGGTGAATGGGATTCGAGTTATGCCGTTTGGCCGGAAAGATTCACGTTGTTCTAATCCAAGTTTTAAGAGTTTCAGTTCTTCAGAAGTAGGGCGACGTGTTCGTTTCTGACTCTTACCGACTAATCCCATATCAATCAGAACGGGTACGGCTTCATCAAATATTTGGTGATTGGTGTCGATGTTGAAGACAGGCTTAGACTTTTTCATTACAGAACGTAGGTAAGCAATATCATGATAAATCGTTGCGGGTTTGGCTCCTGCGCCTCTTCTGTTTTTACAGTGCTCGATTAAGTCGCTAGTTCGTAGCTGATTACTTTCAACTTGGGCGATGTCGCAATCCCTAAGCATCTTAATAACGTAGCGTTTTGTTCGACCTGTATTGTCCCAAAGGTCACGCTCTGCCATGAACAAATCGAGGAGTACCGAAAGGGGGACTGTTTTTGGCTGATTGAGTACCCCTTGAGCTTCTAGTTCAGCTACCCTTTTTTTACCGAAAGCTTTAGCGAGTGCTTTCTTTTTTAGAGTTTTGCTTTCCCTGTGTATAATGCGCGAATTCTTTTTAACGATGATTGTTACCTTGAACCTTGGTTCACCGCTTTTTAGCTTTCTGGTCTCGATGGTATAACTTGCCATTGTCCAACTCCTAAAGGGGTACTTGAGGGGTACTACAGGAAGTAATTCCGTTTAATTCTAGGTAATTCACTGTATGTTTGTACAGTATTAATTGAGACTGAATCATGACAAACACTAATAAAACCAGTAAATACGCTAGTAACCGACTTTCTGTTGCACCCATGCTCGATTGGACTGACCGCCACTGTCGTTACTTTCATCGTTTGCTTTCTCAGCAGACTCTTCTATATACGGAAATGGTAACGACAGGCGCAATACTGCATGGTAAAGGTGACTTCCTAGAGTACAGCGAGCAAGAGCACCCACTGGCTCTTCAACTTGGTGGTTCAAACCCAGTTGATTTGGCGGAATGTGCGAAGTTAGCTGCTGAACGTGGTTATGATGAAGTGAACCTTAACGTAGGTTGCCCATCTGATCGTGTTCAAAATGGTCGCTTTGGTGCCTGTCTAATGGCTGAGCCTGAGCTGGTGGCGGATTGTGTGTCAGCGATGAAAGAAGTGACCGATATTCCTATCACAGTAAAAACGCGTATTGGCATCGATGAGCAGGATTCATACGAGTTCCTAACTAAGTTTATCTCAACGGTTTCAGAGAAAGGCGGCTGTGAGCAATTTACTATCCATGCGCGTAAAGCTTGGCTGAGTGGCTTGAGCCCGAAAGAGAACCGTGAGATCCCACCGTTAGACTACACACGTGCTTACCAAGTGAAGAAAGATTTTTCTGACTTAGTAATTGCCGTGAATGGCGGCATTACCACCTTAGAGCAGACTAAAGAACACCTACAGCACTTAGATGGCGTGATGATCGGTCGGGAGGCTTACCATAGCCCGTTTATCTTGGCTGAAGTCGATCAGCAGATCTTTGGTTTAGACACGCCACTCAAGAAGCGCTCACAGGTTGTTGAAGAGATGTACCCGTACATCGAACGTGAACTTTCAAATGGCGCGAGCTTAGGCCACATCTCTCGTCATATGCTTGGTTTGTTCCAAAGTATGCCAGGTGCAAGGCAATGGCGTCGCTACATCAGTGAAAACGCGCATAAGAAAGGTGCAGGTATCGAAGTGATGCAAACAGCATTGGCTAAGATCCCTAAAGAGCTGAACGTATAGCCTCTCTCAAGGTGAAGAGTCTAAGTTAAGGTTAAATTCGCCATTAGAGGCTAAATTTACCACCATTAAGTTTCCCCAAAGCCACGCATGAAGATGTGTGGCTTTTTATTTGTCTGATAAATAAGGACTTTGTTGAGTTGGTATACTTGGTATGGAAGCTGCAATGTTAGAAAGTAGGAAAGATAGGTCATTAACTCATTAGGGAGACCATTATGTTTGAATTAATCTTTGTTCTTATTTTCGTCGCAACTCTACTTGTCACTGGTATCACGTTTATGACGGTATTGGCTGCAACCGGAGTCGCGTTATTAGTCATGTTAGTATTAGGTATGATGGGTGTCGTGTTTAAGTTACTGCCTTGGTTGATCGTGATTGCAATTGGTGTGTGGTTTTTCAAAAACTTTGTACACAGTTCTAACCAGAGACGTTACTAAGGTCATGGTGCGGTTAAATTTTTACTCGTCAGTGGTTTATCGTTTTAGAATTTAAGATGTGTGGTAGAATTTTCTCCAATAATCTATGAATGTGCATACAAATAGCACTACGATATGGAATTGGAGCTTTTTCAAATGAATAAAATGCCATTAATTGCTTTAGTGGGAATGCTATCTTTAAGCTCGGCAGTGTCTGCTGAAGAAGAGTTTTCTTACACGGCGAAAGTCGGTGCCGATATGTGGTGGGGAAGTACAAAGCTAAACGAAGTTAGACAAGATGACGATTCTAACTCACCTTCATTGTATTTCGCATTTGAGCATAATGCCCCAATGCTACCAAATGCTAGCTTCCGTTATACTTCTGTTGATACAGATGCCTTGGCTTTTGATAAGTACGACTACACATTCTACTACACGCTGCTAGAGCACAAGTTGATGAACTTCGATGCGGGTGTAACGTTTACTCAGTACTCGAACTCGAATTACATTGAGCCTCAAAATGGCACTCAAACAAGCTTCGATGAGTTTACTTGGAGCTTCTATGGCAACGCAGAGATCAACGTTCCTGACACTAATTTTGATATCATTGGTACGATGGAGTTTGGTGATAGTAGTGGCATCAAGAGCACTGACTTGATGGCGGGTGTTCAGTACCGATTCCCTGTAGCGGAGACTGAGATAGCACTGCGTGGTGGTTACCGTGTTATCGATCTAGACTCAAAAGAGTTTTTCTCTTCAGAGTTAGGCAAAGAGTTTGTTATGGTTGACGGCTGGTTCGCAGGAGCTGAAGTGCGCTTTTAGGTAATGTAAAGCAAGTTTAGAACGAATTATAAGAGCGCCACTTTATCAAGTGGCGTTTTTTTATATCTATTGGTTATATCTTTCTGGAATTAGTTAGCACATTCATAACTTTCGGCCATCCTTCATACAGAGATCTAATTAGCGTCTATTCTTATAAGGGACTATGTTGTGAGGTCAAAGCAAGGGATGGAGTATGACACTCAATGAATTACGAAATTTATATAGAGAAAATCTGTTAGTTGAAGCGATCATAGAGCCCTCAATCCAAGAAGGGGCTTGGGTTGTGGAGTTTCGCCATATGGGAGGTGGCTTTGTTCCGCTTACTGATGTTCATGGTGAAGAGTGTCATTACGCGGATTTAGATCTAGCATCTAAGTCGGCAATGGCCGTTGGCTTTAAGCAAGTACGCATTGAAAACCAATAAGTCATTTTGCGTTTCAATCGGCTTTTACTTCCAAAAAGTTATAAAACATACTTTTCTATTCTTTCTTGTTATTAAAGGGAGTGGGTAATCTATCGTCACGCAATGATTAGGGATGTCGTGACCATGTCTTTAAATAAGAAAGAGTCTTCACAAAATAATAATGCACAGTCTGGGGCTAACGAGTTACCTGGGCTAGCAGCCCCACTTAATGACCAACAATTGGGTCATCTTCAGCAAACTGTTTCTGAACTGTCCTCACAGCAACTGGCATGGGTCAGTGGTTATCTATGGGGTGTGAGCCAAGCTCAACCTGTGGGCGCTGCTGCACCGATTACTCAAGCTGCTGCGGCAGTTGCTGCAAAACCTGCTGGCAAGCTCAGCATTATCTTCGCTTCTCAGACAGGTAATGCTAAAGGTGTTGCTGAGTCGCTGGAGGCAGAAGCTAAAGCCTTAGGAATCACGGTCGAGCTTTTTGATGCGAGTGATTATAAGGGTAAGAATCTAGCTAAAGAGACACACGTCATTTTCGTCGCTTCAACCAATGGTGAGGGTGAAGCCCCTGATAACGCTATTGAGTTACATGAATTTCTTCAATCGAAGAAAGCGCCAAAATTACCGAATCTACAATACGGTGTAATTGGTTTAGGTGACTCTAGCTATGAATTTTTCTGCCAAACAGCTAAAGATTTCGATAACTTCCTCGCTAAGCTTGGTGCTAAATCGTTTGTCGATCGTCTTGATTGTGATGTTGATTATGAAGAGTCAGCAACCGAATGGCGTGCTAAAGCATTAGAGCAAGTAAAAGAGGCGCTATCGACAGGTACTGAAGCCGATGTGGTTCAATTACCAGTGGGTCAAGCGGCTGCCGGTCATTCGCAATACACCAAACAAAATCCATATACAGCGACACTATTGACGAGCCAAAAGATCACTGGTCGTGATTCGGGTAAAGATGTTCGTCATATCGAGATCGATCTTGATGAGTCGGGTATTACTTATCAACCGGGTGACGCACTGGGTGTGTGGTATGAAAACAGTTCAGAATTGGCGAATCAGATTCTTGCCAAGGTTGGGCTATCTGGTATTGAGAGCGTAGATGTTGATGGTGAAAACCTCTCTATTCATAGTGCTTTAGTGAGCAAGTTTGAAATCACGGCTTCAAACCCTCAACTTGTCGCTAAGTTTGCTGAGCTATCTAGCAGTAAGAAACTGTTAAAGCTGGTAGAAGATAAAGACAAGCTTCGTGAATACGCGGGCAACACACAAATTGTTGATGTATTAGCTGAGAAGAAAACTAAACTATCGGCTGATGAGCTTCTAGGTCTGTTGCGTAAGCTTACACCTCGCCTTTACTCAATCGCATCGAGCCAAGCTGAAGTGGATGAAGAAGTTCACCTAACAGTTGGCTTGGTTGAATACCAAAAAGGTGAAGAGTCTCGTTTAGGTGGAGCATCAAGTTTTCTAGCTCAGCGTTTAGAGGAAGGTGGTGAAGTGAAGGTGTTCGTCGAGAACAATAATAACTTCAAGCTACCACAAGACGACAATACTCCAATCATTATGGTCGGCCCGGGTACTGGTATCGCACCATTCCGCAGCTTTGTTCAAGAGCGTGAAAACAACGATGCTCAAGGTAAGAGCTGGCTGTTCTTTGGCGACCGTACCTTTACTCAAGACTTCCTATACCAAGTTGAGTGGCAGAAGTACCTCAAATCTGGTGCGCTAACCAAGCTAGATGTTGCCTTTAGTCGCGACCAAAAAGAGAAAGTGTATGTGCAAGACCGCTTAATAGAGCAGGCGGAGCAAGTATGGCAATGGCTACAAGAAGGTGCGTACTTCTATGTGTGTGGTGATGCGACTCGAATGGCGAAAGACGTACATGAAGCACTAGTTACGATTGCTGAAAAGCAGGGCAATCAAAGTCGCGAACAAGCTGAACAATATATTAATGATTTACGTAAAGCGAAACGTTACCAAAGGGATGTGTACTAATGAGCAAGCAAGTAATAGAGCAAGAAGTGCTAGGTCAAGTGCTTGGACCTTTGGCTGACAATGAGCGTCTGAAGCGTGAAAGTAATAATCTGCGCGGTACGATTGAACAAGATCTCCAAGATCGTATCACTGGTGGCTTTACTGCTGATAACTTTCAGTTGATTCGTTTCCACGGCATGTACCAACAAGATGATCGTGATATTCGTAATGAACGTGCCAAGCAAAAGCTCGAGCCTTTACATAACGTCATGCTTCGTGCGCGTATGCCTGGTGGCATCATTACTCCTAAGCAGTGGCTAGCAATAGATAAGTTTGCCGATGAAAGTACGTCTTATGGTTCAATCCGTTTAACGACTCGTCAAACGTTTCAGTTTCACGGTGTGTTAAAGCCAAATATCAAGCTGATGCACCAAACGCTAAATAGCATCGGTATTGACTCAATTGCTACTGCGGGTGACGTAAACCGAAACGTTTTGTGTACCACAAACCCAGTAGAATCTGAACTTCACCAAGAAGCCTATGAATGGGCGAAGAAGATCAGTGAACATCTACTCCCTAAAACTCGTGCTTACGCTGAGATTTGGCTTGATGGCGAGAAATTAGAAACAACCGATGATGAGCCAATTTTAGGTAATAATTATCTACCGCGTAAATTCAAGACAACAGTTGTGATTCCACCACAAAATGACGTCGACGTTCACGCTAATGATCTTAACTTTGTTGCTATTGCTGAAGATGGAAAGCTGGTGGGCTTTAACGTGTTAGTCGGTGGCGGCTTAGCAATGACACATGGTGATACTTCTACTTATGCTCGTAAAGCTGACGATTTTGGTTTTGTGTCACTTGAGAACACGTTAGATGTTGCAGCAGCGGTTGTTACCACGCAACGTGATTGGGGTAACCGTTCAAACCGTAAGAATGCAAAAACTAAGTATACACTAGACCGTGTAGGTATTGATGTATTCAAAGCGGAAGTTGAAAAGCGTGCGGGTGTTAAGTTCTCGGAAAGTCGTCCTTATGAATTCACGGAGCGTGGTGACCGTATCGGTTGGGTTGAAGGCATAGATGGTAAGCATCACTTAGCGCTGTTTATTGAAAATGGTCGTTTGCTTGATTTCCCAGGTAAAGCATTGAAAACCGGTGTTGCAGAAATTGCTAAGATCCATAAAGGCGATTTCCGTATGACTGCAAATCAAAACTTAATTGTTGCAGGCGTACCTAAGAGCCAAAAAGCAAAAATAGAAAAGCTTGCTCGTCAATATGGCTTGATGGATGATGCTGTTTCAGAGCAACGCAAAAACTCAATGGCGTGTGTGGCTTTCCCAACATGTCCTCTAGCAATGGCAGAAGCCGAACGTTTTCTACCTGAGTTTGTGACGGATGTTGAAGGCATTCTTAAGAAACACGGTTTACCTGAAGACGACAACATCATCCTTCGTATCACTGGCTGTCCGAATGGTTGTGGTCGTGCGATGTTGGCTGAACTTGGTTTAGTGGGTAAAGCACCAGGCCGTTACAATATGCACTTAGGTGGCAATAAAGCCGGTACTCGTATTCCTAAGATGTATAAAGAGAACATCACATCAGCTCAGATCTTAGAAGAGATTGATTCGCTGGTGGGACGCTGGGCTACAGAACGACTAGGTAATGAAGGGTTTGGTGATTTCACTATCCGAGCCGGCATCATCGAAGAGGTGATCATTTCAAAGAGGGATCTGCATGCATAATTCTGTCGCTTCAAAGCTGAAGTTAGCAGAACTACTTGCATTGACTAAGACGGAGCAAATACTTCGTCTTGGGCAAATCAATGTTGAGTTAGAGCAGCTAACCGCATTAGAAAGAGTAAAGTGGGCTCTAGACAATTTAGAAGGGACACATGTTGTGTCTTCTAGTTTCGGAATCCAAGCAGCATTGATGTTGCACCTAGTGACTCAAGCGAAACCAGACATTCCGGTTATCCTGACGGACACCGGTTATCTATTCCCTGAAACCTATCGATTTATAGATGAGTTAAGCCAGAGGCTGACTCTAAACCTTCAAGTCTTTCGCGCACAACAGAGCCCTAATTGGCAAGAAGCGCAATATGGCAAACTTTGGGATCAGGGTATAGAAGGCATAGAGAAGTACAACAAGCTTAATAAAGTGGAACCGATGAGAAGAGCACTGGATGAGCTCGAGGCTGGTACATGGTTTTCCGGTTTAAGAAGAGAACAATCTCAATCGCGCGCAAACCTGCCAATTTTATCTATTCAAAATGGTGTGTTTAAATTCTTGCCGGTAATCGATTGGACGAATAAAGATGTCCACTATTATCTAGAAAAGCATGAGCTCAGTTATCATCCGCTTCGAGAGCAGGGTTACCTTTCTGTTGGAGATACACACACGACTAAGAAGTGGGAGCCGGGTATGACGGAAGAAGAAACCCGCTTTAATGGTCTGAAACGCGAATGTGGTCTCCATGAAGATGATGGAGAGCAATATGGTTCTGGGATTTAGACTCATTGCTATTTAAAAGGCTGCTGCAAGGCAGCTTTTTTTAGTTTCTAGGGGATGAAATCATAACGGTTGTGGGTAAGTCTGTGGTTATTGTGTAGTTAATTTGTAGTTAAAGTTGCATAAATAAAGCTTTGAGTGTTTATTCGTCATGTAACCGTTATTTTTGCATTTTTCTTTAATAAACACTTGCCAATGTGATAAACATCTCTATAATGCCGCCTCACTGATACGGCAGACGCCATAAGGCTTCAGCGAAGAATATTAGTAAAGGTAACTAGTTTTGAGTGATAATTTACTCCTGCTTTTAGAAAGTAGAAATTAATTCCAAATAAGTGTTTGACACTGAGAATTAAGTCGCTAGAATAGCCGCCTCTTACGAAGTGACGCAAGTCACAATGAAGAGAAGCTCTTTAACAATTTAAACCTATCAATCTGTGTGGGCACTCGTTGATGAATATCAAAACGTTATTACTTAGGTAATGACAGTTACTTCGGTAACAAAATGATTTCAATGAACTGAGTGACCAATCGATAATTTATTATCGGCACAGTCAATTCATTATCATTCTGTTCTTATTTATTTAAGAAGAGAGGGGTAATAGCTTTAGAATTACATGTTCATTTTCGAATGAATATTAGTTTTGAAGTCAGTATTCGTTGAGTCGACAAAATCTTAAATTGAAGAGTTTGATCATGGCTCAGATTGAACGCTGGCGGCAGGCCTAACACATGCAAGTCGAGCGGAAACGAGTTATCTGAACCTTCGGGGGACGATAACGGCGTCGAGCGGCGGACGGGTGAGTAATGC
>NZ_JAKEUQ010000010.1 GCF_022397955.1 Vibrio sp. Isolate32 | reverse complement strand
GAGGTGTGGTGGGCACAAGTACAGGAGAGTGGAATTAAGCCATTGCAAGAGTTCGCACGAAAACTGAGTCCTTATCTTCACGGCATTATCGCATCGGCAAGTTATCCGCTTAACACCTGCACATTGGAAGGGATAAACAACAAGATAAAACTAATCAAGCGAATGGGATATGGGTATCGAGATACAGACTACTTCTTCTTGAAGATAAAAGCGGCTTTCCCCGGAAAGCCGCGATGAACCTTTTTTATTGCCTTCAGATTGGTAATTCTATACTCGTTTAATTTCGGCTGTGTGCAGTTCATTAGGCATTTGGATCATGGTAGGTCAAATGCTCTGAGATGTGTTTGCGGATGTAAGGAATAACCTCACTTTCAAACCATGGGTTCTTCTTGAGCCAAATATTATTGCGTGGTGAAGGGTGGGGAAGTGGTAAAAACTCAGGTGCCCAAACCTGCCAGTTTTTGACGGTTTCTGTCAGTGTCTTGGTGGTTCTTTCCTTCAAGTAGTAGTTTTGCGCATACTGCCCAATCAAAAGTGTCATTTGAACATTGGGCAGTGACTGCAATACTTTCTTATGCCAGAGCTCAGTACACTCCTTACGTGGTGGCAAATCGCCACTCTTCCCTTTACCTGGGTAGCAGAAACCCATAGGTACAATCGCAACCTTTTGTTCGTCATAAAAGGTATCGCTGTCTATCCCTAGCCATTCTCTTAATCGTTTGCCACTGGCATCGTTCCAAGGGATCGACGACTCATGCACCTTGATACCTGGCGCTTGACCTATGATCAGCAAGCGCGCGTTTGGGTGTGCTTGAATCACCGGGTTGGCACCATGTGATAGGTAGGGTTCACAAGCTCGGCATTGTCGAATCTCTTTAAGTAACAAAGAGGACATCAGTAACCTTTATCAAAATCGATGACATGATTAAGTGTAAAGCCATCTCGCCACTGTTTGTAATTCTCTGCGAAGATCTCGACCACTTGTCTTGGTTCACTGAGTGCTGCGATGTGTGGCGTGATGGTGACTTGCGGTAGTTTCCAGAAAGGGTGATCTTGCGAAAGGGGCTCGCTTTCAAATACATCTAAAAATGCGTGTTCTACCCATCTGTTTTTTATGGCGAGCAACAAGGCTTTGTTGTCTACACTTTCCCCTCGACCGACATTAAACAGCAGCACGTTAGAGCAGTAACCTAATGTGGTTTGGTTTAGCAGCTGATAGGTTTCAGCGGTTGATGGCAAGGTGTTGACCACAATATCAGCCTGCTTAAGGGCAGCCTCTATCTCATTGATGTGGAACGTCTCTTTAAAGGTTTCTTGTTTGGATGGGATGCCCGTACGGTTGACACCTATGGTATGAATACCAAAAGCGGTCGCGGTTTTTGCTAAATGACTGCCGATTGAACCTGTTCCTAAAATCACCATAGTTTTGTCAGTTAGGCTAGTATAAAGCTGTGGCTGCCAGTTTCGTTGTTGTTGATGCTGGTGGTAATGAGGGAAGTGTCTACAGTGACTGATTGTGTAACCCAATACGTATTCAGCAATCGCAGGGCCGAAGATGCCCTTGACGTTGGTTAGCGTATAATCTTGACGAAGATCCGGCTGAGTGAGTTTATTGATTCCAGCATAGGTACTCTGTACCCAGTCTAGCTCTTTAAACTCGCCAAGGCGCTCTGCGATTAGAGGTGGTGACGCCAAAACAATCTGTGCTGATTCGGGGGTTTGAGTGATTTCTAAGTCGGGTAAATCCTGGTTTAGAATCAGTTGTGTATAGGTATCGTCATGCTCAGTAAGAATATAGAGCTTATTCGTAAAATTGTTCATCGGCTTACCTTTTCCCCCCAGGGTTTATCAAGTACACTTTCGCTGTCTTTTTCTGCAATTATTGAGTGACTATGCTTCAGAATCCACTGCAGGTTCGTCTTGAAAAGTTAGAACCTTGGCAACAAATTACCTTTATGGCGTGTCTATGTGAGCGTATGTACCCTAACTATGCCATGTTTTGTGAGAATACAGAATTTGCGGAAGCTCGAATCTATCGTGATGTTTTGGATAGCATTTGGGAAATCCTGACGGTTAAAACTGCAAAGGTGAACTTTGAGCGTCAACTTGAGAAGGTTGAAGAGCTATTCCCTAGCGGTGATGATTTTGATTTTTATGGTGTTTACCCAGCAATGGATGCATGCCAAGGCCTAGCAACGCTTATTCATGGCCTGCTTGACCGTGAACATATGTTGGAAGCGGTAATTAAAGTGAGTCAACAATCGGTGAAGACGGTTGCTGAGCTTGAGTTTGCTCAAGGCGCTGAAGAAGTGACGAACGAAAATCAGAAAGAAAACGAAGCGGTGTGTGAAGAGTGGGACGTTCAGTGGGCCATTTTCCGACCTCTACGTGAAGCGACTGAACGTGACTTAGAGCTGATCAAAGACCTACGCCACGAGCTGCGTGAAGACCCAGTCAGTAACATTGGTGTTGCTCTGTAATTCACATAGCACCAAAGTGCGAATAAAAACAAAGGCTCCCTAGGGAGCCTTTGTTGTATCTGACGGTATCAAATATAGATTAAGCGTCTTTTTGATCTTCGTTCTGCGCTTTGTCTTTTGATGCGTCGTCGTCCGTTGATTTTGCGTCTGAGGCATTGTTGTCTGTTGGAGTTTCTTCCTCTAGCTCGTCCTCGTCATCGCGGTTTTCGATAACACCGTGTGTCTCTTTCCACTTTTCCCAGCGTTGGAACGCCAGTTCTTGCATGTCAGTTGTCTTATCCGCTTCGTCGACAATCTCTTCACCCACTAGGTGTTCAAAGATGTCTTCTAGGGTGATGATGCCCTGAATGGTGCCGTATTCGTCCACTACCAAAGAAAGCTGCAGGCGGTTCGCCATCATTTGGTCAAAGGCCTTAGCCAAGCCCATGTTGTTCAGCAATACGTGGATAGGGCGCATTACTTCACCCAGCGCTTTTTCACCACAACCCGCTTGCTGGAGTCTAAATAGTTCCAAACGGTGAACAAAACCGATGATGTTGTCACTCTGCTCGCTGTAAACCAGCGGACGTGAGAATGGTGTGTCTTTGTGTTGCTCTAGGAAGGTATTCACACTCATTTCCGCATCTACGCGGAATACCACTGGGCGCGGCGTCATTACCTGAGTCACTGGTACATCTTGAATACCCAGTAGGTTGCTTAGGATTTTTGATTCGCCTTCTGCAAACTCGCCGCTCTCTTTTGCTAAAATCGCCATTGCAGATAGCTCATCACGCATTTTTGGTGCTTGGTGACCACGAGCAAGACGTTTGGTGATCTGTTCTGAGAACCACACAAACGGTGTTAGGAAGAATACCATCCAACGAAGCACGCTTGCTGAAGCCGGAGCAAGTTGACGCCAGTAGGTCGCACCAATGGTTTTTGGAACAATCTCAGACAAAACCAAAATACCCAGCGTTAGCACGGCAGAGAAAACACCTAACCATTGGCTACCAAAAACGACAGCCGCTTGTGCACCTGCTGTCGCAGCACCGATAGTATGTGCGATGGTGTTGAGCGTTAAAATTGACGCAAGTGGGCGGTCAATATCTGTTTTCAGTTTGTCTAAAGACTCTGCTGCAGGGTGCCCATTTTGTTTTAGTTGAGCAATGTAGCTCGGACTAATACTCAAAAGCACAGCTTCCAAAACAGAACAAATGAAAGAAACTCCAATAGCAATGGAGACGTAAATAGTTAGCAGCAGCATGTTTGCCCTTAAATTAAATTGTACGCTTTAGCAGCGATTCAGCGTGGATTATAGTGAAAAAGTAGTGGCTAGGTCATCATTAATTTTGCGCTCAGCCCCTTTTAAACAAGGGCTTGCTTAATAAAATCAGTAACAAATTGTGAGTTATTACTCATATTATGGCTAAAACTACGGCATTAGAGCTAAAGATCGACGACAAACCTTTGCCAGATGGGGCATTTATGTTTTAGAGTGAATTGAATTCAAAAATACAAAGAAGGGAAACCTAAAATGAACAAGACTCAATTAATCGACTTTATTGCTGAAAAAGCGGACCTTTCTAAAGCACAAGCTAAAGCTGCTCTAGAAGCGACTCTTGGCGGTGTTACAGATGCTCTTAAAGATGGCGATCAAGTTCAGCTAATTGGTTTTGGTACTTTTAAAGTAAACCACCGTGCAGCTCGCACTGGTCGTAACCCAAAAACTGGTGATGAGATCCAAATCGCTGCTGCAAATGTTCCAGCATTTGTTGCAGGTAAAGCGCTGAAAGATTCAGTGAAATAATCTAAACTGTACCGAGGTAGTCGTATTCCACCTCGGTACAGGTTTTTATGAAAAAAGCATTTCTTCTCGTTTCACTATTATCTACATTTCTTATTGGCTGTTCTTCAACAAGCCCTCGCAAAAACCTAGAGCAATTTGAAACTCACACTGGCGGCCAAGTCATGGGCGACGCGACAAGTTTCTACTGGGTTACAAACAAGCTAACACAACCTCATACTTCAGCTGACTACGTCACTGTCGGCGATTACGGCTGGTATCAAACTGACTATGCTTGGTCAGAAGGCGTGCTTCGTGAATTTATTCGTGAAGGCGAGCAGCGTAACTCTTCGAATGAGCTTGTTCCTTATCGTGTTCATGTACGTTTCAACAAATCAGGCGAAGCTGTATACCAGCAGTACCGCATTGCTGGCAAAATTCTACCTATCCGATCTTCACAGTTAGAGAACTATAAGAAAGAAGCCTCACAGGTCTTAGAGACCACGGCTAAGCAGAATGACGAAGGGTTCAAATTGGTCCAAGGTTATTGGAACGGTCAATCTTTCGAAACTTGCTCGGGTAAAGAATTTTCAAGCATCGATATTAACCAAGCCTTACCCAACTTTGTGATTAACCGCTTAGCGTCAGTAGAAAGCTATGCGGCGTTTCTTGGTAGTGACTCACTCGGAAAAATCACTGTAGAGGAGCTATTGATGTTGGCGGAAGAAAGTCATGATTGTGTTGCAAGACCATCACTGCTGAAGGGTAGCAAATAGAACATTAAGAGTATTTGGCCTACTGTAGGTTAAATACTTATTAGTCTGTACATCTGTACGTAGGACAATAAAAAAGGCGCCCACTAAGGCGCCTTTTTCTATTCTTCGCTGCTGTCATTTACTTACTGTTATTGGAAAGTAAGCGCGTGGCATCGTGATTACTGCTCTTGCTCACGCGTAATCGCACGGTAACCAATGTCATTGCGGTGGAACATACCATTCCAGCTTACTTGTTTCGTTAACGCGTAAGCACGCTCCTGAGCTTCAGAAACCGTGTTACCAAGTGCTGTAGCGCAAAGCACACGACCACCGTTTGTCACCACATCGCCAGCTTCGTTATTTGTCGTACCCGCGTGGAAAACCTTTTGGCCTTCAACTTCGCTTGTTGGTAGTGAAATAACGTCACCTTTTGCGTAGTCAGCAGGGTAACCGCCAGCCGCAAGAACAACACCGATAGAAGCGCGTGGATCCCACTTCGATTCTGCTTCGTCTAGTTTCTCGTCGATAGCCATTAGGCAAAGCTCAACAAGGTCTGACTCCATACGCATCATTATAGGTTGCGTTTCTGGATCGCCGAAGCGGCAGTTGTATTCGATAACCTTAGGTGTGCCGTCAGCATCGATCATTAGGCCTGCGTAAAGGAAACCAGTGTAAGGTGCGCCTTCTGCGTCCATACCACGTACCGTTGGGTAGATAACTTCCTCAAGGATACGGTTGTGGATTTCAGGCGTCACAACTGGAGCTGGAGAGTAAGCCCCCATACCGCCAGTATTAGGACCAGTGTCTTTGTCGCCAACACGTTTGTGATCTTGGCTGGTGGCCATAGGAAGCACGCTAGAACCGTCAACCATTACGATGAAGCTTGCTTCTTCGCCTTCAAGGAACTCTTCGATAACCACGCGGCTGCCAGCTTCGCCAAATGCGTTGCCCGCTAGCATGTCTTTGATTGCATCTTCAGCTTCTTCCAGTGTCATCGCAACGATAACGCCTTTACCTGCCGCAAGACCGTCAGCTTTTACTACGATTGGCGCGCCTTGCTCGCGTACGTAAGCGATAGCTGGCTCAATCTCAGTGAAGTTTGCGTAGTAACCCGTTGGAATGTCATGGCGAGCTAGGAAATCTTTAGTGAATGCTTTCGAACCTTCAAGCTGTGCTGCCGCTTGAGTTGGACCAAAAATTGGCAGACCCACTTCGCGAAATGCGTCAACCACGCCAATTACTAATGGTGCTTCTGGGCCAACGATGGTCAGTTCGATTTTTTTCTCTTGAGCAAACGCGACTAAACCAGCGATGTCTTCAACACCGATGTTTACGTTCTCAAGTTTCGGCTCAAGTGCAGTACCTGCATTACCTGGAGCGATGAATACTGTTTCAACGTTTGGGTTCTGTGCTGCTTTCCAACCTAGTGCATGCTCACGACCGCCGGCACCGATAATTAATACATTCATTTTATTTTACCTTTGATAGCTTCATCAGATTACCTATTTCGGCGTCAAACATGCTCACTTATAGTCATAAGCTCCGCGTGTTTTCCTTGAACTAGGCAATCTGATTTTGCTCTAAAAATTAAAATTTCTATTAACGTTGATGAGTAAAACGCCAACATTAATGAACGGTTAAACGAATAAAAAAGGCTCTAGGAAAACCTAGAGCCTATTCTGATTAGTGGCGGAAATGACGCATGCCCGTAAAGATCATCGCCATGCCGTGTTCGTCTGCTGCTGCGATAACTTCGTCATCACGCATAGAGCCGCCCGGTTGGATAACACACTTGATGCCTGCTTCTGCAGCCGCGTCGATACCGTCACGGAATGGGAAGAACGCGTCCGATGCCATTACACAACCTTCAACCTGTAGACCTTCGTCTGCAGCTTTGATGCCTGCTATTTTCGCAGAGTAAACGCGGCTCATTTGGCCTGCGCCCACACCGATAGTCATGTCGCCTTTCGAGTAAACGATCGCGTTAGATTTAACGTACTTCGCTACTTTCCAGCAGAATAGAGCATCTTTCAATTCTTCAGCGGTTGGCTGACGTTTAGAAACCACTTTCAGGTCGTCTTCAGACACCATGCCTTGATCGCGGTCTTGAACGAGCAAGCCGCCGTTAACGCGTTTTACGTCAAAGCCAGTTGTCTTAGTTGTCCACTCACCACACTCAAGCAGGCGAAGGTTTTTCTTAGCCGCTACGATTTCTACTGCTTCAGCAGAAACAGAAGGTGCAATGATAACTTCAACGAATTGACGCTCAGTGATAGCCGTTGCTGTCGCAGCGTCTAGTTCACGGTTGAAAGCGATGATGCCGCCAAATGCAGACGTTGGGTCTGTTTTGAATGCACGGTCGTAAGCTTCTAGGATGTCTTCACCTAGTGCTACACCACATGGGTTAGCGTGCTTAACGATCACACATGCTGGCTGGTCGAACTCTTTCACACACTCAAGTGCTGCATCAGTGTCAGCGATGTTGTTGTAAGAAAGCGCTTTACCTTGAATTTGGCGAGCAGTAGACACTGACGCTTCTTCTGGGTTTGCTTCAACATAGAATGCCGCAGCTTGGTGGCTGTTCTCACCGTAGCGCATGTCTTGTTTTTTCTCGAACTGTTGGTTGAACGTGCGAGGGAATTTGCTTTCTTCGTCACCTTCTTTGTTCTCTCCGTAGCTAGGAACCATAGTGCCGAAGTAGTTTGCAATCATGCCGTCGTAAGCAGCGGTGTGCTCGAATGCTGCGATAGCTAGGTCAAAGCGAGTCTCTAGTGTTAGAGATTTCTCGTTCGCGTCCATTTCAGCAACAACGCGCTCGTAGTCGTGTGCGTTTACAACGATAGTCACGTCTTTGTGGTTTTTCGCAGCAGAGCGAACCATTGTAGGACCGCCGATGTCGATGTTCTCAACGGCATCAGCAAGGGTACAGCCTTCTTTAGCAACGGTTTCTGCGAATGGGTATAGGTTTACAACAACCATATCAATAGGGTTGATACCGTGAGTTTCCATCACGTCATCATCTTGACCACGACGGCCTAGAACACCACCATGAACTTTTGGGTGCAGAGTCTTAACACGGCCATCCATCATTTCTGGGAAACCAGTGTAGTCAGATACTTCTGTAACAGAGATGCCTTTTTCAGCAAGCAGGCGAGCAGTGCCACCGGTAGATAGGATATCTACACCACGGTTAGCAAGAGCTTGTGCAAATTCAACGATACCAGTTTTGTCTGATACGCTGATTAGAGCGCGGCGAATTGGACGAGCGTTATTCATGCTTCCATCTTCCTCAAATTCATGGGGTTAAAATAAAGATATTTGCCAAAAAAGAACTTGTTTCTATCTTCTTAGCGTGGATTATCTTAGATACCAGTAAGAGATAAAATATTGGCCAGTTTTGGTAAAGACCTTTTGGGTTAGTCTTATGATTAAGCTATAAGATAACCAACTCCAAATTTGATGGCGCAGATTCTAACTAATTTATTACAAAAAAGCTCGCGCAATCGTTTGGCATCTCAAAATTAATTATGAAAAGTGCCATTTCAGCCTGAAAAGTAACGATAAGGTTAATTGTGGAATGGACGAAACAGTAGGAAAAAACATGTTTCAGATCGGTGAATTAGCGAAACGATGCGGTGTGACAGCCGATACCTTGCGATTTTATGAGAAGAATAACCTGATCGCGCCAGCCAGTCGCAGTGAATCCGGTTATCGCCTATATGATGAAAATAACCAGAAACAGGTGACGTTTATTCTCAAATCTAAAGCGTTGGGGCTGAGTTTGGACGAGATTAAAGAATTGCTTGAGATTCGCCTCGAGGCTACACAACACAGTTGCGCCGAAGTGAAGTCGATTACCTCAGCAAAATTAGAGATGATCGATGAGAAGATTACCGAGTTAACCAAGATTCGCACTGCACTTAAAAAGATAAATGATGCGTGCTGTGGCCACGTAGACGACGATGCAAGCCATTGTTCGATTCTGGCAGCCTTGGACTCAGCAAACATCAACAAAGGACGCTGTTGTCGCACTGGGGAGTAGTCAGCCATCTATCACGGTTCGACAAGCCAAAAAAAAGCCAAACTCAAAAATGAGCTTGGCTTTCAATTCAATAAATTACGAAAGAACGATTAGTTCATGCCGTATTTTTTAAGTTTCTTGCGAAGAGTACCGCGGTTAATACCCATCATGGTTGCTGCGCGAGTTTGGTTACCGCGAGTGTACTGCATGATAGTGTCTAGTAGTGGCTGTTCAACTTCAGCTAATACTAATTCGTATAACTCGCTGACTTCTTGACCGTTTAATTGAGCAAGGTAATTTTTCAATGATGCTTTAACTGAGTCACGTAGTGGCTTCTGCGTGATTTGGTCTTGTGATGTAACTGTAGTTACTGTCAATGCTTCTGAAGTCAGATTTTGTTCGAACATATTCGGTCTAGCTCTTCTCGTAATTATGGTGCAACGTTATCAAAAAAACCTTCTAGCGCTTCAAGCTGCAGATCACCTGCTTCGAATGCGTTGAAGGTACGGCGAAACTCACTCGCTTGTTCATGTTCTTTTAGATACCAACCCACATGCTTACGAGCGATGCGAGGGCCTAAAAACTCTCCATAAAATTCATGTAGAGCGTGCACATGACCAAGCATGATGTCTTTCACTTCCGAAATCGGGAGTGGGTCCATCGTGGTGCCGTTTTCCAAATAGTGTTGGATTTCGTTAAAAATCCAAGGACGCCCTTGGGCAGGTCGACCTATCATTAAAGCATCAGCGCCGGTGTACTCCAGCACAAACTTCGCTTTTTCCGGACTATCGATATCACCGTTAGCGATAACCGGAATAGATACTGCTTGTTTCGCTGCTTTAATGTGTTTGTATTCTGCCTCACCTTTGTACATACAAGCGCGAGTTCTTCCATGGAGGGCAAGAGCTTGTATGCCGCAGTCTTCGGCTATTTTCGCGATTTGGACACAGTTTCTATTGTCTGTATCCCAGCCTGTGCGCGTTTTCAACGTTACTGGAACGTCGACAGCATTCACCACCGCTTTCAGAATGTCTTCAATGAGTTCTGGATGCTGCAGTAGGGCTGAGCCCGCAAGCTTCTTATTCACTTTTTTTGCTGGACAACCCATGTTGATATCGATGATTTGCGCACCGTTATCCACATTAAATTGAGCAGCCTCGGCCATAAGCTGTGGATCTGCACCAGCGATTTGTACTGAACGAATGCCCGATTCGCCTTCATGTACCATACGCTGCTGAGACTTTGACGTTTTCCAAACTTTCGGATTGGAGGACATCATTTCACTGACTGCCATCCCCGCACCGTAGCGAAGACACAACTCACGGAATGGTCTATCCGTTACGCCAGCCATAGGAGCGACGATTAGATTGTTCTTAAGTTGATAATTTCCGATTTTCAAAAATGTCATCACAGTTCTGTACCAGCAAGGGCGCGCATTTTACGCATTTTTTCGCTGCGTGAAAAGACTAATATTTGAGCATTTACAATTTGTTTTTGTAATTTGTTTAAATTTCAATCAATTGGCGCCCAGAGTCTTGTCTAGCCTTGCTTGCGACCTGAGATTCGACACCATTCTTGTTGCTCAACGATCGGATCAATGTGAAGCTCATCACGATAATAAGTCGCAACATCTTCTGCTTGTGTATCTAAAACACCCGACATCGCAAGTACACCATTTGGCTTAACTAGGCCTTTGATGATGCCAGAAAGGTCGCGTAATGGACCTGCAAGAATGTTGGCAACAACAACGTCTGCTAGCAAACCTTCCGGTTGATCTTGTGGCAAGAACACCTCTAGTTGCTCAGCAACGCCATTGCGCTGTGCGTTGTCTTTTGATGCGAGCAGAGCTTGAGGGTCAATGTCGATCCCGATAACTTTTGCTGCGCCTAGTTTGATTGCAGCGATCGCTAGGATGCCTGAGCCACAACCGAAGTCGATCACGGTTTTGCCTGCCAGGTCTAAGCCTTCAAGCCACTCAAGACACAATGCCGTTGTCGGGTGAGTACCTGTACCAAATGCAAGACCTGGGTCTAGCATTACGTTTACAGCGTCAGGTTCAGGGATATCGCGCCAGCTAGGGCAAATCCATAAACGCTCACCAAACTTCATTGGGTGGAAGTTGTCCATCCATTCACGTTCCCAATCCTTGTCTTCAATTTGCTCTACTTTATGAGCAAAGTCTGCAGGGAACATGTTGCTTGCTTTTATCTGCGCTAGAACGACACCAGTATCACTCTCAGCGTCGTAAAGCGCGAGAATGTCAGTATCACCCCAAAGGCGAGTTTCGCCCGGCAGAGGCTCAAATACAGGGGTATCTTGTGCATCCAGGAAAGTTACAGAAAGAGCACCAGTCTCCTCCATTAACATGTCGCCGATTTGTTCGGCATTTTCATTGGTAGCATTAAGCTTGATTTGAATCCAAGGCATGGCTGCATCTTCTATATGAGAAAAATTGGATGGCGAGTCTAGCAGAAAATATGAGCAAATTCACCAAAACCCCACGGAATATAATGGGGATTAAAGATTGAGTTTTTCGGTGGTTCAAAAACAAAAATGCCCACCGAAGTGAGCATTTATTACTGTTCTACAGAGAACGTATTACGGAAGACTAGCTTCTATTGCAGACCAAGCTTCTTCTCAAGGTAGTGGATGTTTGCACCACCGTGTTGGAAGTTTTCGTCGTTCATAATAGCCAATTGAAGTTCTGTATTAACGTTAATACCTTCAACAATCATTTCACCCAATGCGTTCTTCATACGAGCGATAGCAACATCACGGTTCTCACCGTAAGTGATCAGCTTACCAATCATTGAATCGTAGTGTGGTGGCACTGTGTAACCCGTGTAGATGTGAGATTCCCAACGTACGCCCATACCGCCTGGTGCGTGGAAACGTTCAATCTTACCTGGAGAAGGTAGGAAACGAACAGGATCTTCAGCATTGATACGGCATTCGATTGAGTGGCCGCGCAGCTTAATATCATCCTGAGTGAATGATAGAGGCTGACCCGCTGCAATACGTAGCTGTTCTTTCACTAGGTCGATACCCGTTACCATTTCAGTAATCGTGTGTTCAACCTGGATACGAGTGTTCATTTCGATGAAGTAGAACTCACCGTTCTCGTATAGGAATTCAAATGTACCAGCACCGCGGTAACCAATCTCAATACATGCACGAGTACAGCGTTCGCCGATGTACTTACGCATTTCTTCAGTGATACCTGGAGCTGGCGCTTCTTCCACAACTTTCTGGTGACGACGCTGCATTGAACAGTCACGCTCACCTAGGTGGATAGCATTACCTTGGCCATCTGCAAGCACTTGTACTTCAATGTGACGTGGGTTTTCTAGGAATTTCTCCATGTAAACCATGTCGTTGTTGAAACATGCTTTTGCTTCAGCGCGAGTCATCGCGATAGCTTCTGTTAGTTCTGCTTCAGAACGAACAACACGCATACCACGACCGCCGCCGCCGCCAGATGCCTTGATGATTACTGGGAAGCCAATACGCTTAGCGTGCGCTTTGTTTTTCGCGTCGTCGTCATCAAGAGGACCGTCAGAACCTGGTACACAAGGTACGCCAGCTTTCTTCATTGACGTGATAGCTGACACTTTGTCACCCATCATGCGAATGGTTTCAGCTTTAGGGCCAACGAAGATAAAGCCGCTGCGTTCTACCTGTTCTGCAAAGTCTGCATTTTCAGATAGGAAGCCATAACCTGGGTGGACAGCTACTGCACCTGTAACTTCAGCTGCACTGATGATACGAGGGATGTTTAGGTAGCTATCGATACCACGAGCTGGACCGATACAAATGGTTTCGTCTGCAAGCAGTACGTGCTTAAGATCACGGTCAGCAGTTGAGTGAACTGCTACCGTTTTAATGCCAAGCTCTTTACATGCACGCAGAATACGTAGTGCAATCTCACCACGGTTCGCGATTACTAATTTATCTAACATAATGAGTGCTCTCTATTATTCGATAATTACTAGAGCTTGGTCGAATTCTACTGGTTGACCGTCTTCAACTAGAATAGCTGTTACAACACCAGATTTATCAGCTTCGATTTGGTTCATCATTTTCATTGCTTCAACGATACATAGAGTTTCGCCAGCAGTTACAGATTGACCCACTTTAACGAATGGTTTTGCGTCTGGGCTTGGAGCGCCGTAGAAAGTACCAACCATTGGAGAAAGAACTTGGTGACCAGCTGGAACTGCAGGAGCGGCTGCTTCTGCTGCTACAGGTGCCGCCGCAGGAGTTGCTGCCGCAGCTACAGGTGCTGGAGTTGCTGCATATTGAACAGGTGCTACAGGTGCAGTGCTGTTACGACTGATTCGTACTGACTCTTCACCTTCAGAGATCTCTAGCTCAGAAATACCAGACTCTTCAACCAATTCGATTAGCTTTTTGATTTTGCGAATATCCATTGTTTCTTTCTCTTTATCTGTTAATTGAACTTACTCTTTGACTGAGTAGGTTAGTAATAGTTCGTTGTTTATGTTTACTTTGAGTTGAGCTTGCTGAGCGCAGCGGTCAAAGCAAATTGATAACCTTGGGCACCTAAGCCACAAATCACACCTTCTGCTTTATCAGATAGGTAAGAGTGGTGACGGAATGGTTCACGCGCGTGAACATTCGATAGATGAACCTCAATAAATGGGATTGCAACGCCAAGTAGTGCATCACGCAGCGCCACACTGGTATGTGTAAAGGCTGCTGGGTTGATAATAATAAAATCAACATTTTGATAAGCACTATGGATCGCTTCAATCAGTTCATACTCGCGATTTGACTGTAAGTGAGATAGCTCAACATCGTGTGCTTTCGCTTGCTCGGTCAGTGAGCTAATAATCTGGTCAAGTGTTTGAGAACCGTAGTGTGCAGGCTCTCTAAGGCCTAACAGGTTAAGGTTTGGGCCATTTAAAACTAGAATGCGAAACTTTGTAGACATCGTGGGGCTATCTTCCTATATCGTGTTTACGAACGTGAATGTTGCCATTTTATTGAAAACTTGGGGTTAATTTCAGTGAGAAAAACCCAAATTTAAAAATTAGAACCAGATTATAGCTAATTCAGCGCAAATCGCAGCAATTTACTGGTCTAATCTCCTATTGATACCGCGTAGAATTGTTACCAACTTAACAAAAAAGCGCCATAACCTTTCTTTTACCATGGATATTTGAGATCAAGATCAGCCATAAAAAAACCGCCACATAGGTGACGGTTTAGTTAAGGTCTGTTTTAAACAGTAATTCAGGATGTGACTGGTTGCTTATGCCAGTTCGGCTTTCTCAGCAATCAGCTTATCAACCACGCTTGGGTCGGCTAGTGTTGAGGTATCACCTAGGTTACCTGTATCACCAGTAGCAATCTTACGCAGGATACGACGCATGATTTTACCCGAACGAGTTTTTGGCAGAGAGTCAGTCCAGTGAAGTACATCTGGTGTTGCGATAGGGCCGATCTCTTTACGTACCCAGTCTTTCACTTCTTTATGAAGCTCTGCGGTTGGGAATTCACCATCATTCAGCGTGATGTAAGCGTAAATTGCTTGGCCTTTAATATCATGAGGAATACCTACAATCGCAGCCTCTGCAATCTTATCGAACGCGACTAGAGCCGATTCAATCTCAGCAGTACCCATACGGTGACCAGAGACGTTAAGTACGTCATCAACACGGCCTGTAATCCAGTAGTAACCGTCTTCATCACGACGAGCACCATCACTGGTAAAGTACATGCCTTTAAAGGTAGAGAAGTAAGTCTGCTCAAAACGGTCATGATCGCCATGAACGGTACGCATTTGGCCAGGCCAAGAGTCAAGAATCACTAGGTTGCCGTCTGTTGCACCCTCAATGATGTTACCCATGTTATCAACCAGCGCTGGTTGGACACCGAAGAATGGACGAGTTGCAGATCCCGGTTTTAGATCGGTAGCGCCCGGTAGCGGTGCAATCAAGATGCCGCCCGTTTCTGTCTGCCACCATGTATCGACAATTGGAGACTGCTCATTACCGATTGTTTTGTAGTACCACTCCCACGCTTCAGGGTTGATAGGTTCACCCACTGAGCCCATGATTCTTAAGCTGTCACGAGAGGTGCCTTCAACGGCTTCGTTACCTTTCGCCATCAATGCACGAATAGCCGTTGGCGCAGTATAAAGAATATTAACTTGGTGCTTATCGACCACTTCACTCATGCGGCTTGTGTTCGGGTAATTCGGCACGCCTTCAAACAAAATGGTTTTTGCACCATTGGCTAGTGGCCCGTAAACAAGGTATGTGTGACCCGTGATCCAACCTACATCGGCTGTACACCAGAAGGTTTCGCCTTCTTGGTAATCGAATACGTATTTGAATGTCATCGCTGCATAAACAAGGTAACCACCTGTGGTGTGCATAACGCCTTTAGGTTTACCGGTTGAGCCTGAGGTATAAAGGATGAATAGTGGGTCTTCCGCGTTCATCTCTTCTGGTGGGCAATCTGCAGATACATTAGCAATAGCATCGTGCCACCACACATCGCGGTGTTCATGCCAAGCTACATCGCCACCAGTGCGTTTGAATACGACAACCTTCTCGATGTTCTTCACTTCAGGGTTAGTCAGCGCTTCATCAACGTTTTTCTTAAGTGGAACAGCACGGCCGCCACGCACGCCTTCATCGGCAGTGATAACAACTTTAGAGTTTGAATCGATAATACGGCCAGACAGAGCTTCTGGTGAGAAACCACCGAATACCACTGTGTGAACTGCGCCAATACGGGTACACGCCAGCATAGCAACAGCTGCTTCAGGTACCATAGGCATGTATAAACAAACCACATCACCTTTACGTACGCCTTGCTCTTTCAGAGCATTTGAAAACAGGCACACTTCTTTGTGTAGTTCATTAAAAGTTAGAGTTTTATCATCAGCCGGGTCATCGCCTTCCCAGATGATAGCGACTTCATCACCGCGTTCTGCAAGGTGGCGGTCGATACAGTTAGCCGAAACGTTAAGCGTGCCATCTTCAAACCAGCGAATATCAATGTGGCCAGGGTCGAAAGAGGTGTTTTTCACCTGCGTGAAAGGCTTGATCCAATCAACGATTTTTCCGTGTTCACCCCAAAAGCCTTCAGGGTCAGAAACAGATTGCTGGTACATGGCTAGGTAAGTGTCATTATCCGCGTGTGTGGTTGATTTAATATTTTCTTTTACCGGATAAACGTGGGCTTCACTCATTGCATCTCTCCTTGTGCCTACATTCCTAATGAACTGGCAACTTCCTTTGTGTTCGTTCAGTTTCTAGGTCTATTACAGAACCGTCTTTGTGTTATCACTCTCGGCTAGGACGGCGATTTCCACAATTAGACTTTAGGATGAGACGCCGCTCTTCACTTACAAAATAGCGAGTTAAGTTCATTTTTGAGATGTTGCTCTCTATGTCGAGATGCAGGGGTTGAATTAGGTGTATGAGGAGTTGAAACGGGGTAGATCACCATGTTTCAGACGAACAAAGATCAGCGCAGCAGAGATCGCGTCTTGTAATGCATCATGTTTATTGACCGGAATTGGTAAGTCGAGTTGGCGACAAATCGCATTCATACTGAGGTCGAAGTAGGCATTCGGCAATTGTCTTTCTAATTTATCTTGATAGAGCTGACTCACTTCGACTAATCGGTTAGGCAGCGGGAATCCGAGTTGTTTCAAACAGGCGCGGTCGAGAATTTTTTTGTCATAGCGTATGTGATAGCCGACTAAAGGACGATTACCAATAAAGTTAAGCAATTCAATTAGAGCCTGCTTCTCTTCGATGCCATGTTTTAAATCTTGATGGCGAATACGGTGAATTTTGATTGAATTGCAGTCGAGGGATTGAGGGGCTAGCAACCTAACTTCGAAGGGCTTGCTGGTGATGATGCGGTTGCCGATGATCTTGGTCGCGGCAATGGTGACTAATTCAGCCTGATTAGGGTTGAGGCTGGTGGTTTCACAATCGAGTGAGACATACTCTTGATGAATAGGTGCAGTAAACAGAGGCTGATAGGGAGAGCCTTTGAGCTTGTAATGCCAATAATAGCGAACCAGTCTATTCATCGGTAAAGCGCCTAATCTCTTATCTGATAGTGGTATCCAAGCCACTGTTTGAACTTCTTAACCACATGCAGGCTATGACGAAGCAGATCTCGGTCTGCTCGTTCCATCAGTTTGACGTCGATTTTGTTACTGCTGTGCTGTTGTGACAGGCGTTGTGCTAAGCGCCACTTGAAGAACTGCTTGAGTGCTTCACTGAGGTTGTCTGCGGTGCTTTGCTCCAACACTTTCTTGTTCACCAGTTGTTCAATGCGCTCGAAGGTATTATTTGCCGTCACGCCGTGTTCAAGGCTCAGTGCTCTTACACCGTGTACGATTGGGAAAATACCGCCTTGTTTGATGTCTAGCCCCGACTTGGACTGTTTCACGTTGCCAAACAGAGTGAGGGGCACTGAGAAGTTCAATGCAGGGCGGCAGAACTCGATCAGAATCAATTCCTGTCCGAGCATCAAATCACTCAAGTGCTGCTTAATGGGAAGTAACAGGTCTCTATTGCCCGCAACAGCATGTGCATCCGCCATGATGGCAATATCCATCACCGTATCTTGCGTCGCTTTTTTTACCCAACTGGTGAGAGTTTGTTTCCATTCTTGTTCAGAGTGAACCCACTTAGGGTTGTTGACCATTACGTTGCCAGGACACGGTGGATAACCTAACTGTTGCAACGTATGAGTGAGATCATTCATGGCGTTTTGGCATTGGTGCCACTCTAATCCGTCTTGAATGATCAACGCATTGTCTTGATCGGTTTTGAGTATCTGTTCTCCGCGTCCCTCTGAACCCAGCACGATGAGGCAGCAATGGTTGTGTAGTGCAGGGGGAATCACCAGTTCAAATGCCTTTTCAATAATCTGTTCATTGACGGCAGAAATCAGCTCCATGATGAAACGTGTGCGAATACCATTATTGAGCAGGCTTTCGACCAGTTGACGTTGCTTGTTGGAGGCCATTGCCAATTCTTCAACGCTGGAGGCACGAGCAATACGCAAAGTGAGAACGTGAGAGTGTGTGGAAAATGCACTGAGGATCTGTGTCATATCCACCATGCCGACTGCATTTTTACCATTACAAACCATCAATCTTTTCACTCGGTTTCTGGTCATGGTAATCATGGCGTTAAATAAGAAATCGCCTTGGTTCACGTGCATCACCGGGAAGGTTGCGATCTCACCGACAGGCGCATCCAGTGGGAAATTATCGAGCATCACCGCGTGCAATAAATTGGTCCGCGTGACGATTCCATACGGAAAGGAACATGATGATCCAAAAGCTCTTGGATCATCATGTTCCAAATGAACCAAGGCCGAGTCTAAGCCTTGCTCTTTAAGGGTTTGAGTCACTTGATTGATAGGTTGGTCGGGGTCAAGTATCAGTGGTGGGTGATAAATCGAATCATCGACTTTGGTCAGTATGAACTCGGCAAGATTCTGCTGTTGCTGAGCAGCTTCAATCAATGCTTTTCGGGTTGAGAGGTTGCTATCAAAGTAAGCGGCGAATTGGCCGTTGGCGTGGTATAGCTCAAGAAAAACGTCGCTTGGTAATAGGTAACTTAGTGTGTCTTCCAGCGCGATATATTGATGTTTTGTATGAGGCTCGAACTGGCTGCGCACATCGAAAATATCGTCATTTGCATAGTGCGCATAGATCTCTCCATCGCTGCTGGAACGCTCTTCAACAGCACCTTTAATCAGAATATGCAGGTGTCGACTCGGGCGGTCTGCTTCCAATATCACTTCATGTGCTCGGTAGTAAACCACGTCCAAAGCCGAGCGCAGCGTTAACTGTTCAGTTTCAGACAAGCTATCGAAGGGCGGGTGCTGCATATTAAATTTATCAGGCATAAGCAATGGCAAAAGAAATGGGAGTCTCTTTTCAGTCTGACAAATTACTAGCGAAGCTCCAGACGACTTTAGTCTAAGTGAGAGAGTGGCGACTTGGAGAGCTTAGATATCTTGCTGAAATGCGATATCTGAACTAATTGAATATGGGAATACTATCCCCGCAATAATTCCCTTTTTCATCTTTTGTGACCTAGGCATAATTGGCGCTTCCTTGTTCCGCACATTTTTATAGGTCGCCTATGTTTAAACCTTCCCCTTATGGCTGGATATCCCAGTATTTTCTCGGTTTCTTTTTTGCCTATGGCGTTTATCTGCCATTTTGGGCGTTATGGTTTGAAGACCAAGGTGTTTCTGCGGGGGACATTGGCGTATTGATTGGTGTGGGTTTTGCGACGCGTTGTGTGGCAAATTTATTAATAACACCTCGTATACACAAGGTTGAACACCTGATGCCAGCTCTGCGCTGGTTGAGTTTTGCGGCACTGCTATTTGTTGGCTTCCACTTTTTCACCGGCGGTAGCTTTGTACTGATGTTGTTGGCAACGGTACTTTTCAACCTTTGCTGTGGTCCTGTGATCCCGCTTTCAGATGCAATGGCAAACCATTACAGCCGACTTAATATGCTTGATTACGGACGTACGCGTCTTTGGGGATCAGTGGCATTTATTGCGGGCTCTACCGTAGTTGGTTATCTGGTGGCTGAATTCGGTACAGATATGATTCTATATACTGCGCTGGCAGGTGTGTTGGTTTCTCTGTTGTTTGCGATGAGAAACCCGAATGTGATGCCGGTGACAGAATCAGAGCAGGTGGCTGAAAGACCTAAACTTGGTCAACTGTTATGTGAATCATCGGTAGTTAAGTTTCTTGCATTGATGGCATTGCTTCAAGGAAGCCACGCCGCGTATTACAGCTTTAGTGCGATTTACTGGAAAGAAGCAGGTCACTCTGAGGCGATCATCGGTTATCTGTGGAGCTTAGCCGTGGTTGCTGAAGTGGCAGTATTTGCTCTGAGCAAGCGACTGTTTGCTGGGTTAGCGTTGCGTACTCTGTTTGTGATTGCCGCCATTGGGGTCATGGCTCGATGGGGTATTACTGCGTCAACGACTGCGATTCCAGTATTGATATTGGTTCAGTTGCTGCACGGGGTGACGTTTGCCATGGCACATATCGCTGCGATTCAATACATTCAGTCTCAAGAGTCGAACAAAATGGTGGCACTGCAAGCTCTGTACAATGCGATACCACTTGGCGCCTTTATCGCGTTAATGACGACCTTAAGTGGTTGGGGCTACGAATTGTGGGGCGCGAATATCTTCTGGGGAATGGCTGCGATGGGTGCAATTGCCCTGTTTATCAAGCTTGATGAAAGAAGCTCTGTGGTTGAAGTTAATCAACCTGAGTCAGAAGTTCATAGCTGATAACCAATCGTGATTATTAGAGTCTAAAGCACAGAATTTAAGCGATGCGATTGAGTTAATGACTCATCCTTAGTTAAATGAAACCTCTCCCTTATGGAGAGGTTTTTTTATGGATGAAGAAAGGGTTTTCAATGCAAGGATGGGTAGTAATTCCAGTCTCTTTAGCCTACTTGGGTGTGTTATTTCTGATCGCTTGGTATGGAGACAGGCAGGTTCGTTGGCTATCGCGTTGGCGACCGTGGATTTATAGCCTTTCTATTGCGGTGTATTGTACCTCGTGGACCTTCTATGGAACGGTGGGTCAGGCGAGTAATAACCCTTGGTCTTTCTTACCCATCTATCTTGCACCGATTCTGGTCTTCACTCTTGGGTGGCGGATCTTAGCGCGACTGATTCTGATAGCGAAACGGGAACACATTACTTCAATAGCTGATTTCATTGCGGCTCGATATGGCAAATCTCAAGGTTTAGCGGTAGCAGTGACGGTTATCGCTGTGATCGGCATTCTTCCTTACATCGCCTTACAGCTGCGTGGCATCACCATGGGGCTAGATATTGTCGCCCCGAGTTTGGCGCAAGATTTTGGTTACCAGGATTACCATGTTTCTTGGTTTGTGGTTGGTGCGCTAGCTATTTTCACCATGTTGTTTGGTACCAGGCACATAGATAACACGGAGCATCATCGTGGCATGATGATGGCGGTGGCGTTTGAGTCCATCGTTAAGTTAGCGGCATTTTTGATTGTTGGCTTGTTTATCATGTATTTGGCGATGAGCAGCGATAAGATTGACTTGCTCGACGTGGCGGCGAGCACTTACGAATCGCCGAATATTCCGACCTTAATTATCCATACCGTTTTGACCATGTTGGCGATTGTCTGCTTACCGCGTCAGTTCCATACCATGGTTGTTGAGAATGAGCGCCCTCAAGATCTGCACACCGCTCGTTGGTTATTTCCGCTTTATCTGATTTTGATGGGGCTGTTTGTTCTGCCGATTGCATGGGCGGGGCAAGGGCTGCTTCCAAGCATGCCTGCAGATACGTATGTGATTAGCCTGCCGATGGCTGAAGGCGCCAATCACATTGCCTTGCTTGCGTTCCTTGGCGGTACTTCAGCGGCAAGTGGCATGGTGATCGTATCGACCATCGCGTTGGCGATCATGGTGTCGAACGATCTAGTGATGCCACTATTGCTACGCCGTATGCGACTAACTCAAAGGACTCATCGCCATTTCTCTGGGTTGCTATTGGTGATTCGTCGCGGGCTTATTTTACTGCTTCTACTTGGTGCTTGGTTGTTCTATCAGGCGCTCGATACCATTCATTCCTTATCCGCCATCGGCTTCCTTTCGTTTGCTGCGATTGCTCAATTTGCACCGGCACTGATTGGTGGTTTGTACTGGCGCCCGGGCAACCGCAAGGGTGTTTATGTTGGTTTAATGGTTGGTTCGGTGATTTGGCTAATTACCCTGATGAGTCAAACCAGTATGTTGGCTGGTGACAGTGAAAGTAACCTATTGTTGTGGATCATCACGCCGCCAGAGCTGCTCAGTAGTTGGAATATCAGCAGTTCAAATTGGGGGATAGTGCTGAGTATTGTGCTCAATACTTTGTGTTATGCCGTGGTTTCTATTTCGACCAGACCAAGCCTAAGTGAGCGCTTACAATCGGCGGCATTCGTTGGTACGCCACTACCTGAAAATGAAAACATTAGCCTCTATCAAAACCGTGTGACAGTTGCGGAGCTAGAGATGTTGGCGTCGCGTTTTGTCGGTCGAAAGCGAGCGAAAAGCGCTATCCAAAGTTACTGGCAGCAGCAAGGTCAGCCACTGCTTCCTAATCAGCAAGCCCCTGCAAGCTTGATTCGACATGCTGAGCGCGTACTGGCGGGTGTGTTTGGTGCTTCATCTGCGAAGTTAGTACTTACTTCTGCTTTACAAGGCAGAAATATGCAGCTTGAAGAAGTCGCGACCATCGTTGATGAAGCCTCTGAGCTGTACGATTTCAGCCGTGGCCTACTGCAAGGGGCGATTGAGCACATTGGCCAAGGAATTGCGGTGGTGGACAAACAGATGAGGCTGGTGGCATGGAATCAGCGGTACTTAGAACTGTTTGAATTCCCAGCTGGCCTGATTCAAGTGGGTAGGCCTATCTCCGATGTGATTCGTCATAATGCGCAGCAAGGTTTGTGTGGTCCGGGTGACCCTGAAGATCACGTGCGTCGCCGTGTTTATCATTTGGAGCAGGGTACACGACACACCTCTTCTCGCATTCGTCCTGATGGTCGAGTGATTGAGGTGCAAGGTAACCCAATGCCAAGCGGCGGCTTTGTGATGAGCTTTACCGATATTACGGTATTTAGACAAGCAGAACAGGCGTTAAAAGACGCGAATGAAAGCTTGGAATCAAGAGTACACGAACGAACTCAAGAGCTTGAAAAGCTGAACCATCGCTTGGTTAAAGCAACGCAGATATCTGATCAAGAATCCCAATCTAAGAGTCGTTTCTTAGCGGCGGTGAGCCACGATTTGATGCAGCCATTGAATGCGGCTCGGCTGTTTGCTTCGTCCCTTTCGGAGGTAGCAAAAGAGCAAGAGGTGAAGCAGCTTTCGTCCCACATTGAAAGTGCATTGGGTGCGGCCGAGGACTTGATTGGCGACTTGCTGGATATCTCACGATTAGAGTCCGGCAAGCTGGAAACCAACATTCATGCCATTGCGGTGCACGATGTGCTTGCTAACTTGAATGCGGAATTTAGCGCCTTAGCGACGCAGCAAAAAATTGATTTCAAGATGATCCCATCATCTCTGTTTATTCAATCTGACCCTAAATTGCTGAGACGAGTGATTCAGAACTTTTTGACTAACGCCTTCCGCTATAACCCTGAAGGGAAAGTAGTGCTCGGAGCAAGACGACTCAACGGGCAGGTGCGAATCGATGTGTGGGATAACGGAACAGGTATTGATGAAGACAAGCAACAAGAGATCTTCGAAGAGTTCACTCGTGGTAGCCAAGTGCGTTCCGATCAAGGGTTAGGGCTTGGTCTCGCGATTTCGAAAGGTATTGCTCATGTGCTTGGTCATCAAATATCGATGCGTTCATGGCCGGGACGAGGCAGTGTCTTTTCTATTACCTTAGCAAGAGCGGAACAAGTGGCTCCGGTTGTGCAAGCTGCTGCGCCAGTGGCGAGCAGTGATATCGAGCACCTTAAAATCTTGTGTGTTGATAATGAACGAGAGATTTTAGTGGGTATGGAGAACCTGATAGGTCGCTGGGGCTGTGAGGTTAAGACCGCAGTTGATTTAGTTGAGAGTTTGAAGTGCCTGGATGGTGACTGGAAACCCGATGTGATCTTCTCTGATTACCGCCTCGATAATGGCAGAACAGGACTTGAGGTGTTGCAGCAGTGTCGTTTACGCCTTGGTGACTCTTTTGAGGGAGTCATCATCAGTGCCGATAGAACCGATGACATGTTGGCGGCGATAAAGGCCAACAGCTTTAGCTTTATTGCCAAGCCAGTGAAACCACTAAAACTCAGAGCAGTATTGAATCGCGTGAGTTAATTTAAGTCATTATTAGATCCTAAAAAGGCCTCTGATGAGGCCTTTTTCGATCCGGTAGACTTGTTATGAGTTACTGGCTTTAACCTGCGATACCACCTTGAGTGAGAGCGGTTGGGTCAAGCAGCTTGCTGAGTTCTTCTCGGCTTAGATCGGTTTCTCTTTCTGCAACATCAAGGATAGGAAAACCTTCTTTGTAGGCTTTCTTCGCAATATCAGCAGCTTTTAAGTAACCAATCACAGGATTAAGCGCCGTCACCAGAATTGGATTCTTTGAAAGTGCTAAATCAAGATTGTCTTGGCGCACTGTGAAAGTAGCGATGGCTTTATCTGCCAGCGCAACAGAGCTATTAGCTAAAAGCTCGATACTTTCTAATACGTTATGAGCAATGACTGGCAGCATCACATTAAGTTGGAAGTTGCCAGACTGGCCGGCTACCGTAATAGTAGTGTCATTCCCAATCACCTGCGCTGCCGCCATCGCTGCGGCTTCTGGAATCACAGGGTTCACTTTACCGGGCATAATAGATGAGCCTGGTTGTAGCGCCTGCAATTCAATTTCTCCTAAGCCAGCTAATGGGCCAGAGTTCATCCAGCGAAGATCGTTTGCGATCTTCATGATCGCAACTGCTGCAGTTTTGAGCTGACCCGAAAAGGCAACGATCGCGTCTTGACTGCTGAGGTTGAAAAAGAAGTTTTCACTCGAGTTAAAGCTGATCTTTGTCGACTGCGACAGGTTACTTGCAAACTTATCGGCAAAGCGAGGCTCAGCATTGATGCCTGTACCTACCGCCGTTCCACCTTGAGCAAGCGCTTTAATAGCGGGCAGGGTGCTTTCAATCGCTTGTTTAGCGTGTTCAATCTGGAACTTCCAGCCACCCAACTCTTGAGCAAAGGTAATCGGCATCGCATCCATTAGGTGAGTACGGCCGGTTTTCACGACCTCAGCAAGCTCTTGCTGTTTCACGCTCAGCGCTTCAGAGAGGTGACTTAGTGCTGGTAGCAGCTTGTTTTCCGCAGTGAGTGCGACACTGACTTGAATCGCGGTTGGCACCACATCGTTACTGCTTTGGCCCATATTGACGTGATCGTTTGGGTTCACGTCGCCTTGCAAACTTCTTGATGCGAGTGTCGCAATCACTTCGTTGGCGTTCATGTTAGAGCTAGTACCAGAGCCGGTTTGATAAACATCGATCGGGAATTGATCGAGATGTTTACCATCAATGATCTCTTGGCTCGCGTCAGCGATCGCATTGGCAATATCGCCTTCCAATAAGCCTAATTGAGCATTGGTGTCAGCAGCGGCTTGTTTAATTAATGCCAGTGCTTGAATAAAGCTGGTGGGCATTTTGTGGGAGCTAAACGCGAAGTTATCTGCGGCACGTTGAGTTTGTGCTTGATACAGCGCATCAGCAGGGACTTTTACTTCCCCCATGCTGTCTTTTTCAATTCGATATTGTAGGGTCATCTTCTATCCTTGTTAGCCAAGTGGGGCTTGGACTTGTTGTAGTGTCTGGCTGAGATTCAAAAAGCGCGCCTGGCCATGTGGTTGCTGGCAGTAGTGGCGTTTTAGATAAAATAGCGGTGAGTGAATTGAGTCTAGGCAGATATGACGAAAGGTAAAACTGCGCTCAGGTGACTCAATCGCTTCAATCAGATGGAAGAAAACTTGGCGCAGGTACAGCTCGCACAGCAAGATATTTTCTTGGGCGGCGTGTTTTTCGTAGTATGCGGCAAGCGTTTGTGCACACTCGATGTAGTCTCGAATGACAAACGGCTCGTGACCGTGAACTTGCTCTGAGGCGGTAAAGCGATCCTGCGCTTTGTAGAACCTCGAATAGAGAACCTGCTGCTCTTTCATCATCATTTTCATCTCTCTATTGGATGTTAATGATAATTATTATCAAACGAGGTTTTAAAAACAACCCTTTGTTTCTGTTTTTATAAAACGGTAGGCAAAAGAAAAAAGCCGATACATAACGTATCGGCTTTCTGAGATTCAGTACCTAATCCCTACAATGTAAGTACTGAGTCATTTTTTGCTAAACATCTCGGTTTAGTAGTCGCGTTTAGTGGTCGTGAGCTTCACCAGCACCCTTAGGGTAACGGATGTTTTCAACCATCTCTTGTACGTCTTGTGGTACTTCAGCAGTCACTTTGTTTACCGCAATTGATACTACGAAGTTTAGACACATACCTAGCGTACCGATGCCTTCTGGGCTGATACCAAACCACCAGTTTTCAGGTGTGCTTGCTGCTGGGTTAATGAACTTGAAGTAGATGATGTAGCTTGCTGTGAAGGCAATACCTGTCAACATACCTGCAATCGCACCTTCCTTGTTCATCTTCTTGTAGAAGATACCTAGGATAATTGCTGGGAAGAAGGATGCTGCGGCTAAGCCGAAGGCAAACGCTACTACCTGAGCTACGAAGCCTGGTGGGTTAATACCCAAGTAACCTGCACCTATAATCGCGACCATTGCTGCCAAACGAGCGGCTAGTAGCTCCTGCTTGTCGGTCATGTTTGGTCTGAAGCCTTTCTTCAACAAGTCATGCGAAATCGATGTTGAGATAACCAATAGTAGACCTGCGGCTGTTGATAGTGCGGCTGCTAGGCCACCGGCTGCCAATAGAGCTACAACCCAGTTTGGTAGTTTCGCTAGCTCTGGAGAAGCCAGTACGATGATGTCACGGTTGATCTTCATCTCGTTGCGTTCATCGCCCGAGTAGAACATCTTGCCATCGCCGTTCTTATCTTCCCAACCTACTAGGCCAGTGCTTTCCCAGTTTTTGTACCAGCTAGGTGCGTCTGCTGCTGCGACACCTTGCATGTCTGGGCCATTAATCGTTTCGATCATGTTTACACGAGCGAATGCTGCAACGCCTGGTGCTGTTGTGTATAGCAATGAGATGAACAGTAGTGCCCAACCCGCTGAGATACGCGCATCACGTACTTTAGGTACCGTGAAGAAACGGATGATTACGTGTGGAAGACCTGCAGTACCCACCATTAGAGCCGCACAGATGAAGAATACATCCACCATGCTCTTGTTACCTTCGGTATAGGCGGTAAATCCGAGTTCTTCGGTGAGTCCATCCAGTTTATCGAGTAGGTAAACGTCTGTGCCTGAAATCGTTGAACCCATACCAACTTGTGGAAGCGGGTTACCTGTCATCATGATTGACGTAAAGATTGCTGGAACAAGGAAGGCGAAAATGAGGACACAGAATTGAGCTACCTGCGTATAAGTGATGCCTTTCATGCCACCAAGTACTGCGTAGAAGAACACAATACCCATACCAATGATGATACCTAGGTTAATGTCGACCTCTAGGAAACGAGAGAATACTACGCCTACACCACGCATCTGGCCTGCAACGTATGTGAATGATACGAAGATTGCACAGAATACCGCTACCATACGCGCTGTTTTCGAGTAGTAACGTTCGCCGATAAAATCAGGAACCGTAAACTGACCGAACTTACGTAGGTAAGGTGCTAAACATAACGCAAGTAGTACATAACCACCTGTCCAACCCATTAGGTAAACCGCACCGTCGTAACCAACGAATGAGATGATACCTGCCATTGAGATGAATGACGCTGCTGACATCCAGTCAGCGGCTGTCGCCATACCGTTTGCTACTGGGTGTACACCACCACCCGCAACGTAGAATTCACTGGTAGACCCTGCGCGAGCCCAGATTGCGATGCCGATATACAGTGCGAAAGTGATACCGACGAGAATAAACGTCCAAGTTTGAATATCCATGTTCTAGCCTCTAGTCTTCCTGTACGTTGTATTTTTTGTCGAGCGCATTCATGCGGACAACGTAAATGAATATCAGCGCCACGAAGGTGTAGATCGAGCCTTGTTGAGCGAACCAAAAGCCGAGCTTGAACCCGCCAAACTGAACGGTGTTGAGGGCATCAACAAATAAGATGCCTGCGCCGTAAGACACTGCGAACCAGATCGCGAGCAGTGTTCCCATAATTCCCAAGTTTTCCTTCCAGTAGGCTTGAGCATGTTCCGTAGATTCGAACGCCATTGCCTTCTCCTTTATTCCGTTTCCGTAGAATGTTGCTGTGTTAACGTAATGTTACGATTTGAAATGTAGCAAGGATAAGTCAAGGGATCTGTGCAACTTTAGTCGGGACGGTATTAGCCCTAATCCACTGAAATATGGGAGTTAGGAGACAAAACCATATAAAAATGTGATGTTACAATGTTGTTAAATTAGCCAAAGGTCTAACAAAAAGGGATGAATTAGTGAGGGAGTAATAAAATTTAACAACTAAATGACAGAGAATCATTATTTAGTCCTGCATATGACACGAAGGGAAATATAAGTTTGTTATAGTAATTACGCTGCTTTTAGAGCCCTTTTCTTGCTTAATAGCAGAAATTCGACATGCTTTAATCACGAGTTTTATTCTTTGGGGGAACGAATTGGACGCAATAACTATTAATCACTTATTTTTAACTGGTGCCGTGCTTATCGCCATCAGTGTGCTTTTCTCACAAGTGTCCTCACGATTGGGCGTTCCGATTCTTTTGATCTTTTTGTTTGTTGGTATGTTGGCGGGCGAAGATGGCCCCGGCGGCATCAATTTTGACGACTATTCATTAACTTACTTGGTGAGTAACCTCGCGCTTGCCGTGATACTGCTTGATGGTGGTATGCGCACTAAGGTGGCGAGTTTTAAGGTCGCGTTTTGGCCCTCGCTGTCGTTAGCTACCATAGGTGTAGCTTGTACAGCTACTCTCACCGGCTTAATGGCGGCTTGGCTATTCGACTTATCACTGATGCAAGGCATTCTAGTGGGCGCGATTGTGGGCTCGACCGATGCCGCTGCGGTATTTTCTCTGCTCAAAGGACAAAGCCTCAACGAGCGTGTTGGTTCAACCCTAGAGATTGAGTCCGGTACTAATGATCCTATGGCGGTCTTCCTAACGGTGACCTTAATCGCGCTGCTTGGCACCCCTGATGCCGAGATGGGGATGAACTTCCTACTGAAAAGCTTCGCGATGCAATTTGGTATCGGTACCCTTATCGGGCTTGGTGGCGGTTGGGTTCTGTGGAGTCTAATTAACCGAGTGCAGCTGGCTGATGGCCTTTACTCGATTCTGGTACTGAGTGGCGGTGTGGCTCTGTTTGCTTTCTCTAACATGCTTGGCGGCAGTGGTATCTTATCGATTTATCTAGTGGGTTTGTTTATTGGTAACCGTCCAACACGCTCTCGACACTCGATTCTCAATGTTCTTGATGGAATGACCTGGCTAAGCCAGATTGTGATGTTCTTGGTTCTCGGCCTCTTGGTAACACCATCGACATTGATGGAGATTGCACTCCCTGCCTTGGCACTGGCTTTCGGTATGATTCTGTTTGCTCGTCCGTTGTCGGTTTGGTTAGGTTTGCTGCCGTTTCGACGTTTTACTACCAAGGAGCGCTGGTTTGTTTCTTGGGTGGGTTTACGTGGTGCGGTACCAATCATTTTGGCGGTATTCCCGATGATGGCAGGTCTGCCTAATGCTCAGCTGTATTTCAATATCGCCTTCTTCGTGGTTATGGTCTCGCTGATAGTTCAAGGTGGCAGCTTGATGAAGGTTGCGAGGCTGGCTCAAGTCACCTTGCCACCAACGCCGACACCTATTTCACGTACTGGTATCGAGATCTACCCGACCAGCGAGTGGGAGATGTTTGTCTACAAGCTGAAAGAAGAGAAGTGGTGTGTCGGTGAGCCGCTCAAGCGCTTGTCAATGCCAGAAGGCACACGTATTACCGCACTGTTTCGACAGGACGCTTTACTTCACCCATCGGGTAGCACTGTGTTAGAAGCGAACGATATTCTTTGTGTGCTTGGCCAAGACAAAGACCTAGACAGTTTAAGTGAGCTGTTCAGTGAGGCGCCGGAAGCTGAAGAGGCTGCACGATTCTTTGGTGATTTCTTCCTTGAGGTTAGTTTGTCGATTGCTGCGGTGAGTGACTGTTATGGCATTGAGCTTGGTTCTGAAGAAGAGCGTGACATGACGCTAAAAGAGTTGGCTGAACACGAACTTGGTCCTCATCCAGTATTGGGTGATAGTTTCGAGTGGCATGACATCAATTGGGTGGTTGCAGAGATAGAAGATCATAAAGTCGTCAAGTTGGGTTTATGTTTGCCTAAGACGACTTTAGAAGAGGATATCAGCGGCGCTTAATTGTGGACTTCTTGCAGTAAGATAACCGCTTGAGTTCGGTTTTTTACGTCCAGTTTTCGGAAGATGGCTGTCATGTGCGCCTTGATGGTCGCTTCCGAAACATTCAATTCGTAGGCGATTTGCTTGTTCAGCAGGCCGTCGGAAAGCATCCCTAGCACCTTGTATTGTTGCGGCGTCAGTGTTGCAATTTTTTCTGCAAGGTCGCTACAAGCCGCATTGTTAGTGATCAACCCTTCAGGGAAGAAAGGGTCGCCATTCAGCACTTGATTCAGTGCACTCACCAATTCACGCATGTCACTCGACTTTGGAATAAAGCCAAACGCACCATGGCTTTTCACTTGAGTGACCACGCTAGCGTCTTCACTTGCCGAGATCACGACAATCGGTAGATCCGGGTATTCCGCACGAAGTTGAATCAGACCAGACATTCCATTGGCTCCCGGCATTTTTAGGTCGAGAAGCAGTAGGTCGGGTTCATCTTCTTTTTTAAGCAGGGTCAGTAACGCGTCGAGAGAGTCGGCCTCAAGTAGGTTCGCACCGCTGATCGCCATATGAACCGACTGAAATAGGGCGTTGCGGAAGAGAGGGTGGTCATCAGCAATGATGATGGTGTAGGTCGAGTCCATGACGTCCATACTTTTAACAATTTAGTTAATATTTATTATCATCCTGATTGAGTATGTGGACAATATCTATGCATTAAAAGTCTGAACCATATCGACTTTTATCCGCTTTAAAAGAAAGCGTTTCTTGCTATAACAAAAAAGCCGCACTGCTATCTCGTTATGAGGGGCGGTGCGGCTTTGTCTGGCGCTATATTTAGACTAATGTTGCCGTTATAGCTGGTGGTCTTGCATGTGTTTTAAGAATACATCGGCAGGCATAAAACCAGTCACACGAGCATTTGGAACATGGTTACCCTCGCTATCCCAGAACTCAATGGTTGGTAAGCCAAGTACCTGCAGTTGCTTCAGCAATTCAATGTCTTGGGGCATGTTTCGCGTCACGTCTGCTTGAAGTAACACGAAGTCAGACAGCTTGTTCTCGACGTCTGCTTGATGGAAGGTGTACTTCTCAAACTCCTTACAAGCTACACACCAGTCGGCGTAGAAATCGAGCATTACCGGTTTACCCAGTTTCTTCGCTTCAATGAGCTGTATTTCAAGCTCTTCAACGGTATTGATGCGTGCAAACTGGATCTGTTGTTCCACAACAACGCTTTTTTCCGAAAACCAGTAATTCAGTGCTGGTTGAGCAGAAGCAAACAGACCAAGCATCGCGATAATACCTACTGCACTTTGCTTCCAACCACCAAATGGTAGTGCGTTCTTGCTGTGATACAACCAACCGAAGGCGATGAACCCAAGGGCAGACCAAAGCACGGTTGCCCACAGCTCTGGGATGATGCGCTCTAGCAGGAGGATTGGTGCTGCCAACAAGATAAAGCCGAATACGACCTTAACTTTATCCATCCAGCTGCCTGCTTTTGGCAGTAGCTTATTGCCGAATACCGCCACCAAGATTAGTGGAATGCCCATACCCATAGCTAACGCGTACAGAGCTATCGCACCCGTTAATAGGTCGCCACTTTGAGCAACATACAGCAGCGCACCTGAGAGTGGCGCTGTAGTACAAGGTGAACATACCAAACCAGAGATCGCACCCATCGCGAACACACCCAAGGTATTACCGCCTTGCTGTTTGTTGCTTTGGTTGTTGAGCCAGGTTTGGACACTGCTCGGCAGTTGTAGGTTATACACGCCAAACATCGACATCGCTAACGCTACGAATAGAACGCTCAACGCAATCAACACGTAAGGGTGCTGCATCGCAGCTTGGAATTGCATACCTGCAGACGCAACCACTAACCCTAATAGTGTGTAAGTTAGCGCCATACCCTGCACGTAGATGAAGGACAACATCAGCGCACGACCTTGGCTGAGCTTGCCACCACCTAACACAATGCCCGTTAGGATTGGATACATAGGCAGAACACACGGTGTGAAGGCTAAGCCAACACCGAGCGCCAAGAACAGTAATGGGGTCCACCAACTGTCACCGAGTTTATCGGCTAGGCTCGCTTCTTTTGAAACGGGTGCGCTTGATTGTGGTGTCGTGTTATTTGTCACATCTGCTTTTGGAGAAGCAACTTGTGGAGAAATGTTCGTTTGGTTACTGGTAGTGTCGCTTGAACCCATTGCTTCAAACGGTGCAATGTCAATGACACGAGTTTCTGGAGGGTAGCAGAAGCCAGCCTCTGCACAGCCTTGATACTTAACGATCAACTGTGAGCCATCTTGGTAACTTTGCAGGGGAACTTGCACGAATAGCGGCTGAGTGTAAACACTTACCTCACCAAAGAATTCATCTTGGTGTGGCTTACCATCTTCTAACTCAACATTGCCGATAGCGAGATTTTGGCCGCTAAAAGAGAGGCTATGTTGATAGAGGTAGTAGCCTTCTTTTACCTGCCAGTCGAGAAGCACCTTGCCATCTTGCTGGTAGTAATTGAAAGGGAAAGCTTGGTCTACAGGAACAAAACCGTTGTTATTGCCTCCGAAGCTAGGCTCGGCGTTGTCATTTCCAAAAAGCGCCCACGCAGGCTGGGTGAATAGGGAAATACAAACAAAAAGTAATGTGGCAAGTCGTCGCATACTATTTAGTCATTTAATGGAGTTATGGGTATCTTAACTCAATCAGACCGTAATAGTTTGCTATTAGTTTCATTGGTTAGCAAATATCCCTTAGGGCGGGAAATCCACTTTCTTGGGTAATCGGGAGAGGGTCAGCCTTGCAGCAGGCATAGGGGGCCCTTGCCAGTAACACATTTAAGCGACACCTAGGCGTGCTTTTACCACTTGCTCGCAAGCATCAATATTGGTTGTGTCTTTTGGAATAATTAACACGGTGTCGTTGCCGCCAACAGTACCGATAATCTCAGTATGTGGGTCGATATCTACTAATCTTGCAACTAACTGCGCACAACCTGGGTGGGTTTTAACTATCACCATTGCTTGGTTATGAGTGATTAATTCGATTTGCGAAGAGATGGACGCATCGACACGTACAGGCGCGCTTTCAACCGTAATACAGTAGACTTTTTTACCACAGGCATTCTGGATTTTGACTACGCCGAGCTGTGACAAAATACGAGATACCGTCGATTGGCTAATACCGGTATAGCCGATCTCGACCAGCTTTTCGCGCAGCTGGTTTTGGGTTGAGAAGCTTTGTTGTTGTAGTAAGCGTTTGCACGCTGCAGTCAGTGTTTTATCTTCAGCTGAATACAAGCAACCGTGCTCAGTGATCGGGTTCATGAACAACTCCTTAAGGTCAACAGTGATACCGCTTGTCCATAGCGTCGTGCGCACTCCCAAAGCCGTAGAGTACGATTTGTTAATTAGGGCTTACCGACGAATCCTGAAGTAAAGAAGGGCGGGTATGCGAGATGTATGATCATCTATGCATCCAGTCTACCACTAAAGGATAGTTATCTTTTTGAAGGTGATCACCAAACAAAATTCTGTTTATTTGCTTGTATTTTGGTGCTTTATTCTTGAGGTGAGTGGATATTTATTCCGCATTGGGAATAAATATCCATGTGCTTGGAATGGTTTTGACCTAGGCACTAATGAAGATAAGGGTTAGCGAATCTCACTCATGATCTCGCGAGAGAATACTTTTTCACAGTAATGGCATTTTAGCTGCACATTTTCCTGTTTTAGCTGAACTTTAAAGCTACTTTCAACGGGTTCACCGTGTGAAATACAGTTGCTATTTGGGCATGAGAATACGCTGTTGATTTGCTCTGGCAGTACAAGCGTCAGTTTGTTTACGACCTTGTACTCTTCAATCTGATTGACCGTTGCTTGTGGTGCATACAGAGCCAATTGGTTCGCCTGCTCTTTGGTTAGAAAGATGTTCTCAATCTTGATCAGATCTTTGTGCCCCAAGGCAGATGATGGCAGATTTAATCCCATGGTGATGCGCTGTTCGGTTTTGTGCATCTTGAACAGTTTAAGGATTTTGATACCAAGGTGAGCAGGGATGTGGTCAATGACGCTGCCGTTACGGATCGCTTCTACTTGTAGCTGAGTTTGTTTAACCATGACTTTGTCTCCTGCTTATAAAGTGTCGTTTAGAACTAGAGCTAATAGGGCTTCGCGAGCGTATACACCATTTTCAGCTTGCTCGAAGTAGTAAGCGTGTGGTGTTTTATCAACGTCGGTGGTGATCTCGTCAACGCGTGGCAGTGGGTGAAGCACTTTCATGTTTTGGCGGGCGTCTTTCAATGTGTCGGCGGTGAGGATGTAAGCCGATTTCATGTGTGCGTATTCTGATGCATCAAAGCGCTCTTTCTGTACGCGAGTCATGTATAGCACATCCAGTTCCGGTACCACTTCTTCAATGCTGCTGTGTGTGCTGTATTGAATGCCCATCTCTTCCAGTTCTTCACAGATGTAATCCGGCATCGCTAATACTTCAGGTGCGATAAAGAAGAAACGCACGTTATTGAATTTTGATAGTGCTTGCGTCAGTGAGTGCACGGTGCGGCCATATTTTAGGTCGCCGACGAACGCCACATTGAGGTTGTCGAGAGTGCCTTGTGTTTCGTAAATCGAGAACAGGTCTAGCAGGGTTTGAGTTGGGTGTTGGTTCGCGCCATCACCGCCGTTCACCACTGGCACACCGTTAGAGAACTCAGACGCCAAGCGCGCAGCCCCTTCTTGTGGGTGACGCATCACAAAGGCATCAACGTACGATGAAATCACTTGAACTGAATCGGCAAGTGTTTCGCCTTTCTTAGCCAGTGATGTGTTACCGCCATTATCAAAACCGATGACTGTGCCACCAAGGCGTTGAACTGCGGTTTCGAATGAGAGGCGAGTTCGAGTTGAAGGCTCAAAGAAGCAGCTCGCAACGACTTTATTTTTCAGCAACTCTGGATTTGGTTCAGCCTTGAGCCTTGCTGCGGTATCGACGATAAGCTCCAGTTCATCACGAGAGAGCTCAGGAATGGAGATGATGTGCTTGTTAAATAACGAATGCGCCATAACGGGTCTTCCTTCTATGCATACAGTCAAATTGCGGACAAAAAAAAGCCCCCTAAAAATAGGAGGCTTCGAAACGATCAATAGAACAAAATAAAAATGACACCAACGCCACTCTCTGGCGTGTAGTTTGACAATCATGTGCGACAAAACTGCGGTTCATTTTTTGCTCTCTTTAGACAAATTGCGGAGGATTATACTCAGATAAAAACAGCGCGCAATAGTTTATGTAAAGTATTCATTTTATGGATATTTATGCCAAATTAGCCCGTGTTTTTACTTCTTTTTAAGCCTTTGTTGAAGCAGCAAAACTTCGACTTTTTTAGGCAATAATCTTTTCAAACGAATGAAAAAAAATGCGGGTTTTATCCAAGGGAAAAGTCCCATGCACGCCACCCGCATTTCCCTGTTATTGCACTCAAATTATCGACTTGTTTGTAAATAAGAGAGTGCTTTGCTTGTAAGCTTTTTAGCTGTTTGGCTTATTAGCTACCTAGTGTTGCAACCATCACAGCTTTGATGGTGTGCATGCGGTTTTCAGCTTCATCGAACACGATAGAGTATTCAGACTCGACCACTTCATCAGTCACTTCCACACCGTCTTTTAGTTGTGGATATTCAGCCGCAAGTTGTTTGCCTACCGTGGTATCTTCGCCATGGAAAGCTGGCAGACAGTGCATGAATTTCACGTGTGGGTTACCGGTTGCTTTTAGCATTTCCATGTTCACTTGGTAAGGCATCATTAGGTTGATACGCTCAGCCCATGCTTCTTTCGCTTCACCCATCGATACCCAAACGTCGGTGTATAGGAAGTCACAACCTTGCACGCCTTCTTGAACATCTTCAGTTAGGGTGATTTTGCCGCCAGTGTGCTCTGCGATTTCACGGCATTGAGCCAATAGCCCTTCTTCTGGCCAGAATTGCTTAGGAGCAACAAGGCGAATGTCCATGCCCATTTTCGCTGCGCCAACCATTAGAGAATTACCCATGTTATTGCGAGCATCACCTAGGTAAGCAAACTTGATTTCATGCAGCTGCTTACCACGGCCGTATTCAGTCATGGTCAGGAAGTCTGCCAAGATTTGAGTTGGGTGGAATTCGTCAGTCAGACCATTCCATACAGGTACACCAGCGTAAGCGCCTAGCTCTTCGACAATCTCTTGACCGAAGCCGCGGTATTCAATGCCATCGTACATACGGCCAAGAACGCGAGCGGTATCTTTCATCGATTCTTTATGGCCAATTTGAGAACCAGATGGGCCTAAGTAAGAGACGCGAGCACCTTGGTCGAATGCTGCCACTTCGAATGCACAGCGAGTACGAGTTGAGGTTTTCTCAAAGATAAGTGCGATATTTTTGCCAGTCAGTTTTGGCTGTTCGTAACCGTTGTACTTCGCTTTTTTAAGCTCCATTGAAAGATCTAACAAGTGTTGAATTTCGCGTGGAGTGAAATCTAGTAGTTTTAGGAAGTTACGATTGCGTAGGTTAAAAGCCATGATGTATTCCTTCTTAGATTTAGGCGCTTTCTTGTTACAGGGAAAGAAAATTCAAGAAAGCGCGATTCAATTTTTGTGTATTAATTTCAGTTCAAACGGTGATTCAGTTTTCTCGCAAGGCTTGAAAAGCTCACGAGTGGATTAATCTTTGGTGATGTTGGTACCCGCTTGGCCTTGCAGAATTTGCAAACCATCTTCGAGCGCACCGATACCGACGACTTTGCCACCTTGTTGGATGAATTCGCACGATGCTTCAATTTTTGGTCCCATGGATCCGGCATCAAATTCAAACTTCGCTAGTTCACCTGGCGTAGTGCTGCGCAGTGCGTGTTGAGTCGGTTTGCCCCAATCTAGGTAAACCGCGTCTGCATCAGTCAAAATCAGTAGTGCGTCGGCATTCAATTGTTTTGCTAAGAAAGCAGCTGACATGTCTTTGTCGATAACCGCTTCGACACCAACCAATTTGCCATGCTCTTTTTTCACTGGAATGCCGCCACCGCCAGTACAGATCACTAGGTGGCCCGCTTCGATAAGTTGGGTGATCGCTTCATGTTCAACGATGCCGGTTGGTCTTGGGCTTGGCACAACGCGACGGAAGTGTTGGCCGTCTGGTTTTACGATCCAGTGGAACTTCTCTGCCAATTCACGCGCTTCTGCTTCTTCGTAGATTGGGCCAATCGGTTTGGTCGGATCGGCAAATGCAGGGTCATTTGGATCAACCGTCATTTGGGTCAACATGCATGAGATGTTGCGGTTCGGCAGATAGTTTTTGAACTCTTGCATCAGCATGTAACCGATCATGCCTTGTGTTTCGCTGCCCAATACATCCAGTGGGTATGGATTTACTTTTTTGTACTCCAAACCTTGCAGAGCAAGTAAGCCAACTTGTGGGCCATTACCGTGCACTAACACCACGTTGTACTCTTTGGCGATTTCCGAGATGGTTTTCACCGCTGTTTCAATATTACGGCGCTGAACGTCAGCTTCTAACGGCTCACCGCGACGAAGTAGGGCGTTACCACCGAGTGCAACAACAACAGTTTGTTTAGTCATAATTGTGTTCTCTCATTGTGGCCAAGTTGAGGTTATTTAAGTGCTTTAACTTGGCCGTTTCGTCTTAGTGATTAGATACCATCACGCTCAATAGGGCAGCTCATGCAACGTGCGCCACCGCGACCACGACCAAGCTCGTCTCCAGGAATTGGCAGTACTGTGATGCCAGCTTTGTCGTATTTCTCGTTGGTGTAGGTGTTACCTTCGTAGCCAATAACGACGCCAGGTTTCACCGTAAGAACGTTGTTCGCATCATTCCACTGCTCACGCTCTGCATGGAAGTTGTCACCACCAGTAGTGATCAGGTTTAGCTTGTCTACGCCCAGTGCTTTTTCGATCGCGGTAACGAAGTAGCCTTCTTCTTTCACTTTCACGGCTCCAGACTCATCACCGGTTAGGTTCCAGCACTTCACATCTTTACTCACCACTTCAGGGTAAACAGAGAACGTATCTTCGTTCATGTGTGTCATTACCGTGTCTAGGTGCATGCAAGAGCGGTGTTTTGGTAGCTGCATAGCGATAACTTGCTTCGCTTGACCGTGTTTGAACAGGCTAGACGCCAAGTGCTCAACACCTTGTGGCGTAGTACGTTCCGACATACCGATAAGCACTGTGCCGCGTCCGATAACAAGTACGTCGCCACCTTCAATCGTTGAGTTGTCGTAGTTGATGCTCTCTTCATCGCCGAAGTATTTAATGAAGTCTTGGCCTGCGAAGGTTGGGTGCCAACGGTAAATCGCACGCACGTGGTTGGTTTCGCGTTGACGTGCTGGTTTCGCCATTGGGTTGATTGATACACCACCGTAAACCCAGCAAGAGGTGTCGCGAGTAAATAGGTGGTTTGGTAAAGGCTCAATAATGAAGTCGGTTGGTGTGAACATGCCTTGCATCATTGAAGAAGACTTCATCGGCATTTCAGCGTAAGACAGACCACCGGTTAGGATTTTTGCAAGCTCTAGGTTTGGTAAGTCGCCTAAGTAGCAGCGTACGTCGTTAGCAAAAGTTTTACCCAAACGGTAATCAGACACTTGGCAGTTCAGTAGCCAATCTTTCGCTTCCGGCACGGCTAGCGTATCTGCTAGTAGGTCAGTAAGAAGAAGAACCTCAACACCCTGATCACGTAGCGTTTGAGTGAATACGTCATGCTCTTTACCTGCGCGCTCAACAGCCAGTACGTCATCAAACAGCAAATCGTGACAGTTAGATGGTGTTAAGTGAGTCAGTGCGCGTCTTGGGCGATGAACTAGAACACGACGCAATTGACCTATTTCAGAACCTACATAGAACTTACTCATGATCGTCTCTCTCTTATATATTTGAATTACTTTTATTGCTAAGAGTAATTATTTATTTTCAGGTGAGAAGAATGAATTATTTATTCATATCTCTTGTCTGGAATTAATATTACGCCTGCTGCTCAGGTATTCTTAGAGATCTATCACAAATCATTTTTTATCCCTCAGCCCTTTAAAAACAAGGGTTTTAACAAATTTTATGCACTTTGACCTATCATCGATTGCTTCTAAATAGTTAATCCTGGGGGAACATTATTCATGTTTTTTTAATCCAGATTAGTAAAATCTAAATAGTGAGGGTTTATATGCAATGTACTTTAACTGATAAAAGTGAGCTTAAGGTGGAAGTATGCAGTGTTTTTATTTAGATATTTAATTTTGAATGTGGAATTAATTATCTGTTAACAAATTAAATTCGTATAAAGTTATTTGGGTCACATTTTAAAATAGGGCTTATGAAGGTGTTTTTAATTAGGTTTAGTCGTTTATTTATCTTTTGCTGTTACTTTTAATAAACCTGTAAATATAATTAACGCTAATAAATGACTAAATATTTCGCCATATATCACCTTGGTAAATAATGAGTGGTATTGTTAACTTTGTCTGTGATGTGTGCAGATGAGTAGGAGTGTTGAGATGGGGCTTCTCGGGAGCTGCTGAGTTCGCTATGGGCTGCAGTAACGGTAAAGCTGACTGAGCTAGCGATAGAGCTAAAAAAGCCGCTATGGAAGCGGCTTTGAATGGAAGTGTGTTTGCTGAAGGGATGCTAGATAAGCGCACCAATACTCAGTACAACGATGCAGAACACGGTTAAGATACCGATCAATGGCATGACCCATTTCACCCAGCGTACGTAAGGCACACGAGCTATCGCCAAGCCACCCATTACCACCGCAGAGGTTGGGGTAATAAGGTTTACTAAGCCTGAAGCCGATTGGTAAGCGGTGATCACAAGGTCTCTACCAACACCAGCAAAGTCAGCCAATGGCGCCATGATAGGCATGGTCAGTACCGCTAGGCCAGATGTTGATGGCACTAAGAATGACAATAGAATCTCTAGGAAGAACATCACGTTAATAAAGATAACGGATGAGAGCCCTGTGACCATTTGCTCTGCAGAGAATAGAATCGTATCGGTGATCATACCGCGGTCCATCACCACCACAATACCACGTGCAATACCTATGATTAGCGCTACACCGAGCAGGTCACGTGCGCCGTCAATGAAGCTTGAGGTAAACTCTTCTTCGCTCATGCGAGCCACAATACCAACAATGATGGTCGCTGCTAGGAACATTGCAGAGATCTCTGCCATCCACCATCCAGCAACTGATACACCGTAAATCATTACCGCGAATGAGCCACCAAAAATAGTCAGAATCAGTTTACGAGTCGCAGTGAATTCCAGTTTTTCTCCGCTTGAGTTACCAAGGAAGTGCGCTTTGTTTTCTTCGTACTTGTCATACACAATCGACTTGCTTGGGTCCGCTTGCACCATTCTTGCGTAACGCATGACGTAAGCGACACAGATGCCCCAACCAATAATCAGCATTGCCACACGTAGCACGATACCGTCGGTAAATGGGATGCCAGAGGCGTTAGCTGCGATAACCGTTGCGAATGGGTTAATGGTGGAACCTAGCACCCCTATGCCTGCGCCTAGAAGTACAGTTGCTGCTGCCACTAGAGGGTCAAAGCGAGCCGCCATCATGACAGGCACAAGAAGTGTATAGAATGGGAGTGATTCTTCCGCCATACCATAGACAGTACCGCCAGCAGCAAACAGTGCCATCAGTATTGGTATCATCAACTCTTCTCGCCCTTCGAGGCGCGCGGTGACGCGTTCGATACCAGCATCAATTGCACCAGTCTTGGTGACGAGCCCTAAGAAGCCACCAATGATCAGAATGAACAGTGAAACGTCGATTGCAGCAGCTTCATAGCTATTGTGGTCGTAGAAGCCATCAATCGGCGCTAGCAGCACGTCAATCACGCCTTGAGGGTTACCTTCAACCGCTTGATAGGTTCCGGTTACCGGCACTTCTCGGCCTAATTCTTCATTCATTGCTCGATCATATTGGCCCGCTGGAACAATCCAGGTCAGTAGAGCAACGAATGCAATTAAAATAAATAGAATGGTATAAGCAGAAGGGAATTTAAAGTTGGCAAAGAAGCCGCCCTTTTTTTTCTCGCTTGGCATCGTTTGAGTTGTCATGGCTATCTCCTTACATCATCTTAAATAGAAGTGATGTGAATTAGCGACTAATGATTTATAGACTGTAAATACACTGACACTTATAAATTACCCAACGATATAAATTGCGGGTTTTAAATTAAAGTTATTTGATATTTACTAATCCAGATGAAGTTGTATTTAATTTAGCTGCGGTTATTTTATTCGTTACTTAATCATTTAAGTTTGGTGCTGTTCACAAAAATAGTGGCCAGTAAAAGGGCTAAAAAATGTGAGAAAAATCGTAAGGTTTTTTGGTTAATTAGCTTGAATTAATATTCGGTTTGGTTAGTTGGTAAATAGGGGAAGGTTGATTTGATAGGTATCGATAGAGAATGGGTTGGATAGTCTTGGAATTTTATTCAAACTTTATTTTTGAACGCGTTTTAAAGTTTGTCATGGTTATTTGACGGGCATCAAAAATCACATTAAGCCATAAACAAAAAAGGAAGCCGAAGCTTCCTTTTAGAGTCATATCATCAGTGGTTTTTAGATAAACAGACCACCGAATGCGAAGCCTAGTGCTACCGCACTACTTATTGTTACCACACCTGGAATGAAGAACGGGTGGTTGAATACTAGGTTACCGATACGCGTTGAGCCTGTGTCATCCATCTCAACCGCAGCCAGTAGCGTAGGGTAAGTTGGAAGAACGAACAGTGCACTTACCGCAGCGAAAGAAGCAACGGCTGTTAGTGGTGCTACGCCAATTGCTAGTGCCGCAGGCATTAATGCAACCGTTGTTGCGCCTTGAGAGTAAAGCAGCATAGAAGCGAAGAACAGAACAAGAGCCAGCATCCATGGGTAGTCAGCCAGTAGCGTACCAGCAACGTCTTTGATTTCAGCAACGTGTGCGTTTACAAACGTAGAACCTAACCAAGCCACACCAAGTACACATACACACGCAGTCATACCAGAGCGGAATGTCGGTGCTGAAGAAATTTTCGCCGCATCGATCTTAGTGAACATTACGATTGCTGCTGCTGCTGCCAACATTACCGACATGATCGCTTCGTTACGACCTAGTGCAGGGTTTTCGATTAGGCCAACAGAGCTAGAGATAGCCGCTGCGTAACAAACAACAAAACCAATCGCCGCTAGGAAGATGTATGTCGCTTTCTTCGCTGTAGGAAGGATCTCGCGCTTCTCATCTGTTGCTAGCTTGATGAGACCTTTCTCTAGACGCTCTTGGTAAACAGGATCGTCTTTTAGTTCGCTACCCATGTAGTTAGCAACAACTGCACCAACCATACAAGCGATGAAGGTTGTCGGGATACAAACCATCAGTAGTGTTAGGTAATCAACACCGAATGGTGCAAGCATGGCTGCGAAAGCTACAACTGCTGCCGAGATTGGCGAAGCCGTGATAGCAATTTGAGACGCAACAACAGCAATAGACAGTGGGCGAGAAGGACGTACACCTTGGCCTTTCGCTACTTCGGCAATAACTGGCAGAGTTGAGAATGCTGTGTGGCCAGTACCCGCCATTAGCGTCATTAAAAAGGTCACAATCGGCGCGTAAAAGGTGATGCGTTCTGGGTGCTTACGCAAAAAGTTTTCTGCAATTTGCACCAACCAGTCCATACCGCCAGCAACCTGCATTGCAGCAATTGCGGTGATAACCGACATGATGATCAGGATTACATCAATTGGGATAAAAGATTGGCTTGTTGGTACGCCAAGAATAAGTGAAAGAGCAATAACACCAGCACCACCGGCAAAGCCGATACCGATGCCGCCAATTCTGGCCCCTAAGAAGATAAAGAGCAGGACGATAAACAGTTCTACTGCAATCATAATTAACACCTCATGTAGATTTTATTATGTGACCACTCGTCGAGAGAATGTTCAGATAATAGTTCTATGGTTTAGATTCATTTGAACAAAAGCGCAACAGACAGAAAACCACAAAATAAACATGGTTAACCGTATTGGAGCCTAAAAAAGGGCTCCGTTTGGAGCCCTTTCTCGCTAGCGTTACTCGTAGCGTTTTGCTTTATACTGAGGATGCATCAAATTTTCAACAGAGAAAATGTCATCAAGTTCTTCTTCGGTCAATAAACCGCGCTCTAGAACCACATCACGAACACTCTTACCTGTTTCTGCACAGATCTTACCAACAATGTCACCTTCGTGGTGGCCAATGTATGGGTTTAGGTAAGTTACGATACCGATAGAGTTAAATACGTGCGCTTCACAGATTTCTTTGTTTACCGTAATGCCGTCTACACACTTGTCGCGTAGGTTCACACAAGCATTGGTTAGGATGTCTAGAGACTCAAACATGCTTTGTGCAATAACAGGTTCCATAACGTTCAGTTGAAGTTGACCACCTTCAGCTGCGAAAGAAACGGTGTTGTCGTTACCTAGAACTTTGAAGCAAACTTGGTTTACTACTTCAGGTACAACTGGGTTTACTTTAGCTGGCATGATTGAAGAGCCTGCTTGAAGCTCAGGTAGGTTCAGCTCGTTCAAGCCTGCGCGAGGACCAGAAGACAGTAGACGTAGGTCGTTACAAATCTTAGACAGCTTAACTGCTAGACGCTTAAGCGCGCCGTGCGTCATTACGTATGCGCCACAGTCAGATGTTGCTTCGATTAGGTCTTCAGCTGGAACACAATCTAGGCCAGTTACTTCAGCTAGGTGTTTAACAGCAAGGCCTTGGTAACCTGGTGCAGCGTTTAGACCAGTACCGATTGCCGTTGCGCCTAGGTTAACTTCAAGCAGTAGCTTAGATGTGTATTCTAGGTTTTTGATTTCTTCATTGATGGTTACCGCCCAAGCGTGGAACTCTTGGCCAACCGTCATTGGAACTGCATCTTGAAGTTGAGTACGACCCATCTTCAAAACGGTGTTGAATTCTTGGCTCTTAAGCTCGAATGCACCTTTAAGGTATTCAATTGCATCGATCAGTTTTAGTACGCTGTTGTAAACAGAGATACGGAAGCCAGTTGGGTAAGCACAGTTAGTTGATTGACTGCGGTTTACGTGGTCGTTCGGGTTGATGAACTCGTACTGGCCTTTTTCTTTGCCCATTAGCTCAAGTGCAACGTTCGCTACAACTTCGTTCGCGTTCATGTTTACAGAAGTACCAGCACCACCTTGGAAAACGTCTGATGGGAACTGATCCATGCACTTGCCGGTGTCCAGAATTAGGTCACAAGCTTGGATGATGTATTTAGCCACTTCGCTAGGAATTACACCTAACTCTTTGTTTGCTAAAGCCGCTGCTTTTTTTGTCATCACCATACCGCGAACGAATTCAGGTACATCTGAGATCGTTACATTTGAGATGTTGAAGTTTTCAACTGCGCGTAGAGTGTGGATGCCGTAGTAAGCATCAGCCGGAACATGACGTTGACCTAAAAGATCTTCTTCGAGACGAGTAGCTTGAGGAGCATCAACTTGTGCTTCTGATAGAGTAGCCATAACAGGATCCTTAGAGAATAATTCTGATTATATAGTTAGTTATTAGCCTATTCTGTGTGCAAATACTCCGTTCGCTAGAATATTGGGCTGATAAATCCGTCCTGACTTATGTGGCACATGATACTGTACCTAGCGCATAAAAATAGTAAGTTGATCACCTTTTTCGTTTTTGTTTAGTCAATATTTTGCAAAGTTAATTTGGGTCAATAAACACGCTTATTTACAGGATAAATTTGAGATTGGTAGACCTTTCAGCGTAAACTGAAAGCAACAAAGGAGGGCGTGTGTTTCCTATCTTATTATTACTATTTATCTTCGTACCCATCATTGAGATTGGGCTATTTATTCAAGTTGGTGGCTTCTTAGGATTGTGGCCAACTATTGCATTGGTTTTGATCACGGCATTTGTCGGTGCATCGTTGGTTCGTAGCCAAGGCATTCAAACACTGATGTCCGTTCAAGGTCGACTACAGCAAGGCGAGATGCCGGCACAGCAGATCCTTGAAGGCGTGATGCTGGCGGTGGCTGGCGTATTGCTGCTGACTCCAGGCTTTATGACAGACGTTCTGGGTATGTTGGTATTGTTGCCAGCACCAAGAGCCATGATTGCTAAGAAAATGATGGAAAAAATGGTGGTTAAAAATATGTCTGGCGGTTTCCACGCTGGTGGACAAGCTGGCTTTGGTCAGAGTCCATTTGGAGATGATCCATTTAACCGCGACCCATTTGACCAATCAAAAGGCGGTAACACCTTTGAAGGTGAGTTTGAGAAGAAAGACGACGATAACGATCGTAACCGCTTAAACTAATTCCGTTGCTTAGATAGAAAGACAACAACTGAAAAGGCTCTTACCTTTATCCTTCGCAAGAAAGAGATAATGGTAAGAGCCTTTTTTATTGCGTATTAGCGATTGCAGATAATAGGTGTTTGAGGGTTTGGTTATACCGCGCCTTCAAAGCCCATTTGTCGCCATGCTTCAAACGCGATGATTGCTACAGCATTGGATAGGTTCAGGCTGCGTGCGTCTGGCATCATTGGAATACGAATACGTTGTTCCATCGGCATGCTTTCGATGAACTCAGCAGGTAGGCCGCGTGTCTCAGGGCCGAACATCAATACATCACCTTGTTGGAACTTGGCATCCACGTGATGACCTGTGGTTTTGGTGGTACACGCAAAGATACGGTAATCACCTTCACGTTCGTTCTCTAGATACTCAATAAAAGCTTCTAGGTTCTTGTGACGTTTCACTCGCGCTAGGTCGTGATAATCCAAACCAGCACGACGCACTTTCTTCTCTTCAAAATCAAAGCCAAGTGGCTCAATCAGGTGCAGGTTTGCGCCGCAGTTAGCACATAGGCGGATGATGTTACCCGTATTGGGTGCAATTTCTGGTTCGTATAGAGCGATATCAAACATGTGGGTTCACAAGAGTAATCAAAGATAGCCAGAGTATACGGTGGCAAGCAGTGTGAGTACAGTTTGCCACCATCCACTTAGGCTTGGTTGGTGAGTGCCTGCGCGTAGTTTTCTGATACTGCACTCCAGTTGACCACGTTCCACCAAGCGTTGATGTAGTCAGGTCGGCGGTTTTGATAGCTGATGTAGTAGGCATGCTCCCACACATCTAACGCGAGTATCGGTTCACCGTTGCTGGCCACCGTATCCATCCAAGGATTGTCTTGGTTTGAGGTTGAGATGATCTTCAGTTGTCCTTCTTCTACTACTAACCAAGCAAAACCTGAACCGAAGGTGTTGATTGCCGCTTGAGCGAACTGATCTTGGAATGCTGCGAAATCTCCGAATGTGCTTTTAATAGCCTCACTAAGCTCGCCAGTTGGTTCGCCACCGCCGTCTTGCGACATACAGTTCCAATACAAGATATGGTTGTAGTAGCCGCCACCATTGTTGCGCACGGCAGGGCTGTGCTGAGAAATATTAGCGAAGATTTCAGTGAGAGATTGCTGTTCAAGCTCGCTACCAGACACCGCAGCGACAAACTTATCGTAATAGGTTCTATGGTGCTTGCTGTAGTGCACTTCCATCGTTTTAGCATCGATGTAGGGTTCTAGAGCGTCGTAGGCGTAGGGCAGTTCAGGGAAAATGTGAGACATGGTAAATCCTCCTTAATTAGGGAATTTACCATAATGATAATAACAATCATTATCAACTGTGATCTTTGTGGGGGTATTACAGTGGTAGGATAGGCAGAGTAATTTCGAGCTGTAATCCGCCGAGCTTACTGCGGCTCGCGGTAATCGTTCCGCTATGTTGACGAATCGCACTCTCGGTAATAGTCAGCCCAAGTCCAGTGCCACCAGAATTACGGTCACGAGCGGTAGAAACACGGTAGAAAGGTCTGAAGATAGAATCGAGTTCATCATCAGGCACACCATCACCGTTGTCATTGACGCAAATAGTCAGCTGATCTTGCACCACGTGGAACTGCACATCGACTTGGTCTTTACCGTAGTAAATGGCGTTGCGCGTAATGTTGTCTAAGGCACTCATCAGCAGCTTAGGATTACCTGAAATTGAACGCTCAGGGATTTCTGAGAATGTCAGCTCTTTACCCATCTGTTCTGCTTCAAATTGTGCGTCTTTTAAGATCTCTTCCCATAAGCTCGATATTGGCTGAACTTCACGAGTAATGTGGCTATCAACCTGCATGCGTGAGAGGGTCAGTAGTTCACTGATCATCTGTTCCAAGCGTTGTGCTTCTGTATCGATACGCTCGAGTTCTGGGCTCTCACCTTGTTTACGAATCGCTAGTGCGTTGGCCATACGAAGCCGTGTTAAAGGTGAACGTAGCTCGTGTGATATATCAGAAAGCAAGCGCTGTTGCCCTGAGATCATCTGGTTTACTGCCTCAACCATTTGGTTAAAGCTTTCGCCCGCTTGTCTGAATTCTGATGTGCCTTTTTCAAGGGTAGGATCGACCTCGAATTCGCCTTTCGCTACACGTTGTGCAGCACGCTCAAGTCGGCGAGCTGGCTGGCTGAGTGCCCAAGCCAACCAAAGCAATAGCGGGGTACTGGCCAGCATCACGGCAAGCAACAGCTGCAGTGGTCTATCAAATAGTCGCAGTAAGAACGGCGGTGGCTGATTCCACTTTACTCCGGCGTACATCAGTAGCTCTTCACCTGCCAGTTTGATTGGCACAGGGCCAGCAACCATGTAGTGCCCGTAAAGCTTCTGCTTTGGCACTTCTGGGTTATCAATTGAGGTTACAAAGTTGCGAATCGCCTTAAGTTTGTAGTCTGAATGTCTTTTTGAGGTTAGGACTGCACCTTCAAGATCGGTCAGATAGATACGTGCACGAGAATCTTTGCGGCTACGTGGCGCCTCAAGTTGGAAGACAATTTTGCCGAGGTTAGGCTCTCTGGCGTAGCGTTGCTCTGTAGCCTTGGCGATACGTTCCAGTTTGCTGAGATGATCAGCGGGCACATCACGCGCTACTCGCGGGTCTAGATGTGGTAGTGAGAGTACGGATAAAAGCACCAGTAACATGGTGAACCAAAAGATGGCAAAGATACGTCCATATAAGCTAGTGATTTTAGGGATGCGCATTAATCCTCCTCTACCAATAGGTAGCCACGACCACGCAAGGTTTTGATGCGTGATTTGCCATCGCTGCGTTCTGGAATCTTCTTACGTAGGTTAGAGATGTGCATGTCTATCGCACGGTCAAATGCGGCAAGCCTTTTGCCAAGTACATCTAGGCTCAACGCTTCCTTGGTGATCACTTGCCCCGGGTTTTGAATAAGGTGGCTTAGTAGAGCGAACTCGGTAGTGGTGAGGTCGATGATCTCGCCATTGCAGTACGCTTCTTGTTTGCCAGGGAATACTTCAATGTCTTGGTATTGGATTCTATCGCTGGCGGCTTTTGGAGTGCTCGTGGTTTGCGTACGGCGCAAGATGGCGCGAATACGTGCGAGTAGCTCGCGGTCACTGAATGGCTTTGGCAAGTAGTCATCCGCACCGAGCTCCAGGCCGATCACACGGTCGATCTCTTCCCCTTTCGCTGTCAGCATCAGCACAGGCGTTTCCCAATGCTCTCTTAGCTTTTTGAGTGTTTCCATGCCATTCAGACGCGGCATCATCACATCCAAAAGAATCAAATCAATCTCATCATTGATCGCTTCGAGCCCAGCGTAGCCGTCATTGGCTTCAAAAACGGTGAAGCCCTCAAAGCTAAGAATGTCTTTAAGTAAGCTCGTTAGCTCAGTGTCGTCATCAATAAGAAGAATGTTCGCCATGGGAAAGCCTTAATCGGTTAGTTACAGGTTAATAATACTGCTAATTATTCGTCAGCTTTCACTCTTTACGATTCTTTACGCTTTCTAAACGTCACTTTACGAGGGAAAGACTAATCTATATTCAAGCGCTGAGATACAGACGCAATACATGACTTATTATACCGAATTGAGGCAACAATTATGAAAATGACGAAGAAACTTGTACTGGCAGCTGCGGCACTTCCACTTATGTTAGGTACAGCAAGTGCGTACGCATTTGGCGGCGGTGACAAGGGCGACCACAAAGGCATGCACGGCAAATGTGGTGGCTTCGACAAGAAAGTGATGCGCCAACTAGACCTAACTGACGCACAAAAAGAGCAGTTAAAAGAGATGCGTGAAGCGAACCGTGCTGAGATGAAAGCAAAACACGCGGGCAACAAGTCAGACAAAATGGCGCAAATGAAAGCGCACCACGAGAAAGTTCAAGCGTTGGTACTAGCTGACAACTTCGACGAAGCAGCGGCAAATGATCTAGCAAGCCAAATGGTTGAGAAGCAAACTGAGCGCCGCGTAGCAATGCTTAAGAAGCAACACGAAATGATGAGCGTGCTAACGCCTGAGCAAAAAACTCAACTGAAAGAAATCCAGCAAGAGCGCATGGAAAAATGTGCTGAAAAGATGGAAAAGCACATGAACAGAGACAAGTAATTCAAAGCTGGGTAAAGCAAGCTTGAATGAAAGTGTTTAAAAAGAAGCGGCCGAGAGCCGCTTTTTTGATCCCTAAAAATGAATGTCTTACATCCTAGCTGTCATATTCAATTGATGGTTTGCAGGTTATACTTTGTACTATCAGTCACTTTATAGCCAAGTTATGAAACAAGAATACGCACGTTTAGTTACGCTGGCCGCTTGGGCTGCGACCACCATTGCCACTATTTTGTTAATAGTGAAAGTCGCGGCGTGGTGGGTGACAGGTTCGGTGAGCCTGTTGGCTTCCGTGGTCGATTCCATGTTAGATATTGCCGCTTCGGTCGTTAACTTATTGGTGGTCCGATACTCTCTTCAGCCTGCCGACAAAGAACATACCTTTGGTCACGGTAAGGCGGAATCACTCGCGGCATTAGCACAGGCGATGTTTATCTCGGGCTCTGCCTGTTTCCTCATTCTTAATGGTATCGAGCGCTTCTTTAGACCTCATGAGCTCAACTCGCCGGAAATCGGTATTTACGTCAGCTTGTTTGCGATAGTGATGACGTTTGGTCTGGTTCGATTCCAAAAACACGTGGTCAAGAAAACGGGCAGCCAGGCTATTGCTGCGGATTCACTGCATTACCAATCTGACCTGTATATGAACGCGGCCATCATGCTGGCCCTAGGGTTAAGCTGGTTTGGCATTGGTCAGGCAGACTCCGTATTTGCGGTAGGCATTGGTATTTATATTCTTTATAGCGCTTATCAAATGGCAATGGAGGCGATTCAATCTCTGCTTGATCACAAGCTGCCTGATGAAGAGCTAAAGCAGATAAAAGAGACGTCGTTGAGTGTGGAAGGGGTGCTCGGTGTACATCAGCTTAGAACTCGTCGTTCTGGTCCGATTCGTTTCATTCAATTGCACTTAGAGTTGGAAGACGAGATGCCACTTATTGAAGCGCATCGCATTTCTGACGAAGTAGAGGCTAAGCTTATCTCAGTGTTCCCTGATGCTGATGTATTAATTCACCAAGACCCGTATTCGGTGGTGTTTGGGCCTGAGAAGCAACAAAAATTTCATTCGTGGTAACGAGCACGAAAACTAGGCAGCAAATGGTAAGTGGGTGGCTTTTGAACTAGAGTGAGTAGAAATTGCGAACGCTTTGGTGATTCAAAAACCACCTTAGTAACAATTAATGTTGATTCTGATGTGAATCAACAAAGTTACTGAGTAAAACTGTAATACTCTTACAGAAGTAGAAATGTTACATAATTTTTCGCGATTTAAGTGCTATTCCTGTTGAGGAAATGTAACATAACGCACAAATATAGATTTAAAATCTTGTTGATATACAATCAGCAAGAACAAGAATTGAATAATAGATTCCCAAAAATCGAGGGTGAGCATGATTAAGAAGATCGGTGTTTTGACCAGTGGTGGTGACGCTCCGGGCATGAACGCAGCAGTTCGTGGCGTAGTTCGTACCGCGTTATCACTTGGCATTGAAGTTTACGGTATTTACGATGGCTACCAAGGCCTTGTTGAGAACCGTATCGTAAAGCTTGACCGTTCAAGCGTGTCTGATGTGATCAACCGTGGTGGTACTTTCTTAGGCTCTGCACGTTTCCCTGAGTTCAAAGACGTTGCTGTTCGTGAGAAAGGTATCGAGAACCTAAAAGAACACGGTATCGAAGCACTTGTTGTTATTGGTGGTGACGGTTCTTACATGGGTGCTAAGAAGCTGACTGAAATGGGTTACCCATGTATCGGTCTTCCAGGCACAATCGATAACGACATCGCTGGTACTGACTACACAATCGGTTACCTAACAGCGCTTAACACTGTTATTGATTCTATCGACCGCCTACGTGACACGTCTTCTTCTCACCAACGTATTTCTATTGTTGAAATCATGGGCCGTCACTGTGGTGATCTTACGCTTATGTCAGCAATCGCAGGTGGTTGTGAGTACATCATCACACCTGAGACTGGTCTAGATAAAGAGCAGCTAATCGGCAACATCCAAGATGGCATTGCTAAAGGTAAGAAGCACGCAATCATCGCTCTAACCGAGCTAATGATGGATGCGAACGAGCTGGCTAAAGAGATCGAAGCAGCAACGGGTCGTGAAACTCGTGCAACGGTTCTTGGTCACATCCAACGTGGTGGTCGTCCTACTGCGTTTGACCGTGTACTTGCTTCTCGCATGGGTAACTACGCTGTTCACCTTCTTCAAGAAGGTCACGGTGGCCGTTGTGTTGGTATCGAGAAAGAAGAGCTTGTTCACCACGACATCATCGATTGTATCGAAAACATGCAGAACCCAGACCGTTCTGAGCTGTTCCGCGTAGCAGAAGAGTTGTTCTAAGCCACGCCGAGCGTAAGCTTATAGAATTTAAAAACCGCTGATTTATCAGCGGTTTTTTGTATCTGTTTGCTTGGATTCATAAGTAACAAGCAATAAAAAAGGCCAACCTAAGTTGACCTCTTATTCAATTTAAACAGTGATGTCTAAATTAAGCTTTTGCTTTAGCAGCTGCTTTAGCGATAGCTGCGAAACCAGCTGCGTTTAGAGCTGCACCGCCAACTAGAGCACCATCGATGTCTGGTTGTGCGAAGTAAGCTTCAGCGTTTTCAGGCTTAACAGAACCACCGTATTGGATGATTACTTGCTCAGCTACTGCTGCGTCTTTTTCAGCGATCATTGCACGGATAGAAGCGTGGATGCGTTGTGCATCTTCAGCTGTTGCTGCTTTACCAGTACCGATAGCCCAGATTGGTTCGTAAGCGATGATTGCGCCGTTTAGAGCTTCAACACCGTAAGCGTCGATAACTGCGTTGATTTGACGTGCACATACTGCTTCAGTTTCGCCAGCTTCGTTTTGCTCGTCAGATTCACCGATACAGAAAACAGGCTTCAGGCCGTTCTCTTGTAGGAATTTGAATTTCTTAGCGATGAACTCGTCTGATTCGTTGTGGTATTCACGACGCTCAGAGTGACCGATGATGATGTGAGTCGCACCGAAGTCTTTCAGCATTTCTGGAGACATGTCGCCAGTGAAAGCACCGCTGTTGTTTAGGTCAGTGTTTTGAGCACCTAGGATGATTTTGTTACCGCCTTCAGCGATTAGACGCTCAGCTAGATCGATGTAAAGTGCTGGTGGAGCTACTGCTACGTCTACACCTTCAACGCCTTCAAGTTCAGCGTTAAGACCAGTTAGCAGCTCAGTTACCATTGCTTTGCTACCGTTAAGTTTCCAGTTACCCATCACTACAGGACGACGCATAGGAATATCTCCGTATTTAATCAATTAATGTAAAAAATCTTCGTAAGAATATAACAGATAAAACGCGTTAGATCATGATTGTGGTCATGTCTTTATGGGATCTTATTGATTGGTCAGAGTAGATACTGACCTTATATCAGTGATCCGACAGACAGAATAATAGCTAACTTCTCGGTTTTTTCATCGTTAGTTGGTATTAAGGGACAAACGTTTGCGTTAACAATAGGAAGTAATAATGCCGAATCTAGTTCTAGAGTACTCAAATTCAGTGGACGAACGAGTGAATATCCAAGGTTTACTAGAAGATCTTCATCAAGTTACATTAAACTGTGGCTTGTTTGATGTTCCGTCTGTGAAATCACGTTCTCTGCGTTGTCATAACTGGCTAGTGGGTGATGAAGAAGACAGTGTGGACTTTATTCATATCAGCTTTGAGTTACTTTCTGGGCGTACCGAAGAACAGAAACGGGAATTGTCACGCTCGTTAATGCAAATCTTACAAGAACAGGCGAGCCATATTCGAAGCCTAACGGTTAATATTCGCGATATGGACAAAAGTTGTTTTCAGAAAGTGATTAACTGATTCGCTTAAGAAAGTGATTAACTAGGGTCTGCTGTTCTTTCGAGCTGATTTTTGCAGCGTTTTGTGGGAAATTTCTACAAGGCAGAGGGTTTGATGTGTAGTTAGCCTACATGAGAAGCCGATAACGCAGTAGAAATGAACCACAAAGGCTGCCCGAAGGGTTCGGCTAGAATCGTTTTATGCTTTGTTAAGAAGAATTTACTTAGAGTGACTAAGCTACATACTTCTTGCCGCGCCTAAAACGATTCTATCTCGAACAAAATTTAACCGCGAAAGGTCAGCAGACCCTAACTTTAGCTGCTAACTTTTTGGTAGCGTATTAATTTTTGAGTATTTTTAGATGTCGATGAAAGATTTACTGCTCTCTTTCAAAGGGAGAATTGGTCGTAAGACTTACTGGATGTGGAATATTTTCTACTATGTCGCGATCACCGGTTTTGCCTCCGGTATTTCGGTACTGTTTCCAGCGTATTCTTATATCCTACTGCCAATCTTCTTGTTGCTCCTGGTGATTCCAGACTTAGCGGTAACGGCCAAGCGTTGGCATGACCGTAACAAGTCTAACTACTGGCTACTATTGAATGTTCCGTTGGTACTAGGGCGCTTGGCTTCACCTGCTGCTGCAACAACAGCGGATTCGGTATCACCAATGCACATGGTGGTAACGGTTGCAGCATTAGTGTGTGGCTTATGGATTTTGATTGAATGTGGTTTGTTGAAAGGCACTGAAGGCCGCAACGATTACGGTGAAGATCCAGTATAAGGGTTCACAGTAATTAATATGAAGGGAGCATCAGGCTCCCTTTTTTGCTTTCTGGGACTGTCTGAACTAATACATTTTTGGTTCAGTGTTAGGTCTGAATGGAACCACATTTTCTGGTTGAGACTCTTCTAAGGTACAGCGCCCTTGGAGTGCGTCTTGGAACTTACAAACCTGACAGCGCAGCTCTTGCATTAGCACGACATTGACGTGGTGAGGGTTTTTACAACGGCTGACGACTAAATCGAGGTGGCTTTGTTGAGCGCGAAGTCTGCCCTGCATACTTTCAGAAGCGGAGCAGATCATCTGCTCACACATCTCGTGTTTGAATTGGTTGAATGCTTTAGGATCGTTTTGAGCAAGTTGAACCAGTTCATCAAAAGGGGGCAGTTTTTGCTCTGGTTGTGGATGTGCCATCATTCCTTCCTTAGCATTAAGCATGTTTCATATGCTTTAAGCTTAAGAAAGATTTCTGTATAAATTTTGTTCGATCTTTTGGTTTCTCAATATTGAGACAAGATCAATCACTTAGCGTTAAGCGGTAGTGACAGGTACTAGGGTGTAGGTACAGCGTCGTTCGCCAGCAATAATATGCTCAGTTCGGCTGACGTGGCACTCATCTTTTAGTAGTTCGGTGAACACGTTGAGTTCAGATTGACACAAGCTCGGGCAACGAGTCGCCGCCTTACAAATAGGGCAGTGGTTTTCAATCAAGATGTAGTGATCATCCTGCTCTTTCAACTCTGCCATATAACCTTCGTCTTCACGAAGTTGGGTGAGCTTTTCTAACTTACTGATTAGATTGTCACAATCAGACAGGGCAGATTGATACTGTTTTAAGGTGTGTTGTTCACGTTCGGCAGCGACTTTAGCTAAGCCTTCTTTTCCGAATAGATTCTCTACGGCATCAATGACTTGAATCGTAAGTTCACCATGACGGTCTGAAAATTGACTATGGCCGTGCTGAGTAAGAGACCAGTGACGGGTCGGACGACCGACTTTCACTTTGACGTCATGAAACGCGAGAATGCCATCATCTTCCAGGCTTTGCAGATGTTGCCTTGCACCCATTGTCGTCATGCCAAACTCTTCTGACAGTTGTTTGGCCGTTACCGCGCCTTGACGCTTAATGGTCTGTAAGATTTTGTCGCTTGTTTTCATACTATCCCTACCTCATGAACCTTACTATTATGAGGCAAGGTGTTTATAAAGCAAACCATTTACTATTTTGACACTTACTGACCTATCAATAGCAAGGGTGAGAATCTGACAGGTCAATAAAACAAAAGGCTGATACTTGGTATCAGCCTTTGACTATTCTGTTTCACTCGATATGAGGATTACAGGATATGACCAACCACTTCTGGGTCTTTACGCTCTAGGTAGTGGATTGATTTGATGCGGCGAATGGTACGGCAGCGGCCACGGATCAGCAGGGTTTCGGTTGTCGCGATATTGCCTTGACGAGAAATACCTTCTAGCAGGTCACCCTTCGTGATGCCCGTTGCTGAGAATACAACGTTGTCGCTGCGAGCCATGTCGTCCATCTTTAACACGATACCAGCTGTTACGCCCATTTCAGCGCAACGCTCTAGCTCAAGTTCACCGTGTTTACGGTTCTCTTCTGTATCGCCTTTCACTTCGTGACGAGGCAGTAGACGACCGTGCATGTCACCGTCTAGCGCGCGAATAACCGCGGCAGAAACTACACCTTCAGGTGCGCCGCCGATGCAGTACATTACGTCGACTTCGCTGTCTGGCATACAGGTTAGGATAGATGCTGCTACATCACCATCTGGCACTGCGAATACACGAACGCCCATCGCTTGCATCTCTGCAATCACTTGGTCGTGACGTGGCTTTGCCAGTGTGGTTACCACCAATGTGTCGAGTGTTTTACCCAGAGCCTTAGCAATGTTTACTAGGTTTTCTTTTAACGGCAGAGCTAAGTCGATAGCGCCTTTAGCACCAGGGCCTACCACTAATTTCTCCATGTACATATCAGGCGCTTTTAGGAAGCTACCTTTCTCGCCTGCAGCCAGTACAGCCAATGCATTTGATTGGCCCATTGCTGTCATGCGCGTCCCTTCAATTGGGTCAACTGCGATGTCGACAGCGTCACCGCCCACACCTACGTTTTCACCGATGTATAGCATAGGCGCATCATCGATTTCGCCTTCACCAATAACAATTTCACCGCTGATTTCGGTTTTGTTTAGTAGGCTACGCATGACTTCTACAGCAGCGCCATCTGCAGCGTTTTTATCGCCACGGCCAAGCCACTTGTAACCAGCCAGTGCTGCACCTTCTGTGACACGAGAGAATGACATTGCTAAATCGCGTTTCATGCGGACTCCAAAATTTTCAAAGGGGGAATAGAAATTTCGCGGCGGATATTACCATATCCAAAAGGAAACGTTTGCCTTTTTGCTTTTTGCAGATTGCTTTTGATCAATGAGCAGTGAAAACTCACTAATATTCATCAAAATAATTGCTTTACGAGTGTGTCTGCAAGAATTAACGTCAATATTCGGTAAAAAGCGCTGTTTTTTTCATCGAATGGCGCAAAATATCGAATATATTGAGTGTTTATCCTTGCTCTGCTGAGTAGAATGGGGAATAAGTGGAGTGAACCTTCACCATCAAATGGATAACTTAAAGGTAGGCCAGAATGTCTTTTGAAGTACTAGAGCAGCTAGAAGCAAAAATTCAAACAGCAGTAGATACGATTGCACTTCTTCAAATGGAAGTGGAAGAGCTTAAAGAAGAGAAACAAGCACTAGCAACAGAAGCTGGTGAACTTAAAGCAAGCCGTCAAGAGCTAGAGCAAAAAACTCAGCAGATGCAAGAAGAGCACTCTGCATGGCAAGATCGCATCCGTAACCTTCTTGGTAAAATGGATGAAGTAGAGTAATTCACTCTTCAGATTAAAAAAACACCCGCTACTCAGTAGCGGGCGTTTCTGTTTGTGTTCTAGGTTATTGTGGGTGACTTTTGAAGAGCAAGAATTACTCGACATCTTCTTCATCAGCATCGAGATCAAGTTCAACATCCAAAGGCTCAGCCGAAAGAATAATGCCCGTATTGTCGGCGTAGAGGTAATCTTCCGGTAAGAAGGTTACGCTGCCAAAGTTAACGGGTACATCTAACTCACCGACACCATCTTGGCTTGCTCCAACGGGAATGGAAGCCAGAGCTTGAATGCCTAGGTTCATGTCTTCCAGCTCATCGACTTCGCGAACGCAGCCATACACCACAATACCTTCCCACTCATTGTCTTCGGCAAGTAGGGCCATCTCGGCATCGAACAGCGCTTTACGCAGTGAACCACCACCATCGATTAACAACACACGCCCTAGGCCGTCTTGCTCTAGTACCGAGCGAATCAAAGCGTTGTCTTCAAAGCACTTTAATGTCGTGATCTGTCCTGCGAAAGAGGCTCGTCCACCAAAGTTGCTGAACATTGGCTCCACGACATCAACTTGATCCAAATATATGTCGCACAGTGCTGAAGTGTTGTATTCCATTAGTATACCTTTTGAACAATGAGCTTACTTTGAGTATATCGGTGCTTGATCCCTTTGCAATGATTAGTCTCAATTAACTCAATAGAGTTTGAGCTACGACAACCCCTGCAAACAATAGGTTAGTGACCAGCGAGCATTTCACGATAACAGGCATCATAGGTGCAATTTGAGCTGGTTTTTCTGTTTCCCAAACCGCTTTACCATGTTTGTAGACAATAATAATACTGAGTAAAAACGGCAGGCTGATCCAAACGGGTTTTTCTTGAATCAATAGGTAAATCGCGAAAGAGACAAGTGCACAACCAAGCAGGGCAAAATGGTATTGCTTAGCTTTACGTTGCCCCAAGCGAACCGCCATGGTGCGTTTACCACATTCACTGTCGTTTTCGATATCACGCATATTGTTGATATTGAGTACTGCAACCGCCATCAATCCACAGCCTAATGCAGGAAGGAAGAGGCTGGGTTCAACATGACCAGTATGTAGGAAGTAAGTACCTGAAACGCCTAACAAGCCAAAGAAGATAAACACTGATAAGTCACCAAGGCCGATATAACCATAAGGCTTATTACCCACGGTGTAAGCGATAGCGGCAACAATAGCTAGTACGCCTAACGCGATGAAAGACAGAATGCTCTCAATTGACGTTAAGGCATGGAAAATCAAAATCAGTCCAGCAATCATAGTAAACACGATGTTGAGAATGATTGCTTGCTTCATGGTTTGAGCTGTCACCGCACCGGATTGCATGGCGCGCATTGGACCTAAGCGATTTTCGTTGTCTGTGCCTTTTACTGCATCACCGTAGTCATTCGCCAGGTTCGACAAAATCTGTAATAGGGTGGCGGTTAAAAAAGCCAACAGAGCGATCGATAAAGAGAACTGACCATTGGCGAACGCTAAACTACTTCCTGTAAGAATAGAGACGAGTGCGAGAGGCAGAGTTTTTGGTCGTGCGGCATCAAGCCAAATCATTAGAGATTGTTTCATCGTAAGTCTATTTCGTTGTAAGGACACCTTGATTAGCTGGGCGCCTATATTGTAAGTATTGGTTTCATGCGATGATTTGAGTATACGCCCATTTTTCAGGTAATAAAAAGCCCACTCGAAAGTGGGCCTTGAATTCGCTTATTAGCTGCTATTTCTTTGAGATAGAGCAATAAGTTGGAGTTTCGTGTGCTACAGGATGAAGCGGCTTAGGTCTTCGTCTTCAACGAATTCACCAAGTTTCGAGTTCACGTAAGCTTCATCGATCACTAGCGTGCTACCAGCTTTGTCTGTTGCATCGAATGAAATCTCATCCATCAAACGCTCCATTACAGTATGTAGACGACGTGCACCGATGTTCTCAGTGGTTTCGTTTACGCGCCATGCTGCATCAGCGATCTGGTTGATGCCGTCTTCAGTAAACTCAATGTTCACATCTTCTGTCTTCATTAGGGCTATGTATTGCTCTGTCAGCGACGCTTTTGGCTCAGTTAGAATGCGTTTGAAGTCATTCGCTGAAAGCGCTTCAAGCTCAACACGAATTGGTAGACGACCTTGTAGTTCAGGGATCAGGTCTGATGGCTTAGCCACTTGGAATGCACCTGATGTGATGAATAGGATGTGGTCCGTTTTCACCATGCCGTGCTTAGTCGATACTGTGCTACCCTCGATAAGAGGCAGTAGGTCACGCTGAACACCTTCACGAGATACGTCTGGGCCTGAGCTGTCGCCACGCTTACAGATTTTGTCGATCTCATCGATGAATACGATACCGTTGTTTTCAGCGTTGAAGATCGCGTTCTCTTTCAGCTCTTCCTGGTTCACAAGTTTAGCGGCTTCTTCTTCAGTTAGGGCTTTGAATGCGTCTTTGATTTTCATCTTACGCTTTTTCTTGGTGTCGCCAGCTAGGTTTTGGAACATGCCTTGTAGCTGGTTCGTCATCTCTTCCATGCCTGGAGGTGACATGATTTCAACGCCCATTTGTGGTGCTGCTACATCGACTTCGATCTCTTTGTCGTCTAGCTTACCTTCACGTAGTTTTTTGCGGAAGATTTGGCGAGTGTTTGAAGAAGTAGAATCTTCGCTTGATTGCTGGTTATGACCCCAAGCATCGCGTGCTGGTGGTAGTAGGGCGTCAAGGATGCGCTCTTCAGCTTGTTCTTCTGCGCGGTATTTTACTTTTTCCATCGCTTGTTGGTGCGTCATCTTGATCGCAACATCCGTTAGGTCGCGGATGATGGTCTCAACTTCTTTACCAACGTAGCCAACTTCAGTGAACTTGGTTGCTTCTACTTTGATGAACGGTGCATTTGCTAGCTTCGCTAGACGGCGAGCAATCTCTGTTTTACCAACACCAGTTGGACCGATCATCAGGATGTTCTTAGGCGATACTTCAACACGCAGGCTCTCTTCAAGCTGCATACGACGCCAGCGGTTACGCAGTGCGATAGCTACTGAACGCTTAGCGTTGTCTTGGCCGATAATGTGGCGATTGAGTTCGTGAACAATTTCTCGAGGAGTCATCTCAGACATGGTTTTTCCTTAATTCTTTAATCACTGTTGATACAAGTTTTGGGTAGAAGCGTTTGTTACTCTGGCTTTGGCAGCTCAACGGTGCTTTCTAGTTCTTCAACAGTGTGGTGATGGTTGGTGAATACACAGATATCGCCAGCAATATTCAGCGACTTTTCTGCGATTTCACGTGCATCTAAATCAGTATTTTCTAATAGTGCCGTAGCCGCTGCTTGAGCGAAGTTACCGCCTGAACCGATAGCGATTAGGTCGTTCTCTGGTTGAACAACATCACCGTTACCTGTGATGATCAGTGAAGCGGTTTCGTCAGCTACCGCTAGTAGTGCTTCTAATTTACGTAGAGCACGGTCACTACGCCAATCCTTCGCTAGCTCAACGGCAGCTTTGGTCAGATGGCCTTGGTGCATGTGCAGCTTGCTTTCAAATTTTTCGAATAGCGTGAAAGCATCAGCGGTACCGCCAGCAAAACCAGCCAGTACTTTGTCATTGTATAGGCGACGCACTTTACGGGCATTGCCCTTCATTACAGTGTTGCCTAGAGATACTTGTCCATCACCCGCGATGACGACTTTATTATTACGACGTACAGATACAATGGTAGTCACGAGTAGGGCCTCTTAATATTTCTTATCTTTGGGTATAAAAAGTATATGAGGATGGTGCTCGGATAATTCAAGGAAGAGTGAGTGATGTCGCACAACTTATCGGTGGAAGTTGTAAGGAAATTTGGCTGAACGGAGGGGGGGAAGAAAACCTCCACAGTGGGAGGCTTTCGGTGTTTGGTTTTCGGCTTTTACTAAGACAGCCGCTAAATTTAAAACTACTCGGTATCTTTCCAGATAGCGCAAGGCTCGATTTTAGCACGCTGCAGCTTATGGCGGTCTCGCTCTGCATCACGCTTAAGTTTGTATGGTCCGAGTACCACGCGGTACCAGCTGCTGCCATCTTTCTTACGGATTTCACTCGAGATACCTTGGAAGGCGATATCCAACTTACGTGCTTCTGCCTGAGCTGAAGTTTTGTAGGCGCCACATTGCATGATGTAAGGGATCTTCGAGATCTCTTGCTCTTTGGCTTTTACTTCAATTTCGCGACTTGGCAGTGTTTCAACGTAGTCCCACTTTTCTTCTGGAGGCGGCGGAATCACTCTGGCTGGTTTTGGCTTAGGTTTGGGTTTGCTGACGACTGGAGCCGGTGCTGGTGGCTCAGGATCATTATTTAATAGGTAAAGTCCGTAACCAAACCCGCCAACAAGGAGGAACGCCAAAAGACCACTACGCCATGGTTTACGGTGAGGGACTTGTTTTTTGGTCGGCTTTTTCGTACCACGACCGCGCTTTACATAATCTCTATTAGCCACAAGACAATTCAATAGTTGCTGATTCTGCCCTCATGGTAATCCAGATTGCGCGAGGATAATAGTGCAGAAATGGAAGCGGCACATCAAAATGTGCCGCAGATTTGTAAGGGTATTGTTTAGGCTCACATTCGAGGTGGTGCTGTACTGCCTCGAACCACTAATTTAGCTTCAAGTAGACGCGAACCTGCTTGCACATCCTTGCCTTTCAGTAGATCAAGCATCATCAACATCGCTTGGTGTCCAATCTCATAACGAGGCTGAGAAATGGTGGTGAGCGGTGGATCGCAGTATTGAGCGAATTGGATGTCATCGAAGCCGACAATCGATAGGTCTTGAGGAACGCGTAAGCCCAGCTTCTTCGCTTCTTGAATCGCGCCAATGGCCATCGCATCGTTGTGACAGAAAATAGCGGTTGGCTGCTCTGGTAGTGCTAACAGTTGACGAACCGCTTGAGCTCCGGCTTCAAAGGTAAAGTCGCCGACTGTACTATAGGCAGGGTTCATTGATACTCCAGCACGACGCAGCGCTTGTTGATAGCCTTGTTGGCGGAACTTACACAGCGTTGCCGATACTGGCCCTGATATTTGAGCGATACGCTTATGGCCTAACTGAGCTAGGTAGTTCACTGCTTCAAATGCAGAGGTCAGGTTATCGATGTGTACGGTAGGAAGTTCAAGCTCAGGGGCAAACTCACACGCCATTACCATCGGAGGCAGGTTCTTTTGTTCAGACTTGCTGACATCGAACGGGTGGTCGGTGCCTAGTAGCAGCATGCCGTCTGCTTGTTTGGTGAAAACTAAGTTAACAAACGAAGACTCGCGTTTTTTCTGTTGGCCGCTATCACCCAGTAGGACGAGGTAATCATTTTCGACAGCAGCATCTTCGATACCACGAATGATTTCTGCAAAATACGGGTCACAGATATCAGGAACGATTGTGATGATGGTTTTTGATTCGTTGCGACGTAAATTTCTAGCTAATGTATTGGGTGAGTATCCAGCTTCAAGTACTGCTGTTTCCACTCGTTTACGAGTCGAAACTGAGACTTTCTCAGGGTTCATCAATGCACGTGATACTGTGGCTGTTGAGACGCCTGCTAGCTGGGCAACATCCTTCATTGTCGCCATAAATTAAACCCTCTTTTAAGTTCCTTTGTCGCCTAAGCATCTAAGGCGTGAATAATAAATGTAATCGAATAGATATTATGAAAGTGTTGCTAACACTTTTTTTATTGCAATATTTTATTCGTTTAATCCGCGTAAAGTTACGGCTAGATTAACAAAAATCACATGACTAGTGTGAAGTTGCTCACGAGAAATATGAAATATTTGTGAACAAATTTATCATTAGTTTTAACCCGGAGGGGTTTAGCTCAGATCTTGTGGCTCTATGTCGAGTGACCAACGAACTTTTTTCGCGGCCGGTAACATATTAATTGCCGGCTTAGCGCTCATTAATAGCTTCTGCATTAACGAGCGAGTTTGAGTCTGTAAGATTAACTGCCAGCGCGATTTGCCTGCTCGTTTTGCTAATGGGGCAGGGGTTGGCCCTAGCACCATGCAATATTGGTCAAACAGTGGATGCGATTCCAACGTGTGACGAACTTGACGCAAGAACTCTTCCACCAAGCGCGTGTCATTGGCTTCTGCTCTAAACAGCGTCATAAAGGTATAAGGCGGTAACATTGCCTGTTTTCGCTCTGCCAGTGCTGTCTGAGCAAAGTGGTTATAGTCTTTGTGCAGCAAGGCTTGCAGCAACCCGTGTTCTGGATGATGAGTTTGTAATATCACCTCACCGGGCTTGCTTGCACGACCTGCGCGCCCTGCTACTTGGATGAATAGCTGGGCAAGACGTTCAGACGCTCGAAAATCACTGCTATATAAAGAGCCATCGACATCCAATAGCGCCACAAGTGTCACGTCCGGGAAGTGGTGACCTTTAGCAAGCATCTGCGTGCCTATAAGAATTTGGTATTCCCCCTTTCTAATCGACTCTAACGCACTTTCTAAACTGCCTTTGCGGCGGGTGCTGTCGCGGTCAATACGAATAGTTTTGTATTCAGGGAATAGTTGGCCAAGTTGCGCTTCAAGTTGTTCGGTACCCACACCTACCGTCACTAGGTTCGCAGACCCACAGCCTTGGCAGTTATGCACAAGATGCTGCTGCGAGCCACAATGGTGGCAGCGCATTTCGTTGCTGTATTGGTGATAGGTGTAGTAAGCGTCACAACGTTTACATTCGGCTGTCCAGCCACAATCGTGACACATCAATGCGGGAGAGAATCCACGACGATTGAGAAACAGCATCACTTGGTTGCCTGCTTTGAGGTGCCTTTGCATCTCTGCAATCAACGACGCAGACAAGCCACTTTCTAAATATTCACCCTTAACATCCAACACCTTATTGGTGGTTGGCAATGCGCTACCTGCGCGTGAAGTAAGGGTGAGATAACTGTATTTGCCGATCTGAGCGTTGTGCAGAGTTTCAAAGGCCGGAGTCGCCGAGCCTAACACAACCGGAATCTGCGCTTTATGAGCACGCATAATGGCCACATCGCGAGCGTGGTAGCGCAGGCTATCTTGTTGTTTATAAGATGCGTCGTGTTCTTCATCGACAATGATAATGCCTAGGTCAGCAAACGGCGTGAACAGAGCCGAGCGAGTACCAATCACGATACCCGCTATTTTATCACGCGCTGATAACCAAGCATTCAGTCGCTCAGAATCGTTTAAACCTGAGTGGATAACTTCAACAGGCACATTAAAGCGTCGCTTAAAGCGGTTAATGGTTTGAGGGGTTAGGCCAATCTCAGGCACTAACACTAACGCTTGTTTACCTTGGTCGAGGATCGGCTTAATCATATTCAGGTAAACCTCGGTCTTACCTGAGCCAGTGACTCCCTCTAATAAAAAACAACCAAAGTCGGTCTGGCTATTTACTGTTGCGATCGCGATGGCTTGTTCAGCATTGATCTTAGGTTTGTCTTGGTCGTTCTCAAGTTCAACTGGCCACGGCTGACGCTTTGGCTTTTTCTCTACCGATTCAATCCAACCTTTCTCTTCTAGCGCCTTGAGTACGGCGCTGCCAACTTCTTCATCAATGAACTCTTGATGGGGAACCGGTCCGTGCTCAAGCATGTGCATCACTTTGGCTTGCTTGACCGCACGGCCAAAGCCTTGCATCAGTTGGTCTTTACCTGATGGCGTTAACTGCCACTCAACCAGCGTCGCGAAGTCGGCGGCTTTACCTTTTCTTAGAGCGCTTGGAAGGGCGTTAGCAAAGGTTTCGCCAAGAGGGTAATGATAAAACTGACTGCACCACATTAATAGTGAATAGACAGATTCCGGCCAAACAGGCTGATTGTCTAATAACGCTTTAATGGGTTTGAGCTTGTCTAGCTCGAATTCTGATTCGTTAACCAGAGCCGTGACAATCCCAGTTAAGGTTTGTCGTCCAAAAGGCACAGAGACTCGACCACCAATAATCGGAAATAGGAGGCTTGGAATCTTGTAATCGAACTGCTTGTCGAGTGGAACAGGCAGCGCCACACGGGCAATCATTGGACGCATAAAGGGACGGCTTTATCTGAGTTGACGAGAGCGAACAGTCTAAAGGATAAGGCGCTCAAATTCGAGAAACAGTTTAGCTGACAAGGGGAAGTGAGTACCTGAAAGTCGCTGCTGCCAAAGAATTTCAACTGATGAAGAAAATAATATCAATATTGGCGAAAAATGTATCAAATCAGTTGATCCTACCTCACAGATTCATTACTATACTGCGCCTTAAAGGTATGGCTTGATCGCGCTTTAGTGATAAGCGGTGTCTTTATTTCTTTTTTAAACTACGTGTGGTGTGCGGCTTAGAATCGTATAGCGACACGGCCTACTTGAGGTTATCCCATGAAAGCTGGAATCCACCCAGAATACAAAGCAGTTACTGCTACTTGTTCTTGCGGCAACACTTTTGAGTTCAACTCAACGCTAGCAAAAGAATCAATCCACCTAGACGTATGTGACAAATGTCACCCGTTCTACACTGGTAAGCAACGTATCGTAGATACAGGCGGCCGTGTTGATCGCTTCAACAAGCGTTTCGGTGCTCTTTCTAGCAAGAAGTAATTCTCGCTATTTAGACATAAAAAGGACACTTCGGTGTCCTTTTTTGTTGCCTGAAATTCGAGAAAACACAAGCTTTCACTTCAAGCTTTCACTTCAAGCTTTCATTCTCTTCCGTATTAAGCGGCTTACCTCAATATTGAAGGGTAATTCTTAGCTTATTACTCATCACTGCAAATCCGCTCGAAAGTTCAACAAGCGATAGTAATTTCAACTGCTCACTGGTCTTATTAGTAGTGAAATCTCGTTTTTTAATGAGACAGAGGCCTTTACCAACTAGGAACTTTGAAGTACATCCATTAACATGAACAAGATCCCCCTAATAATAATATCCTAGGAACCTACACCTATGTCTGAAGACAGCCGCCAAGATCAATCCTCTCAAGAATTATCACCTCAAGAACAATTCCGTCAGCAAGCTCTTGATTATCATGAGTTCCCAGTTCCAGGCAAAATTGCCATTGAGCTGACGAAGCCTGCAAACTCTGCAGAAGACCTAGCACTTGCATACAGCCCAGGCGTGGCTGAGCCAGTTCGTGAGATCGCACAGAATGTAGATAACGTTTACAAGTACACAGGTAAAGGCAACATGGTTGCAGTTATCTCTAACGGTACAGCGATTCTTGGCCTAGGTAACCTTGGTCCAATTGCTTCTAAACCGGTTATGGAAGGTAAAGCGCTACTGTTTAAGCGTTTCGCTGGTTTAGATTCTATCGATATTGAAGTAAAACACCGCACAATCGATGAGTTTGTCGATACGGTTGCGAACATCGCAGATACATTCGGCGGTATTAACCTAGAAGACATCAAAGCACCAGACTGTTTCGAGATTGAACGTCGTCTGATTGAGCGTTGTGATGTGCCTGTATTCCACGATGACCAACATGGTACAGCGATCGTAACAGCAGCAGGTATGCTGAACGCGATTGAGCTTCAAGGTAAGAAGCTAGAAGAATGTAAGATCGTTTGTTTAGGTGCTGGCGCCGCAGCGGTTGCTTGTATGGAACTACTTATTAAGTGTGGCGCTCAGCGTGAGAAAATCTACATGCTTGACCGTAAAGGTGTGATCCACACTCGTCGTGATGATCTGAACGAATACAAAGAGCTATTCGCAAACAACACAGATAAGCGTACGCTTGAAGATGTTATCGAAGGTGCTGACCTATTCTTGGGCGTATCAGGTCCTAACCTGCTACCAGCAGAAGCACTAACGCTGATGGCTGATAAGCCAGTTGTGTTTGCATGTTCAAACCCAGATCCAGAGATCAAGCCAGAGCTTGCTCACGAAGTTCGTTCTGACCTTATTATGGGTACAGGACGCAGTGATTACCCTAACCAAGTAAACAACGTACTTTGTTTCCCATTCATTTTCCGTGGTGCACTTGATGTGCGTGCAAGCGAAATCAATGACGAGATGAAACTAGCGGCAGTAAAAGCGATTCGTGACCTAGCGAAAGAAGAAGTACCTGTGGAAGTACTAAAAGCAGCGGGTGAGACGTCACTTGAGTTCGGTAAGGGTTACATCATTCCTAAGCCAATGGATCCACGTCTACTTCCTCGCGTAGCGAAAGCAGTAGCAGAAGCGGCCGTTGAATCTGGCGTTGCACGTATCGAAATGCCTGCTAACTACATGGCATAGAAGCTAAACAAAATAACAAAAAACCGACTCATCAGGAGTCGGTTTTTTTATATCTTTTATTCACAGAACACTAAAAAGACGAATCAGTAATGTGAACATTCAGCTAAAGCGAATCAATATTGAAGGCAGTGACTGAGTTATTGTTATTCTTCGTCAAACGCTTCGAACTCGATACCCATCTCTGTCATCAGCTTTTTCACTTCTGCAGGAATATCATCTGGGCGGTCTTTACGAAGGTCTTCATCCGTTGGCAGTGGTTGGCCTGTGTAGGCATGTAGAAAAGCTTCACACAGTAGCTCACTATTTGTTGCGTGGCGCAGGTTGTTGATCTGGCGGCGAGTACGCTCGTCAGTAAGCACCTTTAGCACTTTTAAAGGGATAGAAACTGTAATCTTCTTTACTTGTTCGCTTTTCTTTCCATGCTCAGCATATGGGCTTATGTATTCACCATTCCAGTCGGCCATTGCGTACCTTCATCACTTTAGTTGTTATATTAAATTAATAGTGGTGATTTTAGCGGGATTTACCGCCATAAGCAAAGACATGTAGACGTCTAGAAGTGTTGACGTCTCACATTTATGAAAGTAAAGTGAATAACATATATCTAACACAGCCGCAAAATGCCGACAAGCAGCTGTGACTCTCAGACGCAAACTTGTAAGGAAGCACCTATGAGCAGCCGGAAGCCAGCAACAATCGCAGTACGTACTGGTATCGAGTCAGACACACAACACCATGCCGTTGTCCCACCTATTTATCTTTCGACTAACTATGGGTTTCCCGCTTTTGGTGAAGTGCCAAAGTATGATTATACCCGTTCTGGTAACCCAAACCGTGGTTTATTAGAAACAGCACTGTTTGAGCTTGAATCGGGCAAAGGCGCGGTAGTCACTAACTGTGGTACTTCTGCACTGAACTTATGGGTTTCAGCTTTCTTAGGTAGCGATGATCTGATCGTTGCACCACACGACTGCTACGGTGGTACTTACCGTCTGTTTAACACTCGCTCTCTTAAAGGTGACTTCAAAGTTCTGTTTGTTGATCAATCGGATCAAAAGGCATTAGATGCGGCGATCGCACTTAAGCCAAAGTTGATCTTATTGGAGACACCATCAAACCCGTTGGTTCGCGTGGTTGATATTGCAGAAACCTGCCGCAAGGCGAAAGGTGTAGGTGCGCTAGTTGCTGTCGACAACACGTTTTTGACTCCTGTGTTCCAAAAGCCTTTAGAGCTGGGGGCTGACTTTGTTATCCACTCAACGACCAAATACATCAACGGCCACTCGGATGTTATTGGTGGTGTGGTGATCACTAAAACAGAAGAGCATGCTGAAGAGCTAGCATGGTGGGGCAACTGTATTGGTGCGACCGGTACTCCATTTGATAGTTACATGACGCTACGTGGTATTCGCACGCTAGGTGCGCGTATGCGCGTTCACGAAGAGAGTTCGCGTGAAATTTTGACTGCGCTGCAACAGCAAGATCTTGTCGGTGCGATTTATCACCCAAGCCTTCCTGAACATCCAGGTCACAAGATCGCGAAGAAGCAACAGTCAGGCTTTGGATCAATGTTGAGCTTTGAGTTTGCAGCTTCATTCGAGGCACTCAAATACTTTGTTGGCGAGTTAGAGCTGTTCTCTTTAGCGGAATCACTTGGCGGTGTAGAGAGCCTGATTTGTCACCCTGCGTCGATGACTCATCGTGCGATGGGTGAAGAAGCGCTGGCAGAAGCGGGCGTTTCTCAACAGTTGCTGCGTCTTTCTGTTGGCCTTGAAGATGCAGAGGACCTGATTGATGACCTCAATCATGCGTTTGAAAAGACACAACGCTTTATCGCTGAAGGGGAGGGGTAATAATGGCAACCTTTCGCCAGCTACATAAATTTGGTGGTAGCAGTTTAGCTGACCCTGAGTGTTACCTGCGTGTGGTGAACATTCTTAGAGAGTATTCATCAGCAACAGACTTAGTGGTTGTGTCGGCAGCAGGCAAAACCACTAACCGTTTGATTGAGTTTGTAGAAGCGCTTGATAAAGATGGTCGTATTGCTCATGAATGCCTACAAGCACTTCGTCAGTTCCAGCTTGAACTGATTGAAGCACTGCTTGAGGGGGAATCTGCTGCACAACTTACGGACACCATTCAACAAGAGTTTACCGCTTTGGGTGAGCTAACAGCTCCTTTAAGCGAATCTCAAAAAGCAAAAGTGCTTGGACATGGTGAGGTTTGGTCTTCACGTCTGTTAGCTGCTTTGTTGTGCCAACATGATTTACGAGCCGTCGCGCAAGATGCTCGTGCTTACTTACGTGCAGAGGTGGGCGCTCAGCCAGAAGTGGATCGTGCACGTTCTTACCCTCTGATTAAAGAGGCATTAGCGCAGCATGCCCATTGTCGTGTGGTGATTACCGGCTTTATGGCACAAAACAGCGATGGTGAAACCGTATTGCTTGGTCGCAACGGTTCAGACTATTCAGCAACTGTGATTGGCGCTTTAGCTGAAGTGGATCGCGTAACCATTTGGAGTGACGTAGCTGGCGTATACAGTGCTGACCCACGTTTGGTGTCGGATGCGTGTCTATTGCCTCTGCTTCGCCTTGATGAAGCCAGTGAACTCGCTCGTCTAGCCGCCCCTGTGCTTCATAGCCGCACGTTACAACCTGTCGCACAAAGTGCGATGGACCTTAGCTTACGTTGCAGCTACCAGCCAGAGTCAGGTTCAACTCAGATTGAGCGTGTTCTGGCATCAGGTCGCGGTGCAAAAATCATTACTTCTCTAGATGAAGTGCTTATCGTGCAACTGACCTTTGGCCACGGACATGATTTCGACCGTATAGAAAGTGAAGTGCTTGAAGGGCTTAAGCGTGCTCAACTAGAGCCGCTGGCTTATGAGCTAGAACCTGATCAACACTGTTTGCGTCTTGCTTACACAGAAGAGATTGCGGGTGGTGCTCTGGAATATCTACAAGATCACGCAATTGACGCTGAGATTAAGCTGAAAGAAGGCTTCTCTCTGATTGCTGCCGTTGGTGCGGGTGTGACGAAGAACCCGAACCACTGCTACGGTTTTTATCAGCAATTAAAGAGTTCATCGGTTGAGTTCATCTCAGAAGCGAACTCTGGCCTGAGCTTAGTGGCGGTGATCCGTAAGAGTGAAACATCAAGCTTAGTGAAGGGCATTCACTCTCAACTATTCCAAGCGCAGAAGCGTGTTGCGATTGCTTTGTGTGGCAAGGGTAACATTGGTTCAAGCTGGCTGAGTCTGTTTGCAGAGCAAAAGGCTGAACTTGAAAAGCGCCGCGGAATGAATTTTGAATTGGTTGCCGTGGTGGATAGCCAAACCTATTGGTTCGACGACCAAGGCATCGATACAACCTCTGTCGGTGAGCGCTTTGATGACGAAGCCATTGCTAACAATGGTAACGACTGGCTAGAGCGTTTGGGATCTATTCAGGGATACGACGAAGCAGTTGTACTCGATGTGACTGCGAGCCAAGCACTTGCAGAAAAGTATCTGCAGATTGCTCAGCAAGGCATTCACTTGATCTCGGCGAACAAGGTGGCAGGTTCCGCATCAAGCGAGTATTACCATCAGGTACAAGATGCATTTGCTAAGATCAGTCGTCATTGGTTGTACAACGCGACTGTTGGTGCCGGTTTACCGATTAACCACACGGTACGTGACCTGCGTGAAAGTGGCGATGACATTATTGCGTTGTCGGGTATCTTCTCTGGCACGTTGTCTTGGTTATTCCAACAGTTTGATGGCACGGTACCTTTCAGCGAGCTGGTGGATTTAGCATGGCAACAAGGCCTTACAGAACCAGACCCTCGTGCTGACCTCGACGGTTCCGATGTGATGCGTAAATTGGTAATTCTGGCTCGTGAGTCGGGTTTAGATATTGAACCTGAAAACGTAAAAGTGGAATCACTGGTCCCGGAAGAGCTGCAAGACCTATCGGTGGATGACTTCTTTGATAAAGCCTCTGTTCTGAGTGAAGAGTTGGCGGAGCGTTTGGAGAAAGCGCATTCTCAGCAAAAGGTACTACGTTACGTCGCGCGTTTAGAAAAGAACGGCAAAGCAACGGTGGGTGTTGAAGCGTTATCGAAAGAGCACGCTCTGGCGAACTTGCTGCCTTGCGACAACATCTTTGCGATTGAGAGCAAATGGTACAAAGATAACCCATTGGTTATTCGTGGCCCAGGCGCTGGACGTGAAGTAACGGCTGGCGCAATTCAGTCTGATTTGAACCGAATGTCGAGCTTGTTCTAATACTCAGATCATTTGCTATGAAACGTAAATAGCATACTATTCACTAAGATAAATAAGGCTGAAAGCACGATGTGTTTCTCGGCCTTTTCTCTTCCTTATTTCTGCTTTGCGACGAATCTAACGACTTGAGTTTTGCTCACGATCTACTTGAGAAAAATTCATAATGGATCTGTTGACATTAAATCGTATTCAATACATTCTGTGGACATATAGACGTCTAAACGTCGTTTGAGGGTTTGAGATTTTAGTGGTTGCTTTTGCCACAGGGAGAGTAAGATGGGATACACACACGCTAGTCATATCGACGCTTTAAATCAGAACATCGCTGAGCTTTCTGACAACATCAATGTGTCATTTGAGTTTTTTCCGCCAAGCAGTGAAAAGATGGAAGAGACTCTGTGGAATTCTGTTCACCGTCTTAAAACGCTGCAACCAAAATTTGTTTCAGTGACCTACGGTGCAAACTCAGGTGAGCGTGACCGTACCCACTCAATCATTAAAGAGATCAAAAACCAAACCGGTCTTGTTGCTGCACCGCACCTAACGTGTATTGATGCGAGCCGTGAAGAGCTAATCCAAATTGCTGACGACTACTGGGCAAATGGTATTGAAAGTATCGTTGCGCTGCGTGGTGATATTCCACCAGGCGGTGGTGCACCAGAAATGTACGCATCTGACTTAGTTGAGCTACTGAAATCTCGCCACGACTTTGATATCTCAGTGGCGGCATTCCCTGAAGTTCACCCTGAAGCAAAAAGCGCTCAATCGGATCTTATCAACCTAAAACGCAAAGTAGATGCCGGTGCTAACCGAGCTATTACCCAGTTTTTCTTTGATGTGGAAAGCTACCTACGTTTCCGTGACCGTTGTGTAGCGGCTGGCGTTGATGTTGAGATTGTACCGGGTATCTTACCGGTCTCTAACTTCAAGCAAGCGTCTCGCTTTGCTGCGATGAATAACGTGAAAGTACCGGGTTGGATGGCGAAGCAATTTGAAGGTTTGGATGATGATCCAACCACTCGTCAGCTTGTTGGTGCTAGCCAAGCGATTGATATGGTTCGTACACTGAGTCGTGAAGGTGTGAAAGACTTCCACTTCTATACCCTAAACCGTGCAGAAATGACCTACGCACTGTGCCATACGTTAGGTGTACGCCCACAGGTTGCTGCGCTTTAAGTAAAAACCAAGAAGTAAAGCCTAAGCTCTTGTAAAAACATCGCTGTAAAATTCAAATCCTACAGATACAAAAAAGGCTTGGACTCTTGGAGTTCAAGCCTTTTACTTTTCTAGTTTCTAGTTTCTAGTTTCTAGTTTCTAGTTTCTAGTTTCTAGTTTCTAGTTTCTAGTTTCTAGCTTAACTTAAGCAAGAGCGCCAAGTTCAAGCAGTACTTCTTCAGCCCATACAATCCATGCTTCACGGATAAGTAGGTTGCGACGAAGTGTTAGACGCTCAAGACGAGCTTGCTTGTCTAGCGTTGCTGGTGTTAAGTAGTAAGCCGCTTCGATTTCACGGTAATGAGAAACCAATTTGCGAGATTCTTCTACAAGTTCAGAAAGTTGTACACGGTACGCGTCAGAAGGTTGTACAGCGCAAGCCATTAGCTTAGCTGAGAACTCGTCACGAACAGTTGGGTGTGCAGTCGGCTGTTCAAACCATTCACCTAGAGCACTGCGGCCAGCATCGGTGATAGAGTAAACTTTACGATCAGGTTTGCCTTCTTGAGGTTCAAGCACGCAAGTTACCTGTTCGTTCTGAGCCATTTTATTTAGCTCGCGGTAAACTTGTTGATGGCTAGCTTTCCAGAAGTAACCGATGCTTGCAGAGAATTCTTTTGTGATATCGTAACCAGTAGCGTCGCGTGTACTTAGAACGGTTAAAATTACGTGTGGTAATGACATGTCTGAAATCCAAATGGTAAACAGTAAACAAATACTTAAACATCAAGTGTGCTTCTAGTGGCACGTTATATTGGTTATGTTTAAGTTGTACCAACTCATGGGTTGGTTATGTCACCTTACAAAGCCGTTTATCACCTAGGTCGACCAGTTTATTGGTCAAAGTACTGCAGATTATGATTATTGAGTGTTTCCGCAGCGGAGCAGTATTATATCTAAATAATAAGCATAAAGTAGAATACATGGGTAAAATAACCCAAAAAACTGACAAAAAACTCATTATGGTTATTTTTTTGAAATAAAAAGGTCGCACATGGCGACCTTTTGTCTAGTTTGTAGTGTGAATCACTAATTAACCGGTGTTTCGCATGCCTGCAGCAATGCCTGCAATGGTCACCATTAGCGCTTCTTCTAACTCTGCTGGTGGTGTTTCGCACTTACGAGTACGGTACAGCAGCTCAGCTTGAAGCATGTTCAATGGCTCTACGTAGATGTTACGAAGGCGAATTGACTCAAGCCCCCAAGGGTCGCTCTGCATCAGGTTCTCGTTGTTCTCTACATTTAGTACGGTTTTGATGTCTTTTTGCAGCTGTTCACGCAGTAACTCACCCAGAGGCAATAGCTCTTCGTCAACAAGACGTTGGTCGTAGTACTTAGCGATCTCCATGTTGCACTTCGAGTACACCATTTCCAACATACCTAAGCGAGTAGAGAAGAATGGCCATTCGCGACACATTTCTTCCAGTAGGGCTTGGTGGCCTTGGTCTACTGAGTACTGGATCGCTTCACCAGCGCCTAACCATGCAGGAAGTACCAAGCGGTTTTGGCTCCAAGAGAAGATCCATGGAATTGCACGTAGGCTTTCTACGCCGCCGTTCGGGTTACGTTTAGCAGGGCGAGAACCTAGAGGCAGTTTACCTAGCTCTAGCTCTGGTGTTGCTTGACGGAAGTAAGGAACAAACTTCTCTTCACCACGAACCACGTTGCGGTAAGCTTCACAAGAGACTTGAGATAGCACTTCCATTAAGTCGCGCCACTCTTGTTTTGGCTCTGGTGGCGGCAGAAGGTTCGCTTCTAGAATCGCACTTGCGTACAGGTTGAAGCTGTTTACCGCAACATCTGGCAAGCCAAGCTTAAAGCGGATCATTTCACCTTGCTCAGTTACACGCAGGCCGCCTTTCAAGCTCTTAGGTGGCTGAGAAAGCAGTGCAGCGTGTGCTGGCGCACCACCGCGACCAACCGTACCGCCACGACCGTGGAATAGTGTCAGCTCAATGCCTTCTTCTTCACAAACCTTAACCAGCTTGTCCATCGCATCATACTGCGCCCAACCTGCAGACATTACGCCCGCATCTTTCGCTGAGTCTGAGTAGCCGATCATTACCATTTGGTGGTTTTGTATGAAGCCACGGTATAGGTCGATGCTCATTAGCTGCTTCATCACCGCTTCTGAGTTGTTCAAGTCGTCCAGGGTTTCGAACAGTGGACACACGTCCATGCGGTACGGGCAGCCACATTCTTGCAGTAGCAAGTGAACAGCCAGTACATCTGATGCAGTGCGAGCCATTGAAATTACGTAAGCACCGAAGGCTTCACGAGGTTGAGCTGCAATGACCTTACAGGTGTCTAAAACCTCTTTAACCTGTTCCGATGGCTCCCAATCGCGAGGAAGTAGCGGACGCTTAGAGCTTAATTCATTGGTTAAGAAAGCAATCTTGTCTTGCTCGCTCCATTGGTCGTAATCGCCAATGCCTAGGTAGCGAGTCAGTTCAGACAGTACATCTGAGTGACGGGTACTTTCTTGACGAACATCGAGACGAACTAGATGTACACCGAACGCTTTTAGGCGGCGCAAAGTATCAAGTAGAGAACCGTCTGCGATTACGCCCATGCCACATTCGTGTAGCGACTGGTAACACGCGTACAGCGGCGTCCAAAGTTGGTCGATGTTCTGTAGTGTTTCTTTCTTAGGTACTTCTGTGTCATGCAGCTTTGCATCTAGCACTTCTAGCGTGTTGTTTAGCAGAGTGCGTAGGCTCTTCAAGATTGCACGGTAAGCTTCGTGTTCGTCACCAGCCAATTCACGAACGGCATCATTACACTTAGTCATCGACAGTTCGGTAATCAGTTCGTTTACGTCACCTAAATAAAGGTCAGCGGCTTTCCAGCGAGATAGACGTAGGACTTCTTTGGTGATGGTGTGCGTTACGAATGGGTTACCATCGCGGTCACCACCCATCCAAGATGAGAAATGTACTGGGCGCGCATCAATAGGCAAGCCTTCACCAAGGTAGCCTTTTAGTCGGCCATCCATGTCGCGTAGGAAGTCAGGAACGGCTTCCCAAAGCGAGTTTTCTACAACCGCAAAGCCCCATTTCGCTTCGTCAAGTGGCGTTGGGCGTTGCTGACGAATCACATCAGAGTGCCAACCTTGAGCGATAAGTTGCTCTAGGCGACGTTCTGTTTTCACTCGCTCTTTGTGTGATAGGTCGCTTAATTCTAATTTAGACAGACACTCGTTGATCTTAACAAGCTTGTTGATCATAGTGCGGCGAGTGATTTCTGTTGGGTGTGCAGTCAGAACGAGTTCAATGTTCAGGTCGCGGACGGCTTGAGCCGCGTCTAGCTTGCTGATGTCATTCTGATTTAATTTGGAAAATAGAGATTGCAGCACGTCTGGTTCACAAACATGCTCCTCACAGTGGCGAGAAATGGTGTGGTACTGCTCTGCCATATTAGTGAGGTTGAGAAATTGGTTAAATGCACGAGCAACAGGGGTCAGTTGTTCGTTCGGCAGGTTTTTGATTTCTTCAACTAGGCTGTCACGGTCAGCTTTGTTGCCTGCGCGGGCGGATTTGGAAAGTTTACGGATAGTTTCCACTTTCTCTAAGATAACGTCACCATGTGCATCTTGGATTGTGTTACCTAGCAAGCGTCCCAGCATGCTTACGTTACTCTTGAGAGCGGCGTATTTCTCGTTCATTGTCATCCTGCCTCGTAAAAAAATTACATCCATTGTTCCTTGTTAAGTACACAATCTAGCGAAAACTGCTGTATCTAGTCAAATAAAGCATTCTAAGTTTGCAATTATTAGTTTTCGAAATGCGGGAGAAGTAAATTTTCCAACACTTCGGAATCAAAGTGAAATTTAATTACAAGATCAGGCTGTGTCAGGGATAACAGAATAAAAGCCACTTTTTCGAGTGGCTTTTATACGAAAATATTGGAAGAAAAGTAATCGCTAGAAACAATATTTACGGATTGATTTACCTAAAATATCAATCGTTGGGTCGATGAAATCAAAGCTTAAAAATTCATCCGGCTGGTGGGCTTGGTCAATCGAACCTGGGCCCAGAACTAAGGTTGGGCAAAGTTCTTGAAGGAAAGGCGCTTCAGTACAGTAGTTCACGGTTTGCGATTCAATCTCACACACTGATTCCATGCCACCGATAAATGGATGGTCGTGCTGACACTCGTACCCCGGGATAGGTTCATGCAGTGGTGTAATTTCAATTCTGCCCGGCCACTTTGCTTCCACTTCTTTGAGTGCGCTGCGCAGCATGTTATTTAAACCGTCTAAGCTGATACCAGGCAGAGGACGTACGTCGTAGTGCAGCTCACAGCAGCCACAGATACGGTTAGCGCTGTCACCACCATGAATATGACCTAGGTTTAGTGTCGGGCTTGGAATCGCAAAACCCGGGTGATGGTACTCTTTGACTAGCTTGTCGCGCAGCTGCATTAAAGCAAACAGCACTTCATGCATGATTTCAATGGCGTTGACGCCTAATGCCGGGTCTGAAGAGTGGCCCGATTTACCGGTTACCCGCACTGCATTAGCGACATGACCTTTATGACCACGAATAGGCACTAGGCTAGTCGGCTCTCCAATGATGCAGTAATCCGGTTTAAACGGTGCATTTTCAGTGAAGTGACGCGCACCTAGCATGGTGGTCTCTTCATCACAGGTTGCCAATACATAAAGTGGCTTGGTCTGTTTGCTCCAATCCATCTTTCTTACAGCTTCATAGATAAAGGCAAAAAAGCCTTTCATATCGGCAGTGCCCAATCCGTAGAAGCGATTGTTGTGTTCTGTCAGTGCGTGAGGGTCGAAATTCCAACGCCCTTCATCAAATGGAACGGTATCGCTGTGTCCAGCCAATAATAAGCCGCCTTCACCTGAGCCCTTTTTAGCGATCATATTATGCTTGCCAGGCTCAACTTCCACGACTTCTACGCTAAAGCCCAGGTCTTTAAACCATTGAGCCATTTTTTCGATCACTTTCTCGTTGCCATGATCCCAGCTTGGATCAGTAGAACTAATAGAGTCGGTGGAAATTAGGCCTTTATAGACCTCAAGGAAACTCGGTAATTGCATAATATCTTCACTTCTACTATTGACAGGAAAACCATAAGTCGGTAAAACACATATTAAATCATATTTAATGCATAAGAAATCAGATAGAGCTAAAAATTAAGTATGAATAGTCAAATTTTGAAATGTAACTTACCTCAGAAATGGATGTGTTGAGATGTTGAAAACCACGGTCATTGGCGCAAGCGGCTACACAGGAGCAGAACTGGCTCTAATGATAAACAGACACCCTGAGCTCACGCTATCAGGTTTGTATGTCTCAGCCAATAGTGTAGACGCAGGTAAACCTATTGCATCGCTACACGGTAAGCTAGCGGGCTTGATTGATATGCCAGTTCAGCCGCTGACTAATCCAGAAGAAGTGGCAAAACAGTCTGATGTAATTTTCCTAGCGACAGCACATGAAGTGAGTCATGACCTCGCTCCAATCTTTCTAGAGAATGATTGCCAAGTATTCGATCTATCGGGTGCTTTTAGAGTTAAAGGTGAAAACTTCTACCAAGAGTTTTACGGCTTTGAACACCAACACGAACAGTGGCTAGATAAAGCGGCTTACGGCTTAGCTGAATGGAACGAACAAGAAATAAAAGAAGCTCAGCTTGTTGCAGTCGCAGGCTGTTACCCAACGGCATCGCAACTGGCGATTAAGCCTCTAGTTGAAGCTAAGTTACTTGACGAGAACCAGTGGCCAGTGATTAACGCGACCAGTGGCGTCAGCGGAGCAGGGCGCAAGGCGACTATGGTCAACAGCTTCTGTGAAGTGAGCTTGCAAGCTTATGGTGTATTTAACCACCGTCATCAACCTGAAATGGCTGCACATTTAGGATGTGATGTGATTTTTACTCCGCACCTAGGAAACTTTAAGCGCGGCATTTTAGCGACCATTACTATGAAGCTGGCTCAGGGCGTGACAGAACAACAGGTACAAGATGCCTTTGAACAAGCTTACCAAGGCAAGCCAGCCGTAAGGTTGCTCGAAGAGACATTGCCAAGAATCCAAGATGTAGAACAGACACCTTTCTGCGATTTAGGTTGGAAGGTACAAGGTCAACACATCATCGTTGTTTCAGCGATTGATAACTTATTGAAGGGTGCATCTAGCCAAGCGATGCAGTGTTTAAATTTACGTTATGGTTTTGCGCCATTAACTGCGTTAGTGTAAAGGAATCTAGATATGAGCCTTAATAATCAACCATTAATCATAAAGTTAGGTGGCGCTGCGCTATCTTGTGGTGAAACACTGAGCAAGTTATTTGGTGCTATCTCTGCTTACCAACAACAAGCACAACGACCTATCGTGATTGTTCACGGCGGTGGTTACCTTGTTGATGATTTGATGAATAAGTTGAACCTTGAGACCGTTAAGAAAGAAGGTCTGCGCGTTACTCCTTATGATCAGATCCCTGTTATTGCTGGCGCGCTAGCGGGCACGGCGAATAAATTACTGCAAGGTCAGGCGATTAAAGACGGTATTAATGCTGTTGGCTTGAGCCTAGCTGATGGTGGTTTATGCAAAGTGAGCGAATTGAACCCTGAACTGGGCGCAGTTGGCAAAGCTGAGCCAGGTGATTCAACCGTTCTACAAGCCATTCTGAATGCGGGCGCACTACCAATCATTAGTTCAATTGGTCTGACTGAACAAGGTCAGCTGATGAATGTTAATGCTGACCAAGCTGCGGTTGCTGTTGCTGGTGCACTTGATGCTGAGCTGGTACTTCTTTCTGATGTCAGTGGCGTACTAGATGGCAAAGGCCACCTCATTCCAAGCCTTAACCAGCAGCAAGCTGATGACCTTATCGAAGGTAAAGTGATTACTGATGGCATGATCGTGAAGGTTCAAGCCGCACTAGAAGCTGCTAACGACCTTGGACGACCAATCGAAGTCGCGACGTGGCGATACCCAGAAAAGCTAACACAACTGTTTTCAGGTAAAAGCATAGGAACACAGTTTTTACCTCAGTAGGCCTCACTGCGAGTCACTACTTAAAGAATTTAGACAAATTAAATAAACATATAATTATGAAGTCATTTCCAACGCTGACCGCCATGTGCAGTATGGAAACTAGGAGAAAGAAAATGAGCAAAGTTAACGTAAAGAAAGTTGTAGTAGCCTACTCTGGCGGTCTAGACACATCAGTAATCATTCCATGGTTGAAAGAGAACTATGACTGTGAAGTAGTGGCGTTTGTCGCGGATGTTGGCCAAGGTGCTGAAGAGCTAGAAGGTATTGAAGAGAAAGCAAAAGCTTCAGGTGCTTCTGAGTGTTATATCGCTGACCTTAAAGAAGAGATGGTTGCTGATTACATCTTCCCAACGCTAAAAACCGGTGCTTACTACGAAGGCAAATACCTACTAGGTACTTCAATGGCTCGTCCAATCATTGCTAAGGCACAGGTTGAAGTGGCACGTAAAGTAGGTGCAGACGCACTGTGTCACGGTTGTACGGGTAAAGGTAATGACCAAGTTCGTTTTGAAGGTGCATTTGCTGCACTAGCACCAGATCTACACGTAATCGCACCATGGCGTGAATGGGATCTAGTAAGCCGTGAAGAATGTCTGGATTACCTAGCTGAGCGTAACATCCCTTGTACTGCTTCTCTGACTAAGATCTACTCGCGTGATGCAAACGCATGGCACATCTCTACAGAAGGTGGCGTACTAGAAGATACATGGAACGCGCCAAACGAAGATTGCTGGGCTTGGACGGTAGACCCTGAGCAAGCGCCAAACGAATCTGAAACAGTAACGCTTAAAGTAGAAAAGGGCGAAGTGGTTGCCGTTGACGGTGAAACAATGACGCCATACAACGCACTGGTTTACCTGAACGAGAAGGGTGCTAAGCACGGTGTTGGTCGTATCGATATCGTAGAGAACCGTCTTGTTGGTATGAAGTCGCGTGGTTGTTACGAAACTCCGGGTGGTACTATTATGATGGAAGCACTGCGTGCAGTAGAGCAACTGGTTCTTGATAAAGCAGCATTTGAATTCCGTGAAGAACTAGGCGTTAAAGCTTCTCACCTTGTATACGATGGTCGTTGGTTCACTCCACTATGTAAGTCAATTCTTGCTGCGACAGGAGAGCTAGCGCAAGACGTGAATGGTGAGGTAGTTGTTAAGCTTTACAAAGGCCACGCAACGGTAACTCAGAAGCGTTCTGACAACAGCCTATACTCAGAAGAGTTTGCAACCTTTGGTGAAGATGAAGTTTACGACCAAAGCCATGCTGAAGGCTTCATCCGTCTTTACTCGCTATCAAGCCGTATCCGTGCTCTAAATAGCCAAAAGTAATACTAACAATGAGTTAGTGAGCTAGCCTTCACTGAAATATTGAAGGCCAGTAAATAGACATGATTATGCAAAGCCCACTCACTATTGATTAGTGAGTGGGCATTTTACTTTCTAATCGCCTAATAAATCAGCTTCGGTTTTTACTATGGGATGGCATATAATTCGCGCTCTACGCTGTAAAGAATCAATGGATGAATCTTTTGGTGAATAAATATGTGAAAAAAATGAATTAATACTTTATTTTCATTTTGAATTGCCGTAAGTTTAAACCATCAGAAAAATACTGAATCTTAATCAGAATTATCATTTGCAAAAACAGTGAGCACTGTGCAATTAGGAGATACACAATGGCATTATGGGGCGGTAGATTTACCCAAGCAGCAGACACGCGGTTTAAAGATTTTAACGATTCTCTTCGTTTTGATTACCGATTGGCTGAGCAAGACATTGTGGGCTCAATTGCCTGGTCTAAAGCTCTACTGTCGGTCAACGTATTAACAGAAGAAGAGCAGCAGAAGCTTGAGTTAGCGCTGAATGAGCTAAAACTTGAGGTGATGGAAGATCCTGAACAGATTCTACGTTCTGATGCAGAAGACATTCACAGCTGGGTTGAACAACAACTTATCGGCAAAGTCGGTGATTTGGGCAAAAAGCTTCACACTGGCCGTTCTCGTAATGACCAAGTGGCGACAGACCTAAAACTATGGTGTCGTCAGCAAGGTAACCAACTGCTGCTAGCGCTTGATCGCCTGCAGAGTCAAATGGTTAATGTCGCTTCCCAGCATCAAGGTACTGTGCTTCCTGGCTACACTCACTTACAACGTGCGCAGCCAGTAACGTTTGCTCACTGGTGTTTGGCTTACGTTGAAATGTTTGAGCGTGATTACTCGCGTTTGAATGATGCGATTAAGCGTCTAGATACATGTCCGCTGGGTTCTGGTGCCCTTGCAGGAACCGCTTACCCGATGGACCGTGAAGAGTTAGCTCACAACTTAGGTTTCCGTCGTGCAACGCGCAACTCTTTAGATTCAGTATCTGACCGTGATCATGTGATGGAGCTGATGTCGATCGCTTCTATCTCTATGCTTCATCTTTCGCGTCTTGCGGAAGATATGATCTTCTACAACTCTGGTGAATCAAATTTCATTGAGTTAGCGGATACCGTGACATCAGGTTCATCTCTGATGCCACAGAAGAAAAACCCGGATGCGCTAGAGCTTATCCGTGGTAAAACAGGCCGTGTATACGGTTCACTTGCTGGCATGATGATGACAGTGAAAGCACTGCCTTTGGCTTACAACAAAGACATGCAAGAAGATAAAGAAGGTCTGTTCGACGCTTTAGACACTTGGAATGACTGTATGGAAATGGCGGCACTGTGTTTTGACGGCATCAAAGTGAACGGCGAGCGTACACTTGAAGCGGCGAAGCAAGGTTATGCAAACTCTACTGAGCTGGCTGATTACCTAGTAGCGAAAGGCATTCCTTTCCGTGAAGCCCACCATATTGTCGGTGTAACCGTCGTCGCGGCGATTGCGAAAGGTTGCGCGCTAGAAGAATTAACCATCGCAGAGATGAAAGAGTTCTCTGAGGTGATAGAAGAGGATGTGTACGACATCCTGACCATTGAATCATGTCTTGAAAAACGTAGTGCGCTAGGTGGTGTATCACCGAAGCAAGTGGCTTATGCGGTTGACCAAGCTGAGAAGCGTTTGGCGCAGCGTGATACCTCTATCGTTAAGGTTCGTCCTGCTCGTTTGACTGACATTGAAGCGTTGGAAGGCATGGTCGCTTACTGGGCGAACATGGGTGAAAACCTGCCTCGTTCTCGTAATGAACTGGTGCGTGATATTGGCTCATTCGCCGTAGCAGAACATCATGGCGAAGTGACCGGTTGTGCATCGCTCTATGTCTATGACTCTGGCTTAGCGGAAATCCGTTCACTGGGTGTCGAAGCTGGCTGGCAAGGTCAAGGGCAGGGCACTGCGATTGTTCAGCACTTGGTTGAGAAAGCGCGACAAATGGCAATCAAGAAAGTGTTCGTACTGACTCGTACACCAGAGTTCTTTATGAAGCATGATTTCTTACCAACATCGAAATCTCTATTGCCTGAGAAGGTACTGAAAGATTGTGACCAGTGTCCTCGTCAACATGCATGTGATGAAGTTGCGTTGGAAGTGAACTTGGTAGAGCAGATTATCGCTAAGGTTAATGTTGCATAAGGTGTTGATTTTATAGCTCCTAAAAAAAAGATCAAAAATCTGATCTTTTTTGGGAACAAACTAAGAAAAGCCCGGTCTATTAAAGTACCACTGCTTTTTCTTAGAATTTTCTAAGAAAGCCCCAAAACCGATTGGTTTTGGGGCTTTTTTCTATCTGCTATTTGGCAAAAGATGATAACTCGATAATTGAGATGATCGCCTGTCCTACAAATACCTCAGCTAACGCTTTTTGCTTCTCAAAGGCAGCACCACAAATTTCATTATCCAATGCAGCGACAATAAGCCACTGAATGCGAAAGCTGCCATCATCAAAGCGATGGCGTTGATGGTTTTTGGGTCTTCCTTGAAAAACAGCCACCATACTCCCCAACTCAATATCGACAATACCGTGAGTTGATTCATACAATGTTGGCAACGACCGAGTTTGTTGAAGATTTTTTCATTTTTATTGCAATGAAGACATGTCATCTTGGGCTTGATTCGCGTTATGCTTGTTGACCTGATAATAACAGTCACAAGATATTGGATCACGGTGACATAGAGAGAGAAGATCGATGATTGAGCGCCAAGAAACCAAGCAACGCATGAGCCGTATTGTTAAACACAACGGTACTATCTACCTATGTGGCCAAGTTTGTGCTGATGCAACAAAAGGCATTACAGAGCAAACACAGACGATGCTAGATAAAGTAGAAACGTTACTTGAGCAAGGCGGCAGCGACAAAGAGCACATGCTGTCAGCAACGATTTACTTGAAAGACATGAAAGACTTCCAAGAAATGAACGCGGTATGGGATGCATGGGTTCCAGAAGGTCACGCTCCAGCTCGCGCATGTGTGACTGGCGACATGGCTCGTGAAGCACTACTGGTTGAGATCTCTGTGATTGCAGCTGAGAAGTAATTCTCTCGCATTTAGCGATAAGTAACGGTTTAAGAGATTCCAGATACTTCGTCCCTCGGTTCTGGATTGACGGGTTAAGTTTTGGTTTAGTTGCTTAAATAAATCAACGTCATTCCCGAAAGCGATGAAGGAGCATCATCGGGAACCTGTTATTTGCTCGTTGCCAAAAAACCAAAAGGAAAGCCAATGGCTTTCCTTTTTAGTATCTAATCTATGTTAATAGAGCAAATGGTTACCTGTCTCAATCCACCGAGATTAACAACCTGGACCACAGTCTAGGCAGTGTTTCACCATCTCTGGACCTAAGTGCAGTTTCGCGTTGAGGTCACGCAGTGCAGTTCGTACACCTTCTTCGATTACTGGGTGATAGAACGGCATATCTAGCATTTCAGAAACCGTCATCTTGTTTTGGTGTGCCCATGCTAACAAGTGCGCTAAGTGTTCTGCATTTGGTCCCATCATTTCAGCACCAAGGAAGCGACCTGTACCTTGCTCGCCGTAAACGTGCAGAATACCTTTGTTACGTAGCATCACTCGTGAGCGGCCTTGGTTCTCGAAAGATACTTCACCCGTTGCGAAACAACCACATGTGCCTAAGCGAGTAGTGATCTCTTTGTAAGTTTCACCAATCATCGCGATTTGCGGGTCAGAGAAAACCGCTGAGATTTTAGAGCGGCGTAGGCCTGCACGAATCTCAGGGAAGCGACCTGCATTGTCGCCGGCAATGCGAGCTTGGTCTGCTGCTTCATGTAGCAGGGGCAGTTGGTTGCTGGCATCGCCCGCAATAAAGATTGATGGTAACGATGTTTGCAGTGTGTAGTGGTCTGCAACTGGCACACCACGCTCATCAAGCTCAAGAGAGGTATTTTCTAGACCAAGTTTGTCAGTGTTAGGGCGACGACCTGTTGCTGCCAGCACATACTCAACGATATTGGCTTCTAGCTGACCTTGTTTATTGATGAACTGGATTTCGACACGTGGCTCACCCGCTTCAGTGGTAATACGCTTCATGCTTTCGATTTTCACGTCGGCATCTAGGTAGAACTCTTCATTGAAGGTTTTATCTGCGTAAGCCATGATCTCTGGGTCAGTTACTGGACCAACTTGACCACCCAAGCCGAACAGTTTGGTCTTAACACCTAAGCGATGTAGCGACTGACCAAGCTCTAGACCAATTACACCTGGTCCAAATACGGCAACTGATTCTGGTAAATCATCCCAGCTGAATAAGTCGTCGTTAATAATTAGGCGGTCGCCAAGTTCATTCCACACCGCTGGGTATGCAGGGCGAGAGCCGGTTGCGATAACAATACGCTTTGCCGTGATCACTGTGTGGTCATCAACTTGAAGTGTGTTGTCGTCTAAGAATTTTGCGTAGCCAGAGATCTTATCTTGCTCTGGGATTTCATCTACGCCCTCTAAAACAAAACCAACAAAACGGTCACGCTCAAACTTCACTCGGTCCATTACTTCACGACCGTTAATTACGATATCACCTTGTGGGTGAACGCCAAAAGCCGGAGCTTTCTCGATTTGGTGTACGCTTTCTGCAGCTGCAATAAGCAGTTTAGATGGCATACAACCAACACGAGCACAGGTTGTACCGTAAGGGCCGCCTTCAATCATCACGACACTGTCAGTGTGTGCTTTTGCAGCGCGGTAAGATCCTAGACCTGCCGTACCGCCCCCGATAACTGCTACATCTACATTGACTTGTTTCATAATAATTTTCTCACAATGGCTAAATTTAGTGTGAACGAACCCTCCAACTCATGTGATGTTTTTAGTGAGTCAGGATAGCGGGTCAGTTTTGTGGTTCTGTTTTATTAGGTTTAGCTTGTGACTGTGGTTAATGCGAGCCACAAGCTTGATTCAACCCGATAGGGTTAGCCAACCCACAAGTGAGTGGATTAGCCTTTTGGCAGTGATTAGCCTAGGAAAGCTTCTAGTTCTTCGCTACCACCGATGTGCTTACCACCGATGAATACTTGAGGAACCGTTGTGCGACCAGAGATTGCACGTAGGCTTACAGTAGTAGCGTCTTTACCTAGTACTACTTCTTCGTAGTTTAGACCTTTGTCGATTAGGTTCTGTTTCGCTTTCATACAGAAAGGACAGCCTGGCTTAGTGAATACTGTAATTGACTCTTGCTCTTTGTGCTCTGGAGCAATGTAGTTCAGCATAGTATCTGCATCAGAAACCTTGAACGGGTCGCCTGGTACGTCTTCTTCGATGAACATTTTCTCTACCACGCCGTTCTTAACTAGCATGCTGTAGCGCCATGAACGTTTGCCGAAGCCGATGTCGTTTTTCTCAACTAACATACCCATGCCATCTGTGAAATCACCATTACCATCTGGGATGAATGTGATGTTTTCTGCTTCTTGGTCTGCTTTCCATGCGTTCATTACGAACGTATCGTTTACAGAAACACAAAGGATGTCATCAACACCGTTCTCTTTGAACACTGAATGTAGTTCGTTGTAACGAGGAAGGTGGCTTGACGAACAAGTTGGTGTAAACGCGCCTGGTAGGCTGAATACGATAACTGTTTTGTCTTTGAATAGCTCTTCAGTCGTTACGTTAACCCATGCATCACCTTGGCGAGTTGGGAATGTGACTTGAGGGATTGATTGACCTTCTTTAGATGCAAACATATTGATTTCCTTAAATGATATTTTAATTTTGTTCTAGGAGAGCTTAACGCTTTTCGCTGCTCTGTTTCGTTTTGTTGAGCCCATTATTAGATAAATTTTTTGATAGATCTAATCGTTTGATGTTATGGTTTTGATAGGTAAATTCTATCAAGAGAATTTTTTTTAAAATGTTGCTATGAAAACCCTTGTTCTTATTAAACTTGAGGTAAGAGACTGATCATGAACATTCGTGACTTTGAATACTTGGTGGCGCTCGCAGAGCACAAACACTTCCGAAAAGCGGCAGAAGCGTGCTTTGTCAGTCAGCCAACACTAAGCGGTCAAATACGCAAACTAGAAGATGAAATCGGACTTCAGTTAACCGAGCGTAGTCCAAGGAAGGTCATATTTACAGAATCAGGGTTACAACTTGTTGAACAAGCCAAGCGTATTCTCAACGAAGTGAAGACTTTTAAGGATATGGCGAGTGGCCACGGTGAAGCGATGACCGGACCAATGCACATTGGTTTCATTCCAACCGTGGGTCCTTACATTCTGCCTAAGATTGTCCCTCACCTGAAAGAGAGCTTTCCCGAGTTAGAGCTGTACCTGCATGAGGCGCAAACTCACCAATTAGTGAGTCAATTGGAAGATGGCAAGCTTGACTGCTTGGTGCTGGCTGCGGTTGATGAAACTGCAGTGTTCAAAGAAATTGATGTGTATGACGAGCCATTAAGTGTTGCGGTTCCATGTGACCATGAGTGGGCTCAGCAGGATACGGTAGATATGCTTCAACTCAATGGACAGACAGTCTTAGCACTTGGTGACGGTCACTGTTTAAGGGACCAAGCTTTAGGGTTCTGTTTTGCTGCTGGTGCAAAAGATGATGAGCGCTTTAAAGCGACCAGCTTAGAGACGCTGCGTAACATGGTGGCGGCAGGCGCGGGGATTACCTTGCTACCACAATTATCGGTACCAAAGGAAAAGCAGAAAGATGGTGTGTGCTACGTGCCTGCGGTAAACCCAACGCCTTCACGTCGTATTGTGGTTGCGTACCGTCCGGGCTCTCCATTGAAAGGGCGCTTTGAGCAACTGGCGGAGACGATTCGCACTCAGTTGGAAAAGGTCGTTTAGCTTGCTCTCCGCATAGCAGATATAAAAAAGGGTTGATATGAATTCATATCAACCCTTTTTATTTGTTCATGTTGCTAGGTTCAACAAACCCTATCTAGAACAGCTCTTCTACCGTTTCACCTGAAGACGTGGAGTAGATGTCTTCATTGAAACGTTCAGTGATGTACTCACTTGGCTCAGTGCCTTTTTCGAAGTACTCAAACATTGATGAGCTATCGTATTTGTTGGTCAGTAAGCCAGTATCACGGTCAATACGAACGCGAACGATGTTTTCTGGAATCTCTTTACGTTGCGCTGGAACACCTGCCAATGCAGTACCCATAAAGTCTACCCATGCAGGTTCTGCAGTCTTAGCACCGGCTTCCGCACCAGTAATCTGGTTCTTACCAAGGTTAGAGTTCGCTTTAGTACGACCTAGATTACGGTTGTGGTTATCAAAACCAACCCATACCGTTGCAACCATGCCTGGGCCGTAGCCACTGTACCAAGTATCTTTCGAGTCGTTAGTCGTACCTGTTTTGCCGCCAATATCACGACGTTTCAGTGGTTGAGCACGCCAACCTGTACCGTTCCAACCTGTACCAGCACTCCAATCACCGCCGCCCCAGATGTTGCTGTACATCATTTCACGAACTAGGAATGCGTTCTGCTCAGAGATAACTTGAGGAGCGTATTGAACTTTCGCATCCACATCTTGCTCGGCAAACTCATCCGCCATTGGATCGGGCGTGATGGTTTGTTTGCAATCTTCTTTACAGACAACTTTTGGTGTTGCTTCAAACTCAGTCTCGCCAAATGGAGTCTCAACGCGGCTGATGTAGAAAGGTTCAACGTAGTAACCACCGTTAGCGAATACTGAGTAACCTTGCGCTACTTTCATTGGCGTTAAGCTACCAGCACCTAGTGCAATAGTTTCAGAACGAGGCACCTCATCGATATCAAAACCAAAGCGAGTTAGGTAGTTACGAGTGTCATCTAAGCCAACTTCACGCAGTACACGTACCGCCATTACGTTTTTCGATTGAGCTAAGCCAATACGTAAACGAGTAGGGCCGACGTAAGTTGGTGGCGAGTTCTTTGGTCGCCATGCCGTACCTTGGCTCTTATCCCATTGGTTGATTGGCGCATCGTTGATAAGAGAAGCTAGCGTTAAACCTTTCTCGATTGCTGCTGAGTAAATGAAAGGCTTGATACCAGAACCCACTTGACGAATAGATTGCGTCGCACGGTTGAATTTGTTGTGTACGAAGTTAAAGCCACCAACCATCGACAATACAGCGCCGTTGTTTGGATTCATAGCCACAAACGCAGTGTTGGCATTCGGCACTTGGCTTAGGCGCCAAACTACTGGAGTGTCAGATTCTGCTGTTACTGACTCTTCTGTTGCTTCTTCAGATACTTCGTCTCCTGTGATGGCGTCATGACGTACCCAAACTTGTTCACCAACTGCAAGAATCTCTTTGGCTTGAGAAGGTGCTGGACCTTGGCGATCGTCTGTTAGGAACTTACGCGCCCAATTCATACCTTGCCATTCGATCGTGCCTTCGCCTTGATTCTTTACCCATACTTTAGCGCTTTTCGGATCAACAGCAGTCACTACTGCAGGAACTAGGTCACCGTAGGTTGGTTGAGATTTAAGGTGTTTCACGATCTTGTCGTGGTCCCAAGCCGCTTGAGCGGTTTGCCAAAGTACTTTTTCTGCGCCACGGTAGCCGTGACGCTCATCGTAGCTAAGTAGGTTCTTAATCGCAGCTTGGTTTGCCGCTTTTTGCAGCTTCGAATCAACGGTTGTGTAGACCTTCATACCAGAGGTGTATGCGTCTTCACCGTAGCGTTCAACCATCCAAGCACGTGCTACTTCTGCCACGTATGGTGCGCTCAGTTCGATCTCTGCACCGTGGTACTTTGATACAAGCTGTTCATTGCTTGCTTCATCAAACTCGGCTTGAGTGATGTATTTCTCGTCGAGCATACGACGCAATACAACGTTACGACGGTTAGTCGCACGTTCAATAGAGTAGATAGGGTTCATGGTTGATGGTGCTTTCGGCATACCAGCCAGAGTCGCGATTTCACTCAATGTAAGATCCGGAAGATCTTTGCCAAAGTAAACGCGTGCTGCTGCGCCAAAACCATACGAACGATGACCAAGGAAGATCTTGTTAACGTAAAGCTCCATGATCTCTTCTTTGCTAAGCAGTTGCTCAATATGGATCGCAATGAAGATCTCTTTAATCTTACGCATGATCTTTTTCTCATTAGATAAGAAGAAGTTACGCGCAAGCTGCTGAGTAATGGTACTCGCCCCTTGTTTTGCCGAACCTGACATTGCTACTACGATAGCTGCACGAGTAATGCCGATTGGGTCAATACCAGGGTGTTCGTAGAAACGGCTATCCTCGGTAGCAATCAAAGCCTCAACTAAGTGGCGAGGGATCTCATCATAAGTCACTGGAATACGACGTTTTTCACCAAATTGGGAGATCAACTTACCGTCTTGGCTGAAGACCTGCATTGGAGTTTGGAGTTCTACGTTGCGCAAAGTGGCAACATCAGGCAACTCTGGTTTTACGTAGTAATAAAACCCAAAAATTGTACTGACTCCAAGAATCATGCAAATCAATGTAAATATGAATAATCGCTTTATGAACTTCACCGGATAATCCCTGATTAGTTAAGGCTGATAAGCAGCAAACCCTTGTACTCTAGGCTAAAAAATTAGCTTTCGTTTATTAACGCTTATTTAACTAATAATCACAACCCCTAGATAATCAACGAAATGCTTGGCACTTCAGGAGCTAGGTCACATGGGTTCATCATTAATTACAGGTATAGATATAAATCACCACAGTATTAAAGCTGTGGTGCTAAAACCCATGGGGGAATTGTATGCCCTAGTGGGATACAAAGAGCTGCCGATTTCGGACGACATTTTTACAGCTAACCATACTTTGGAGTATCAGAAAACTGTTAAGAAACTCAAAGAACTTAGGAAAGGGCTGCCTTTCGGCTGTCGTAATGTCGCCATTTCGGTACCTGATAACACGGTGATCAGCAAGGTACTGCAAATTGAGAGTGAACTCGAAGACAGAGAGAAAGAGTTTTCGATTTATCAAACCTTCGCCCATCAATCTCCTTTTCCCGTCGAGGAGCTGAGTTTAGATTTTGTGAAGCTGGAAGACAAACGATTTGGTAAAGGTGCGACGAGCAGTTATCAGGTTTATGCTACTCGTAAAGAAGTGGTCGATAGCCGAGCAGAGGCATTAACCAAGGCTGGCTTTAAACCGGTTGTCGTTGATACGCAGGCGCATGGTTTGCTTCATGTTTGGCAGCTTGCCTCACGCTTGTACCCGGAAAAAAGTAATTGGCTGTTGGTGGACATTAGCGTTGATCAAACCTCGCTGGGCATCATTCCTCAGGGGGCTGCTCCTTTCTATAAAGACATCGCCTTTGGTACGCAAGACCTTTGCAGTATCGAGAATCCCAATGATATCGAGGCTGCGTTTGGCAGTGCTCAGGATGCTCATCAATTTATCGTTAACTTGATTGAAAAGCTCAAACGCCAGTTGCAGCTCTATTCCTCGGTGAATGCTCACCAACCTATCTCAGGTATTTGGTTAATGGGAGAGGGCGCCAGTACGCCAATGGTGACCGAAGAGCTCGAACGCCATTTTCAGCTGAGCTGTGAATCATTGAATCCTTTATCTCTCTTTGAGAATAAGGTTGCGAGGAAGCGCCGCCTGCAAATGGATTGGCAACATTTTGGAATTGCTGCGGGTATGGCGATGAGCGGACTCAAATGGCAGGGAGAGAAGCATGTTGCATCAAATTAACCTGCTACCTTGGCGAGATGAGATGCGTGCTCAACATCGAAAGCGTTTTATTCATTTAGTTATCCTTGGCGTGATTGTGGCTGGGGCAGGGCAGTGGGCAGTCGGAAACTACTTCCATGATCAACAAGCCAAACAGCAAGCTCGCCTTAATTATCTTAACCAATACATTGCAGGTCTCGACCGACAGATTCAGTCACTAAAAGTCGCGGAGCAAGAGCACAAAGCCATTTTAACTCGGCTTGATGTAGTGGAGTCTTTGCAGCTCGGCCGTAATAAAACCACCGACTTTATGAACTTGATGCCGGAGCTGATTCCTGAGGGTGTGTATGTCGACAAGATAAAGATGAATGGTCAAGAGATTGAGATGGCGGGTATCAGTGACAGTACCGCTCGTCTCGCAACCATGCTGGATAATTTAGAACGATCTGAATCTCTGAAAGGGGTCGAGATGCACTCTATTGTCCACAACCGTAAGCGCTTCAATAAAGAGTTTCAGACCTTCAAGGTGTCTTTCGTGTTCAGCCCTGTGTCGTTAGAAAGTACAACTGCACATCGAAAGGGTAAGGGGGCTAACCATGGCTAGCTTTCAAAGCATGATGAGCCTGCAAGAGCTTGATATCGATGAGATCACCGAGTGGCCACTGTTGCCTCAGTTATTGGTGATTCTATTGCTGGTGGCGCTCATTCAAGGGCTGGGAACTTGGTTCTATATTCTGCCCTTGGATGATGAGCTACAACAGATGAAGCAGCAAGAGCTGACCTTGAAAGCAACACTGCGCATCAAAGCCAATAAGGTTGCTGCTTTACCTAAGCTCCAGGGCCAACTGGATGAACTGACCAGTCGCTACGATTATTTGTTAGAACAGCTGCCCGTGCAAAAGGAGTTGGCGAGTATGTTGGCATCAGTCAATGAGCTCGGTTTAGATAACTCACTAACTTTTACCCGAATCGACTGGGGCGAAAAACAGAACAAAGCCTTCTTGTATCGCTTACCTCTTAACATCGAACTGACAGGTGACTACCACGAGATAGGCGACTTCTCCGCAGCTATCGCTAAGCTACCGCGAATCATCAGCTTTGATGATGTGAGTTGGCAGAGAGTCAGCCAAGAAAGCAGCACACTTCATTTTAGGGTTCGAGCTTATACCTACCAGTTTAAATCGGAGGTTAACGATGGGGCTCAATAGCACGCTCTATTCAATTCTGTTACTGCTGATGTTGTCAGGCTGCAAAGCTAACCAGGACTCACTAGAAGACTTTGTGGTGCAGGTTGAGCTTAAGGCGAGAAAAGAGGTTGAACAGCTTGTTCCTGCGACCGAGTTCTCTGCGGCTGCCTATCAACGACGAGCTTTTCGTCCTCCATTTGAACTACCCAAAGAAGCGATCGTTCAAAACCAGCCCTTGGTGAAGAAAGATTGCTGGCAACCCAGCGCTCGTGCTCGCAGTGGCAAGTTGGAGAAATACCCACTGAGTAAATTGCGCTTGAAAGGTGTGATGGGCAGTGGAACGAGTGTGTTTGGGCTTGTACAAACCCCCAAGGGAAATGTCGTCAATGTGAAAAAAGGCCAGTTTATCGGCTTAAACAACGGCCGAGTTACTAAGGTGACGAGCCAATACGTTCTGATTGATGAAACTCTTCCAGATGGCTTAGGTTGTTGGCATAAGCGCAACGTTAGGCTGGCTCTGAAATAAACCAATGTCACATGATGTGGATATGAGATGTAAATATGAATAAAGGAATAAGTGGATTAGTGAGCAAAGCTCTACAAGGTTTTGCTGTGTCTGTGATGTTGGTTTTTAGCGTCTTCGGTTACGCAGAGAGCTCGTCTAATAAATTAGAGAAAATTGATTTTCGAGTTAACAATGACAAAGACGCTGTCATTATCATTGAGCTAGCAACCAGTAGCGCGGTAGTCGATGTTCAGCGAGCACAAGAAGGCTTGAGCATCGAACTTATCAATACAGAAGTGAATGATGACAAGCTCTACCTTTTGGACGTCAAAGATTTCGCGACTCTGGTTGAGGGTATTGAAGTATACAAAGAGACGCCAAGCACTCGGTTACTGGCGACCATCAGCAATGACTACCAATACGAATATGACCTCAAGGGGCGCTTCATCGAGGTGGTGATCAGTAAGCCTAAAATTGAAGAAGTTGCGACGGAGAAAAGCGTACTTGAGAAAGAGGGTAAGCTGATATCGATTAACTTCCAAGATATCCCGGTACGAAATGTCCTTCAGTTGATAGCTGACTACAATGAGTTCAACTTGGTAGTATCCGATTCGGTTGCCGGTAACCTGACGTTGCGCTTGGATGGGGTTCCTTGGCAGCAAGTTCTCGACATTATCTTGCAAGTTAAGGGCTTAGATAAACGCGTCGACGGCAACGTTATCTTAGTTGCTCCCAAAGCAGAACTGGATCTTAGAGAGCAGCAAGCGCTCGAAAAATCTCGCTTAGAAGAAGAGCTTGGAGAGCTTAAATCAGAAATCATCAAGATTAACTTTGCCAAAGCCACCGATATTGCTGACATGATTGGCGGTGAAGGGGCGGTGAGCATGTTGTCTGATCGCGGCTCGATTACCATCGATGAACGTACGAACTCTCTGCTGATTCGTGAGTTGGAAGAGAACATTGCGGTGATACGCGGTATTATTGAGTCGTTAGATATTCCCGTGAAGCAAGTGCAGATAGAGGCGCGCATTGTTACTGTCACCGAAGGTAACCTTGATGAGCTAGGCGTGCGCTGGGGCGTTTCTTCCACCAACGGAAGCTTCACCGTTGGCGGTTCAATCGAGGGGAACTACCCATCAGCCATTACACCTTATGGCGACGATAGTGGCAGCAGCGTGATAGATGACTACCTCAACGTGAATTTGGCGGCTACATCGCCAAATGCCTCGAGTATTGCGTTTCAGGTGGCCAAGCTTGGTTCAGATACGCTACTTGATCTTGAGTTATCAGCACTGCAACAAGAGTCTAAGGCGGAGATCATCTCTAGCCCACGCTTAATCACCACCAATAAAAAGCCGGCTTACATTGAGCAAGGTACTGAAATTCCTTACTTAGAGTCCTCTTCGAGTGGTGCAACGTCCGTCGCATTTAAGAAAGCTGTGTTGAGTTTGAAAGTTACCCCTCAAATCACACCAGACAATCGCTTGGTTCTGGATTTGAGTGTGACTCAAGATAGGCCTGGGCAAGTGGTGAAAACTGGAACGGGAGAGGCGGTCGCGATAGATACCCAAAGGATAGGTACGCAAGTGATTGTTAATAATGGTGAAACAGTCGTTCTTGGTGGGATATTTCAACACAGTGTCAGTAGTACAGTCGATAAAGTTCCTCTGTTGGGAGACCTTCCTTTATTGGGTGCATTGTTCCGTCGCAGCTACGAAAATGTGGGTAAAAGTGAACTGCTTATCTTTGTTACACCTAAAGTTGTGATTCAGTAACGTACAATTAGATTAAAAATAAAGTTGCATTAGTGGCACCTAACCTTGATAATTTCGGGTCTTATCACGAATTATCTGTGAGGAATCGGTGCCACGGGCCTTTTAATTTCAGTACTTGTACTGACCTACCTTGTGGCGATGTCATTGAATTAACGTTGTAAATTACTGCTAAAAACATGGCTGAGAAACGCAATATTTTTCTTGTTGGCCCAATGGGCGCCGGCAAAAGTACAATTGGTAGACACCTAGCTTCCCAACTTCATATGGAGTTTCTAGACTCTGACACTGTGATTGAAGAGCGCACTGGCGCAGACATCGCATGGGTTTTTGATGTTGAGGGCGAAGAAGGTTTCCGTAAGCGCGAAGAATCTGTAATCAACGATCTGACTGAAGAGCAAGGTATTGTTCTAGCGACAGGCGGTGGTTCAGTGATGAGCAAAGAAAACCGTAACCGTCTATCTGCACGAGGCATTGTTGTATACCTAGAGACAACAATTGAAAAGCAACTTGCTCGCACAAACCGCGACAAGAAACGCCCTCTACTTCAAACAGACAACCCGCGTGATGTGCTAGAAGATCTAGCGGTATCTCGCAACGCACTCTATGAAGAAGTGGCGGACTATACAGTTCGTACTGACGACCAAAGTGCAAAAGTGGTAGCCAACCAGATCGTAAAAATGCTAGAAGAACGTTAAGTTCATTTTTTCGGAGAGCAAACCCATGGAACGGATTACGGTCAATCTAGCTGAGCGTAGCTACCCTATCTCTATTGGCGCCGGGTTATTTGACGACCCGGCGTACCTTTCTTTTTTATCAGGCAAGCAGAAAGTCGTTGTTATCAGTAATGTGACAGTAGCGCCTCTTTACGCTGATAAAATTCTATCTTTACTGGATCAAGTTGGCTGTCAGACATCTCTTCTAGAGTTACCTGATGGTGAGCAATACAAAACGCTTGAAACGTTCAATTCAGTGATGAGCTACATGCTTGAAGGAAATTACAGCCGCGATGTGGTGGTGATTGCTTTAGGTGGTGGTGTTATCGGTGATTTGGTCGGCTTTGCTGCATCTTGTTACCAGCGTGGTATTGATTTCATTCAAATCCCGACAACGCTTCTTTCTCAAGTGGACTCTTCTGTTGGTGGTAAAACCGCAGTAAACCATCCTCTTGGTAAGAATATGATCGGTGCATTCTACCAACCAAAATCTGTGATCATCGATACCAACTGTTTATCAACACTTCCTGAGCGAGAGTTTGGAGCGGGCATTGCTGAAGTCATCAAATACGGCATCATTTACGATGAAGCCTTCTTTGATTGGTTGGAGCAGAATCTAGAGAAACTTTATCAACTTGATGAATCAGCACTGATTACTGCAATTGCTCGTTGTTGTGCAATTAAGGCTGAAGTGGTTGCTCTAGATGAAAAAGAGTCAGGAATCAGAGCGTTATTGAACCTAGGTCATACATTTGGTCATGCGATCGAAGCAGAACTAGGCTATGGTAATTGGCTACATGGTGAGGCTGTGTCTTCAGGCACCGTAATGGCAGCGAAAACTGCTCAGTTACAGGGACTGATCACTCAGCAGCAGCTTGAGCGAATTATTTCTATACTCAAGAATGCGAAACTGCCAATTCATACGCCAGAAAGCATGTCTTTTGAAGACTTTATGACGCACATGATGCGTGATAAGAAAGTGCTGTCTGGTCAATTACGTCTGGTATTGCCAACAAGTATTGGTACTGCTGAAGTGGTTGCTGATGTGCCTCAGGACATCATTAAACAAGCGATTGATTTCTGCCGTACTCTTTAAATTTGGTTGTGAGGTTGCCTAGTTAAACTCTAGGCAACTGAAGCGTTTTACTGAACGATCTTATCAGTAGGGATACGCAATGAGTTTGGCTCATGAATTAAGAGTATTAGAGTTAGAGTCTCAAGTTGGGCTGCTAGAGCGCTTACAGCTTTTGACTAACTTTGGTTCAAATCTAGTAACGGTGGCTGGTAAACCTGGCTCTGGCCGTTCTTGGTTAGCACAGCGTTATCTCGAAGCGTGGGCGACAGAAAAAAATCAGTGTTTACTGCTTTGTCATCCAAGCCAAGACGACCAACAACGCCGCGCGCTTATTCTTAGCCAAATTGTTTCTGATCCGCTATTTAATCAACATGACTCCTTATCTGATAGCCTAGCAAGGTTGCTGGGTGGTGAGCCGTGTAGCGTGGTTATCGTTGTCGATGATGCCCACCGACTTTCTGAGCTATTGGTATCCGAACTATGGATGCTGGTACTGGAAGCTCAAGCTAATCCCCAATGGACGATTAATGTCGTTCTTTTCTCAGAAATTGGTCACCTAGACACCTTACTCACACGTCTAAGTTACGGCCAACAGCACAAGCCTATCGATCTTGATATCGATAACCTTTCGCAATCAGAAGCTGAGTATTTCTTTGAATCACTGGTGATTCGATATGTGGATGATGAGTCTGAAACTCGTGTGCGACGTGCGTTTAATAAAGCGCAACCTCTGCCCGGTGATTTAATGGCTTTAGGAGAATTGAAAGTGGAAAAAAGGATTATTATTCGCTCAATCATTGGCTCACCAATCAATATCGCGATTGTGGTAGCCCTGTTGCTGTTGTTAATTGGTGTTGGTTATTGGTGGATGTTCAGCCAGCCGACGCCAGATGACAAAGCGCAATCTCTGATCGCACCTATCGAGCAGACTGCTATCCCAACGTTTGAGGTGGACAGTGGCTCTGAGCAAACTGGTGTTGAGGAAGTCGTAGACTCTGAAGCGTCAACTGACATCAGTTATCAAGGTGCCGATGATGACAGTTCATCTTTGCCACCGGTTGTGGTTGAAGAGACAGCTAGTGTTGGTGAGGTAGCACAAGATAAGCAGCGTGTCGTTATCACCTCTGATGTGGTTGATGCCTTGCTTGATGATAAACCCGAAAGTGCCGATACCAGTGCGATTGATGCTGCTGTTGAAGAAAATACAGGTGTCGAGGTTGGTTCGCAGTCAGATGCGGAAAAAGTGGAGTCACAGCATTCAACCGATGAAGCAGCAGACCTGACACAGTCCACACCACCAACTAAAAAAATTACATTCTCATTTTCTCGCGAAGAGTTGCAAGCGATCTCGCCGCGAGCTTATACCCTGCAGTTGAGTGCGATGACCTCATTGGAAGACGTACAATCTTTCATTGAAGAGTATGACCTTGAGAACAAGGTTCGTATTTACCCAACGCTTCGCAACGACACCAAGTGGTTTATTATCACTTATCAAGATTACCCAACGATTCAAGTGGCGCGAGACGCGGTAAGTGCGTTATCAAAACCACTTCAACAGTTAGAACCTTGGGCAAAATCGATGAATCAAGTGCATCGAGAGATAGAACGTGCGAAATAACCCTGAGCTTAGCCTCAAAATATGTTACATTCCGCAGCCTTATTTTTGTGTTGATAGATAGAGCAGTAAATGAAAAAGCAGCGTGCCTTTCTAAAATGGGCTGGTGGTAAGTATGGCCTAGTTGAAGACATCCAACGTCACCTGCCACCTGCTCGTAAATTGGTAGAACCATTTGTTGGTGCTGGTTCTGTGTTTTTGAACACGGACTACGAACAGTACTTGCTAGCTGACATCAATCCCGATCTTATCAACCTGTACAATCTACTCAAAACTGATCCTGAGACCTATATTGCGGAAGCAAAGCGCTGGTTCTGCCCTGAGAACAACCGCAAAGATGCCTTCTTAGATATCCGAGCTCAGTTCAACGATACTGACAATGTTATGTATCGCTCACTTGCTTTCTTGTACATGAACCGATTTGGCTTCAATGGCCTGTGTCGCTACAACAAGAAAGGCGGTTTTAACGTTCCGTTTGGTTCTTACAAAAAGCCTTACTTCCCAGAAGCCGAGCTGGAATTTTTTGCTGAAAAAGCGAAAAAGGCCACCTTTGTTTGTGAGGGATACCATGAGACCTTTAGTCGTGCCCGTAAAGGTTGCGTGGTTTACTGTGACCCTCCATACGCACCGTTGTCGAACACGGCTAACTTTACCTCTTACGCAGGTAATGGCTTCAGCTTAGATGATCAAGCAGCACTGGCTGATGTTGCTGAAAAAGCAGCAATGGAACGCGGTATCCCTGTGTTGATTTCAAACCACGATACGACATTAACTCGTCGCTTATATCATGGTGCGGAACTGAACGTGGTGAAGGTGAAGCGCACCATCAGCCGTAACGGCGCTGGGCGTAATAAAGTTGATGAGTTACTGGCGCTTTTCCATAAAGAGAAAAACCAGCAACAAATATCAGCGGAATAGTTCTGGTCAGAACAGCCGCCAAACTCATTAAATTGAGTGACCAACGGATACTTTCTTAAACTAATCTTTCGAACTGCTAGGATCTGCTTAGGTGCTTAGGTAGAATTGCACACCAAATAGTCTTGGGCTTGAGTCTTGTATTTGCGTATGAGATATCACCAAGGCGGTGACATTCGCAATTTACTTACTCTTAAGAGGCTTGGTATGAAAGATTTTCTAATCGCTCCATCGATTTTGTCTGCAGATTTTGCTCGTCTTGGTGAAGACGTAGAAAAAGTACTCGCAGCCGGTGCTGATGTTGTGCACTTTGATGTGATGGACAACCACTACGTACCTAACCTGACTTTTGGCGCGCCTATCTGTAAAGCGCTGCGCGACTACGGTATTACTGCTCCTATCGATGTTCACCTAATGGTTAAGCCAGTTGACAGCATTGTGCCTGAGTTTGCAAAAGCTGGCGCCTCAATGATTACCTTCCATGTTGAAGCATCAGAGCACATCGATCGCACTCTACAGCTAATCAAAGAACACGGCTGTAAAGCAGGTGTAGTTCTTAACCCAGCAACGCCTCTGTCTTGCCTAGATTACATCATGGATAAAGTAGACATGATTCTACTGATGTCTGTGAACCCTGGCTTCGGCGGTCAATCATTCATTCCTCACACGCTAGATAAGCTGCGTGCTGTTCGTAAGCTGATTGATGAGTCAGGCCGTGACATTCGCCTTGAGATTGATGGCGGCGTGAAGGTGGATAACATCCGTGAAATCGCAGAAGCGGGTGCAGATATGTTCGTTGCGGGTTCTGCTATCTTCAATCAACCGGATTACAAAGAAGTGATTGATGAGATGCGTGCAGAGCTTGCAAAAGTAAACGCATAATCGTAAAACTACAGATAGATTGAATATTAAGGGGCTAATTTGCCCCTTTTTTACGTCTTATTGCTCAACAAATGAGACGAAAACAATTAATAGGAAAGTAAGATGTCATTAAGCTCAATAAAACTGATTGCCTTTGATTTGGATGGAACCTTGTTAGACAGCGTGCCTGATTTGGCAGTAGCTGCTGACCAAGCTTGTCAGGAGCTAGGTTTCCCTTCAGTGAGTGAAGAGCAAGTTCGTGACTATGTAGGTAATGGTGCTGACGTGCTTATCGGTCGTTCATTAAGCCGCGACCTAACTGTGGACCCAAGTTTAGAGCCAGAGCTGCTGAAAAAAGCGCGTATTTTGTTTGATGATTTCTACGAGCAGGGCGGTCATAAGCTAAGCCACCTTTACCCATCAGTAAAAGAAACGCTGGCAGACCTGAACAAAGCGGGCTTTACTATGGCATTGGTAACCAATAAGCCATCGAAGTTTGTACCCGACGTTCTGGCGCAACACGGTATTGATAAGTACTTTGTTGATGTGTTGGGCGGTGATTCTTTCCCAGAGAAAAAACCGAACCCAGTAGCGCTGAACTGGTTGCTAGAAAAGCACAACGTTAAAGCAGAAGAGATGCTAATGGTTGGTGATTCAAGCAACGACATCAAAGCGGCTAAGAATGCAGGCTGTCACTCGTTTGGTCTGACTTACGGTTATAACCACGGCGAGCCGATTTCAGCATCAAACCCTGACTATGTGGCGGATAACGTTGCGCAATTGCTCGATGTCGTTCTAGTTTCAGCATAAAGCGTACAAAAGTTAGCTAACCCACTAGCAAAATACTTATCAATGAGTACACTGGATGAGCCGCGCAGAAAGAGCTGTGCGGCTTTTCTATATTTAAGTTAAGAAGCTAAGCGTTCAATAAACTTAGCGAATAAGCAAAGGAATTAAAACCATGAGCAAGCCCATCGTATTGAGTGGTGTTCAACCATCTGGTGAACTAAGTATCGGTAACTACTTGGGTGCTCTACGTCAATGGCAACAGATGCAAGATGATTACGATTGCCAATACTGTGTTGTAGACCTTCACGCAATTACGGTTCGCCAAGATCCGAAAGCACTGCATGAAGCGACTCTAGACGCACTAGCTATTTGTCTTGCTGTCGGTGTTGATCCAAAGAAGAGCACGCTATTTGTTCAGTCTCACGTACCAGAGCATGCTCAACTTGGTTGGCTTCTTAACTGTTACACACAAATGGGTGAACTGAGCCGAATGACTCAGTTTAAAGACAAATCTGCACGTCACTCAAACGACGTAAACGTAGGTTTGTTTGATTACCCAGTGTTGATGGCTGCAGACATCTTGCTTTACGGTGCTCACCAAGTGCCAGTAGGTAGCGACCAGAAACAACACCTAGAGTTAGCGCGTGATATCGCAACTCGCTTCAACAACATCTACTCGCCAGAACAGCCAATCTTCGAAGTGCCAGAACCGTACATCCCAACAGTGAATGCACGTGTAATGAGCCTACAAGATGCGACCAAGAAGATGTCTAAGTCGGACGACAACCGTAAGAACGTGATTACTCTGCTAGAAGAGCCTAAGTCGATCATCAAGAAGATCAACAAAGCGCAAACGGATGCAGAAACACCACCACGTATTGCTCATGATTGGGAAAGCAAAGCGGGTATCTCTAACCTGATGGGCCTTTACTCGGCAGCAACAGGTAAAACATTCGAAGAGATTGAAGCGCAGTACCAAGGTGTTGAAATGTACGGCCCATTCAAGAAAGATGTGGGTGCTGCGATTGTTGAGATGCTTGAGCCGATTCAAGCGGAATACCACCGCATCCGTGCTGACCGTGCCTACATGGACGCAGTAATGAAAGCGGGCGCAGAAAAAGCCTCTGAGCGCGCAGCCGTAACGCTGAAGAAAGCATACGAAGCAGTAGGTTTTGTAACTCGCCCATAGGGTGAACCAAAACCTTCCGCGATAAAATCTAAGCCCAAAGTAACTGCGTTTACTTTGGGCTTTTTAGTGTCTGCCAATTAAGGCTTCCCAATAATCATGCTATTTTAATTTATAGTTTATATATGTGGCGGCTAACATATTTGTAATGTCAATGTTGTGCAGAGTGTCTTATTAAGTAAGTTTAGGCTTTATAAATGTGCGCTTATTTCTATTTATGTTGGAAATGCATGCCGCGCCAAACAATTGATGATTCCAAAGTGATAAGTTCCTCATTTTCTTGCTAACTGACTTATTTCTTTCATAAATAAACCTGATATTAGACACAAATAGCAGGCTCTGCTCAGGGCTTAGCTTGCATTCAAATAAATATCAGGTATGACAATGGATACGTTAATCAAACCCTCTTTACTTGCACTGACTATTGCCAGCGCGCTTAGTGCCAACGCTAACGCAGAAATTATTCTCTCCCAGTATGTTGAAGGCGGCTCCTACAACAAAGCGGTTGAAATCGCGAATACAGGTGATGCAGCGGTAACGCTATCCGGCTACGAGCTAGCTAAATCATCAAATGGTGGCGGTACTTGGGGCAGCACAATCGACCTTAGCCAAGTGACGCTACAAGCGAATCAAGTGTATGTACTGGCACATGGTGATGCGAGCGATGCCATCAAAGCTATCGCGGATATCACAGATAAAAGCGTTGCGAACTTTAACGGTGACGATCCGATCGCGTTGCTTAAAGATGGTGAAGTGCACGACATCATCGGTGTGATGGGTGACGTAGATTTTGGTAAAGACTCCACATTGGTTCGTAACAGTGATGCACTCACCCCTTCTGCTACCTATGATGCATCTCGGTGGACAGCATTTGAGAAAGACAACATTGACGGTCTTGGTGAGCTAAATGCGACTGAGCCACCAGCACCATTCGCTTGTGAAGTAGACGGTCAGCAACCTAACTTCACTACCATTCAAGAGATTCAAGGTGAAGGCGATACATCTCCATTGATTGATGGTTACCCATACATTACCGACGAAGATCATTTCGTAACTGGTGTCGTTACTGCTGTTACCACTGGCCTAACCAAAGGTTTCTACCTACAAGCACTAGAAAGTGATAACAACGATAAGACCTCAGAAGGCTTGTTCATTCATACTGACGCAGCAGACACGGAACTAAAAGCTGGTGACGTTGTTTGTGTTAAAGGTAAAGTTCAAGAGTACTACAGCAATACTCAGCTAGCTTCTGATGCTAACAGCTATGTGAAAACAGGCACATCGGATATCCCTCGAGTTACCGATCTTGTTATCAAAGAAGGTGAGACGCTGCGTGATGCGCTTGAGCGTCATGAAGGCATGCAAGTTGAACTAACCTCGTCAAGTGACTTGTTGGTAACTCGCAACTTCTCTTACGACTACGACTCTCGTCGTAACAACATGATGCTGTCTCATGAAGCGCCATTGTTTAAGCCGACTCAATTACACGCAGCAGAGAGCGATGCAGCCGTTGAGCTAGCAAAAGACAACGCAGCAAATCGCGTATACCTAGAGTCAGATGGTAAAGCACCAAACGGCCAAATTCCTTACTACCCTGACTTTGCAAAAGATGCAGACCAAGATGGCTCTTCTGAGCAGCACATTCGCCTTGGTTCGCGAGTAGAAGGTCTACAAGGCGCGGTGGTATACAGCTATAACGAGTACCGCCTGATTGCGACCAATGAAGTCGATAACACCAACTTCGTCACTTCAGGTGAAGGCTTCGACGTGGCTCGTAAAGATGCTCCAGCGATTGCGGGTTCAGATTTGCGTATCGCCAGCTTCAACGTACTGAACTATTTCAACTCTGTGGCTGACAGTGGCCATGAAAACCCAACTGGACAAAACCGTGGGGCGACTAACCTAGATGAGTTTCTGATCCAGCAAGCGAAAATCGTTGCGGCGATGAACAAGATGGACGCTGACATCATTGGTTTGATGGAAGTCGAGAACAACGGTTTTGGTGACAGCAGTGCTGTGAAGAACTTGGTGGATGCATTGAACGCTGAAATCGAAGACACAGAAGATCATTACACTTACGTTGAAATCGCGGAGCAAGACAAATACCAAGATGAGTACTTTGGTAGCGATGCGATCATGGTGGCGATCCTATACCGTGCAAACGAAGTGACGCCAAAAGAAGCAGCGAAAGTGATTGTGACGCCAGAGCAGCACATCGAAGAAAACACCATTACACGTGGTGACGATGCAGAAGGCAACCCAGCTTACGACAAATACCAGCGTCATAGCTTGCTACAGACCTTTACGGTGAAAGAGACAGGTAAAGATCTATCTGTTGTTGTTAACCACTTCAAATCGAAAGGTTCTGAATGTATTGAAGAATGGATCGCTGGCGTAGAAGACTCTGAGCCGGCGGATCTGCAAGGCAACTGTAACAACTTCCGTGTTTCTGCAGCCAACGTTGTGGGTGACGCTCTAAAAGGCATTGAAGGTGATGTGCTAGTAATGGGTGACCTAAACGCGTATGGCATGGAAGACCCTCTGCTTACACTGACTGATTACTCGAAAGAGAAATACGGCCGTGACATCTACACAGCTGCTTACACAACCATTGGTAGTGGTGAGCTTCAAGTGGAGAAGACCAAAATTGAAAAAGGCTACGGTTACCATAACCTGAACACAGTACTTCACGGCGCAGACACCTTCTCATACACCTACTCTGGTGAGCTAGGTAACCTAGACCACGCGTTGGCGAGCAACAGCTTGGCACAAAAAGTGGTGGCGATTGAAGATTGGCACATCAACTCACTAGAAAGTAACTTGTTCGAATACAGCAGCAAGTACACCGGTGATATGCCAAAGTATAAAGATGCGTTCTCTGCGTCTGACCACGATCCTGTGATCATCGCGATTGATTTCCCAGATACAGATATCGCTCTACCAAGCTCAGGTGAAAACCTAGTAGTGGAAGTTCGTCTGCCACCAAATGCAGCTGTTAATGATGTACTGACGGTTAGCTTAACACCAGCAGGCGCTATTCAAGCAACATCATCCAACTCAGAACCTCAAGGTTATGCTGCAAGTGCGACTTTGGTGCAAGCCGATATTGATGCTCGAAGTGTTAATATTGAATTTGACGAAAAAATAGCACAAGGTCAGTACTTACTAACGGAAAAATTAATGGACCCTACTGGTGAAACAGTTAAGTTTAGCTCCGAGCGTGAAGTGACTGTGACAGCTCCTAAAAATAACGGTGGTTCGTTTGGTTTTGGTGCACTGATTTCAACGTTTGGCTTAGCAATGTGGCGTCGTCGTAAGTAGGTCAATCACAAATAGATTGGCTTGCCATACAAGAAAGCCAATTCAGATAAATTAAGGCTATCTGTAAACAATTAAGGTCAACTTAGGTTGGCCTTAATTATTGGTCAAATGCAGTTTCCACTTGCCTTTCGCTATGGGTATTGCACAATACCGCCCCTATATCCCCCAATCATTTAGTATTTAGCAAACGATTTCACCCATGTTACTTATCATCGATAACTATGACTCTTTTACCTATAACTTATATCAGTATTTCTGTGAGTTAGGGGTAACTGTAAAGGTTGTACGCAACGATGAAATTGATATTGCGGGTATTGAAGCGCTGAATCCTAGTCACCTTGTGATCTCCCCGGGTCCTTGTACGCCGGATGATGCGGGTATCTCTCTACAAGTCATAGAACACTTCGTTGGTAAACTACCTATCTTAGGTGTGTGTCTTGGCCATCAAGCTATTGCTCAAGTGTTTGGCGGTGAAGTGGTGAGAGCAAGACAAGTGATGCACGGTAAAACCTCACCGATACGCCACAATGGTAAGAGTGTTTTCCAAGGGCTGAATAACCCACTAACCGTCACGCGTTACCACTCCCTTGTGGTAAAAAACGGCACACTACCAGATTGCTTTGAATTGACGTCTTGGACGGAACTTGAAGATGGCAGTATGGATGAGATCATGGGCTATCAACACAAAACCTTGCCAATTGATGCGGTTCAGTTTCACCCTGAGTCGATTAAAACAGAGCAAGGGCACCAACTTCTCGCTAACTTTTTAGCACGTTAAATGTTTAAAGCAGGCGTTTTATTCTCCTAAATAGGTGAGCTTAACCTGCCAACTCCTTCGTTACGCGTTTTAATTCGAGTTTTACTGGGCTCGATCCTTCTGACGCCGATCACTTTTTATAACATTTCTTCCTCGTTAGGCTAACTTTTTAACCTATGCAAAGTTATTCGCCGTATTTCCTCTCGAACCCAATTTACCGCTGTGCCAGTAAGGCTTTGCCGTTGCTGGATAGGCGTTTACGTAAAAAAAGCTTCATAAAACAGGTTGATTGATGCATAAATAGTCATAGATAGTGAGGTTTAGCTGGTTGTGAGGGATGGCTAAAGAATAATCCACTATTGAAAACGTTAATTAAATGTAAATATAATGCTGCAGCGGGATTGTGGCGAGACAAAATTTTATCGTCTCACTTATGAATCATTACGCTTATTTGCGAAGCTTGCGGTATCGAAAAGGAATGTACGATGACAGTGGAAAATAATGTAGAACGTAGTCTGTTTAATGAGGTGATGGTGCCTTGTTATAACCCAATGGAAATGATCCCAGTAAAAGGGGAAGGCGCACGCGTATGGGACCAACAAGGCCGAGAGTATATCGACTTTGCTGGTGGTATTGCCGTGAGCTGTTTGGGTCACTGTCACCCAGCAATGGTGAATGCCGTTACTGAGCAAGCAAACAAAATTTGGCATCTAAGTAATGTAATGACTAACGAACCTGCACTGCGTCTAGCGAAGAAGCTAACTGACGTATGTTTTGCAGAAAAAGCATTCTTTGCGAACTCTGGCGCAGAAGCGAATGAAGCAGCACTTAAGCTAGCTCGTCGTTGGGCGGCGGATGTTCACGGTCCTGAGAAATCTGAAATCATTGCATTCAAACAAGGTTTCCACGGCCGTACTTTCTTTACCGTAACGGTTGGTGGTCAAGAAGCTTACTCTGATGGCTTCGGTCCAAAACCTGGCGATGTTACTCACCTGCCTTACAATGATATTGCAGCGTTAGAAGCACACATCTCTGATCGCACTTGTGCAATCATGATGGAACCTCTGCAAGGTGAGGGCGGTATCATTTCTCCAACGGCTGAATTCGTTAATACGGTTCGTGAACTGTGTGACAAACACAATGCACTGCTGATTTTTGATGAAGTACAAACAGGTAATGGCCGTACTGGTGATTTCTATGCTTACCAAGGTCTAGGTGTAACACCAGATATCTTAAGCACGGCGAAGTCACTAGGTGGCGGTTTCCCTATCGGCGCAATGCTTACGACATCTGAACTTGCGACTCACCTCAAGGTTGGTACGCATGGTTCTACTTACGGTGGTAACCCACTGGCGTGTGCGGTAGCTGAAGCTGTGGTTGACGTGGTTAGCCAACCTGAAACTCTGGCTGGCGTGAAAGAGCGTGAAGCGCTATTCCGTGATGGTCTAACTATGATTAACGACAAATACCAAATTTTCAGTGAGATCCGTGGTAAAGGCCTATTGTTAGGTGCTGCACTGAATGACGAATGGCAAGGACGTGCGCGCGACGTATTAGTAGCAGCAGGCGAGCAAGGCCTAATGGTACTGGTTGCGGGTGCAAACGTGGTTCGTTTTACTCCATCACTGGTTATCACTAAACAAGAAATTGAAGAAGGCTTATCAAAACTAGACAAAGCAATCGCTACGCTAGTTTAGCCTGAGCGGCGTCATAGGAATGATCGCCATTAGAGCGATCCCATGACGTACTGCTAAAGGCCCAAGCTTCTGGTTTTGGGCCTATTTTGCATCTGGAGGGAATATTGATGCTAGTTGTTCGCCCAATAAAACTGTCTGATTACGATGCGCTGCACACCTGTGCAGTTGAATCAGGTCATGGATTCACATCTCTTCCGGTTAACGAAGAATTGTTAACTAACCGAATTACCCACTCTGAATACAGCTTTGCGAAAGCAGACGTGACTGAACCTGGTGATGAAGGCTACCTAATGGTGGGCTTTGACGCTGAAACTGGCGAAGTCGCTGGTACAACAGGTATCGAAGCTTCGATTGGCTGGGATGTGCCTTTTTACTCGTACCACATCAGTAAAGTGGTTCACTCTTCACAGCGCCTTAAAGTGAATAACGTGGTTAAGCTGCTGACGTTTGGTAATAACTATACAGGTTGCAGCGAAATTTGTACGCTGTTCTTACGTCCTGATTACCGAAAAGGCTTAAACGGTAGACTCATGTCTAAGTGTCGTTTCCTACTGATGGCTGAGCACCCAGAGCGTTTCTCTAAAACGATCTTTGCTGAGATGCGTGGTGTATCAGATGCAGAAGGCAACTCGCCATTCTGGAAATGGTTGCAAGAGCACTTCTTCTCGATTGATTTCACACTCGCCGATTACCTAACGGGTATTGGTAAGAAAGGCTTCATCGCGGACCTAATGCCGAAGCTACCAATCTATGTAAACCTATTGAGTGAAGAAGCTCAGGCGGTGATTGGTCAAGTGCACGACAACACCCTTCCAGCATTGAAACTGCTAGAACGTGAAGGTTTCACTAATCGTGGTTACGTCGACATCTTTGATGCGGGACCAACGGTTGAGTGTGATTTAAGAAACATCGAATCTGTACGTCACTCCGTTCGAGCACAGGTTCAAATTGCAGAGCACTCTAGCTCTAAAGACTTCCTAATTGGTAATACCTCGTTTGAGAACTTCCGCGCAGTAGCTGCGAAAGGTGCGTATGACCAAGCAAGCAACACAGTGATTTTATCATCTGAAGTAGCAAGCGCTCTTGAAGTAAAAGAAGGCGATTTCGTTCGCATGCTGGCTCAATAAGAGCAGCGATTATCTGTCGAAGATTTTAAGGATAGAAGTATGACTCAGTGGATAGCAGGACAATGGGTGGCAGGTCAAGGTGACGCCATGACATCAGTAAGCCCATATAACAACGAAGTAGTGTGGCAAGGTGATAGCGCAACACCGGCACAGGTTGAATCTGCAGTGACAGCGGCTCGCGAAGCGTTTCTAGTTTGGAAGAAACTGAGCTTTGCTGAGCGTGAAGCGATCGTGTTGAAGTTCGCGGAAAAAGTAAAAGAGCACAGCGAAGAGATCGCGCAAATTATCGCAAAAGAGACGGGCAAACCTATTTGGGAAACTCGAACTGAAGCGGGCGCAATGGCGGGCAAGATCGCTATCTCTATTCGTGCTTACCACGAGCGTACAGGTGAAGCATCACGTGAAGCGGCGGGTAACCAAATTGTACTTCGTCACCGTCCGTTGGGCGTAATGGCGGTATTTGGCCCTTACAACTTCCCAGGTCACCTACCGAACGGTCATATTGTTCCCGCACTACTATCGGGAAATACTGTGGTATTTAAACCGTCAGAGCAGACGCCTTGGACAGGTGAATTTGCGATGAAGCTATGGCAAGAAGCCGGTCTTCCTGCTGGCGTAATCAACCTAGTGCAGGGTGCTAAAGAGACCGGTATAGCATTAGCGGATGCGAAAGGTCTTGATGGTGTGCTGTTCACAGGCAGTGCCAATACGGGTCACATCCTTCACCGTCAATTCGCGGGCCAACCGGGCAAGATGCTGGCACTAGAAATGGGCGGCAACAACCCTATGGTGATCAGCGACCAATACGGTGATGCAGACGCAACGGTATACACTATCATCCAATCGGCTTTCATCAGTGCGGGTCAACGTTGTACATGTGCACGTCGCTTGTATGTTCCTGTTGGAGAGAAGGGCGATCAACTACTGGATAAGCTCGTTGCTGCGACCGTGAAGATTCGTGTCGATCAGCCATTCGCTGAGCCAGCACCCTTCATGGGGCCACAGATCTCTGAAGCTGCGGCTAAGTTCATTCTGGACGCGCAAGCGAATCTGCAATCGTTAGGCGGTGTAAGTCTAGTCGAAGCAACAGCGGGCGAAGCGGCGTTTGTTTCTCCAGGCATTATCGATGCAACCAACATTGCTGAGTTGCCAGATGAAGAGTACTTTGGTCCATTGCTACAAGTGGTTCGTTACCAATCGCTAGAGCAAGCGGTTGAGTTAGCTAACGACACTCGCTTTGGTTTGTCAGCAGGTTTAGTATCGACAGACGATTCTGAGTGGGAGTACTTCGTTGACCATATCCGCGCGGGTATTGTTAACCGTAACCGCCAGCTAACAGGTGCAAGTGGTGATGCACCATTCGGTGGCCCGGGTGCGTCAGGTAACCTACGTCCAAGTGCTTACTATGCGGCGGATTACTGTGCTTACCCAATGGCTTCAATGGAAGGTGGCGAAACTCAACTGCCAGCAATATTTAGCCCAGGTATCGAGCTGTAGTTTAGATTGATATTAAGCTAAGGCTTATTCGATAGTTATGAGATAAGGAAGCGAACTGTTGCTTCCTTATTCTAACCACGCTCAGCATCAAGATTGGGCGGTAGATAATAATAGAACAAGTATGTCACAGGCTGCTGACTTTGTGTCTCAGTCTCTCCCTTTCTAATCCAAATTACTAGCTTGCTAGAACCTCTGACAAGGAGTCACCATGACGCCCGATCTACTCTTTAAATCCCTATGGGACGATTACATTCACAGGCTTTGCCCATCGGCAGAGAAAGTACATCATTTGTTAAAAGAAGATGAAGCGCTGATCAACGATCACATTGCATTGCGTACTTTTAATGTTGCTCCTCTAGGTATCGAAACATTAGCCAAACCTTTCCTTGAGCTGGGTTATAAAGCATGTGGCGATTACTTGTTTGAAAGCAAGAAGCTAGTGGCTAAACACTACGAACACCCAGATCCAAAACAACCGAAAGTGTTCATTAGTGAGTTGAAGGTAGAAGAGTGCTCTAGTGAATTACAACAAATCGTCGCCAAATTGGTTGAGCAAGTCGATGCTAGTAAACTGCAAGGTCATGAATTCCTATTTGGTGGCCGCCTCTGGGATTTGAGCTTCGCTGATTTTCAACTGCTAGCGAAGAAGAGTGAATACGCCTCTTGGTTAGCAGCTCACGGTTACGGTGCCAACCACTTCACGGTCAGTGTCAATCAACTGAACAAGTTCGATGAAGTACAAGCAGTGAATGACTACCTGAGTGATGCTGGCTTTACGATTAACGCATCTGGTGGTGAGGTGAAAGGCTCTCCAGAGGTGTTATTAGAGCAATCATCAACCATGGCGGACAAAGTCCCAGTGGCATTTGTTGAAGGCAATGAGATGATTCCTGGTGGCTTCTATGAGTTCGCTAAGCGCTATGCGATGGCCAATGGTGAGCTTTATACCGGTTTTGTTGCTGCATCGGCGGACAAAATCTTCGAAAGTACCAACGGTTAAAGAAAGATACGAGTACGGGTTTCCCCCTAGAGATGTGAGGCGCTTCGCTTCGAGAATGTTTACAGGCGAGGGCGTCATGTGCTCCATTCGCATCTCGAATCCGATCTTTAGATAATATGAAAGCCACCAAATTTGCATTTGGTGGCTTTCATATTTTTGACCTAGTTAATCGAGATTAACGAGTGCCGTACACCACAATAGTCTTACCGTGTGCAGAAATTAGGTTCTGCTCTTCTAGCATCTTCAAGATACGACCTACTGTCTCACGAGAACAACCAACGATTTGGCCAATCTCTTGACGAGTGATCTTGATTTGCATGCCGTCAGGGTGAGTCATTGCATCTGGCTGTTTCGCCAGGTTTAGTAGCGTTTGAGCGATACGACCAGTTACGTCAAGGAACGCTAAGTCACCAACCTTTTGGCTAGTTACTTGTAGGCGGCTTGCCATTTGCGCTGAAAGACGCATTAGGATGTCTGGATTCACTTGGATAAGTTGACGGAACTTCTTGAAAGAAATTTCAGCTACTTCACAAGGAGATTTAGCACGAACCCAAGCTGTACGCTCTTGGTCTTCTTCGAACAAGCCTAGCTCACCGATGAAGTCGCCTTGGTTTAGGTAAGAAAGAATCATTTCCTTACCTTCTTCGTCTTTAATAAGAACTGCCACAGAACCTTTAACGATGTAGTACAAGGTCTCTGCCTTTTCACCAGCATGGATCAAAGTACTTTTTGAAGGGTACTTATGAATATGACAGTGTGAAAGGAACCACTCTAATGTTGGATCGGTTTGAGGTTTACCTAGAACCATAATATCTCACTTCCTCTGCAGGGTATGCTTGCCGCTTTCCGTATTTTAGCTAAGCCTGAATTGACTTCTTAGGATAAGAGCACTCGGTGAGCGCTGCAAGCTATCTTGTGTTTCGTTTAAGAATAGTATCCTTTTTCAGGTACTATTTCTTGATTTTAATCGTGACCAAGCTACGATTTTTTACGCAAAATTGTGCACATGATCACGGTATGAAAAGTAATCAGCCAGAATGTTGTTTTGTTAACCTATTTTCCCGGTTTCGATGAGTTGTTGTAGGATTGGCCTCACAATGAGCTCCATAGCAAAACTCATCTTGCCACCTGGCACCACTAGTGTGTTATGACGAGACATGAATGAGCCATCAATCATGGCCAAAAGATACGGGAAGTCGACGTTTTTGATGCCGCGCAAACGTATAACAACGAAGCTTTCATCTAAACTTGGAATCCCTTTGGCGTTGAGTGGATTTGATGTATCTACGGTTGGAACACGCTGAAAGTTGATATGAGTACGCGAAAATTGCGGGGTAATATAGTTGAGGTAATCATCCATTGAACGAACAATGGAGTCCATTACTGCTTCGCGTGAGTGGCCACGATCGCGAGTGTCACGAACGAACTTTTGAATCCACTCTAGGTTTACGATAGGGACCATGCCAATCAGAAGATCGACGTGTTGAGAGACATTGATGTCGCCATCAACCACACCACCGTGCAGGCCTTCGTAAAACATCACATCTGAATTTTCAGGGATATCTTGCCATGGCGTGAAGGTGCCCGGCATCTGGTTATAAGGTACAGCCTCATCGAACGTATGTAGGTAACTACGAACTTTACCAGTGCCTTCATTACCGTATTTACGGAAAAACTCTTCTAATGCTGCGAAGTCGTTGGCTTGTGGGCCAAAGTAGCTGATGTGCTTACCTTGCTCACGTGCCTTGCGGATCTCGACGTCCATTTCTGGTCGAGTGAAGCGGTGAAAACTATCCCCTTCAACCCAAGCGGCCTTCACCTCCATCATGTTAAACATTTTTCGGAAGGCTTCTGAGGTAGTGGTGGTGCCGGCTCCTGAAGAACCAGTTACCGCAATAATTGGATGTTTAGCGGACATGACAACCCTTGTCTTATGAGTAACTTACTTGTTAGCAATCGTTTTCCACTATAACACGGCTCTGTGTTAAGCGCAGCTTAGAAGCGTTTTGTGAGTTGGATATCAACGGTTTCGTGCAGTTCAGAAAACACGATGTTAGCCTCACCAGAAGCTAATTGATGTTTCACTTGGTCAATCTTGTTTTGTAGAGAGATCTCCACGTCGCCGTAGTCTGTACCTTCACGCAGTACGAATTCTTTGATGAGGTTTTCCAGCGTGTCAGGCTCAATGTCTTTCCATGAGATGATCATAAATACTTCTCTCTTTTATGTTCATTAATAAGTTGTTGATGTGTGTTCAGTGACTTTTTGAACACAATTCCCTAAAAGTCGATACGCTATCTTAGCAAGGTTTCGCGTTTATATTTAGCAGGCTTAGCGTTATACCGAATCTTGAATGCTTTCATAGTAGGCAGGCAGCGCTTCTTCTAACCAAAATCTTGGTTTTAGTGTACTACCAGTAATGAACCCAACATGACCCCCTTTCTGGAACAATCGATAATCGATGTTATCCGGCAGAACGAATTTAGGAATCACATCATCAGTCATGAAAGGATCGTCTTTAGCATGGATGATCTGAGTCGGTAGCTTTATCTTATTTAGCTTAGGAAGGGCAGAGCACTGTGCGTAATAGTCTTGAGCGCTCTTGAATCCGTGCAGAGGTGCGGTGATTCGTTCATCAAACTCATACAACTTATCAATCTTCTTAATCGTCTCAGCGGTGATGTCGAGCTTCTCTTGCAGCAGGTTAATCTTTTTTAGGGCGTTTGATTTGAGAGAGCTGAGCAGGTACTTCTTGTAGAGCTTAGAAAAGCCTTTCTCAATGCGACTTGCGCAACAAGCCAGATCAAACGGAGCTGACACTATGGTTGCTGCTGATAGCAGAGGATCGTCTGAATACTCAGCCAGATAATTTGCTAGCATGTTTCCGCCTAAAGAGATGCCGACCGCTACCTTGGGGTTATTAGGAAATTTTGCGTGTAGATGTCTTAGGAAAAAGCGAGCATCTTCGACTTCGCCAGAATGGTAAGCACGAGCCAAACGGTTCGGTTTACCGCTACAGCCTCTAAAGTGCATCATCACGGATAACCAACCATCCTTCGCAAATGCATTCATCAGTCCGTTGGCATAAGGGCTCTCAAAACTGCCTTCTAATCCGTGGAATAGGATGAAGATAGGTTTGTTGCTTGTTAGTTCATCGCTATCTGGTGATTCACTCCAAGCAAGGTCTAGGAAATCATCATCAGGCGTTTCTATGGTTTGCCATGTAGGATGGAACAGCGCCTGCTTTCTGATAAACCTTGGCACTAAAGTTTGTAAGTGTGGGTTAGATAAACCAGCTGCTGCGGTAAATATGGTCATAAAACAGTCCGTGCTTTTTATGGGCTTTGAAAAGTATTAAGTATTGCGATGCGCCCACGTTTTTATTTGAGCTTGGTTGATTCTCGGTGCAAGCGCAAGCCTTTCACTGAGACTCAATGTAAAAACATGTTGTGAGTAACTGATTGAATATTATCAAACTTGTACGAGCTAGCCTCTGCTTGCTATGAGCACTCGTTTTGCTAGGGTGCACCGAAATATCAATACGAGAGTAAGCTTGTACCGGAATAACTCAAAAGAGAAAGAAAACAAGTTAAGGCTGAGGGGCGGGTTCAGAAAATGCGTTATAGAGGTTTTCTCCCCCGAGTAGACGACAATATTGCAGGGCCAGTGGCGCTTGTTGATTAGTGAACAGTTGCAGCGAGTTAATACAGTCGACAAGGTCGGATTGCTGTTGCTTCTCAAGTTGCAGTTCAAACTGTAAGGCTTCACGGTAGAGAGAGTCGACAACATGCTCTTTAAGGTGCTTGCGTAACTCTCGATAACTATGAAGTAGGGTTTCAGAGCGGCTTAAGCACTGCTGTACTTTGTGCCACTCTTCTTCTGCAAAAGACACTTGCTGCTCGTCAAGCCATTTGAGGAGCAGCAGTAGATTGACGTTGCCGTGGAACTGGTTTTGCAAAGCTAAGCACGCATCTTTAACACCGCGCACACTGTAATACTGAAGGCTAAACTGCCATAGTCGTTCCAGTGTTAGTGATATTGGGGCGTGCTTTGGGCTCATAAGCTATCCATATCCTGTTCCATCTGCTCAAGCTCTTCTTGAGTGGACATCCAATCCATTTCAACTTCTTCAAGTTGTGACTTGCTGCTCGCTTGTAGGGCGAGTACTTCATTCAGTTTAGCCTTATTTTCAGCTTCATACAGTGAAGTGTCGGATAATTGTTGCTCGGCTTCTTCAAGAGCAAGCGTCAGTTTATCCATCTGCTTTTCAAATTGAGTCAGCTTTTTACGGATTGGTGCGGTTAACTTACGGAACTCCGCTTCTTTACGCTTTTGCTCTTTTTTCGCAGCTGCACTGTTGGCGCCATCTTTCGCTGGAGCCTGCGCTTGTGCTTCTTTGCGTTCTACTTTTTGCTGTTCGGTGAGCCACTTGTAGTAATCGTTCAGGTCACCGTCAAACGGTGCAACTTGGCGGTCGTGTACAAGGTACAGGTCATCAGTGGTTGCACGAAGTAGGTAACGGTCGTGCGATACAATAACCATCGCGCCTTCAAATGTTTGTAGAGCAAATGTCAGCGCCTGACGCATGTCGAGATCCAAGTGGTTGGTTGGTTCATCGAGTAGCAACAGGTTCGGTTTTTGCCATACCAGCAGTGCCAATACTAAACGAGCTTTCTCTCCTCCGGAGAAAGGAGCGACTTTATCCAGTGCCTTCTCGCCTTGGAAGCCAAAGCTACCTAGATAATCACGCAGCTGTTGTTCGGTGTGCTTAGGCGCAATCTGCATCATGTGTTGCAGTGGTGTCTCTTCTGGGTGCAGCGTTTCTAGTTGATGCTGTGCGAAATAACCAATCTTGACGCCTTGTGAGTAGCTCAGCTCGCCACCTTGCTGTTTCAGTTCGCCAGAAAGCAGCTTGATAAGGGTCGATTTACCTGCGCCATTTCGACCCAGCAGACCGATACGGCTGCCCGGTACAAGGTTAAGGCGAATCTTCTCTAGGATTAATTTGTCATCGTAGCCAGCAGAGACCTCGTCCATCATCATGATAGGGTTTGGTAGCGCGTCTGGCTCTCTGAACTCAAAGCTGAATGGGTTATCAAACTGAGCAGGCAGTACTTGTTCCATTTTCTCTAGCGCTTTAATACGGCTTTGCGCTTGGCGAGCCTTTGAAGCTTTATAACGAAAACGGTCGATGTAGCTCTGCATGTGAGCCATCTGTTTTTGCTGCTTCTGATACATCGCCTGTTGCAGAATCAGCTTTTGCGCTCGTTGATTCTCAAACGATGAGTAGTTACCTGTGTACTCATTTAACTTTTGGTTTTCTAAGTGCACGATGCGGTTGACGATAGGGTCTAAGAAGTCTCTATCGTGCGAGATAAGAATCAGTGTACCAGGGTAGCTTTGTAGCCAGCGCTCTAGCCACATTACCGCATCTAAGTCCAAGTGGTTGGTTGGCTCATCGAGCAGCAGTAAGTCACTGCGGCACAGTAGGGCTTGCGCTAGGTTCAGACGCATACGCCAACCACCTGAGAATTGGGTCAGGTTCCACGTCATTTGTTCTTGGCTAAATCCTAGGCCGTCTAGCAGTTCGGCAGCGCGAGCCTTAATGCTGTAACCACCAATGGTTTCTATCTTGCCGTGAATCTCTGCGACTAGTGTGCCGTTGTCGGCTAACTCAGCTTTTTGCAGCTGATCTTCAAGGCCACGATATTCACGGTCACCATCAATCACATATTCAATCGCTGTTCTTTCTAAGGCTGGGGTTTCTTGAGCAACCCACGCCATTTCCCAATGAGCAGGTTTGCTGAATGAACCTGCATCAATCGATAGTTCGTCTTTAATTAAAGCGAACAGCGTCGATTTACCACAGCCGTTTTTACCTACCAAGCCAATCTTGTCGCCAGGGTGAAGAGTCGCAGATGCTTGGTCGAGGAGGGGCTTACCGCCGCGTAGCAATTGAATATCAGAGAAAGTAATCATAGAAATAGCATAGAAATTAGAGGTGAACAGACGCCTGCATAGTAGGCTGAAACCAGATAAAAGTCGATCACAATGCAATTTGCGTTATGATGCCAATAACATATTAATAACTTTTGCTTAAATTCTTGTGGCCTTGCCACCGTTTAGCCTTAAAAGGAATGCTTCAAAGGAATGAGTAATACTCCCTCGACAGACAAAGTAGTGCCCAAAGTATTGGTTATCTACGCGCACCCAGAGCCAGAAACCTCTATTGCCAATCAGATGATGGTTAAGAAAATAGAGTCGCTCGGGCATGTCAAAATTCATGATCTCTATGCCATCTATCCTGACTTCTTTATCGATGTGCCGTATGAGCACTCTCTGCTCCTTGAATATGATGTGATTGTGTTCCAACACCCTCTGTTTATGTATTCCTGTCCTTCATTGCTAAAAGAGTGGTTTGACCGAGTCTTAGGTAAAGGTTTTGCGTTTGGTGAGCAAAGTGCACTGAAAGGTAAACACTGGCGCAGTGTTATCACTACGGGTGGTAAAGAAGAGGCGTTTGGAGCAGCAGGCTATAATAAATATCCATTACAAGAGATTTTACAACCTTTCGAACTTACAGCCGCTTTGTGTCAGATGAATTGGATACCACCTTTGGTTTTACACTGGGCACGAAATGTCTCAGACATGACTCGTTATCAACACGCAGAGGCTTATCGAAACTGGTTGCGAGACCCGCTACTAGATATAGGAGCGAACGATGGCTCTGACTAATGATTTTTTGCAAAGTAGCGTTATATTCTTAGCTGCAGCAGTGGTTGCAGTGCCTATCGCACAGCGCGCCGGTTTAGGCTCGGTATTGGGCTATCTATTAGCTGGTGTGGCAATTGGCCCATGGGGGCTCGGTTTAATCAGCGATGTAGAAGCGATTTTGCACTTTGCCGAATTCGGGGTGGTGCTGCTGCTCTTCCTGATTGGTTTAGAGCTTAACCCTAAAAAACTGTGGCAGATGCGAGCGCCCATTCTTGGGCTAGGTGGCGCACAAGTATTGATAACCACTCTGATGATCACCGCTATCGCCTGTATGTTTGGATTAACGTGGCAAACGAGCCTAGTAATAGGGATGGGTTTAGCCCTATCTTCGACCGCGATCGCTTTAAGGGTTATTGAAGAGCGAGAGCTTGGTGGTAAGGAAGCAGGCCAGTCAGGTTTTGCAGTACTACTTTTCCAAGATATTGCCGTGATCCCTATGTTGGCGATGTTGCCACTGCTTGCAGGTAACACAGGCGGCAGCTGGGCAGACATGTTGTGGATGCTAGGTGGCGTGATTGGTTTACTGGTGGGCGGTCACTTCTTGTTGAGGCCTCTTTTTCGCTATGTGGTAATGAGTGGTGTGCGTGAGTTGTTCACCGTTGCTGCTTTACTGCTGGTGGTTGGCATTGCCGTTATCATGCAGCAGATCGGCTTGTCGATGGCATTGGGTACTTTCCTAGCTGGCGTACTTCTAGCGGAAAGTGAATACCGACATGAGTTGGAAATCGCGATTGATCCATTCAAAGGACTGTTACTTGGCCTGTTCTTCATCTCAGTCGGTATGGCCGTTAACTTGGGGTTATTGGCCGAAAGCCCTTTTGCAATATTGATCGCTGTTCTAGCGTTAGTCGTACTAAAGGGTTTGGTTTTGTACGCTCTTGCTCGAATGTTTGGTACTCAAGCCAAAGCACGTAGCCGCATGGCGATGATTCTTAGCCAAGGCGGTGAATTCGCTTTCGTTATCTTCACGGCGGCAAGTGCACAAGGCATCTTGAGTGGTGAGCAAGTATCGCTTCTGCTAGTAGTTGTGAGTTTATCAATGGTGACCACACCATTAATGCTTAAGCTGCAAGACAAGTTCTTTGCTCGCCAATTGAATCAAATCAGTGAGAATGCGATGTCTTCGGATGTGGTTGATCGTAGCCCTCGAGTGATCATTGCTGGTTTTGGTCGTTTTGGTCAGATCATTGGGCGTCTGATGTATGCTAATAAGATCCGTATTACAATTTTGGAAAGTGACGCTAGCCAAATCCACATCCTAAGAAAGTTTGGCTACAAAGTATTTTACGGAGACTCGACTCACCTAGAGCTGTTACGCGCAGCCGGTGCTGATAAAGCAGAGGCGATTGTGCTGTGTACTGACTCCCCTGATGAAATCATGAAAACCGTCGATTTATGTAAGCAACACTTCCCGCGCTTAAAGATTTTAGCGCGTGCTCGAAGCCGTGTTGAAGCGTATCAATTACTTAACCACGGTGTGAGTAACTACTCTCGTGAAACCTTCCTTGGTGCACTGGATTTAGGTAGTCAAACATTGATTGAACTTGGTATGCATCCGTATAAAGCGAAGCGAGCAGAAGCACACTTTAGAAAGTTGGATAATGGTATGCTCAAAGAGTTACTACCTCAGCATAACGAAGATGCCGAGTTGGCCCAAAGAGCGAAAGAGGCTCGTAAAGAGCTTGAAGAGATTTTTGGACACGAGATGGAAAACGATCACCAGTCTCGAAACTATTGGCAGTAGCCTGAAGTGATAACTCATGCTTGAGTTTAGAGATATAGCTTGAGCTAAGAAATAACAGTCTAGAGAACCAATCTAATAATAAACGTGGTCTTTGCTTCTTCTTAAATAGATTTAGAGTGGAAGAACTGCGAATCCAGAGTAGTAAAGGATATGAAACGTGAAACAGAAAAAACGCTTTATCGCAGGGGCAAGCTGCCCAAGTTGCAACACTCAAGACACACTCCGTTGGTGGATTGAAAATAATATCGAGCTGGTGGAATGTGTCGATTGTGACTTCACAGAACAGCGTAAACCGAAAACTGTAGAGAAATCTGAACACGCGAATCAAGAAATGATCGGTATTTTTAAGCCAGAATGATTGAGTTTCGTTAATTGATCCCCATAATATCCAGGTACAGAATTTTTCCTAAGCTCAACTGTTCGAGCTTAGTCCAAACCTCCTTGGAGCTCTCATGAAAATTGAAAAGAACGTAGTGGTTAGTGTTGCATATCAAGTGAAACTTGAAGATGGCGTAGTAGTTGACCAATCAACTGCAGAAGCTCCACTAGATTACCTTCACGGTCACAACAACCTAATTACAGGTCTTGAAAAAGAGCTTGAAGGCAAAGTAGCTGGCGACAAGTTCTCTGCAACGGTTACTCCAGAAGACGCTTACGGTGAGCACAATGACGCATTAGTGCAACGTGTTCCTGCAGACGTATTCCAAGGTGTTGAGCAAATCGAAGTTGGCATGCGCTTCCTAGCGGACACTGACCAAGGTCCAATTCCTGTAGAAGTAACTGAAGTCGATGGCGACGAAGTTGTGGTAGACGGCAATCACATGCTAGCTGGTCAAACGCTAACGTTTGATGTTGAAGTTGTAGCAGTTCGTGAAGCGACTGAAGAAGAAGTTCAACACGGTCATGTACATCAAGAAGGCGGCTGCGGCGGTCACGGTCACGACCATGATCACGAAGGCGGTTGCTGCGGTGGCGAAGGCCATGACCACGGTGAAGAGAAAAAAGACGGCTGCTGCGGCGGCGGTAGCTGTGGTTCTCACTAATTCCGAATTAACGGTTTAGATTAAGAATCTTGAAAGCCTCCATAATGGAGGCTTTTTTCGTATTGGCACCAAGCCTTTTGATTTGGCTTTTCGTTTACGGCTATATGTATTCGCAAAAAGTTTGGTTTTCGTTATCAGACATCGAATCATGGATGTGGTATTGATAGCACAGCATTATAGAAGACGTCAGTGGAGAGTTTACATGTCGCAACCTTTTTCAATTGCTATTCATGGTGGTGCTGGCACCATCTTGCGAGAGCAAATGAGTGATGAGCTAAAAGCGGGCATTACCGAGGCTTTGGAAAAGTCGGTTTTGGCTGGCTATCAAGTATTGCAGTCGGGTGGCGATGCTTTGGATGCGGTGGTGACATCGGTTAAAGTGATGGAAGACAGCCCGCACTTCAATGCGGGTAAGGGCTCCGTTCTTACGCATGATGAGTTTGTTGAGATGGATGCGTCTGTGATGCACGGTCGTGAAATGGATGCGGGTGCCATTGCTGGTGTTCGCCACATTAAAAACCCGATCGAATTAGCTCGCGATGTGATGCTGAAGAGCGATCATGTATTGTTGATTGGAGAAGGGGCCGAGAAGTTTGCCTTTGAACATGGCTATACCTTTACCGAGCAAGACTACTTCTTCACTGAGCGCCGTTACGACCAGCTTCAATCGATGAAAGAGAAAGGCATATTTGCTCTGTCTGAAGCGAAATACCATGATGACAAAAAATACGGCACGGTTGGCGCTGTGGCATTAGACCAAGCGGGCAACTTGGCGGCAGCGACCAGTACTGGTGGTGTGACAAACAAGAAGTATGGCCGAGTCGGTGATTCACCAATCATTGGTGCGGGCACTATTGCTGAGAATGGTAATGTTGCGGTTTCTACCACAGGCATGGGTGAGTTCTTCTTAAGAAAAATGGTTGCCAGTGATGTGGCTGCGCGCATGCGTTATCTTAAAGAAGACGTTCATACTGCATGTGAACATATCATCCAAGGTGAATTGAAAACCATGGGCGGCGAAGGTGGTTTGATAGCGATTGATGGCCAAGGTGATATTCATTTTGGTATGAACAGTTCCGGCATGTACCGCGCTAGCGTTGATACTGAAGGACGAGTGGAAGTTAAGATCTATGCCGATGACTAGCCAAGCTCCGGTTTAACTCAAATTCCCAATCAGATACACAAAAGGCGACAGATATTCTCTGTCGCCTTTTGTTTTTCAACCAGACCAACAAGCCGCAGCTCATTGTCAACGCACATTAGTAATGTGGTGGTGGCGTCTCTTCAGATGCGTCAGCTAAGTTCGAACCATCAATGTTCTTCACTTTACCCACTACATATTTCATTTGGTCTTGCATCTTAGTGATCAACATCTGTTGTTGGCTAAGCGCTTCATTGAGTTCTTCAATGGTTTGCTCTTGGAAAGCTAGCTGACATTCTAAGTCATTCACGCGGCTTTCTAGTTGTTCAACTCGCTTTTCTGTCATCGTTCTTAATCCACATTCCAAGCTTGGGCTATGCCCGCAGAGGTGCCCGATATCACACGGCTCTTATCATCAAAGGCTGCATCATACACTACCGCGCGAGGAGGGCGAGCATCTTTTAGTGGCTCAGCATCGTGGCGAGAAATTCGTTTGCCATCTTGAGTATTCCACACACTCACTTGGCTGGATGGCGTGCCCGTCACCAACATACTGCCGTCATCAGAAAAACGAGCACTCGAGAAAATCAATTGTCGAGACCAGCTTTGTAGTTGTGCCTGAGGCTCACCTGTTTCAAGGTCCCAGATCATCGCTTGATTGCCGCCATCAGAGGTAAAAGCCAGTTCACCATCACGTTGTAGCGCTACTCGTACTACTCTTTGTTCATGCTCAAAAGTGCGCAGCACCAAGCCCGACTCGGTATCCCACAGGTAGGCTTTATAGTCGTTGCCACCTGATAATGCGTAGTGACCATTGGAAGAAAGGGACACGGAATTAACTTTTTCTCGGTGAGCGAGGAACTCCAGACGGCGTCCGGTGACTAAGTCCACATAGATGGCTTTACCATTAGAAAGGCCAAGCAATACTTTTTCACCATTGCTAGATATATCGACATCGCGAATTAAGCCATCGGAGATAGACCATAGCCCTTCAGCTTGTGTCCAAGATAGGTCCCAAACGGCGAAGTTCATCTGGCTTGCGGTAATGGCAAAGCGGCCATTGTCCGAGATACGGATACGCGATACTTGGTTTTCTAATTGATCTTGTGGGCCGAGTTGAGCTAGCTCTTTGTTTTCGGCAAGGTCCCAAAGTAGTAGGTGTTTTTGCTGAGAGTAGAGCAGGGCGAAGCGTCCATCTCTGCTAAGGGCAAAGCTGGTGGCACCATTGGGCTCAATATCCCAACGCTGCTCATCATCTTGGAAGAAAAAACATCCATTTAACAAGGTGATGACAATTGTACATAGCAATGAGTGGAAAAATATTCGCATCACATCTAATAATCCGGTTTGTGTCGAAAGACATATGACTAGTATATTGTTATAACTAACGTATTCACACCAATCTAATCATTAGATTTGTGCACAATAACCAATGGCTTGGCCATTAATTGGAGAATTCAATGAAATCAGTTTTAAAAGTATCACTGCTTGCCGCAACGGTTATGCTAGCAGTTGGTTGTCAGAAAGAAGAACCAAAGGCAGAAGCTCCACAGGTAGAAGAAGTTAAAGTTGAAGCAGTAAACTTTAAAACAGAAGATGACAAAGCGGCATACGCAATCGGTGTATCTTTCGCTAACTACCTAAGCACAAGCATTGATAAGCCAAGCGAGCTAGGTATTAACCTAGACAAAGATATGGTTCTTCAAGGTATTGAAGATGTATTCGCAGAGAAAACTGCACTGAACGAAGAAGAAACTCGCGCAGCTCTTGAAGCTCTAGATAAGCGTGTTGCAGAAACGATGCAAGCACAAGCGGCTGAAAAATCAGCAGCAGTGAAAAAAGCGGGTGATGACTTCCGCGCTGAGTTCGCTAAAACTGAAGGCGTAAAACAGACTGAATCTGGTCTACTTTACCAAGTAATGACAGCTGGTGAAGGCGCGTCTCCAAAAGACACTGATACCGTTCAAGTACACTACAAAGGCACGCTAACAGACGGCACTCAGTTCGATAGCTCTTACGATCGTGGCGAACCAGCAACATTCCCACTAAACCGCGTAATCCCAGGCTGGACTGAAGGCGTACAACTGATGCAAGTTGGTTCTAAGTACAAGTTCGTTATCCCGCCAGAGCTAGCATACGGTGAGCAAGACACACCGACTATTCCAGCTAACTCAACGCTAGTATTCGAAGTAGAACTACTAAACATCGATAACGCTGAAGCTGCACCTGCACAGTAATATCGGTTAAAAGCCTCGTACTAAAATACGTTGATTGAATGAAAAGCCTAACTTTAAGTTAGGCTTTTTTTATGATTTGAAGGTGAGTATTTGATTTTTAAACTTGTTCTAAATCACTAGTTGCAATGTTAGCTAGGTGTGCAATTAAAATTTTCTGATAAACTTACATAAATTTGTTGATTTTTCACACGAAGGTAAGGAATAAGTGACTACTACAGAAACAGTCAATGCAGATGTGTTACTTGAAATGGAATCAGTCCACGTTATGCCATTCAGTGAACACGATAAAATCATTCTAAGATCTTATGAGGCCGTTGTTGATGGCATCGCGAGCCTTATTGGCCCGTTTTGTGAAATCGTTTTGCACTCTTTAGAAGACCTCAATACTTCTGCGATTAAAATTGCCAACGGAGAAAATACAGGTCGTCAGGTTGGTTCGCCGATCACCGATCTTGCATTGAAGATGCTAAAAGATATTGAAGGTTCTAAGCGCAACTTCTCACGTTCATACTTCACTCGCGCTAAAGGCGGAGTATTGATGAAGTCGATTACTGTTGCTATCCGCAACGGTGAAGACCGAGTGATAGGTCTGCTGTGTATTAACGTGAACCTGGATGCGCCTTTCTCACAAGTGCTGCAATCTTTCATGCCGACACAAGATGCAGACGAAGCTGCATCATCGGTTAACTTCGCCAGTGACGTTGAAGAGCTTGTTGACCAAACAGTTGAGCGCACCATTGAAGAGATCAATGCAGATAAGTCAGTATCGAACAATACCAAGAACCGTCAAATCGTGATGGAGTTGTACGACAAAGGTATTTTCGATATCAAAGATGCGATTAACCGTGTTGCTGAGCGATTGAATATTTCTAAGCACACCGTGTACCTATATATCCGTCAGCGTAAAACAGAGGATGAAGAGGGTTGTTAAGCTATACACTCCTAGTTAATGAGCCTCTCTATGGTTCACAGTCAGCAAGAAGTGCTTACCAGTTTGCCGTGGCTCTGCTTCAACAGGGCCACAAACTCCACAGTGTATTCTTTTATCAAGACGGCGTAAGTAACGGTTCTGACCTTACTGTGCCTGCTAATGATGAGTTTGATTTGGCTGCTGCTTGGCAGGAATTGGCAAATGAACATAATGTGAGTCTTGAGACCTGTGTTGCGGCGGCACTAAGACGTGGCATAATCAGCTCTGAAGAAGCAGAGCAGCATCAGCTTAGTGGCTCTAACTTAGCTTCTGGATTCACACAGGCTGGTTTAGGTAGCCTATCCGAAGCGCTACTCACGCAAGACAGAGTGGTACAGTTTTGAGAAAATTAGCTTTTGTATTTAATAGCTTTCCGCATACTACCGCTGCGGGTAGGGAAGGGTTAGACGCATTATTAGCTGCGTCGGCTTATAGTGAAGACATCGTGGTATTTTTTGTCGGCGATGGTGTGACTCAGCTTCTTAAAGCACAACAGCCTGAACAGACACTTTCACGTGACTACATTTCGGCGTTTAAGCTGATGGATTTGTACGACATCGAACAGGTTTACGTATGTCAGCGAAGCCTGAATCAGTTTGGCCTTTCAGCTGATGACTTGTTGATTGATGTTACCGTCGCTGAAGTCGATGAGTTAGCGCAGACGTTAGCTCAGTGCCAACAGATACTGACTTTCTAGGAATCGCTATGCTTCATATTGTTAAAACAGCGGATAAACTCAAGCTTGCACTTATCTACTCTCAACCACAAGATCAGTTCTTGTTAGTTGAAGATGCAGTGTATGTTTGCCTTCCAAATCATGAGTTATTCACTCAAATCAGTGCAGTTGAGTATGTGTCAGTATTAAAACCCGATCTAAAGAGTCGCGGCCTACAAAAACTGGCCTCTGAAGTCATCACACAAGTAGGCTTTGATGGCTTTGTTGAATTGACAGTTTTAAACGACAAATCAGTCACTTGGTAGCTATGCTCTATCGGTTTGGTCAAAACTAGACCATCCTGAGCTCCAGACGGCTAAAAAAGATCTGTATATTTCTTGACACACATCCCACTGCTGAATAGAATTTTGCGTCCCTAATTGCGACATGTAGTTAGGGATAGATTTTTCACAAAGCTTACTTTCAAGTAAATTTCAGGAGCTAGTTAATGGCAACTATTAACCAGTTGGTTCGCAAACCTCGTGTAAAGCAAGTTGTTAAAAGCAACGTGCCTGCACTAGAAGCGTGCCCACAAAAACGTGGTGTATGTACTCGTGTTTACACTACTACACCTAAAAAACCTAACTCGGCACTACGTAAAGTATGTCGTGTACGTCTAACTAACGGTTTCGAAGTAACTTCGTACATCGGCGGTGAAGGACACAACCTACAAGAGCACAGTGTTGTACTAATCCGTGGCGGTCGTGTAAAAGACCTTCCGGGTGTTCGTTACCACACTGTTCGCGGCGCACTTGACTGTGCTGGCGTTAACGACCGTAAACAAGGTCGTTCTAAGTACGGTGTGAAACGTCCTAAGTCTTAATTGATTCTCTTTTTTAAAAAGAAATCGTTAAGTAAGGCCAAACACTATTTTATTTATTATTCTGAAAAGTTTTGGAAAAAACCTGAAGAAGACAACGGAGAATATCCATGCCACGTCGTCGCGTAATAGGTCAGCGTAAGATCCTTCCAGATCCAAAGTTCAAATCTGAACTGCTGGCAAAATTCGTTAACATCCTAATGGTTGACGGAAAGAAATCTACTGCAGAGAAAATTGTTTACACTGCACTAGATGCAATGGCTGAGAAGTCTGGTAAAGACCACTTAGCTGTATTTGAAGAAGCTCTTGAAAATGTTCGCCCAGCGGTAGAAGTTAAATCTCGCCGTGTAGGTGGTTCAACTTACCAAGTACCTGTAGAAGTTCGTCCGGTTCGCCGTAACGCTCTTGCTATGCGTTGGGTAGTTGAAGCTGCGCGTAAGCGTGGTGAAAAATCTATGGCTCAACGCCTAGCTGCTGAAATGCTAGACGCGTCTGAGAACAAAGGTACTGCGGTTAAGAAACGTGAAGACGTTCACCGCATGGCTGACGCAAACAAAGCGTTCGCACATTACCGTTGGTAATACCTTTTTAGTGCTGCAAGGTTCCTTGCAGCACTTCTTTAGTTCCTATGCTTATGCTAGGAACTATTGCTATTTCTAGGGCTGGCAATTTTTAATCCTAGGTATAGCAATAGTCCCTAAGTCTCTAATAAGAGGATTCAACCGTGGCTCGTAAAACTCCTATTGAGCAGTACCGTAACATTGGTATCGTTGCTCACGTAGATGCAGGTAAAACAACCACAAGTGAACGTATTCTGTTCTATACCGGTCTTTCTCACAAAATCGGCGAAGTTCACGATGGTGCAGCAACCATGGACTGGATGGAGCAAGAGCAAGAGCGCGGTATTACGATCACTTCAGCAGCAACCACTACGTTTTGGCGTGGTATGGAAGCGCAATTCCCAGATCACCGTATCAACATCATCGACACTCCTGGACACGTTGACTTCACTATCGAAGTAGAACGTTCTCTACGTGTACTTGATGGTGCCGTTGTTGTGTTCTGTGGTTCATCTGGTGTTGAGCCTCAATCAGAGACAGTTTGGCGTCAAGCTGATAAGTACCAAGTTCCTCGTATGGTTTTCGTTAACAAAATGGACCGTACTGGCGCAGACTTCTTGCGCGTTATCGAGCAGATCAAGGACCGCCTAGGCGCGACTCCTGTTCCGATTCAACTGAACATTGGTGCTGAAGAAAACTTCCAAGGTGTTGTCGATCTAATCAAGATGAAGGCAATCAACTGGAACGAAGCTGACCAGGGCATGACTTTTACGTACGAAGACATTCCAGCAGACATGCAAGAAATGGCTGAAGAATATCGTACAGAACTTGTTGAAGCAGCGGCAGAAGCTTCTGAAGAGCTAATGGATAAGTACCTTGAAGAAGGTGAACTGACAGAAGCTGAAATCAAACAAGGTCTTCGTACTCGTACCCTTAACAATGAAATCGTACTAGCAACTTGTGGTAGTGCATTCAAAAACAAAGGTGTACAAGCTGTTCTAGATGCAGTGGTTGATTTCCTTCCTTCTCCAGTTGATGTTCCTGCAATTAAGGGCATCGATGAAGACGAGAATGAAGCAGAGCGTCACGCGGACGACAAAGAACCGTTCTCAGCGCTAGCATTCAAGATCGCAACAGACCCATTCGTTGGTACTCTAACTTTCATCCGTGTTTACTCTGGTGTTATTGAAAGCGGTAAAACAGCTTACAACTCTGTGAAGAAACAACGTGAACGTTTAGGTCGCATTGTACAAATGCACTCAAATAAGCGTGAAGAAGTAAAAGAAGTACGAGCAGGTGACATCGCGGCTATTATCGGCCTAAAAGATGTGACCACTGGTGAAACTTTGTGTGACCAGAACCATAAGATTGTTCTAGAGCGCATGGAGTTCCCAGACCCAGTTATTCAGATCGTTGTAGAGCCAAGCTCACAAGCCGATCAAGATAAAATGACTATCGCGCTAAGTAAATTAGCAGCAGAAGACCCATCGTTCCGCGTCGATATGGATGACGAAACAGGCCAGACACTGATTTCTGGTATGGGTGAATTACACTTAGATATCATCGTTGACCGTATGAAGCGCGAATTTAGCGTGAACTGCAACGTTGGTAACCCGCAAGTGGCTTACCGTGAAACAATTCGTGGTACAGCGAAAGCGGAAGGTAAATTTATCCGTGAACACGGTGGTAAAGGTCAGTACGGTCATGTATGGCTGAAACTGGAGCCATCAGAAGTTGGTGAAGGCTTTGTCTTCGTGGATGAAATTGCCGATGGCACAGTACCAAAAGAGTTTATTGCTTCAGTAGCTAAAGGCGTTGAAGAGCAGATGAACAATGGTGTGCTTGCTGGCTATCCAGTTCTGGATATCAAAGCTACACTATATGATGGTTCTTACCATGAAACAGATTCAAGTGAGATGGCGTTTACAATCGCTGCCTCTATGGCTTTCAGAACAGGTGCACTTGAAGCGCAACCAGTTCTGCTTGAGCCTATGATGAAAGTTGAAGTGACTACTCCAGAAGACTGGATGGGTGACGTTGTTGGCGATATTAACCGTCGTCGCGGCATCATCGAAGGTATGGACGAGGGGACAGCTGGCCTGAAGATAATTCGTGCACAAGTTCCGTTGTCTGTCATGTTCGGTTACTCAACTGATTTACGTTCTGCGACACAAGGTCGTGCTTCTTACTCTATGGAGTTTAGTGAGTACGCTGAAGTGCCTAACAATGTTGCAAAAGCAATCATTGCAGAGCGTGGTTAAACAAAAGGAAGGCATTTTTTTCATTTTTTGAAAGATCTAATGCGTCCAAATATTGCGCTAACGGGAGTTGGCGCATAAAATAGCAATTTCTGGCGCGTCTCGCTCAATAATGAACGTGGCGAATCATAACTAGGAAGGAACACGATTGTGTCTAAAGAAAAATTTGAACGTACGAAACCGCACGTAAACGTTGGTACTATCGGCCACGTTGACCACGGTAAAACAACTCTAACTGCTGCTATCTGTACTACACTTGCAAAAGTGTACGGTGGTGTTGCTAAAGATTTCGCATCTATCGATAACGCTCCAGAAGAGCGTGAGCGCGGTATCACAATCGCTACTTCTCACGTTGAGTACGACACTCCATCACGCCACTACGCACACGTAGACTGCCCAGNTGTCTAAAGAAAAATTTGAACGTACGAAACCGCACGTAAACGTTGGTACTATCGGCCACGTTGACCACGGTAAAACAACTCTAACTGCTGCTATCTGTACTACACTTGCAAAAGTGTACGGTGGTGTTGCTAAAGATTTCGCATCTATCGATAACGCTCCAGAAGAGCGTGAGCGCGGTATCACAATCGCTACTTCTCACGTTGAGTACGACACTCCATCACGCCACTACGCACACGTAGACTGCCCAGGACACGCGGATTATGTTAAAAACATGATCACTGGTGCTGCGCAAATGGACGGTGGTATCCTAGTTGTTGCTGCGACTGATGGCCCAATGCCTCAAACTCGTGAGCACATCCTACTTGGTCGTCAAGTTGGTATCCCTTACATCATCGTATTCATGAACAAATGTGACATGGTTGATGACGAAGAGCTACTTGAGCTAGTAGAAATGGAAGTTCGTGAACTTCTTTCTGAGTACGACTTCCCAGGTGATGACCTACCAGTTATCCAAGGTTCTGCACTTGGCGCACTAAATGGCGAGAAGCAGTGGGAAGACAAGATCATTGAGCTTGCAGAAGCACTAGATTCTTACATCCCTGAGCCAGAGCGTGCAGTTGATCAACCGTTCCTACTACCAATCGAAGACGTATTCTCGATCCAAGGTCGTGGTACTGTTGTAACTGGTCGTATCGAGCGTGGTATCCTACGTGTAGGTGACGAAGTAGAAATCGTTGGTATCAAAGAGACTACTCTTACTACTTGTACTGGTGTTGAAATGTTCCGTAAGCTGCTTGACGAAGGTCGTGCAGGTGAGAACGTTGGTGCACTACTACGTGGTACTAAGCGTGA
>NZ_JAKEUQ010000001.1 GCF_022397955.1 Vibrio sp. Isolate32 | reverse complement strand
ATTTCCCACCTTTCGAAGTACACATCTAATAATGATTTTAAACTGTATTTTCTATCTGTTAGAGAAGTCAGCAGCCCTTGTATATGATTGGGTTGTTGTTCAACGTCATCGGGATATAGAGCTAGCCTAGCTTTCCACGTTTTTGGGAGGCTCGCGTCTTGTTTTCTAGCCTGGGGAGAGACGTTCATCTCCACAATCAGATCTCGCCCATCATCATCGAGCTGCTCGATAATTTCATATTTTACATTCGACTTTATTGGCGTCATCCAGTGGCTTGTTCCATGTTCTTGTTGCCAGTTAAGCATAAGTTCCGCGCTCAAGTAGCAACGGTCAAAAATGGTCAATGAATTCGGAACTGCTGATGAAATTAAATCTTTTGCATAGCTGATTTCACCTTTAGAGCTTTCCCCAAAAGCCACATCATGAAGAAGGCGACTCCGTAGTGATGTGAGTGCGCACATTCGAACGATTGGGTACTCAGTGTGCCTGTCTTTTCGGTAGTAAACATATTGATAATGCTCAGCTAAGCTTGGGTTATCGTGAGTTCTAAACTGTGTGCCATCAATTGAAAATAGGCTCAAACCATTCCATTTATCACCCGCATCTTCCGACTGTGTCCAGTRCTTTGCTGTGATTGAGAATAGTGACTTTAAAGGCTTAGCGGTGAGGCGTTTTCTTGCCTGAGGAATTGCACTAGGTGCAATCGTTTCACCCAATGAATTAGACAATTTGAGGTCGAGTTTATCGAGTACATCGGTGATCGGTCTATCTCGATATAGACCAATACCAACGACCAACCATACAACAAGTTCGGCAGGTAACTTTCTACGGCGCATACTCGCTTTGTTTGTTTCAGATAAAGCTTGGTTTATCCAATCTAGCGGAAGGTCTTTTTGGAACAAAGAAAGAGATTCTGGATTAGCAAAATCGTCAACATCGATTAACCAGTGTGACAGCATAAAAAATACCCTTAAACAAAAGTGCTTAAGGGTATTGTTNTACATCGGTGATCGGTCTATCTCGATATAGACCAATACCAACGACCAACCATACAACAAGTTCGGCAGGTAACTTTCTACGGCGCATACTCGCTTTGTTTGTTTCAGATAAAGCTTGGTTTATCCAATCTAGCGGAAGGTCTTTTTGGAACAAAGAAAGAGATTCTGGATTAGCAAAATCGTCAACATCGATTAACCAGTGTGACAGCATAAAAAATACCCTTAAACAAAAGTGCTTAAGGGTATTGTTAACCACCTGTAGGATCGTTCAACTGATCAGGAAAATGCTTAAATGATCAGTGTTAGCTCAATGAGCAGGTTTTTTAGTATTCAGCGCTTTAAACTAATGAATCGTTAGGTTAAGAACTCACGCAATTACTGACGTGTTCTTGGCTTAGCTGGTTTAGCCGGACGACCATTATTTGTCTTTGGCTTACTTTTGTTAGCTTGAGGCTTGCCTTTCGCTGCTGGAGCACTGCGACCTGAATCAGGTGTTGTAGTACCACGAGTAGCTGGCTTCTTACGCTTAGCTTGATTGCTACGGCCTTTTGGCGCATTTGCGCGCTCTTCGTGACGCTTAACGGCACGACGAATTTTCTGGCTACGAGAACGCTCACGCTTGCGAGAAGTGTTTGAAGGATCAAGATCCAACAGCGTCTCTTTCTCAGGCTTAAGTTCTACAAGCTCACGCAGGTAGTTTACTTCTTGAAGATCTAGCTCTTTCCAACCGCCACGAGGCAGTTTTTTGTCAAGGTAGATATCACCGTAACGTACACGTTTCAGGCGGCTTACTGTTGTTTCTTGAGATTCCCAAAGACGACGAACCTCACGGTTACGACCTTCGTTAATCGCTACGTAGAAAGTATGGTTCATACCTTCACCACCAGCGTAAACCACATCTTCAAAACGAGCCATGCCGTCTTCTAGTTGTACGCCACGAGTAACGTTTTTAACTTTTTGCTCAGTCACTTCACCGAATACACGTACTAGGTACTCACGCTCAACCTGACGGCTTGGGTGCATTAGACGGTTTGCAAGCTCACCATCAGTAGTGAAAAGCAAAAGACCCGATGTGTTTGCATCAAGACGACCAACTGAAATCCAACGAGAACCACGGATCTTAGGTAGACGATCGAAAACAGTACGGCGGCCTTCAGGATCGTGACGAGTACAAAGCTCACCTTCAGGTTTGTAGTAAGCAAGTACACGACAAACCACTTCTTCAGAAGCCTTGCCTGAAACAGTATGGCCATCGATACGGATCACTGAGTTCTCGTCTTCAAGACGCTCACCCAGTTTCGCAACTTGACCGTTAACACTTACACGACCAGATTTGATTAAACCTTCTAGTTCACGACGAGAACCGTGACCAGCTCGCGCTAAAACCTTCTGTAATTTTTCGCTCATTTACTCTTTTCTACCTAATTGTCGTCTTCACAGACGTCGAATGAATTTTTCGCGACCAAATCGCGGTCGCGCATTATCGCAAATAACCTGCCAAAAAGCACTTGTTATTTACTGTGGCAGGTTTGCTGTATCGTTACAGACTGTTAATCAGTAAAGCGATTATTCAAACGGCGCAGGATCGCCCGCACCACGACGCAGAACTACGGCATCATCGTCACTGAAGTCAATAACCGTCGTCGGTTGCTCACCTAAGTAACCGCCATTCAAAATGACGTCAACTGCATGCTCTAGGCTGTCACGAATTTCTTCTGGATCCGACTCAGTCGTCTCGTTACCCGGAAGAATCAGAGACGTCGACATCAGTGGTTCGCCCATCGCTTCCAACAGGTCGAGTGCAATCTTGTTGTCTGGGACACGAATACCAATCGTTTTACGCTTGGCGTTCATCAAACGCTTTGGCACTTCTTTGGTTGCTTTAAAGATAAACGTGTAAGCACCTGGCGTGTGTGCTTTCAGCAGACGGAAAGCCACGTTATCAACTCGTGCATACAGTGATAATTCAGAAAGATCACGGCATAACAACGTGAAATTATGCTTGTCATCGATGCGACGAATTTTACAGATACGTTCAAGTGCTTGTTTGTTTTCAAGCTGACAGCCCAGCGCATAACCGGAATCTGTTGGATAAACCACAACACCGCCATTGCGAATAATCGCAACCGCTTGAGTAATTAAGCGTGCTTGTGGGTTATCTGGGTGTACATAAAAAAACTGGCTCATTATTGATCCTCGTTATCGAATCTCTCGACTCTATCATCAGAAGGAGCTGGTTCACCTAAAGACTATTCAGATGGTGAAACCGTTTGAAACTCCCAATCTTTCCATACTTCTTCGACTCCAGAAGGTAGCCAGAGATTACGTCCAAGTTCCATCCACGGAGATGGGTAATGGAAATCACTGCCTTGGGAGGCTAATAGTTTGTATTGTATAGCATAATCCGCGAGTGTGCGTCTTTCTTGTTGCGCTTGCTGAGGTTGAGCGACTTCCATCGCATCCCCTTTCGCTTCAACAAATGCAGCTAGCAAGCGCTTAACCCACTTGGCTGTAAGGCCATATCGCCCAGGGTGAGCGAGTACGGCTTGACCACCAGCAGCATGAATGGCCGTGACAGCATCACTCATTGAGCACCACGTCGGCGGCACATAACCTGGGTTATTGCGAGTAAGAAACTTTTTAAACACCTGCTGCATGGTTTTTGCGTAGCCGTTGTCGACTAACCACTTAGCAAAGTGAGCGCGAGTAATAGGCGCATCACCCGCAATCAATTTAACTTCTTCTAGCACCCCTTCACGAGTCGCTTTCTCAAGACGGTGAGCGATCATCTCAGCACGCCCAATACGGTGTTGCTTCTGTTGTTCAATGAGCGCTTTGAGTTCTGGTGACTCAGGATCAACGTTTAACCCAACAATATGGATATCTTTGTTTTGCCAAACAGTCGAAATCTCAATGCCGTTGATCAACTGAATCGGAAGGTTGTTATCCGCAATGTAGCTGCGTGCTTCAGCAAGCCCATCAGTCGTATCATGATCTGTAATCGCTAGCGCTTCGATGTTAAAGCCAAGCGCTCGGTCAATTAGCTCAGGTGGAGTAAGTCGGCCATCTGAGGCTGTTGTATGACTATGTAGATCAATTCTCATATATTCTTTTTCATTGTTTTCAATTTTTATCGTTATATTTGTGTCAACACACTTGACCCGCAAGCGGAAAACTAGTTAACTAGTACGCAAATACGAAGTATCACATTTGATAGGTTCACCATGTTACAAGAATTTAACCAAAACCATAAAGATAAAGTTTTAGAACTTTCTTCAGTAGAAGCAAGTTCAGAGCTTAATTGGTGGCGCACTTGGACAAGTTCTTGGTGGGCTAACGTGTACTTCTAGTTAAACAGTTTGTTTATAAAAAAGTTATCACTAAGCCCGCTTTCATAGCGGGCTTTTTAATTTGTCGAACATCTCACATTCAACTGACTAACAAATCATCGAATTGACCATATTCTAGATTGGGTGAAAGGTATCTTTATGCGACTATGTACGGCAGGAAATTTAAAGAATCATAAAGGAGGTCTTGTGAACAAGGCCATTGAAATCAAAAAGCTGGGAACCATTGAGGTCATCAATTCATCAGTTCCTTACTCGCAAGATCCAACCAGCGTTTTTCATACTTTGTGTGAAAACAAAACAGACAGTTTGCTGTTGGAATCTGCTGAAATTGAATCGAAGCAAAACCTGACAAGCCTACTCCTTATCGACTCTGCTGTTCGTATCGTATGTCGCGGACATGAAGTAACCTTTCAAGCATTGACTCAAAATGGTCAAGCGCTTATCGAACATCTGACTGAAAACGTTAAAGCAGAGATTAAATCTGATTTAACGGATAACTTACTGACGCTGACTTTTGTTGAGCCGAGCAACGAATTAGATGAAGACTCACGCTTAAGAGAAGCTTCTTCTTTCGATGCACTACGTTTGGTTCAACACAGCTTTGAGCAAGACGCTGATAATAAGCACGCGTTATTCATGGCTGGCCTATTCGCTTACGACATCGTGGCAAACTTTGAACCGCTAGGCGATGCTGAAGCAACCAACAACTGCCCTGATTTTGTATTCTACGTCGCAGAAACACTATTGCGTTTCGACCACCAAGAAAACGAAGGTCTGCTACACGCAAGCTTGTTCACTCAAGATGACAGCATCAAAGCGCAGCTAACTGAACGTTTAGCCGACATTCAAACACAATGTCAGTCACTGAAAGCGATCACGGAAGTTACGCCACTAGACAACGTGGAAGCGGTACCAAGCGTTTCCGATGAAGATTTCTGCCAAACCGTTCGTGACCTAAAAGAGTACGTAGTAAAAGGCGATGTGTTCCAAGTCGTACCATCACGCCGCTTCACACTCCCTTGTCCTGCTCCACTAACAGCTTACAAAGAACTCAAACAAAGTAACCCAAGCCCTTACATGTTCTACATGCAAGATGAGCTGTTTACTCTGTTTGGTGCATCTCCAGAAAGCGCGCTGAAATACGAAACCGAAACCAACCAAATTGAGATTTACCCAATTGCGGGGACTCGTCGTCGAGGTAAGCGCCCAAATGGCCAAATCGATTTCGATTTAGACAGCCGTATCGAGCTTGAGCTGCGAACCGACAAAAAAGAGAACGCAGAACACATGATGCTAGTCGACCTAGCTCGTAACGACGTTGCGCGCATTGCCGAAGCTGGCACTCGCCACGTGGCCGACTTACTAAAAGTCGACCGCTACAGTCATGTGATGCACTTAGTTTCTCGTGTCGTTGGTCAACTACGTGAAGATTTAGACGCACTGCATGCTTACCAAGCTTGTATGAACATGGGCACGCTAACAGGTGCGCCAAAAATCCGCGCAATGCAGCTTATTCGAGATGTAGAAAAAACGCGTCGTGGTAGCTACGGCGGTGCGGTAGGTTACCTAACAGGTGAAGGCACATTAGATACTTGTATCGTGATTCGCTCTGCTTACGTTGAAGATGGAGTTGCACAAGTACAAGCTGGTGCTGGTGTGGTATTCGATTCAGATCCACAAGCAGAAGCTGATGAAACTCGCGGCAAAGCTCAAGCGGTTATTTCAGCGATTCAAGCTGCTCACACTAAAAACATCTCTAACAAGAAGGAGTCGTAATCATGGCTGATATTGTATTCATCGATAACTTCGACTCATTCACTTACAACCTGGTAGACCAATTCCGCTCATTGGGTCACAACGTAAAAATATACCGCAACAACATCTCTGCAAAGGTAGTGGAAGCGGCAATCAACGAACTAGACAACCCTGTTGCCCTACTTTCACCAGGTCCTGGCGCTCCAGCAGACGCAGGCTGCATGCCTGAGTTGATTCAACTGCTAAAAGGCAAGGTGCCAATGATTGGTATCTGCTTAGGTCACCAAGCTATCGTTGAAGCTTATGGCGGCACCGTTGCAGGCGCAGGCGAAATCATTCATGGTAAGGTGTCGATGATGGAGCACCAAAATCATGAGACTTACCAAGGCTTACCTTCTCCACTGGCTATTGCTCGCTACCACTCTCTGGTTGCTACTCATGTATCAGATAGCCTAACGGTAACCGCTGAAGTCGATGGTTTGGTGATGTCTGTGGTTCAAGAACAAGACAAAGTATGTGGATTCCAATTCCACCCAGAATCAATTATGACAACCTACGGTGCAACGCTTCTAGCGAACGCCATCGAATGGGCTCTTGAGAAGAACGCCACTCTTGATAAAAAGACTAACTAGGACGAAATCATGGAACAGATTAATAAACTTTACGAACAGCAGTCTCTTACTCAAGAAGAAAGCCAGCAATTATTCGACGTTATCATCAAGGGTGAACTAGACCCAATCCTGATGGCTTCTGCACTAACTGCTCTGAAAATCAAAGGCGAGACGCCAGAAGAAATCGCCGGCGCTGCAAAAGCACTGCTTGCTAATGCAAACCCGTTCCCACGCCCTGATTACGATTTTGCAGACATCGTGGGTACCGGTGGCGACGGTCACAACACCATTAATATCTCTACGACATCTGCATTTGTTGCTGCTGCATGTGGTTTAAAAGTTGCGAAACACGGTAACCGCAGTGTATCCAGCAAATCAGGCTCTTCTGACCTACTGGATTCGTTTGGCATCAACCTAGCGATGACGGCAGAAGACACTCGCACAGCTGTCGATGAGCTTGGCGTAGCGTTCCTATTTGCTCCGCAATACCACGGTGGCGTGCGTCACGCGATGCCTGTTCGCCAAACAATGAAAACACGCACTATCTTCAACATCCTTGGCCCACTGATTAACCCTGCTCGCCCTAACATCGAGCTAATGGGTGTTTACAGCAAAGAGCTAGTACGCCCTATCGCGGAAACCATGCTGAAAATGGGTATGAAGCGCGCAGCAGTTGTGCACGGTAGCGGCCTTGATGAAGTGGCAATTCACGGCGAAACCATGGTTGCGGAAATCAAAGATGGCGTAATTCACGAATACACAGTGACACCGGCTGACTTTGGTTTGAACACTCACCCTCTTGAAGCTATCAAGGGTGGCGAGCCAGAAGAAAACAAAGCCATCACAACCAATATCCTGACGGGTAAAGGCACTGAAGCACAAGTTGGTGCAGTGGCCGTGAACGTTGCTTTGCTGATGCGTCTATTTGGTCACGAAGACCTAAAAGCCAATGCACAACAAGCCATTGATGCGATGAACTCTGGCAAAGCGTACGAGCTTGTACAAAAGCTTGCCGCGCACGCCTAACGAACGACGAATTGAGACAAAGAACATGACACAGACTACCGATAAACTGTCGACCCACGTTTCAGTTAAAGAAGCTGAAATGGCGGAAGTATTAGCAAAAATCGTTCGTGATAAATACCAGTGGGTTGAAGCGCGTAAGCAAACTCAGCCTCTTGACGAGTTCAAAGCCGCTTTAACCAACTCAGACCGCAGTTTTTACGAGGCACTGAGCGGCGAACAAACGGTTTTCATTACTGAATGTAAAAAGGCATCACCATCGAAAGGTTTGATCCGTGACGACTTTGACTTGAACTACATTGCATCGGTTTATAACAACCACGCTAACGCAATTTCAGTTCTGACCGACGAGAAATACTTCCAAGGTGATTTTGAGTTTTTGCCAAAGGTTCGCAGCATCGCTAAGCAGCCGATCCTGTGTAAAGACTTCATGGTTGATACCTACCAAGTTTATCTCGCTCGTCACTACTCAGCAGATGCGATCTTGTTGATGCTGTCGGTGCTGAATGACGAAGAGTACCAAGCACTTGCTGAGGTTGCTCATTCACTGAGCATGGGTGTGCTTACAGAAGTCAGCAATGAAGAAGAGCTGCACCGCGCAGTGGCTTTAAACGCTAAGGTTATCGGCATTAACAACCGTAACCTGCGTGACCTGTCGACGGATTTGAATCGTACAAAAGAGCTGGCCCCACTACTTCGTGAGCTAGCACCTAATGCAATCGTAATTTCAGAGTCTGGCATCTACACACACCAACAAGTGCGTGACCTTTCAACATTTGCCGATGGTTTCCTAATTGGTAGCTCTCTTATGGCTGAAAAGAACCTTGAATTGGCCGTTCGTAAAGCAACGCTGGGCGAAAACAAGGTGTGTGGTTTAACTCACTCTGACGATGCTGCCAAAGCATATCAAGCAGGTGCGGTATTCGGTGGCCTGATTTTCGTTGAAGCATCTAAACGTCATGTGGATATTGAAGCGGCTCGTTTGACGATGAGCGGCGCTCCTTTGAACTATGTCGGCGTGTTCCAAAATCACAGTGTTGCGGACGTTGTTCACACCGTTTCTGAGCTAGGCCTGTTCGCTGTGCAATTGCACGGTGATGAGTCTCAAGCGTATGTTGATGAGCTAAAACAATCACTGCCTGAAAACGTTGAGATTTGGAAAGCTTACGGTGTGGCTTGCGAAGCTGAGAGCGCATTACCAGAATTACTGGAAAGCAACGTGACTCGTCACCTGCTAGATACTAAAGTGGGTTCTCAAACTGGCGGTACTGGTCAAGCGTTCGATTGGAGCCTGATCAACAACCAAAGCGCAATCATGTTGGCCGGTGGTCTAAACCCAGAAAATGCATACCAAGCCGCTAAGTTGGGCTGCTTAGGCTTAGATCTAAACTCTGGTGTTGAATCTGCTCCAGGTAAAAAAGACGCAGACAAACTGCAACGCGCTTTTGAGGCGATTCGTAATTACTAGTCTGGCTTCTAAAAGCAAAAACCAGAACTAGAGCTAGAAAGCGGAAACTAGAAACATATTTGTGAGCTTTGCCTTTGCGAAGCTCAAACAAGACTATATGACTTGGGGTGAAGACACTCCAATAGAATTGAAGGAATAATATAATGGCTAAACTCGATGCCTACTTCGGTGAATACGGTGGTCAATACGTACCGCAGATCCTAGTGCCAGCACTAGACCAACTTGAACAAGCATTTATCGATGCGCAAGCCGATCCTGAGTTCCGCAGTGAATTCATGACGCTTCTTCAAGAGTACGCGGGTCGTCCAACAGCGCTAACGCTAACTCGCAACCTAACTAAAGGTACAAAGACCAAACTTTACCTAAAACGTGAAGACCTACTTCACGGCGGTGCACACAAAACTAACCAGGTACTTGGTCAGGCTCTACTTGCTAAGCGTATGGGCAAAAATGAGATCATCGCTGAAACCGGTGCGGGCCAGCACGGTGTTGCGACGGCGCTAGCATGTGCTCTATTGGGTCTTAAATGTCGCGTTTACATGGGTGCTAAAGACGTTGAACGTCAAAGCCCGAACGTGTTCCGCATGAAGCTAATGGGCGCAGAGGTTATCCCTGTTCATTCTGGTTCGTCTACTCTAAAAGACGCGTGTAACGAAGCGCTACGTGACTGGTCTGCAACCTATGAAGATGCGCACTACCTACTGGGTACTGCTGCGGGTCCTCACCCATTCCCAACGATTGTTCGTGATTTCCAACGCATGATTGGTGAAGAAACGAAAAACCAAATTCTAGCGCGTGAAGGTCGCCTTCCTGATGCGGTTATCGCTTGTGTTGGCGGCGGTTCAAACGCTATCGGTATGTTCGCTGATTTCATTGAAGAAGAGTCTGTTCGCCTAATCGGTGTTGAGCCTGCTGGTAAAGGTATTGATACCGACCAACACGGCGCGCCGCTGAAGCACGGTAAAACCGGTATCTTCTTTGGTATGAAAGCACCATTGATGCAAGATGAGAACGGCCAAGTAGAAGAGTCTTACTCTGTATCTGCGGGTCTAGATTTCCCATCAGTTGGTCCTCAACACGCGCACCTAAATGCTATTGGCCGTGCTGAATACGACAACGTAACCGATGACGAAGCACTAGAAGCTTTCCAAGCTATCGCACGTAACGAAGGTATTATCGCAGCGCTAGAGTCATCTCATGCTTTGGCTCATGCAATTAAAATGGCTCACGACGATCCAGAGAAAGAACAGCTATTAGTCGTTAACTTATCTGGCCGTGGTGACAAAGACATTTTCTCTGTACACGACATTCTTAAAGAGAAAGGAGCATTATAATGGATCGCTATCAATCACTCTTCACTCGCTTAGCTGAAAAGAATCAGGGCGCATTCGTACCATTCGTAACGGTTGGTGATCCTAACCCTGAGCAATCGCTTAAGATCATGGAAACTTTGGTTGAAGCGGGTGCTGATGCGCTTGAACTTGGTATCCCATTCTCTGATCCACTGGCTGATGGCCCAACAATCCAAGGTGCGAACATTCGTGCGTTAGATTCTAAAGTAACGCCTGATGTGTGTTTTGATCTTATTGGACAAATCCGCGCGAAATACCCAGAGCTACCAATTGGCCTACTGATGTACGCGAACTTGGTTTATGCACGTGGCATCGAGAGCTTCTATGAGCGTTGTGCCAATGCTGGTATCGACTCAGTATTGATCGCAGACGTACCGACAAACGAAAGTGGTGAGTTTGTTGCAGCAGCGAAGAAGTTTGGCGTTCACCCAATCTTTATTGCTCCGCCAACGACAAGCGATGAAACACTTAAGTCTGTATCTGAACTTGGTGGTGGCTACACTTACCTACTTTCTCGTGCTGGCGTAACGGGTGCAGAAACCAAAGCAAACATGCCAGTCACCACACTGCTTGACCGTTTGAACAAGTTCGACGCGCCACCAGCGCTGCTTGGTTTCGGCATCTCGGCTCCTGAGCAAGTTAAAGAAGCTATTCAAGCAGGCGCTGCTGGTGCTATCTCTGGCTCAGCGGTTGTAAAAATCATTGAAAACAACGTTGAACAGCCAGAAGCAATGCTTAAAGCACTGGCCGAATTCGTTACGCCAATGAAAGCAGCAACACAGAAATAACGCTTTCTCAGATCGTAACTGAATAAAAGCTCCGTCATAATACGGGCCTAATTATATGGTCTGCCTCACTCTCAAGCCCTTAAGCTTAGAGCAGGCTCTCAGAATGAGGTGAACCATATGTCTTCTATTCATATTTTAGGTATCGACTTAGGTAAACATTGCTTCCATGCTATCGCACATAACCGTTGTGGGGTGGAGGTGCTTCGTCGTAAATTTAATCGCAACCAACTCTTAATCTTTCTTAGTAAAATAGAACCAACAACTATTGCTTTCGAAGCCTGTGGCAGTGCTCATTGGCTTACTCGAAAGTGTGGTGAGCTTGGTCATCAACCCCGACTTATGCCTCCTCAGTATGTTAAGCCTTATGTCAAAGGCAATAAAAACGATTTCATCGATGCCTCAGCGATCGCTGAGGCTGCGGATCGACCGACCATGAGGTTTGTCGCTGTAAAAAGTGAAGAGGCTCAAGTCATCGCTGCGATCATGATCTTCGGCTTTGTCGCTCAATGATGATTCAAATCTTGACTAAGACTTCTGCGAAGAAGTTCCTAGTGGCAATGAAGAAGCCCCAAGCGGTTGCCCTCGTCAATGGCTACACTACCAGTCACAATGGAAACGGTAGAGAAAGAGCTTGGCGTTCGTAACTCTACTGCATCATTCGTTCTGCCACTTGGAGCGACAATCAACATGCCTGGTAATGCAATCTACTACGGCCTAGTGACTATCTTCTTTGCACGGCTGTTCAACATCGACCTTTCTATGAGTGCTTACGTTACTATTATCGTAACATCTACGCTAGGTGCGGTTGGTCAAGCAGGTGTTCCCGGTCCTTCTTATCTAGTGGTTGCAGTTCTTCTAGCGGCTGGTATCCCTATCGAAGGTCTACAGCTTCTATTCGTTTTAGACCGTATCTTCGATATCATTAGTACCGCACTAAACATCACTGGTGATGCAGCATTTGCCGTAATCGTCGATTCTCTAATCGAAGACGAAACGAAAGAAGCTGAGGTACAAAAACAGCAAGCGTAATAAATAAACGCTAAGTTAGTGGTAGCTGAATTAACACCACCAGCTTAAACTAAAAAATCCGAGAGCCTCAGAGCCCTCGGATTTTTGTTTTTAAATAGGTTAATAAGGGCAGTATCTTTTAAGAGAATGGATACTTCCCATGACAAACCTAGAATCATCAAAATGAGAATTTTACCATTCTCAAAATGAAACTATTTTACGTTCGCTGCGGATTGATGTTTAGAAAATAGAACGTACGTTCATTTAACTATCTGAAAAAATTCAATTCTATTTGATTGGGGGATTGTTCTGTTCAATTGGAAAAATGGCATTTGAATTGCTTGTTAAAGATAATCTAACCAATATATAGCAGGTTGCATCAGTTTCACTGCAGCTTGTCTCGGAGGATAGGCTATGACCTTACGAAGACATACGTATTACGGCTTAATTCACCATGGAATTAAAACCTTGTTAATGGATAGAGTTGGTCACTTTACTGAGCGCGAATATCATGAGTACCTTGACCTTACGACAGGAAAATCAACCTGTTTCGCGATGAGTGAACAAGAGTTAGAAAACACCTTAGATAACCTAAAAAGTGAAGGCTATCTCGAAGACATTAAAAATCTAATTCCTCGTTATCAAACAACATCAACCCGTTGAATTTCGGCCAAACATCGTCAGTTTAGTATCCAATTGTCTCGAGCTATTTAGTATCGAGGCAATTTTGGTTAGACTGGCGTTAACTCAACTAACCGGATATTCAGTCCACATGAAACAAATTCTTGATTTCATCCCTCTCATCATTTTCTTCGCGCTCTACAAGATGTACGACATCTATACGGCTACCGGGGCATTGATTGTCGCTTCTGCACTACAAATCGTTTTGACGTACTTCATCTACAAAAAAGTAGAAAAAATGCAGGTGATAACGTTTCTGATGGTGGCGGTATTTGGCGGAATGACCATCTTCTTGCACGACGACAACTTCATTAAATGGAAAGTCACTATCGTTTATGCCTTATTTGCTATTGGTCTAACCGCAAGCCACCTAATGGGGAAACCTGTGATTAAAGGCATGTTGGGCAAAGAGATAACACTTCCGGATCCGGTATGGGGCAAGATCAACTGGGCATGGACATTCTTCTTCACCCTATGCGCAATCATCAACGTATATGTTGCTTTTAACCTACCATTGGATGTGTGGGTTAACTTCAAGGTGTTTGGCCTGCTAATAGCAACATTACTATTTACGCTTCTTACGGGCATCTACATCTATAGGCATTTATCAAAAGATCAACAGCTACAAAAAGAGCAGCAAGAGCTTACTGATAAAAATACTGACGAGAAGTAACCCTGAGGGATGAGTCCTCATTCCCTTTTTGATACAATTCTTATCAATATGCTATTTAACAGTGGCCAATGATACTCGTGATCATTGGCCACTGGTTTTTTTGTGTTGCGGAAACTGGTCAAAATAAAGCCTATTATTTAATGACAATCTCACTAAATTAGTGGCCATCTGGTTTCTTGCTGTTCATTGCACTCATTTGCCAATGTGCTTAACCATTCAACACATCTGTTTTTATTTAAGATAATCAATACCACCAAGAGTACTACAATGACGATTCAATCAACTTTGAACCCTATTGGTTCTTTACTTCTTCGCACATTAGCGATGCCTTCTGACACCAATGCAGCGGGTCAGATCTTCGGTGGTTGGATAATGTCTCAGCTCGACCTAGCTGGCGGCATCTTGGCGAAAGAGATCTCTAACGGCAAGATAGTGACTGTTTCAGTATCAAGTATTGAATTCAAACAACCGGTATCAGTTGGCGATGTGGTGTGTGTTTATGGCGACTGTACCAAGATTGGTCGTAGCTCGATGAATATCGACTTGGAAGTATGGGTGAAGCCGGTTCTGGATCACGGCATTGGCGACCGTTACAAAGTATGTGGTGCGACATTCAACTACGTAGCCGTTGATGAAAGTGGCAAGCCTCGAACCATTAAGAAATAGCCAGCTTGCTGTAAGAATGGTCTTTAGTCTCAAGCAATGAAATCACTAAAGACCATACAAGTCTCTCGCACCAATTCACAATTTCTTATCATTAGCTCTTCCAATACCAATTAGTTCGCGTAAATTAGCAAGATAGCCATTTTATAATCTCCCCAATTCAGTGAAGTAAAATAAGGATATACCAATATGTGGTACGTGATTTTCTCTCAAGATGTCGAAAATTCATTAGAAAAACGCCTCAGTGTTCGCCCACAACACCTCGAACGCCTACAAACACTTCACGATGAAGGCCGACTATTAACAGCGGGCCCAATGCCAGCTATTGATTCAGATAACCCTGGCGAAGCTGGTTTCACAGGTTCGACGGTCATCGCTGAGTTTAACTCTTTAGAAGACGCACAGGCATGGGCAGGCGCAGACCCGTACATTGACGCAGGCGTCTACCAAAATGTCATCGTAAAACCATTCAAGAAAGTATTTTAACGTGAAAAAATGGATTATTAGCTCACTGACCGCTGTTCTGCTTGCAGGTTGTGCTTCAAGTGAGCAAGACCAACAAAGACAACTCGAGATGATGGCGCAGCACCGTGCTGGCGTGTTATCTGCAGGCCTGCCAATTGAGTATGGTCCACTGTCTATTATGCGAGTGCTGGCGAAAAACACCGTGATCGAAATCATGATGATTTACAACCAAGATGCTAAAGGTGCTAAACCTTTAAACCAAGTTGTCGATATGAGTGTGAATAGCTACTGCACCAACTCAGAGGTAAGAGCAAACCTAGATATGGGCTTAGCTTACAATATCAAGATTCGTAACACACGCGGACAATTGATGGTCGAGAAGCTTATCAGCAAAGATACGTGTCAGACCGACAGCTAGATTCGAGATTCGAGATTCGAGATTCGAGATTCGAGATTCGAGATTCGAGATTCGAGATTCGAGATTCGAGATTCGAACAAGTATAAAACTAGAAGGCCTCGCATTTGCGAGGCCTTTGTTTTATTGAACAATCAAAATCCTAGACTGAGTTATGCCTCAACAGATTCCCACTCTTTACGCAGAGCCTTAGTCGCGGAGACTAAGTTAGTCAATGCAGCTTCCGTCTCAGCCCAGTTACGAGTTTTAAGACCACAATCTGGGTTTGCCCATAAACGTTCTGCTGGTATTTTTTCCGCCGCTTTCTTAAGCAGGCTAATAATCCACTCTTGCGATGGGATGTTTGGTGAATGGATATCATAAACACCAGGGCCAATCGCATTCGGGTAGTTGAACTCTTCAAACGCTTTAAGCAGCTCCATGTTCGAGCGAGATGTCTCAATAGTAATCACATCAGCATCTAATGCGGCCACTGAATCAATGATTTCGTTGAACTCGCTGTAACACATATGAGTGTGAATCTGAGTCTCTGGCTTAGCACTTGCCGCACAGATCTTAAAGGCATTGACCGCCCACTCTAGATATTCTGCATGGTCACGTTTTTTAAGTGGCAGACCTTCACGAATAGCCGGTTCATCGATTTGAATAATGTTGATTCCTGCATCTTGCAAATCAGATACCTCATCGCGTAATGCAAACGCTAACTGATTCGTGATTTCTTTACGCGAGATATCTTCACGCGGGAACGTCCAACACAGAATTGTCACAGGGCCAGTCAACATGCCTTTCATCTGCTTAGATGTCAGTGATTGCGCATAGGTCAACCACCCGACCGTCATTGGCTTTTCACGCTCAATGTCCGCTACCACAATCGCAGGTTTCACGCAGCGAGAGCCGTAGCTTTGTACCCAGCCAAATTTGGTAGTCTGAAAGCCTGCTAAGTTCTCTGCAAAGTACTCGACCATGTCGTTACGTTCGGCTTCACCATGCACCAACACATCTAAATCGAGTGCTTCTTGACGTTTAACGGCATCGGCGATATGACCTTTTAGTGCAGTCGTGTATTCCGCTTCACTCAATTCCCCGCTGCGATAAGCGCTACGCTGAACACGTATCTCACCAGTCTGTGGGAAAGAACCAATCGTAGTCGTTGGCAGTAATGGTAAACCTAAAACTTTCGACTGATGTGCAGCTCGCTCTGGGTAAGGAGCACTACGGTCGGCTAGTGCTTTGGTAATCGTGTTGAGGCGAGCCTGTACCTGTGGCTTATTAACATGGGCTGCACTCTTGCGAGCCACAATCGGCTGGCTATAAGTCTCGCACGCTAAAATTGCATTTTGATCGCCGTCTAGCGCTGCCCCCAACAAGCTAACCTCTGTGACTTTTTGTTTAGCGAAAGCAAACCAACTGTTCACTTCTTCGCTAAGCGAATCTTCTAGCTCTAAATCAACCGGGCTGTGTAGCAGCGAACATGAGCTTGCGACCCAAAGCTTGTCACCTAACTTCTCTTTCACAGGTTGCAGCTTCGCTAGCTGAGTAGCTAGGTCTGCTCGCCAAACATTACGTCCGTTGATGACACCAGCAGACAGTACCCACTCCCCTGGTAATTGACTAACGACTTCATCAAGCTGCTGTGGCGCTGCAGCTAAGTCGATGTGCAATCCGTTAACCGGTAGTTTGACGATTTTGTCTAAGGTGTCTGTCACCGAATCGAAGTACGTGGTTAATAGCAGTTTCACATCACTTTGAATGACTTGATAAGCCAGTTTAAATGAATCGGCCCATTGTTTTTCAAGCTCGAGTGCAAGAATTGGCTCATCGATTTGAACCCACTCAACGCCCAACTTGGTAAGCTTAGCCAAAACTGCCTGGTAGGCTGTCAACAGTCGAGGCAATAGGGTTAAGCGGTCAAAACCCTCTTCCACCTCTTTCCCTAAGTACAAGTAAGACAACGGGCCAAGAAGGACTGGTTTCACCTTGTGCCCTGCTTGAACGGCTTCATTCACTTCATCAAACAATTGAGGCCAGCTCACCTCAAATGAGTCATCTTTACTGAACTCAGGAACGATGTAGTGATAGTTGGTATTGAACCACTTAGTCATGTCTGACGCTGCTGCACCGTTTTTCGTGCCTTCAGAGGCGTGTGTCCCACCACAACAAGCAGCTTCAACTTGTGATTGCCCACGTCCCACTCGGAACAAGGTATCTAAATCAGGGAAAGCTTTCTCCTCTTCGCTACCACCAGCATGACGCTTTGGTACATGCCCCAATAGCAAAGTCGTTGTCAGTACATGGTCGTACCATGCGAAGTCGCCCGCAGTTGCAAAGCTAAGATTCGCATCAGCTTGTACATTCCAGTTACGATTTCTCAACTCGCTACCTAGCTGTTTAAGTTCTGATTGGTCGATTTCACCACGCCAGTACTTTTCTAGTGTGAATTTGAGTTCGCGTTTTTCACCGATACGTGGGTAGCCAAGAATATGCGTTGTTGTCGTCATGAACCGATTCCTTATTTAATAATTATTAGTATCTTTTCAGACTGCCTATTGAAGATTGCGCTTTTTAAAAAGGCGTCTGGATGGCTAAAATATCTACCGAATCAGCTCGACGAACAACGTCCAAATATTCATCTTGTTTATTAAAAATATTCATCATCAGCGAGTCAGAGGTGAAGATACCCAAATCCATCTGGACATCTAGACGTTTACAAATGATAAAAAAACCCGTAGGGTGATTATTAAGAAATATTGAATTGGCTTAGGGAATATGAGGAATACTCATGATAGAGCTTAAACATCTGCGAACATTGACGACCTTGAGAGATAGCGGTTCGCTCACAGCAACAGCGACCTCTCTACACCTGACTCAGTCGGCGCTTTCTCATCAATTGAAGGATCTAGAGGCACGTATTGGTGGGCAGTTGTTCCTGCGCAAAACTCGGCCAGTAAAGTTCACCTCAGAGGGGGAGATCTTGCTTAAGCTCGCTGATGAGATTCAACCAAGAATCGCTAAAGCAGAGAATGAGTTGGCGAGCCTCAAAGAGGACGTGAATGGGCGTCTGCATATGGCGATTGAGTGTCACTCATGCTTCCAATGGTTAATGCCTGCATTGAAAGAGTATCAAGTCGCTTGGCCAAGCGTGACTCTCGATTTCTCGTCCGGTTTTGGCTTTGAACCGCTACCCGCGCTAATGGCCGGCGAGTTGGATTTAGTGATCACCTCAGACATTCAACCTCGCTCTGAGATCCACTATGAGCCACTTTTCGATTTCGAGATGCGTTTGATCACGGCGATTAACTCTCCTTTGGCCGATAAACCAAGCATTGAACCGCAAGATCTTAGCGATCTCACGATGCTTTCGTATCCGGTTCAAAAGCAACGTTTAGATGTGGTGAAACACTTCTTGCAACCTGCAGGTATAGAACCGAAGAAATGGAAGCAAGCAGACAACACCTTGATGTTAGTGCAAATGGTATCAGCCGGGTTAGGCGTTGCAGCCTTACCAAACTGGGCAATCAGTGAGTTTTCAAGACAAGGGTTGATTGCTAGTAAGCCGCTGGGTAAAGGACTTTCAAGAAGACTGTTTGCTGCGGTGAGAAATTCAGAGAAAGACAAGCGTTACCTGCAAGCATTCTTCAGCACGGCAAGGCAGCAGAGTAAGAGCCACCTGGATGGAATTGAAGTTGTTTAGCTATATAAGCTATTAGAGCTATACGAAAGTACAAAAACAAAAAAGTCACAGATTACCTGTGACTTTTTAGATTCCGCAGCATTGGTTTAGCGATACCTGTTCATTCGCGAAACATAGATTATCTTGCGCATGACTTAAATTGGTTCGTCAGTGGATCGTATTGATAGCCAAGCATGTCTAGCTTGCCTACGACACTTTCTATATCCATTTCATACATGCTAATGAGTTCTTCAAAACTGTCGCATTCCAAGCGCAGTTTTTCATTCACTATTCCAAGCAAAATAATGCTATCTAGGCTTTTGACGTTGCTTAAATCCATCTCGTACTCCTTACGAACACTCTGACTAGATTAAGTTTAGAACACTAACTCGCCTCTCGTTAAAAAACAGATCACACTTCTTAACTCAAACGGGTAATTACAGCGCCCAAATTGATGTTAGGCCAACAACAGCGGCTAACAACATCAGCAATGACACCGTAAGTTGGACCTTCTCTGACGTTTTAACAAACAGTAGGTGCCAACACCACACCACGATTGAAGAGATAAGCAGCGCAAAGCTAAACAGCAATGCTGAGATAACTGGCTCTAACTGGGCTTCAGAAAGTGAGTAAACGTTCACAACCGTCGCAAGTACTACCAGCATCCCTGTTAATACACCTACAACTGGCAAAACACGGTGAAACGCTTGTAAGCGCGTTCTTGCGATAGTCAGCAATAGATGAGCAAACGCCGCACCCAATAAAACCACCAACAATAATGTCGTGATAATACCTACAACGGTTGGTTGCTCAAATGCTTGGATAGCAACGTAAGACAACGCTAAACCACACGCCAGATACATCACCCAAATCGGGCCCGAATCACGTGTTTTCTTAGTCTGAACTTGAGAATAGAAATAAAAGATTGCGAACACGACAAGAAACGCCTCAATTTTCACTGAAGCCACGGCTAACCAAAGTACGCCAATCGCAGGTAACATTTTGTGGATACGACCACGTTGCCCCGGGCAAATATCACCCTTTACCAGAATCAAGGTTAAGATCAGTTGAGCTCCTAATAACATTGGAGCAAATTGCAGTAATAATGTTTCGACCATTGTGGATCTACTTATCTAGACTTATTTTCGCGAATAATATCAAAAACTACTGTGAACACTAATCAAAATCAAAAATTAGCGACGTTATTCAAGCCTTGAACTATGCTGTTGTTTGGCTCTTTTGTTGTTTTTATCAGCAAAATCACGAAAGACACCAGAACTAACAGGGGCATGTTCTACTGGCTAGTCAGGGCGCATGCCGCTATAATTCCCGCCTCAAAAATCAGAGGTCGAAATATGTACAGCGATATCACTCCTATTCACGAACACAAAAAATACTGGGCCGAGTGCTACGGAACTGCACCCTTTTTACCTACCAGTAGAAAGGAGATGGATGCTCTTGGATGGGATAGCTGTGACATTATTATTGTAACTGGTGACGCTTATGTTGATCACCCGAGCTTTGGTATGGCTATCATCGGCCGTCTTCTTGAAGCTCAAGGCTTCCGCGTGGGCATCATCGCTCAACCGAAGTGGGACAATAAAGATGCCTTCATGAAGCTAGGTAAACCAAACCTATTCTTCGGCATCACTGCGGGTAACATGGACTCCATGATCAACCGCTATACCTCTGATCGCAAATTACGTCACGATGATGCATACACGCCAAATAACGAAGGTGGTAAACGTCCTGATCGTGCAACCCTGGTTTACTCTCAGCGTTGTCGTGAAGCCTATAAAGGCACACCTATCGTGTTGGGTGGTATCGAAGCGAGCTTGCGTCGTGTAGCTCACTACGACTACTGGTCGGATAAAGTTCGTCGCTCTGTACTGTTTGATGCAAAAGCGGACATTCTGCTATTTGGTAACGCAGAACGTGCACTAGTAGAAGTAGCACACCGCCTTGCTGATGGTGAAGAAATCTCTAGCCTCACCAATATTCGTGGTACGGCAATCAACCTGCCAGCTGCACCTGAAGGTTACAAGATCATCGACTCTTCTCGTATCGAAAAGCCAAATAAAGCTTACGTACCAGTAAACCCGTACGAAGTGGAAACGCAATGCGATACCAAAAAAGATGAAGAGCCAAAGGCGCAGCCAATTACGATTCGCCCTTCTCGTCACGATGCGAAAACAACAGCGGTTCGTATACCTGCGTTCGAAAAGCTTAACAACGACCGTATTCTTTACGCTCACGCAAGCCGTATCTTACACCTAGAGACAAACCCGTACTCAGGCCGTGCGCTGATTCAACGTCACGGTGACCGCGAGCTTTGGGTTAACCAAGCACCAATCCCTCTAGCAACAGAAGAGATGGATTACGTGTTTGGCCTTGCTTATAAGCGTGTACCTCACCCGATGTACGGCAAAGCAAAGATTCCAGCCTACGAGATGATCAAAACCTCGGTAAACATCATGCGTGGCTGTTTTGGTGGTTGTTCTTTCTGTTCAATCACAGAACATGAAGGTCGTATCATCCAGAACCGTTCGAAAGAATCTATCTTGGATGAGATCGAAGACATCAAAGATAAGGTGCCTGGCTTTACTGGTACCATTTCTGACTTGGGCGGCCCAACGGCGAACATGTACCGTTTAGGTTGTTCAGACCCGAAAGCAGAGGTGAACTGTCGCCGCCCATCGTGTGTGTTCCCGAAAATCTGTGAGAAGCTAAACACAGACCACAAACACACCATCGACCTGTACCGTTCAGCGAGAAAAGTACCAGGCGTTAAGAAGATCATGATCGCTTCTGGTGTTCGTTACGACTTAGCGATTGAATCACCAGAATACGTGCGTGAGCTTGTAACGCACCACGTAGGTGGCTATTTGAAAATTGCTCCAGAGCATACTGAGAAAGGGCCTCTGGATCTGATGATGAAGCCGGGTATGGGCACTTACGATCGTTTCAAAGAGATGTTCGAGAAGTACAGCGCTGAAGCCGGTAAGAAACAGTACCTAATTCCTTACTTCATCTCGGCTCACCCGGGCACAGAAGATGAAGACATGCTTAACCTGGCATTGTGGCTGAAAAAGCACAACTACGAGTGTGACCAAGTACAGAACTTCTACCCATCGCCAATGTGTAACGCAACGTCGATGTACTACTCAGAGACAAACCCTCTGAAACGCGTTAAATACAAAAAACGTGAAGATATCCCTGTGCCAAAAGGTGACCGTCAACGTCGTCTGCATAAAGCACTGCTTCGCTACCACGATCCAGAGAACTGGAAACTGATTCGTGAAGCGCTGATCGACATGGGTAAAAAACACCTAATTGGTGATAAACCAGGTTGCTTGGTTCCTGAAGATGACTTTGATGCCCAAACACCTGCGCAGCGTCGCAAGTCTGGTCGTCACGGTTCACAACGTTTTGCTACTAAACACAGCAAATCTCAACCGGGTTTAGGCGGTGAGAAGCCACGTAACCACTCTAAACCTGGTGGCAATAAGCCAAAACCAGGGGACAGCAATGGTGGCCAAGGTAACGGTGGCGGTAATGGGAACTCTCGTAAACCAGCAACTGGCTTCATCAAGAAAGGTCCTGGTGGTCAATCACAAGGCATAGGCAGCGGAAACGGCAAACCAAACCGCAATAAAGGCGATAACGGCCAAGGTGGAAAGCCGGCTGGTAACGGAAAGAACCGTCAACGAGCTGCACAACGCTAGTATGTGAACAGATACCATTAGCGAACATAAAAACAAAAAACGCAGCTGTTTAGCTGCGCTTTTTGTATCTTTAGTTGGGAAATCTAAAGCGACATGACTTTTGAGAAAGCCTAACGGGCGAAAACCCAATACTGACTGAACAAATAGTTCGTCACCATTCCTACTAAGATACCCATTGCCATGGCGACAAAAACAGCCCCGTCAAATGCCGGCAGCATTTCTGTCGTCAGCTTAAAACACAGCAAATTAGGTATTGCCGATATCGATGCTGACAGCATGAACTTTTGCCATTGAATCAACTTATCTGACCAACCGTCCTGCCCTTTGAACTCAAACGTCAGCACACGATTGCCCAACCAAGTTGTCGTAGCGGCAGCAATGAAGGCACCTATCCTTGCACTCATCAATGGCAACCCGGCAAGGTAGTGCAGCAACGAGAACACTGTGCAATCAACAACAAACCCACCAACACCAACCGCAGCGAACCGAATTATCTTATGGTGGGATTGTAAATTCTGGCTGTACACCCGAAGCTTATCTTTGCAAACGCGTAAGCTTGCGTTAAGGCTGACCATAGCTTCCAATTTGAATGTGACTCAACGATTGATTGGGTTTGATGTTCTGGCTATGACAGGTGAACAAAGCTCGCTTTATTTTGACGGTCGGCTCCAAAATACAGGTCAGCGCGTTCTCTTTGATCTTGATTTCTACTTCCGATTTTTTCCCTATCAAGTAGAACTTGTCGATACCATCTAGCTGTTCAATAACGAGCAATTTCTTTGCCTGCCCATGGCTATAAAACTGCCCCGAGAATGGTCGTTTACCGACATAAAAACTTGGCGATGAATCTGTGATCTGTTCAAAGATGATACGGTCACTCTTCTCGTTCGCCTTACCTAGGTTTAGGTAAACCATCGCAATCATCAGCAACACTGGTAGAACCAAGGCCACGCTCGAGAACCACTTCTTGTCTTTTTCCACCACTAACATCGCCACTAGCAAACCAAGCGCCGGGATCCCCGGGAGAACATACGCAGGAAGAATGTTACCTGCCATGGTAAATAGAATCAGAGGTGAAATTAACCAACATACAAGAAATGAAAACAGTCCGCGATTCTCAGCGTTAATTTGAGCGATTTTGCTGCGACGAGCGAATGCTAAAACAGGTAAAACAATCGACCAAGGCGCGGCGGCTTGAATCCAGAATACCCAAATCATACCTCGCGTCTGGTCGTGTGCAGAGCCATAAAGATCCCCTTCCCAGCCGCTCACGACAAAACGCTTAAAATGCTCGCCAACAATAAAGTAATCAATAAAACCCGGTGTCGCCATTTCTGCCATGATGTACCAAGGCAAAGCGATCGCTAGCATCACACCTAATCCAGACAACAGTGGAAAGCGTTGCCATAACACTTTGAAAGCACCAAAGAAGCCATGCTGTAATACTAACCAAGGAAAAACTGCGATACCCATAATGACAAGGGCCACAGGGCCTTTTGCAAGTAAGCCTAATGCCAAGCCAATGAAACCGATATATCCCCAATTTCTATTGGTCTTGTCACTGCCTTCTCCCTGCCAACACAAATAAAATCCTAGCATCGCAATCGTCATAGATAAGGTTAGCGCCATATCCGTCATTACAGCACCGGCAGCAATCGAGAAAATGCCACAGGTCGCCAATACCACTGCCGCAACCAGCGCACTTTGTCCAGTACGCTTCGCCATATACGCGACCAATAAAATCGTCACAAAACCAGCCAACCAATGTGGAGCACGGACAGCGAACTCGCTTAACCCAAAAAGCTCAATACCAATCGCGCTCATCCAGGTAAACATCGGAGGCTTACCCCAAAAAGGGATGCCGTAATCGAACTGAGGGGTTAACCAATTGCCGGTTTCCACCATTAGACGCGCCATTTCCCCATAGCGAGCCTCAGTGGTATCCATCAACGGATACGTCGCCAAAGATAAGAGCCTCAGAACCAGTGCAAAAGCCAGTAAATACCATAGATGTGTTCTATTCAGGCTCATGCCGATTCCTCTAATTTAAAATGTGTTTTTAACGCAGGCGTATCGACCACAGATTGGATCAGATACAAAGGACGATTCTTGGTTTCAATGAAAATACGACCTATGTATTCCCCCATTAAACCGATACTCAGAAGTTGAATGCCACCGAGGGCAAGTTGAACCACCATCATGGATGGGTATCCTGTGATTGGCTCACCAAACATCATAGTTTTAAAGACAATAACCATCCCGTAGATAAACGCGCTCAATGCGACCAAGCCACCGACTGCCGTAGCAATACGCAATGGTCGGATAGAGAATGACGTGATGCCATCCATCGCCAACCCGATCAGCTTAAGGTAATTCCACTTCGTCTCCCCACAGAAACGCGCATCACGATTAAATTGAATGGTCGCTTGGCGGAAGCCCGGCCAAGAAAAAATGCCTTTCATGTAGCGGTTACGTTCTGGAAGTTGGTTAATATGGTCGACAACTTCACGGCTCAGCAGTCGAAAATCCCCCACATTCTCTGGAACGTCAATCTTGGCAGCCGCATTCATCACTTTATAAAAGCTGGCCGCTGAGAACTTCTTAAACCAAGTTTCTCCGTCACGTTGGCGACGTTGCATGTTCACCACGTCATAGCCTTCACGCCATTTGGCAATCATTTGAGGAATTAACTCAGGAGGATCTTGCAAGTCTGCATCTAATAAGATCACCGCTTGCCCGCGACAATGCTCTAAGCCAGCACTCATCGCCGACTCTTTACCGAAGTTACGGCTCAGTCCGATAACAGAAATAGAACTATTGATAGAGGTAAATGAGCTCACCACGTCTAAGCTGTTATCTTTACTGCCATCATCGACATAAACAATCTCACTGGTAATCGGCAGGTTATCTAACACCTTGGTTAAACGTGAATGAAACTCTTCCAACACCTCTTGTTCGTTATAAAAAGGCACAATGATAGACAGCAAAACCGCTGGGTGGATCTGCGAGAGGGATTCGTTAGGTCGGCTAATATGAAGTTCAGACATAATACGTTCTTCTATTTATTAATCTGAGTTCAATTTACGCGCTCATAAGTGAAAGTTATGTTATTGACATATTTTTCACGCTCACCCAGGATAATGTTACTGTCTATTGCTGTATGAGAATCAAAATGAAACGAGTTCTATTAGTCGAAGATAACCGTGAAATTGCAGGTGTCTTGTTTGATTATTTTGAGTGTATTGGGATGGAACTTGATTATGCAGACAACGGGGAGCTTGGACTGCAACTCGCAATGGAAAACTCATTTGATATCATTATTTTAGATCTGATGTTGCCACGAATGGATGGCCTTACCGTTTGCAACAAGCTGCGAGAGCAAGGTAACGCAACGCCTATCCTGATGCTGACTGCACTCGATAGCCGTGAAGATATGTTGAAAGGCTTTGACCACGGTGCGGATGACTATCTCACCAAGCCCTTTGACTTAGATATTCTAGAAGCAAGAATGAATGCAGTGGTTCGCCGTTACCGAGGAAAAGTGGCGTCCTCTAAACTTCAATTTGACGAGCTCACCATCGACCAGAAAACCCGCAAAGCTTACCGTCAAGACAAGCTACTTGCACTCAACCCAACCACCTATACCATTCTTGAGATGCTGTGCCAGAATGCACCTGAAGTGGTAACGCGTGAAGACATCTCGTACAAGCTATGGGAAGAAGACGAACCGAACAACGATGTGCTACGTAGTCACATCTACCAACTGCGTAATCAACTCGATAAGCCCTTTGATACCCAGATGCTAATTACGGTTCCTAAGGTTGGATTCCGCCTGGAGTCTTACAATTGATTCTCAATGTTCTCACTAGTACAAAAACCCTAACAGGCCGCTTAGCGCTTTTCTTTGGCTTAATGGCGGTGATTGTGACGGCATTTGTCTATGTGGTCTTTATATCAGCACTGTTTTTGTCTGAAGACAGCGTCGGCGAAAGGCGAATCCTGATTGACCGCAACTACGCCATCAGTCAGTTTCAAGCTGGGGAGAATGGTGAATTAAGAATAGATGAACTGACTACGGCCTATAATGACCCAACCCTCATACCGGAAGAATACTCTAAATTTATAAAAGGCAGAGAAAACTTCCTTGGCGAAGTGGGTCAAGAACCAAACTCGCGCATGGTCTATGTTGGTGAGTACACACACCAAGGAAAAACCTATCCTATTATTCTACTGTCTGAAATAGACCTTATCGAACTGGACCAAACAGAATCAGTGTACGCGACAATGTTTATACTCACGTTGCTCTCTATCCTAATTTTTTGTTTTGGTTCAATACTTTATCGATTATCCAAACGGCTTATTGAACCATTTAACTCTCTCTCTGCACAACTTGAGTCGAACAAACTCAACCTCAACGAAGAATTTGGAGTAAGTGACGATGCTGCGATTGAATTCCGTCAACTGACCGATCAACTCAATCAATATCGTCGAGAAATCAACTCCCTTATCAAACGTGAGCAAGCCTTTGCGCGCTACGCAAGTCATGAATTGAGAACACCATTAACGGTTGCTCGTGGCGCTAATAAACTGCTGATCCGCAGTGAAACGACAGAGTTTCAATCTCGTCAGGTTGAGCGTATTGATGACGCCATCGTGCAGATGTCGGAGATGGTCGATGCCTTGCTTGGCCTCGTACGATATGAAAGAAACAGTGACGACGCACCACTGCGCTTATTTAGCCAACAAGAACTAGAAGCTATTGTGTCAAAAAGCACTTCACAGGCCTCTGACAAAGAGGTCGATATATCATTAATCGTTGAGTCTGAGCCGACTATTCAAGCCACCAGCGCTATCATGAACATGCTGATTGGTAACCTACTAAGGAATGCTATTGCTGCGACCAATAGTGGTACTGTGACAATTACTTTGTCTCCAAACGGCATTACAATCGAAGACCAAGGCGAAGGCCTGCAAGATCAATACAACCCTAACGGCCACGGCTTAGGACTGCTGATTGTTGACGACCTGTGTCAACGCTATCACTGGGACTTCAAACTGTTCAACCGAACTTGCGGTGGATGCACAGCTCAAATCACCTTTTAGAGCGATCGATATTCACTAGTATCTATTGGATTCAATATCGAGTGAAAACTTGATGTAGTTGGTTTACAGAGCCAATAACCTGCTAGATACTCGTAAGTCCAATTTGATTTTAAAATGCTGGCTTTTTAGTCGGCATTTTTACTAAGTGCGATGAAACTAAATAATAGCCCTGTAACTCAGCATCAATACAACGGCCACACTTTTTTCTTAAAGCGTGATGACCAACTACACTCCCATTTTTGTGGCAATAAAGCTCGCAAGTTTATGAAGTTGCTAGAAGACGATCATCCGAACATTACTACCCTGATCAGCTACGGCTCAGCTCAAGCGAACTCTCTGTTCTCACTCGCGGCATTGGCAAAGATTAAAGGTTGGACGCTGGAGTTTTACGTCGACCACCTACCTCAATGGTTACAAGAGCGACCAATCGGCAATTACCGTGGTGCTATTGACCTGGGCGCTAAAGTCATTTCAGTTAAAGCAACAGGTTCAGAACTTCATCCACAACAGTACATCGATCAAGTGAGAAAACCAGACTCACAGTGCATCGTATTACCTGAGGGTGGCCGCTCTCAACTTTCCGAATATGGCGTAAAACAACTGGCGATGGAAATACTGAGCTGGACTCGCTTTGAAAACCAATACGATTTTGTTGTGGCCCTACCCGCAGGCACTGGCAGTACTGCACTTTATCTTCATAAGCACCTAAAGTTACACAATATTCCGGTGCTCACTTGCGCTTGTGTTGGTGGAAGTGACTACCTCACTCAGCAATTCAATGAGCTTGGCGAAAGCGAACATCCGCAGATATTGCCTCTCCCGAAAAAGCATCACTTTGGTAAACTGTATCAACAGGACTATCAGACATGGCTAGATCTTCAGGAGCAAACTGACATTGAGTTCGATCTGCTTTATGACCCATTAATGTGGCAATGTTTAGAGCAATGGCAGGCAGATAACCCAACCAAAACCATTATCTATATTCATCAAGGTGGCATCTTAGGAAACGAGTCGATGTTACCACGCTACCAACGAAAGTATCCTGATATCAGAACAAGTCTTTCTAGCAGCGATAACAGCACAGCCCCTACTTGGTAGTGGTTCAAACCTCCTAAACCTGTTATTCGAACAATCACGGTGACGGCTTACTGTGATTGTTTCTTCCGTTTAAGTTTCTTTCCATTTAAGACAAGTACCCTTCTTGCTTTGCCGATCAAAGCCAAACTGACAACCTGGCGAGAATCATAACGTTATCTATACTTTCCATTGAATTGTCACTCATCACCTGAAGGATTAATCTATGCGAGCACTTACTGCACTAGGTCTGTTTTCGGTTTTGCTTCCTTTTGCAGCACACTCTGGAGAAAACGTCATCTACCAGGTGGATGGCATGGAATACGAAGGTTATTGGAGTGAAGCCAGCGATCAAGCCCCTCTAGTACTTTTAATACTCGATTGGGATGGGTTGACCGACTACGAGAAAAAGCGTTCTGAAATGCTCAACGAACTCGGTTACAACGTGTTTGCTATCGATCTGTTTGGAAAAGACATTCGCCCAACAGAAGTGAAAGATAAAAAGCAACATACGGGCGAGTTGTATAATGACCGTGAAAAAATGCGCGCACTACTCAATGCAGGCGCTATGGAAGCGCAAAGACTTGGCGGTAGCTTAGATAACAATGTGATGATGGGGTATTGTTTTGGTGGTGCTGCCGTATTAGAAGCCACGAGAGCAGGAATTCCATCTAAAGCTTATGTCACCTTCCACGGTGGTCTATCGACACCGAAAAGGCAAGACTACTCACAAACCAAAGCTCCTGTTGTCGTGTTCCATGGCACAGCAGATTCGATGATTACAATGGAAGATTTTGGAAGCCTTGCTACTCAACTCGAATCGACCAAAGCCCCACATGAAATGATCACTTATAGTGGTGCACCACACGCCTTCACAGTATTCGGGTCTAATAACTATCATCATGAAGCTGACCAAAAATCATGGCAGCGATTCACGCATGTGTTAGAAACCACCACCCGATAAGACATAATACTCAAGCCAAATCTGCCCATGCTTAATAAACATGGGCTGACTCGTATGATCAAGTATTTGGATGAGCTACATGTAACGATGGATACTCAAGTCGTCTGCTTTTATATCGCAATCCGAACCACTGACCACACTCGCTAGTAGCTTTCCTGAACCACACGCCATCGTCCAGCCCAACGTCCCATGACCAGTGTTGGTAAACAGGTTCTTAATTGGCGTGTTTCCGATGATAGGCGTGCCATCTGGCGTCATAGGTCTTAAACCAGTCCAGTACTCTGCTTTAGAGAAGTCCCCAGCCTGCGGGAACAGGTCTTTAATCACCATATCAATCGTCGCTTTGCGCTTTTCAGGAATCAGATAATTGAAGCCAGCAAGCTCAGCCGTCCCAGCAATACGAATTCGATCATCAAAACGCGTCATCGCCACCTTATAAGTTTCATCCATAACGGTTGATGTTGGTGACTTATCCGCACTCACAATTGGCAATGTCAAAGAATAGCCCTTCACTGGATAAACAGGAATCGACAAGTCGACTTGTTTAAGCAGATCTCGAGAATAACTTCCCGAAGCCACCACGTAAGCGTCCGCTCTAAATTCACCTTGAGTTGTGGTAATGCTCTGAATATCATGATTTTTACGGTTCAGCTTGAGTACTTCCGTATCAAACACAAACTGAACACCAAGCGCCTTAGCTTTCTCAGTCAGAGCTAAACAGAATTGGTGACAATCTCCCGTTTCATCATGAGGTAAGTATAAGCCGCCCACCAGCTTGTCTTTGACGTCAGCTAACCCCGGTTCAACCGACAGGCACTGATCAACACCAAACAGCGAGTGCTCGATGCCGCTTTCTGCTAGTAGCTTCATATCCTGTCGAATCGCATCCAGTTGTTTCTCGCTTCTGAATACCTGCAAGGTACCTTGTTGCCGGCCCTCGTATGCCAAATTTTCACTGGTTCGAAGATGAGTTAGGCAGTCTCGACTGTAGTTTGCCACTCTCAACATACGCGACTTATTTACAGCATATTTAGCTGCATTGCAGTTAGCGAGCATCTTAGTCGCCCAAGAAGCTAATTCAGGGGAAAGTGACGGCTTAACTTTCAAGGGAGCATGTTCTTGGGTGAGCCATTTCATCGCTTTCAACGGAATACCCGGTGCTGCCCAAGGTGAAGAATAACCATAAGATATTTGCCCGGCGTTCGCAAAACTGGTCTCTTTACCACTGCTACCTTGGCGGTCGATAACCGTTACTGAGTGGCCCTCTTTCGCCAGATACCAAGCACTGGTCAAGCCAATAACACCGCTGCCAATTACAATTACTTCCATTCTATATTCCCCTACACTCGACCACACCTGCCGAGCATTACTGCCTGTTTAAAACATCTTTCGTTAATAGTTTGTAACGTATTCATCAAGCGTTGACTTAACAATTCAACATGCGTTGATAAAAAGTCAATTAAGTCGTAAATCCGGAGAATGAATTTTGGAAGTGTGATGTTGAAGGGCTTCAGAACACAAGGCATAGAGTGGCCCAACAGGGTAACGACAGCCAACAAAGAAGCTCATTGGCAGTAGTAAGTTGAGCTAAAATTATATTCTGCGTTACATCAACCTTGCTCTATTTAGATATTATGAGCATCATGACTTAAGAATGTCGCATTCTCGATAAGAAAGTCTAAAAAGGTTTCGGCTTGCAATGAAAGCGCACGGCCTTTGAGAGATTGAACTTTGACCGTCGCTTTAGAGAAGGTGTCTAACTCAGTTGCAACCACTTCAATTTGTCCCGATTTGATCTCATCAAGCACAGTGAGCTTAGGCATAAAGGTCACGCCTAGGCCTGCCGAAACAAAGTTAGTGAGTGCGGTAACAGAGTTAGTTTGAAGCTTAGGTTGCAAAGTGAGATGAGAGTTTTGTTCGGCCTGCTTTACGAGCCTCCCCATACCTGTCGAGTTGTCGATCAAAGCAATAGAAGCCTCTCTAATGTCTTGCAATGTCACTGGTGCTTCTTGGGTCGTCAGTACGTGATCTTTTGGAGCGATAAGCTCTAGAGGGTGGCTACGCTCGACGTGTGAATGCAGTTTAGGGTGAGGTGCAGACGCATAGGTAATCGCGAAATCGATTTGTTGATCTTCCAACATTTTCACCGCATCCAATGCACCCGCTATCTCAATCGATAAATTGATATCAGGGTAACGAGCCATGAAAGTCTGCATGGGTTTAGAGACCAAGTTTGTGATAAACCCTTCCCCAATCGCGATGCTAACGTTACCGCCCTTGAGATTTTTCAGCTTGGTTAGACGTGCCAGCATCGCCGTTTCACTGCGAACGATGGAGCGGTAATAGTTCAATAACTCGTTACCCACTTCAGTCAGCAGTGATTGGTGATTATTGCGTTCCCACACCTTCATTTCTGCTTGTGCTTCAAGCTGCGTCAGCATTCTACTCATTGCCGCAGGGTCAACGTTCATCATCTTAGATGCTTTACGCAGCGACCCATATTTTGATAACGCATTCAGATACTCAAGCGCACGAAGATTAAAATGGTGCATGCAACTTCCTTGTGATTCCAGTGACACTAAGAACAAGCGTCTCACAAATTTGCTGCGAACATATATCCCAATTTATCAAGATCGTAATTGCTCTTACTAACTTGTGCACCGAGTCACTTCAAGGTACTACATCAAAGGCTAATATACGTGTTTTAGCTTGCTGTCGATAAAACAAAGGCGACAACTTTCGTCATCGCCTTTATCGTCATGATTCAGATGCTAGTCTCGAGCAGTTAACAACCCATCACTTAACTTACAGACCAACAAAGAAACTGATCACCAACGCGTTGATCAAATCAACAAAGAAACCACACACTAATGGCACCACGATGAATGCTTGTGGGCTCGCGCCATAGCGATGAGTTACCGCGGTCATGTTAACAATCGCAGTTGCTGTCGAGCCTAGAGTGATACCACCGAAGCCTGAACATATCACCACAGAGTCATAGTTTCGTCCCATCAGGTAGTAAACGACGAATATCGTAAACAGAAGCGAAAGCAGGATCTGGATACTCATGACCACAGAGATATAACCAAACAGTCCATCGAGATCCCAGATACGCAACCCCATCAACGCCATGGTCAAGAACATGCCTAAGCAGATATCAGAGATCATCGCCAAACCTTTGCGGCCTTGAGCAATTTTCTCTTGTGTACGACGCTTCTTGAACAGAGCCCTACCAACATTTCCGATTAAGATACCCGCGATCAAACAGCTAACGAATAACGGCAGTTTCAAACCCATTGATTCGATAACTTCACTCAAGCTATAACCCAGCATCAGCGTCAGGTTTAGAATCAACCATGCCCATAGAACGCCGTAGTGGCTTAGCTCTGTTTTTGTTTCACTCTCTTGGAATGCACCAACGGTGACCTCTTCTTCATTAGAAGGACTTACTTTGTGTTTATTGAGTAGGTAGTTAGCAATTGGACCACCAATCACACAGGCTGCGATCAAACCAACCGTGTTGGAAGCCACACCAAGCTCTAGCGCGTTAGCAATACCAAACTCTTCAACAAACATTGGCGCCCAAGCTAGGGTCGTACCTACACCGCCAATCAGGCTGATGGAACCAGACAACAACCCCGCTTTCGCATCCATACCAAAACCCGACGCGACAGCCATGCCAACAACGTTTTGAAGAACAATAAAAGTCGAAGCGAGACAGAGCAAGATAAACAATGGCCGCCCGCCCTTAACTAAAGTCTTAATATCCGCTTGAAGCCCAATACCAGCAAAAAAGTAAAGTAGCAAAAAGTCTCTGACATCAAGGCTAAAAGTGATCTGGATTTCAAACAGATAATAAAGCGCAGCCACGGTAGCGGCACAAACAAAGCCACCAATAACTGGCTCTGGTAGAGAGTACTTCCTTAATACTTCAGAGCGCTCGATTAAACCTTTACCAATAAACAGTAATGAGATCGCAATAGTAAAGGAGAGCATTGGAGAAACGAGGGTTTCTGTCATGATGCTATAGATTCCTAAGAGTTAAGATTATTCAAAATGTTGCTTACTCTTAATCTTGTAGATCCAGACCAAGAAATCAAGCGTTTATCGGTGATATCAATCGCTAATCTGGATCAATGTGTTTCAACATAAACAGAGCAAAGGCCATCACAAAAAGGACTTGAAAAGGCGACGTCATGGAAGGAGGCAAATTACGTGAATATAGGAGCTCTGAAACGAGAAAACCCCAGCATTTCTGCTAGGGTTTTGAATAGTGGTGGAAGGATGGGGATTTGAACCCCAGATACGCTATAAACGTATACTCGCTTTCCAGGCGAGCGCCTTAAGCCACTCAGCCATCCTTCCACAAATTGTGTGTTGAGCATGTCACTCAACGAGGCGCTACTTTATTGATTCTGCTTACTTTGGTCAAGGGGCATTCTCAAAAAAAGTGCCTTTTTCGGTTTGTTCGATTACAAATTAACTCATTAGTTCAAAAACAAACCAAATTTCATTCTTTCGTTGCACTTACGCTTGTTGCTTTTCTTAAGCTTGTTGATAGTAGCCCGGGACTCGAAACCATTTTCGGCACATATCTAAGAAGTAGCCGTAAAGTACGCCCATACCGCACGAGATAACGGCATTACTGGTTACAGCCGTAAGGATCTGGTCACCTGAAGCACCCACTGCCAACAAAATCCCGGCATACACAGGAGATTGGAATAACACGTATGCCATCAAATCAGACAAATTTTTCATCAATGAGCTTTTTGAAAGCTTTGCACCGTTGCGCAAGAACCAATCACGAAAAACGCCATAAGGCCAAGCGATCGCAATGTTTACCGGAATAGATAACGTTCGAGAAGCAAGAGATTGCTCAAACGTCATACCAGAAATAAACACTTCTACGATCATGCCAGAAATAAAACAGAAAACGACCATAGCAAATGTATCCGCAGCTGCGTTTCGAATACAAAATGGACCACGAGACTTCATTGACGACAAACCTAAAATATATCACTGCTTAATTAGTGATTTAGTAACATATAAACAAGGCACATTTGCACCTCACCAGATAATATCGCTATTAAATCACAATATTAGTAGTCATACACTCCAAATTAAAAATCAAGTTGTAAATTAACCACCAAAAACCACTTTAAAAGCAGTCACTTTCACCAAAAAATCCAACCAAGGTCAAATATTGGACAATTCGTCATTTACTTACCGTAATTAAACAACATTTAAGCCATCGGTAGATTTACAGTAATGATATTAATGACATCTTGTGTTGGTGGTGATCCTAAAGCAACCTGCTCTAACGCTTTATCGACTTGTTCAGTAAGTTCCGCGTTGTTCATAGGTTCAACGTGGACACGTAGGCTCTCTAGTGCAAATTGAATCAGTTCTAAGTTGTTGTCTTCTAGCGCGACATACAGCGTCACTAATAGTTCTTCAGTGTTATCTTTGTTTCTCAGATCAGGTTTAGGCAGTGACTCGCTTTTACTTTTCGAATCGTGTTGTTTTAGATCTTGCCTTTCAAGATCATCCGCTTTTACTTCATGGTATTGGTAAAGCTTATTTGAATAGCGGAACAACGCATCATCCAGTTCACGCTCATCAATAGGCTTGGCGATAATATAGTCCACACCCGCACCAAGCATACGCTCTCGGGTCTCTTTAAAGACATCAGCCGTACACCCAAATACCAATACCGATGACACATCGCCTATCAGAGCACGAATAGCAGTGGTTGATTCAACACCATCCATCACTGGCATATGGTTATCCATAAGTATCAAATCAAAGCGCTCAGCAACCACGGCTTGTATTGCAAGTTCACCGTTTTCGACGCTCTTACAAGTAAAGCCTTTACTGTTCATGAAGGTTTCAATGATCATCGTATTCGTTCGGTTATCCTCAACGATCAGTACTTTTAAGCCTGAGTAATCCAACTTCTTATGTGGTAAACTCTCGATTTCGCCTGGCTGGCATGGCTGAATCTTCAGGCGTACATCAAAGCTCGTGCCTATCCCTTCTTCACTGGTGACGGTAACACTGCCATCCATCAACTGGGCAATTTTCTTCACAATCGCTAAGCCAAGACCAGTACCGCCAAAACGCCTTGTGGTCGAAGACTCCGCTTGTTCAAACGGTTTGAAAATACGCTTTTGAGCTTCTTTAGATATACCAATTCCGGTGTCACGAACTCGAATACTAAGGTAGGTATTACTCCTCTCGACGACTTCTTTTAGGTACACCTCGACAAAACCTCTGGAGGTGAATTTGACAGCGTTGTTCAATAGATTAAACAAGATTTGTCTTAGTCGTGCTTTATCTGAGAAGTACCAACGACCAGAAGGAACCTCAGAATACACTTTGAATTGAAGCCCTTTCTCGGAAGACAATGTGTAGTAAACACTGTTAATACTGCCGATGATCGAATCAAGCGGGAAACGCGTTTCATCAAGATCCAACCTACCCTGCTCGATCTTCGAAAAGTCCAAGATCTCGTTGAGTAGGGTCATCATATGATCGCCTGACTCATACAAACTCTTGAGATGCTTCTCTTGTTCAGAATTTAGAGGTGTTTTTAATAGGATCTGAGCGGTACCCAATACCCCATTCATAGGAGTGCGAATTTCATGTGACAGGGTCGCAAGGAAAGCGGTTTTTGCATTAGTTGATGCTTGCGCTTTCACTTTTTCAGCTTCGAGATACACCGTCTTTTCGTTGAATGTTTTGATTAGGTGACCAATCTCGTCATGGCTTGAATACTCAACATCAATCACCTCACCGGCTTTAGAGCTGTTAACCTGAGCTGCAATGTTCGTAATAGGGCTAATCAAATACCGGTTAAGCAAGTAATAGCCTGCCATCACACAGAGTAGCAATAGCGGAACAATACCGCCCTCAATACTCATCACCTGACGAAACACCTCGTCTGCTACCCGTGACTTTGAGTTGACGACATCCACTTGCCAACCGAAGTCACCAAATTGATTGCTACTGATGTAGATCCCTTCAACAAGATTGAAGTTATGGGACACCAACACGTGATTAAGTTTATCTCTGAGTATAATACCAAGATTGTACTCTTCGGCGTGGTTCTTGATAAAGCCAAGTAACTCTTCGAGGGATAGATCTACTGTCGCAACACCGGCGAAAGTACCATCGTAATAATATGGAGATGAGGCTGTGATCATTCGAACGTGTGTATAAGGGTCGATATACACATCACTCCATGAGATAGTTCCCTGCTCTTTATCAACAACAGAGTTATACCAATACTCTTCTTGATAAGGGACATTTTTAGGGTTGTTGTAAGATAAGAGCTGGTCAATCTTGCCGTCGTCAGCTTTATTAAAAAAATAACTATTAAGACTCTTTTTAGGATCCAGCACATAAGGCTCAGGCCAAATACCAGCACTGACGATCGTGTCGTCACTCGCGGCTAACATCGACTTGAACAGCGGGATAACACCTTCACCTTTACGAAGCGCCTGAGCAAAACCAACTAGACTATCAACAAAACCTTGAGAGCTGCTGAGAGGCTCTGTAATCAACGAAGAGAGTAATTGCGTACGTAGGTCGAGGTTCTGTTGCAGTTTGGCGCGCACAGGAGATTCTACAACGTAATACGTGACGCTACCGACAATAGCGATAAACATTGCAAGGTATAACCCAAGCGCTACCATGCTTTTTTTCTTTAAAGACGACCGTATCTGCATAATTCTTTTATTGGTTTCTTTTCTGTTAAACCTAGTGTTTATCCTCAACGGCATCAAGCCTTTTTAAATTGAAGCTTGATTGGCAAAAGTTCATTGGTACTATAAGCGCAAATATTTTCCCTTTACGGTACCTCACTTTGACTTTACAAGATATTCTTGCGCTTCCAGAGTTGGAAGAAAAGCTAATCACAGAACACAAAACCATGGGCTTTGTCACTGCAATGGCTGCAGCGCCTAATGTGTTAACCCCGCATGAGTGGCTACCGTTCCTTTGGGGTGGCGAAGAAGTCGCTCCTTTCACTGATGGCGAGCAACTAGAAAGCTACATTGAAGTGATCATTGCGCTTTGGAACAAAACTCGTCCAGAATTAATCGAAGGCACTTGGGTTTGGCCTGAAGCTTGTCAATTGGACGAAGAGGAAGTGGTTAATACTGCTGCTCGTGATTTCTGTGAAGGCCTACTTCAAGGCTGGCAGATTGCTCGTGATGATTGGGAAACACTAATGCCTGAAGATAGCGAAGACAACGCTCTGGTTGGCGGCGTTCTACTTTCTCTTAGCATGCTTTACGACCCAGAAACTTCAATCGCAACGCTTGCCGAACAAGGCATTGAAGGCCTAGAGCAGTTTGAAGAGATCTTCAATGCGGTTCCTGCAATGCTTTGCGGCCTAACTCAGCGCGGTATTGCACTGGCTGAAGCTCAATAAAAGTATTCAACAGAAACTACGAAACAAACAGCAAAAGGCCTCATGATGAGGCCTTTTTTAATGCGAAAATACGCAGTAAGGCGAAACACTCTAATACGCGAAAAGCGCTCACATCGAAAAGAATCGCGCCTTAAAGACCTTTCCAATCAAAGTCGTCGATACGCTCATCGGCAATATAGAACAACTTAGTACCGCTACTGACGACTTGATCCAATTCTGGGTTGAGCTCAATACCGTTCCCAGAGTCTATCGCAATCAACGTCGCTTGATACTTCTCTTTGAACACAGAGAAAATCGGCGCCACAGTCACAGGTTCAGTATCTTGAGGGTAGTAAGTCGAATACTGCGTCATACCTCTTGTCGAGCTCAGCAGCTCCTGGTGCAGCGCACTGGAGCCTGGATCGACCGCAGCCTTTGCAAGCATCTCTGCGCCTACTGCAGGAATACATTCAGAGTTCGGGCAATGTTTATGTAGCAGGTCACTCAATGCTTCATCTTTAAAGTAAACCAACAGATGCGCTTCTGGGTTTCGGTTAGCACAGTAAAGCGCAGCAGATAAAGTAATATCATCTTCTGGGTTATCAATCAGAATACAACTAGCTGATTCAATACCCGTCTTTTCCATCTCTTTACCATCAGTGTAGCTATTCACTTTAACGAAACTGATTTCACCAGGGAGTGGGTTTTCAATGTCTGAACGCGTACATAACACGATTGGACGCCTGCCCGTCTCTTCATGCTGGAGCATACGGATAAGGTGAATGGTTCTTTGCTCATTCCACCCCAACATTAAAATATGATTTTCCACTCGTACTCTCCTTTTTCCTAACAAGCCAGCTCGCCAATATTCAACACCTTCTGTAGCAACCTTACCTAATAACGCAGCAAACAGGCTTAATCCACCCGGAATCACAAATAGAATGACAATCCACTGACCCGCTTCTGTCGTTGGTGATAAGTCGCCATACCCAACTGTCGAAGCGGTCACCACTAAGTAATACGCGAATGTAGTAAACGAACTGGTTAAGTCCGTCTCACCCACCAAATACAAACTCGACCATGAAATAAACACATAGCCGAGAAAAGTAAATAGTAGGTTTTTGCCGTTCAAAACAAAGATGTTTGCTTTGATCCAACGTTTGAGTTGCAACCAGATTATCATTCGAGCCTCAAATCCTTTGTTCTTACTTACATGCTAGAAAAAATACCTGATATCAACAAGATGTATCATCACAAAAAGATACATGACCACAAGATTGATATTATCGACCTATCTTTAGGTACAAAAAAACCAGCACTATTCGCTGGTTTTCGTTGGTTAAATAAAAGAACGACTTACGCGTTACCTTTTACCTGTACATTTAACTGCTCAGCAAAATCTAGCATGCGGTTCAGTGGGATAAGAGACTTCACACGTAGTTCATCAGAAACGAAGATTTCGTGTTGCTCACCACCGTTCTCAAGCGCATTTTCAATCGCTTCAAGGCCGTTCATCGCCATCCAAGGACAGTGTGCACAGCTACGACAAGTTGCACCTGCACCCGCTGTTGGCGCTTCAATCAGTTCTTTTTCAGGAACCAATTGCTGCATCTTGAAGAAGATGCCTTTGTCTGTCGCGACAATCATTTGTGGATGCGGCAGCTCTTTCGCTTTCTTGATTAATTGGCTAGTAGAACCAACAGCATCAGCCAGTTCAACCACGCTTGCTGGAGACTCTGGGTGAACCAAAATAGCCGCTTCTGGGTATACCGATTTCATTTTCTTCAAAGCATCAGCTGAGAATTCATCATGAACGATACACTCACCTTGCCAAAGCAACATGTCAGCGCCGGTTTGATTTGCAATGTAAGAACCTAAGTGACGGTCAGGCCCCCAAATGATTGGTTTGCCTTCAGCGTCTAGGCTTTCAACGATTTCTAAAGCAATGCTCGACGTAACCACCCAGTCTGCACGAGCTTTAACAGCCGCAGAAGTGTTTGCGTATACAACCACTGTGTGGTCAGGGTGAGCATCACAAAACTCTGTAAATTTATCAGCAGGACAGCCAAGGTCTAATGAACATTCAGCTTCAAGCGTTGGCATGAGAATGTGTTTTTCAGGAGTAAGGATCTTCGCAGACTCACCCATAAAACGAACACCAGCGATGATCAAAGTGCTTGCTGAATGACGGTTACCGAACTTAGCCATTTCTAATGAATCGCCAACGAAACCACCAGTTTCTTCTGCCAGAGCCTGAATTTCAGGATCTGTGTAGTAGTGTGCAATTAGAACTGCATCTTTTTCTTGAAGTAGTTTTTTGATGTTTACGATGTGGGCCTGTTTCTGAGCGTCGCTCAATGGAACTGGCTTAGGCGGAAACGGGTAAACTGTATCGATTTTATCTAGTATATGACTCATTGCTCTTGCTCTACGCAACTTCTTCCGAGAATCCGAGTATTCTACACAGGACAGGCATGAGGATCAAAAAGGATTGGTTGTAAGCAAGCACGACTGGGTATTGAAGCGGATATAAAAAAGAGGTGCCTTAGCACCTCTATTTGATTTTATAAGTGGGTTTGTGCCACTTTGGCCGAAGCACTGTTTGGGTACTCGGTAACGACTTGTTGGTAATATTTCTTAGCTTGCGGCGCGTTGTTGTTGCGCGCAGCTATGTCACCAAGCTTAACCAGTGCATCTGCTCGCTTGTTTGAGTCTTTGTAAGACACAACAGCAGCGAAGCTATTCACAGCTTCTTTATCTTGCTTCTTAGCGAAATAAAGTTGGCCTAACCAGTAATGTGAGTTAGGTGTGAAAGTTGAATCTGGGAAGTCTTTTTGAAATTTTTGGAATGCTGCGATAGCACCCGTGTAATCTCGTTGCTTTAGAATCATATCTACAGCATTTTGATAAGCAGTCTGCTCATCAACATCAGTACTGAACGTACCAGAAGCCTCTTTAGAGCCTTCGCTTGCGGCTACTGCTACCGTTGCAGTACCTGCTGCTTTCACCTCACCTCTTACGCGATCAAGCTCTATAAAGAGTTCACGTTGGCGCTCTAACATTTGTTTCATATCGTAACTGTTGCGTTCTAGCTCACCACGAAGTTCACTGATTTCCAGTGCCATGTCGTCGATTTGCTGTTGCATTTGAAGCTGAACAAGATTGCGATTTTGAAGTAGACGCTCTAAACGCTCAATATCTGATTCGTTAGATGTTGATCGAGAGGAAGAAGAAGTTGAATTGGTTGCGGTGCTATTGAGATCGGATACTGGAGCTGGTGCAGCGAACGCAGTGTTCGCTGCACTTGCCAGTAACGAAAGCAAAATAACTCGCTTTGTGTTACTGAACATGAGGCAATTCCTCAATTAAATAGCTTACTAAGATTAGTAAACTAGTACTGCGCGACGGTTTTTAGCGTACACATCTTCAGATTGACCTAGAAGAAGTGGCTTCTCTTCACCGTAGCTTACGATAGAGATTTGGTCAGCTTGAACACCTAGAGCTTGTAGGTATTTTGCTACAGCTTGTGCACGACGCTCGCCAAGTGCGATGTTGTACTCAGGAGTACCGCGCTCATCAGCGTGACCTTCAATAGTTACTTTCATATCTACGTTCTTAACTAGGTAAGCTGCGTGAGCTGCTAGCATTTCTTCGTAGTCGCCAGCGATAGTAGAGTTATCGAATGCGAAGTAGATTGTTTGAGTTTCACGTAGTGCTTGCTCTTTAAGCTCTTGCTCAGACAGTTGACCGTTAGCGTCAATTGGCGTTACAACAGTTGTATCTACGTTGCCTTCTGACCCAGAAGTTGTTTGGTTGCTTTCAATACCAGAAGTTGCAGATGTTGCTTCATCAGTTGAGCTACATGCGGTTACTGCCATCACTGGTAGTGCAATCATCAAGCCTTTAAGAACTTTATTAAGTTGCATCGTTTTTTCCTTACGTTATCAAACTTAGTTTCTACAGCGACTAAGTGCTATAGATAGTTAAATGCCACAATAGTTAACACTATCAATAGCTAAAAGAATATGTGACTAATCCTAGAGGAACGGAGACCATGCCGGCGCTCTTACGCGTCCGTTGGTAGCCGGTAATCTAGCTTTAAAACGGCCATCGATAGAAACCATCGATAGTACGTTCGTCTTGTTGTAAATAGAGCTATAGATAACCATACCTCCATTTGGTGCAATACTTGGAGACTCATCTAACAATGTTTTTGTTAGTACTTGAACCGCACCGGTTTCCAAATCTTGTTTAGCCAAGTTAAAGCCTGAGTTGCTGCGATTAACCATGATCAGGAATCGTCCGTCAGGGGTAATCTGGCCACCTAAGTTTTGGCTACCTTGCCAAGTAATACGAGAAGTCGAATTATTGGACAAATTTACATTATATATCTGAGGTTTACCACCACGATCCGATGTAAAAATAAGAGACTTGCCATCTGGGTGCCAGAATGGTTCAGTATTATTAGAACGGCCGCGGGTAATTTGAGTAAGCTTACGGCTAGCAAGGTCAAGTGTGTACACCTGAAGGCTGCCTGTTTTCGACAATACTAGCGCGAGCTTTTTACCATCAGGAGAGAATCTTGGCGCACCATTATGACGTGGGTATGACGTCACTTTCTCACGTTCACCCGTGTAAATATTCATGATGAAGATTTCAGCTTGGCCATTCTGGAAGCTCACGTAAGCAAGCTTTTTGCCGTCTGGAGACCATGCTGGAGACATTAGAGGTTGCTTAGAGCGAAGTACTAGGCGCTCATTGAAACCATCGTAGTCTGCTACGCGAAGCTGGTACGGGTATTTGTCTTTGTCGTTCACAACAACGTAAGAGATACGTGTTAGAAACGCGCCTTTTTGACCTGTTAGCTCTTCATACACTAAGTCTGAGATGCGGTGCGCGTATCGGCGTAAGTCCGTTGCCGATAAATCACGCTTCACTTTATGAAATAGAACATGATCCATAGTACGAACCAAATGACCATCATCATTTAGCCCTTTACTGTGACCTTTCGTCAATTGCCCACGAATAGTGTCAATTAACTGGTAACTGATTGTATAAGTACCATTGGGGTTTGGAGAAATAGAGCCGGTTAGCAATGAATCAACACCTAGGTTGGTCCAAGCATCAAAGTCGACCTCTGTTTCACTGTAAGGCGTTTGAGGCATTTTGCTCGTTGCAACTGGGCTAAATTTACCACTGCGCTGTAAGTCAGAAGCGATAACCGCTGATACATCGTGTGGCAATGGGCCTGCGCCTTCCCAACGGAAAGGGACAATAGCGATAGGTCGTGCAGAGTTAATACCGTCTGTAATAACAAGCTCCAGCGCTGCATGTGCAAACTGGCTGCTTGTCGCTATGACGAAAACAAAACTCAGTAATAGTTTTTTTAACACAAGTTCGTCCTTTTACTCTGGTGATACAGTTAAGTTAATGTTTTTCAGTGATTTCACAATGTCTGGGTCTTTAGGCAACGGATAAGATTGCACTTGTGCTACAGCACGCTTAGTTGCTGCGCACAAACGACTGTCTCCATCCAAAATACTCAAGCTTCCCAGAATCGCATTAGAACCCGTTGGAATGAGCTTTAGGTTTACTCGACAAGAGCGCCCTCGATAGCTGTCTTCTAACAACAGATTTTGTTGAATCAGTTGGGTGTAGATAGCACCGTAACGCTGCGCTTCATCACTAATAAATTGTTGCCTTGCTGAAGAGTTTTGAGTCGCTTCAGTTTCAAGCCCTGCAAAGATATCGTTTAGTGCAGCTTCTTGCTGCTTCCGCTCTTTCTCCGCTCTGGCTGCCGCCTCTTTTGCTTTACGCGCTTTCTCAGCTGCAGCGGCGGCTTCTTTCTCTTTCACTATACGTTGCTTCTCAGCACGTTCAGCGGCTTCTTTTTCTTTACGAGCTTTTTCAGCAGCCTCTTTCGCGGCTTTTTCTTTTGCCACGCGTTCTTGTTCCGCTTTTGCAATCGCTGCTTCTTTCGCTTTCCGCTCTTTCTCTGCTTTCACTAAAGCCGCCTCTTTTAACTTGCGGTCTGCTTCTGCTTTGGCAGCTTTCTTCTTCTCTTGTTCTAAACGGGCTTCTTCAGCTTTGCGTTTCTTCTCGTTTTCGACACGTCGCTTTTCTGCTTCTCGTGCGGCTTTCGCATCCTTCGCTTGTTGCTCTTTTAGCTTACGGATGTTTTCTTCTTCAGCCTTACGATTTTTTTCTAGCCTTTCACTTTCGCGTCGAAGCTTGTCTAGCCGCTCTTGCTCTTTCTTACTCACCGCTTCACGTTGCTGACGAATTTGTTGAGCTTGTTGACGAACTAATTGAGGGTCAATAACTACAGCCTGCACCATCTGCCCGGTAGGCTTTGGTTCTGACATGGTAAAATCCGCTCCCCATATGAGCGCAACGAATAAGACTACGTGCAGCCCAAGTGAAATTAGAAGCGGCTTTTTGAAACTGTTGGATTTTTTATTATTCGCTTTCATGAATGCTACGTAGCTATTCCCTTATATCCGTTAAAAGGCCAACCTTTGGCACACCTGCACGGCTTAATTCATCAAGTAATAAAACCACTTCAGCGTAAGGCGTTGCGGCATCACCGCCGACCGCTACTGGAGAGTTCGGCTTCAGAGACAGTTCAGCTTTTACTCGGACAATGATGTCTTCCAATGATAGGCCTCGCTGTACCTCTTCGTCATTAACGCTTAGGCCAAGCTCACCGTCTTTATTCACTTCAACGATAATGAAACTCGCGTTGTCATCACCTAATAAATCTTGAGCTGACTTAGCGGTAGACGCCTGTGGCAGTTCAACATCCACACCTTGAGTTACAAACGGCGATGTCACCATGAAAATGATCAGCAATACGAGCATAACGTCGATATAAGGTACGACGTTAATCTCAGCTGTCATTTTGCGTTTTTTAGGTTGGTATCCAGCCATCGATTATTCCCTGCCAGCCATCGCTTGACGGTGAAGAATGCTGTGGAACTCTTCAGAGAAAGTCGCGTAGTTATGTTCGAGTTTACCTACTCGGCTACTGAAGCGGTTGTACGCCATTACGGCTGGAATCGCAGCGAACAGACCCATCGCTGTTGCGATCAGAGCTTCTGCAATACCTGGTGCTACCATCGCAAGTGTCGCTTGCTTTACTTCACCTAAAGCGATGAACGAGTGCATGATCCCCCAAACAGTACCGAACAGACCGATATATGGGCTGATAGAACCAACAGTCGCCAAGAAAGGTAAGTTGGTTTCTAGTTCATCCACTTCGCGAGCCACTGCTACGCGCATTGCACGGCCAGTGCCTTCCATGATGAAGTCTGGAGATGTCGCGTTAGATTTACGAAGGCGTGCGAATTCAGTAAAACCTGCGTAGAAAATTTCTTCTGTACCAGAAAGCTCGTCTTTACGTTTGTTGCTCTCTTGGTACAACTTAGCCAAATCAACACCAGACCAGAATTTATCTTCGAAGACTTCTGCTTGTTTAGAAGCTTGAGATAGCACTTTACTTCTTTTTATGATCATTGCCCAAGAAACAACAGACATGCCCATAAGAGTCAGCATGACCATTTTAACTAGTAAACTAGCTTCTAGAATTAGGCCTAAGATTGAGATTTCAGCAGTCACTATTCGTTAGCTCCGTAAGAATAAATGTTGGCATTGCCTTGGGTTTCATTTTTTGATTGTCGATACATGCTACCTTAACCATTGCTTTACACAATGCTTTGCCATCAGGATTTACGATCTCTTGACAGAAGACCAAGGTAGCTCGCTTTAACTCGTAAATTTTTGTAATGACTTGTATAGAATCATCAAGACGTGCGCCTTGAATGAAATCAATGTCCATATGTCGGACTACAAAACCGATGTTTTGTTCTAATAAGACTTGTTGAGACACGCCAATTGAACGCAACATCTCAGTTCTAGCGCGTTCGAAAAACTTAAGATAGTTTGAATGATATACAATACCACCTGCATCGGTGTCTTCGTAATACACTGTCACTGGCCACGTAAATGGCTTAGATAATCCCTGCAATTTGATACCACAACCAAAATGATAATGATCTCACTATAACCTAACTCCTTATCATTAATAATATATCGCTGTGATTTTTTTGATTTAACAGACGAAAAAAAGGCCATCTGCATCAGATGACCTCTTTTTGACTAAAAACCCAACAAGTATAAAGGTTCACATCATTATAAAACTAAAACCTTTGCCTTTTATAGAAGGCGCAGCACCGTTAGATAGAGCAAAATTGTGAGTGAAACGTACGGGCTAAACATCAGCTGCCACATCCAAGCTCTTGGCTTAAATCCGATACCGTAAACCATGCTTGAGCATACAGCCCAGATAAACATTGGCCCGATGATCGCGTTAAAGCCACCGATGCTCGTCGCATACGCTTCAGGATCCCACATGACTAAACCAACATGCATGAAACCCAATACTAGGGATATAGCTCTCAAGAGAGTCTTATCCATTGGTTGATGCAGTTTAGCAACTTGCTCTGCGAGATTACTCACTGTCTTTGTCCATCATCTCAGAATGCTCAAGCCATAGAGCATTGATGATGCCGAATGCACATGCTAGAAGTACACCCAAAATCCATGCGAAATACCACATAAAATTTCTCCTTAGTTATTCCACTTCTAGCTTAGTAAGCTGAAACGTCGTTATCTTCGATGTGTTTCTTATCTAGGCGACCGAACATTTTGTAGTATGTCCAAGTTGTGTAGCCAAGAATCACAGGAACCATTACCGCCGCAACTGCAGTCATTAGACCAAGTGTCAGCTCACTCGCTGTTGAATCCCACATAGTCAAACTATGGTCAGGGTTCAGGCTTGATGGCATTACGAATGGGAACATTGCAAAGCCAGCCGTTAAGATCACACCAGCGTTAGATAGGCTCGAGAATAAGAAAGCGAAACCACCGCGCTCAAAACGAGATGCAATCACAGCGAACAGTGGCATAACCACACCAAGAATTGGTGCAGCCCACATTGCTGGGTACGTCTCAAAGTTTGTCATCCACGCGCCAACTTGAAGTGATACTTCTTTGTTTAGCGGGTTAGAGTCTGCGAACGTGTCAATCGTGCTTGTAATTACATAGCCTTCGATAGATTGAACCCAGAAGCCACCAATAACAAATAGAACAATTGAGACTAGGCCTGTGATCTGAGCAACGTTACGAGCACGAGTGTGCAGCGCTTCTGTTGTCTTCATTTGTAGCCATGTTGCGCCTTGCGTCACGAACAACATCAGAGCCAATACACCACATAGCAATGCAAACGGATTTAGCAGAGCGAAGAATGTACCGTGGTACTGAGACATCATTAGATCATTAAGGTCAAATGGAACACCTTGTAGTAGGTTACCAAATGCTACACCAAAGATGATCGGCGGAACTGTGCCACTAAAGCAAAGTGCGTAGTCCCACGTTTTACGCCATTTTGGATCTTCAATCTTAGAACGGTAATCAAGTGCAAGTGGTCGTAACCAAAGCGCTGCTAACGTCGCGTACATTGCGAAGTAGAAGCCAGAAAACGACGTTGCGTAAACCAGTGGCCAAGCTGCGAACAGTGCGCCACCAGCCGTGATCAACCAAACTTGGTTACCATCCCAGTGAGGGGCAATAGTATTCAGCATGATACGACGTTCAGTGTCACTCTTACCGATAACCGGTGAAAGTGCTGCAACACCCATATCGAAGCCATCTGTTACTGCGAAACCTACCAGTAGAACACCAATTAGGATCCACCAAATAAGTCGTAAGCTTTCGTAATCAAACATTAATATTCCCTCACTTATACTTCAACTGAACGGCTAACTTTGTCTTCAACAGAGTTATCGTTTTGTTCGAAGTGGTAACGGCCTGTCTTCAAGCTACTTGGACCTTTACGTGCGAATTTCAGCATTAGGTAAACTTCGGCAATCAAGAACACTGTGTACAGTGCCAGGATAGCGAATAGAGAAGTCCAAAGCTGTTCAATAGTTAGTGCTGATGCAGCAACGTTAACCGGTAGGATTTCACCAACCGCCCATGGTTGACGACCAAACTCAGCAACGAACCAACCTGCTTCAATCGCAATCCAAGGTAGTGGGATTGAGAATAGTGCAGCTTTAAGTAGCCATGGTTTCTGTTCGATCTTCTGACGACACGTTTGAATAAACGCCGCACCGAATACAAACAGCATGATGAAGCCACAAGCAACCATCAGACGGAATGACCAGAATAGAGGCCAAACTGTTGGGATTGAATCATCCGCAGCCATTTGGATTTGGTCTTCTGTTGCGTCAACAACGTTGTCTGTGTAGCGCTTAAGAAGTAGACCGTAACCTAGGTCACCTTTCACTTCATCGAACGCTGCCATGTTTTCTTCAGACTTATCGCCTGCACGTAGTTTCTCAAGTAGTTCGTATGCGTACATACCTGTACGGATACGATCAACGTGGTCATCACGTAGGTCACGTAGACCCGTTACTTCTTTATCAAGAGAACGCGTTGCAATGATACCCATTACGTAAGGGATCTTAATTGCGTAGTCAGTATCCATTGTTTCTTGGTTAGGAATACCAAACACAGTAAATGCTGCTGGTGCTTCTTCCGTGTGCCACTCTGCTTCTACTGCAGCTAGCTTCACTTTCTGAACTTCACCAAGCTCGTAACCAGATTCATCACCTAGTACGATTACTGACAGGATCGCTGCCATACCGAAAGATGCTGCAATCGCGAAAGAACGACGAGCAAAGGCAAGGTCACGACCTTTAAGAATGTAGTATGAGCTGATACCAAGGATGAACATCGCACCCGTTGTGTAACCAGACGCTACTGTGTGTACGAATTTAACTTGCGCTACCGGGTTTAGTACAACTTCAGCGAAGCTCACCATTTCCATACGCATCGTTTCAAAGTTAAATTCCGCACCCACTGGGTTTTGCATCCAGCCGTTTGCTACCAAGATCCAAAGCGCAGAGAAGTTAGAGCCTAGTGCTACTAACCAAGTTACCGCTAAGTGCTGACGCTTTGACAGTCTGTCCCAACCGAAGAAGAAAAGGCCAACAAAAGTAGACTCTAGGAAGAATGCAACAAGCGCTTCGATAGCTAGCGGAGCACCAAAGATGTCGCCAACATAGTGAGAATAGTAAGACCAGTTAGTACCAAACTGGAACTCCATGGTTAAGCCTGTCGCTACACCAAGAGCAAAGTTAATACCAAACAATTTACCCCAGAACTTGGTCATGTCCTTGTAAATTTGCTTGCCAGTCATTACATAAACAGACTCCATGATGGCAAGTAGAAATGCCATACCTAAAGTCAGTGGAACAAATAGGAAGTGATACATCGCTGTAAATGCAAACTGCAATCGCGACAGATCAACAACATCAATCATGGTAACTCCTTTGTGTCGGCTGAATGACACTTGTGTGATTATTCACCTCAAAAATCCATGTTAAAACAATTTGTGGAATTGTTATTACAACTTGAAATTTGTAGCAAAAACGTACCGTTATAGTTAGATTATTGTTAAGTATGAGCTAATATAGCTGGCGCTAATATTACTGGTAAAATCAGTATGTTTCAAAAGGTTTATGGGAGAACCCTGCGTTGATTTGTATCAAATTTATTCGTGCAAAATAGGGTTAATTTTGTACAATTATGATTAAAATCACACCAATTCGGCTTGTCTTAATAACAGTGCATGATACCTGTGACAAAACCTCAGCACACCATCAACATTCAAGTCACAACTACCCATAAAGTATTAACAAGAAATATGACAACTTATTTCAATTTTTGTTAGCCAAACCAAAGCTGAAATCAAAGTTTTCATTTTTGAGCGACCCTATTTGAGCTTTATAGCGACTCGCGCAAAGAGTTGTTATTCAGTAAAATGCAAAAAATCCCAGCGCTTATGCAGCTGGGATCTTTAGAAATGAATAATTTAGCGATTAGACGGTAGGTCTATCCCAAAGTGTAAATAGGCTCTATCAGTCGCGATTCGGCCCCTTGGTGTTCTTTGTAGATAACCTTGCTGTATTAGATAAGGCTCCAATACATCTTCAATGGTGTCTTTTTCTTCACCAATGGCTGCTGCCATGTTATCGATACCAACTGGGCCGCCACCAAACTTCTCCATAATTGCCAATAGAAGCTTTCTGTCCATATAGTCAAAACCTTTGGCATCAACATCTAACATGTTCAGTGCGCTGTCTGCGACCTCAGGGCAAATATGTCCGTCCCCTTTTACTTCCGCATAATCGCGGACGCGGCGCAGTAAACGGTTGGCAATACGTGGTGTACCACGAGCTCGGCGAGCCACTTCCAACGCCCCTTCTGCTTCCATCGAAAGGCCAAGGCAGTCAGCGCTGCGCTGTACGATGTTTTGCAAGTCTTCTACTTTGTAATACTCGAGACGTTGAGTAATACCAAAACGGTCACGCAGTGGAGAGGTCAGTGAACCAGCACGCGTCGTTGCACCAATCAGAGTGAACGGTGGCAAGTCAATCTTGATAGAGCGCGCCGCAGGGCCTTCACCAATCATGATGTCCAACTGGTAATCTTCCATAGCTGGATACAACACCTCTTCAACCACAGGGCTTAAGCGGTGGATCTCATCAATGAATAGCACATCATTTTCTTCAAGGTTAGTTAGCAGCGCCGCTAAGTCACCAGCTTTCTCTAATACAGGGCCAGAAGTGGTACGAATGTTCACATCCATCTCATTGGCAACGATATTCGCTAACGTCGTTTTACCAAGACCGGGAGGACCGAATATCAACAGATGATCAAGCGCTTCATTACGCAACTGTGCCGCTTTGATGAAAATCTCCATCTGGTCACGAACGTGGTCCTGACCTTGATAGTCGGCTAATGCCTTTGGTCGTATTGCACGATCGATAACATCTTCATCTTTAAAGACCGGGTTGTCAGGAGCAATGAGGCGATCTGCTTCAATCATAGAGAGTTCCAATTTGAGAGTGTTAACTCTGTTTTCTTTTAATTCTTGTTAAAAGTATCACCGACGCTAAAAAAACGAAGGTAAACACTCGTTTTACCTAACGTCGAGGCATAAGAGCCGACACGCTAGATACAAGTATCTTTTATCAGCCATACCTTAACCTTTCGATTTAACTATGGCTGTATTATCAAGTTCGATTAGACCATCGATTTCAAGGCTTCACGAATCAGCTGTTCACTTGTCATGCCGTCTTTCGCGATTTGAGAAACCACCTTAGAAGCTTGAGTTGGTTTGTAGCCTAGTGCAAGCAGCGCACTTACCGCTTCTTCTTCAGCATCATGAACCGTTGGCATAGAGTCAATCGGTACAGCGTCAGTCGCAGGAGTAAACAGGTCGCCAGCTCCCCACCCTTTAAGGCGGTCTTTCATTTCAACAACAAGACGTTCCGCGGTTTTCTTACCAACACCAGGAAGTTTCACTAACGTAGATATGTCTTCGCGTTCAACACTCTGCACAAACTGGCTCGCTGTCATACCTGAAAGGATGCCAAGACCAAGTTTAGGGCCAACACCGTTCGCTTTGATCACTTCGCGGAACAACGCACGCTCTTTAACTGTATTGAAGCCATAAAGGAGCTGCGCATCTTCACGTACTACAAAATGCGTGTAGATAATTGCTTCTTCGCCTACGTTCGGTAGTTCATAAAAACAGCTCATTGGCATTTGTACTTCGTAACCAACACCACTGACTTCAATCAATAATTCTGGTGGCTGTTTTTCTATTAATGTACCGCGTAGACGTCCGATCACAATTCACTCTCTTGATGGAATTTAATTAGAGGGACAGAATATAAAAGAACTGGATGCTTATCCAGTTCTTTGTGGTTTTTGCGAGGGATTTATTTACGCCTGTTTAGCTTGGGAGACCACGTTATTTAGGCTTTCAACCAATCCCTTAACTGAAGAGACATGCCCGGTCAGTTCAGAACCATAATTAGCGACCAAACCCGACACAGATTTGGTTTCAGCAACGCTCTGCGCCACTTCAGAGCTGGCAAGGTCGAGCTCTTTTAAAGAGTCCATCTGCATCGCCATAATATCGGTTAACTGGTTCACATCAGTAGAGATAGTCTGAACCTCTGAAATAATGCCGTTCATTTCATTGGCCGTGGTTTCGATGATCGCTCTGCCATGCTCCACTTCAACTTTACTGCGATCCAACAAGCTTCGGATCTCGATGGCTGAATGACTGCTTTTTGCTGACAGCTCCCTTACCTGGTCAGCTACTACAGCAAAGCCTCTCCCCTGCTCGCCTGCGCGAGCCGCTTCTATTGCGGCATTCAGCGCGAGTAAATTGGTTTGCTCTGCTACCGAAGTAATTAAGTCAGCGACCTTCATGATCTCTTGGTTACTTTGAATGATCTGGCTGATGGCTCCGGTCGAGGCCTCAAGAGATTCAGAACTCTTTTGTGCTTTGGTGCCAACGGCTTCACTGCGCTCTTTGAGTTCACCGACAAACGAATTCGACTCTGCGATACCTTGCGTCATCTGGTGCAGTTGCTGGCTCATCTCCTCGGCTGCACTCGCCTGAGATTCACAATTGATGTTCAACACTTCGACTTGCGCATGTAAATCTTGTGACTGTTCTTCTAAATGGACAGAAACATCCTGTAGGCTTTCAGAGTTAGAATTCGCTTGGTCAAGTACAACTGACAAGCGCCCTTCACTTTGCGTCGCTTGGTTGGCTACTTGTTGACTTTCTGAAATCGCATCTTCTGCCATTTCGATCGCCACCTCTTTTTGCTTAGCGGTAAACGCTTGAGCAATGCAGATCACCACCAGTGGCATAATCACACCGGACCAGGTCTCAACCACCACCGCTTTCGGAGTAAGTACTAACTGCGGAAATGCAAAGCCATCAAGATGAGCTGACGTCATCACCATTGAAACACCAATCACTAGCCCACTCCATACTAAGGCAACGATTCGGGTTCCCGATAAGAAAAAAGCGACCACTAACAAAGGCACCCAATAGGCCTGCGTCGAGTCAACCACACCACCACTTTGATAAATGATATTCAGTGCGTGTACCGCCATACCCACAAAACCAAAGTTCAGAGCCAAACTTGGTTTTCCAGTAACACGAAGTAAAGTGGCTGAGAGCAGCTCAAAGACAATAAGGAACACAGAAGTAGCAACAAGCAGCTGCTCTCCATGCTTTGTCCATTTAATTAAGCTGTAAATACCAACAAAAAAAGCGATGAAAGTGAAAAGTAATAAGATATCCGCTTGTCTGACTTCGTTTCTATTCCATCCATTATTTTTAGGTAGTAACAGCGCGCGCCACAACTTGATTGGGTTCATCAGTGATCATCCTTGATTAACTAGTAAGACCTCCGACCAATGTTAATAACATGTGAAATGATACGCAATGTTATTATCTGGGTTCTGTTTGAAAGATCTCATTTCATCAAGGATTTAGGTGCATATTGTTTTGATATGAGCCAAACGAGACGTCAGACTCATGTAGTGCAAGCTTATAGAAAGCGGGGATATGGAATTAACGGTAGCGCCCTTTTCTCGCACCTGTCGCTTTACCAGCAAGAACTACCAAGGTTTTATTGGTGTTGGCGTGAGTGATGGCTACGCCTAGAGCATCGGCAGCATCAGCCTGTGGTTTGGCAGGTAACTTAAGCATACTCATCACCATGTTCTGAACCATCGACTTATCAGCACCACCATTACCTGTCACCGCTTGCTTGATTAAACGAGCCGCATATTCATGGACGGGAAGATCAGCATTTACCGCTGCTACTATCGCACTGCCACGAGCTTGTCCCAGCTTAAGTGCCGAATCCGCATTCTTCGCCATGAAGACCTGCTCTATCGCAAACACATCCGGTTGGAACTGAGTGATGATTTCGCTTACACCGGCATAGATCTGCTTGAGTCGACCCGGTAACTCTTTTTCTGAGGTGCGAATACAACCACTTCCTAAGTAATATAAGTGGCGGCCATTTTGACGAATAACACCGTAACCGGTAATGCGTGAGCCAGGGTCAATCCCTAAGATAATAGACATAACTTCAAATACTGATTATTTATACATGTTTTATGAGCTTAGTATATCGAACGCAAAAAAAAATGCCCGTCATATTAACGAGCATTTCTATTCATTCAAAAGAAAGAGTTATTTAAAAGGCTGAGTGCTTAGCTTATTCAGCAGACTCTTCTTTTTGAGCAACTTTAACAGCGATTGCTAGCTCTTCCAGTGATGCTGGATTTGCTAGGCTTGGCGCGTCTGTTAGTAGACATGCTGCAGCCGTTGTTTTCGGGAATGCGATAACGTCACGAATGTTCTCTGTACCACAAAGTAGCATTGCTAGACGGTCAAGACCGAATGCTAGACCTGCGTGTGGTGGCGTACCGTACTTAAGCGCTTCAAGTAGGAAGCCGAACTTCTCTTGTTGCTCTTGAGCTTCGATACCTAGGATACCGAATACAGCCGTTTGCATTTCTGCGTTGTGAATACGTACAGAACCGCCGCCTACTTCGTAGCCGTTGATTACCATATCGTATGCATCAGAGTTTGCCGCTGCTGGGTTCGCTTTTAGCTCTTCCGCAGTCACACCTAGTGGCGATGTGAATGGGTGGTGCATTGCGTGTAGGTTACCTTCACCGTCTTCTTCAAACATTGGGAAGTCAACAACCCACAGTGGAGCCCATGCAGATGTATCTGTTAGCTCTAGGTCTGTACCTAGTTTAATACGAAGTGCGCCCATTGCTTCAGCAACGATGCCCGCTTTGTCTGCGCCGAACAGAATGATATCGCCAGATGCAGCTTCTGTGCGTTCAAGAATACCGTTGATTACGTCTTCGCTTAGGAATTTAGCGACTGGAGATTGGATACCTTCCATACCTGCTGCACGGTCGTTAACCTTCATCCAAGCTAGACCTTTCGCGCCATAAATGTTTACGTACTCTGCGTAACCGTCGATTTGCTTACGAGTTAGCTTAGCACCACCTGGAACACGGATAACCGCTACACGACCTTTTTCATCGTTAGCTGGGCCAGAGAATACTTTGAACTCAACGTCTTTAACTAGGTCAGCAACATCAACAAGTTCTAGTGGGTTACGTAGATCTGGCTTATCAGAACCGAAACGACGAATCGCTTCAGAGAAAGGCATTACTGGGAATTGACCTAGTTCTACATCTAGAAGCTCTTTCCACATATCGTGAACAAGCTTCTCAGTTACGTTACGTACTTCTTGGGAAGACATGAACGATGTTTCGATATCGATCTGAGTAAATTCAGGCTGACGGTCAGCACGTAAATCTTCATCACGGAAACATTTAACGATTTGGTAGTAACGGTCAAAACCAGACATCATCAGCAGTTGCTTGAACAGCTGAGGAGATTGAGGAAGTGCATAGAAGCTACCTTTATGAACACGGCTTGGCACTAGGTAGTCACGAGCACCTTCTGGAGTCGCTTTAGTTAGTACTGGCGTTTCGATGTCTAGGAACAGGTTCTCATCAAGGAAACGACGAACGAAGCTAGAAGCACGTGCACGAAGCTTGATGCGGTCACTCATTTCTGGACGGCGAAGATCGATGTAACGATACTTAAGACGTTGCTCTTCAGAGTTCGTTTGGTTGAAGTCTAGTGGAAGCGCTTCTGAACGGTTGATGATCTCTAGACCCGTCGCGTAAATCTCTACTTCACCAGTAGCCATGTCTTTATTTACTTGGCTGTCAGGACGAACACGTACTTCACCAGTAAACTTGATACAGAATTCATTACGCAGTTGGTTAGCGATCGGGAAGATATCTTTCATATCTGGATCGACAACAACCTGAACGATGCCTTCACGATCACGCATATCAATAAAGATAAGACCGCCTAAATCACGGCGACGGTTTACCCAGCCGCACAATTCTACAGTTTGTCCCGCCAGGGACTTGTTCAGGTTACCACAGTAATGGGTACGCATAATGAATTTCCCAATCTCTTAATAATTTACTAATTTCCAAGCTGTAGGTGTCAAAATAGCCCTACAGTGCTTTTTACCTAACAAAGCGAGGAATCATTTATACGCGGAAACTCGGTTAAAATCGACCTTCCACGCTCGAATTTATTGTGTTTTATCTGGCTTTGCTGTTTTTTAGCTAATCAAACGCGCAAAGATTCACCAAAACCAAAAAAATTGCGACAATTATATCTCGAAAGTACCTTAATCAACAAAAGTCTCGTACAGTAGATTTTCATTTCGATTAAAAGTAGTTGTGTGATGACTAATGGTGCAAAAACGATAGACACTTTACCTCTAAGACTTGGATTAACCATGTGGTCTCATTCTGAGTGGCAAAGTCAGTTCTACGGTAAAGGCACCAAACCCGCAGAGCGCCTTGAAAAGTACACCCAAGTTTTCCATACCGTTGAGGGCAATACGACCTTCTACGCGACGCCAAGTGTATCGACAGTGCATAATTGGAAAGCGGCAAGCCACGATGACTTCAGGTTCACCTTTAAACTGCCCAAGTTCATTACCCACCAACAACAACTTAGGCATTGCCAAGCTGAACTCAAAGAGTTCTTAATGACCATGTCACCACTGCACGACCGCATTGGCCAATGGACGATTCAGCTGCCACACAGTTTTGAACCTAGCATGCTGTCTACTCTGCAAAAGTTTTGCACTCTATTTCCGAAATATATGCAGCTTGGCGTCGAAGTTCGCCACTTAGGTTTCTTTGATAAAGGTGATGCGGAAAAACGCTTCAACCAATGGTTGGTTGAGGAAGGTATCAATCGTATCATTATGGACAGTCGTCCCGTTTTCTCTGCACCACCAACCACAGAAGCAGTAATCGATGCGCATCAGAAAAAGCCGCGCGTTCCCGTTCATGCCATTGCGACCGCCAATAACCCGATGATTCGATTTATTGGTCACCCTGACCAAGCGCCAAACATCGAATTTTTCAAACCTTGGTTTAGCAAAATCCCACAGTGGTTAAGTAACGGCAAACAACCGTACTTAATGATACATACCCCAGACAACAATCATGCGCCGGAACTCGCGACCGCCATCTATGAGTTATTGCAAAAACAAGTGTCTGAAAATACGTCACTATTACTACCTGACCTGGAGCAATTTCCAGCTCAGAAAGGCAATCATCAAATCTCGATGTTTTAAAGCTTCTTGTACGTACAACAGTAATCCTCAGCTGTAATCTGAGTTTTCGTGACAGCAGTCCTATTTTTTCGTAAAATACGCCCCCTTTATTTGGTACGAGTTTTATACCAATAACGCTGACTTTCGAGGGAGAATGCCATGAGCAACAAAGACAACATCTTTTCCGCTCCTATTGATAAAATTGGAGACTTCACCTTTGATGCAAGGGTCGCAGAAGTATTCCCGGATATGATTCAACGCTCGGTTCCTGGCTACAGCAACATCATCTCAGCTATCGGTATGTTAGCGGAGCGTTTCGTAAAGCCACATTCAAATATTTACGACCTTGGTTGCTCGCTTGGGGCTGCAACACTTTCTATGCGTCGTCACATTCAGCAAGAAGGCTGCACGATTTTCGCTATCGATAACTCTGAAGCCATGGTCGAGCGATGCAAGCTGCACGTCAATGCTTACCGTAGTGACACACCAGTAGAAGTGATTGAAGCCGATATTCGAGAAGTGGAAATCAAAGATGCTTCCGTTGTCGTGCTTAACTTTACGCTGCAATTTTTATCTCCGGACGATCGATACGCTCTGCTCGAGAAGATTCATGCAGGTTTACGCCCAGGCGGGATTTTAATCCTATCTGAAAAATACGTCTTCGAAGATGAAAGCTCAAACGAACTGCTCATCGACCTGCACCATGATTTCAAGCGTGCTAACGGATACAGCGAGCTAGAAGTCAGCCAAAAACGAAGCGCTATTGAAAACGTGATGCGCCCTGACTCAATCCCAGTGCACAGAGAGCGATTTAACAAGATTGGCTTCTCGAGTAGTGAAGTCTGGTTCCAATGTTTCAACTTTGGTTCAATGTTCGCGATTAAATAGTGCAGTAATAGGATTAAAGATAACCTGTCGCTCCTCCTGTGAGGGACGAACGTGATAGGAAGTCTCGCTTTTTACTTCACCCCGGTCACCCATTTATCAATGAACGTTACGCGCTTTAGGATACGTCTCTTAGTATCGAGTGAAACGTTCAAGCATCTATTTATAGATCCCCGATGCACTCGTCGACTCGCGCTCGAGGATGACGATAGTATCGAGCCACAAAATTTAGGAACTTTTTCTAATGTTTAATTTTGCCAATTTTTACCAACTCATTGCCCAAGATACACGCCTGCAACCTTGGCTGAATATCCTTCCACAACAGTTAACAGATTGGCAAAATGCAGAGCACGGCGACTTCGACCGCTGGTTACGTGCACTAAACAAGATTCCAGAAGGTGTGCCAGACCAAGTTGACCTGAAAAACTCTGTGACAATTGGCAACTCAACGCCATTTCACACGGGTGAACTTAAAAAGCTTGAGAGCCTGTTAAAGACGTTCCACCCATGGAGAAAAGGTCCTTACACGATTCACGACATCTATATCGATACCGAGTGGCGCAGTGACTGGAAATGGGATCGTGTGCTTCCACATATTTCTCCACTGAAAAACCGCTCTGTGCTTGATGTGGGGTGTGGTAATGGTTACCACATGTGGCGTATGCTGGGTGAAGGTGCTCGCTTAACGGTTGGTATCGATCCTTCTCACCTATTCTTGGTTCAGTTTGAAGCAATTCGTAAGTTGATGGGCGATGACCAACGAGCTCACCTATTACCTCTAGGTATTGAGCAGCTGCCAAAACTAGAAGCCTACGACACGGTATTCAGCATGGGTGTGCTTTACCACCGTCGTTCACCGCTTGATCACTTAATTCAACTAAAAGACCAATTGGTGTCTGGCGGTGAATTGGTTCTAGAAACCTTGGTTATCGAAGGCGACGAAAATGCGGTACTGGTTCCGGTTGACCGCTATGCGCAAATGAGAAACGTCTACTTCTTCCCTTCTGCTCGCGCACTGAAACGTTGGCTTGAGCAAGTTGGTTTTGAAGACGTACGAATCGTTGACGAAAATGTCACAACGATTGGTGAGCAGCGCACAACAGAGTGGATGACACACAACTCGCTTCCAAATTACCTAGATCCGAATGATCCAAGTAAAACAGTTGAAGGTCACCCAGCCCCAAGACGTGCGATTTTGGTAGCGACAAAGCCATAGATTCTCTGCCCACAAAACAGTCGCATATTGAATAAAGAAAACAGAAGCCTGATTGGGTAGCAAGACAATTGCTTTTATGGTCAAAAAACCATCTCTTGCCTCGCGGTAAAATTTGCTTCCTGAGCTCACGAATTGAACAAAAATTAACTTATGTTTAATAAGTGAGCTATTTCAAATAGCAATAATTGGCGTAGCGCTCACATTGCTATTCAATATGACCAGACTCTTACAATAGGATGCTTCACGCATCCTTTTTTGTGGGCTAAACTTCTAAATAGTCTGAACTATTCTCTAATTTCCAAAGGTTTTTTTTATGTTTAAGCGATTATCGCCTATTGTGGCGGTTGGTTTGCTCTCTGGTTGTACCCTTACTAATGGTGCGGCCTACCACCAAGAAACTCTCGACGCTATTTCTCGCTCAGAGACAAACATCGCAAAGAAGGTTCAAAATCTTGAACTGCAACTAAGCAATCAAAGTGATTATATTGAAAGCTTGGAAGACGAAATTACTACCCTATCTAAGCAGTTAGATGTCCATCTAACAAGCATGGAACACAAGGTCATTGAAGAGCTAGAGGAAGAAGAACCTGTCGCGGTTGCCGTTGCCCCTATCGCTCCTACATCACAACCAACTATCCTTGGGGGCATCGAAAAAGTGTCTATCGACTCAATCAAACAAAGCTTTGATGCACGTGTGGATACTGGCGCAACCACCTCTTCTTTAAACGCTGTCGATATAAAAGAGTTCGAACGTAACGGCAAGAACTGGGTTAAATTCCACCTAGACGACAAAGCACAAGCTGAAAAAGACCAGAAATGGATTGAAGCGCCTGTTTTACGTTATGTGAAAATACGTCAATCAACTAATGATCAGACTGAACGTCGAGCTGTAATCGAATTATGGGTTAAAGTTGGAAAAATCCATGAAAAAGCGCAATTTACATTGGCGGATCGCTCTCAAATGAGTCACCCTGTATTGCTAGGGCGCGAATTTATCAAAGACATAGCGCTAGTGGATGTAAGTAAAAATTACGTACAAACGCAAGTTAAATAACAATCGTAGGGTAAGCTATGACGTCAAGAATTCCATTTTATATCTCTATATTCCTGCTTATTGTGGCAGGTATAACACTGAGTATGTTCAGACATACAACATACGGTGTACCTTGGACTCCAGGGGAAACCAGACAGGTTTGGGACATTGAAGCTCGTATCGAGTTCAATGCGATTGGTAAAGAAGCAAAAGTTTCACTAGCGGCTCCTCACACTCAGTCTAACTACACGCTAATCAGCGAGTCAGCTTCATCACCAGGTTACGGTATCTCTTACTTAAACACTGAATCAGGTCGCCGTGCAGAGTGGTCTATTCGCTATGCTGATGGCCCGCAAACTATCTACTATAAGACTCAATTCCTAGTCGATAACCAAGCGAAAGTTGATGCTATACCACCAGAAGGTGAAATTACGCAACCAAGCTTTGATGGTCCTGAAGAAGCGGCAGCGTTGGCATTGATTGAAAGAGCAACTAAACGCTCAGCAGACAACATCACTTTCACTCGCGAACTTATCAAAACGCTTAATGACCCAGACAGCCAAAACTCAGCGCTGATTCTGAATAACATGAGCAAAGTTGAGGCAACACATAAGCTACTTTCAGCAGCAAACATCCATAATAAAGTCGTCGGCGTTATCGAGCTAGAAGACGGACGTCGTCGTCAATCTATCCAGCAAATGAACCAGATTTGGGATAACGACCAATGGGTTCTATTCTCTCCAGAATCAAGTGAACAACATGTTCAGTCAAACCTGCTTATTTGGGATGAATCAAACGTATCTCTATTAGACGTGGTTGGCGGTCAGAACAGTAAAGTCCACTTCTCTATGATTGCTCAAGAGGTTACTCCAACTGAAGCAACCAACAGCAAAGTCTCTGCAGATCAACTATTGAACCTTTCAATTCACAGCCTACCGTTAGAAGAGCAAGCGATGTTTAAAACCATCATGCTGATTCCTATCGGTGCTCTGATAGTTGTATTTCTTCGTGTCATCATCGGTTTGAAAACGTCTGGTACCTTCATGCCTGTACTGATTGCGGTTGCCTTTGTACAAACACAATTGGTAACGGGTATTGTCGGCTTCTTACTTATCGTAGGTACGGGTCTGATTATTCGAAGTTACTTATCCAAACTCAATTTGCTATTGGTAGCCAGGATATCCGCCGTAATCATCACGGTGATCATGATTATCTCGGTGTTTACTGTAGTCGCATTTAAAGTGGGTCTGACAGAAGGTCTGTCTATTACGTTCTTCCCAATGATCATCCTATCTTGGACTATCGAACGTATGTCTATCCTATGGGAAGAAGAAGGCGCGAAAGAAGTAATTCTACAAGGTGGTGGTTCTCTATTTACCGCAGTTCTTGTTTACTTAGGCATGACTAACCCGTTCATTCAGCACTTAACGTTCAACTTTATTGGTTTACAGCTTGTGATTCTAGCGACCATTTTGCTACTAGGTAACTACACAGGCTACCGTCTAACAGAGCTTCGTCGCTTTAAACCGCTAGCGGAGGACTAAGCTATGTTTGAACAGTTTACTTCGCCGTTTAAGTTGAAAAACAAAGGCATCATGGGGATGAACAAGCGTAACCATAGCTATATTGGTCGCTACAATGATCGTTCCAAGTATCCGTTAGTAGATGATAAGCTAAAGACTAAAATCATTGCGGAACAAGCAGGTGCAACTGTACCTAAGCTTATCGGCGTGATCAGTCACCAAGCTGAAGTAAAGACAATCCACAAGATGGTAAAAGAGTGGCCTGGTTTTGTAATCAAGCCAGCTCAAGGGAGTGGTGGTAAGGGTATCCTTGTTATCACCTCACACAAAGACGGCGTTTACACTAAGCCATCTGGCTCAACCATCAATGAAGAAGACGTAGAGCGCCACATCAGTAACGCTCTTGCAGGTCTTTTCTCACTAGGTGGTAAAAACGACGTTGCCGTTGTTGAAAACCTGATTAAGTTTGATGAGTGTTTTGACGGTTTCAGTTATGAAGGTGTGCCAGATGTACGTATCATCGTATTCAAAGGCTACCCTGTCATGGCGATGATGCGTCTTTCGACTTCCGCTTCTGACGGCAAGGCAAACTTGCACCAAGGCGCTGTGGGTGTGGGCATCTGTATCGCGACGGGTAAAGCCGTTCGTGCAGTTCAATTTGACCAACCGGTGACGCATCATCCAGACACAGGTAAAGAGCTAGCATTATTGCAAGTTCCTCACTGGGAAAAGCTGCTGATTCTTGCATCAAGCGCTTGGGAGATGACAGGCTTGGGTTACATGGGTACTGACATGGTTTTAGACCAAGAAGAAGGCCCAATGGTACTCGAACTTAACGCACGTCCAGGTCTGGCTATCCAAATCGCCAATGGTGCTGGTCTACTGCCTAGATTGCACCATATTGAAAACCTTGGTACACCCGCTGAATACCCTAAACCAGCGGAGCGTGTTGCCTACGCTGCTAAACAATTTGGTGTTCACGGTAACGACATTGTTCCAAGCTAAGTCAATTAAAGCTAAACAAGTTAAGGGACTAAGTAGTAATTCAATTCGAATATAGCTCAATAAAAAAGCCGCATAACTCTGAGAGTTACGCGGCTTTTTAATGTCTGTCACTGATTCGCTTAACGCTCGAAACTAAGCTTCTGTCGTTTTCGTTTCAGGCTCACGAATGGGGTCAATACGCACAGCCGCCACCTTAAACTCAGGGATCTTAGCGTGAGGATCAGTAGCCGTGGTAGTTAAACGGTTAACTGGAGACTCGACAAAGTGGAATGGAATGAATACCACGCCCTTCTGCATCCGCTTAGTTACAAATGCCGCGATTTCAATTTCACCACGACGTGTTGATACCTTAAGCATCTGACCATTCGAAATGCCTAACGCTTCAGCATCATGAACACTCACCATCGCACGAGGCCCAGCTAGGTTATCAAGCCCTTTGGTTTTACGTGTCATGGTTCCGGTGTGGAATTGCTCTAGAATACGTCCTGTCGTTAACACTAGCGGGTATTCAGCATCAGGAAGCTCTGCTGCGTATCTAAACGGAATCGCTTCCATTTGACCACGCCCGCGAGTGAACTGAGTCTGGTGCATGATACGCGTACCGTCAGGGTTATTCTTGTTACTTGGCCATTGAACACCATTAACCATAATATTCTCCCAACGTAAACCACCATACTGTGGCGTTACGCGTGCTATCTCATTGGTGATATCGGCAACGGTTTTATAGTTCCAACCACCGCCCATTGCGTTGGCTAGCATTTGGATAATCACCCAATCTTCTTTCGCTTCACCTGGAGGTAATACCGCCGGGTTAATGCGCTGAACACGACGCTCGGTATTTGTAAAGTGACCAGACTTTTCAGCGAATGAGCAAGACGGTAGAACCACATCGGCATACTGCGCCGTTTCGGTTAAGAAGATGTCTTGCACCACAAGGAAATCTAACGCTTCAAGACCTTCAATCACATGCGCTTGGTTCGGGTCACTCAGCACTGGATTCTCGCCCATTACGTACAGACCACGAACATCTCGATGACACGCGCCATCAATAATCTCGGTCAGCGTTAACCCTGTTTCAGCGGGCAAATCAGTAACGCCCCACTCCATCGCGAATTTTTGACGAACTATTGGGTCATACACTTTCTGATAACCCGGAAGATTGTTTGGCAGAGCACCCATGTCGCACGCACCCTGAACATTCGATTGACCACGTAATGGGTTGATACCACCACCTTCAATACCGATGTTGCCGCACAAAAGTTGCAGGTTAGCGATTGAACGTACGTTGTCATGCCCAGTAGTGTGCTGGGTAATCCCCATCGAGTAGTACACCGCGGTTCGTTCTGCAGTACCAATCAAGCGCGCCATGGCGAAGATGTCTTCCGCTTTAACGCCAGTCACCAATTCCACTTTTTCTAACGAATAGCTTGGTGACATCACCTCTTGGAGCAAGGTATCAAAGCCGTCTACACGATCTTCGATATACTCTTGGTCGTACCAACCGTGTTTGATGATCTGCTGCATCACACCATTGATCAGCATTACATCGGTACCCGGTCGGTGCGCTAAGTAAAGCTCAGCATGGTCAGCAATATCGATTCGTTTTGGGTCGGCAACGATTAATCGCGCTCCACCATGTCTCACCGCCTGTTTGATGTGTGAGCCGATAATTGGATGTGCCGATGTGGTGTCCGAACCAATAATAAAGATCACATCAGAATGCTTGATACTTGGAATATCATTGGTCATCGCTCCACTGCCTAGTGAAGCTTCAAGCCCAGTCACCGTCGAGGCATGACAAAGACGAGCACAGTGATCGACGTTATTGGTACCTAGTTCACGACGAATGAATTTTTGGAACGCATAGTTATCTTCGTTGGTGGTTTTCGCCGACGAGAACCCCGCCAAAGCGTTACTGCCAAAGCCTTGCTTAATCGCTGTAAACTTCTCGGCAATGAGCTTAATCGCTTCATCCCAACTTGCAGGTTGTAACCAGCCATCTTTACGAATTAATGGCGTCGTTAAACGTGCATCGCTGCCCACAAAATCGAAGCCGAATCGCCCTTTAACACACAACATGCCTTCATTAACTGGAGAGTCACCACCTTCGATATAGCGGATTTTGTTTTTCTGCTCATCAACATGCATTGTGAGCTTACAACCCACGCCACAATAGGTGCAGATCGTATCGACTTTCTTGAGTACGTCAGTGTCGCCCTGCTTTCTATCTCTCGCATCGACCATTGCACCAGTTGGACACGCCTGAACACAAGAGCCGCATTGAACACAGTTCGAATCGCCCATCAAAGTCTGGTTAGCCCCGAAATTCGGGCGACACTCTGGTCTTGATGCAGGCTTACCATCGGATTGGCTCATGAAGCTTAGAACGCCATGAACATTCTGCTCACGACATGCTTGGATGCACTGTCCACAACTGATACAACGGTTAGCATCAAAGATAATAAATTCTGAGCTGTCATCAACGGCAAATTTTTGTCTTGTTAGACCAACCTTCGCTTCTTCTGCGCGAATCGCCTGCCAACTTTCATTCGAAGCGATATCAATCTTGTATTCAGGGTGCGTTTGAGTTGCCTTGTATTCAGTCGAGTAATCGCGAAGGTCGCAGTCGGTATTGGCTTGGCAACCACACTCCAGACATCTTGAGGCTTCTGCGATTGCATCGGCATTATCAAAGCCAGTCTCGACTTCCTCAAAACTTTGTTCACGCTGCTCGGGCGTTAACTCGGGCATAATCTTACGAGCTATTCGTTGTATTGACTTGTACTGCTCGGGATCAACGGCTTTGAGTTGTTTTTGTTTTCTTGAATTAAACGGTTTCGCCGGAATATTATCCATGTCGCCATTGAAGAAGCGATCGATCGCTTGTGCAGCAATACGACCATCCCCCACCGCTTCCACCGCTGTCGCAGGGCCACGTCGGAAATCACCAATACTAAAGATGTTACCTGTACCCGTGTGCATGGTTTGCGGATCGGCATCAGCGGTATTCCAACGGGTAAGAGGAATATCAATCGCTTCATTGTCCATAAAGCTTAAGTCTGGCTTTTGCGACACCGCAGCGATAACCATATCGAACGCTTCAACAAAGAACTCGCCAGTTGGTTTAGGGCTGCGACGACCTGAAGCATCTGCTGGCCCCAAAGCCATACGCTCTAATCGTATTTCTGATACATGGCCACTTTCATCGGCTATGTTTTCCGCAGGATTAGTCAAGAAGTGGAACTTGACGCCTTCATGTTCAGCCTCTTCGATTTCGTAATCTTCGGCTGGCATCTCATCTCGAGTACGACGATAAATGAGTGTTGTATCAGCGCCATCACGCACTGCGGTTCGTGCGCAGTCAATTGCAGTATTACCACCGCCAATAACCGCCACTTTTTTGCCCGTAGTGAACTGTTTGTCAGTCACATAATCTTTAAGATAATCGACGCCTAGATAACAGCCGCCAAGCTCGCTACCGGGATAATTCATCTCGACAGCTTGTGATGCACCAACGGCTAAACAAACCGCATCAAAATCGTTGCTTAAATCCGATAAAGTAAAATCAACACCGAGCTTCTTGTCGCACTCTACCGACATCCCGTTACGACACATCAATTCGATTTCTTTATCTAGAATCGACTTAGGTAAGCGATATTCCGGGATGCCGTAACGTAACCAACCACCAGCTTTAGGCATAGACTCATAAACTCTGACCTCATAACCTTCGTTAGATAGATAATAACCGGCCGTAAGACCACCGGGGCCACTACCAACAATCGCTATGCTTTTACCTTTATTTGGTTTCTTAGCTGGCATGTAGCTCTCTTGAGCCGCTAAATCTGCATCGGCTGCGTGTCGTTTGAGTTGGCGTATCGCTATGGATTCATCAACCAAGTTGCGACGGCATTCAGTTTCACAGAATGCAGGACATACACGACCAATCGAAAGTGGCATTGGTAATGTCTTTTTGATCACCTCAATCGCTTTCATGTGATCATTTTGAGCAATATGATGCAGGTAAGATTGAATATCGACTCCTGCAGGGCACGCAGTTTGGCATGGTGCCTCACAATCTGCATAGTGGTCTGTCATGATGCGGTTCAACGCTTCTTGTCGATGGTTGGTCAACTGCTTTGACTGAGTCGTAATATTCAACCCATTTGACACTTCAAGCTCGCACGAGCGCTTCATGCCCACGCCATCAACCTCGACGACACATAAATCGCATGGAATCTTATCAGTTGTTTTGTTCAAACCACATAGAGATGGGATCTCTAAACCACATGTTTTTGCCGCTTCAAGTACGGTTTGTCCTTGTTCGACGATTCGAAATTTCCCATCAATAACGATTTGAATCATATTGAGTCCTACCTTCCAGTTTGCGTAATAGTCACGCTCAAAAATACTAATTAGTCGTTCAGCAGTGTGTAGACACTACTGTCATACCATTACCATACATTATTTGTGGTTTTGTGCGTGTGACTTCAAACAAGTTCTATTGAGATTACCCCTAATATATGAGTGGTCTTAACAGTAAGTCAAAGAGGGCTAGACACGAAGTATATTAAGTGGGTTGCATAAAGGGAGTTAGAACAATTGCAGAACGCTAGACTTAGGTACTAAAAAGCCCCTAATGATTAGGGGCTATGAATTAGTATCGTTGAATCGCTATCGAGCTTATTGCTCAGTTTCTTCGATAAGCTCTTGCACTGGAGATGCAGGTTTGTTTTGAGCAAAACCTCGCAAACCAACAACGTGTACATGTTCGTGATCTTTGAAGACCTTACGTACCAGTTTGTAGGTTGTACCTTTCTCTGGGCTGATGTTCTCAGGGGCTGCAATCAGAAGCTGCATACCTAGACGGTCACACAGTTCAAACAACGTAGAGATAGATTTCGCATCCAGACGTGCTGCTTCATCGAGGAACAACAAGCGACATGGAACGATGTCTTTACTACGAAGTCGACGAGACTCTTCTTCCCAACTCTGAACGACCATCAGTAGGATAGATTGCCCAGTACCGATCGCCTCACCCGTAGACAGAGCGCCCGATTCCGCTTGTAGCCAACCATCTGAACCACGGTTTACTTCAACACTTAACTCTAAGTAATTACGGTAATCCAGTAACTCTTCACCCAGAACTTGCGGAGAACGTTGACCCATATCGATATGGGGGTTCACACGTTGGAACAACTTCGCCATTGCTTCAGAGAAGGTAAAGCGCGTTGATTCAAACAAGTCTTTGTGCTGCTCTTGCTGAGTCGCTAGGCCTGACAGCAAGATTTCGTGGCTTTCACGGATCTTAACGTTCAGACGAACGCCCTTAACCTGACCAAAGTAAATATTAGACAAGCCTTGGTTCAGCATTCGAATACGGTTCTGCTCGCGCTGAATTGTTTTCTTGATAATGCTTGCTACCGACTCAGAGCTAATCGCCAAGCGGTTTTCACGCTGTGTCAATTCTTCAGTTAGTCGAGCGAGCTCAACTTCCATCTCTTCGATTGCTTCAACCGGATCATCCGTATGAATGATGTCTTGGCGAATACGCTCGCGAAGATGTTGGTAAACCGCAATGTAGAACAGAACTTTACGCTCTGGATGTGCGTTGTCTTCAGATAGACGCAACGCATCACGTAGGTCGTCATTGTCAGCTACTGCCAAACGCAATGCACCCAACGATTTATCCGACATAGAGCGAAGCTCGCCCGCAGTTAGGTAAGCCAGTTCACGCTTGTGTAGACGACGCTCAACGTCATTTTCACGAGCTAAGCGAAGTACTGAACACCAGCCGGCTTTTGCTGCAACAACGAAGGTACGAAGCTCTGTGTACTCTTTCTGTACTTTCTTAAGACGCTTAGCCAGGGCTTTCATCTCAAGTTCTGTTGACGTAATCGTACGCTCGTATTCACTCTTGCGGCTGCGAGATGTGTGTAAACGCTCTTGAAGCTCGTCACGACGACGTACAGCACGCTCTTCAGCGCCTTCATCAGCGTTTACGCCAAACTCTTGTAGCTCTTGTTTGAACTCTTGAACCGTCTCTTGCTTCGCTTGATGTGAGCTCTTCAGTGCCGCCAATACTTGGTTATATTGGTTCATCTGTTCACGAGCTTGCTTCAAGCCATCACGGCCTTTGGTTCTTGCTTGTTCCGCTTGAACCAGTTTCGCTTTCAGTTGTTCGCTCAGTTCGCTGCTCTTGTTAAGCAGGTCAATCGAGTCTGCGTAAGCAAAGTAGTGACGACGTTCAATCAGATCAGACAGCGCGAACACTTTGCCTTTTAACTTTTGCAGCGCGTTGTCCGCTTGGCGGTACTCTGCTTCCAAAGCTTCAAATTGCTCTGGGTCTGCGTCTAGTGCAGAAACGATTTGCTCTAGTGAAGCAAGTGCTTTGCCGTGAGTGTTCAGGTAAGACTTAGCTTCGCTCAGGCGTTCTAGTTGTACTTCTAGTTCAGCCAAACGCTCAACTAATGTTTCGTCTTCTATAATACGAACCATAGGCGCTAACTTATCAAGCGCAGCAATCGCCTGTTTACTTTGTTGAAGCTGGCTGCGTTGTTGTTGCTCTTTCGAATCCAGTTCAGCTAACGAGCGCACTACTTGGTTGCGTTTCTCACGAACGACTGTCAGGGCTTGCTCTGGATCTGCGTTAAACGCAACGTGCAGGTGCTTCGCTACAAAACTATTGAATGCTTGGTATAAACGATTCAGTTTTTGAGAGTCAAACGCAGCTTTCGCGTGATTCTCAACAACCACATCGCGCTCTTCACGCAGTTTCTCTAAACGTTGCTCACGAGCTGCACGGCCAAACAGTGGGATCTCAGGGAAACGAGAGTAACGCATCTGGCGATCGTTCAGTTGAACACACACCGCGCCTTCTAATTCATCGGCATTGAACGAGCTGTCATCAAACGCGTCTACATCACCTTCAAGGATGTAAAGGTCTTCAGGGCAATCATCAAGATCAATCAGTTTCTCTTTGATGCCATCAAGATCTGAAACCACAATCGCATGACGAGCCGGGCCATACATCGCACTGAAGTATGGTGCATCGCCAATCGTGATGTCGTCGTAGATCTCAGAAAGCAGAACGCCACCAAGTGTGTCTGCTAAGCCTTTCAAACGAGGATCGTTAGAACCACCAGGTGACGCTAGACGCTCTATCTCTTGCTCAAGTTCAGCTCGGCGCGTTGCCAGTTGATCTTTAGCCACCGCTTGAGATTTTTCATCTTCAAGCACTTGCTGCATTTGCGTCATCACAGCTTGGCTATCTTCTAGCTCAGCTTCGGTTTGATCTCTCAACGACTCAAGCGCATCATTTGCTGTGATCCACGCAGGAGCAACAGATTCAAGCTTTTTAATCTCTTGATCGTGGTTTTGCTGAACACGACGTTGTTCACTCTTCGCTTCACGCAGCTCTTCTTGAGCATACTCAAGCGTTTCGATCTGCATTGCATGACGTTCACGTTCTTCTTCGAAAACCGCTTCGTCAGTCAGTGAAATGTTGTGTTGCTTTTGGTATTCAGTCGCTAGCTCTTTAGCTTGACGTTGCTGCGCTACGTCACGAGCCATGTCACGGTGCTGAGCACGCCATTGCTGTTCGTTTTCAACAACGTGTTTAGCGTTGCGGCCTTTTTCTAGAGCTTGCTTAGCGCTATCAGACGCTTCTTTACGCTCAACGTCACCAACGATGCTCTTAACCAAAGACAGAGCTTTGTCGAACTGTGCAGAAGCTGCAGAAGACATGTCTAGCTTGTGCTTAGTCGACAGTAGCGTCTGCGTGCTTGATTCTTCTTGTGCTTTTAGCTCAGAAACCAAGGTTAACGCGCTTTCTGCAGTAATAGATTCATCACCTAGCAACTGCTTGGTTTTCTCTAAAGCTTGAACGGCTTGCTGGTATTGAAGTGCACGAGTCTGCTGAACATCCAACGCTTGTTGGTAATCAGCAAGCTGAGTCTTCAGGCTATCCACTTCTTCTTCAGTGATGGTTGCCTGCTCTTCAGCCAAAAGTACGCGCTCTTGAGCTTCCTCAACCACCATCATCTGCTCTTCTAGACGCTCATTAAGCTCTTCTAGATCTTCGCTGTAGCGAGCAATTTTCTCTTGCTGACGAAGTGCAGTTTGAACCAATTGAAGATGATCCGAAGCTGCTTGGTAGTCTTGTTCTAGAGACGATTCTTGATCCACCAGCAACTCAAGCTCTTCTTGAACTCGATTCAACAAGTTGTTTTGCTCAAGTAAAGTTTCACGCGAACCAAACAGCTCACCACGGAACTTCATGGTTTGATCAAGCTTGTTACGACGATCGTTCGCATGGCGCATGTAGTCTGCTGCCACGTAGTTGGTCGATTCAGTGATCAAATGCTTGAACAAGTCACGATCCGACTGAGTTGTCTTGATCGCTTCTAGCGTCATGCGGTTCTCACGCAGTGCCGATTCCATATCTTGGAATGCTTTCTTCACACCACCATTTTGCGGCAGAAGGTAATCACGCAGAGAACGTGTAATCGCACTTGAGATACCACCGTAAAGTGATGCCTCAATCAGGCGGTAGAACTTAGAACGGTCGCTGCTATTACGCAGTTTCTTCGGTACGACACCGTACTCAAACATCTGTGAGTGGTAATCAACAATCGAAGAGAAGGCTTTGAAATGTGCGCCTTCGTATTGCGCTACCGCTGCTTTCACATCGTTCAACTGACATACACGAGCGTGGCTGTCTGAAACGTTTTGAATCAGTACATCCGTTGGTTTCACATGGCTAGGAAGGCCTTGGATAACAAACGGCTTGATGTCGACTTTCTTATCACGGCCCGCCACTTGCTGCAGTTTTACTGCAAACAGTAGGCGCTGGTTACGAGAGTTCACTACATCCAGTGCGGCATAACATGCGCCTGGCTGAAGCTTACCGTAAAGGCCTTTATCACGAGATGACTGTGAGCTACCCGCTTCCGTAGTGTTACGGAAATGCAGAAGGCTTTGGTCTGGGATAAGTGCTGTAATGAATGCCGCCATCGTGGTCGACTTACCTGCACCGTTACCGCCAGAAAGCGTTGTAACCAATCCATCAATATCAAAAGTACGCGCGAAGAAGCCGTTCCAGTTGACCATGGTTAATGATTGATACTTACCTCTTTCAATCATGCTTCACCTTCTACTTTTGTTTGTTCGCCGTCGTTTGACCCAAGGTCAAAGTCAGCTTGATCGTTAAAAATGTCTTGTTGACCGTTTTCGTCTACGTCTGCATCGACTTCTGATACGGCTTCCGCTTGCTCTTCATTCAACAAGCTACCTTGATTAGGCTCTTGAGTATGCACCACAGCTTCACCGTCACGGATCAGACGCAGTTGAGCTTCTTTCATATCATCGCCAACACGTACGTCAGCACCAAAGCGGAACACTGCTTCGCTGATACGGAACTTGCCCGTCTCACCAATCGCAATCAACATGCCGATACGACGTAAACGGCGTAGAGATGTACGTACTTTTTCAAACAGCTTTTCTTTGTCTAAGTCAGAACCAGACGCACGGTTGGTTGCTAGCTTCATGAGTTTTTTCTCATCCGCTAACGCCATTAGCTCTTCAAACAACTCTTGGTTAGTGAAGATACCTTCGTGAGCTAAACGCTCTGGGCTTAGGTATAAGAAACACAATACCTTACCAACAAGCATATCTAGCTCAGACAACACACTGCGGCCGATCAGAGACGTAGAACGTGGACGCAGATAGAAGAAACCTTCCGGTGCTTTCACAAGTTCTGTGTTGTAGCGTTGGTAGAAATGCTGAAGCTCAACTTCAAAATCAGAAAGTAACGCGTGGTTATCTAGGTCTTCTGTTGAAATATGCTTACCTGAACGTAGCATGCTGTCTAGCGCAGGGAACAATGGGTTCGCTATCGCTTTTACCAGTTTCTCTGGCATGTAATCATCAGTACTTGTTAATGACATTTGCTTGTACCTTTGCACCGAAATCGTTGATTGCCTGCCAATCTGGCTGAATAGCCTGATAGTCAGACTCTGAGTAACCTAAGCGCACCGCTTGGTCGACAACAATTCTGGCTAAATCAAAATGGTGTGTGCGAGGGTGTGCTGCGAGGTAATCGCGTAGCACAAGGCCAAGATCAATTGGCGCACCTTGCTGTTTGTGAGCTTTCAACATCTCTGCAATTCGGTCTGAAAGCAGATCATTCACTTGCTCAAATTCTTCATATTCTACGTCGATTGGTGCTTGGCCCATTACTTCATCATCACGAAGTACCAAGGCTTCATCACGCAGATCGGTGAGCTTTTCAGCATCGGCGTAGGTCAGTAACCAAGGCGCGTCAAAGTAGTCGGTAACCGACTGACGCAAGCGTTGGCTAAAGGCACGGTTTTTATCCATATCAATCGCGGTACGGATAAACTTATGAACGTGGCGGTCGTAGCCGATCCACAAGTCGATCGCTTGCTGACCCCAACTTGTGATTCGGTCGAGCTTCATCTGCAAGCCAAACAGGGTTTCACCAACAAACTCGAGTTCATCGTCACCGTAAACAATTTCTTGAATATCGAGGATCTGTGTTTGCAGTTCATCACCCGCCGCTTGCAAGGTGTCTTGCAATTCTTTTAGCGTGGACGAGGTTTCTGATAGCAAGGTTTCACAGTTGTTGATCGCTTCTCGCCAATCTTTGTTTAAAAGGTCGGCAATTTGCTGCTTAACGGTTTGCTGCTGCTCATCCATCACACGTTGGTTAAGATCGATCTGATCGAAAATTTCACCAACAGAATACTTGAGCACGCCGTAAACGTTCTTTCTCCAATGTCCTGGAGTTCCGCCCTTCTGCGCTGCTTCAATGGCTTTAGCCATCTCGTCCGCAACCATAGAAAGCTGGATAGACAATTTTAATTTAGAGAACTTACGGTGACGTAAGTAATAATCTGAGATACCAATAGCCAACGGTGACAAGCGGTAGATGCTTGCGCCATCGGTAATTTCGCTGGTAAAGCGGCTTATCATCTTCTGTTTAACCAACTCATTAATTGCGTTATTAGCGCGAAACGCTGACGCTTCACCAGTATCTTCAAACAGTCGAGTGACGATAGTAAATGCATCATGCAGTTCACCCTCGCCCAACTCTTCATCGAACCTTTCATTGCTTAATACTGCGATAGCAATCAAAAATGCTAAGCGCTCTGGCGGCAAGTTTAATGAAAAATCATGCTGCTTGACCCAGCCCACCAACTCATCAATTGGCTGCTCTTCGGCAGTTTGAGTCATTTCACTCATTGTGGTTCCTGTTACTGTTCTTCGTCATATCGAATACGTTTGAAATGACGCCTATTTCTTTATAACGCGGGCTTGTTACGATTGCATAGCGCATGTCGTAGCTTCTTTTACCACATTCATCACTGTTATTGCGCAGGTTTTTGAGCCCAAACGTGAATATAACGGCCTAGTGACAGATATGGCTCTTGGCGACATAGCTGCTTTTCTAGTTCCAATACATCTTCAAATTGGTAATCGCCCATGTACTCCATATTACCTATGTAGTCACTGAAGGAGCGAATGCCTGATTTACCACAGATTTCTAGACCAGCGTCTTCTATCCATTGATAAACCTCTTCAGGCTTCAAGCCTTTTTGTGGTTGCAGCTTAAACCGTTTTCGATGTGGCATCCCATTCAATACATGAGGAATGTTGCCACAAATCACATTTTTCAGGACTAATCCGTGGTGGTTGTAAAACATTATCGAGGCGATACCACCTGGTTTAACTTGTTCAAGTAGCAAATCGAGTGCTTCTTTAGGGTCGGCTAACCACTCCATAACGGCATGAAACATCACAAAATCAGCTTGATCGTCGAGATGCTCTGCCACTTTTTGTACTGGAGAATGGATAAACTGATATTGCTCTAATAGCCCCGCTTCGGTGATCCCCTCTTGAGCTAGCTTTAGCATCTCAGAAGACAGATCACATAGAGAAACCTTATGACCAAGCGCCGCAATTTTTTGCGACATCTGTGCCAACCCGCCTCCGGCATCAAGTACATGCAGTGGAGAAGCAGAATCTTCAAACTTGCTCAAAGCTTGTTCTAAATCTTCCCATACGATGATCTGACGGATCTCTCCTTTGTCAGAGCCGTAAATATTTTTTGCAAATTTGTGGGCAATATCGTCGAAATTACGGTCTTCAGTCACAGCTACTTGAGTTATTATGTCTTATCGTGCCTGCTATTCTGTCACAGGAATTTCAGGAATAAAGAGACGATGTCTCTTTTTACTACTAAGTGATGTTTTTTCGGACTATTCGGATATGTTTGAGCTGAAAAAAGTAGTGTCTTCATTACTGATGCCACTACCAGCAATGTTAATTCTCGCATTTCTGGGCTTAGCCCTAGTGATGTTTACTACTAAAAGGAAGACTGGTTGCTTAATTACCCTCTCGGCCCTCTGTGGTATTTTCTTAATTGCTTTCCAACCAGTATCTAGTCAACTATTAATGCCCATGGAAAGGCAGCACACTGCATTTTTACCAGTCGACGAGACTGTCGATTACGTGATGGTTCTCGGTCATGCGCATGTCGTAGACGACCAAATTCCGCCGACTTCAGAACTTAGCCGCACAAGTTTAATGCGTTTAAGCGAAGGGATTCGTATTCTACGTCTTTACCCTGGTGCAAAACTCATTTTGTCTGGCTATGGCGCAGGCACTGAAGTAAGTAACGCAAGAATGATGGCTAAAGTTGCATTAGCACTTGGTGTGGCAAAGCCTGACATTATTTTGCTGGAAACAGCCAAAGATACGTGGGAAGAAGCTCGCCAAGCAGCAGCGTTCGTGAAAAACAAGAAAATGGTATTGGTGACTTCAGCAAGCCACATGACACGTGCTCTAAACGAATTTAATGCAGCAGGCATGAAACCATTGCCAGCGCCAACCAACTACCTTGCTCAAGACGGCATAGTAGAGCCTTGGAACAAATACATGCCTAAAGCGATTTATCTTGAACAGACAGAACGTTACTGGCACGAGACGCTAGGATTAGTTTGGCAAAGCCTACGCGACTGGTTAGACACCAGTAGCGATGTTGCCGAAGAGCCAATAGTAGTACCTGAAGCATCTAGCTTAGCTGAAGACGACAACTCCGTTTCTGCAGCACTGCCTCAATAGGCAAATGACACAAAATACTAAATAATAAAAAAGCCGAGTCATTAATGATGTCTCGGCTTTTTAACACTCAATATTCTAGCGAACTAATATGCCCCGCAAGAATTAGTCACCAGCAAACATGTAACCTTCGCCGTGCACCGTCACAAAAATTTGTGGGTTCTTAGGGTCGAACTCCATTTTTGCGCGCATGCGACGAATCAGTACATCAATAGTACGATCATTCGGCGCGTCAACACGGTGGCTGATCATATTAAGAATACGTTCGCGGCTTAATACCTGATTAGGATAAGAAGACAGTGCAACTAATAATTCATATTCTGCTTTCGTCAGTTTTACTGGTTCGCCGTTTTTGCTTAACGCACGACGAGGGATATCAAATGTCCACTCGCCAAAACGAACCACTGACTCATCTTGTGACTCTTCAGCCTCGCCTGCTGTCGTTTTACGAGCAGCAGAAATACGCCAAAGTAGATTTTTAACTCGAACTAATAACTCGCGAAGTTCGAAAGGTTTAGTAACGTAATCGTCAGCGCCCATTTCAAGGCCAACAATCTTGTCGATGCTATCCGTGCGTCCAGTAACTAAAATAATTCCAATGTCTGATTGACTGCGTAATTCGCGAGTTAGCATCAATCCATCTTCGCCTGGTAAGTTGATGTCTAGCATAATGAGGTCAACGTTGTTTTCTTCTAACACGCTTCTCATTTGAGCACCGCTCTCGGCCTCGCTAACTGTGTAACCTTCGTTCTGGAAATAACCAACCAGTTTACTACGGGTCACCACATCATCTTCTACGACTAATACGTGATAGCTCATCTACACCACTTTTCTTATTTAATAGTTTCGGTGACTATTCTATTCATAACTAGTAACAATTCTAGTGGTACTGAAGATAAATGCCAGAAACATGGATTTTTTTTGATACAAGACAATCTTAAACCTTGCTATTTGTCGTCTAGCACAATTCAATATAGGCATTACTACTAACGAGTAACTTTGCATTTGGCAAATAACCTCGTCATCAGCCTTGGTGTGCGAAAAGACACCACAAGACTAAATCAGGATCTATGTAATGAAAGATACGAAAGCGTTCAATGAGCAAAGAGCAGAAATTTACTGGTGGCTATCCAGCTTATTCGCCAAAGAACTCACTCAAGACGAACTTGACCACTACCATTCTGTTGAAATTCGTTCTTTCTTAACTGGTTTAGGCGAAAATGAAACTCTAAAGCCTGCTATTGATAAGTTGGTTGATGCACTGAACCGCCTACAAACTCGCGAAGATGCTCAACTAGAACTGTCCGCTGACTTTTGCGACCTTTTCCTAAAGACAGATAAGCATGGCGCCCTTCCTTATGCATCAATGTACATCGGGGAAACTGGCCTATTAAACGATAAGCCAGCGAAAGAGATGGAAGAGATCATGGCTGAGCACAACTTAGTGGTTAACCAAGATCTAAAAGAACCAGCAGACCACATCGCTATCGAGCTCGACTTCCTAGGCAACTTAATCATTCGATCTAATGAAACAGAATCAGAAGAAGAGTTAGAAAAATCCTTCGAAGTTCAGCAACAATTTATCGAACAACAGCTATTAACTTGGATCCCGAAATTCAACGTTAAGTGTCACGATGTTGATGAATTCGGTTTCTACGCTGCTGTCTCTTCTCTGCTAAGGGCTTTCTGTCAATTAGATGCTCAATATTTAGCTGGTGAATAAGCTTAATTGATGACTAGGTAAATAAATTCCGTAGAATGTGACAATTCACCCGGATTTCTGGGTGAATTGTATTGCGAGTATCTTCTAGTCAGTCTAGAATTGTGAGCGCAAACGATAAAATATGAAACATTCACGAAATGCTATGCTTATTAAGTTCAGAGCATTTCGGTGTTAAAACAAGCCGCTCACTAGCGGTTTTTTGTTTTTTAACACCTTAGTACCCAAAGAGCCCTACAAATTTAAGCTCTTAGTTAGGTAGCTTAACGGCTACTTCACTCCGTACTTTGGGGAAAGTAGCTTCTAATAGGATAAAACCATGGCCACTATAAAAGATGTCGCTCGCTTAGCAGGCGTATCAACCACAACCGTTTCTCACGTAATCAACAAAACACGTTTTGTTGCAGAAGCGACTCAAGAAAAAGTAAATAAAGCGGTAGACGAATTAAACTATGCACCAAGTGCTGTTGCTCGTAGTTTGAAGTGTAATTCAACACGAACCATCGGCATGCTAGTGACTCAATCAACAAACCTATTCTTCTCTGAAGTTATCGATGGTGTTGAGAGCTACTGCTACCGTCAAGGCTACACTTTGATCCTGTGTAACACTGGTGGTATCTATGAGAAGCAACGTGACTACATTCGAATGCTTGCAGAGAAACGTGTAGATGGCATCTTAGTTATGTGTTCAGACCTAACTGAAGAACTTAGAGAGATGTTAGACCGTCACGCTGACATCCCTAAAGTAGTCATGGACTGGGGCCCTGAGAGTTCTCAAGCAGATAAGATCATTGATAACTCCGAAGAAGGCGGCTACCTAGCAACTAAATACCTAATCGACCGCGGTCACTCAAAGATTGCTTGTTTAAGTGGCCACTTAGACAAAGCTGCCTGTGTTGAACGTATCGCTGGTTACAAGCGCGCTTTAGAAGAAGCAAACATCACTGCAAATGACGACATGATCATTGAAGGTAACTTCGAATGTGATACAGCTGTACTTGCCGCAGACAAAATTGTTGAGATGAAAGGGCGCCCTACAGCAGTGTTCTGCTTTAACGATACCATGGCGCTCGGCTTAATGAGTCGCTTACAGCAGAAAGGCATCCGTATTCCAGAGGATATCTCAATCATTGGCTACGATAACATCGAATTGGCTGAGTACTTCTCTCCACCATTAACCACCGTTCACCAACCGAAACGTCGTGTCGGTAAGAACGCCTTCGAAATTCTGCTTGAACGCATTAAAGACAAAGACCATGAAAAACGCGTCTTCGAAATGCACCCAGAAATTGTTGAGCGTAGTACAGTTAAACCGTTAAATTAACTGATAAATTGAGTTTATTTTCATCAAGCGCACCTTTGGGAGCGCTTTTTTATCAGCAGATAAAATAAACCTAGTTTCATATGGTAAAGATCATTAATTGAAGCAATGTCACACTTTAAAATAACAAGTGTGAGCCTCATTCAACAAAAACTTTATTCTATTCAATCAGTCACGCACAGGGCAAATCACTTGAAAAGGTGAGACGCAAAGCTTCCGGCCTAAACCACTCGTTGGTATGGTAGCGGAGTTACCGATGGCAAAATGCAGTAACTACTAATAATTTAGTAATTTACGGCTTATTGACAATGTAATTGCAACATTTTGCTAATCTCTCGGACCTGCTTATTTGGTGGCGTAGTTCAAATACACCGAGATAAATAACATGGATAAACCGATACTAAAGGACTCAATGAAGTTATTTGAGCCCCTAGGAAAAATAAAATCACGCTCAATGTTTGGTGGATTCGGTCTTTTTGCTGATGACACGATGTTTGCTCTGGTTGTTAATGACCAGTTGCACATACGAGCAGACAAATGCACAACAAAACAGTTCGAGCAACAAGGGTTTCAACCGTACGTCTACAAAAAACGTGGTTTCCCTGTCGTAACTAAATACTTCGCTTTACCAGAAGGCCTGTGGCAAGAGCAAGAGAAAATCTTGCAACTTGCGACTACGTCTCTGGGCTTTGCAAAAGAAGAGAAAGCTGAACAGTCCGCTGCTAAGCCTACTCGACTAAAAGACCTCCCTAATCTTCGACTTGCCACTGAGCGCATGTTGAAGAAAGCTGGGATTGATTCCGTAGAGCGTTTATATGAATCTGGCTCTGTAAACGCATTTAACGCCATCAAGGAATCTCATACGTCCTCTGTCAGTATTGAACTGCTTTGGGCATTAGAAGGAGCGATCAATGGCACCCATTGGTCGGTTATCCCACAGCAACGTCGCGAAGAGCTTATCAGTCGCGTCAATTAACATTGTCAGTACACTCTTTTTTATACAACTAAGCCGCATTTCTGCGGCTTTTTTATATCTTATGAAAGTTAATCTATGCTTCGCCTGTCTATCTATACTAATGGTATACATTGAAAATTTGAGGAAGTATCAATGAGTAAGAAAATGATATTGGGTATTGTGCTAGTCGTGACGATTGTTTTATTAGGCATCAACTTTGGTCAATACCTCACGCTGGAAAACGCCAAAGCTCAACAAGCCTTGTTAAACGACTATATAGAAAGTAACTTTATTGTAGCTGCGGCGACTTACTTCATCGCGTATGTATTGATCACCGCCTTCTCTATTCCAGGGGCTGCGGTTGTGACACTACTTGGCGCTGCTCTATTTGGATTTTGGAACAGCTTACTTTTGGTTTCTTTCGCCAGTGCGATCGGCGCAACTCTTGCCTTTTTAAGTAGCCGCTACCTGCTACGTGACTGGATACAAACTAAGTTTGGCGACAAACTGTCTACGATTAATAAAGGTGTAGAAAAAGACGGTGCATTTTACTTGTTCTCTTTGCGCCTTATCCCTGTATTCCCGTTTTTCGTTATCAACCTTCTAATGGGCTTGACGCCAATGTCTGTGACTCGCTACTACGTAACAAGTCAAATCGGCATGCTGCCGGGTACTGCTGTATTCTTAAATGCTGGTACTCAACTCGCAGAAATTGATTCGCTTTCGGGCATCGTTTCACCTTCTGTACTATTGTCATTTGCATTACTGGGCGTATTCCCAATTATCGCCAAATGGTTGATGAGTAAGTTTCGTTCAGCGCCTGTCGCTGAATAATTTATAATAGCTAAATAACACAGATAGCCGAATAAGGTTCAATTTTAATGAAAATCTTCAGTGCATCGAATCCGACAGAAGCTCACATCATCTGCGGATTGCTAGAAAGTGAAAATATCGCGTGTGAAGTCCGTGGTGAAGGTTTATTTGGTTTAAAAGGGGAAATTCCATTTACTGAAGAAACTGACCCTTACATATGGTTATATGAGCCAGAATTGGCCAGTAAAGCTCGTGCTATTGTCAACGACTATCAGAAACAGCATGATTCTATCATCTATGAAGAGTGGCGCTGCGGTGAATGTCACGAAGTGAACGAAGCGCAATTTGGGTCATGTTGGCAGTGCGGCGCCGCCTCTCAAAAATAACAGCTTTAAATAGAGTATCGGTCACTTCACCACTTACCTCCTCCCCAAAAAACGGGAAGCTAAAAGTGGCTTCCCGTTTCTATTTCATTCTATTCAAGTAACTGTTCTGATAATGCCCTAATAATCACTGAATTTGCTTTTGAATAAAAGCGATAGATTGTTGATTGAATTCTTCAGGATTTTCAACATTACACACATGACCACAGTTAGCAATTTCGACCAGTTCACTCGACTCATGCGCCTCAACCATCTCTTTAACGGGCTTGATGAACATGTAATCACGCTCTCCCATCAAGTAGAGGGTTGGAATTGGCAATTCGCGGTCTTTGAAGTACTTCATTAGAGGGTTCACATCAGCAGTTAATATAAACCAACGCTTAAACTCTTTTTGACACAGTTTTTTAGCTTCACGGATAAACAGGTGACGGGACTCTTTTTGGCTTTTTTGTGGCATTACGATGTAAGCAAAAAGGCTATAAAGCCACATGTAAGGAATGATGTGTTTGCTTAGGTTTCCAAGTTTAACTAATACCTGAGAGCGAGTATTAAGTTTAGTAACCGCACCACCTAATACCATTGAACGAACACGCCCTGTGGCTAGCTCTGCAATATTACGGACGATGATAGTCCCTAAGGACATACCAACGAAATGCGCTGAACGAATTTTTAGATGATCGAGCACTTTAAGGATATCGAGAGTAACCGCTTTAAACGTGTAACGATTCGACATCAGATCTTTAAGGATATTGTCTGATTTACCGTGCCCTCTCAGATCAATGAGAAGTAAATTGAAATGTTGTTTATACGCCTTGATCTGCTTGAACCAGATTGAGGAGCTACCTCCAGCGCCATGCACAAATACCACCCACTCATCGCTCGTAGGGTGAGTAAATGTTTTATGAAATAGTAAACTCTCAGACATACCTATCGCTTTAATTATTAATATGGAGCTATGCCTCATCACAAGGCGATGACTAAGGATATCACGCAATCGAGAAGATTCGGTGATAATAGTGTCAAACCTATAATTAGCCTCGTGAATACCTTAACTACCTTTTCTACCGAACTACAATGAGTTTGCAAGCTTTGTCTTAATATACTCGATGTGCTCGGACCAGAAAACAAAAGGCGCCCTATTCTCAGAGCGCCTTGTGTGATTTCATTTTATCTACTTTGCTTATTTGGGTATCTAGTTAAACTGCTACTTCATAGCAGAGTGATACATTGCTAAATACTCTTTTGCAGCATCTTCCCAACTAAAATCTTTCTGCATTGCATAAAGCTGAACACGCTTAATTTCAGATGGGTTTTGTGCGTAAAGCAACAACGAACGATGTAGGACGGCCAACAAAGCCTGCGGAGTCGGCTCTTCAAAAGCAAAGCCGGTTGCAGCCTTTGGATCCTCGTCATAATCATTAACACTGTCTTTTAGACCACCGACAGAGCGAACGATAGGTAAGGTGCCATAAGCCATACTGTAGATCTGGTTTAAACCACAAGGTTCAAACTCAGAAGGCATCAAGAAAAAGTCAGAACCCGCTTCAACTAGATGCGCTAACTCATTGTTGTATGCCTCTACAAAAGAGAATTTTTCTGAATGCAGCGCTGATAGCTCTTTAAGCTGGCTCGCTAAAACAGGGTCACCCGTACCTACAATCACAATCTGAAGATCGTTCTTCAAGAATTGCTCAATGATAGGCAACAAGTAGTGAACGCCTTTTTGGTTCGTTAAACGACAAACCATCCCATACACAGCACAATCGATAACCGGCAAGCCGACGTCTTGTTGCAGTTTCTGCTTACACGCTGACTTTCCACGCGCCATACTATGTTTGGTCGCTTTGTATTTGCGAGGAATGAAGGCGTCCGTTTCTGGATTCCAAGCACCGTAGTCACAACCATTTAGGATTCCGACTAAGTCTGAAGCTCTAAGTTGAAACTCAGCCGCCATACCATGACTACCAAGCTCTGTTTTTAACTCTTCCGCATACGTTGGGCTAACTGCGTTCACTTTATCTGCGCATAAGACACCAGCTTTAAGCATAGTCACGTGCGTATCACTGACCGCGGCTTCCGGAACATTACGACTGTGCATTTCAGGAAGACATTGCAGCTCGTCATATGAGAATACGCCTTTGAACACCGCGTTGTGGATTGAAATTACACTGCGCGTGTTCTCAAAGAAGTCATGCTGTTGGTAACGAGATTTAAGCAAGAAAGGGACAAAACCTGTATGCCAATCGTTTGTATGAATAATATCTGGTTGGAAACCAAGCTTAGGAAGCATATCCAAACATGCTGCACTGAAAAACGAAAAGCGTTCGCCATTATCAGCGTACGCCTGATTATTTTCAGCGTACATTTCTGGACGGTCGAAGTATTTAGCACATTCAATACCAAATACTTGTACGCCTTCAACGCTTAACTTCTTAACTTGATAAGCCGTGTGCGGCCAATGATCGAGCTCTGTCAATAGAACAACTTCTGCAGAATCAATATTTGGGATATTGCGGTAAGCGGGGATGGTCACTCGAACGTCCTGTTCGAGTGTTTGTAACGCTTTAGGCAGTGCCTTGGCTACATCAGCCAAGCCACCGCTTTTAATCAAGCCTTCAACTTCAGACGCTACAAAAAGTACCGAGAGAGTCTTAGTAACCAACTCGTGCTCCTTTAGGGATTACTACTACACCATCGTCAGAGACGTGGTAATGCTTTTTGTCTTCTTTCAGGTTTACACCAATCTGTGTACCCGGTGCGATGTCTGCATCTTTATCGACGATAACACGACGAAGTACACAGCCCTCTCCCACTTTTACGTCGCCCAATAAGATACTCTCACTGATATCACATGCTGATGCGATGTTGCTACGGAAGCCAAGTACACACTTCTCGATACGAGAACCACGAACATAACTACCATTACACACTAAGCTATCGATGATTTGAACACGACCATTAGCCGAGTCTGTAAACGTCGCAGGTGGTAATGGTGGGTAGTAAGTGTGCAGTGGCCACTTGCGGTTGTATAGTGAGAATGGCGCATCTTTCTCAAGAAGATCCATGTGCGCTTGCCAGTACGCGTCAATCGTACCTACATCACGCCAGTAAACTTCTTCTTTCTCGCCAGTAATGCGGTTGGTGCTGAAGTCATAAACAAACACATCACCACGTGGGAACATGTTCGGAATGATATCTTTTCCGAAGTCGTGAGTTGAGTCTTCTATATCTGCATCTTCAACCAGCTCTGCAAAAAGCTCGTTTGCTTCAAATACGTAGTTACCCATAGAAACTAGCGCTGATTCAGGATCTCCCGGAATTGCTTTAGGGTTTGCGGGCTTCTCTTCAAAACCAATCATGCGACCTTCTGCATCCACTTCAATAACACCAAACTCAGAGGCTTCAGCAAGAGGCATACGCAATGCTGATACCGTTAGTGCAGCTTTCTTTTCTTTGTGGAAATCTAGCATCTGCTTGATATCCATTTTGTAAATATGGTCTGAACCAAAGATACAAACTTGATCCGGCTCTTCTAGCTGCATGAAACGAAGGTTTTGATAAATCGCATCTGCAGTTCCTTCATACCAACGCTTGCCTGTACGCATTTGCGCAGGGATTGGGTCGATAAAACGATCTGTTATACCACTGATATTCCAGCCTTTTTTCATATGATGGAACAGTGATTGTGACTTGAACTGCGTTAACACATAGATCTTCATTAGATCCGCGTTTACGAAATTATTCAAAGCGAAATCAATTAGGCGGTAACTACCACCGAAAGGAACCGAGGGTTTGCTGCGAGATTCAGTTAAAGGTCTTAAGCGAGAGCCTTCACCACCAGCAAGAATCATTCCCAATACACCAGCCATTTTATTCTCCATATATTTATAGCTTGTCGATGTCAGTGCTCGTAGAGGATCTTCCTCTGGGGGATGAGCACTAACAATGTTTTCGGTACTTAGCGAATATCCATTCACATACAGTAACAGTATCCTAAGCCAAACGTTGTTATGTGTGCACTATTCTTTGCACTTGGTTTTATATACGTTATCGACTTTCCTGCCGATTTCAATTTTTAATACGCCATTCTGTGCTAAGTAAGCTGATTGCTTTCCTAAGACTTAAAGCAGCTCACATTACACCGTCTAAGCGAAACATTACATTAACACTCGACACACATCGGGTATACAACTAAATGCTGATCTGTGAGTTACAATATTCTAATTAAGTTACACATTCGTTACAGTTACATAAGATGCTGTGATTAATACATAGATTTATTTTGCGATGTGAAATTAATAAATACCTAAACGCGAGATTGAATCTCAACATGTTGCATAAATAATCATATTTGAGTCGAAAAAAAAGCAACCAATTGGCTGCTTTTTATATCAATAACGTTCAGTTACTTCTCTTTAGGCTTTTTACGCTTGTCCGTTACTTCCCATTTACCGTCAATGTACAAAGCGGTCCAACCGGATGGCTTTCCATCCACTTCAGTACGAACATAGTTCTCTTTTGTCTTACGACTAAAGCGAACCACTGTCGGCTTACCGTCTGGATCAGCTACAGGTGCTGTCGTCAGGTATTGGAATTTAGGTGAGATGCGGTCTTTAAAACGAACCAGCTCTTCCACTAACGGTGCACGCGTTTCACGTGATTTAGGGAAGTTACTTGCTGCCATAAACAGGCCAGAAGCACCATCACGAAGCACAAAGTACGCATCTGAATTTTCACATGGAAGTTCAGGAAAATGTACTGGATCTTCTTTAGGTGGCGCAACTTCGCCGTTTTTCAGAATCTTACGAGTGTTCTTACAATCTTCACTCGTACAATCCATGTACTTACCGAAACGACCATTCTTCAGAACCATGTCAGAACCACACTTGTCACACTCAACAAGTGGGCCATCGTAGCCTTTCACTTTGAATTCGCCGTGTTCAACCACGTAACCTTCACAGTTCGGGTTATTACCACATACGTGCATCTTGCGCTTATCATCAATCAGATAAGCATCCATTGCCGTTTCACAAATTGGGCAACGCTTTTTAGCACGAAGTGCTGCGGTTTCAACATCTTCTTCAAGAACGTTGATAATACCTTCTTCATCACCAAGGTTAATCGTTGTCTTACAACGCTCTTTTGGTGCAAGTGCATAACCAGAACACCCCAAAAATACGCCTGTCGAGGCAGTGCGAATACCCATATTACGGCCACAAGTTGGACACTCGATATCAGTTTCTACGATGTGGTTTGGCTTCATGCCGCCTGCATCTTCGTCAAGATCCGCTTTTTCCAAATCACCAGTAAAATCTTTGAAGAAGTTATCTAGCACGCCTTTCCAGCTTGCTTCGCCTTCAGCGATTTGGTCTAACTTCTGTTCCATACGAGCAGTAAAGTCGTAGTTCATTAGGTCATTGAAGCTGCCGTCTAAACGGTCGGTAACAATCTCACCCATCTTCTCAGCGTAAAAGCGACGCTGTTCAACTTTCACGTAACCACGATCTTGAATAGTAGAGATGATCGACGCGTATGTTGAAGGACGACCGATGCCACGTTTCTCAAGCTCTTTAACAAGCGCCGCTTCAGTGAAACGAGCCGGTGGCTTAGTAAAGTGTTGCTTAGGATCCAATGCAATGAGATCCAGCTTATCGCCAATTTGTACTGCTGGTAAGATCGTATCTTCGTTTTTACCCATAGGACGTTGAACACGAGTCCAGCCGTCGAATTTAAGGATACGACCTTTCGCTTTTAGTGTGTACTCTTCCGCTTTCACGCTTACTGTTGTTGAGTCGTACTGCGCAGGGGTCATTTGACACGCTACGAATTGATTCCAGATCAGCGAGTAAAGCTTGTGTGCGTCTGCGTCTACGCCATTTAAGTCTTCTGACTTAACATCAACGCTTGAGGGGCGAATCGCTTCGTGAGCCTCTTGAGCGCCCTCTTTACTGCCGTATACTAGCGCTTTAGGTGGCAGGTACTCTGCACCAAACTCAGAACCGATGTATTCACGAGCTGCTTCTACCGCTTCTGAACTCAAGTTAGTAGAGTCAGTACGCATATAAGTAATGTAGCCCGCTTCATATAGGCGCTGCGCCAACATCATGGTTTTCTTTACGCCATAACCAAGACGGGTACTCGCAGCCTGTTGAAGCGTTGAAGTAATGTACGGTGCAGACGGCTTACTCTTCGTTGGGCGGTCTTCGCGTTTACATACTTCGTATTGTGCTTTTTCAAGAACGCTCAATGCAGCTTGCGTTTGCGCTTCATTTTCAGGTTTAAACGCAACACCGTCTTTTTGTGCAACTTGAAGTCTAAAGTCTGTTTTTTCTGCTGTTTTGGTATCAGCATGCACATCCCAGAACTCTTCCGGAATAAAGGCGTTGATCTCGCGCTCACGCTCAACAAGAAGCTTTACAGCCACTGATTGAACACGGCCAGCGGATAGGCCTCGTGCTACTTTCTTCCAAAGCAGAGGGGACACCATAAAACCAACAACACGGTCCATAAAACGTCGTGCTTGCTGTGCATTTACGCCATCGATATTCAGCTCACCAGGAGTTTCAAAAGCTTGTTGAATTGCGTTCTTGGTGATTTCGTTAAACACCACTCGCTTGTATCGCTTTTCATCGCCACCGATGATCTCACGAAGGTGCCATGCGATAGCTTCTCCTTCGCGGTCCAAATCGGTTGCGAGATAAACATGGTCTGCGTTCTCAGCCAGTTTTTGCAATTCAGCAACGACTTTTTCTTTACCCGGTAATACTTGGTAATTTGCTTCCCACTCTTTATACGGGTTAATACCCATCTTTTTGATAAGAGCTTTGCGATCTTTTTCTTTCTTGATACGAGCTTTTTCTTCTGGGCTCATACCCTTTGTTGAAACTGCAGCAGCCTTTTTACCAGTACTTTGACCTGCCGTTGGTAAGTCACGTACGTGACCTACACTCGACTTAACGACAAAGTCTTTGCCAAGGTATTTATTGATGGTTTTAGCCTTGGCCGGCGACTCCACTATAACGAGCGATTTACCCATATTGACTCTAACGTCCTTAATCACGATGCTTTAGCACCAACAATTTAACTTGTGGGCTTTTACGCATGATATTCTAAATTCATTGCTTCTTTTTTTACTATTGTGCGAGATTACTAGAAGATCAACCGCTTTTTTCAAAATTGGATCTGATCGCTCGACAATTCGTCGACTCACAGATAAAAGGGTCACAATATAAAGAAGCTATAAAGTACTCGAAAAGAATACTAGCAAGGGCCTATTCATCAGGCATTAACTCTAAACGGGCTCATACTAAGCTTGTCCATGAATCGAACGCGAGCCCCATTCCATTATTTTTGCCATAAATCACAAAATAAATTGTGGATATTCGAAAAGACTCTCTTAATCGGTTGTGAAATCATTGAATTTCTAGTTCGACACCATAAACTCAACGTTATATTCAGTTATCAGAGATAAACTCATGACAAAGAAAGTAATAGCAGAATTTGATTTACTGCTTATCGCAAACCAAATTATCCAATCACATGATGACTACATTGAAGGCATGCGCGCAAACAGCGTAGTAGAGAAAGACGATGTGCTCGTCTTCAAAGGCGAATACTTCCTAGACAGCAATGGGATGCCGACAGAAAATACAACCGCAGTATTTAACATGTTTAAATACTTAGCGCACCATCTTTCAAAAGAATTTACGCTTCAGCAGTAATTAAAAAGCTTGCCATTTAGGCAAGCTTTTTTACTTCCTGAGCTTTATCAACTTAGCACTCTTATTGGCTCAGCATCTTCAGCTTGTCGAAGTAGTCAGGGAATGTCTTTGATGTGCAACCTGGATCCTTAATCGTTACAGGCGTATCACTAAGCGCGACCAACGAAAAACACATTGCCATCCGGTGATCATCGTAAGTATCAATCGCCGCATGTTTCAATTCAGCCACAGGATTAACTATGATGTAGTCTTCGCCCTCTTCTACCTCAGCACCCACTTTACGTAGTTCGGTTGCCATGGCCGCAAGACGATCGGTCTCTTTCACGCGCCAGTTGTAGACATTACGAATCGCTGTTGTGCCTTTTGCAAAGAGTGCTGTTGTTGCAATCGTCATTGCTGCATCAGGAATATGGTTATAGTCCATATCAATGCCCTTCAGCTCACCGCAACGAGAGATAACATAGTCATCACCCCATTCAATTTCAGCACCCATTTTTTCAAGTGCATCAGCAAATTGGATATCACCTTGGATACTGTTTTTACCAATACCCGTTACCTTAATCGCACCACCTTTAATCGCAGCAGCTGCCAGGAAGTAAGACGCTGAAGATGCATCGCCCTCAACAAGGAAATCACCCGGTGCTTTGTATGATTGACCCGCTGGAATGACAAACTCTTGGTAATCATTGTTTATCACGTCCACACCAAATTGTTTCATAATGTGTAGTGTGATATCGATGTATGGCTTAGAAACCAATTCACCGTCACTCATGATGGTCACTTCACCTTCAGCCAATGGTGCAGCCATCAGAAATGCAGTTAAAAATTGGCTAGAAATAGAACCGTCGATCGAAACCGTACCGCTTTTCAGACCCGTGCCTGTGATTTTCAACGGTGGGTAGTTTTCATTTTCTAAATATTCAACGTCAGCGCCAGCTTCTCGTAGAGCCGCCACTAGGTGGCCAATCGGACGCTCTTTCATGCGCGGCTCACCAGTTAGAACGTATTCACCACGACCTAAACAAAGCGCAGCCGCAAGCGGACGCATCGCAGTACCTGCGTTACCTAAGAAAAGTTCGAGTGCTTTGTCGCTTGAAAATGCACCGCCAACGCCCGTCACTTCACATACGGTTTTGTCCGCTGATAGCTGATAATCGACGCCTAACTGGGTCAGAGCATTCAACATGTGGCGAATGTCATCACTGTCTAATAAGTTAGTTAGGCGAGTCGTTCCGGTTGAAAGCGCAGCCAAAAGAAGCGCACGGTTAGAAACACTTTTAGAGCCAGGTAGGTTAACTTCCCCACTCACTTTTTGAATTGGTTGTAACGTAAGGCTTTCCATTAAATCTTTTAGTCCTTGTACCACCCGAAGTCACTGGCGAGTATTTATTTTCGGGTGATCAATAATTCTTCGTACTTGCAGACTAACGAACTTTTCCAATGAACTCCAGAGCTAATCTCCTTCAAAAAGGTGATAAATTAGCCAACCAATCGTATTTTAATACTAGTACAAAAGATCAACACGAACGCCATCTGAAAAATAGAGGATTCTCACGTCGTCACCTCGGTTAAACAACATCGTGCTATCGACGTCTTGGATGATATTGACGAGCTTGTCATCTTTGGTTTTAACCAGCAGTTCAACCAATTTATACTCCACTCGATATTGACTATTACCTCGGTTGCGAGCGATTCCAGCTCCAGCAACAGCACCGACAGCCGTTGCTACTTCTTTACCTGTACCCCCACCAAATTGATTACCAATTAAACCACCAATCGCAGCACCTAATAGGGTCTCCCAGCCGCTCGCTTTCGATTCCACTATCTCTTGCTGAGTAATATATCGCACGGTATCAATCTCACCATAAACAACCTCATTCACCGGTCGAGCTTGATTTCGGTTATAAGCTGCATTTGCCAACATGGGCAAAACAAGTAAAATCCAAAGCAACTTCTTCATGGTAGAACTCCTAATGACCTCATGGTCAGTGATTAATCTGTTACGCGGTACTTATGACTATATACCTAACTGAACTTGATACTACTAGTATAGAGTTTCCATCTCCCTTCGATGCACTGGATGAGCCAAATGGCCTTCTTGCTTTTGGGGGAGATCTATCGCCAATGCGAATCTTAAATGCTTATAGTCACGGTATATTTCCATGGTATGGCCCAGGTGAGCCTATACTTTGGTGGAGCCCAGCACCACGAGCGGTATTTAATCCTAAGACATTCAAACCATCGAAAAGTCTTAAAAAGTTTCAAAGAAAACACAATTACCGTGTCAGCATCAACAAAGCAACGGATAGAGTCGTCGGTTATTGCTCATCGTTAAGACCGGAAGAAGAGACCTGGCTAAACAGCGACATGCAGGCTGCCTACCGAGAGCTCGCTTCGTTAGGCTTCTGTCACTCGGTGGAAGTGTGGCAAGGTGACGAGCTAGTCGGTGGGCTGTATGGCTTACAAAGAGGACAAGTCTTTTGCGGTGAATCCATGTTTAGCTTAAAGACCAATGCCTCTAAAATTGCGCTGTGGTACTTTTGTGAACACTTTACACAATTCAGCGGACAACTGATTGATTGCCAAGTCATGAACCCTCACTTGGAATCCTTAGGCGCTATCGAGGTTGATAGGGATGAATTCCTAGGTTCTCTGCAATTACTCAAAGAACTTTCCGTTGACGATGCATGCTTTCAAACCCAATGGCTAAAGGAAATGCCTTAATGAATCCAGATTTACAACAAATCAGAATTGGATTGACAGACAATCACGCTTGCAGCTATTTGCCTCACCTTGAAGAAAGAGTTGCTGTTACGCTTGATGAGCACATGCACACCTCAAATCACTATGAAGTTCTGCTTGCGAATGGGTTTCGTCGTAGTGGCGCGACCATTTATAAGCCACATTGCGACAACTGTTCTGCATGTCAGGCGATTCGTCTCTCAATCCCCGATGTTAAGTTTTCCAAAAGTCAGCGAAGAGTTCTTAACAAAGCGAAAACCTTTCGTTGGGAGCTCAAAGATACAATGGATGATAACTGGTTTGACTTATATAGCCGTTATATCACCGCTCGCCATCGTTCAGGCACTATGTACCCACCTAAAAAAGAAGAGTTTCTACAATTTTCTCAAAATGAGTGGTTAACCACTAAGTTCATGCATATTTATAACGAGACCGATCTCGTTGGCATCGCTGTGACCGATGTAATGTCTCACTGCACCAGTGCGTTTTATACCTTTTTCAATCCGGATATCGATATATCCATGGGGACGCTTGGCGTTTTGTTCCAAATCCAACATGCTCAGAAAGAACACAAACAGTGGCTATATTTGGGTTATCAAATCGATGAATGCCCTGCTATGAACTATAAAGTACGATTTCAACGTCATCAAAGGCTAGTAAATCAGCGGTGGCAAGGGTAGAATACGCCACAACTTTACATATTTTGATTTTGACGGCACAATCAAGCCGTTGAAAACAGCCAAGTTTCGAAAGAGGATTAGATGGCTAAAGAAGACGTAATCGAGATGCAAGGCACTGTCCTTGATACTCTACCAAACACAATGTTCCGTGTTGAGCTTGAAAACGGTCACGTAGTGACAGCACACATCTCTGGTAAAATGCGTAAGAACTACATCCGTATTCTTACTGGTGATAAAGTAACTGTTGAGATGACTCCATACGACCTTTCTAAAGGCCGCATCGTCTTCCGTGCTCGTTAATTTTTAATTATCGAATACGATAAGAAACGGAGCTTAATGCTCCGTTTCTTATTGCCCGAAATTTTTACTAACAAGCAAAACCAACCTCAAATCTCGCATGCATAAAAAAACGCACAACCTAAGTCATGCGTTTTATGTCTACGCTATAGAGCTATTTGCCACTTCGTTAGTGCATCACTTCTTCTTTAGCACCAACATAGACAAAATGCAGTTCGTCTTTTTTAAGTGTTACTTTAACCGTACCACCATCAACTAAGCTACCGAACAACAATTCATTCGCAAGAGGCTTCTTAAGCTTCTCTTGAATCACACGCCCCATTGGACGAGCCCCCATTGTTTTGTCATAGCCTTTGTCTGCTAACCAGTGACGAGCATCTTCAGAAACTTCCAGGGATACGCCACGAGCATCTAGCTGAACCTGAAGCTCAACAATGAACTTGTCGACAACTTGACTAATCACACTTGGGGCAAGACTATTGAACCAAATGATATTATCAAGACGGTTACGGAACTCAGGAGTAAAGACTTTCTTAATTTCTCCCATCGCATCTGGTGCGTGATCTTGTTGGATAAGGCCGATCGATTTCTTCTCAGTCTCAGCCACGCCCGCGTTGGTAGTCATCACTAGGATCACATTGCGGAAGTCCGCTTTACGACCATTATTATCAGTCAGCGTACCATTATCCATCACCTGAAGTAGTAGATTGAAGATGTCTGGGTGAGCTTTCTCGATCTCGTCAAGCAGTACAACCGAGTGCGGATTCTTAATAACCGCGTCAGTTAACAGACCACCTTGATCGTATCCAACATAACCTGGAGGAGCACCAATCAAACGGCTCACTGAGTGACGCTCACCGTACTCAGACATATCAAAGCGAAGTAGTTCAATACCCATTAGCTTAGATAGTTGAACCGTCACCTCAGTTTTACCTACACCAGTAGGGCCTGCAAATAGAAATGAACCAACTGGTTTATTGTCAGCGCCAAGTCCTGCACGCGTTAGTTTGATCGCTTCGCTCAATACATCGATAGCTGGGTCTTGTCCGAACACCAACATTTTCATGCGTTCGTCTAGCTTCTGCAGCGTATCTTTGTCAGAAGAAGAGACAGACTTTTCTGGAATACGGGCCATTTTCGCAACCATTGACTCAATATCCGCTACGCTGACCGTTTTCTTACGACGACTTGCTGGAGCTAGACGGCTACGAGCACCCGCTTCATCAATAACATCGATCGCCTTATCAGGAAGGTGACGTTCGTTAATGTATTTCGCAGACAACTCCACAGCCGCACGCAACGCCTTGTTGGTGTAACGTACTTCGTGGTGAGCTTCGTATTTTGGCTTCAAGCCAATCAGAATCTTAGTCGTATCATCTAACGAAGGCTCGACAATATCGATTTTTTGGAAGCGACGAGATAGCGCGCGCTCCTTCTCAAAAATACTGCTGTATTCTTGGTATGTCGTTGAACCGATACAACGCAACTTACCGCTACTTAGTAGTGGCTTGATTAGGTTAGCCGCATCTACCTGACCGCCCGATGCTGCGCCCGCACCAATAATGGTATGGATTTCATCGATGAACAGAATCGCGTCTTCTTCTTTCTCTAATTGCTTAAGAATTGCTTTAAAACGTTTCTCAAAGTCACCACGATACTTAGTGCCCGCAAGCAGTGAACCAATATCTAAAGAGTAAATTACGCTGCTCTGAATAATTTCAGGCACTTGTCCTTCGACGATACGCCATGCAAGGCCTTCAGCTATCGCCGTTTTGCCTACACCAGCTTCACCAACCAACAGAGGGTTGTTTTTACGGCGACGACACAGGACTTGGATAGTACGCTCAAGCTCTTTATCACGACCGATTAGTGGGTCAATATTACCCTGTTTAGCAACCTCATTTAGGTTGGTCGCAAAGTTTTCTAAACGGTCTTCTGAATTTGCTTCTTCGGCATTCTCAGCACCACCAAACGAATCTGATGATGAAGCACTATCGCCTTCATTACTGGCTTTAGTAATACCGTGTGAGATGAAGTTAACAATATCTAAACGGCTAATATCATTTTTCTTAAGAAGATATGCCGCGTGAGACTCTTGCTCACTGAAAATAGCGACAAGTACGTTAGCGCCTGTTACTTCACTGCGACCCGAAGATTGGACATGAAAAACAGCACGTTGAAGTACTCGTTGGAAGCTCAACGTAGGTTGGGTCTCACGAGCTTCGTCACTTTCTGGAATAAGTGGGGTCGTTTGATCAATAAAAATATCGAGCTCGTTGCGAAGAGCATCAAGATCAGCCTGACAAGCTTTTAGCGCTTCCTTGGCCGCATCATTTTCTAATAATGCTAGTAGGAGGTGTTCGACAGTCATAAATTCATGTCGCTTGTCTCGCGCACGAGCAAATGCGCCATTTAAACTCGACTCTAATTCTTTATTTAGCATAAGTACCTCCTAAGGGAACAACAGTGTTGTTCGAGCAATTTATACTTGCTCCATTGTACATAATAGCGGATGCTCATTTTCCTTTGAGTACATCGTGACTTGCGCTACTTTTGTTTCCGCTATTTCAGCACTGTATGTGCCGCATATAGCTTTACCTTCATAATGAACCTTGAGCATCACTTCCGTTGCTTTTTCGATATCTAGTGAGAAGAATCGCTCTAGGATCTCGATTACAAAGTCCATGGGCGTGTAATCGTCGTTATTCAGTACGACGTAATACATTGCCGGTGGCTTGACTTTTGTTGCTTCTTGCTCCAGTAAATCTGAGCCTGGAGATGCCCATTCAAAGTTTCTGCTCATATCGCTTTGCTAAGGGTTATTTTTCGGGAATCGTGAATGTTTGCCTCACTCAAATTTACCATATTCACGCTTTACGGTGTACTAAGAAACTGCACCGAGAAACAGTACCAAAAAAACATTCCTCTATACTGAGCCTAATCCACCATTTCCATCGCTGCAAATAAAAGATCTCAATTAACAGGATTAACATATGTGATTGATTAAAAAGACGCCATAACCATTGACGCTAACCATGCAACAGCCGTTAAGTTACTATTTAGTTAATAGTTTATCGGTAATCTCGAATGTGATTTGCTAGTAAAATTGATCACTTTTATACCAATTTACTATTGACTGCGCTCAATCATTAGCTACATTGGAGCTAAAAGGTTTTTCTAAAACATTTTCATAACACGCTTGAAAATTTAACAAAAAGGAATAATTACGCAGGGCAGCGTTAGTTCCCGTAGGCAATTTCTAAGATTCAAGCAGCCAACTAACATTTTTAGTTGGCGGGAATGATGTCAATCGAATTTACATTTATTTGATGTAAACAACGTTAGTAACAAAATGCATGAAGGATGTATACCATGGCTACAGGTACAGTAAAATGGTTTAACAATGCCAAAGGATTTGGCTTTATTTGTCCAGAAGGTGAAGAGGGCGATATTTTCGCACATTACTCCACAATACAGATGGAAGGTTACAGAACCTTAAAGGCAGGGCAGCAGGTCGACTATGAAGTAGAAGTTGGACCTAAAGGCTCGCACGCTAGCTCCATTGTTCCTGTAGAAGGCAGTTCCAGTAAATAGGCAAAACTGCCATATCGTGTCCACCTAAATAGCACTAATTGAAAGTTAACAGATTATGAAAACCGCTCCTTTAATACCTATACGAAGGATTAAATGAGCTGTTTTTTTGATCTTGGGAGATACATTTTTTTTCATAGTGGCAGTTTGATACTACGGTCGACATTGAAATTGAAACAGGCAGTAACGAAAAAGACGCTTTAACGGTTACGTTAAAGCGTCTTTTATTATGTCGTCTGTAAGCGCTTTAGAAAACACTCACATAGAAACGCTGCGTTCTACGCATCGATAAATGTGTTTAATGTAGCACTTGGACGCATCAGTGCAGAAACTAGCGCATCATTAAATAGGTAGTAACCACCTAAGTCGCCAGCAACACCTTGTGCGTTATTTAGCTCAGCTACAATTGCTTCTTCGCTTTCAGCTAGCTGGCTTGCCATTGCAGCAAATTCAGCAGCAAGGTCTGCATCAGCAGTTTGCTCTGCAAGTGCTTTTGCCCAATAAGCCGCTAGGTAGTAGTGGCTACCACGGTTATCAAGCTCACCTACTCGACGTGATGGTGACTTGTTGTTATCTAGGAATTCACCCGTCGCTTTATCAAGCGCATCAGCGAGGACTTGAGCCTTAGCGTTACCTGTAACCACACTTAGGTGCTCTAGAGATGCAGCTAGTGCCAAGAATTCACCAAGGGAATCCCAACGCAGGTGGTTTTCTTTCTCGACTTGTTGAACGTGCTTAGGAGCAGAGCCACCAGCACCTGTTTCAAATAGACCGCCGCCGTTCATTAGTGGAACGATTGATAGCATTTTAGCCGATGTACCAAGCTCTAGGATTGGGAACAGGTCAGTTAGGTAATCACGCAGTACGTTACCCGTAACCGAAATTGTATCTAGACCTTCTTTAATTCGAACTAGAGAGAACTTGGTCGCTTCCAATGGAGAAAGAATCTTCAGTTCTAGACCATCGGTATCATGCTCAGGTAGGTAAGCATTCACTTTCTTAATAAGCTCTGCGTCGTGTGCACGAGACTCGTCTAGCCAGAATACCGCTGGAGTAGCTGAAGCACGAGCACGTGTCACAGCAAGCTTAACCCAATCTTGGATTGGTGCATCTTTAACCTGACACATACGGAAGATGTCGCCTTCCTCTACGTCTTGCTCAAGAAGTACAGAACCTGAAGCATCAACCACTTGAACCTGACCAGCAGCTTCTAGAATGAATGTCTTATCATGAGAACCGTACTCTTCTGCTTTTTGAGCCATTAAACCTACGTTTGGAACGCTACCCATAGTTGTTGGGTCGAATGCGCCATTCTCTTTACAGAAATCAATTACCGCTTGGTAGATGCTCGCGTAGCTACGATCTGGGATCATTGCTTTAGTATCTTTTTGCTTACCTTCCGGGTCCCACATTTGGCCAGAAGAACGCAGCATTGCAGGCATAGATGCATCAACGATGATGTCACTTGGTACGTGCAGGTTAGTAATACCACGGTCTGAATCTACCATCGCTAGTGGTGGCTGAGTTTCGTAAACCGCTTGTAAGTCAGCTTCAATTGCCGCTTTTTGATCTTGAGGCAATGACGCGATCTTAGCGTATACATCACCGATACCGTTATTAACATCAACACCTAGCTCTTCAAAAAGCTGACCGTGCTTAGCGAAAACGTCTTTGTAGTAAACCTTAACCGCGTGACCAAAGATCACAGGGTCAGAGACTTTCATCATCGTTGCTTTCATGTGTAGAGAAAGCAGTACGCCTTGCTCTTTCGCTGACGCGATTTCTTTTTCAAAGAATGCGACTAGAGCAGCTTTGTTCATCACTGAAGCATCGATGATCTCTTTATCTTGCAGTGCAAATGCAGGCTTCAATGTTTTCTTAGCGCCATCTTTGCCAACGAATTCGATGCTCACTTGTGTAGCACCTTCAATCGTTACTGACTTTTCACTACCGAAGAAGTCTTTATCTTCCATGCTTGCAACGTGCGACTTAGAGTCTGCAGACCAAGCACCCATTGAGTGTGGGTTTTTCTTGGCGTAGTTTTTAACTGAAAGCGGTGCACGACGGTCTGAGTTACCTTCACGCAAGACTGGGTTTACTGCACTACCCTTGATCTTATCGTAAGTCGCTTTAACTGCTTTCTCTTCGTCAGTGTTTGCTTCTTCTGGGTAGTTTGGAAGTGCGTAGCCTTTTGATTGTAGCTCTTTGATTGTTGCTTGTAGTTGAGGTACTGATGCAGAGATGTTTGGAAGCTTAATGATGTTCGCTTCTGGTGTCTTAGCCAATTCACCTAGTTCTGCTAGTGCATCACCAATACGTTGCTCTTCGTTCAAATAGTCAGAGAAGTTAGCAATAATACGCCCTGCAAGTGAAATGTCGCGAGTATCAACGTTAATACCAGAAGAAGCTGTAAAAGATTGAATGATTGGCAGCAGAGAGTAAGTGGCTAGTGCCGGAGCTTCGTCTGTAATGGTATAGATGATCGTTGGTTTTTCAGTAGGCATGAAATTTCCCTATAGTTCTTACAAGCTCAATTAAAGTAGTGAGCATGTTATAAATTGACCAGTAAGCCACTCAAAGAGTGAAACGGCTTACTCGAAAGTCGTACTCTATCTTATTTTTCATGCAATCTTGATGACAGCATGAACCAAATCCGTGAGTGCATTGTTTTAATAAAATAGCCAGTTATAATAAAACAAGTAGGTATAATTAAACAAATCAGGCTCAAGAGTCCATAAACTTGTTCTATTTTGTGTCTTTTAGGCGCGCAAATGATAGCTCAATTCCGTTTCAGTGAAAACTTTTCAGCACACTTCGTTTACATTTTTGCAAGGTAGTTAACATGTCTACTCGCTCACGCAGCGCATCTCGTTCAGACAAACCAGCTCGTTCTGGTGCAACATTAAAACAAAGCGGTAATAGACAAAGCCGGAACAGTGATAGAAATAACACTGGCAATTCACACAAGAAATCGCACTCAAGTAAGCACAGATACAAACCTAAAACGGCGAACACAAAACCTAAAATTGCACTCGAAGATCGCAAAGTCATTTTGTTCAATAAACCATTCGATACTTTAAGTCAGTTCACTGATGGTGAAGGTAGAAAGACGCTCGCCGACTTTATTCCAGTAAAAGACGTCTATGCTGCCGGACGACTTGATCGTGACAGTGAAGGGTTAATGGTTTTAACCAATGACGGTATCTTTCAAGCCAAGCTAACTCAACCAAACTCAAAATCACCAAAGACTTACTGGGTACAGGTTGAAGGCGCACCTTCTGAGGAAGATTTAGATAAATTGAGAAAAGGCGTCGAACTAAAAGATGGTATGACGCTACCTGCTAAGGTGGAGCTAATGGCAGAGCCAGAGGTGTGGGACAGAAACCCACCGGTAAGATTCAGAGCTGCGATACCAACGACCTGGTTAGCGATTACTATCATCGAAGGACGTAACCGTCAGGTAAGACGAATGACGGCAAACATCGGCTTCCCTACTCTACGCCTTATTCGCTGTTCAATGGGTGACATGAACTTAGGTCAGCTTCAGCCAGGAGAATGGAAAGAGATTTAACAAAGGACTAAATAGAAATGAAAAAGCGAGGTGTCTATTACATAAGAACACCTCGCTCTAAAAACTTTTGGTCTTATTTTTGGTCAATCAACCATTTTTGAAATGCTTTACGCTCTTCTTCACTGGCTCTTGAATACCAAAGCTTAAGTTGAAGCGTATTTTCAGACTCTTGAACCGTGCTATCCGCAGTAACAGTCGCCCCAACCACAGCACCAGTTTGAACCGCCGCGAGTTCTTCTTTCAATGAGCGAATTTTTCCAGAATCAAAAACTAAACCTCTTTCTTGGTTGTAATCTTTAACCAACTGAGGAATATCGCTGTAAGGCAACGCGCCTTGAGATGGCGGTAATACTTCTTGCACGACTTTTACATCATCACCGTTTACAGAGATATTGAAAATAGGAAGTTCTCTGTCTACTTTTTTTGCAATTTTCTCATATTTTCGGCTTATGAGATCAACATCAACGTCTGCATTTTCAGGAACAGTAACTACCATGATATAAGGAACTGTACTGATAAATTCGCGTTTACCTTTATCGCTCAAATAACCTGTGTAATCTAAGACAAGTTGGTTTTCACCTGGGGTGAATACCGCGTCATGCACACTTTCTACAACCTCTCCGTTCAAAGTATTTAGCGAAATACCAGAAGCCAAGTCAAGAGCAGCCGTTGCGTATGGTGCAGAGAGTAGGCAGACAAAACTCAAATACCACTTGTTCATGTAAGATTCCTTAATCAATAAATGTAAAAAAGCCAGCTTAACGCTGGCCTTTGTATAGCATAGTTAACTACTAATTAGAATGAGTAGTAAACACCAGCGATAACGCTGTCAGCATCTAGAGTCTTTGAATCGTACTCGAAATCAGCAGTTTGGTATTCAGCTAGGAATAGGATGTTGTCACGGAATGCGTAGTCAACACCAACAACTAGGTTAGTAGAGTCAAGGTCAGAGATCTTAGAAGTACTAGCAGCTGTTGCTAGCTCATCAGTAGTAGCTACGGCGTAAGTTGTGTATAGACGAACTGCATCGATTTGGTAAGCAGCAGCTAGACCCATTGTTTCACCGTTACCGTAAATATCACCGCCTGAAACGTCTATTATCTTCCAGAAACCGTATTTGTTGTTACCTTCGAACTGTGCATAAGTTGCAGCTAGGTATAGGCCGCCGAATTCAGCAGAAGCAGAAACACCAGCAAGAGAGTAATCTACGTCTTTAACAGCATCACCAGTGATGTAAGAAGCACCGATAGAGAAGTTGCTGAATGCGTAATCAGCAGAGATGCCGTATGTGTTGTCAACGTCTTCAGTAGAATCAGTGTTAACGTCAGCTACAATAGTCAAGCCTTCAACGAATTGACCTTTAAAGACAGCACCGTGGCCAGCAGACTCGCGGTGGTGACCACCAGTTGAGCCCATGTATTTACCTTCGTTTGTGATATCGTCTTTTTGAATAGCGTCTGCAGATTCTGCTAGGTCACCAGTTTCACCGAAAGCCATACCCCAAGTGTCAGTTTTGAAACCCACTAGAACGTCATCGAACTTCGCATCGCTACCATCAGATTCGATTTCGAAAGAAGCAAAGCCTGTGAATGTGTCATTTAGTTTTTGCTCAGCGTCTAGTTGGATTTTAGCCCAAGTAGAAACGTCAGCTTCTTTTTTAACAGATGTAGCTAGAGTTTCATCTACTTCAGATTGTTGAAGGTAGATATCTACTTCACCTTTCAGGCTCACCTTTGTATCGTCGTTAGAGTAAATTTCTGCTGCGTTAACAGAAGTTGCTGTAGCTGCGATAGCTAGCGCTAATAGAGTTTTTTTCATAATAAATCCACTGCCTTTTCTAAGAATGGGAGATCCTTGCCCGGTTCCCTTTTATTGATTGTGACTGGTCATTACCACTCTTTGTTGGTTAATCACTGTCACTAAATTCCGAGGTCTAGATTGCAAAAGATTATCCTGCGTGTCAAATAAACTAAAAGCAAAGCTAAAAAAACAAAAAACAATCAAAACCAACAACTTACATATTTTTTCATTATTTTATGAGCAACTTACCCATAGTTTTACCAGAAAATATAATAGTCCCCAAAAGAATAAAATAGAACTTAAACCCACAAAAAACTCAATTGACACCAAAAATCAGAACTTAACACTAACAATATGACATTTATTGATATTTATGTTTCACAACATAAATAAAAACGTTAAGTTCCTGATGGTTCAGTTTTTTTTTGTGAACAAGATCTACCTTTGATTCAAAAGCAAGCTATTTTGCGGTAAATGTACCGGCTAGTGATATGTGCTACTATCCTCGCTCCGTTACGTAGGTCACAGTATGCTAACTACTAAAATTCAAAATTCTATTCGCACCAGTTATCAAAACCTCCAAGAACAGTTGGATAACTTTGTACCTAGGCGTGCACAAAACTACCTTGTTGCAGAGATTGCCAAGACACTTTGTGGTCAATACCACAAAAGTAATCGTATGATCGTTGCTGAAGCGGGAACCGGAATCGGTAAATCACTGGCTTATTTAATGGCTGCGATCCCTGTTGCCGTTTTAAACAACCGAAAAATTGTTATTTCAACCGCAACGGTTGCTCTACAAGAACAGCTTGTAAACAAAGACCTCCCTTTATACAGAAGACTTACTGACAGGGAGTTCTCTTTTATATTAGCGAAAGGTCGACAGCGTTACTGCTGTGCGGAAAAATTAGCGGCCGCTTGCGGAGTTGATGGCGGCCAGATGGCAATGTTCGAATCTAAGCCAAAACAGAAAGATATTGAGCAACTGCAAACCATGTATCGCAGCCTTGCTCAAGGCAAATGGGATGGTGACCGAGATTCATGGCCAAAGCCTATCGATAATATGATTTGGCAAATGATTGTCAGTGATAAGCATAGTTGTAACAACAGCATGCCAACTCACAGAGATTGCCCTTTCCAAAAAGCACGTTCAGAGCTAGATAAAGCAGACGTTATCATTGCTAACCACAGTTTAGTGATGGCTGATGCCGATCTAGGTGGTGGCGTGATACTGCCAGAGCCGGAAAATAGCATCTATATCTTCGATGAAGCACACCATTTACCACACGTAGCCAGAGATCACTCTTCTGCAGCGGCGAGCTTGAAGGGTGCCGCTTCATGGTTAGAGCGTTTAAACCAATCGATAACCAAGCTTTCAGGCTTGGCGGACGAAAAACGAGTGGGCCGATTCAGGAATGAATTGCAGGATTCAGTACAGCAGCTAATACCAACTCTAACGCAGCTCAGTAAGCAGTTCGATGCCACTCATTTTGAAGATGGGCTTTACCGCTTTGAACATGGTGACTTACCAGAATGGTTAGAGAACGAATCTAAAGACCTCAAACAACTTTCTCAGAAAGCGAGTCAGGCTGTCGCTAAAATTGCAGACCTGATTGCAGAACGAGTTAAAGATGGCGAGCTTTCAGCCAAGCTTGCAGAACCTGCGCTCGCCGAAATCGGCTTCTATATACAGAGAGCCGAGAACTTAGCGCAAGTTTGGCGCTTGATGGCTGAACCAAAACGTGAAAAAGGTGCGCCTTTAGCGCGCTGGCTAGAGCTTAACAAAGAGAGTGAGGGCGATTTTGTTGTCAATGTTTCTCCGCTTGAGGTTGGCTGGCAACTTGACCAGCAAATTTGGAGCCGCTGTGTTGGTGCAGTACTCGTTTCTGCAACGATGAGAGCACTCAACTCTTTCAGCTTTTTCTGCCATCAAGCCGGTATTAGTCAAAAAGAAGAAGATGGTGTGCAGTTTCTTGCCCTAGCGTCACCGTTTGATTATCAGAATCAAGCGGAGTTAATCGTGCCAGCTATGAAATACGAACCACAAGCACCTCAATTTACCGAATATCTTATTGAAATTCTGCCTAAGGTAATAGAAGACAACAAAGCCAATCTCGTTCTATTCTCTTCTTACTGGCAAATGAATAAAGTTGCTGAAGCTTTGGCAACAGATTTCGTAAAAAAGTCATGGGCGTTGCAAGTGCAAGGTGATACTTCACGCGCTGAAATTCTAAAAAAACATAAAAAGCTAATTGACCAAGGAAAAACCAGCGTTCTGTTTGGAACTGGTAGCTTTTCTGAAGGTCTGGATTTGCCGGGTGAGCTTCTTGAAAACCTTGTAATTACCAAGATTCCTTTTGGTGTTCCAACCTCACCAGTAGAACAAGCGCATTCGGAATATATTGAATCACGCGGCGGTAATCCCTTTATGCAGATTACTGTTCCAGAAGCGAGTAAAAAGCTTATTCAATCTGTGGGTCGATTGCTGCGTAAGGAGAGAGATTCTGGTAAAGTCACGATCCTTGATAGACGCATAATAACGAAGCGATACGGCAAGTCCCTACTCGATTCGCTACCGCCTTTTAAAAGAACAATAAAATACTAATTTTCCTACCCTAAAGGTAGTTATGGGCCAGTTATCGCTAGGCCCTGCATTCACAACCCAACATGATTAATCCATCGATTATTCGTGTGGCAGCCCTAACAGGCGATAACGAGAACACTAGCTATTTATGGAAATGATTGAGCCAACCATGTTGGTCATACTTGCTCTGGTTGCATTTGCAGCAGGCTTTATTGATGCTGTCGCCGGTGGTGGGGGCATGTTAACGGTCCCTGCATTGTTATCCCTTGGCCTACCGCCACATATCGCGCTTGGTACAAATAAGCTCGCAGCCACGTTCGCTTCTTCAACAGCGGCTTTTACTTATTATCGTAAAAAGCTGTTTAAGCCAGAATGTTGGATAAATACATTTATAGCTACCTTGATCGGCGCAACCATCGGTACGCTAACAGTCGATGCCATCAGCACTCAATGGCTAGAGAAAGTCCTACCACTGATCATTCTTGCAGCCGCTATCTACACCATTTTTCATAAGACACCGAACGCCAATCACAACGTGTCACCGAAACCTTGTCCTGTGCTTAAGAAAAAGCAAAGGTACCAAGGATTCATTCTGGGCTTTTACGATGGCGTTGCAGGCCCAGGAACTGGCGCATTTTGGACAGTAAGTTCTATGGCGCTTTACCGCCTAAATATCTTGCTTGCTTCAGGCCTATCCAAAGCAATGAACTTTACCAGTAACTTCACTTCTTTAGTGACCTTTGCAATGCTTGGTCATATTGATTGGGTTCTTGGTTTAACCATGGGTGTTTGCTTAATGGCTGGGGCATTTGTTGGGGCACACTCTGCAATTCGTTTTGGTGCGACGTTTATACGACCGGTTTTTGTTACAGTTGTAAGCGTACTTGCAATTAAACTGGCTTACGAAGCGTGGTTTGTAAACTTATAGCCACCAACAAACGAGAAGCAATATGAACCATTTTTCAAAGCTAAAAAGCGTTATTGATACCTTGATTGGCCATTGCTCTCAGGTCGATAAGTCTCGTGGCGCTTATCATCAAGCGCTGTTTGATAGAGCCTTGTTTAAGTGTGGTGCCTCGACTCTTCTTCCTTATGCCCTTGAAACTCAGGCGACTTATAACACCATCATTCGTGAACAGCTCACCAATCAGCTCACTTCATCACGAGCGAATTATCTGACTGAAAGGCTAACCAACCAGATTGCAGCGATTCAACGAGAGTTAGCCAATCACGATTTGCGCCTAGACAGGAAAAGTAAATCAGGAAAAAGCTTAAACGACTTATACAACGGACTCGCACAACACCAAGATTGGCAAAAGCGGCTCGTCGAATTAGTTCAAACACGAAAGTTAGCGTTTGATTCAGCGCCACGCCACCATAAGAAAAAAGCGGAAGAGGCTTGGCAACTCGCAAAAGAACGATTGGAACGCTGTGAGGATTCAATGAAGAACATTGAGAGATTGATTAACTTAGAGAACCCTAAGCGAAATGAGCACTGATAACACATCATCACCATTGGATAACGCACCAGAAGAAGTTAAGTTAGCTGTCGACTTGATCTACCTACTCGAAAGCAACGAGATCAACCCAAAGGTTGCGTTAGAAGCAATTAAGATTGTCGAACAAGATTTACAAGCCAAACTAGCATCTAGCATCTAGCATCTAGCATCTAGCATCTAGCATCTAGCATCTAGCAAAAAAATATACAGGATTCACATGTACCAACTTAGCTTTTCTATGCCCGAGTTTCTTGAAAATTACTGGCATAAGAAACCAACCATCTTAAAAGGTGGCTTCCGAAACTTCGTCGACCCAATTTCGCCGGAAGAACTTGCTGGTTTATCGATGGAAGAAGAAGTGGATTCTCGCTTTGTTTCTAACCTCGACAATAAATGGACAGCCGAACACGGTCCATTCACTGAAGAGAAGTTTGGTGAACTCACTGAAACACATTGGCAATTGATCGTTCAAGCAGCCAACCATTGGCATCAAGGTGCCAACGAGCTGACGAAAGCGTTCCAACAATTACCAAACTGGTTGTTCGATGATCTAATGATTTGCTACTCAGCACCTGAAGGTGGTGTTGGCCCGCATATTGATCAATACGATGTATTCATCATTCAAGGCCAAGGTAAGCGTCAATGGAAAGTAGGCGCTAAAGATATTGGTCAATATAAAGAAACTGTCCAAGCTTCTGCTCTTCGTCAAATAGAAGGCTTTGAGCCTATCATTGATGAAACTCTAGAACCAGGTGATATCCTTTATATCCCGCCAGGCTTTCCACACGAAGGCAATACGCTAGAACCATCAATAAGCTACTCTATTGGCTACCGCTTTCCTAAAGAGCAAGAGCTAATCAGTAACTTTGCCGACTTTGTGCTTGCTCATGATATGGGTGACGTTCATCTTCACGACCCTGAGTTTAAAATGCAAGATGGTTACGGCAAGATTCGTTCGTCTGATTTGAGTAACCTAACTGATATGCTCAAATCAGCCCTTGATCAACCAGAAACAGTGAGCGACTTCATGGGTTGCTTACTGAGCCAATCACGCCACCAGCTCGATATCGTTGCTCCAGAGCCACTATGGATTCAAGAAGAGATCGCCCAACATTTAGAGTCAGAAGGTGAGATTCACCGAGTATCCGGCCTAAAAGCGCTCTACCACGAAAATCAAAGCAACACAGCTTACATAAATGGCGAAGTGGTTAAGGTGGATGAAGCGGACTCTTCATTACTCAACATACTTTGCGATGATACCGTGATCACATCAGCTACTGCCCTATCGACTTCGGGTATAACTGTCGTGACTGATTTAGTTAACAAGGGCTACTGGTTCATCGAAGAGTAAGCAGCGTCAGGCGCTAATTATTGACCTGTTTTTCAAGAAACAACTAAAAATGGGACAAATGAAATCTTCATTTGTCCCATTTTAATTCAAGAGTTGCTTAGTCCTTAAGAGTTATACCTTGAACTGATTAACCAATTTCTGTTGCTGCTGAGACAGCTGATCAATTTCATTACCCACTTGTTCAGAAGCCGCTGCTTGTTCCAAGATCTTCGCACTCAAGTCTCGAATATTAACCACACTTTGATTCACTTCACCAGACACCGATTGCTGCTCTTCTGCCGCTCTTACGATCTGGTTGTTCATATCACTGATCGCTTCTATCGAAGTAAAGATCGAACCCAGATCTTCGACCGCTTTTTGAACATGTAATGCCGTGTCGTTAGCGAGAATATTACCTTCTTGTATCGCTTCAACGACATCTTGAGTGCCCGCGTGGACCTTGTCGATCACCGCTCTGATTTCACCAACCGATGACTGTGTGCGACTTGCGAGGTTTCTTACCTCATCAGCAACGACGGCAAAACCTCGACCTTGCTCACCAGCACGAGCCGCTTCAATCGCGGCATTCAATGCCAGTAAGTTAGTTTGCTCAGAGATCCCCTCAATAACACTTAAGATCTCGGTGATGTTACCGTTATTTTTAGCCAATTCTTCAACAATAGGTACAGCGCTCGACATACGCTCCACCAGCTTTCTCATTTCACCCGCTGAGAGCTCAATAACTTGTTGCCCTTGCTGAGCTGAACGATTCGCTTCGCAAGCTGCGTCTACAGCAACTTCTGCGTTTTGTACCACTAAACCTGCGGTTTGAGTCATCTCTTCAGCCGCAGTCGCCACTAAGTCCACTTCTTTGAATTGAGATTCGCTGCTTTCACGAGTGCTTGATGCTGATGCTTTAGCCTGGCTTGTCGTGCTCGCCACTTGCTCAGTAGTGTGAATCACTTCTTTGATCGTGTGTTGTAGCTTATCTAAGAATAAGTTAACCCCTTTAGATAACTGACCAATTTCGTCTTGAGATTTCACTTCCAAACGCTGGGTCAAATCACCTTCACCAGAAGCAATATCATTCAACCTTTCCACTACTTGACGAATCGGCTTCACAATAGACAACGAAGCAAATGCGATTATAGCTAAACCAAAGATAATAAATACCGTACCGGCGATCACTTCTGTTTTGATACCTTCACTTAGCTTAGTACTAATAATGGAATCCAATTCATTTGCATCAGCGACGACACTTTCTCTCGGTATCTCAAACAACACACCCCAAGTTTGGTTAGCGGCTACAACAGGCGCAAATGCGAGTAACCACTCACCGTTCTCACTCCATTGCGTTGTTACTTCACCGCCGAAGATAAAGTCGGTCATTAGGTCACTATGGGTATTATCACTTGGGAAATTCGAACCGACTGCAATGCTAGAATCGTCTGAAGCGATAACTGAACCATCTAAGCTAACCACGTAAGCTTTACCTGCACCGTTAAACAAGCTCTGGTCAGATTGAGTAATCACACGAGTTAAGCCATCAAGTCTTAAATCGATACCAAGAAAACCAATCGCGACATCATCGACTAAAATTGGAACTGAAATAGAGGACGTCAGTAATGCTGTACCGCCGCTGTTCAGCACTCGTGGGGTGCTGATACAGGTTTGCCCTGAAGATAAAGGACAGTAAAAACGTTCGCTATTGCTGTTGTCATTCAATGCTGATTCCGAAAGCACGTTCGATAGAACATTCTCACCATTATCCGCCACCTTCCAGTAAGGAGCGAAACGCCCTTTTTCGTTAGAGCCAACGTAGTCAGCATCTACATAATTCGCATCTTCACCATCGAGTAAGTCTGGCTTAAAGACTAGGTATGCGCCTTGAATCGAATCGAAGTTTAGTACTGAGCGACGCACCATCTCGTCCAAGGCAGTACGAAGCTCTTCACTTGGCGTAAAGTTTTCATCTGCATTGTTCTTTAGAAACTGAGCACTCGCCGCAAGCATCTCTGCGCGATAAATCGCTTCGTCGACGTAACGTTGAGTTTCTTGAGCATTAAGCTGAGAAACAGACGCCAACAACTGCTGAGTTTTATTGATCACTGATTCTGAGCTTTGAGATTTGATGACTTGTTGATTGCTCGTCGCGTTGTAAATCGAGAAACCAATAAGACACAGTGAAGTAATGATTAGACAGCAGCCTGCAAGCAGGGTGATTTTCCACTGTACCGATAGAGAGCGCATTTAATATCCTTATTTAAGCCAAAAGACTTCCATAACCATAACTATCACACCGACAACAAATTGCTGTACACAATGTAAATGAGTTAGACGAATAGCTTAGCAGATGATTACAGCACAATTTGCGCACATATAAAACGAAAGTTTACATAAATGTTAATAGGACGTGTTTATTGTCTTTCGTTGTTGTGATTTCAAGAGCTTTCAGTTTGTCGCGCCAAGTTAAACTATCATCATTAAAGGGGATGTTTCTTTATCGAAGCGATGTTTAAAAGGAGCCAACTCCACCACCTTACATCTTTAAAACACGGCATTTCGGATTAGTTTTTTTAATCAAAATTATAGATTTTTATCTTGCTTACGTTCACATTTTTTGATTGATAAGTCGGCAATCAAGCTCTAATATCTCGCGCCTAGATTCCCTGAATACTTTATTATTTTGGCTCTCCTCAACGGAGCGCTAAAGATTTTTACGTCTTTAATTTTTGGAGAGATACGCAAATGTCAGCCTCGTTTCCATTAGTGAAACTTACCTTTTTAATCGCTATTCTGACAGCCGTAGGTCAAATGACTCAAACGATGTACGTGCCTTCTATCGGTCATATGGCAGGTGAGTTCTTGGTTTCTGCGTCTTCACTTCAAGCTGTGATGGCGTGCTACTTGATCCCTTATGGTCTGTCGCAATTTGTTTATGGCCCGCTTTCTGATCGCCTAGGTCGTAAACCGATCATCGTCGCTGGTTTGATCATCTACATCATAGGTACATTGGTAGCCTTGTTCGCTCATGAATATGAATGGTTCTTGGCGGGTAGCTTTATCCAAGGTTTGGGTATCGGCTGTGGCGGCGCGATGTCTCGTACATTGACTCGTGACTGTTTTGAGGGCGCAGAACTGCACCGCGCAAACAGTTTGATCAGCATGTGCGTGATTTTCTCACCATTGATGGCTCCTGTACTGGGCGGTTACTTAACAGAAGCTTTCGGTTGGCGTTCAAGCTACTTATTTCTAGCGCTATTTGGTATAGCAGTAGTGATCACCATGATGACGAGCATGATGGAAACGCTGCCAACAGAACGACGCAAACATGAATCGGTCGTAGATAGCTACAAGTTCGTTATGTCTGATAAACGCTTCCAAGGTTTCTTACTGGTACTGGTGGCAACATTTGCGGGCGTAGCCGTATTTGAAGCAGCGGCTGGTGTATTGCTGGGCGGCGTACTTGGATTACCTGCAACCACAGTAAGCTTGTTGTTTGTCTTACCCATTCCAGGTTACTTAGTCGGTGCAGGCCTATCGAGTTACATCGCACAACGTCGCTCTGAGCGCCGCGCACTGAATGTTGGCCTAGTGTCGATCTTAGTAGGCTCAGCTGTCGTGCTTATCCCAGGTCTGTTTGGTCAAACAACAGCATTAACTTTGATTGGCGGTGCAACCATTTACTTCTTGGGCGCTGGTATCTTATTCCCAGCAGCAACAACGGGAGCACTTTCGCCATTCCCATACCACGCTGGTACGGGTGGCGCGATCTTAGGTGGTATGCAGAATCTAGGTGCCGGTATCGCAACACTGTTGGCATCGTTCTTCCCAGCTCAAGATCAACTGCCACTGGGTTGCTTGATGATTACCATGTCACTTATCGCTATGCTTGGTTTACGTTGGGTTAATCGTAAGCCTGATCACTCAAACGAAATGCCATTGGCTATCTAAAACAAATTCGAACCTTGCCGAAACAAAGAAGAGGGACATACTGAAAAGTGTGTCCCTTTTTTGTTGTACATTTATTCCACTCTCACGTATCAGTAATTTCATTTAACATTACTTTGATTTTTTGAAAACAATAACAGACACTTATGATGAAGTGCATATCCAGAATCCAATTATAAATAGCATCACTGGAAGAACACCAAGGTACCTCAACTCTCCAACAAAGGGTGCTGTCATTAAACGAATAAGGTGCACACTAAGGATATACAGATGCGTTTCGCTTTTACCACATTAGCCGTATCAGTCGCGCTTATCGCCGGATGCAGCAATCAAGGAATAACAACCATGAACCAATACTCTCCATCGCAACTTATCGCTCAACAAACTCAAGCTCCCGTTGCTAAGAAAGCCCCTCATTCAATGACGACTCATGGTGACACACGAATTGATGATTACTATTGGATGCGCGATGATGAACGCCAAGACCCAGAGATATTGCGGCACCTCGAGCAAGAAAACCAGTATGCCGAAACTGTTCTGAAACACACAGAAGCATCTCAAGAACAGTTATTTGAAGAGATCAAAGGCCGAATCGCCAAAGACGACAATTCGGTACCAGTTCGTAAAGGTAGCTATTACTACTCAAATAAAGTCACAGGTGACAACGAATACCCAGTTCATTTGCGCGAAAAACACTTTTTAGGAATAGACAAACAAGTCATCTTAGACGTTAACGAACTCGCCAAAGAACATGAATTCTTCAGCATTGGTGGCCTATCAGTCAGCCCGAACGAAAATATGCTGGCCTATGGCGAAGATACACTGAGCCGTCGTATTTACACCATTAAGATTAAAGATCTCACAACAGGTGAATACCTGAACGATGAAATTGAAGGTGCTTCGAGCGCTATCGCATGGCAAAACGACAACCAAGCGTTCTATTACATCAAAAAAGATCCACAAACTTTACTCGGCTATCAAGTTTACCGCCACGTATTAGGCACACCTCAAACAAGCGATGAACTAATCTATGAAGAAGCTGACAGCGCTTACTACACCAGCATAAGTAAGAGTAAAGATAGCCAGCAGGTATACATTTGGCACTCGAGCACAGAAACCAGTGGTGTTTCAATTATTGATGCCAATAACCCAAATGCAAAAGCCGAAGCCTTCTACCCAAGAGAAACAGGCATAGAATACAGCATCGCCAAGCTAGAGGATTGGTATTACATCTACACCAACTACCAAGCGGTCAACTTCCGTTTAATGAAAGTCACAGCCGAAGAGAAGCATGACCGTTCAAAATGGGTCGATGTCATTCCGGCGGACGATAATACTCAGCTTGTTGATTTCGAGTTGTTTGATGACCATCTTGTTTACGAGCAACGCGCAGATGGCTTGTCTACAGTGAAAGTTCGCCAACTCTCAACAGGCAAAGAGTTCACACTTGAGTTCAACGACACCGCCTTTGCTGCCTACCTAACAAGTAACTATGAGTTAGATAACTCAAAAGTTCGAGTCTATTACAGCAGCTTAACGACTCCAGGCACTTACTATGATTTCGACCTTAATACAGGTGAATCCGAAATCATGAAGCAAACACCGGTATTAGGTGATTTCGACGCAGATAATTACCAATCAGAGCGAATCATGATTACGGCTCGTGATGGTAAGCAAGTACCTGTCTCTTTGGTTTATCGCAAAGATCTATTCAAAAAAGACGGCACTAACCCAATTTACCAATACGGCTATGGTTCTTATGGTTCAACCATAGAACCGACCTTCAGCTCAGTTCGTCTCAGCCTGCTTGATCGAGGCTTCGTTTACGCTCTTGCACATATTCGTGGTTCAGAGATGCTAGGACGCCCTTGGTATGAAGATGGCAAAAAACTGACTAAACAAAACACGTTCAACGACTTCATAGATGTCACCAAAGGCCTAGGTGCAGAAGGTTATGCCTCGAAAGAAAAGGTATTCGCGGTGGGCGGTTCGGCTGGCGGTCTGTTGATGGGAGCAATCATCAACCAAGCACCTGATTTGTATCGAGGCATTGGCGCTCATGTTCCATTTGTTGATGTAGTAACGACCATGCTTGATGAATCGATTCCTCTTACAACCAACGAGTACGACGAATGGGGTAACCCAAATAATAAGACCTACTACGATTACATGTTGAGTTACTCGCCATACGACAACGTGAAAGCTCAGAACTACCCGAACATGTTGGTGACAACAGGTCTGCATGATTCGCAAGTACAGTACTTTGAACCTATGAAGTGGGTAGCGAAGTTACGTGAGATGAAAACAGACAACAACGTACTTGTGTTCAAAACCGAGATGGAAGCTGGTCACGGCGGTGCGTCGGGGAGATTTAAACGACTAAAAGAAGACGCACTGGAATACGCGTTCTTTTTAGATTTACTCAAGACTCAATAGATTCAAAACAAGTATCCACGTCATTTAATGTCGCCATTTTATCTCTACAAATGGCGACATACATTATCAAGCATGGTTAAATACGATTAACCATGCTTAATAAATCAACAAGCCCTTGATAAACAAGCAATCATAAGGGTTTGCAAGAGGTATCAAAATAAATAAAAGTAATTAACTTTGTAAGCGTCTAATTAAGCAGTGAGGCCTTACTCGGTCTCATTGATGTCAAAGTTCCATGGCATAAGATCGGTAAGATCATCTTGAGGCTAACGCGTTGGAAGCACTTTGAACAAGTGCGCGAAGTAGTAATATGGGTTGATGTTATTCGCTCGACACGTCATTACTAAGCTATATAAGTTAGCACTCGCAGTGGCACCTTCAACAGACGTGGAGAACATCCAGTTTTTACGACCCGTAGTAAACGGGCGGATATCTCGCTCAGTCACATTATTATCTATGCTGATATCACCATCTTCGAGATAAGTGAGCAGCTTAGGCCATTGGTTGACGGTGTAATTAATGGCTCCGCCGAGCTGACTTTTGGGCAGCACTTTTTCTTGGCTTTCAAGCAACCACTGATGGAACTTATCTAAGATTGGTTTCGATTTTTGTTGGCGTAGTTGCTGCCTTTCAACAGTATTTAACCTCTTGGCTTCTTGCTCGACAACATATAGCTTGGCGATGAAGTTGATGACCTTTTCAATACGGCCTGACTTCTTCTTTGGTTGTGCTTTTTGCGCATCAGTAAACTTACGTCGGGCGTGAGCTAAACAACCAGCTTGGATAACATTGTTTAAACCGCTGTAGGCTTGATAACCATCGGTGAGCAAGTAGCCCGAGTAACCACCTAAAAAATCTTTAACGCATTGCCCAGCGCGGCTTGGCTGATAGTCGTAAATTACTACTGGCTGTTTAACGAACTCACCACTGCGATAGACCCACATGTAAGATTTGCTTTGTGCTGTTCTATCTTTTTCTCGCAGCACTTGAACGGTGGTTTCATCGGCGCAGATGAGCTTTTCATTCAGTAAGTGGGCTTTCATCGCTTCAATGATGACATTCACTTTGTTGCCCAGTTGAACGCACCAGTTCGCCAGTGTACCTCGGCTTAGCTCGATATCAGAACGCTTTAAAATTTCGACCTGACGGTAAAGCGGCAGTGCATCCACATATTTTGCGGTAACAACCGCGGCGAACGCTTCAGGGCTGCCCATGCTTTTTGGGATCATATTAGCAGGCTTAGGGGCGGTAATGATTTTACTGCTGGTTTGTGTGTTTTCGCAGTGTCGGCAAGCGTATTTGGTGCGCTTATGGCGTATAACGCTGACCTTTTGAGGGATGATTTTTAGCTCTTCCGAGACGTCGGTTCCGCACTCATGTAATGGTTCATTGCAACAGTCGCAGTAAGGTGCATTGAGTGTGTGTTGTAGCACTTCTCGCTCTAGCTCTTGAGGCAGAGGTTTTCGGCCTTTCTTATGATGCTTCGGTGCAGGTTTAGGCAAGGCATTTTGTTGCTCAGCTTCATTGAAGGTACCTTTGGGTTCTTTTTCACTTTTGGCAGAGAAGCGCTTAGATTTACTGAGATTAAGCTGTTCGATGAGTAACTGCATTTTGTTTTCTAGCTCAACGACTTCTTCTGCTTGAGTTTGAACGGTTTTCTCTAATGTCGCTATCGCATTATCTTTAGATTGGTTTTCCTCCTGAAGTTTGAGCAGCATCGCTTTGAGTTGTTCAACATCATCAGGAAGTTCGGTCATGTGAGGGCTCTTAATTCAATATTTTCACCTAGTCTGACAGCGAAAAAAGATCATTCAAGCCCAGTATGATGATCAACATTCTAGCTCACACTTCTCGCCCATAGAGAGGCTGATGTGCTTGCGGATTTTCAAGTTTTAACCCAGAGAGCAGCCAGTTGAGTTGTTGGGTAGAGATGTGGATATGACCAGACGCCGTAGGCCTTGGCCACTTGAAGCGGCCTTTTTCTAAGCGGCGATAATAGAGCCAAAAACCATTGGTATCCCAGAACAAGATTTTGATTTTATCTCGTCCTCGGTTGCAGAAGATGAACCATGCGCTACTCAATGGATCCATTTCTAGCACATCGGCCACAACGAGAGAGAGGCCATCAATCGACTTTCTCATGTCGGTAATACCTGAGACAAGATAGACAGCGCCACTTGGGATCATTGCAGCGCCTTAAGCCATGTTTGAATCTGAACCAATGAAAGTGACGTTGGCAACTCGGCTCGGAGTCCGTTAGGCAAGTGGACGACAACCATTTCCCCACTGAAAGATGGGTGATCATTCATGACCACTTGGTGAGCTACTTGTTCATCGTCGGTTTGCTTGAGCTTTTTCAGCCAGTAGTGAAAAGTGGCGTAGTTGATGTCGTGCTCTTTACAAAAATGTGGAATAGAAAGGCCGCTTTCTTGTTGCTTGAAAACAATGGCCGTCCAATGTTGGTGCTTTTCTGATTGTGTCATAGTTCCTCCATTAGGCTGGCGAAACTATGACAAAGGCTTGCTGAAATTAGAATATGTGGTTAATTAGACGCTTACTTAACTTTTATATCGCCAACAAATTAAAAACAATATAAAATAACACCTTACAAAGCCAGTACGGTCAAAGTGGCGATGAAGTGGCGATAATTTCATTGCCCATTTAGCCACTCTATATCTGATAGTTGATGCGATCTCACATAAATTGGGGTAGTTAAGATGAAGCCTGATAAAAGGATTCATTTATCGTTTGCCAGTTACAAACACACAGTTACAAACATTTGAAACTCATTTTTGGACATTTCTGAGTTAGCGGCTTTGCTAATTTAGCTTATCGTGAATTATCAGATTTAAGGCCAAATCTTCTAATCGAGTGGCCAAATTTTCTCGTCCACTACAATTACTTGGTAACAAACTTTATTCTACTCACACATGTTTGTCGGTGGAACATTAATGATTGAAACATATCCCTCGTTCAGGCCTTATTATTACGTCGTAAACAAGGTCTAAAGTAACAATAAAGTATGAAATTTAAATACTAAGCACTTACATGTGTAACAGCATCTCGAACTAAAGCACCTAGTTCATCCCATTTTCCTTCATCCATAAGTTTTGTCGGAACCATCCAAGTGCCGCCACATGCTAATACTGACGGTATAGATAAGTACTCATCCACATTCTTCGGGCTCACACCACCAGTTGGCATAAAGTTAACAGGGTAAACAGCAGTAAGCGCCTTTAGCATGCCTACACCGCCAGAGGCTTCTGCTGGGAAGAATTTCAATGTACTTAGCCCCATCTCCATGGCTTTCTCAACAAGGCTTGGGTTGTTGACACCAGGAACAATTACGACACCTTTATCGATACAATATTGTACGGTGCGAGGGTTGAAACCTGGGCTAACGATGAAATCTACGCCCGCTTCGATAGAGGCATCTACCTGCTCATTAGTTAGTACAGTGCCGGAACCAATTAACATATCAGGGAACTCTTTACGCATTAAACGAATCGCTTCAATAGCGCATTCGGTGCGCAGAGTGATTTCAGCACAAGGCATACCATTTTCAAGCAGTGCATGGCCTAGTGGAATTGCATCTTCAACGTTATTTATTGCAATAACGGGAATAACTTTTAGGTTTGCTAAGTGTTCATTTAACGTAGTCATTAGGACTCTCTCTTCGTTGAACGGGTTATAAATACAAATCTGGCATTGCATCTCTTGGGATGATCGCGCCTTTATGTTGAATGACGGTACTGGCTACAATGTGCCCTGCTTCTGCTGATTGTGTTCCGCTACCACCACTAAGACGTTTAGCGAGAAAACCGGCACTAAATGAATCACCGGCAGCTGTCGTATCCACGACGTTTTTGACCTGATTCGCGGCAACTGAAGCACGAGTTTCACCGTCATAAACAAGACAATCCTTACTGCCTCGTTTAACGATAACTTCAGAGACACCAGCGTCTTTTGTACGTGCAATACATTGCTCAACGTCCTCATCACCATATAACGCTTCTTCATCATCGAAGGTCAGCAAGGCAGTGTCGGTGTATGACAGCATTTTTAAATATACTTTCTGCGCTTCATTACGGTCTTGCCATAACTTGGGGCGAAAGTTGTTATCGAAGAAAACTTGACCAGAAAAACTATCCAATAGTTCAAATAGCATGCCTCGGCTAGTATCAGTCAAAATTGCAAGCGTAATACCACTAAGGTAAATCACATCAAATTGCTTCAATTTAGCTAGTAATTCATGCGCGTTATCTTGGTCAAACATGAACTTTGCAGAAGCTTCATTACGCCAATAATAAAAGCTGCGCTCACCAGTTGAATCGGTTTCAATGTGATAGATTCCCGGTTGTTTGCCTGGAATTTGATGAATTAGAGAAGTATCAATCCCCTCCTCTTTCCAAGCGTCTAGCATTGCTCGACTATAAGGGTCTTCACCCAATGCCGTCACATAGGAGGTTTCGATATCCTGAGCTTTGCACAGGCGAGAGAAATAAAGTGCTGTATTTAGTGTGTCTCCGCCGAATGACTGCTGCAGCGCCCCATTTTTATGCTGTAGCTCAACCATGCATTCGCCAATAATGGCTATTTTTTTTTTCATCTTTAGCCTCAGCAGCGCTGGGAAATTAAATGGTCAACAATAGTATGTACTTGCTGTAGAACAGCCCGAATATCGCTTAATCGGGCTGAATCTTACTATTAGCACACGACTTATTCGTCTATCGAACTCGCGATTTACTTACCAGCTTGCTGCGCCTGCAAGTTATCCCATGCACCAAGGATGTACATAATCCCAAGAGCTCGGTCATATAAACCATAACCAGGACGAGCCCATTTCTCTTCACCCCAAATATGGCGACCATGATCTGGTCGTACATAACCTTGATAATCGTGCTTATGAAGTGTTTGTATTACTTTGATCGTATCGACGGATCCATCACACGCTCGATGAGAAGATTCTATAAAGTCACCATTCTCAAATCTTTTTACATTACGTATATGTATAAAATGAATTCGTTCATGAACTTCGTCAATGATATCTGGAATATCGTTATTGCTCGAACCAAGTGATCCGGTACATAAACTTAAGCCGTTATATGGGCTGTCGACCAAGTTTAAAAGCCTTAGAATATTCTCTTTATTAATAATAATTCTAGGTAACCCAAAGATAGGAAATGCAGGGTCATCTGGGTGAACCCCCATTTTAATATCGAATTCTTCACAAACGGGGATAACTTTTTTTAAGAAATACTGGAGGTTTCCCCAAAGGTCTTCCGCTGTAAAACCTTTGTATTTCTCAAACGTTTCTTTTAATTGGGATAGTCGTTCTGGTTCCCACCCTGGCATTGTTACAGATACGTTCTTTGATAATTTTTCGATAAGCTCAATAGGCTCAATGTCACTGATTTTACTCTTTTCGAAAAACAGAGCGTTAGAACCGTCTTCCATTTCTTTATACAGCTCGGTTCTGGTCCAATCGAATACTGGCATAAAATTGTAGCAGACAACTTTCACCCCGACTTTAGCCAGTCTTTTTAAGGTTTCAATATAGTTATCAATATACTTATCTCTTGATGGCAGACCGAGTTTAATGTCTTCATGAACATTAACACTTTCAACGACATCAATATGAAAACCTGCTTTCTCTATTATTTCTTTTTCAGCGAGAATACGTTCTTCACTCCAAACTTCTCCAGCAGGTATATCATGCAATGACCAAACAATGCCTTCAACACCAGGAATCTGTTTAATAAAAGGTAAACTTACCTCATCATTCCCTTCGCCATACCAACGAAATGACATCTTCATATTTATCTCCCAAAAAGTTTTTACTTATTCAATAAATCGGACGAATGAGAGTTTAGAGTCTTAATGCAACATTAATTGAGATAATATCGATCCAACCCTATAGACATAATTCATATATCCATCCAACAAATATTTTTATTGTAGAAACGGACCAGCCTAGTTATTCGATAATGAGCAACTATTTTCCAAAATTAAATAAGCTTTTATTTATATCTAGTTTGCGAGGAACCCTGACAAATCAGCGGGTTTCTCACACCTAATTTGTTCCATTACTTGAGTCAGTTGCTGCATTAGCACTTCAATTGCATGCTCTCCACCTTCCTTACCCAATGACGACACGGCGTACATGAAAAAGCGACCCAAAAATGTAAATTGAGCCCCGGATGCTAAGGAAATGGCAATATCCACTCCCGATCGAATACCGCTATCCATCATCATCGCCATATCTGCGGGCACTGAATCTCCACCTATTTTTCTTAGAAGATCTATTGGGGATTCACAAGCATCTAACTGCCGAGCTCCATGGTTAGATAAAATAACCCCGTCGGCATTCACCTCTTCAAGTAACTTGAGATCGCCGCTAGAACAAACACCTTTTACTATTAAATTCCCTTCCCACTTGTCCCTTATTCTTTTCAAGCCTACCGTGTCCACTTTCCCCATCGCCATCGAGCGCATCATTTCTGGTAAATCCAGATGATGCTCTCTCATGTATGGTTCCAAGTTTTTAAATTTTGGAATTCCATACTTGAGAGTTTGAGTAGCCCACTGCGGCGTTTTGCATACATCGATGAAGTTCTTAACAGAGTGCTTAGGAGGCATAGTTAATCCATTCGCGATGTCATTGGGCCTAAACCCAAACGTCGGAATGTCAACCGTGACCACCAAGTTTTTATAGCCGCAGCTCTTCAAACGTCCCAATATTGAATCTTGTATTGCTTCATCCACTGGGTTGTAGAGTTGAAACCATGCATTGTCTTCTGCTAACTCTGCGATTACTTCTATCGACTCAGATGAAACGGTGCTTAGAACATATGGAATATTGTACTTCTTTGCTGCTTTCGCCAAAATAACCGGTGAATTAGGCCAAATTAGGCCTTGTAAACCGATTGGTGCAATGCCGAATGGAGCGCTATATTCTTTCCCAAGAATTGTAGTTTTTAAATCGCACTTTGAATACGGCGCTAAATACCTTGGTGCTAACCTAGATTTCTGCAATGCTAAACGGTTTGTCTCCAATCCAATATTATCAAAACATCCTCCCTCTAAATATTCATATATAAACTTGGGGATATTCGCTTCTGTTTTTTTTCTCATTCGAGAATAATCTGGGTATCGACCATCTAACATTGCATCAACTCTAGTTTTTTATAAGAACACGCTTGGTAGCCAAAGTGATACAGCTGGTATATATGTGACCATCAATAACACGGCTAAATTACACAATAGGAAAGGCACGATTGCTTTTACGACTTTCTCCATCGGAATTCCGCCAATGCCCGCAGCAACGAACAAACAAACTCCAACAGGTGGTGTAGTTAGACCAATCATCAAGTTAAGCACAGCGATAATACCAAAGTGCACTGGGTCAACACCCACAGCAGTCGCTACGCCTAATAATGTAGGAAATAGTATGATCAGTGCCGCAATGGTCTCCATGAACGAGCCTACCAACAGCAACAATAAGTTGATGATTAGCAATACAATGATTGGATTTTCACTGACCGTTAATATCGCAGATGCTATCATTTGTGGGATTTTTTCTGACGTTAGTATCCATCCAAAAACATTCGCTAAACCTACAAGCAGCATTAGTGATGCTGTGGTAACCGCAGTCGAAAGTAGTATTTTGGGAAGATCTCTAAACGAAAGTCCTTTATAAACAAATATACCGATAATCATTGCATAAAGCGCTGCGACGACAGAGGCTTCCGTCGGTGTAAAGAAGCCACCTACAATGCCAATCAGTATTAGAAATGTCAGTGAAATCGCCCAACAGCTTGTTCTCAAGTGAAGAATAATTTCCGATAGAGTTGCACGTTTTTCTTTCGGATAACCTCGTTTTACCGATAGAAAATAAGTCGTTGCCATCATCCCCACACCCAACAATAACCCCGGTACAGCACCAGCTAGAAACAGTTTTCCAACCGAGATACTGGTCAACGTACCGACAATGATCATAGGTACGCTAGGAGGAATAATTGGCCCGATGGTTGATGAGGCAGCCGTCACCGCGGCTGCAAATGGTTTGTCGTAACCACTTTTTGCCATCCCTGGGATCATGACCGAACCAATCGATGCTGTATCAGCAACCGCAGTACCCGAAACGCCACCAAACAACATTGAACCACTAACATTCGCTAGCCCAAGCCCACCGCGAATATGCCCCAGCATCGCGTTACTTAGCCCGATGATCTGTTCGGTGATGTTTCCCCGATTCATTAAGTTTCCGGCAAGGATGAAACCACCGATACAAAGGAGTACAAATGAATCAATGCCCGCAAACATTTTTTGTGGAATCACGGTTAATGAAATATCGGCCATCAATAAGTAAGCCATTGATGCTATTCCAAGCGTAATTGCAATAGGAAAGCCTAATGTTAATAAAATAAAGAAAACCGAAAATAATATATAGACTTCCATATCATCCTCTTCGACTTGTGTGTTTAATAATTATTTTTATAGAATCTAAAGCTATAAATAGTTGTAGGTTTGCAAAGATAAGAACACTTGCAAAAAAGATGTAGTCCATTTGAACTGCAAGTACTGGTGATGTTTGCCATTCACCGATATTCATAAATTTAAATGCATTTGGCAAAGCAATAAAGATAAAAATAGAAATAACGATATTAACAATTAGTTGATATATGCTTTGCCATTTTTCATTTAGTCTAGAAACTATAATATCGACACTCACTAGTTCTTTTGACTTGAACGCTAATCCAGAGCCAAAAGCAACGGTATAGATAAAGAAGTAGCGAGAAAGTTCTTCTGTCCAAGCAGGAGTACTTTCTAAAAACATTCGCGCAAATACCTGTAGTAAAACCACACCACATAAAGCAACTAAGCTACAAATTGTAAAAAAACTAAAAAAGCGAGTGGCAAGTCGATCAATGTGATTTACGGCTCTCGAAACGAGTGACTCTTTTTGTTCTTCGGCCACATTTACAATTGTCGTCATAATTTCCCTCATGAGAAAATAGGGAGGTATCCACCTCCCCAAGGGTTACTTATAGTTTTTGGATATCTTCAAACAGCGCTAACTGCTCTTTATTCAAACTTTTGCGAACAGCCGGAAGCGCAGCTTCACGGAATGCCTCTTGATCGACATCAACGAATTTCATCCCTCTTTCTTGCAATATCTCACCAAGCTTTCTTTCATCTTCTAGGAATAACTCTCGTTCATAGGCCTGCATTTCGGCAGCGGCTTCTTTAACCACAGCTTGCAAGTCTTTAGGTAGTTTTTCTAATTGACGCTTACCCATAACAACGTAAATCCAACTGCGTACGTGCTCTGTTTTATTCACATAACCTTGAACTTCAAAGAAGGATGCGCTGTTGATCAGTGATAACGGGTTTTCTTGAGAATGGATCGTGCCTTGTTGTAGAGAAGTAAACACTTCCGAGAACGCCATCGGAGTCGGTTTAGCACCAAGTTGCTCCCACACCTTTACAAAAATTGGAACATTTGGAACACGCAGAATCATACCGTTAAGGTCTTCTGGCGTTGTGATTGGTTTATTCGAAGTTAGGTTACGCGAACCACGTTCGAACCAAGTTAGTGGCACCAGGCCTGAAAGCTGAGTGATTTGTTCTTCAATCTCTTTACCGATCTCACCATTGGCAACTGCCGCCAAGTGCTCGCTATCACGGATTGCATATGGGATTGCAAGCAGTGCTGCTTTCGGTGCCCAATTTTGCAATGATTCCCCCGAGATTGTTAGGTCGACCGTGCCTAGTTGGATGCCGTTAATGATATCCATCTCAGATCCTAATTCAGAGTTCGGATATACCAAAACTTCAATTCGTCCTTCAGATTTTTCTTCCACCGTTTTTTGGAAATGTAGGGCAGCTTTGTTCCAAACATTGTCATCGTTTGCCAGATGGCCAAATTTCAAAGTGTAGTCGGCAGCAGATGCAATTCCAGTGAAAAGAGAAGACGCTAATATAGCGACGTTCAATAGTTTTTGCTTCATCGTGTTCTCCATTTCTATCTTTTATTGTACAGACCAATTCAACCTAACATTGAATTAACATTTTACAATAATTAATAACATTAAGTGTGATAAATGTGACAGAAAGACCCTACTTAGCATAGAATTTTTATGTGCAAAGTTTCATCTTTCGCAACCAGAAAAACCACATCTCGATCAAGAATAGTCATTTTTATGCGAATCACTCTATTTGTCACACTTGCTTTACCTTTCTCGATTTGGGCTGAATCCACGATGAGAACTCCGCATCACTTTAAGAACATTTAACTTGGTCAAGTTTTACAACCCAGTAAAAATGAAAATAAAGTTAATTAAAAACAACAGGTTAAATTAAAAACCAAAATACAACCTAAACCAAATTCGAAGTGCAATATTCCAAGACGATAAAGTATGATTTTTTACTAAAAACCTGTAAATCATTGACCTAGTGCCTGTTTTACCATTTCCGATCTATAAAAATAACACCACACCGCTTAGCTCTGCTTATTTACTCTATTGTCGAAGCTATATAACGCCGTGTAGAAATATATTTGGTCACACCAAAAAATCCACATAAAAATAATTGGTCTGGACAATATCATTGTATTAACATGCCTTTGGTCACATAACTTTAAGATAAATGATGGTTTAATTGATACATAACAACGCTGCAGAGTGAGCCAACATCTTTCACGGTTAATACCATTAAATAGACTGAGAAAAGAGATGGGCGCACAACTAATCATTAGCGGCATAAAGGATCGATTATGAACAAGGTAGAGGCATGACAATAAAAAATGACAGGCTGTACATAACCGTCGCCAATCAGATCATTAACCGAATTAATGCTAAGCAATACCTCGTAGGGGACAAAATCCCACCAGAACGGAAGCTGTCAGAAGAGCTCAATGTGAGCCGTACCGTCATACGTGAAGCGATGGTCTATTTGGAGCTATCTGGCATTGCTGAAATCAAGAAAGGAGCTGGGGTTTTCGTCTTACAAAGTCAGCCTCACCTGCCTTCTCCGTCACTGAGTGAATTTACGCCAAACGACATTTTATCGGCTAGAAAAATTATTGAAGGTGAGTTTGCGAAACAAGCAGCGCTGAACAATACGCCTGAGTTGATCAACGAACTTCAGCAATGCCTTGACATGATGAATGCGTCTCAATTTTTCTCAAGTATCGAGTTAAGACATAAAACATCTCATGATGCTGACCAACAGTTTCACTGTGCGATCGCTAGTGCTTGCCAGAACCCACTATTAACTATCTTCCACCAAGATCTGATGTCGATACATATGAAAGGGAAAATGTGGGATCGCATGGAAGTCATTGCTAACGAACCGACTGCAAAAGGAATTTGGATTGACGATCATCAAGCGATCTTCAACGCGATCAAGTCCGGAGAGCCTGAACAAGCTGAATCGGCAATGATCAAGCACATCGATAACGTGATAGATAAGTTGAGTAACTAAAAATGAAATCATTTATTGTTAATGGAATTAATGACTACCAAGTCGTCGAACAAAACGTACCCTCTTTCTCTGATGACCAAGTATTAGTTCGTGTAGAGTACGCCGGGATTTGTGGCTCTGATCTGCATATCATTCACGGCCAAAACCCATTTGCTACCTACCCTAGAATCACTGGGCACGAGTTTGTAGGAACTATCGAAAAGATTGGAAACAGCTTAACTGGGCTGGAAGTTGGAGCAAAAGTGGTCGTGAACCCTGTGATCAGCTGTGGCCAATGCCGACCTTGCAAAATCGGTCGATCGAATGTGTGTAATGAACTTCAAGTGATAGGTGTTCACACCGATGGCGGATTCACACAATTTCAAGCCGTGCCTGCAGCCAATATCATTGCCCTACCAGACAACATCAACTTAAGAGATGCCACCTTAATAGAACCTTACAGTATCGCAGCTAATGTGTTTAACCGATTAGACGCTTCTTCGGATGACACAATATTGATCTACGGTGCAGGCGTTATTGGATTAACCATTGTACAAATTGCTAATGTTTTAGGTATTCCATCTATAATTGTCGATCTTCTTGATGAAAAGTTAGAAACCGCCAAGCAATTAGGGGCAACTCATACCATTAACCCTAAACAAGAAAACACCGAGCAGCGAGTCATGGAGCTGACAAATGGGCAAGGTGTACCACTGATCGCTGACGCAGCATGTATTCCTGCTCTTATTCCTGAAATTATGAGGTTAGCTGCTCCTGCGGGGACTGTATGTTTGCTCGGCTTCTCTAGTGAAGATAGCCCACTTCAGCAAGTCGAAGTGATCAAGAAAGAGCTGACCATTGTAGGCTCTCGTCTGAATAACAAAATGTTCCCGAAAGTGATTAACTGGATGGCTCAAGGAAAACTCGACACCGAGTTTTTAATCAGTCATGAGTTCACTCTCGATACCGCTCCTGATGCTATTGCACTTATTGAGAACGCCCCACAAAAAGTACGTAAAGCATTGATAAAAATGCAGTAACACTTAGTACTGGCAATCATCCGTATACTTTTTATTCAACATATTAAGTCTCCAATACTCATTCGGAGACTTCGATAGCTCATTCGCTCTCCCAAATTCGCATTACATCTAAGGATATTTATATGGCTTCTAGTCGAACAGAATATGATCAGCCACCACATTCAAATTATGATCGCTCGTCACTTAAAAACCGAATTGTTCATATTGGTTGTGGTGCATTTTTCCGTGCTCACCAAGCTTTGGTATTAGACAAACTCAATCAGATAACTCCTAGTGATTGGGGCTATACGACCGTAAGCTTGTTTAGTGGAAAGCCCTTTATTCAAGAGTTGAGAGAGCAAGACCATCGTTACACTGTCGTTGAACAAGATCATACCACTACCAATATTCACACTATCGAATCAGTGATAGATAGTATGCACCCTAACCTAGACGGGATTGACTCTATTACAGAAAGAATGGCTGAGCCCCAAGTATCGATCGTTTCACTAACGATTACTGAAAAAGGCTACTGTGTAGACCCGAACACTCGCCAACTTCATGCAGGGCACCCGTTAATCGCTCAAGACATCGCTAATCCCAAAGCTCCAAAATCTGCTTTAGGTGTAATAGTTGCTGCGTTAAGTTTGAGAAAAGAACGAAACCTACCCGCCTTCAGTATCATGTCATGTGACAACATGCCCCATAACGGTGAAGTAACGAAAGCCGCCATTATTGCTTACGCCAACATGATAGACCCGGATCTATCCGAATGGATTTCAATCCATACAAGCTTCCCTGGCACAATGGTCGATAGAATTGTACCCGCAATGACCGACGAATCATTGAAAACTATCGAGTCATTAACCGGTAAGTTTGATCCTTGTGGCCTGATCACAGAACCGTTTTTACAATGGGTTATTGAAGATAGCTTTGTCTCTGGCCGCCCTGAATGGCAGCTAATTGATGGTGTATCACTCGTAAAAGATGTGCAGCCGTATGAAGAAATGAAGCTTAGAATGCTCAATGGTAGCCACTCTTTTCTCGCTTACACAGGGTACTTATCCGGATATGAATACATTTCAGATACGATGGAAAATCCTAGTTTCAAAGAAATGACTCGTCGGCTTATGCTCAATGAGCAAAAACCAACCCTACAAGAGCTCGATAATATCAATCTCATCGAGTATTCCGAGCTGCTCTTAAATCGATTTTCAAATCCATATTTAAAACATAAGACCCATCAGATCGCTATGGATGGCAGCCAAAAGCTTCCACAACGTATTATTGAATCGATGGGCATTTTGGCCAAAGACAAGCATGATTTTACCGCTTTAGCATTGGTCACTGCGGCATGGATGCGCTACATCAATGGTATTGATGAAAACAATCAACCAATAGACGTAGTGGATCCTCTCTCTGATCATTTATTGTCAATCTGCAAAAAACACGACTCAATTGAGTCATTGATTAAGGCACTTTTGAGTGAAGAAACAATCTTCGATCAATCCATTGTTCAGCAACAATCTGTAATTGATGCTATCACTCAGGCATACATCAATATTGAACAGAAAGGAGCAAAGAAGGCAGTTATGGAAGCTGCTATGTAGTTTACATACCCAAAACTTACTCCTAATTATCACTAAATAGGGCAGCAAAGCTGAAGTTAATGATAACCACCCACTGCCGTAGGTGGTTGGGAGCGTCTATCTTAAGCTTCTCAATAACCCTTCTAGCCCAATCTAAAATTGATTCAGTTGGAATACTTGTCGGGTGCCCTTCTACTGATTTGGGGTGAAAAATACCAATATGCTTTTTGAAGCCAAACATGGCGTCCATTTCTTGAGTTGGCCATCCCAGAGACTTTGTTACCACGCCTTTTTTGATTCGAGAAGACTGTTCTTTCCAGTTACGAGTATCGTTCGTTAGCGCGTCATAAACCCCGCATTCTAATCACCTAGCACGAAGAATTAAGATCAAGTCTCCAACTATGAGGAGATTTGAAATGGCAAAACGACGCACCAATCAAGAATGGCAAACACTTATCGAGCAATTTGAATCGCGTTCATTGTCAACGCTAGCATTTTGTAAGCTCAATGAACTCAACCCCTCCACGTTTTATGCCAAACGCCAGCAACTCAAGGAAGCGGATATCTCTCAAGGCTTTGTGCGAGCAGAGGTCGTTGAAAAGACGATGAAGTATCAAGCTCAAATAGCCACGGCTAACATGACACTTCTCATCAATGATGTGGAGCTGAGCATTCCTCAAGGCACGCCAGCGGTCTATCTTGCTGCACTCATCGGTGCGTTATCATGAAACGCATGCTCAGTGCTCCAGAGATTTACCTCTATCGTGAGAGTGTCGATTTTAGAAAGTCCATCAATGGCCTCGCGGCGATTATCGAAAGTGACACCGACCTGCCTTTGGGAAGTGGCGCACTGTTCCTGTTAACCAAAAAACAGCGCGACAAAATCAAGGTGTTGTACTGGGATAAAACAGGCTTTGCGCTTTGGTACAAACGCCTCGAAAAAGCCAAGTATAAGTGGCCTACAAAAGAGAAAAATGAAGTGTTTACCCTGACTCAATTCGAGCTTGATAGACTGCTTTCTGGCTTCACGATTATCGGCCATAAACCCGTTCAAATAAATGATTTTACAATGACTTAATCGATAATAAAGCCTTATCCACCAAGCATAAATGGCATGATTTTAGTATAATAAATGCCATGAAAAGGACGCCAGATATCAACCCAGAAAGCCAAGATGTTGCCGAGCTACAAGCGNAGTCCATCAATGGCCTCGCGGCGATTATCGAAAGTGACACCGACCTGCCTTTGGGAAGTGGCGCACTGTTCCTGTTAACCAAAAAACAGCGCGACAAAATCAAGGTGTTGTACTGGGATAAAACAGGCTTTGCGCTTTGGTACAAACGCCTCGAAAAAGCCAAGTATAAGTGGCCTACAAAAGAGAAAAATGAAGTGTTTACCCTGACTCAATTCGAGCTTGATAGACTGCTTTCTGGCTTCACGATTATCGGCCATAAACCCGTTCAAATAAATGATTTTACAATGACTTAATCGATAATAAAGCCTTATCCACCAAGCATAAATGGCATGATTTTAGTATAATAAATGCCATGAAAAAGACGCCAGATATCAACCCAGAAAGCCAAGATGTTGCCGAGCTACAAGCGATGGTGAAAGCGCTGATGGCGTCAGAAAACCAATGGAAACAAGAGCGTCAATCTCTGCTTGAGCAACTCAAACTTGCTTTCGACCGCCAGTTCGCAAAACGCTCGGAGGCGYTAAAGCCTTACGATGAATCTCAAGGCGATCTCTTTAATGAAGTGGAATGTGAAGCCGCTAAGGAAGAAGAGGTTGAGGTCACGGTGACCACCACAACGAAGAAACGTGGTAAACGCAAGCCCCTTCCAAAGACCTTGCCTCGTGAAGTTATCGAACTCGATTTAGACGACCATGAAAAGCGGTGCGCTTGCTGCCAACATAGTCTGCATAAAATCGGTGAAGACCGCAGTGAAAAGCTAGAGTTTACACCCGCCGTACTCAAAGTATTGGAATATGTTCGTCCTAAATATGCTTGTCGTCATGGAATATGTTCGTCCTAAATATGCTTGTCGTCAGTGCGAGCAAACGGAAGACAACAGCCGTATCGTTCAAAAGCCAGCGCCACAAAGCATCATCCCTAAAAGCTTTGCCTAGGATGATGTTGGCCAACATCATCCTAGGCAAATATCAATACGCGATGCCACTTTACCGCCAAGAGTCATTGTTTACCCAGTCGGGTATCGAACTGTCACGAACCACCATGGCGAGATGGATTATCCAAGTCAGTGAGAAGTTCKCCCCGCTGTATGCAGCCTTGAAAGAGCACCTGCTTCTACAAGTGGTGGTTCAGGCGGATGTAACGCTGCTCWATGTCCTCAAAGAAGATAAACAGTGTTATATGTGCCTCTACTGCTCGGGCGCAGACTCGCCCGACACTGCACAGCCGAATGTAAAGAATATCGCCTTTTACGACTATCAAAACAGTCGCGCGAGGGCATGCCCTGTTGCCTTCTTGGAGAATTACAGTAGTTATCTGCAAACCGATGGCTATGGTGCCTATGATGGTCTTCATCGCGTCACCAATGTTGGCTGCTTGTCGCATGCACGGCGAAAGTTCATGGATGCTAAGAAGCTTCAAGGTAAAGCTAAGTCAGGCAAAGCAGATAAAGCGCTGGCTAAAATCCAGAAGCTCTATGGGATAGAATCCCGCTTAAAAGGTGCGACTGTCGAAACACGAAAAGCAGAACGTCAACTGCATGCCAAGCCGATACTGGATGAGCTGTACGAATGGATGACGTCTCAACAAGTGATAAGCTCTAGTTCATTAAGTATACGCTCGGCCAATGGCCCAAGCTCTTCCGCTATATCGATGACGGTCATTTATCTATCGATAATAATCGTGCTGAACGCGCAATTAAACCGCTGGTCATTGGCAGAAAAAATTGGCTCTTCTCGAACACACCAAATGGTGCTGATGCAAGCGCGATGCTTTACAGCATCGTCGAGACTGCGAAAGCCAACGGCCTTATCCTCTACGACTACATGGTCAAGTGCATGAAAGAGCTAGCGAAAGCTGAGCCTGATATCGATGCGCTCCTACCTTGGAACTTTAAACATTAACAACATCGCCCCGTGGGTTCATGGGCGTTTACGTACTTTCGGGCTTTTTTATGTCTATCAGAAACCTTAAAGACGGCAGCAAGAAACCTTGGCTTTGCGAGTGCTACCCGCAAGACCATAAAGGTAAACATGTTCGTAAATGCTTCGCCACCAAAGGCGAAGCGAACAACTATGAATTCTACTTAATGAAAGAGATCGTCGATAAACCATGGTTAGGAGAAAAAACCGTATGCTGCACATTTGCAATGAATTGAACAACCCTATCGCTTCACATTTATCTTCGCGAGATTTCGCCCACTACCGATCAACCCGAACCAATAAAGGTCGGGGCCGTAAAGGCAGCCTTTCCATCAGCTCAAACAATGGTGATATTGCCTGGTTAAAGTCCATATTCAATAAGTTAATCAAGCTCAAGGAGTGGAAGTTACCTAACCCTGTTTATGGTGTAGAGTCCATAAAAAGCAGAATCTGAAGTTACTTTTTTAAGTGAAGAGCAAATCATGCACTTGTTTAAGGTTATTAAAGAAAGCAAAGTCGCTGAAGATCTCACCGCCATTTTCAAGACCTGTCTGGCGACAGGGGCACTTATCAATGAGGTGGTCAAAATGAGAGGCAGCCAGTTACTTAAGCACAAGCTGACTTTCAGTAATACTAAAGGTAAAAGAAACCGAACCGTTCCAATATCGAATAAGCTTTACAAAGAGCTTCACAAGCCAACAAATGATAAGCTTTTTAGCTGCGGTTATGGTGTCGCGCATAAGTGGCTAACAAAAGCCCTACCCGACTAACCAAAGGGTCAAGCAACTCATGTTTTGCGCCATACTTTTGCCAGCCATTTTATGATGAATGGTGGTAATATTTTAGTTTTGCAGAATATTCTGGGGCATCAAAAAATTGAGCAAACCATGATTTATGCTCACTTTTCCCCGAACCATTTATGTGATGCAATCACCTTTAATCCCGTCACTCAATACAGCCTATAACACCATAAAAAAGTGGCGATGAAATGGCGATGAAATTTATTAAGCATGGTTAAATACGGTTAGCCATGACATTCACTAAATCAGCAAACCCGTGATAAATAAGCAATCATAAGGGTTTGCAAGAGGTATAAAAATCAATGAAAGTAATTAGCTTCAACATCAATGGCCTAAGAGCTCGCCTTCATCAACTGCAAGCTGTTATCGACAAACACCAACCTGACGTAATTGGTTTACAAGAGATAAAAGTGCACGACGAGGCCTTCCCAATTGCTGATGTTGAAGCAATGGGCTACAAGGTTTACTTCCACGGCCAAAAAGCACACTACGGTGTCGCGATGCTGTGTAAGCAAGAACCTATCTCTGTGCTGAAGGGTTTCCCAACAGACAATGAAGACCATCAAAAACGTATGATCATGGTGACGTTTGAAGATGAGAATGGCGAAAAGGTTACTGTGCTAAATGGCTACTTCCCTCAAGGGGACAACATCAAGCATGAAACCAAATACCCATATAAGCGTGAGTTCTACAAAGACTTGATGACCTACCTGAACGACTATCACAACAAAGATGAGCAGATCATCGTGATGGGTGACATCAATATTAGCCCTATCGACGCAGATATCGGTATCGGTAAACCAAACGCTAAACGTTGGTTGAAAACGGGTAAGTGCTCGTTCCAACCAGAAGAGCGTGAATGGCTAAAAACATTGATGGATTGGGGTTTTGTGGACAGCTTCCGTCTACTGCACCCTGAAGTTAACGATCAATTCTCGTGGTTTGATTACCGTTCAAAAGGTTTTGTAGACAACCGCGGCCTTCGTATTGACGTGGTACTAGCAACTCAAAAACTTGCGGATAAGTGTACTGAAGCAGGCATCGACTACGAACTACGTGGTATCGAAAAACCCTCCGATCACGCGCCGATTTGGTCAACGTTTAAATAACAAGTTAAACAGTCTCTCCTAATAAAAACGGCGCTCAATGAGCGCCGTTTTTTAGTTATTTAGAATACAATCAGCTAAGTGGTCTTAGGTAAGCTAAGAAACGTTTCTCTGCGTATTTGAAGATCGCAATGATGATAAACGTTAGCGCCATGTAGAACAGACCTGCTGTTAGGAACGACTCAAATGGAGCATAGTAGCGTGAGTTAACCAAACGCGCTGCGCCTGTTAAATCCATGATGGTTACGATACCTGCTACCGCAGAGCCGTGAAGCATGAAGATAACTTCGTTACTATAAGCTGGCAGTGCACGACGTAAAGCACTAGGTAGAATGATACGACGGTAAGTCTTCGGTGTACTCATGCCATATGCTTTTGCCGCTTCCACCTCACCTTTAGGTAAGCCATTGATTGCACCACGGATAATCTCAGCCGTGTAAGCAGAAGTATTCAGGATGAATGCCACCAACGCACAGAACCAAGCGTTTTCCCACAAGGTGTCTTTCACTGGGAAGAACTGATCCATGCCGTAATAAATCAAGTAAAGCTGTACCAGTAAAGGTGTGCCACGGAAGAAATAGATAAACGACCACGCAGGTGCGTTAATCAACATATTGTGGCTGTTTCGAGCGATAGCTAATGGTATGGCAACAAACAAGCCAATAATTAAAGCGACGCAAACCATCCACGCCGTTGTCCATAGACCACCAAGGTAAATCGGTAGGCTTTCAATTATCAATGAAAAGTCCATAACTACCTCGCGTGGATGCTGAATTTGCGTTCAACAAGTTTAAGTAAACCAGTCGATACACTAGTGAAGAACAAGAAGATAAGTGCCACTGCCATGTAGAAGGTAAATGGCATCTTAGTTGAACCGGCAGCTAGTGCGCTAACACGTACCATATCTTCTAGGCCGATAATGGAAACCAAAGCCGTGGTTTTAAGTAAAACCAACCAGTTGTTACCAAAACCAGGCAAAGCGTGACGAATCATTTGTGGTAGTAGAATACGACGAAAAGCTAACACAGGGCTCATACCATAAGCCTTTGCTGCTTCCATTTCACCGCTGTCAACAGCCATGATCGCACCACGGAACGTTTCTGCCATGTAGGCGCCAAAGATGAAGCCTATGGTTAAGACACCAGCAACAAAGGGGCTGACATCAATATAATCTGGTAAGTAAGAGGTCCACTCATGGTTAGGATCACTGGAAGTGAACCACTCATTGAGCCACTCATTGATGGAATACAAACTGTTGTTTAAAAGGATCTGTCCACCAAAGAAAATCAGCATCATCAACACGAGATCGGGAATGCCTCGAATGACGGTTGTGTAGAGAGTTGCAATAGCACGAGCCCAGCTATATGGCGCAAGCTTTGCCAAGGCTCCTAACATACCGAGCACCATAGCTAAAATGAGCGACAGCAAAGCAACTTCGATTGTAAGCAACGCCCCTTTCAGGATCGATACTTCATATCCTTGTAAATCAAACATAATGAATTCCAACAGAACTGCGAAAAAGTTGGTAAGACAGGGAGAGGGTTGCCTCTCCCTTAAGAATTGACGCTAGAGATTACTGACCGTATACGTCGTAGTTGAAGTATTTAGCCGCGATATCTTGGTAGATGCCTTTTTCACGTAGAGAAAGGAGTGCCGCATCTAGCTTCTTAGTTAGGTCTTTGTCTTGCTTACGTAGAGCAATACCAAAACCTTCACCGAACCACTTAGGATCTGTTAGTGATGGACCAACAAACTCGTACGCTTCACCGCCCGCTTTGTTCAGTACACCTTCTTCTAGAGCAGAAGCATCACCCAGTACAGCTGCAACACGGCCGTTTGCTAGATCAAGGTAAGCTTCATCGAAAGAACCGTAACGAACGATTTCAACCGTATCGCCATAGTTGTCTGTTAGGTATTTATCGTGAGTTGTTGCACGTTGAACGGCAATTTTTTGACCGCTTAGGTCATCGAAGTTAAGACCTGCGCCTTTTTTAGCGATGAACTTGTTTGGGATAAGTGCATATTTACCAGTGAAGTCGATTTTCTTCTTACGCTCTTCAGTGATAGACATTGCCGCGATGATCGCATCATATTTACGAGCAAGTAGAGAAGGAATAATACCATCCCAATCTTGTGCAACGATCTTACATTGCACCTGCATTTCAGTACAAAGCGCGTTAGCCATGTCCACGTCGAAGCCTTTCAGTGAACCATCTGCTTCTGTCCAGCTAAATGGAGGGTAAGCACCTTCAATACCAAAGCGTACTGTTTTCCATTCTTTCGCTTGAGCTACGCCTGTTGCCGCAGTTGCCGCAAGTGCCGCGACTAATAACCACTTTTTCATATCCCTACTCCTGTGATTTAGGTTTTTATGTTTTGCTAGTTTTAATATTGTTTTACTTGTTGAGCTGTGTTGTTGTGTTTCATTGTTTACACCACTGCCATTGACCTTAGCAGTAATGCTTCAATTCTGTTCTATTTCACAATTCACCTGCCAAAACCAATTAGTAGATCGAGGAGATAAATTGTTGTAATCGCTCAGACTCTGGGTTCGTAAACAGTTTAGCTGGGTCGCCCTGTTCTTCCACCAGGCCTTGATGTAAGAACATCACATGGTTTGATACGTCACGAGCAAAAGCCATTTCATGTGTTACCACAAGCATGGTTCTTCCTTCTTCTGCTAGATCACGCATTACGCCAAGCACTTCCCCAACTAATTCAGGGTCAAGTGCAGATGTTGGTTCATCAAACAGCATTACTTCAGGATCAACCGCTAGCGCTCTTGCAATCGCAGCACGTTGTTGTTGTCCACCAGATAAGTGACCTGGGTAGTAATCTTTACGCTCATACAGGCCTACTTTCTTAAGTAGTAACTCTGCATTTTCAATAGCTTGTGCTTTAGGTACACCTAATACATGAACAGGTGCTTCAATAACATTTTCGAGAACGGTCAGATGAGACCAAAGATTGAACCCCTGAAAAACCATCGCCAAACGAGAACGGATTCGTTGAACTTGTTTTTCATTAACTGGGACAGATACACCTTGGCGGTTATTCTTCATCTGAATTAATTCACCATTAACCCAAATCTCGCCTGCAGTAGGTGTCTCTAGAAGATTGATACATCTAAGGAAAGTACTTTTACCCGAACCTGAAGATCCGATAATCGATACCACATCGCCTTTATGCGCAGAAAGTGAAATTCCCTTTAAAACTTCATTTTGACCAAACGTTTTGTGTAGATCCTTTATGTCCAGCGCCGGTACATCTTTCATGCGCTTTCTCTCCCAAGTTTGTGAAAATGCAAGGTACTCCGACCTTTTCATGCGATACAAACTAGCACCACACGGATTAACATGCAACAAATTATTAACCTATCATTTAGGAATAAATAGCACTTCACTCTGACTTATTATGCACTAGGTAGCGTTTTCTTCTCAATTCGATGAATAGTAGTAATAAAAAAGCCCCGATTAACGGGGGCTTATTTGTTTTACAAATGTTAATCAAATCAAATATCAGAACGTTCAAGGAATAAACTCGTCACCTCTTTGATCCTCAATCGATTTAGCGCTGCACTCTTCTCCGTTACAACTAAACCAGTGACTTCAGATTCTAAATCTAAAGCCTGTCCTGATGAGAATGTTGATAGGAAAGTATCTGAACCAACCGATGAAAGTTCCTCAAGAACGAGATGATCTTGATTAAAAGACGCTGAATTGTTCACAGTTAAGGCTGACACAACACCTGATGGGTAAGCGTAAAAGTTTAAATCAGGTACAGCTATTTGGTCACTCAATAGTGAGTAGATAACATGTGTAACACGATACGTTATAGAATTATCGACTGTTGTTGTTCTATAAGCAATTCTTTGCATCCCCAATTCATCGCTCAATGGAATTGCTCCACTTACACTTACGACATTGCTAATTGCATTGGCAATAACGCTAGCTTTCTGGTCCGCCAAATTTGTAACTGAGTAAAGCAAAGCATCACTAACATACAAAGACCAAGGAACCGACGAAGAATCAACGGTTGAAGAGTACTTTGCGCCCCACGAAGCATTTATCGGTAAAGAAGTATCTTCTACCTCAAATACCCATTTTTCATCGACTAATTCTGCTGGATGAGAAAAAACGTTATCTCCATAAACTCTTTCGAATAATTTAGTACTGTAATTGCCGCTGACTAGCTCAATCGGCACTGTAGTAATATTCATACTACTGTTATTGTAACTAATACTACCTGCTGTTTGGTCCGCTAAAGACATCTCAATTGAGCCAAAAGAAGGATCTATCGGCCAGTTATCAAGAGCATATTGAGATAATTCAGAGTTAGAACCATCAGTGTATTGAATAACTACTGTGTTCTCATCGTCATATTTATCAATATCATTATTACCAACCAATGAAGAGTTGCTTTGATTTAAGACTTCATCAACCTGTGAGTAAAAGTTGAAGTTACTAGCACCTCCAGGATAACTAGCATTGTTGTGATACTTAATGTTATTCGCAGTTTCAACCTCATAGTTATCACCTGTTTCACAACCATTAACACTTTGTGATACTTGATTAATTCCGAATTTAGAGTTTCTCAATGACCCATCTTTTTCTATAAATTCTTTTGAGAATGAGACTGCATCTATAATCGATCCGCCAGTATCAACGACCTGGAATGTGAAGTACCCTCCAACTGGAATGTCTTCAGAGTAAAAGACCAGCTTATTATTTGATGGCTGAAGATAATCGCCTTCGAGCTTTCCATTTTCATCACTGTAAAAGCCGATAACTGAGGAATCCACCTGAGTAGCTGTTGCCTTGGTATATATCTGATACTCTGGATTATTGTTAATGTCTGTACCTGTTTTAAACACGCTACAATTTGTCGAGTCCAACTCAGACTGGGTCAATTTAGTCGAAGAATAAAATGAAAATGCGTAACTAGTTTTTGCTGGACCACCACCGGAGCTACTTCCGCCACCGCCACCGCCGCCTCCGCCGCCACAGCCAACAAGTAGTCCTGAGATAATTGCCGCTAGTGGCAACATTTGTGTCTTTTTCATCTATTTCCGTCCTGTTTGTGGCAACAGCGCGCCAAAATTTAGTCTATGCGGATGATCTAGCAAAAAACAAGCCAAGCATTAAAAGGCTTACTTATTTTTCTAATAGAAATGTGACGGGGTGAAATAAACGTCAAGTTGTGAAAACAAATTACACGACTTATCAACGGTACGTTAATGGAACGCTGCATTCTGTAGCTTTCTTTCACATACACTCATAAAGTGATCAAGATCAATCACCCTAAAGGGTAAGCTTGTTAGACTCCTCAACACACAATAAGGCATCAAAAATGCCATACATTTCTATTAACTTAGCTGCATAAAGCACATCAATACCGTGCAACAAAATGTTAATGAGTTATAACTAAGAAATAACACAATTACGCGAAATTATAGAATTCAATTTTGAATTACTAACATAAAAATATGAGGAATCTATGTCAGACGTTGTCAATAATGCGAACTCTGAAGTAGAAGAGAAAAGCTATAAAGAGCTACACCGCCCTGCTTCTGAATTTGAGAACCGCTCAGATTATCTAGATCACGAACTTCAAATCATGAAGCCTCGTCGCTTTGGTCTAAACCTTCCAGGCCGTGATTTCCGCTTTGAACTCGAAGACCTTGTTCCTGCACTGGCTGGTACCATTGGTATCATCGCGATGTACTCTGCAGTAATGATGTCTTGGGCTGAAGGTCTAACTCAAGCTTGGGATCACGTAAACCTTGGTAAAGAGTTTGCTATCGAAGTTGCTCGTGTAGAAATGCTTATCCCTGCACTGCTATTCTGTATTCTTGCTTCTGGTTTCTTCAACCCTAAAGCAAACCTCGCCGGTAACCACGGCCCAATGATTCCTCTTATTGGTACCATCGCTCTTGCTGGTGCTCACCCTCTTGCATTGGCAATCCTTATCGGTGTCTTCGGTCTTATCCTTAGCTTCCTAAAAGGTGGGTCTAAACTTGTTAACCTTACCTCTGAAGGTACTGCGGGTGGCTTGCTCATCTTCTTGGGTCTAACCGGTACCATGAGCCAAATCAACTCTATTCAAGCTTGGGCGGTTGGTCTTCAGTCTGACACTGTTGCTGCTGGTAGCATGGGTTACATTGGTTTGATTGTTCTTGCCGTTACTATCGGCCTATACGCATTCCTTGCTAAAGTGAACAAGCGTTGGTTAGCAATCCCTGTTTGTGCTTTCACTGGCCTAGCTATTGCTTTAGTACTTGGTGCTGGTTTCGATATCAAATTCGTAACTGAAACTGGCATTCCAAACCTAAACCCAATCTACTGGTGGGGTTCTACTGAAGAAGGTTGGATGCTTGGTTTACCAAACGTTGAGCACTTCATCGCTTCTCTACCATTTGCAATCCTAGCGGTAGCAATGTGGTCACCAGATTTCCTAGGTCACCGTATCTTCCAAGAACTGAACTACCCTAAAAAGTCTGAAAAAGTACTGATGGACGTAGATGACACAATGACTATGTGTTCAGTTCGTCAAATGGTGGGTACTGCAGTAGGTGGTGGTAACATCACTTCTTCTTGGGGTACTTACATGATCCCAGCAGCAATCGCGAAACGTCCAATTCCTGGCGGCGCAATTTTGCTTGGTTCTCTATGTATTATTGTTGCGATTCTTGGTTTCCCAATGGACGTTGCGGTATGGCCACCAGTGATGCGTGTTGCGCTACTTGTAGGTGTATCTCTTCCTCTACTTGAAGCGGGTATGCAAATGGTTAAGGATTCAAAAGATTCTCAAGCAGCTGGTATCTGTATCTTCGGTTCAGCGGTTGTTAATCCAGTACTAGCATGGGCATTGACTATGCTTCTAGATAACAACGGTCTAATTGGTGATAAAGAGCGTGCTAAGCGTCTATCATTTGTAGACAAGATTGTTATCCCAGTTGGTGTTTTAGTTATCTGTTTAGTAGCAATGCTTGCAGTTGGTATGCTAGAAAGTCAATATGGCCTAAAAGCTTGGCTATAATGGTCCTTACTACACAAAAGTAGTATTAGGATTAAAAAAAAGTTTGGGTGGCAACCCCTGTCACTCAAATTTTTTCAACTTTTTTTGGCATTTATTGATTTAGTTTAAGGTTTGCAGAAATTTTTTAGCGTAGTCTTGAATACATAGAGTAAAGATAACATATAAAAGGTAGTGACAATATATATAACCATATGACGCTTATATGCTCATATATATTGTTATTAATAAGAGTGTACTACCCTTACGAGGGGCGCTGGCTCAACAGTGTTAATGTACGTATTTTTTCTACTAAAAAGGTAGGTATGTCATGGCAGAGCAATTTGCTAAAGCTTGGGAAGATTTTGCTGCAGGTGAGTGGCAAAGCGAAGTAAACGTTCGTGATTTCATTCAAAAGAACTACACGCCGTATGAAGGCGACGAGTCTTTCCTAGTTTCTGAGGGTACTGAAGCAACTAACAAGCTTTGGTCTTCGGTAATGGAAGGTATCAAACAGGAAAACGCAACTAAAGCACCTGTAGACTTCGATACTTCTGTTATCTCTACCATTACTGCTCACGATGCAGGTTACATCGAGAAAGATCTTGAGACTATCGTTGGCCTACAAACTGAGAAGCCACTAAAACGTGCAATCATCCCTAACGGTGGTGTACGTATGGTTGAAGGTTCTTGTAAAGCATACGGTGAAACTCTTGACCCAATGGTTTCAAAAATCTACTCAGAATACCGTAAAACACACAACGCTGGCGTTTTCGATATCTACACTCCTGATATCCTAAAATGTCGTAAGTCTGGTGTTCTGACTGGTCTTCCTGATGCTTACGGCCGTGGTCGTATCATCGGTGACTACCGTCGTGTAGCTCTATACGGTATCGACTTCCTAATGAAAGACAAGCAAGCTCAATTTGCTTCTCTTCAAGAGCAATTCGAAAACGGCGAAAACCTAGCAGAAACAATGCAACTTCGTGAAGAGATCTCTGAGCAACACCGCGCTCTAGGTCAAATCAAAGAGATGGCTGCTAAGTACGGCTTCGATATCTCTGAGCCAGCTCAAACTGCTCAAGAAGCTATCCAGTGGACTTACTTCGGCTACCTAGCTGCTGTTAAGTCTCAAAACGGTGCTGCTATGTCTCTAGGTCGTACTTCGACTTTCCTAGACATCTACATCGAGCGTGATATCGCTGCTGGCAAAATCACTGAAGAACAAGCACAAGAAATGATCGACCACTTCGTAATGAAGCTGCGTATGGTTCGTTTCCTACGTACTCCTGAGTACGATGAGCTATTCTCTGGCGACCCAATCTGGGCAACAGAATCTATGGGTGGTATGGGTATCGACGGTCGTACGCTAGTAACGCGTTCAAACTTCCGTTTCCTAAACTCTCTATACACTATGGGTCCTTCTCCAGAGCCAAACATCACTGTTCTTTGGTCTGAGCAACTACCTGACGGCTTCAAGCGTTTCTGTGCGAAGGTATCTATCGATACTTCTTCTATCCAGTACGAAAATGATGACCTCATGCGTCCTGACCTAGAGTCTGATGATTACGCTATCGCTTGTTGTGTATCTCCAATGATCGTTGGTAAGCAAATGCAGTTCTTCGGTGCTCGTGCTAACCTTGCGAAAACAATGCTTTACGCAATCAATGGCGGTGTGGACGAAAAACTTAAGATGCAAGTTGGTCCTAAAGAAGCTCCAATGACTGACGCTGTTCTTGATTACGACAAAGTAATGGATCGTCTAGATCACTTCATGGACTGGCTAGCTAAGCAATACGTGACTGCCCTAAACAGCATTCACTACATGCACGACAAGTACAGCTACGAAGCGTCTCTAATGGCTCTTCATGACCGTGACGTTCGTCGTACAATGGCTTGTGGTATCGCTGGTCTTTCTGTTGCAGCTGACTCACTATCTGCAATCAAGTTCGCGACTGTTAAACCAATCCGCGACGAAGACGGCATCGCAACTGACTTCGAAATCGAAGGCGATTACCCTAAATACGGTAACAACGACTCTCGTGTAGATGACATTGCTTGTGAACTAGTTTCTACGTTCATGAACAAAATCCGTAAGCTTAAGACTTACCGTGATTCAATCCCTACACAGTCAGTTCTTACTATCACGTCTAACGTGGTTTACGGTAAGAAAACAGGTAACACTCCAGACGGTCGTCGTGCTGGCGCTCCTTTCGCTCCTGGTGCTAACCCAATGCACGGTCGTGATGAGAAAGGCGCTGTAGCTTCACTAACGTCTGTAGGTAAACTACCGTTTGCTGACGCACAAGATGGTATCTCTTACACGTTCTCTATCGTGCCAAACGCACTAGGTAAAGAACAAGACAGCCAACGTGCTAACCTTGCAGGCCTAATGGATGGTTACTTCCACCACGAAGCTGGCATTGAAGGTGGTCAACACCTTAACGTTAACGTTCTTAACCGCGAAACTCTTGAAGACGCAGTTAAGCACCCTGAGAAATACCCTCAGCTAACAATCCGTGTATCTGGTTACGCTGTTCGCTTTAACTCTCTAACTGCAGAGCAACAAGCTGACGTAATCGCACGTACATTTACTGAGTCTCTATAAGCTCACGCTCAATAGACAGTAAATAATATTAGCCTCGCCAATGTGCGGGGCTTTTTTATATCTGAAATAAATTGCACTTCACTCGCCTATCCTTCGAAATGTTAGGTTGAGCAAAAAAGCGTCCTATCATTCACTTTTTTTCCACAAATCCACTCAAATTACGGTAATATCGCGGTTCATAATTTAAGAGTAACTGCTCCATGAAATACCTGCGTTGTTTACCCCTGATCCTTCTCTCTTTTTCATCTCTGGCATCTGACCGTTCTACGTTAACTTTTGCTTTAGATAACGATGGTATTTTTGGTGTCGACCAAGACTATACCAACGGCTTATTTCTGGGTTACACATCATCAAGTATTACCCCATACGGTTGGGTAAAACCACTGAGCCTTTCTTACTGGGGCGCAAGCTCTCTAGATAAATGGGAAATTACCATTGGCCACAAGATGTATACCCCTTCTGATATTGAGTTAGAAACGCCATCAGCCAATGATCGTCCATATGCAGGTTACCTTCACACTGAATTCAACTACATTAGTTTGAACCCACAACAAGCCCAACGTTTTAACATCACGTTTGGTACCACGGGCGAGCGCGCTCTTTCAGAAGACGCTCAAAAGCTAGTTCACTCGATCACAAAATCAGATGAGCCTATGGGTTGGGAATACCAAGTTGATGATGAGTGGGCGGGCAGTGTTGGTTATTTAAGCCATTTCAATCTAATGCGTAACCAAGCACTAGCAAATACTGACTTTGAGATCTCTAACGTTTCAGAGATCAACGTCGGTAACTTTAGAAGTGATATCTCGACTGGTTTTATGTTCCGCTGGGGTACGGACTTGGGCGGTAACTTTGGTGCAGCTAACATCACCACAGAAAACCCATTCAAACCAGGCATGATCGGCGCATCAAACACAGGTTGGTTTACCTATGCAGGCCTTGAAGGTCGTTACCGTTTTAATGACTTAACTATCGAGGGCGATCGCTCAGGTGTTAATGTGTACGCTAATAAAAACAACGAAGATCCAGCGATCTACGATGTTACTCTAGAGAACATTCAAGCAACAGCTGTATTGGGTGTAGCTTGGCACAACCAATACGTTGGTGCCTCTTTCGCGCTAACAGCAAAAACGCCTGATTACAAAGAAGCAAAAGAGTCAATGTACACCACCGGCGGTATTACAATGTTTGCTTTCTTCTAGCCACTAGCAAGGGCTTTAGTCCTTTACTTTTCAAGTTTAACAAAGGCAATCATCTTCACTGGTGATTGCCTTTATTTTTAAAGGTCTCGTTACCATTTGACCCTATTTTATGTACCGTTTTTGTAATAAAATAAACGGTATAAATTCCTCTACGAGAATAGCTCATGTCTACAACTGGTCGCATTCACTCATTCGAATCTTGTGGTACTGTCGATGGCCCTGGTATCCGCTTTATTGTGTTTCTTCAAGGCTGCTTAATGCGTTGTATGTACTGTCATAACCGTGATACATGGGATCTTCATGACGGAAAGGAAGTAACGGTCGAAGAGATCATCAACGAAGCAAAATCATACCGTCATTTCATGAAAGCATCAGGCGGTGGTATCACCTGTTCTGGTGGTGAAGCGATGCTACAACCTGAATTTGTACGTGATTTTTTCCGAGCAGCTCAAGCTGAAGGCATCCACACGTGTCTTGACACTAATGGCTACATTCGTAAGCACACAGAAGTGGTTGATGAAGTACTAGAAGCTTCTGATCTTGTGATGCTTGATCTCAAACACATGCGAGATGAGATTCACCACGACTTCATTGGTGTATCAAACAGACGTACTCTGGACTTTGCACGTTACTTACACAAAATTGGTAAGAAGACGTGGATTCGTTATGTGATTGTCCCTGGCTACACGGATACACCTGAAGATGCTCATCTTCTTGGTGAGTTCATCAAAGACATGGATAACATCGAGAAAGTAGAGCTGCTTCCTTACCACAAACTGGGCGCGCATAAATGGGAAGCTCTTGGTTTAGACTACCCTCTTGAAGGCGTAAACCCGCCAAGTAAAGAGACAATGGATGAAATTGTTGCGGTTCTGAGCCAATATCACTCCAACGTAAAATACTAGTTCCAACGGTATTCCAAACCAGCTAAGACGCCTCAATTTCGATTGGGGCGTTTTCTTTTATAGGCTAGACATTCCTTTCACTTTTCTTTACAACTTTTGTTTATCAATTCCAAAAATCATATTAAATCCGTGTTGAGATCATGTTTCCACTCGTAGGAATGCTGTTACTCTTACTTCAACAAAAGAATACAACATTTAGTTTTTAGTGAGGTTTCTCCCATGGAAATGACCAATGCTCAGCGTCTAATTCTATCAAATCAATACTACCTAATGTCTCAAATGGATCCTGAGAACTCAGCTAAATATCAACGTCTACAAACGATTGTAGAGCGTGGCTACGAACTCCAAATGCGTGAGCTTAACAAAGAGTTTGGTTGTTTGACTGAAGCAGAATGTCGCGAAATTATCGACATCATGGAGATGTACCATGCAATGCAAGAGTCGAACAAAATGCTTGAAGAAGGCGAGCGTAAAGAGGTTGATCAACGTCGTCTGCAGTTCTTAGGGTTCGACATTGCATCTGAAGCACAAATCGTACACTACGTACGTTTCCTTGTTGACTCTGAAGGTCTTTACCCTCAGTTCGACAAAGCGGATCACCACTTTAATAGCCAAATGCCAATGTTAGACAAATACCGTCGTATGCTAACAACATGGCGCAACTGCCCTCGCCAGTACCACCTATGTGCGACAGAGCTATCTCAAATCTTTAGTGCTTAATACATGAAAAGATAAGGCTCAGTTTGTCTTAAAAAGTTTCAAAAAAGGGTTACTCATCACGAGTAACCCTTTTTTAATGTTCGCACACAAAGAGAAAAATCAAAGCAATTAGAAAACGTAAGCAATACCGACGTTTGCCGCCATATTAATGCCGCTTTCTAAGATTGGACTGTTCTCGATATCGCCCTCTAGGTTGGTGTAACGAACGCCACCAGTTACTCGAACATTCGGAGTTACATGTAAGTAACCACCTAAACCAATAAAGTATTGGCCATCCCAGTCAGCATCGAATTCGTTTAGATTCGATCTTGCAGCTTCTGCTGAGCTCACACCATACAAGTGGTTGTTCAAACGTTCACTGTTGTAAGCGTAACCAATCGAAGGCGTAATCGCCCAACCATTACGGCGAATAGGTAGACGCCAAGCCGCTTCAGCGTAGATACCGTTGTGCCTAAAACCTAAGTCGGAGCCCGCTGATGCTTCAAACAGACCTACCAGCGTAATCACTTGATAGCTGACGCCACCTAATACCGAAGCTTTACGTTCATCTAGTTTTTGAATATCCACATTGTCTGAGTCACCAGGCTTTAATGTTCTTGGATCATAAACCGCTCGAAATACTATATTCTGAGATGAGCCGACTGGTAACAAACGATAACCTGCGCTGAATCCACGCATGAAAAAGTGTTCACCTTCGTAACCAATCATAGGAATGACCGCGCGATTTGACGGCGTGTCTTTATAAACAGCAGGAGAATAGGAAGCAGCCACACCCAATGACCATTGCGATATTTTTGCGTGTGTAGCTGTCGCCATGAACATTGTCGTTCCAACAAAAGCGATTTTTAACCAGAGACTCTTCACTATTTCTACCTATTTTTTAAGCGATTTTTGATAACGTCGCGCATTATATGGTATTTCATTCCAAAAAATCAATAAGGCTTCGTTATACATCCAATACGCATAAATCCACAGCAAGAATTGGAAAGCCTCCTAAAATCACAAAACAAACCGTCGATAGCCCGCGAATGTAAAATAATTCGATTCCTCTCGGCTCAAGTTGCCTATTGCTTTCGTTAGCCATTCAACACGCAAAATTGTAAATAAATACATAATTGTTAAGCAAAATTGTGGAAGCGGGTCTAACCTTAAAATGTAGGGAGAGCCTATTTTCAATCGCTCGTCAGTTTTGACTGATTAACAAGGGGAATGTGACTATGAGTATATTTGACCACTATCAATCACGTTATGAAGCAGCCAAGGAAGAAGAGCTGACACTGCAAGAGTTCTTGGCGCTGTGTAAAGACGATAAAAGTGCTTACGCTAACGCCGCAGAACGCTTACTTCTTGCCATTGGCGAACCGGAGGTCATTGACACCGCTCAAGACCCTCATCTCAGTCGTATTTTCTCGAACCGAGTCATATCTCGCTACCGTGAATTTGAAGATTTTTACGGCATGGAAGACGCGATTGAACAGATTGTTTCTTATCTAAAACATGCGGCTCAAGGCCTAGAAGAACGCAAACAGATCCTTTACTTACTTGGCCCTGTGGGCGGTGGTAAATCTTCGCTTGCTGAGAAACTCAAAGCCATGATGCAAAAGCTACCAATTTATGTATTGTCTGCTGACGGTGAACGAAGCCCAGTAAACGATCACCCATTCTGTCTGTTCGATGTCAACGAAGACGGCGACTTACTTAAGAACGAATATGGCATTGAGAAACGCTACCTTCGCTCGATTATGTCTCCGTGGGCAGCGAAACGTCTCCATGATTTTGGTGGCGATATTTCTAAATTCAAAGTCATCAAACTGCGCCCTTCTATTCTCGATCAAGTTGCGATCGCGAAGACAGAGCCAGGTGATGAAAACAACCAAGATATTTCATCTCTGGTAGGTAAAGTTGATATTCGTAAGCTTGAGCACTTCTCTCAAGATGACCCAGATGCCTACAGCTACTCTGGTGCGCTATGTAAAGCAAACCAAGGTCTGATGGAATTCGTGGAGATGTTCAAGGCACCAATCAAGGTATTGCACCCTCTACTAACAGCGACTCAAGAAGGTAACTTCAACGGTACTGAAGGGCTTTCTGCATTACCATTCGACGGTATGATTCTGGCTCACTCGAACGAATCCGAGTGGCAGACTTTCCGTAACAACAAGAACAACGAAGCCTTCCTCGACCGTGTGTACATTGTAAAAGTCCCTTACTGTCTGCGTGTGTCTGAAGAAGTTAAGATCTACAAGAAACTGCTTGAGCACAGTGAACTATCCCAAGCGCCTTGCTCTCCAAGCACACTCGATCTGCTATCGCAATTCAGCATCCTATCGAGACTGAAAGAGCCTGAAAACTCTTCTCTGTTCTCTAAGATGCGGGTTTACGATGGTGAAACCCTAAAAGACACCGATCCAAAAGCGAAGAGCTACCAAGAGTACCGTGACTATGCGGGTGTTGATGAAGGCATGTCAGGTCTATCAACACGTTTCGCCTTTAAGATCTTGTCTCGTGTATTTAACTTCGACCAAGCCGAAGTGGCTGCGAACCCAGTGCACCTGTTCTACGTGATTGAGCAGCAAATCGAACGTGAGCAATTCCCTCAAGAAACCGCTGAGAAGTACCTAGAGTTCTTGAAAGGATACCTAGTGCCACGCTACGTAGAGTTCATCGGTAAGGAAATTCAAACCGCATACCTAGAGTCTTACTCTGAGTACGGTCAGAATATCTTCGACCGCTATGTAACCTACGCTGACTTCTGGATTCAAGACCAAGAGTATCGCGATCCAGAAACAGGCCAGCTATTTGACCGTGCTTCTTTGAATGGTGAACTAGAGAAAATCGAGAAAACAGCCGGTATCAGTAACCCTAAAGACTTCCGAAATGAGATAGTGAACTTTGTGCTTCGAGCCAAAGCAAACAATAACGGTCAAAACCCAGTTTGGACGAGCTACGAGAAACTGCGCACTGTGATTGAGAAGAAAATGTTCTCCAACACAGAAGAGCTACTTCCTGTTATTTCGTTCAATGCTAAGACCTCAACGGATGATCAGAAAAAGCACGACGACTTCGTTGCTCGTATGATGGAAAAAGGCTACACCGAGAAACAAGTGCGACTGCTATCTGAGTGGTATCTAAGAGTTCGTAAATCCTCATAACTAAACGGTATAGAGCTGCTCATGTGGGCAGCTCGTACCAACCAATAACTCTTATACCCTGTAAAAGTAGGATCGCGACATCAGCTGAGAGGGAGTTCTTATGGCACAATTTATCGATCGGAGGCTCAATGGCAAGAATAAGAGTGCTGTAAACAGACAGCGCTTCTTACGACGCCATAAAGAGCAAATCAAAGAATCTGTGGCCGATGCAGTCAACCGACGCTCAATCACCAACACTGAAACTGGTGAGGACGTCACTATTCCTCATAAAGACATCAAAGAACCAAGCTTTCACCAAGGTCAAGGTGGCGTAAGAGAACGCGTGCACCCTGGTAATGATCAATTCATCACCGGCGACAAAATCGATCGCCCGAAAGGTGGCGGTCAAGGTGGTGGCTCAGGCCAAGGGGATGCAAGCCCCGATGGCGAAGGTCAAGATGAGTTTACCTTCCAAATATCAAAAGACGAATACCTTGATATTCTGTTTGAAGACCTCGCTCTGCCTAACCTAGAAAAAAATCAGGTCAACAAGATCACTGAATGGAAAACGCACCGCTCTGGTTACCAAAGCGCGGGGATTCCATCCAACATCGCGATTGTTCGCTCACTGCAACAGTCACTTGCTCGTCGAACCGCAATGACAGCAGGTCGAAAACGCGATTTAAAAACGCTAATGGACCAGCTCGATCAAGTTCAAATGACCGAGCCCGCTCAACCGTTTGAAGAAGCTCGAATCAAGGAAGAGATCGCCGAGCTACGTAAAAAAATCGATAGCGTGCCATTCATCGATACCTTCGATTTACGTTACAAAAACTACGAGAAACGCCCTATTCCATCTAGCCAAGCGGTGATGTTCTGCTTGATGGATGTGTCTGGCTCAATGGACCAAGCCACTAAAGACATAGCAAAGCGTTTCTATGTGCTGCTGTATCTATTCCTTAATCGCACCTACGAAAATGTCGATGTGGTGTTTATTCGTCACCATACTCAAGCCAAAGAAGTCGACGAGCATGAGTTTTTCTACTCGCAAGAGACCGGTGGCACCATTGTATCGAGCGCCTTGAAACTGATGAAAGAAATTGTCGCTGACCGTTACCCGGCTAATGAGTGGAATATCTACGCTGCACAAGCTTCTGATGGTGATAACTGGGCAGATGACTCGCCCCGCTGTAAAGAGTTACTGGTCAATACGCTTCTGCCCACTTGCCAATACTACTCGTACATAGAAATCACGCGTCGCTCACACCAAACGCTCTGGCACGAGTATGAGAAGTTAGAAGCGAGCTTCGACAACTTCGCCATGAAAAACATCAAAACAGTGGATGATATCTTCCCTGTGTTTAGAGAACTGTTCAAGAAAGAGACAGCGTAAGGGGCTTGCCATGACAGCGAAATCAAACGTTGCAGAGAAAAAAGCTGCACAAAAGAAAAACGACAAGATGCTGCCTGATGGTCCAGATTGGACGTTCAACCTCTTAGAGCAATATCACGTGGAAATTAAGCGTGTGGCGCAGCATTACCGTTTAGACACTTACCCAAACCAGATTGAAGTGATTACCTCAGAGCAAATGATGGATGCTTACTCCAGTATCGGTATGCCCATCAATTATAATCACTGGTCGTTTGGTAAGAAATTCATTCAAACCGAACAAAACTACAAGCATGGTCAAATGGGACTCGCGTACGAAATCGTGATCAACTCAGATCCTTGTATCGCTTATCTGATGGAAGAAAACACGGTGACGATGCAGGCGCTAGTAATGGCGCACGCTTGTTACGGCCATAACTCTTTCTTTAAGGGCAACTACCTATTCCAAACTTGGACAGATGCGAGCTCCATCATCGATTACTTGCTGTTCGCGAAAAAGTACATCAATGATTGTGAAGAGAAGTATGGCGTGGCTGAGGTCGAGCAGCTGCTTGATTCTTGTCATGCGTTGATGAATTACGGCGTAGACAGATACAAACGTCCTGAAAAGATTTCCATTGCAGAAGAAACGGCAAGACAAGAAGAGCGTGAAGCTTATCTGCAATCTCAAGTAAATGAGCTTTGGAGAACGGTTCCTCAAAACAAAAGTAAGGAAGAAGAAACTAAAATCCGCTTCCCTAGCGAGCCTCAAGAAAACATTCTCTACTTTATTGAGAAGAACGCTCCACTGCTTGAACCTTGGCAACGTGAGTGTGTTCGTATTGTTCGCAAAGTAAGCCAATACTTCTATCCTCAGAAACAAACGCAAGTGATGAATGAAGGTTGGGCAACCTTCTGGCACTACACCATTCTGAACCACCTTTACGACGAAGGCTTGGTGAGTGACAAGTTCATCTTAGAATTCCTGCACAGCCACACCAGTGTGGTTGCACAACCTGCTTACAACAGCCCTTACTTCAGCGGGATAAACCCTTACGCACTTGGCTTCGCGATGTTTAGAGACATCCGACGCATCTGTGAAGAACCAACCGATGAAGACAGAGAGTGGTTCCCTGAATTGGCAGGAACGGATTGGCTAGAAGCGGTGCACTTTGCGATGCACAACTTCAAAGATGAAAGCTTCATAAGCCAATATCTTTCTCCAAAGATCATTCGTGACTTTAAGCTGTTTTCAGTACTTGATGATGACCGAAAAAACACCATTGAAGTGAGTGCGATTCATAATGACCCGGGCTATCGCCTGATTCGAGAGAAGCTTGCAGCGCAATACAACCTCAGTAACCTTGAACCGAATATTCAGGTGTTTAATGTTGATGTACGTGGCGACCGATCAATGACGCTGCAGTATGTGCCTCATGACCGTATCCCGCTTGATAAAGGCTACGACGAAGTAATGAAGCATCTCTATCGCTTGTGGGGCTTTGACGTAATTCTTGAGGAGCTCAAAGACACAGGTCATAGAGAAATCCTGACCACTTGTCCGAAACGCAATGATTATGGAGCCAAGATTTAATATCCATCATAGTAAGTAGATAATGGGTATAAAACTCCGCTCCCCCTACAACATAGTGGTCACCCGCTCGGAAGTGGAGCAATAAAAAAGCGCATAAGTCTGATGACTTATGCGCTTTCTTTTCAAGGCTCAAACGTCTTTAAATAAACGTGAGGCACTCAACCTAGAACTAGAACTAGAACTAGAACTAAATAAGCTTAAACAATCGGCTTTTGACCGCGTTCAATCAGCTTCATCAGCACGCTGTCTGCAGATTTACCTGCCACGCCAGCTAGCTTGTCTGACAGTTTTTTCTTCTGTACGTAGTGAATCGCTAGCACTGTCTTGTCTTTGCATGCTTCAACAACTAAATCATCAGAAGTGCGGATCTCATCCACCAGCCCAAGTTCATGAGCTTGCGTACCAAACCAGTGTTCACCCGTCGCCACTTTATCAAGATCAAGTGCTGGGCGATGGTCGCGAATGAAGTCTTTGAATAGACCATGTGTCTCTTCTAGCTCTTCTTTAAACTTCTCGCGTGCTTTATCGCTGTTCTCACCAAACATAGTCAGGGTACGCTTGTACTCACCTGCTGTTAGCTGTTCAAACTCGATATCGTGCTTCTTAAGCAGTTTGTTGAAGTTTGGCAGTTGAGCGATAACACCAATAGAGCCAACGATAGCGAAAGGCGCTGACACAATTTTGTCTGCAATACATGCCATCATGTAGCCGCCGCTTGCCGCAACTTTGTCTACCGAGATAGTCAAAGGCAAACCTGCCGCTTTAATACGATCAAGTTGGGAAGACGCCAAACCGTAGCCGTGAACCATGCCACCACCAGATTCAAGCTTAAGCAATACTTCATCACCTTCACGAGCCACAGCTAGAACCGCCGTTACCTCTTCACGTAATGAAGCCACTTCTTTCGCATTGATGCTGCCGTTAAAATCAAGAACGAATAGGTGTGGTTCACGCTTACTATCAAGCTCACCCTCTTTCGCTGTTTTTTTCACTTCTTTACCGCGTGATTTTACTTTCTCTTTTTCCGCTTTCTTTTCTGCTTTATCACGGGCTTTGATGAAGGCATCATCGTATAGATGGTGCTCTAATTGTTCGATTGTCTGCTTATGGTGTTCAGATAGGTTCGTGATTTCCAGCTCACCTTTAATCGCGCTTGATTTTCCACCCACAGATTTAGCAATGACTAAAATTGCGATGATGGCGATTACAACGGTCGCAATCTTGGCTAAAAACAAGCCGTAGTCCAACAAAAATTCCAATGTCATATCCCCTATTGTATGAATTAGTGTATTGTAACCATCTTGTCACGATTACCAAGAATTTCTCATCATTCCTGCGGTTATCTGTGTGATTAAACATCAATGGAATGGCGAACATAATAAAAGAAAGAAGGATAAGCACAGTGGATTACCCAATCTCTACAGATGCCCTCAAAGATAAAGTAATTTTGGTTACTGGTGCTGGTGCCGGTATTGGACGCCAAGCAGCACTAAGCTTCGCTCAACATGGCGCGACAGTTATTCTGCTAGGCCGCAATGTTAAAAACCTTGAATTTATTTACGATGAAATCGAAAGTGCTGGTTACCCACAGCCTGCGATCATCCCATTAGATCTAAAAGGCGCGACAAAGCAGAACTACATTGATATGGCTGAAACCATTGAATCACAGTTCGGTCGTTTAGACGGTCTACTTCATAACGCTGGCGTTCTCGGTACTCTTAGCCCGTTTGAGCAAATTGATGAAGAGACTTTTGATGATGTTATGCAGATCAATGTGAAGTCTGAGTTCTTGATGACTCAAGCACTTTTACCTGCTCTTAAGAAAGCGGAAGCAGGTCGTATCGTATTTACGTCTTCTACCGTTGGCCACTCTGGCCGTGCATTCTGGGGCACTTACGCGATCTCTAAGTTTGCTACCGAAGGTATGATGCAAATCCTAGCGGATGAGCTTGAAGACACTAATATCCGTGTTAACGCGATCAACCCGGGCGGCACTCAAACACGCATGCGCGCAAAAGCGTACCCAGGTGAAGATGCAAACAAGCTGAAAACGCCACTCGACATCATCTCGCTGTACCTACACTTAATGAACCCAAGTGTGACAGACATTAATGGCCAATGTATCGATGCTCAACCTAAGTAACTGATATCATTAACCAACAGTAAAAAGTCGCTTCCGTAGCGACTTTTTTGTATCTAAATCAAGCATCTAATATTTAGTTCACCTAATTTTCATCATTTTGCTTTGCATCTTTTTCATTGTTAAATATACTGTATAAATATACAGGTGCTTAATTATGCATGAACTCATAAAAAACTTACAAGACCGCCAGCTAATCTGGAAAGGGCTACAATCAACAACGCTAGGAAGTACCACTTCAACAGGCTATCCACAATTGGATAAACAACTTGATGGTGGCTTTCCTACACACGGCGTTATTGAAGTTGAATCACAACAAGGGATTGGCGAACTTCGCCTGCTTACGCCCTATTTAGCTCAGCAAAACTCACAGAAACTGGCCATCTTCATTAACCCGCCAGGGAAGATCTGTGCCGAGTTTTTTAGCAGCCAAGGGATTGAGCTCGATAACATCTTGGTGATCGAGCCTCAACGCGATCTCGATGCATTGTGGGCAGCCGAGCAATGCCTAAAGAGCGGTGCTTGTCATTCTGTATTGTTATGGGGAGCCGATCTCGAAATACACCAAACCAAACGCCTACAAGCAGCAAGTGAAACAGGTAAATGCCTGCAATTTCACTTTAAAGCCACCAGCCATAATCAGTTATCTCTGCCCGTTTCTTTAAGCATGAAGCTCTCTTCTCACGCGCAGGGATTAAAGGTTGAGGTGACTAAGAGAAAAGGCAGTTGGTCGTATGGCAGCTTTATTCTCGATATGACCCACAATTGGCCGTTACTGACAGAGAAAGTCATCAGCATCGACAGTTCACACCGTGCCTTGTCTGATAACACTGTACTGGCTTTTCCTATTGCGAAACAAGGCTAGCGCATGCTGTGGCTGTATCTGTACTTTCCATCTCTGCAATTGGATACCTTGTTTAACTCAAGTGAATTAGGCTCAAACAAAGAATCACATGAGCAACCAATTATCATCGTGGATGAAAAAGATCATCGTGTGCTACAAGCTAATCAAGTCGCACTGGAATCAGGCATCACACTGGGTATGGGATTAGGGTCAGCGGCGGCGCTTTGTCATAACTTACACGTTCATCCATACAGCATTGAACTTGAGAAAAACAAACTGAAAGAGATAGCTCAATGGGCGTATCTGGTGACTTCCGACATGACTCTGTTGCCACCCAATGGCTTGTTGATTAAAGCTTCTAACATGCTATCACTTTACGATGGGCTGGATAACTACTGGCATGAGCTCAAAAGCCATATTGAAGCTCTCAACATTAAGTTCGGTTTTGCCACAGGTTACTCACCGCTTTCTGCGATCCTTCTGGGCAAACAAGCGATCAATCAAGTAACAGACAATGCTCAACAGATGAAGGCTTGGGTTAACCAACAAGCATTGAGTTCTAGTGAGTTGCCGCCTAAGCAAGTTGAGCGATTAAATCGTGTCGGTATTAATATCGTTGAAGAGCTATTGAAGCTGCCTTTACAAGAAGTCGCACGTCGCTTTGATATCGACTTGGTCAATTATGTTGGTCGCCTTAATGGGCAGTTTAAACACCCTATTGATTTCTATCACCCACCAGAAAGCTTCCAGCAATATCTGGAGCTGTTGTTTGATATAGAAAACATTCTTTTTATCGAAAAGCCACTACTGAAATTATTGAATCAGCTGGAATGCTTTTTGAAGCTACGTGACAGAGTCGCGTTTGAGCTAACACTGACTCTGCATCTCAGGGATAAAGACGACCACCATGTCTCTTTCTATTCGGCACAGGGCGACTACCTTGCTGAAAAGTGGGCTAACCTTACCCATCTCACCTTAGAGTCACTCAAGCTCACAGCCCCCGTTCAAGGGCTTACTCTCACGTTAGCTCGTCATGGAGAACCTCAAATGGCCTACCATGATCTTTTTGATGGTAATACCGGAACACTTGCTGCGTTAGATCTACTGTCACTGTTACAGGCAAAGCTAGGGCAAGCCTGTATTCAAACACCGAAAATACAGCAGGATCCTAGGCCAGAAAAAGCCAATCGCTATTCGCTTCCAACCCTGAGTAAAACCGCAGCAAAGAAACAAGCCACTTTTGAAATTGTGGAACAAGCAGCGCCGACTCTCAACATAGCTCAGCAGCGACTCAGGCCCAGTATATTGCTGCCAGAGCCCGAAGCCTTAACAGAAAGCGTTACCTTATCTCGGGGCCCTGAGCGTATTGTATCTGGGTGGTGGGATGGCGAGAAAATCATTCGTGACTACTTTATTGCTCACAGTGAAAACGGTCGATGGTTATGGGTATTTAGAACACCCGATAAACAGTGGTTTTTACACGGCTTATTTAGCTAGTCGGTAAGACTACTTACTCAATTTAAACGTCGCTTTCAATCATGTTCACTCGCAATGGTTAAGTGAGATTCCATTATGTCTCAGCAATACTCAGAGCTTTTTTGCCAAAGCAATTACTCATTCCTTGAGGGGGCTTCGCACGCAGAAGAGCTAGTTTTACAGGCCGACTTCTTACGTTACAAAGCACTCGCGGTCACCGACGAGTGCTCGGTAGCGGGCATCGTTAAGGTCCACTCTGCGCTCAAGCAACATAAACTGTCGCTCAAGCAGATTGTCGGGAGCATGTTTTGGCTAAATGACGAGTGCCAATTAGTCTTGTTATGCCCAAATAGGAAGGCCTATGCCGAGCTGTGCCGCATTATTACCAACGCGAGACGTCGTAGTAGCAAGGGACATTACCAGCTCTCTGAGTGGGATATCATGTCGGCTAAACACTGCTTTATTCTTTGGCTTCCTCAACAGAAAAATGAAGATGCACATTGGGGACAATGGCTTTCTCAGCACCACTCAGGTCGATTGTGGATTGGCTTACAACGACACCTAAAACAGACCGACCAACAATACACAAATTACTGCGTTGAGCTGTCACAGCATCACCAACTGCCAATTACCGCTTGTGGTGGTGTGTTGATGCACAATGCTAACCGCTTGCCCTTACAACACTCCCTCACTGCAATTAAGTACCAGAAACCCATTACCGAAGTGGGCAGTCACTTACTCGTTAATGCCGAGCGCTGTTTGCGAAGTATCAATAAGATCTCACATATTTTCAAAGCTGAGTGGCTAGAAGAGAGCAACCGAATTTCTGAACTGTGCGAATTTGACTTAGGTAGCCTACGTTACGAATACCCAAGTGAACTGATCCCTCAAGGTGAGACACCCATGAGTTATCTGCGCATGTTGGTCGAAAAAGGAAAACGGGATCGCTTCCCACAAGGTGTACCTAGCGACATCCAGAACATCATAGATAAAGAACTGGGGCTGATTGATGAGCTCGACTACCCGTTCTTCTTTCTCACCATTCACGACATCGTCATGTTTGCTAAAAGCCAAGGCATTCTTTATCAAGGTCGAGGTTCAGCGGCCAACTCCGTGGTTTGTTACTGCCTAGAGATCACCTCTGTCGACCCAAGGCAGATCTCAGTGCTGTTCGAACGCTTCATCAGTAAAGAGCGTAATGAGCCGCCCGATATTGATGTCGACTTTGAGCATGAACGCCGTGAAGAAATCATCCAGTACATCTATAAAAAGTATGGTCGAGAACGTGCAGCGCTTGCTGCGACGGTCATTTCTTATCGCTTCAAAAGTGCAGTAAGAGATGTAGGAAAAGCCTTGGGGCTGCAAGAAACCCAGCTTGATTACTTCATCAAGAACACCAACCGCAGAGATAAAAGCCTAGGGTGGCAGGCTCAACTCACGCTATTAGGGCTACAACCTGACTTTTTAAAAGGTCAGCAGTTTATCCATTTGGTTAATGAAATCATCGGTTTCCCACGCCACCTATCTCAACACGTGGGCGGCTTCGTGATCTCCTCTGGTCCCTTGTATGAATTGGTACCTGTCGAAAATGCAGCAATGCACGATCGCACTATTATTCAATGGGATAAAGATGATCTTGAAACTCTGGGACTGCTTAAAGTTGATGTGCTTGCTCTTGGTATGCTGTCTGCAATTCGAAAATGCTTCGACCTGATCAAGCGTATTCATGGTCGTTCATTAACGATCGCAGAGATCACTCGCCTTAAGGATGATCCTCAGGTATATGGCATCATTCAACGAGCAGACACCGTTGGCATATTCCAAATTGAGTCACGAGCACAAATGAGCATGCTGCCAAGGCTCAAACCAAGGACGTACTACGACTTGGTGATTCAAATCGCTATCGTGCGCCCAGGTCCTATTCAAGGTGACATGGTGCACCCTTATCTCAAGCGTCGTGATGGTATTGAGCCAATCAGATATCCCTCGAAAGAGGTGGAATCCGTCCTATCGCGCACTATGGGTGTACCTATATTCCAAGAGCAAGTGATAAAGCTCGCTATGGTCGCCGCAGGGTTTACAGGTGGTGAGGCGGATCAGCTCAGACGTGCGATGGCCGCTTGGAAGAAAAACGGCAACGTATTTAAATTTAAAACCAAACTCATTGAAGGCATGCAAAAGCGAGGCTATGACACTGAATTTGCGGAGCAAATCTTTAAACAGATATGTGGCTTTGGTGAGTACGGCTTCCCGGAAAGTCATTCCGCTTCGTTTGCAGTACTCGCGTATTGTTCAGCTTGGTTAAAATGCTATTACCCTGAGTGCTTCTACGCCTCCTTACTGAATAGCCAACCTATGGGGTTCTACAGCCCATCGCAATTGGTACAAGATGCTCAGCGACACAATGTGGCGATACTCCCAGTATGCGTGAATGCCTCTCAAGACAACCACACCGTTGTCTCTCAACAAAATGGTTTAGCCATACGTTTGGGAATGAGACAAATCAAAGGCTTGAGTGAGCATGGTATTCAGAGTGTACTCGCTAACCGACCGCATTCGGGTTATCGCCACCCTAGTCAGGTAAAGCAGTTATCAATCAACAAGAAAGACATTGAGCTACTTGCCTCAGCAAATGCACTTCACAACGTTTCAGGTGACCGCTTTCAAACTCGCTGGGCGATTATGGACTCGGCCTCTGATCTACCTTTGTTTAGTCAAATCGATGACAGCTTTGAAAAGGGTAATGACAAACAAGGATTGCAACAACCCAGCGAGATGCAGGATTTACTTGAGGATGTCACCAGTGTTGGGATCTCTTTGAATAAGCACCCCATCACTTTACTGGAAGAAGCTAACCGATTAGGTCGATTCACTCATATGAAAAACTTAAAACAACAACGACACAAATCCATGGTCACCGTTGTTGGGCTTGTAACGGGTAAGCAATCACCCGGAACCGCAGCAGGCGTCACCTTTGTCACACTAGAAGATAATACGGGCAATATTAATGTGGTGGTATGGGGAGCAACAGCACGCGCTCAACAGCAAGCGTATCTCACAGCCAAGGCGTTAAAGGTGCAAGGCATCCTAGAAAAAGAAGGTGAAGTGGTGCATGTAATTGCAGGGAAGCTTATCGATATTACCGATGAGATTGTTGGCTTAAAAACTAAGTCACGAGACTTTTACTAACAATTCAAGTAACTGTTTTTAAAGTAAAAATAGAAACGAAAAAGGGAAGCGCCTGCTTCCCTTTATTTCAAATTGTTGAGTTATACCTCAACGTCAGCTTCCGTACGTCTTTTCTTAAATTCCCTATATAGTAATAAGCTTAAAGTCATTACAACTTTAGACGTTAACCATATCATTAAGAGGAACTACCTTAAATTGTGCGTGAAAAGTTACGTGAGTAGTTGAGCATATTTTGTTACAAGAAATATGCTGCGCCAATAATAGCAAACGTTTTCCATAAGATCACTCAAAACAGACTGCATGTCGGTATAATTTACAAAATCTGACGCATACGCTCTTGAGTTACCTCAACCAACAAGTCAGGTTGGAACTTAGAAATGAAGCGGTTACACCCTACTTTCTCCACCATTGCTTCATTAAAACTTCCGCTTAATGAAGTATTTAGTGTAATAAACAGGTCGTGCATTCTCGGGTCCGATCGCACTTCATGTGTCAGTTTATAGCCGTCCATTTCAGGCATTTCAGCATCGGTGATCATCAACAATATTTCTTGATTGATGTCTTTACCTTCATCACACCAGCCCTTAAGTAAGGTCAGTGCTTCTAAACCATCACAACATTCAATAATGTTCAAACCCAGTTGCGATAAGGTACCTTTAATCTGGTTACGCGCGGTTGAAGAGTCATCAACGATAAGTACATTACGCCCTATCATCTCTTGAGCTAACTGCTCATCTAACACACCTTCAGAGATCGACACATCGTAATCGATGATCTCAGCCAACACCTTTTCAACGTCGATGATCTCAACGATTTTGTGCTGATCTTCTTCTTGAATATGTGTGATAGCGGTTAAGTAATTAGCGCGACCTGTTGTCTTTGGTGGTGGCTGAATTTCTGTCCACATTGTATTAACGATATTGCGAACTTGCCCAACCAAAAAGCCTTGTACGGTTCGGTTGTACTCCGTAATGATCAAGTTACTCTCTTGCGATTCAGCACGCGATGGCGGAAAGCCAATAGCGCCACGCAGATCAATCACAGGCACAGATTCGCCTCGCAAAGAAGCTACACCCGTAATGTGATGATGAGATCCAGGTAAACGAGTAAGTACCGGCACTTTTAGCACTTCTTTAACTTTAAATACGTTAATCGCAAATAATTGACGACTATTTAAGCTGAATAACAAGAGCTCCAGACGGTTTTCACCAACCAGTTTCGTTCTCTGATCAACCGAATTTAAAACGCCAGACATACAACACCTTAGTGACAAATAATAACTGTGGCTACAATAGCCTACTTCAATAGGTTAAAGCAAAGTGCTAATGCACAGATTGCTTAAACTAAATACAATAAATGCTGTTATACAAAGCTTAAGTACATGGAAAGGTTCGAGGGAAGGCTAAAAGAAGAGAAAAAGAGTTAGCCTTCAATAACTTTCATTAACAACTGACCGTCATAAAGAGCCTGCTTGATAAGCGCAGCACCTGGCATCGTTGCTTGTTTGTAGAATCGAGATTCCACCAGCTCTAAATCTTGGTGGTAAACCGATAAGCTCTGCTCTTCGATACACGTCTGAATCGCAGGGTACAGAACGCTCTTAGCTTGGTTAATGACACCACCGACTAAGATTTTCTCTGGGTTGAATAGGTTAATCACAATGGCAATCGCTGAACCTAGGTAACGGCCTAACTGCTCAATCACTTCAACCGCCAGCGGATCACCATCAGCCGCAGCAGCACAGATTTGTTCAATCGTGACATCTTCAAAAGCAGTCAACGTGGATTCCTCACCATTGGCTAAACGCTCTTTCACTTGCTCACGAATCGCCTGTGAACTCGCAACCGTCTCTAAGCAGCCTCGGTTACCACAATGACACAGCTTACCTTCCTTATCGATCTGGATATGACCCAATTCACCGATGTTTCCGTGACGACCTTGCAAAACGCGGCCATCAAGAATAATCCCGGCACCTAAGCCGTGGTGAATAGAAATTAAGACAGAATTGTCATTGTCTTGAGAGTTACCAAACAGCTTCTCAGCTAATGCCCAAGCACGAGTATCATTGGCAATAAAAACCGGCAAGCCCGTCTCTTTGTAGATCTCAGGGCCCAAAGCTAAGTTTTCGACATTATAATGCGGCATTTGCAGCACAATACCCTGCTCTGAATTCACAAGGCCAGGAAGCGTGATCGCGATACTGGTTACCCTGTCGAGCTGCTCAGCATAAGTTTGGAAGAATTCGTCGATTTCGTGAAGGAGACGCGCAAGCACATCATCTTGGTCGCGTTCGTGAATGTCGATCTTAGTATCGATAAGTACATCGCCGCCCAACTCATGAAGCGCGATAGTGAGATACCCGCGTCCAAGGCGCATCGACAAGAATTGCCAACCTTCATTGTTGGTTTGCAAGCCCACAGCAGGACGTCCACGAGTTGTGGCTTCTTGAACCGTCGTTTCATGGATAAGGTGCGCTTCCATGAGTTCACGGGTAATTTTGGTAATACTCGCCGGAGCCAACTCACTTTGTTTGGACAGATCGATACGAGAAATAGGACCTTTAAGGTCAATTAGTTTATATACACGACCAGCATTGACCTGTTTGATATGATCAATATGGCCCGGTTGAGCCATGTACATTTTACGCTCCAGAAATCATCAACGGGATAATTTTTTTACTTTGCGAAGTAATTGTGAAGTCACTTGGTATATCGCCGTGACCAGTATCACGTATATACATGAATCTTTGTGTATCGAGTCAAATAGTTTAAGGAAAATTAACACCCACATCGATAATTTGCGACTTAATTTTCAGAATAAAACATCGCGTTTGAGCCCTGAATTCAATAATTAAGGGCAAATACAGAAATATCCTCTTAGCTCCCAATAAATTATCAATTAATGCATATACTTAATTCAGTCTTTTAAAAAGATTACAGGCCTCACTCTAGGAGTATTCATGACAGCTGAATTAAGAAAAACGAAAATCGTCACAACGCTAGGCCCATCTACCGATAAAGGCAACGTGCTTGAAGAGATCATCAAGGCCGGTGCCAATATTGTTCGTATGAACTTCTCCCATGGCAGCAGCGACGACCATATACAACGTGCAGAAAAAGTCAGAGCAATCGCAAAAAAACTGGGGACACAAATTGCTATCCTCGGCGACCTTCAAGGTCCCAAGATTCGTGTGTCGACATTCAGAGATGGAAAGATTCAACTGGTTGTTGGTGATGAATTCACTCTCGACAGCAGCCTAGGTTTAGGTGAAGGCGACCAGCAAGCCGTAGGTCTCGACTACAAAGAGCTGCCGAACGATGTCTCAGCCGGAGACGTTCTGTTACTTGATGATGGACGAGTGCAACTTAAAGTCACCAAGGTCGAAGGTTGCCGCGTTCATACCGAAGTCATCATAGGTGGCCCGCTATCCAACAACAAAGGCATCAACAAAAAAGGCGGTGGGCTTTCTGCAGAAGCGCTAACCGACAAAGACAAACGAGACATCGTCACCGCCGCCCAAATCCAAGTCGATTACCTCGCCGTCTCTTTCCCACGTAACGGCGAAGACATGCACTACGCTCGTCAACTTGCGCGTGAAGCAGGCTTAGAAGCTCACCTTGTCGCCAAAGTAGAGCGAGCAGAGACGGTATCGACCGTTGAGAACATGGATGACATCATAATGGCTTCAGATGTTGTCATGGTGGCTCGTGGTGACCTCGGAGTAGAAATTGGAGACCCAGAGTTAGTCGGTGTACAAAAACAGCTTATACGCCGTGCTAGGGCTCTTAACCGCACTATCATTACTGCAACTCAGATGATGGAATCAATGATCTCCGCTCCAATGCCTACCCGTGCTGAAGTAATGGATGTAGCGAACGCTGTGCTTGATGGTACTGATGCGGTAATGCTGTCTGGTGAAACTGCTGCGGGGCAATATCCAGTAGAGACTGTCAAATCGATGGCTGAAGTGTGTGTGGGTGCCGAGAAAATGGCAAACGTCAATCAGTCCAACTACCGAATTGACCGCACTTTCGTGACAGCAGAAGAAACAGTATCAATGGCAACCATCTACTCTGCCAACCACATGGAAGGCATTAAAGGTGTAGTCACGCTGACTGAGTCTGGGCGCACTGCTTTGATGATGTCTCGCTTAAGTGCTGACATGCCTATCTACGCTCTGTCTCGTAACGAAGGAACGCTAAACCGTTGTACCTTATATCGAGGCGTAACACCTATCTACTTTGAGACAGAAGCCAAAGACAGCTTTGACATTGCACTATCAACACTTGCTTGCCTAAAAGAGAAAGGACACCTCAAGTTTGGTGATCTCGTGATCATTACTCAAGGCGATATCATGGACGTGGCTGGCTCAACCAACTGTATGAGAATCCTACCTGTCACCTAGCTAAAAGCAGTTGAAGCCAATAAGTAGCGACAACATGAGATAAAAGTAAAAGGGTTATCGAACTAAGTTCAATAACCCTTTTTCATTTCAGTACATGACGAGCTATATATGCAAACCACGAAGCTAGCTATAGCATTCCGCACGCATTATTTATCTATAACAACGCTTGCCAGCTGCGGCATGTGCGAACAGCGAGCGTTTTCCGTTGTTGTATAAATTTCAACGAATCGGTAGCCAGCTTCTAAACCCAATTCGTAATCATGGAGCAAGTCTTCTTTGTCACTCATTAAAGAGCTCGATTTTAACGGTTTACTTGGCGCGATCTGCACCACAAAGGCATCGTCTGGAGGAGAATTCAAAAAGTCTTGAGTCAACGAGTAGGTTTGATAATGCACCATCAACATGTCGGCCAACCCAGAATCAAACTTATCACCAATTAAATGGCTTAAACGGTAAATATCATCAGCGCCAAACAACCATCGGCCGCCATTAAGCAAATCTAAATGCCCACGGTCTCGCTTCTGTTCTTTGGAGCGAAAGATCTGCTGTTGAAAGAAAGTGCTCCAGTCCGATTTCCATTGCTCCACTTTTTGTTGCCAATGGTCTTGAACACTATCAAACGATTCTCGGAACCATTCAAGCTCCTCGGCGGTTACCGGTTTAGGTGCTTGAATTTTCTGTTGCTGCTGCGGCGCTTGAACTAGCGGCCTCCCCTCTTCATCCGTTACTGGTTCAGTACGAATCACCACTATAGAACGAGCTTGCCTACGCCAAGCTTCTTGAACGGGAATAGAGGCAGACACACCGCCATCCACATAAGCGCTATCACCAATCAAGATCTCATCATTGTATAAACGAGGGATAGCACAAGTCGCAATCATCACCTTGTACCAATCGTCTCCCAACAGAGGAAAATAGTGATCTCGTAAATCTTTAGAATCCGTAACCGCTGCATAGAAGTGGCGTTCACCTAAGGTTTGCCGCCCTAAATCAAGATCGAGCTTATAAGGGTAAGCCATGATTTGCTCTAAGGCCCACTCAAGCCCTAAATTCTTCCTGTGCCGTATGTAAGAGAACAGATTAAAGAACTCTGGAGACGTGGTTAGGTCAAGGACAAAAGAACGCCCTAAGCCTTTATCACGGCACAAATAGGCACATAAGTTAAGGGCACCTGCTGAGGTTCCGAAAAATTCATCGAAGGGGTCAAAATTATAAAGGAGAAAAGCGTCGAGAACGCCTGAGGTAAAAATACTTCTCTGTCCGCCACCTTGAGCGACCAGTGCTGTTTTACCAGCAATAAACTTAGCGTAATAATCTAAGTCTATTGCTGTATCAATATTGGTTACAATCCCACTATTCATTATTCCCTGAGTATGAAAACTCAGCCTCGCAATAAATGGTATTAACTACCAATCGCAATAAAGCCAAATGAAAGAATGATGAAGTAAATAAACGCTGTAATTTGTAGGGCATTTTTCAGATTATGTTCCATAGGCACCTCTGGCTTATTATTAATTTGTCGAGTCTCTATTTAAGTACTATCAGGTGTGTGAAGTATCTTCAAGAATCGTCGAAATTAGTCGCACGATATTGATGTAACCATCACAATTAGTAGGTGTATGGATAAGGATATACTCATGAATAACAAAGTAAATATGTCGATGTTGGTTGCGCTTCTCTCGGCTTCGAGTGTTTATGCCTCGCCGGAGATCATTATTACTCCGATGGTTGGTTATACCAGCGGTGGTAGTGTCGAAGATCAAGATGGCAAAACCTATGACATGAAAGGATCTGAAAACTACACCTTTGCGATTGAGACACCACTTGAGAAAGGACGTATTGGTTTCTTTTACTCAAACCAAAGCTCTGAGCTGGAAACGCTAAACCTGAGCTCCTCGATCCAATATCTGCACTTTCAAAGTAGCATTTATTATCCGACTTCCTCGGTATTGTCTGGATACCTAGGCTTAGGCCTTGGCGCCTCATATGTCGATGTGGATTGGGCGAAAGATAAATACGGCTTCTCTACGTCAATCTTTGGCGGCTTAGAGTATAAATTGAGCGATCGCTTAGCGCTTAATACCCAAGTTCGTTGGTTGGGTACGGTGGTTGATAACGACACATCCGGTGTGTGTAACATCCCTAGCAAAGGTCAGGACTGTATTATCCGCTTTGATACCGACTGGATGAACCAATTCCAAGCTAATGTCGGGTTAAGTTTTACTTTCTAGATAGTAATAAATCAAAAAATGAAAAAGCCAGCGTATCGCTGGCTTTTTGCTGTAGCTAATTTGAAGTTCAACCTTAGAACTTGTAGGTTAAGCCCAGAGCACCACCTAGCTGCAGTTCAACGCCTTTGTACATGTCGAGTTCTGGGTGAAGCTGTGCGTACGCATTCCAACCTTCGTAGAAGTTCACTTTGACACCTAACGGTAAACGCAAACCAAAGCCGTCATTCCACTCTGCCCATGCACCCGCACCAACATACCAGGTCAATGGCGCTTCTGTCTCAAACTGACCACGCTTCCAAATATAATCAAATGCAGCACCGTCATTGCCAACAGTGACACGGTATTTCTGGTCAAACTCAACAACGGCACTCAGATCTTGGTCAACGGCTAAACCAACTTCTAACGCAGGAGCTTCAGAAGCATGAGCAAACGAGGTGAGGCTGCCGCACATAAGGCCAATCAAGTAACGATGTTTCATAGTATTCTCAAACTGTTTCAGAAAGCGGTAGGTTAATTAAAAACCAACACCATTTGTCATCATAAAGTTAAAGATAGCAGACCACCAAAGATGATGAGCATAGGTGAACAGTTTCAAATAAATGGTAAATAACTGAGAGATAAAAGAATAAGCCTGATGAAACAGTAGAAAACAAAAAAGAGGCCTTTAGGCCTCCTTTCAATTTGTTGAATCAGTGAATTAACCGTTGTTACGGATCCACTCATCCATGTCTGTTTTCAGGTTGTCAGATTTAGTACCGAAGATAGCTTGTACGCCACCCGCTACTACTACAACACCTGCAGCGCCTAGTTTCTTCAGCTTGTCTTGGTCAACAACTGCTGTATCAGCAACTGCGACACGTAGACGAGTAATACAAGCGTCAAGACCAGTGATGTTCGCTTTGCCACCGAATGCAGCAACTAACTCACCAGCAAGTTCAGAACCAGTCGCAACTGCTTCGTCTTCTGACTCGTCTTCACGGCCTGGAGTTTTAAGGTCTAGAGCTTTAATCACAGTGCGGAATACGATGTAGTAGATTGCAGCGTAAGCAATACCACAAACAATCATTAGACCCATCTTAGACGCGTGGCCAGATAGAACTAGGAAGTCGATTAGACCATGTGAGAAAGATGTACCGTGTACAAAACCTAGAGTGTTCGCAAGAACGTAAGCAGAACCCGCTAGTAGAGCGTGGATTGCGTACAGTACTGGAGCAACAAATAGGAATGAAAATTCGATTGGTTCAGTGATACCCGTTAGGAATGAAGTTAACGCAGCAGAAGCCATGATACCCATTACTTTGGCACGGTTTTCAGGCTTAGCTGAGTGTGCAATCGCGATTGCAGCAGCAGGTAGACCAAACATCTTGAACATGTAACCACCAGCTAGCTGACCGAAGCCATTGCCCGCTGCACGAGACGCATCATCAGCGACTAGGTAACAAGTAAGAACACCATTTTGAGTTTCGCCAGCAGCATTGATACATTCACCAGCTTGGAAGAAGAAAGGAACATTCCAAACGTGATGAAGGCCAAATGGAATCAAAGAACGTTCAACAACACCGTAAATACCAAACGCAACTTGTGGGTTTTGGTGAACAGCCCAATCAGAAAAAGCCTGCATTACGGCCGCCACAGGAGGCCACACGACAGACAGAATTAGTGCGAGGGCAATGGCAAGAAAGCCCGTTACAATAGGTACCGCACGCTTACCAGAGAAAAAACCCAAGTATTCAGGAAGTTGTACTCTAAAGAAGCGGTTAAACGCCCAAGCTGTCAAACCGCCGATGAGGATGCCACCAAATACACCTGTATCATAACGTTTTTCGATCAGCATTATGGCTAAGTCATCTAAGCTCGTACCAGCTGCCAACGCTGCTTCCTTAGCAGACGAAACATCTAGACCAGCCATTACAGCGAGTATTGCGGCCATGATCCCATAACCAACGATAGCAGCTAAAGCTGCCACACCGTCGTTGTTAGTAAAACCAAGCGCTACACCTACTGCGAACAACAACCCCATTTGACCAAATACTGAACCACCGGCTTGTTCCATTAAGTTTGAAACAATTTCTGGAATGAAAGAAAGATCTGCTGCACCGACACCTAGCAAAATACCCGCAACTGGTAAAACTGATACTGGAAGCATCAGAGACTTACCAACTTTTTGCAGGCTAGCAAAAAGGTTCTTAAACATGTTTATGCTCCTGATAAAGATAAAATAATTATATGGGTTCTAACGGCACACCCCCGTAGCCTATATGTTAGCACCCAGTGAAAATGTAACCATGTATTGCATTATATTTTCTGCCGCTAAATATATATTGATGCAGAACTAACTTTCTAGTGACTTACGAAATTTAGTTTCAAAACACGTCTTGGATCACATGTCAAATTTAGAAATGCAATGGTTTACAACAAAATAAATCATTGATATTAAATCATATTTTTGAAAGTCATTATTATTTTACTGGGTAAATAAAATAAGAGTGAATGTTATTTTTAGTAACAAAATTACAAATGTTATAATTCACGCTCCCAAGTTCAACATAATTCGTAAACATTAAAAAAAACGTATTTTTTGGTGATCAAAAACACAAAAAGGGAGCTTTCGCTCCCTTTTATTTGTTTAGTTCATTTTTTATCGCAAAAAAAGTTTCTGGTAATTTTTGGTCGTTTGTTCAGCAACCTCTTTCATCGAAATGCCCTTCAACTGCGCAATATAGGCTGCCACCTCAACGACATATGCAGGCTGATTCTGCTTTCCGCGATATGGGATTGGCGCCAAATATGGAGAGTCCGTTTCAATTAGTAGCCTATCTAACGGTAGGTTTTTAACAACCTCTTTAAGTTCTGTTGCTTGCTTAAAGGTCACAATGCCTGAAATTGAAATATAGAACCCTAATTCCATAGCCGCTTCAGCAAACGCCTGATCTTCAGTAAAACAGTGGATGACACCACCGCACTTCTCTGCGCCACCGTCACGAAGAATCGCAAGCGTATCTTCACGCGCATTACGAGTGTGAATGATCAAAGGCTTGTTCAGTTCTACCGCTAGCTCAACATGCTGTTTGAATCGCAGTTGCTGCAATTCCGCAGTTTCAGGTTGATAGTGGTAATCTAAGCCGGTTTCACCTATCGCAACCACTTTAGGGTTACTCGCGTATTCACGCATTCTTTCAAGGCTGAAATCACTTTCAACATCAAGAGGATGGACGCCACAAGACGCTTTAACGTTATCAAACGGCGCTATCATTTCGAGCATGTTTTCAAACGAATCTAGTGTCACACCCACAGAAAGTAGTTGGTCAACATTCGCTGCTTTCGCTTTGTTAACGACATCTTCTACACTGGTGTGTAAATCTTGGTAATCCAGCTTGTCTAAATGACAGTGGGAATCTACGAACATGTTTCCTCGCAAGTGGCTATCAGCCAATTCATTATGAGTAGCTCCGTATTGAGCCCAGGGTGTTGCTTCAACTGCTCAATCAGTATCAACAGTTTATGTGCTGCAGTATAGGCGCTTTGGTAAGACATCACCTCACACAGCGCGTTAGCACTTGGGGTCATGGCATTATTTGCCAAACCGAAATGCAACTTCTGTACATCTGAAAGTAAGTGCCATAACCAACCAAGCTGCATCAAAGGATCTTTAGCAAGTTCAGTCGAGAACTTAAGCATGTCAGGCTGAGTGCCTTTGACGATATGAACGAAACCGTCGAATACTTTCTCGGAAGCCTCTACACCGCCTTCTTCAAACATCGCTTTCGCTTTCAACGGCGCATTATCGTTGAGTGCCAAAATATACGGTGGCACAGCCTTACCTACTTCCCCATCAAGCCATGCTGAGCCCGCTTCCAATTGTGGGCTCACCACATTGAATTGCTGACAGCGACTGATGATGGTTGGCATTAGGCGATTGCTGTTACGAGTCGACAGAATGAAAATACACTGGCTTGATGGCTCTTCGAGAGTTTTCAGCAAAGCATTGGAAGCCGACTCATTCATCACCTCAGCAGGTTCAAGTAAGATAACGCGTAAACCGCCCAACTGAGATGATTCTTGAGCCCAGCGATTGCTAGCACGTACTTGATCAACCGTGATCGATTTGCCTTCTTTCTCTGGCGAGATGACATGAAAATCTGGATGGCTACCCGATTTCATCAATTCACAGCTGTGGCAAAAACCACACGCCTCACTTTCATAGTTTGTGCACATTAATGCATCGGTAAGTTGGCCAATGAGAGCATCAACGCCCAACCCTTGCGGCGCATTAACAATCACAGAATTCGGAAAACGCTCAGCATCGAGGTTTTTTTTCCACTCACTCCAAACTGGCGTGAGCCAAGAATACACTTCCGCCATGGCTACCTACTGTTGGTCTAGCCACGAACTAAGCGCTTGCTTAATATCCGCGGCTACTTGTTCTATTTCTTGCTCTGCATTGATCACAAGAACCGAGTCATCTTGTGCTGCGATCTCAAGGTAACGTTCACGCGTGCGATCGAAGAAAGAGATATCCATCTTTTCGATTCTATCTAGCTCACCACGGCCACGTGCACGCTCAAGCCCTACTCTAGGGTCTAAGTCCAAGTATAGAGTTAAATCAGGCTTAAAATCGCCTAGCGTGGTTGCTTTCAATGATTCCATTGTCGTGCGAGCGATCTGGCGACCACCACCTTGATACGCTTGAGAAGACATATCATGACGATCACCTAATACCCATTTACCGCTATCTAAAGCCGGCTTAATCACGTTTTCGACTAATTGAACACGTGCAGCATACATCAGCAGTAACTCAGTCATGTCTTGAAGCTTTTCGCCTTCGTGCTCTTCTTTAACCAATGAACGCATCTTTTCTGCCAACACCGTACCGCCAGGTTCACGAGTGTTTACGAGCTCTTCAACACCAGAAGATTTCAATGTCTCAACGATAGCATTGATAGCTGTACTTTTACCCGCACCTTCAAGGCCTTCAACCACGATAAATTTCGACTGATTCATAATTCGTTCTTTATTTGTTTTTTCTTAATTGTTTTAAGTAAGCTCGTACTGCACGGTTGTGCTCAGCCAAACTCTTTGAAAATACATGCCCACCAGTGCCACTCGCGACAAAATAGAGGTAGTTGCTCTTTTCTGGGTTCAGAGCCGCATTAATTGACGCTCGACCCGCCATAGCAATCGGTGTTGGCGGCAGGCCACTCATGGTGTATGTGTTGTATGGCGTTGGGGTTCTTAAATCTTTCTTACGGATGTTACCATCGTAGCTATCGCCCATTCCGTAAATCACCGTAGGGTCCGTTTGAAGACGCATACGCTTGTTCAAACGGTTAACGAACACAGATGACACGCGCTCACGCTCTGAAGCAACGGCAGTCTCTTTCTCAATGATAGATGCCAAAGTCAGAGCTTCATAAGGTGACTTAAGAGGCAGTTTGTCCGCTCTCTTTTCCCACTCATCGTTCACAACGTTCATGAGATCGCGATGCGCACGCTTTAGCAAATCTAAATCTGTAGTGCCGTAGGTATAGTGGTAAGTTTCCGCTAAGAACAGACCTTCTAGCTTCTCATTTTCAATACCCAGCTTTTCAGCAATCTCTTTTTCAGACAAACCATCAAGCGTTTGTTGAATAAACTCGTTGTTCTTTAACTGAACAAGCCACTCGTCAAAACGACTGCCTTCAACAAAGGTGATAGTAAACTGATGCTCTTTCCCTTCAACAAGAACCTGTAGCGCTTGCTCAAGCGTTAAACCCGGCTCTAGCAGGAAAGTCCCCGCTTTAACATCAACAAGCTCAGGGTGAAGCTTGCGGATTAATTTCTCATAAGGAGATGCCTCAAATAGGCCCTCATTGATTAACTGAGCCAGCACGCGGTTAAAGCTGCTGCCTGAAGCAACGGTAACTACCTGCGGCTTTTCTAATTGAATAACTTGTTTCAGGTTATCTTGCGCTTGGTTGTAAACGTAAAACCCGGCAACGCCAGCTGCGATGAGGCACAAGATAATAAAAATAAATAACTTTTTGATCACGAGTTTAGTTGTCCTTGAAGGCTACGAGTAACCGTTCCAATGTCGAATTGGGTTTCACTAATACGGGTAACAGGGGCAACCCCTAAAATGGAGTTGGTGATGAAAACCTCATCGGCTTGCATGAGTTGAGGTAAGCAATAGTCACCAATAGTAACGGAAAGTTCAGTTTGATTCAGCGTCGTTAACACTTGCTTACGCATAACGCCTGCAACACCACTTTGGGTAAGCTGCGGAGTATAAATGACCTCACCTTGACGCCAAAATAGATTGGCCATGGTGGTTTCAATCACATTGCCTGAGATATCAAGAACCAAACCGTCGACTTCACCAGCCTGGTCCATTTCATCCTTCATCAATACTTGCTCTAAACGATTATTATGTTTGTGACCTGCAAGCAATGGACTCAAACCGAGTGCTTGACGACAAACTCCGAGCTCAACTCCGTTGTCTTGCCATGCTTTATAATGACTTGGGTAATCAAACGTACTAATGGTAATCGTTGGCTTAGCAATGTTCTTGGTGCTGTAGCCTCTCCCACCAGCACCACGGCTAACATGCAGCTTTATTCCGACTTTTCTACTATGAGACTTGTTTTCACTTTCGTGGTGGCAGTTTTGGATGTGTTGAATTGCACTATCGAGCCACGCGTTAACCACATTCCAATCTAATGCAGAAATACGTAACGCTTTTAGACATTCATCGACACGATACTGATGGTCGTGAAAGTGCTGGATCTCACCATTTTGGACAAGCATAGTCGTAAAACAGCCGTCTCCATATTGAAACGAGCGATCCAAGATGTCGATAGTTTGCTGGCTTTCTCCGTCAACCCAAAACATGTTTTTCCCCATAAAAAGAAACGGCTCAATGCTAAGCATCAAGCCGTTTAAAAACAAGTCTAATTATGACTATCTACGACGTTTAGGTCTTTTATAAGATGATTAAATCTTTTTGAAGATCAAACAGCCGTTTGTACCACCGAAACCGAAAGAGTTACATGCAGCATATTCCATGTTGCTAACTTTACGTGCGGTGTGAGGTACTAAGTCAATGTCTATGCCTTCTTCAGGATCATCTAGGTTGATTGTTGGTGGAACAATTTGGTCAACCAGAGACATAGCCGTGATGATAGCTTCAGCAGAACCAGCGGCACCTAGAAGGTGACCTGTCATTGATTTCGTCGAAGAAACCAATACTTGCTTGCTGCCAGCTTCGCCAAGAGCACGTTTGATGCCCTTAACTTCTGCTATGTCGCCTGCAGGAGTCGATGTACCGTGTGCATTCACATAACCGATTTGTTCACCAGTAATGCCTGCATCACGCATAGCCGCTTCCATTGCTAGTGCGCCACCAGAGCCATCTTCACTTGGAGAGGTCATGTGGTAAGCGTCACCCGACATACCGAAGCCAACTAGCTCACAGTAAATCTTAGCACCACGAGCTTTCGCATGTTCGTACTCTTCTAGAACCATCATGCCCGCACCGTCACCAAGAACGAAGCCATCACGGCCTTTGTCCCATGGACGAGATGCTTTTTGAGGCTCGTCGTTTCGAGTAGATAGTGCTTTAGCTGCACCAAAACCACCCATACCTAGTGGTGTAGATGCTTTTTCAGCACCACCCGCTAGCATTGCGTCAGCATCGCCGTATGCAATCATACGTGCCGCGTGACCAATGTTATGTAGGCCAGTTGTACATGCAGTAGAAATAGCGATGTTAGGACCGCGTAGACCACGCATGATAGACATGTGACCAGCAATCATGTTGACGATCGTTGACGGAACAAAGAATGGGCTAATTTTACGAGGGCCTTTTTCAGTAAGCGCTTGGTGACCAGCTTCGATCAAACCAAGACCACCGATACCAGAACCGATAGCCACACCAATACGTGGTGCATTCTCATCAGTAACAGTTAGACCAGAATCATCAAGTGCCTGAACACCTGCTGCGACGCCGTACTGGATGAATAGATCCATTTTACGAGCATCTTTTTTAGACATGTACTCTTCGCAGTTAAAGTCTTTAACTAGACCTGCAAAACGAGTTGAGAAATTGGTTGCATCAAAATGCTCGATATTCACGATACCACTTTGACCAGCTAGCAGGGCTTTCCAAGAAGATTCTACAGTGTTGCCTACCGGTGACAACATACCCATGCCAGTGACAACTACACGACGCTTGGACACGATTTTACACTCCGGAGATAAGATGAGGATAGATGAGTTAGAGAAAACACAGGCGGTCGAGGTGACCGCCTGGGAGAGATTATTACTGAGCGCTAGTTACGTAATCGATAGCTGCTTGAACAGTAGTAATTTTCTCAGCTTCTTCATCTGGGATTTCAGTGTCGAATTCTTCTTCTAGAGCCATTACTAGCTCAACTGTGTCTAGAGAATCTGCACCTAGGTCATCAACGAAAGAAGCTTCGTTTTTAACTTCAGCTTCGTCTACACCTAGCTGTTCAACAATGATTTTCTTTACGCGTTCTTCGAGGTTGCTCATTTTTTCTTTTCCTTTACAGAGTTCGCTTTATGCGATGTTTTCCGTAGTTTATTCAATCTATTGAAAGTTGCAAGGTCAACTTTTCTGGTCAAACCACAATTTTCACGATTTTAACCGAAATTACGTATGATCTTGACTTAAATCATGCACAAATGTTGCACATAATTTAAACCATGTACATACCGCCATTGACGTGAAGTGTTTCACCTGTGATATAAGCTGCCGCAGGCGACGCCAAAAATACCACAGCTTCAGCGATTTCGCGAGGGTCACCTAGTCGACCTGCTGGTACATTCGCCAAAGTTGCTGCACGTTGGTCATCATTTAGCGCTTTAGTCATGTCAGTTTCGATGAAACCAGGAGCTACAGTGTTCACTGTAACGCCACGAGACGCAACTTCACGAGCCATTGATTTAGTAAAACCAATTACGCCTGCTTTTGCAGCTGCGTAGTTAGCTTGACCAGCGTTACCCATAGTACCTACTACAGAACCAACGTTTACGATACGACCTTGACGCTTCTTCATCATGCCACGCAATACAGCTTTAGACATGCGGAAGATAGGCGTTAGGTTAGTATCGATGATGTCATTCCACTCGTCGTCTTTCATACGCATAAGTAGGTTATCACGAGTGATACCTGCGTTGTTAACTAGAATGTCAATCGCACCGAATTCATCGTTGATGGTTTTCAGTGTAGCAGCAATTGAGTCAGTATCAGTTACATTAAGAGCAAGACCTTTACCGTTCTCACCAAGGTACTCGCTGATTGCAGCAGCGCCGCCTTCAGATGTAGCAGTACCGATAACTTTAGCACCACGCTCAACTAAAAGTTCAGCGATTGCACGACCGATGCCACGGCTTGCGCCTGTAACTAGTGCAACTTTGCCTTCTAAATTCATCATAACTTCTCTATTAAGTGGTTATTACTTAGCAGCTTCTAGTGATGCAGTGTCATTAACTGCAGCAGCTGTCATAGTTTTTACGATTCGTTTTGTTAGACCAGTAAGAACTTTACCAGGGCCTAATTCAAGTAACTTCTCAACGCCTTGCTCGTTCATCGCTTGTACACCTTCAGTCCAACGAACTGGGCTGTATAGCTGACGAACAAGTGCGTCTTTGATTTTTGCAGGGTCTGTTTCAGCAATAACATCAACGTTATTGATAACAGGCAGTGCTGGCGTGTTGAACTCTAGAGCTTCTAGAGCAACCGCTAGCTTGTCTGCTGCTGGCTTCATCAGTGCACAGTGAGACGGCACAGAAACAGGTAACGGAAGTGCACGCTTAGCGCCCGCTTCTTTACAAAATGCACCAGCACGCTCTACTGCCGCTTTGTTACCCGCGATAACAACTTGGCCAGGAGAGTTAAAGTTAACTGGAGACACAACTTCGTCTTGCGCAGCTTCTTCGCACGCTTTAGCAATCGCTTCATCGTCTAGACCGATGATTGCGTACATTGCACCAACACCAGCAGGAACCGCTTCTTGCATTAGTTGACCACGTAGTTCAACTAGCTTAATCGCTTCTTTAAAGTCGATAACGCCAGCACACACTAGTGCAGAGTATTCACCTAAACTGTGACCCGCTAAGTTTGCAGGTTGCTCTAGGCCAAGCTCTTGCCATACACGCCAAATTGCAACAGACGCTGTTAATAGAGCCGGTTGAGTGCGGAAAGTTTCATTTAGATTTTCTACTGGGCCATCTTGAACTAATGCCCATAGATCGTAACCAAGTGCTTCTGAAGCTTCAGCAAATGTTCGTTTAACAACATCATACTGTTCGCCTAGGTCTGCAAGCATACCGATAGCTTGAGAGCCTTGGCCTGGGAATACGATAGCAAACTTGCTCATTATAATTTTCCTTTAAGCAAAGCAAAGCAAAAAATTGAATAAGGCACATAAGTTATGTGCCTTGTTTGTAGGTTTTCGCTTAGGGTTAGAATTTAACTAACGCAGAACCCCAAGTAAAGCCGCCGCCAAATGCTTCCAATAGAAGTGTTTGACCGCGTTTAATTCGTCCGTCACGAACAGCTTCATCTAATGCTGTTGGTACGGTAGCTGCTGACGTGTTGCCGTGTTTATCAAGGGTAACCACCACTTGATCAAGTGACATTGTCAGTTTTTTCGCCGTTGCCGAAATAATACGGTAATTCGCTTGGTGTGGGACTAACCAGTCAAGCTCTGACTTATCCATGTTATTTGCAGCTAATGTGTCTTTAACCAGCTTAGATAGCTGAGTTACCGCCACTTTGAATACTTCGTTGCCTGCCATGTGCAGCCATTTGTCCGCATCACCGCCACGCTCCGGTACTTCAAGGCTTAGAAGCTCACCGTATTTACCATCAGAGTAAATGTGAGTCGACAAAATACCTGGCTCTTCGCTTGCGCCTACAACCACCGCGCCTGCTGCATCACCAAATAGGATGATCGTAGAGCGGTCAGTCGGATCACAGGTTTTTGACAGTGCATCGGCGCCAATCACCAAAACATTCTTACACATGCCTGATTTGATGTGCTGATCTGCAACAGACAAAGCATAGACAAAACCAGAACATGCTGCAGCCAAATCAAACGCAGGGCAGCCTTTGATACCAAGCTTACCTTGTACCTGACACGCCGAAGACGGGAATGTGTGGCTACTACTGGTGGTCGCAACGATGATTAAATCAATCTCTTCTTTGTCGATACCCGCCATTTCAATGGCATTTTCAGCAGCGTAAAACGCCATATCTGCGACGGTTTCGTTTTCCGCTGAAATACGACGCTCTTTAATACCTGTTCTAGCAACGATCCACTCGTCACTAGTCTCTACCATTTTCTCTAAGTCTGCGTTAGTACGCACCTGAGATGGCAAGTAGCTGCCAGTACCTAAAATTTTGCTATACATGAAGACTAATAATGCCTCTCGAGTAAAACCGCTTCCAAACGATCGCTAATGCGGCTGGGGACTTGTCGTTTGACCTCGTGTACTGCCTCGCCAATCGCGTTGACAACTGCAGATACATCAGCACTTCCATGACTTTTAATGACAATGCCGCGCAATCCTAACAAACTTGCGCCGTTATACTGGTCGGGGTTCAAGGTTTTTAATTCAGTAAATAGCTCAGAAAACAACATTCTGGCTATCCAACCCTTTATAGTTGAGGCCATCATGCGCGTTTTTAGCTTATCAATAAAGAGCTGAGCCGTACCTTCGCACGTTTTTAAGCAGACATTGCCCACAAAACCATCACACACGACGACATCAGCAGCATCTTGAAGGATTTGGTTACCTTCAATATAGCCTATGAAGTTCACAGACTGAGTATTCGACAACATTTCAGCGCATCGTTTTACAAGGTCATTACCTTTAATTTCTTCGGCACCGATATTTAAAATAGCGACACGTGGAGCGCGACCTAAATGTTGTTCCGCTAACGCACTGCCCATTACAGCGAATTGGAAAAGCGAATCTGCATCACTAGAAACATTTGCCCCTAAATCAAGCATCCAAGTACGATTCCCTGAAGCAGTAGGCAAAGCTGAAACCAATGCGGGCCTATCAATGCCAGGGAGGAGCTTAAGTCGAAAACGGGACAGAGCCATCAATGCGCCGGTGTTGCCACCACTCACACAAGCATCGGCTTGAGAGTCGGCGACCAGATCAATCGCAGCACGCATGGAGCTACCCTGACTGTTACGCAAGGCTAGTGAAGGTTTTTCAGAATTGGAAATAACTCGATCACAATGCTGAATACTCAAACGAGAGTCAGGCATTCGACCTAATGAAGATAATTGAGATGTGATCACGTTTCGATCACCTATTAGAATGACTTTTAGCTCTGGGAAATACGACAGTGCCTGCACGGCGGCAGGCACTGTTACACGAGGACCGAAGTCCCCGCCCATTGCATCAAGCGCAACGGTTAGATTTTGCAAAGGTCAACCTTACTTGTTGATAACCTTTTTGCCGCGGTAAAAACCTTCCGCAGTCACGTTGTGACGTAGGTGAGTTTCACCTGAAGTTGCGTCTACAGAAAGTGCAGCTGTAGTTAGCGCATCGTGTGAACGACGCATGCCACGCATTGAACGTGATTTCTTGCTCTTTTGTACGGCCATTGACCCTACTCCTATGTAAATTCTTAAAGAAGCAGTTACTTCTTCAAGCTTTTTAAAACATCAAATGGATTCGGCTTCTTGTCTTCCTCAATTTCTTCAGGAAGTTCACCAAACACCAAGTTATTTGAGTTAACGCTACATTTCGCATTATCGTGCATTGCTATCTGTGGCAATCCAAGGATGAACTCGTCTTCAACTAATTGAATCAGGTCTAACTCACCGTACTCGTTCAGATCTACCAAATCGTACTCTTCCGGTGCTTCCTCTTCACTTTTCTCATTATAATAAGGAGTATAAGTGAATTGGACATCGCACTCATGTGCGAAAACCTCATTACAACGCTGACACTCTAAATCGACTTCGACGTTAGCTTTACCAGAGATAACGACTAATCGTTGTTCATCAAGCCCAAATGACAATGAGACTTGCGCGTCACGTTTTACGCCTTCAGTTGCGTCAGCTAAACGCTTAAAAAGACTGGTTTGGATGATGCCATCTAAATCTAGTCGTTTCTGAGCCGTTCTTGCCGGATCAACTGTACGCGGTATTTTTACCTTTTGCATAGGGCGCGAATCTTATCTTCCAAATCGAGTTTAGTCAAAGGAAATGGCAAAAAAAGTACACTTTTTTACCTTTCCCATACAGAGCATTATGAATAGCGGGATAACTTCCTATATCCTACTGTAAATGCTTCTATGAATTGTAAATTAAAATGAAAAATTACCAACTAGTTTTAGCCTCTACCTCACCATTTAGGCAAGAGATCCTCAAAAAGCTACAAATTAGCTTCATTACAGCAAAGCCTGACTGTGACGAAACACCGATTTCAGGGGAGACTCCACAACAGTTGGTCATGCGCCTTGCTGAAACCAAAGCTAAATCTTGTGTCGTTGAGCAGCCAAGTTTGGTGATTGGCTCTGATCAGGTCTGCGTAATTGACGGCGAAATCATAGGTAAGCCTCACACTCGTGGAAAAGCGATAGAGCAGTTGTCTCGTCAAAGTGGCAAGAGCATCACCTTCTATACAGGCATCACTGTATGGGATAGCGAAACCCAACAAGCTGACACGCGTCTCGATACCTTTATTGTTCACTTCCGTGATTTAACTGAGCAACAGATCATCTCTTACGTTGAAAAAGAAGAACCTTACTGGTGCGCAGGTAGCTTCAAGTGTGAAGGGCTCGGTATCGCTCTGTTCAAGCAGATGGAAGGGAAAGATCCGAACACGCTTATTGGTCTGCCGCTTATCGACCTAGTCGATATGCTAGATACGCAAGGTATGAGTGTGCTTTAACAGATACTTTATCGTCATCCCCAAGAGTGAGGGACGAGCGAGTTGGGGATCTCTTGCAATATACACAAACAAAAAAGGTTGACGAAATTCGTCAACCTTTCTCAATTATGGATACTGAAGAACAAATTTAGAGGCACTCTATACCTTCGTATCTCGTATCTTCTTAAAGCTGACGTAAACCAGTCAGTGCTTTTTCTAGTCTCGCTTCCATTGGTGCCGAGATATCCATCTTCTCTTCGCTACCTGGGTGCGTGAACTTGATGTTTGCTGCATGTAGGAACAAACGATCCAAACCGACCTTTCCAGTGTAAGCATCAAAACGACGATCACCATAACGGTCATCCCATGCAATTGGGTGGCCAGTATATTGAGTGTGTACACGGATTTGGTGAGTACGGCCAGTAATAGGACTTGCTTGAATCAGTGTCGCATCTTTGAACTTCTCTAAAACCTTAAAGCGAGTTTCAGAAGCTTTACCATTCGGGTTAACACGAACAATGCTGTTTACTTCATTTTTCAGCAGAGGCGCATTCACCACCTTACAGCTGTTCTTCCACTCGCCCATCACTAAAGCGAAGTAGTATTTTTGAACCGTTTTTTCACGGAACTGTGCTTGAAGATGTCTTAGCGCCGAACGCTTCTTAGCAACAAGCAATATCCCAGACGTATCTCTATCGATACGGTGCACTAACTCAAGAAAGCGAGCTTCAGGACGCAGTGCACGCAATGCTTCAATTGCGCCAAACTTAAGTCCACTACCACCATGAACGGCAGTGCCCGATGGTTTATTTAGAATAAGCATGTGATCATCTTCATAAATGATGCACTGTTCCAATTCTGAAACCTTGTTGAGTTTCGTGCTTGGCACGTTCTCTTCAACTTTCTCTTCAATGGTAACTGGCGGGATACGAACTAAATCACCAGCTTTTAGTTTGTACTCAGCCTTGATGCGTTTTTTGTTTACGCGGACTTCGCCTTTACGCACGATTCGGTAAATCATGCTTTTCGGGATGTTTTTTAATTGGTTGCGTAAGAAGTTATCAATACGCTGACCAGCCATATCTTCGTCAATATCGACAAATTGGACTTGGGTTCTAATTTCGCTCATTGCACTATTGTATCACTGTCACTTTTGATAATTGAGATTTTCTTAGGTCTATTCTGAACTAATTTACTCTTAATTCTTGATCATCTACCACCAAATGGTCGCTGAAGTTCTATATTTCTTTGATTCTTCGAACAAAAAAGCACCAAGATTCCTGCAAATTAAAATATCAATTGATAAATTATTTATAGACAGTGAGTTAGAGCTATCAAAACACAAACAAAAACTGTTTTTTTTACAGCATTCCGACAAAGCAGATTGCTGTGTTTACCGACCACTGCTATAGTTCACAGCTGCTATCAACGATTTGACTAAAATTTAAACAGACAATCGTTCATAAGCAAGTAAATGAGTAGATACCTCAGATTAGACAGTGCTGCAATTGGCGTAAGACACAGTCAACTGAGTCCCTTATCGCTCTACTCACGTACGCTCATGTTGAGTATTCACCGCCACATCGCGGATCATAGGCTAACTCCCTATGATGACTGACGTGCCCCAGAGCATCCCTCTCCAGCCGGGAGGCTGCACCGATAAAGCCATGGGATCTGGCACCATGAGAAACGAAATAAAGCGATAAGAACAATGATGAAAATAAGAAAAGACAACGAGTATTTCTAAATGAAAAGAATGTTAATTAACGCAACTCAAAAAGAAGAGTTGCGTGTCGCTTTGGTTGACGGCCAGCGACTATTCGATCTAGATATCGAAAGTCCAGGTCACGAGTCAAAGAAAGCGAATATCTACAAAGGACGTATTACCCGTATTGAACCAAGCCTAGAAGCGGCATTCGTTGATTACGGCGCAGAACGTCACGGTTTCCTCCCTCTTAAAGAAATTGCCCGCGAATACTTCCCTGAAGGTTATACATACCAAGGCCGTCCTAGCATTAAAGAAGCGCTAAAAGAAGGCCAAGAAGTAATCGTACAAGTAGAGAAAGAAGAACGTGGTAGCAAAGGTGCTGCACTGACAACTTTCATCTCTTTGGCTGGTAGTTACTTAGTTCTTATGCCTAATAACCCTCGTGCAGGCGGTATTTCTCGTCGTATCGAAGGTGATGAACGCACTCAACTGAAAGCAGCATTAAGCACTCTTGAGCTTCCTCAAGGTATGGGCCTAATCGTGCGTACAGCGGGTGTTGGTAAAAGTGCAGAAGAGCTAGAGTGGGACCTAAACGTACTACTGAATCACTGGGGCGCTATCAAGCAAGCTTCTGATTCAAATGCAGCTCCTTTCCTAATTCACCAAGAAAGTAACGTTATCGTTCGTGCGATTCGTGACTACCTACGTCGTGATATTGGTGAGATTCTAATCGACAGCAATACTATTTTTGAACGTGCACAAGCGCACATTCAATTAATACGCCCAGATTTCATGAATCGCGTTAAGAAATACGATGGTGAAGTGCCACTATTCAGCCATTACCAGATTGAAAGCCAGATTGAATCTGCTTTCCAACGTGAAGTTCGTCTTCCATCTGGTGGTTCTATCGTAATCGACCCAACAGAAGCACTGACTTCTATCGATATCAACTCTGCTCGTGCAACAAAAGGCGGCGATATTGAAGAAACAGCACTTAACACTAACCTAGAAGCTGCCGATGAAATTGCACGTCAATTACGTCTACGTGACCTAGGTGGCCTTGTTGTAATCGACTTTATCGATATGACTCCGGTTCGCCACCAACGCGAAGTAGAAAGCCGTCTACGTGATGCCGTTCGTTTAGATCGCGCACGTGTTCAGATTGGGCGTATTTCTCGCTTTGGTCTTCTAGAGATGTCTCGTCAACGTTTGAGCCCATCACTAGCAGAAGCAAGCCACCACATTTGTCCTCGTTGTACAGGTACTGGTGTTGTTCGTGATAACGAATCTCTAGCACTTTCTGTTCTACGTTTGATTGAAGAAGAAGCTCTAAAAGACAACACAGCACAAGTACTTGCTGTTGTACCTGTTCCAATCGCTTCTTACCTTCTGAACGAAAAACGTCGCTCAGTAAACCACATCGAGAAGAACCAAGAAGTTAAGATCACTGTTGTACCTAACTCTGACATGGAAACACCGCACTTTGAGGTTATCCGTGTTCGTGAAGGCGAAGAGTTTGATCTACTTTCTTACCTACTCCCTAAGAAGCTAGATGCTCTGAAAGAAGCAGAAAGCAAAGAACCTGCAGAACAAGCAATTCGTCCTAAGAAGATCGAAGAGCCAGCTCTGAAAGGCTTCGCTGCTCCAGCTCAATCAGCACCGACTCCCGCTCCAGCACCTAAAGCTGTAGAAGAGAAAAAAGCTGAACCATCAGCAACTCAAGAATCAGGCCTAATTGGTCGTTTCTTCAAAGCTATCGGTAGCTTCTTATTTGGGTCTTCAACTCAAGAAGAGAAGAAAGAAGAAGAGAAGCAAGAAGAAAAACCTAAGAACAATCGCAACAACGGCAACCGTCAACGCCGTGATCGTAACGATAACCGTCGTCGTAACCAACGTGGTGAGCGTGGAGACAATCGTAACGAAAACCGCGACAACAAGCGTCGTCGTAAGCCTGCACGTGATGAGAAACCTGAAGAGCAGAAAGAAGCAGCTCCACAGCAAAATCGTCAGCCTCGTAAGCCTAAGCAAGACCGTCGCAACAAGCAACGCGAAGAGCAAGCACCATCTAAATTAGCAGAAGAAGGTCTACAGCTAGCGGCAGAAGCACAAGCTGGAAAACCGGAAGCGCCTAAGGCTAAGCCTGAAGCGAAAGCAGCTAAGATTAAAGAGCGTCGTCAGCGTCGTAAACTAAACAAGCAAGTTCGTGTTAAAGACCAACAAGTTCAAGCTGAAGATAATGCTTCAAAAGAGCAAGTGATTGCTAAAGAACTATCTGTTTCAAAAGAACAGTCAGTAGCTCAAGAGCAAAAAGTTGCGGAACAAGTAGAAGCAACTCAAGCGAATGTAGAGCAATCTGAACAGGAAGAGCCGAAACAACGTCGTAACCGTCGTTCTCCACGTCACCTACGTGCAAGTGGTCAACGTCGTCGTCGCGGTCGTGATCGTCGCCCTAACCCATTCCGCCTGCGCAAAGGTGGTGTAGCTTCTCCTGAAATGGCTATGGGTAAAGTGATGCCTCGCTTCATTCCAAAACCTCACCACAAGCAGGCAAAATCTGAAGTGGCTGAAGTTCAAGTAGTAGCTGAAGCTCAAACATCTGTTCAAGAGCAGAATGTTGTTCTAGAGACGGCACCACAAAGCAACGTTGTAATGGCTGGCGGTTTTGCATGTCCTGAACTGGCAATGGGTAAAGTGATTATCCGCCGTGAAGAGACTGCAGTAACTCAAGCTCCAGTTGCTGAAGCTCCTGCTGTTGTTGAAGAAGCTCCAATGATTGCCGAAGCGAAAGTTGATGCTCCTGTAGTAGAAAATACAGTAGTTGAAGCACCTGTTGAGACTGTGAAAGCAGAGGAAGCGGTTGTCGTTGAACCTGTAAAAGTAGTGGAAGCACCGAAAGCTGAAGTGAAAGTTGAAGAAGCGCCTGTTGTAAAAGCAGAAACGCCAAAAGCAACTGTTGCTAAGAAGCAAGCCGGTTCACCAATGACTAAAGCTCCTGGTCCTCAAGAGATCAAAGAGATTGAAGTGATTGCAGCTCCGTTCCGCACTGAACGTTTTGTATCTAAAGGTGCAGGCAGTCAGGCAGCGTCTAACAAAGCTGGCGCAGGCATGACTAAGCCAAACTACTAATGGTTATTGATAGATAATCACCAGTAAATAGAATCAAAGGCTGCTTATTAAAGCAGCCTTTTTTATATCTACTAATCGAATAAAAATTAACAGATATATTACTCAAAGTTAGGTTCAACCTTGAACTTAATCACATTTTTGGGTAGCATTCGCGCACTTATCTTTTCGACACTTCGCTATTGCCGCTCTTTTCCATCACTGTTTGGCTACGCAATACACCCGTGTCGGTAAATCCATCTTAAGCATAGCTGAGCAAACATGTTCGAATTCCCACAATTTTCAAAGCACTCTGTAAAGAATGATGTGCTTTCAGGTCTTACAGTAGCCCTAGCTCTGGTACCTGAAGCCGTAGCATTCGCCTTTGTTGCTGGCGTTGACCCAATGGTTGGTCTTTACGCAGCATTCATCGTAGGTTTAATCACTTCTGTCTTCGGCGGTCGTCCAGGTATGATTTCTGGTGCTACTGGCGCAATGGCTGTTGTAATGGTAAGCCTAGTTGCAACTCACGGTGTTCAATACCTATTCGCGGCAATTATGCTAGCTGGTCTTCTGCAAATTGCAGCGGGTGTCTTCAAGCTAGGTAAATTTATCCGTATCGTTCCACACCCAGTAATGATTGGTTTCGTGAACGGTTTAGCTATCGTTATTTTCCTAGCTCAACTTGGTCAATTCAAAGCACCAGATCTAACAGGTGCATTAACTTGGCTACCAAGCGACCAGATGACTCTGATGTTAGGCCTAGTGGCACTAACTATGGCGATCATCCACTTCCTACCAAAACTGACAACAGCAGTACCATCTTCATTGGTTGCTATCGTAACTGTAACGGCATTGGTTGTAGGTCTTGATCTTGAAACTCGTACTGTTGTTGATTTCCTGCGCACTATGTCTGGCGACGAAGCAGCAACGCTAGCGGGCTCTCTACCGACCTTCTCTATTCCAGCAGTGCCGTTTAACCTAGAAACGCTATACATCATTCTGCCTTACGCAGTGATCCTTGCAGCGATTGGTCTAATCGAATCACTACTGACGCTAACAGTACTAGACGAGATGACAAACACTCGTGGTCAATCTAACCGTGAATGTGTTGGTCAAGGTATGGCTAACGTAACGTGTTCAGTATTTGGCGCGATGGGTGGTTGTGCGATGATTGGTCAATCAATGATCAACGTAAACTCTGGTGGTCGTGGTCGTCTATCGGGCATCGTTGCTGCTGTTGCATTGCTAATGTTCATCCTATTCGGTTCAGCACTTATCGAAATGATCCCGCTAGCGGCGCTAGTTGGTGTAATGTTCATGGTTGTAATTGGTACATTCGAGTGGGCAACCTTCAAGCTTGCACGTCGTGTACCTAAGCAAGACTTCTTCGTTATCGTTCTTGTTACGGTTGTAACAGTAATGACTGACCTAGCGGTAGCGGTTTTTGTAGGTGTAATTGCATCTGCACTGATGTTTGCATGGCAACATGCTAAGCACATCTACGCTGATACTTGCATCAACGAAGCCGGTTCAAAAGAGTATAAAGTAAACGGTCCAATCTTCTTCGGTTCAACAGCAAACTTCCTTGAGTTGTTTGACGCTCATGAAGATCCACAAGATGTTATCGTTGATTTCGCGAACTCTCGCGTAACCGACCATTCTGCTATTGAAGCAATTGATACCATTGCTGAGCGTTACGCTGCACAAGGTAAAACGCTGCACCTTCGTCACCTGAGCCAAGACTGTGTTGCTATGCTGCACAAAGCAGGTAGCTTAGTTGAAGCAAACGTAGCAGAAGATCCAATCTACAAAGTAATGTCTAAGTAATCTTAGCTGTAGCTTTAAGTTAGATTTAGAAAGGCCGACATTCAATGTCGGCCTTTTTTTATATCCATGTCCCGTCCTAAAATGTGTTTACACATTGAGGACGAATTATGACTACTTCAAATACTACCTACGTTAAGCGTACTCAGCGTGATTACACACTACAATGAACGCAATATCGCTTCGCTAGACTCTTCGATTAAGTCCAGTACCAACTCAAATCCGTTGCCCCCTCCGTAATATGGGTCAGGAATCTCTTCGTACTGCGACTCTCCAAAACTCAAGAACAATGCAAGTTTATATTGTAAGTGCGTTGGACACAGGATCATTAAGTCGTCTAAATTAGCCCTATCGGCCGCAAGTATCAGGTCAAATTCTTCGAAATCATTATCAACCACTTTACGAGAAGTAATCCCCTTAAAGCTGTAGCCTCGCTTCTCTCCTGCAGATTTCGAACGAGAGTCTGGCAGGTTGCCTTGATGAAAACCAATCGTCCCTGCAGAGTCAACCACAACGTCAATATCCAGTTGTTGCGCTTTCTTCCTTAGCACCGCTTCACCTGTTGGCGAACGGCAAATATTCCCCATACAAACTACGAGTATCTTTTTCATCCCTAATCACCTGTTCTTCCGATGGTTTTTGCTATCGTTAAGTTAGGCTATGATAGGCGCAATCACAACTTAAAAGGATTTGTCATGTCGACTGAAGACAACAAAGAACAACGCCACAAAGCAAGACAACAGAAAGTAAAAGAACAAGTCGATGCTCGTGTCGCTGCAGCACAAGAAGTAAAGGGTCTATTGCTGGTCATCACTGGTAACGGTAAAGGAAAATCAACATCCGGTTTTGGTACGATTACACGTGCAGTCGGCCATGGTAAGAAGTGTGCCGTTGCTCAGTTTGTAAAAGGAACTTGGGATAACGGCGAAAAGAACGTTCTCCAAAAGCTCGATGTAGAGTTCCAAGTGATGGGTACTGGCTTTACTTGGGAAACTCAAAACAAGGCTCAAGATATCGAAGCTGCACAGCGCGTGTGGAAAGAGTGCCAACGCATGCTAGCCGATGAGTCGATTGATGTGATTCTGTTTGATGAACTGACTTACATGGTGAGTTACGGCTACATTGAACTGGATGAAGTGGTAGAAGCGCTGAATAACCGTCCGAAAATGCAATCCGTGATCATTACTGGCCGTGGAGCACACCGCACTTTAACGGACATGGCCGATACCGTGTCTGAAGTTCGTAACGTTAAACACGCTTTCGAGTCTGGTGTAAAAGCGCTTCAAGGCGTGGATTGGTAAGAACGGTTAGCTCTCTCCTCAGTAAACTGAAAATTACACCCAAACAAAAAGCGCCACTCCTACAACAGGAATGGCGCTTCTTTTATATACGAGTTAAAAACGTTTAGTTAAAGAAACCTTTCAATAAACCATCAACGGCTTCTTTGGTTTTCTCATCTTTGATCTTGTCCGTTAGCTTGTTCACACCACGATCAATTTCTTTCTGTGCTTTCTGTTTCAACACATCATCAAAAACAAGTGCAAATTTCGGGTCAGCCCACTGGCCAGTTACCTTAATTGGGATAGTCACATCTTTCAGGTCATCAATGCTCTTACCGCCCTGACCTTCAAGTGAACCCACAATTGATGTACGCACAAGGAAATCGACCGTTTCATTGATGAAGTTTGCTTTACCTTGACCTGTCACACGTAACAGTGGTGACTGTGCAGATAAGTCGTTTGTTGAAACCCAACCTTTGTCGATCTTCAGCGTCGCTTTCATTGCACTGAAGTCCGTTTTTTGAGCTTCATTTGTATTTTCAACTTTTTCGCCTTTGATCTTCGCGTAATTCTCACGAATCAGTTGAGCTACGTTGATGCCGTTAACTGCACCATCTTCAAAGTTAATCGCGATAGTACCGACCAAGTTTTTCTTAATACCTGTTGGAGTTAGGCTCTTACCTTTCACGTTAACATCAATATTACCCGTACCTTCCAGCATATCATTGTTCGCAACATCAACCAGTAACGGTTGTACTTTCACACCTTTGATTTTCTTCTTAGCTGAGTAAGTCGCTGGTGTTTTACGAGCGTCTAGCTTAGCAGTAGCAGAAATAGAACCTTGGTAAAGATTCGATGTGAATGAGGTTAGTTCTGCGATACCACGGTTAACCGAAAATGCCGTTTTAACATTCTGCATCTTCGCGTTGTTCGCCTTGAACTTATCAATCGTGATGTCACCTTTCACGTCTAACGTTTTAAGAGCCGACAGATCAGGTTCTATTTCTTTAGCAGAAGTTGAACTACCGGAGTTTGACGTTGAGCCACCAGCAGAACCAGAAGGAGCTGTGCTCGCTATTTCTGTTGTATTGCCTAAGCCTAGGAACTCGTCTAAATCAATATTCGGACTATGAAGAGAGAAACGAACCTTTGGTATTTCAGATAGGGTTACGTCTGCTTTACCGTCTAATGCAATAGCGCTAGCTTGTAGCTTCTCTAACACAAAGCTCAGGTGGCTCTTGTTAAGATCGAAGCTTAAATCAGACAGCATATCGACTTTCATTGGAGACTGAGGAAGCGTGTCTCCTTTGAATGTTGAGACTAACGTTAATTTGTTCAGTGTCACTTTTGAAATGGCTTTATCAACCGTCAACTCACCGCCACCTTTCAGGTCTAAATCTAGACCAGCAGCTTTACCAACCACAGCGTAAGTCAGTTGGTTAACCTTATCGAACTCAAACGTATCTAAACCAACCTTTGCCGAGTCAATTGACGTCGCAGGGTCATTAAACTTAGCGTTTAAATCAATGTTACGAAGTGCGTAACTTGCAAAGCCTTCAGCTAATTTGAATTCGGCACTGCCCTCCGCTGAAAACTTCTGTTGGTTGTTTTCACCAGAAGCCGCAAATGTCGCGGTTGTCCATGTATCAACGGCAAACTCAGAAAGGTTCAAAGACACATCGTAGAGCTTAGTGAATGAACCCGCTTGCTTGTCGTCCATTTCAAACAATGCATTTGATACAGTGACACCTGCAAGGTTGATCGTCCAACCCGATGTATCTGTGGTAGTTTGCTCTTGAGGTGCAGGCGCGGATTCAGAGCTTGTGTCTGCTGCAGGCTCAGATTCTTGAGGCGCAGACGCTTGCGTTAGTACATCAATGTTCTTGCGACCATCTTTAAGCGTTTCTAAATAGAATTCTGCACCATCTAGAGTAATGTTGCCAATCTCTAGTTGGTTGCTAAATAGCGGAGTAACCGAAACATCAACACCAACCGTATCGACCTTGAATAGATTTGGTTGGGTGAACCCTTCTGGATTACGTAATTCAGTTTGTCCAAGTTCAAAGCCAATGGATGGGAAGAATTGCCAGCTGATATCACCCTCAATCACGAGCTTTAGGCCAGTGTGTTTTTGGGCTTGTTCGACAATTAATGGCTTAAATTGATTGGGATTCACTAACAGCACTAGTGCCAAAATTGCTGCAACGACAACAAACACTGGTACAGCTATGAAAATGAGTAGTTTCTTCATCCGCATATTCCTTGCTTAGATTCCAAAAGAAAGTGGCACTATAAAAGTGCCACTGATTCGGTAAAAAATAAAGCTAAGTGAATCACTTAAGCAAAATTTTATTCGATTATGACTTCAACAACTTCGCAATGTGCGCTTTTAGCACATCAATCGCAATACGGTTTTTACCACCACGAGGAACAATGATGTCTGCATGTTGTTTTGAAGGCTCGATAAACTGCATAAACATTGGACGTACTGTTTCTTGGTATTGCTTAAGTACAGTGTCCATTGTACGACCGCGCTCTTCTACATCACGCTTAACACGGCGTAGTAGACAGATGTCTAATGGTGTATCCATAAACACACTTGCGTGCATTAGTTTACGAAGACGCGGGTCTGTTAGAAGCAGAATACCCTCTAAAATGATCACTTTCTTTGGAGTAAGTGTAGTCGTTTCAGAAGTACGTGTGTGTTCTGTGTAGCTGTATTCAGGAACTTCGACGGCGTTGCCACTCATTAACTGCTGTAGATGTTCACATAAAAGGTCATGATCTAGTGCATTTGGGTGATCGTAGTTAGTTTTAACTCGCTCTTCCATACTCAAGTGGCTTTGGTCGCTATAATAGCAATCTTCAGTGATAACACCAATTTGATGGTCGCCTACTTTTTCGCGCAGCTCATTATAAATCGTACTAGCAATCAGACTTTTTCCTGAAGCTGAAGCGCCAGCGATACCTACGATGACACATTGATTATTATCAGACATTAATTTGCACCCGATATGGTTTGATGTTGGGAATAGATAAACCGCCTGATTATAGGGGCTAAAGCACATAGATTCTAGTCGCCATTTTAGTAAATTGCAGTCAAATTGATGATCTCAATAGATTTACTTAAGACAATCGTTTGCTTTCAAATAACTTGCCTCCAACTATTTGCACAGGCTTGCTAACGACCTAACCAAAAAACGATAGTTGTGCAAAAACCACGGGCTGTTTATCTAAACCACTCATTATTTATACCGCGTTGAGATTCGCGCTTACTATTCGACCATAGAAAAGTTGATCGCTTCTGGTCGCGCTTTACCGGTCCAAAACATTTTAGCCGCGACATTTTCAGCGAGCTCTAGGTAATGGTGTGTGTGCTCGCTGTCTGGGCGGCGCACTACCGTCGGGCAGCCCGCATCGATGTCTTCGCGAACATCAATGTGTAGTGGGATTTGCGCTAAGATATCGAGGTAGAACTCTTCAGACATAACCTCTGCACCACCAGCGCCAAAGATATGCTCTTTCCCACCACAGTGACTACATATATGGTAGCTCATGTTTTCAACTAAGCCTGCTACAGGCACACTCACTTTATCGAACATCGCGACACCTTTGCGTGCGTCTGCTAATGCTAGATCTTGAGGAGTCGTCACAACAACTGCACCGGTTACTGGGATTTGTTGAGATAGAGTTAATTGGATATCACCCGTGCCCGGTGGCATATCGATCACAAGGTAATCCAGCTCTGGCCATACGGTTTCATTCACAAGCTGACCCAGTGCTTTTGCCGCCATAGGGCCGCGCCAAATAGCAGCGTCATCTTTTGATACAAGGTAACCAATTGAATGAGTGAAAATACCGTGTGCTTCGATCGGCATCATCCACTTATTGTTTTGCACTTCTGGCTTCGCATCTAACTGCCCTAGCATCATAGGAACCGATGGGCCGTAGATGTCCGCATCCAATAAACCGACTTTTGAGCCTGACTTCGATAAAGCCAGAGCAAGGTTAACTGAGGTCGTTGATTTACCCACCCCGCCCTTGGCAGAAGTGACGGCAATAATATTCTTCACGCCTTTGAGTGGCGTTGATACCGTCGTTTCAAGTGCCGACGGCTTGACCTTCACTTCAAATTGAAAAGCATTCACAAGCTTTTGTTCAATCTGAGCGTTAATCCAATTTTCAAGATCAACAGCAAGCTGATTCGCAGCGAAAGGCAAAGTAATAACAAACGATCCACGGGGATCAACAGAGACAATATTTTGGTGTAGCGCCCACTCTGGGATGAGGATTGGTGACTCAAACTCATTCAACCATGAACAGAAATCTTGCTTCGAAGTAAAGTTACGCATTGGGGCTCCTTTTTTTATTTATGCTATCACCCGCGAGATGAAGACTGAACCCCTAAAAAACTAGGGGAATCCTTTGTCTGATAACTTGGCGTATCACACGTTATAAAGTAGTATTACCAATCAAATTTATACCTATCAAAAAAGCGAATTATTAAGTATGGCAACTGATCCAAGACAACTTTTGGTAACTTGTGCGCTTCCGTACGCTAACGGCTCTATTCACCTTGGCCATATGCTTGAGCATATCCAAGCTGATATCTGGGTTCGATACCAGCGTCTGCGTGGCAACACTGTAAACTTCATCTGTGCTGACGATGCTCACGGCACGCCAATTATGCTTAAAGCTCAACAGATGGGTATCACGCCAGAAGAGATGATCGCTGCTGTTAGTGAAGAGCACCAAAAAGACTTCGCTGGCTTTGATATCAGCTTTGATAACTACCACAGCACGCACAGCGAAGAGAACCGTGAACTGGCTTCTCACATCTACCTAGAACTTAAAAAGAACGGCTTCATTTCAAGCCGCACTATTTCTCAGCTTTTCGACCCTGAGAAAGAGATGTTCCTACCGGACCGTTTCGTAAAAGGTACTTGCCCTAAGTGTAAGTCAGAAGACCAGTACGGTGATAACTGTGATAACTGTGGTGAGACATACAGCCCAACTGAGCTGATCGATCCTAAGTCTGCGGTTTCTGGCGCAACTCCAGTAATGAAAGACTCTGAGCACTTCTTCTTCGACCTGCCTCAGTTCGAAAGCATGCTAAAAGAGTGGACACGTTCTGGCTCACTGCAAGCTGAAACAGCAAACAAAATGCAAGAGTGGTTCGAGTCTGGTCTACAACAGTGGGACATCTCTCGTGATGCACCATACTTCGGCTTCGAGATCCCAGGCGAAAAAGATAAGTTCTTCTACGTATGGCTAGATGCACCAATCGGCTACATGGGCTCTTTCAAGAACCTATGTGACAAGCGCGACGATCTAGACTTTAACGAGTACTGGAAGAAAGACAGCACCGCTGAGCTTTACCACTTCATCGGCAAAGACATCGTTTACTTCCACAGCCTATTCTGGCCAGCAATGCTAGAAGGTTCTGGTTTCCGTAAGCCAAACAACGTATTCGTACACGGCTACGTAACAGTAAACGGCGCTAAGATGTCGAAGTCTAAAGGCACATTCATCAAAGCAAGTACTTATCTAGACCACCTAGATCCAGAATGTCTACGTTACTACTACGCTGCGAAACTAAACAGCCGTATCGATGACCTTGACCTTAACCTTGAAGACTTCACTCAACGTGTAAACGCTGACGTAGTAAACAAGATTGTTAACCTAGCTTCTCGCAACGCAGGTTTCATCACTAAGCGCTTCGAAGGCAAGCTATCTGCTGAATTTGCAGAGCCAGAGCTTTACAAAGAATTCGTTGCTGCTGCTGAGCGTATAGGGGAGCTATACGAAACGCGTGAATTCAGCCGTGCTATCCGTGAGATCACTGCACTAGCAGATAAAGCGAACCAGTACATCGACGAAAAAGCACCTTGGGTTCTTGCAAAAGCAGAAGGTAAAGAGAAAGAGCTTCAAGAAGTTTCTTCTGTAGGTATCAACCTATTCCGCGTACTAATGGCTTACCTGAAACCAGTAATGCCAGAGCTTGCAGCTCGTACGGAAGCTTTCCTAAACGAAGAGCTAACGTGGGAAGGCGTTGCTACTCCACTAACTGATCACGAGATCACTAAGTTCAAAGCGCTATTTAGCCGTATTGATCCTAAGAAAGTGGAAGCGATGATTGAGTCTTCTAAAGGAGATGCAGCAGCAGAAATGGCAGCTAAAGAGAAAGCGGAAGCTGAGAAAGAAAAAGCAAGCCAAACTGAGCTAGATAAAGAACCAATCGCGGAAGAGATTGAATTTGACGCGTTCGCAGCCGTTGATATGCGTATTGCTCGTATCATCTCTTGTGAAGAAGTGCCAAAAGCGAACAAGCTACTGAAGTTCCAACTGGACATCGGTGGTGAGACTCGCCAAGTATTCTCTGGCATCAAGTCAGCATACAAACCTGAAGAGCTAGAAGGCAAGCTAACTGTTATGGTTGCAAACCTAAAACCTCGTAAGATGAAGTTTGGTATGTCTGAAGGCATGATCCTAGCTGCGGGCCCTGGTGGCAGCGACCTATGGATTCTTGAACCACACGAAGGTGCTCAACCTGGTATGCGTGTAATGTAATTCTGACCTCTGTCAGATAAAGCATTCACTGACAAATCCCTGATGTAACTTAACTTGAAAGAGTTAATAAGCGTCGGGGATTTTTTATATCTACCGAAAACCGGCGTTCTCTGTTAGAGTCGCCGTCAACTATGCTAAGTAAAGTATCATAAGGTTAACGACAGCAATACGCCGTATGAAGCCACTTTACGCTCTAAACCTTTTTAGGACACCTCTGTGACTAACAACGAAATCTTGCGTCGTATTCAACACGCACTAAACCTTAAGAACGCACAAATCATCAAAGCTATTGAACAAGCGGATGTGACTGTTGCCCACGATCAAGTGATTAACTGGCTAAAAGCGGATAACGATAAGTCATGCTCTAAGATGAAAGACAAAGAGTTAGCGGTATTCCTAAATGGTCTCATCAACCTTAAACGCGGTAAAAAAGAAGGGGCTCAGCCAAAGCCTGAGGTTGCACTTACCAACAACATGATTTTCATGAAGCTACGTATTGCATTGAACATGAAAGCAGAAGACGTGCTCGATGTATTAGAAGTGGTGGGTATCAGCCTAAGCAAATACGAAATTGGTGCCTACTTCCGCAAGCCTGAAAACAAAAACTACAAAGTATGTGAAGACCAATTGCTTTGTGATTTCCTAAATGGTGTTCAGTTTACTAACCGCCCGGACTCAGAAGAGTTCGCAGGTTAAACAACGAGCGACTAGCAAATTAGCCAGACTCTTGATACATAAAAAGCGGCGAGATAATTAAATTATCTCGCCGCTTTTCTTTGTTCTTACTTTAGTGACTAACTAAGTTAACCAAAAAGGTTAGCTGTCGTCTTCCGTAAAGTTCGTTGGTAACGTCGTTTTCATTTCGTTCCAGATCTGTGCACTTGCAATACCGTAATTCCGAATAACCAAAGGCAAGTTTTCACGTTGACCGCTCTCACAGATAACAAACAACTCTTTATAGAACTCCATCGCTAGGCGACGCGCTTCTGGGTTAGAGAAGTAGTAGCTACCGATACGATCGTAGAGCTTACGTACGCCGTTAAAGATCAGACCGTAAATTTGGTTACCAGAATGGAACGCTAAGCGTTGGAACAGCATGTAGTCATAAAAGTTAAACGTCTTAGCAATTAAGATCGTCTGACGTTTTGCTTCGTCTTTCTCTGTGTCTTCTCTAACTGCTTGCTTGATCTTGTCTGCATACGGAGACGATTCTAGGAAATCATCCCATGTATGTGCCGCAAGTAGCGCTTCACACGATTCAATCACATTACTGATTGTGCGCTCTGAAGCTTCTTTATTTGCTTTAAATGCGTAACGCATAAAAATAGGGCTGATGTTAGTACGAGCAGCTAGTAGGTCTTCTACCATTTTGCTTGCGTTATCTACGTCCAACGTCATTAACGTATCAAGAATATGAAGACCCGAGGTTTCCATAAACTGGTTAACTTTGGTTGGTTTACCGTGCTGGATAGTTAACCAACCATCACGAGCAAGACGCTGCAGTACTTCTCGAAGCGTAGTACGTGTAACACCAATTAGTTCAGAAAGCTCACGCTCTGCTGGCAAGATAGAACCTGGAGGGAAACGGCCATTCCAAATACTTTCAATGATATACTTCTCTGCAAATCCTGCCGGGCTCTTCGCCTTAATGACCATCTACACTTCAATCCAATTAAATTATTTTCTTCTAATTTACTCATCATACCACTAGTAAAGGCGAGCGGAAACACCCTCAAAAATTTTACTCCCCCAAAACACCAATAGAGTTAAAGCTCTAAAGTTCGCCTCATGTTTCCACCTAAGATTTGCAAAGCAAGCCTCTATAAATCACTATTTAAACAACTTTTTAAGACAATAAATTCACTTTAAAATCAAGAACATTAGTCATATTTTCAAAGCCATAAAATTGCAATATTACGTTGTAATAATCATATATAAACCGTCTTTATTCTGTAAATTTTAATCATTTCGCTGAAATATTGACTCTAGCCGGTTTTTATCACATTTTAAGTGGTATGCTTCCGCTACTTTGATCGCGTTTCTCACACAAAAAAGAGGTATTTTAGGTGCTACAGGGCTTTTCCTGTTGACTAAATGTTATCTAAGAGTAGAGTTGCGCTCAAAAATAAGCAGTGCTTGAGTTTCTAAGGGAGTGACTTGGCAAGACCACAGAACGTTACATGGAATGTAGTTTTTCTAAGTCACTGTTAATTATAGTTTTTAACACTTTCTATAGCTCGATTCTCAAAATGTTGTATTGCTTGTCTATTCATAATCAACATAAAAGAGTATTAACATGCCGATGTCTCTCGGAAACGCTTTTATCAAGAATTTCCTTGGTAAAGCTCCTGATTGGTATAAACTTGCCATCATTTCCTTTTTAATCATCAACCCGTTTGTTTTCTTCCTAGTTGACCCATTTGTAGCGGGCTGGCTATTAGTGGTTGAGTTTATTTTCACCCTAGCTATGGCTCTCAAATGCTACCCTCTTCAACCGGGTGGTTTATTGGCAATTCAAGCCGTTGCAATTGGCATGACCAAACCTGAAATGGTTTATCACGAGCTACAAGCAAACCTTCCTGTATTACTCTTATTAGTATTCATGGTTGCTGGCATTTACTTCATGAAAGAACTTCTCCTGTTCATTTTCACGAAGATACTGCTCGGCATTCGTTCTAAGATCATGCTTTCTGTTGCGTTCTGTGTCGCAGCAGCATTCCTATCTGCTTTCCTAGATGCATTGACTGTAATCGCAGTTGTGATCAGCGTAGCAGTGGGCTTCTACTCGATTTATCACAAAGTAGCATCTGGCAAAGTCTCTAACTCTGCACACGACCACACTCACGATGAAGAAATCTCTGAGCTAACTCGTGAAGACTTGGAAGACTACCGTGCTTTCTTACGTTCACTACTAATGCACGCTGGTGTAGGTACCGCTCTAGGTGGTGTAATGACCATGGTAGGTGAACCACAGAACTTAGTTATTGCTAAACAAGCAGGCTGGGAATTCGGTGAGTTTATTATCCGTATGCTTCCAGTAACATTGCCTGTTTTCTTCTGCGGCATTCTAACCTGTGCTCTTGTAGAGAAATTCAAAGTATTTGGTTACGGCGCAAAACTACCAAACAACGTTCGTCAGATCCTTGTCGAGTTCGATAACACACAAAAAGCGAGCCGTACCAAGCAAGACGTAGCAAAACTTTGGGTTCAAAGTGCTATCGCAGTATGGCTAATTGTTGGCTTGGCACTTCACGTTGCTGAAGTTGGTTTGATTGGTCTATCAGTTATCATTTTAGCTACTGCGTTTACTGGTGTAATCGAAGAGCACTCTATGGGTAAAGCGTTTGAAGAGGCACTGCCGTTTACCGCGCTTCTTGCTGTGTTCTTCGCTGTCGTTGCAGTAATCATCGACCAAGCACTATTTAAGCCAGTAATCGATGCGGTTCTTCACGTTGAAGATAAAGGCGCACAACTTGCCCTATTCTATGTAGCCAACGGTATTCTATCGATGGTTTCAGATAACGTGTTCGTAGGTACGGTTTACATCAACGAAGTGAAAACTGCATTGGTTGAAGGCATTATCACTCGTGACCAATTCGACCTACTAGCTGTTGCTATCAACACTGGTACTAACCTACCTTCAGTTGCAACACCAAACGGACAAGCTGCGTTCCTATTCCTATTGACGTCAGCACTTGCTCCGTTAATTCGACTGTCTTACAGCCGTATGGTAATCATGGCACTGCCATACACTATCGTGCTGGCATTAGTTGGTCTTGCAGGCATCGTTTACTTCGTGGAACCGATGACAGCATGGTTCTATGACGCAGGTTGGATCATTCAACGTACAGGTGAAGCGGTTACTCCAGTTATCTCCGGTGGCCACTAAGCTGCACACTGTGTCGCAAACTACGAATTAACTAATCAAAAATATTAGTTGATTAGGAAACTTATCCAAGATAAAAAGCTCTGAGTATTCAGGGCTTTTTTATTTTTTAGACGGGATTTAATTCGTGAATTTTTTTGTAATGCTCAAAGACTTCTCTAAGGGACGTTTATCTTGGCTTTTACTGCTGGCTTTTGTTGTATTTTTTGAGGCCTGCGCCCTTTTTTTCCAGCATGTCATGATGCTTGGCCCTTGTGTCATGTGTATCTATGAGCGCGTCGCAATGCTTGCTATTGGTATCGCTGCAATCATAGGTGCCATTACCCCTAACAACCCTGTATCGCGCTGGCTTGGCCTTGCTGGCTGGGGATTTGGCGCATACAAAGGTTTAAGGTTGGCTTTGGAGCACGTTGATTACCAGTTCAACCCGTCTCCATTTGCGACCTGTGACTTATTCGTGACCTTCCCTAGTTGGGCACCGTTAAACCAATGGGCTCCGTGGATGTTTGAAGCCTACGGCGACTGCAGCAAGGTAGTGTGGCAGTTCTTGTCACTTTCTATGCCGCAATGGCTTGTCATTATCTTTGCGGGCAACTTAGTAGCGTTCGGTTTCGTGGTAATTTCTCAATTCGTTAAATCCAAAAACGACTAGTCACTCACGCTTTACATAAACTAAAAAGTCGACCTTAGGGTCGACTTTTTGTTATCTGATCTTTCTTACGCTTTAGAGCGCAGAAAACGATTAACTGTTCTTACCACAGCATTGCTTGAATTTTTTACCGCTTTCACACGGACAAGCATCGTTACGACCGATATCTTTAAATGGATTCACGCTCTGAGACTTATTACCTAGCATGGCTTCATCAGCAGCCAATGCGACTTCAGAAATCATTAAATCAACTTGACCAACAAGATCAGCGAGTGCTGGCGGGTTCTCTAGTCCAGCCGCAACCATTTGCTGCTGAGTCTGCTCTTCGTCAATCGCAAGCATCAATGTCGTCAGTAAAGCTTGTAGCATGCGTAGTGTACCATCAGCGACACTCGCGGTTTGCCATTGTTCTTCAACAGTCGGCCACACCATCATGAAGCCTTCTGCGAAATCAGCGAACTGCTCGGTAAAGTCACCTTCAGAAAATACATCTGTCAGTAAGTATTCACTACGCTGAATGAGATTATGTTGGCGATTGATCTGTTCTGTCACGATTGCCACAAGCGCTTCACCTGCTTCTGGAGCAATGATCGCAAGCCACGCTTCAGGCTCTAACGGCTTAGTGGCTAGGTTAGAAGCAAGAATTGCCCCTTCAAGAAACTGCGGGGTAATGTCTTTATTTGATTCTGGTAGGCTTAATAATTGATATGTCATGAAAGCTCTGGATATTGGGGCGTTTTCACTATTATAACGCTATCACGTGCGATATGTCGCCTTTAACCCATAGAGCCAGTCTCGACTGTGGGTAAAGCCAGACTCATAGTGACAATCATGTAGGCAAGCCGTACAATCACGCCTCTTTTATTTTCAGGACAGAGATGTTTCGGTAGATCAGCATGCGAGTAATACTTGGCCCTATGGAGGGCGTTCTAGACCACCTAATGCGTGAAATTCTCACAGAGCTCAATGATTACGATCTCTGCGTAACCGAATTCGTCCGTGTTACTGATCAACTATTACCACCACATGTATTCCATCGCTTGTGTCCTGAGCTCCATCAAGGCTCTCAAACTATGGCGGGCGTTCCTGTCCATGTGCAGTTACTCGGTCAACACCCGAAATGGATGGCAGAGAATGCGATTCAAGCTGCGAACCTTGGTGCCAAAGGTATCGATCTAAACTTCGGTTGCCCAGCAAAAGCGGTAAACAAGAGTAACGGTGGCGCATCTTTACTGAAAGAACCTGAGCTTATCTACCAAGTTGTTAAAGCGACCCGAGAAGCTGTCCCTGAGTACATTCCTGTTTCCGCTAAAATTCGTTTAGGCTGGGAACACCCAGATGAGTGCTTTGAGATTGTTGACGCGATTGAACAAGCCAAAGCTAACGAACTAACAGTCCATGCAAGAACCAAAACCGGTGGCTATAAGGCAAGTGAAATAAAGTGGGATTACATTAATCAGATCCGCCAGAAGACATCGTTGCCTTTGATCGCGAATGGTGAGATTTGGAATTATCAAGACGGTCAAGATTGCATTAAAACAACAGGTGTCGATTCACTCATGGTATGCCGTGGCGCATTCAACGTTCCAAATCTTGGTAACGTGGTGAAGCACAACCACCAACCAATGCCATGGATAGAGGTGATTGCTCTGCTGTTACGCTATTCAGAGTTCGAAATTGAGGGCGATAAAGGTCTTTACTATCCAAACCGTGTAAAACAGTGGTTTGTGTATCTGCGCAAAGAGTACCCAGAAGCGGAAGAGCTGTTCCGAGAAATCAGAACCTACAAAAAAGCCGCGCCTATCGTCGAGCAGATCAAACGCTACCAAGAGCTGTACAATCAGCCTGCATAGATCTCCGCTATCGAACTGTCTATTAAAGCATGTAGACTGAACAACGTGGCTAGAATTCGATACGAGCTTTACCGGTCGTTTTAGCCACGTAAAGCTTCTCATCAGCAAACTTAAATATCTCTTCAAAGTGAAGCTTGCTCTGCTCTGTCTCTACAATGCACACACCGCCAGATACTGTGAATCCATTCGGAATTATATCTGTTGAATTGACGCAAATCGCTGTTTTTACACGCTCGAGTGTCCGCATCAAAGTCTCACGGTCATCCCCTTTCAGGTAGACCACAAACTCTTCTCCGCCAAACCGAGCGGCAACATCACTGCTGCGAATACTGCTGTTGATCTGGCGTGACATGTAACGAATCACATCATCACCTTTATCATGACCGTAGGTATCGTTAATGGACTTGAAATCATCAATATCAAAAACCGTTAAAGCAAACAGCTGATCATGTTCAACTCGTCGCCAAAACGCCTCTAGCCCGCGTCGATTCAGCAACCCTGTCATTGGGTCTTTCGCTGCAAGATCTTTAAAGTAGCCGCGCTCGATGTTGGAATTGACATAAAAGAAAATGGTTACAGAGAAAAGATACACAATAATCGCGACAATAAGGCTATCTTTCTCATAAACGAAAAAGTGCTCTATCTCTTTTGCTAAATCCAGCTCGTAATACATCGCGTGGTGGGACGCAACACCGTAGAGATTAACCTCATGATAGAAAGCTGCATTATCAACCGGCATGGTGCGTGTAGTGTCTATGATGTCAATCCGGCCAGCCAAGTGCTCATTGGAGTTTGCAAGCAATCTACTGGTATTAATATCAACTGACAGCATTCCCTGGTGAACGCCCTTATGGAATACCGGAATGGTCATACTGATCGTTCGATTGAGTGATTCAAAACGAAAGCCCGGGCCTGAGAGCGTCAATTGGTCAGGATTGTTTGCCGTTTTCTGCCAATAAGGGCGGCTCTTTATCGTTGAAAGCAGCTCTTTACTTATTCTCTTAGCGAAATCTTCCGGCGAAGAAATCACATAACCGCGCGTATCAATGAAATGAACACTGTCATGGTACTCATCAAGCTGAGATAGAAACGACAGAATCGGGGCGAGAGCAATCTTTTCTGATGCACTTTTATAGCTACTGCTGGTTTCGGAGCAAAGGGATTCTTCACCAACTATCATGTAGTCGATGTCGACAGAAGGAATGTCTGAGGTTTTGCCATCTGCGAGCAGTAACACATCAATCGGCCAGATTTGGCAGAGCCCGTTTACCACTTGCTTGTTGTGATCAAGAAATAGAGGGTTTCCTGATTTGTAATAGTTAGAGAAGCTATAGTCTAGCGCAGTCACTACTTTAGTGGTTCGTTTAAAAACATCCTCAATGCGATGAAACTCGCTGTCGATGTCTTTTTTAACCGAGTCAAAATGGTTCTTTCCTATTAAGCCAAGCAACATTGCCGCGATCACGGCTGGAAACCCGAAGACAAAGGTAAGGCTAAAATGCCTGTTTACTTTCATATAATGTGCTCTTAGCTCTCAACTATTTTCATTTACCCCGTTAATATTATGACATTGATCACCTATTCGCTCGACGTAAAATAATGTAAATTGATATTCCACACGCAGCTAACAGTCAAATAACCGCTTACAAATGAATAAAATAGAGAGGCGCCAACATATAGAGCAGGTTAGTTCTGTTTATCTGAGCCCATTCCAATGCTGTTAGTAATATGACTTATGGCCTATTAGCTTATCTAACACTGAACTCAATTCACCGGCTAACGATTGCACGATCAATCACAGACTGAGGCACTGTCACGCCAAGTTCGCGAGCAGCATCTAGATTCACCACCAACTGAGAACTTTGCGCAGTTTTTACACTTAACTCCCTAGGCTCCTGCCCATCCAAAATTGCAGCTACATATTCAGCGGTTTGAACACCCACATTATAGTAATCAAGTACAATACCCGCGATCGCGCCTTTGTCTACATAAAACAAGGCACCCGCTACAACAGGCGTACCGGCTTTGTTTGCAGCTCGCATTAGACCATCTACTCCACTCCCAACAGTGTTGTCTGTTAATCCATAAATGACATCTGATTGTTTGGCCAAAATTTTTGTCTTTCTCTCAACATCTGAGGCACTAAGCACGGTTTCTTCGCGTAAGGTAATTCCAAAACTCTTGGTCACTGTTCGCAACAATTTGATAATGGCAACAGCATTGGCCTCGGCAGGGTTATAAACGACGCCTATAGTGTTTGTGTCAGGTAGTATTTCTCTAATTAACGAAACGTGTTGAGCTACCGGTGATAAATCAGACAGACCAGTAACATTTTGTCTGGGCTTATCCAATTGTTTCACTAAACGAGCGCTAATCGGATCAGTGACCGCAGTGAAAACAATTGGGATTGATCGAGTTGCAGAGACCAAAGCTTGAGCTGTTGGCGTGGCGATGCCGACCAAAACATGAGGGTTGTCACTCGCAAGTTTTCTTGCAATTTTTGCTGCTTTTGCAGGCTTCCCATCAGCTAGAGCATAAGTAAATTCCAAGTTTTTTCCAGGTTCATACCCTTTTGCCTCTAGACCATCTAAAAGCCCCGAACGCACAGCATTCAAATCATCGTTATCTATAATTTGTGCAACTGACACCTTGGAAATCGCCGCTAAAGCATGGCCAGCCGACAACAAAAAAACAAGGCTAACCACCAATAACTTTCTTAAAAAATTCATAATCATACCCTAAATCAAGATCTAGTTATTATTCAACAAAGAGAGCAAAACAACCCCCTAATGACAACTTTAACACTAGCAAAAAGCCTGGATATTTAATGAACAAAAAATACAACATCGATCGAATTAAGAGAGGAAAATTAAGGATAATTTCAGGATATGCTAAAAAGCAAGACGAACATACTAACCAGTGAACAGCCGAATGGTCGTGTACAAACGGTTCACATTCAAAAAAGAAAGCTGAGGATTCCTTTAAAACCAACGCTCAATTGAGGACTTATCTAACTGGCGAAATGCACGATTCAAAATGATTGCCAATTCTTTATAGCGAGGGCGTGACTTCATAGGCTCTAACGCAAAACCCGTTTCAGTAATCTTCTCATGCAGCTCGCGATACCACGATACGAGTGCTGGCGGAAGTTGTGTATTTGAGCGATTGCCCAACCACCACATGCCTTGAAGCGGCAAGCTGATTGCAAACAAAGCCATAACCACAGCTTGTGGCATCGCTTGGTAATTATTAAAGACCATTTGCGTAAGAACGCTGATAGCAGCAATCGCTGGCATCACCTTCACACCAAAGCGCGTCGCTTTAATGATTCGTTGCTCAGGGAAAATAGCGTTTAACTCTTTTCGAACAGGCCAGAGATCCATGTACTTTTGGCCATCTTTTAAACTGTTAGCTAAACCAACTCTATTGCTCATATGAGTCTCCCATTAAAAAAAAGTTGAAATCATCAACTAAAAACACAAAAATTTGACGAAAAATAATATTCTTTCAAATTTTTTTGTTATATTTGCACAATATCGCTATTATCTTCAGACCTCAATCTCATTGTTGCCCTTATTTACAATTTAAGCAACTTTGAGAAGACTTCTGCAAGGAATGCACAAGCCTCTTTTTTGATAAAGAGCGCTTTCACTTTATACGGAAATTAACGTTTTTTTGACCAAGGTTAGTACGTAATCCTATGTGTTTCGACTATTCTTGAGATTAATTTTCATCCTTAACTGATTTCGATCAGAAAAATAAACAGGTAGTCATTAATGTCTAAGCTAGTTTTAGTTTTAAACTGTGGTAGTTCTTCTCTTAAATTCGCTGTTGTTGACGCAGAAACAGGTGCTGAGCACCTAACAGGTCTAGCAGAATGTCTTCACCTTCCCGAAGCTCGTATCAAGTGGAAACTTGATGGTAAACACGAAGCTCAACTAGGCGATGGCGCAGCTCACGAAGAAGCACTAGCGTTTATGGTAGAAACTATTCTTGCTTCTAAGCCTGAGCTTAAAGAAAACCTTGGCGCGATCGGTCACCGTATCGTTCACGGTGGCGAGCTGTTCACTCAATCTGCACTAATCACTGACGAAGTTCTTAAGGGTATTCACGACGCTGCGACTTTCGCGCCTCTTCACAACCCAGCTCACATCATTGGTATCGAAGCTGCTAAGCACAACTTCCCTGAGCTTAAAAACGTTGCTGTATTTGACACTGCATTCCATCAAACAATGCCTTCTGAGTCTTACCTATATGCTCTACCGTACAACCTGTACAAAGAGCACGGCATCCGTCGTTACGGCATGCACGGTACTTCTCACCTATTCATCACTCGTGAAGTTGCAGGCCTTCTAAACAAGCCAGTTGAAGAAGTTAACATCATCAACTGTCACCTAGGTAACGGCGCTTCTGTATGTGCAATCAAGAACGGTCAATCTGTAGATACTTCTATGGGTCTTACTCCTCTTGAAGGTCTAGTAATGGGTACTCGTTGTGGTGACCTAGATCCTGCGATCATCTTCCACCTACACGACGCTCTTGGTTACTCTGTTGAAGAAATCAACAACATGCTAACTAAAGAGTCTGGTCTTGCTGGTCTAACTGAAGTAACTTCTGACTGTCGTTTCGTTGAAGACAACTACGGTGAGAAAGAAGAAGCAACTCGTGCAATGGACGTGTTCTGCCACCGTCTAGCTAAGTACGTTGCTGGCTACACTGCAACTCTTGAAGGTCGTCTAGACGCAATCACTTTCACTGGCGGCATCGGCGAGAACTCTGGCCCAATCCGTGAAATGGTTCTTAACCGCCTAGGCATCTTCGGCATCGAAGTTGACGGTGAAGCGAACCTTAAAGCTCGTTTCGGCGGCGAAGGTACTATCACTACAGCTAACAGCCGTATCCCTGCAATGGTTATCTCTACTAACGAAGAGCTAGTAATTGCTGAAGACACTGCGAAACTAGCAGGTCTTTAATTGATTTTCCTGACTAGCTTCACTCGAAGCTAGTCAGTTTTTCATATTAAGAAAATGGGGCTCAACTTCTATTCCTACCCCAATTTAAATATCGGTGGGAATAGCAGTTGAGCTTTTTTTATTTCCAATAGTCAAAGGTGTTCGTCAATGTCACGTACTATTATGCTTATCCCTACAAGCGCTGGTGTTGGTCTTACTAGTGTTAGCATGGGTGTTCTTCGCGCTATGGAGCGTAAGGGCGTAAGTGTTTCTTTCTACAAGCCAATCGCTCAACCTCGTAGCGGTGGTGATCAACCTGATCTAACGTCTACTATCATCAGTGCAAACAGCGACATTAAGATTGGTGAGCCAATCGCAATGACTAAAGCTGAAGCTTTGATCGGTAGCGAAAAAATGGACGTACTTCTTGAGTCTGTTGTTGAGCAATACAACAAGATCAACAAAGACGCAGAAGTAACGCTAATCGAAGGTCTAGTACCTACTCGTAAGCACCCATTTGCCAACCAAGTGAACGCGGAAATCGCAAAAACACTTGGCGCGGAGATCGTATTCGTTGCGACTCCTGGTACTGATAACCCTACGCAACTTAAAGAGCGTATCGAAGTAGCATGTTCTAACTTCGGCGGTACTAAGAACAAGAACATCAAAGGCGTAATCATCAACAAGCTTAACGCTCCTGTTGATGAAGCTGGCCGTACTCGCCCTGACCTATCTGAAATCTTTGACGATGCAGATACAGCTCAGCAAGCGAACCTTGAAGTAATGCAAATCTTCAACTCTAGCCCTATCCGTGTTCTTGGCTGTGTGCCATGGAGCATCGATCTAATCGCAACTCGTGCGGTTGATATGGCTAAGCACCTTAACGCTGAAATTATCAACGAAGGTGAAATCGCGACTCGTCGTATTAAGAGCATCACTTTCTGTGCACGTTCTCTACCGCACATGATTGAACACTTTAAGCCAGGTTCACTGCTAGTAACTTCTGCAGACCGTCCTGACGTTATCGTTGCTGCGGCTCTTGCTGCGAAAAACGGCGTTGAGATTGGCGCAATCCTGCTTACTGGCGGTTACGACATCCCAGAAAGCATTGCTAACCTTTGTGCACCAGCATTCGCTTCAGGTCTACCGATCTTCAAAGCGCAAGGTAACACTTGGCAGACGTCTCTAAACCTACAGAGCTTCAACCTAGAAGTTCCTGCAGACGACAAAGAGCGTATCGAATTCGTTAACGATCACGTTGCAAGCCATATCGATGGCCCTTGGATTGATTCTCTATCTGAAGGTACTCAAGGCATTCGTCGTCTAAGCCCACCAGCATTCCGTTACCAGTTAACTGAATTTGCTCGTAAAGCGGCTAAGCGCATCGTTCTTCCTGAAGGTGATGAGCCACGTACTGTTAAAGCAGCTTCTATCTGTGCTGAACGCGGTATCGCAACTTGTGTGCTTCTTGGTAACCCAGAAGAGATCCGTCGTGTTGCTGCACAGCAAGGTGTTGAACTAGGTGCTGGCGTTGAGATCATCGATTCTGCATCTGTTCGCGAAAACTACGTAGCTCGTCTAGTAGAACTTCGTGGCGCTAAAGGTATGACTGAAGTTGTAGCTCGTGAGAAGCTAGAAGATTCAGTATTCCTAGGTACTATGATGCTTGAAGCTGGTGAAGTTGACGGTCTAGTTTCTGGTGCTGTTCACACAACGGCGAACACTATCGTTCCTCCGTTCCAGATCATCAAGACGGCTCCTGATGCTTCTATCGTATCTTCAATCTTCTTCATGCTTCTGCCTGATCAAGTTCTTGTATACGGTGACTGTGCGATCAACCCAGATCCAACAGCTGAACAGCTTGCTGAAATCGCTATCCAATCTGCAGATTCTGCTGCGGCATTCGGTATCGACCCACGCGTTGCTATGATCTCATACTCTACTGGTGAATCTGGTAAGGGTGCAGACGTAGATAAAGTACGTGAAGCGACTAAGATTGCTCAAGAGAAACGTCCTGATCTAGTGATCGACGGTCCTCTACAGTACGATGCTGCTATCATGGAAAACGTTGCTGCTTCTAAAGCACCAAACTCTCCAGTAGCTGGTAAAGCGACTGTATTCGTATTCCCAGACCTAAACACGGGTAACACGACTTACAAAGCGGTACAACGTTCAGCAGATCTAGTATCTATCGGTCCAATGCTTCAAGGTATGCGCAAGCCAGTAAATGACTTGTCTCGTGGCGCTCTAGTAGACGACATCGTTTACACAGTAGCTCTAACGGCTATCCAAGCAGACCAAGCAGCTCAAGCTGAAGAAAAAGTTATTAACTAATTTTTCTTTTGTTGAAAGCAAAAAACCCTAGATTGTTATCTAGGGTTTTTTTATGTCTGCAACAAAGCAGGTTACTTTAAGATTCTAACCTCGCCCATGTGGCGACTCTAAATCCAAATCAGGCCCTTTGGGTACCACTTGAGTCGGGTTGATACCCGTGTGGCTGTAATAGTAGTGGCGCTTGATGTGGTAGAAGTCCGTCGTCTCTTTAATGCCCTCTATTTGATAGAGCTCTTTTAAATAACCTTGGATATGTTTGTAATCCGTAATTCGTTGCTTGTTACACTTGAAGTGACCAACATACACAACATCGAATCGAACTAAGGTCGTGAACAACCGCCAATCCGCTTCAGTAATCTGCTCTCCCGCTAAATAACGGTTCTCGCTAAGGTGTGCATCCACTTTGTCTAATGCCTTGAATAGCGCGTCATACGCCTCTTCATAAGCTTCTTGTGTCGTCGCAAAGCCAGTACGATAAACGCCATTGTTGATGTTTGGGTAGATATAGTCGTTCCACTCATCAATTTTGCTCGCCAGTTCCCACGGGTAATAATCATCAGTATTACCCGTAATATGATTAAATTCTGAGTTAAACATGCGAATAATTTCAGAAGATTCGTTACTGACTATGGTGCTGGTTTTCTTATCCCACAATACAGGAACCGTGACTCGACCTGAATAGTCTGGTTTGGCTTGGGTGTAGATTTGGTACATGCGAGTGTGACCGAACAGAGGCTCAGGCAAGCCCATTTGCCAACCTTCACTCATCATGTCGGGGCAAACCACCGTCACATCAATATGATCGGTTAGGTCTTTCAGTTCACGAAAGATCAGTGTGCGATGCGCCCAAGGGCAAGCCAGTGAAACATACAGATGGTAACGTCCACTTTCGGGTTGAAACGGTGCGTCTGCGCGGTTCTCTACCCAGCTACGAAAGCCTGCATCCTCTCGGATAAACTTACCACCGTTCTCTTTGGTGTCGTACCACACATCGTGCCAAACACCTTCAACTAATTTGCCCATATCCAAACCTCTTTCATCCAAACTTTTCTCTAGTATAAAAAAAGCCAACTTTTTCAAAACTAGAAGAAGTTGGCTTAGTTGTTCGAATTATTTGATGAAGCTGTTGAGCAAAACATTGGAACTAGACCTGCAGTACAAAAAAAGCGCGACTCTAAAAACTAGTCGCGCTTAAGCCTGTCACAGGCTGAACCGTTTTAAATTGGCTCTAGACTTGTACGTGCAAGCAAGATACTGCATGAACGTTATCGCCTTGAATTGTAGGCTTAGTTTGCGCACACGCTTCTGTCGCTTGTGGGCAACGAGTACGGAAAACACAACCTGATGGTGGATTGATTGGCGATGGTAGATCGCCCTCCAGCATCTGGATTGTTTTACTGCGCTCTAAGCGAGGATCTGGAATAGGAACCGCAGACATCAACGCCTTGGTGTACGGGTGCTTAGGATCAGAGAACAGCGCATCCGATTCACCTAGCTCAACCGCATTACCGAGGTACATTACCAATACACGGTCAGAGATGTGTTTTACCACTGACAAGTCGTGCGCGATAAATACCAACGAAAGACCTAACTCTTTTTGTAGCTCTTTCAGAAGGTTAACTACTTGAGCTTGGATGGATACATCCAGTGCGGAAACGGGTTCGTCACAGATGATCATCTTAGGCTTCAAGATAAGTGCACGTGCAATACCAATACGCTGACACTGACCTCCAGAGAATTCATGTGGGTAACGGTTGATTACGTTTGGTAGTAGACCTACTTTCGCCATCATCTCTTTAACGCGATCCTTCACTTCCTGCTTAGAAAGCTCTGGGTAGAAAGTCTCTAGCGGCTCAGCAATAATGTCTCCAACCGACATACGTGGGTTAAGTGATGCTAGTGGATCTTGGAAAATCATCTGAATCTCTTTACGAGTTTCACGACGTTGAATCTCTTCCATTTTCGTGAGGTCTTGGCCTAACCACATCACTTCACCGTCTGTTGCTTCCACCAAACCGATGATTGCGCGAGCGAATGTTGACTTACCACAACCAGATTCACCTACTACACCCAGTGTTTCACCTTCGTAAAGGTGAACATCAACGCCGTCAACCGCTTTCAGGTTAGAAGGCTTAGCCCAAGGCCATGCTGACTTAGCCGCGATGCTAAAGTGAACCTTAAGATCTTTAATGTCTAATAGTAACTGCTTATCTACACTCATTTTTTCCAAGCCTCCCAATCAGAAAAACATGCACGCTGACGGTCATTTCCGAATGGCGTCAGAATCGGTGCTTCTTGCTTACAACGGTCCATCACGCGGTGACAGCGGTCTTGGTACGGACAGCCTGGCGGTAGACGAAGTAAGTTTGGCGGGTTGCCTGGAATAGTCGGAAGAATCTCACCTTCAGTATCAAGACGAGGGATTGCTTTCAACAGACCTTCTGCATATGGGTGGCTTGGGTTATAGAAGATTTCATCTACTGTACCGTATTCCATTGTACGACCTGCGTACATCACGAGTACTTTGTCACAAGAACCCGCAACAACACCCAAATCGTGAGTAATCATGATGATTGCCGTGTTGAACTCATCTTTCAGTTCGTTCAGCAGTTCCATGATTTGTGCTTGAATAGTTACATCCAGCGCGGTAGTTGGTTCATCTGCAATAAGCAGTTTTGGACGACAAAGCAGTGCCATTGCAATCATTACACGCTGACGCATACCGCCAGAGAATTCGTGTGGGTACATGGTGATACGCTTGCGTGCTTCAGGGATTTTAACCGCTTCAAGCATGCGTACCGATTCTTCGAATGCTTCCGCTTTACCCATGCCTTTGTGCAGCATAAGTACTTCCATCAGCTGATCACTTACTTTCATGTAAGGGTTCAGTGATGTCATTGGATCTTGGAAGATCATCGCGATCTGTTCAGCACGAACTTTATTCAGTTCTTTTTCTGGAAGGTTAAGAATCTCTTTACCTTCGAATTTTGCGCTACCAGAGATGATGCCGTTTTTCGCCAGCAGTCCCATGATAGAAAAAACAGTCTGTGATTTACCTGAACCTGACTCACCTACAATACCCAGCGTTTCGCCTTGGTTAAGTGAGAAGTTCAAGTCATTTACTGCGGTTACGATACCATCTTGCGTGGTAAATTCGACGCGCAGATCTTTGACATCTAATAGACTCATCATTGCTTCCTTAATCTTTATATTTTTAATTAGCGGTCTTTCGGGTCAAGCGCGTCGCGCAGGCCATCACCTACATAGTTGAAGCAGAACAGAGTCACTACCATGAATGCAGCGGGGAATGCCAGTTGCCAGATAGCAATTTCCATTGTTTGTGACCCTTCTTGAAGCAGTGCGCCCCAACTTGTCATAGGCTCTTGAACGCCAAGACCAAGGAATGATAAGAATGATTCCGTCAGAATCATGCTTGGGATTAGCAGCGTTGAGTAAACCGCTACGATACCCAGAACGTTCGGTACGATGTGACGAGTAATGATCTTCCACTTACTTACACCACATACGTGAGCCGCTTCGATGAATTCTTTGCTACGTAAGCTTAGAGTCTGACCACGTACAATACGCGCCATATCAAGCCAAGCAATCGCACCAATCGCTACGAAGATAAGGATGATGTTACGGCCAAAGAAAGTTACCAGTACGATAACCAGGAACATAAATGGAACCGCGTATAGGATCTCTAGGATACGCATCATCAGACGGTCTACTTTACCGCCAATGAAGCCAGATGCCGCACCGTAAAGTGTACCAATCAATACTGCTACGAAGGCACCCATCACACCAACCATCAATGAGATGCGGCCACCGATAAGAGTACGAACGTACAAATCACGGCCTAAGCTATCAGTACCGAACCAGTGATCAGCATTAGGACCTACGTGCATTGCATACCAGTCGGTATCGTCGTAAGTGTACTGAGCCAGCATCGGTAGGAAGATAACCGCCAGTACCATTAACGTTAGAATGAACAGGCTGACCATCGCGGCTTTGTTTCGCATGAAACGAATACGAGCATCCTGCCATAAACTACGACCTTCGATCTCTAAACTCTCAGAGAACTTTTCGATCGCTTCTAAATTTTCTTTTTTCTTCAACATAACCAGTCCCTGTTAGTAGCGAATTTTCGGGTCAATCAGCGCTAGCAAAATATCAACAATTGCGTTGAACAAGATAAATAGGAAACCAATCAAAATGGTTACACCCATTACTAGCGAGTAGTCACGGTTAAATGCTGCGTTTACGAATAGCTTACCAATGCCTGGCAGGCCAAAAATTGTTTCGATTACAACAGAGCCAGTAATGATGCCTACGAATGCAGGTCCCATGTATGAAACAACAGGCAGCATTGCTGGCTTAAGAGCATGCTTAAGAATAATGTAACGGTAGCTCAAGCCTTTTGCTCGCGCTGTACGGATAAAGTTACTGTTCAACGTTTCGATCATTGAACCACGTGTAATACGTGCAAAGGTAGCGATGTACAGGAATGACATACCCAGAACAGGCAGAACCATGTACTCGATTGCACCGCCGTTCCAACCGCCGGCCGGGAACCAACCTAAACCAATTGAGAAGATATAGATCAGAACGGGCGAGAACACGAAGGAGGGCAACACCACCCCTATCATGGACGTTGACATGACCGAATAGTCAAGCCAGGTATTCTGTTTTAGCGCAGCTAGCGTACCAACCGCTACACCGACGATTACGGTAAAAATAAACGCATAGAAGCCCACTTTTGCTGAAACCGGTAATGCTTCAGCGACTAACTCATTTACTGTGTAGTCTTTGTACTTGAATGATGGGCCAAAATCACCTTGTAAAATATTGCCTAAATAGGTGGTGTATTGTTCAAAAAGGGGCTTATCCAGGCCATACTTCTCGTTGATGTTCTGCATTACTTCAGGTGGCAAAGTTTTTTCAGATGAAAAAGGGTTACCTGGAGCAAAACGCATAAGGAAAAACGAAACGGTTATTAGGACAAGTAAGGTAGGAATTGCTTCCACAATACGAGTAAAAATTAACTTCAACATAATGCATCTCACATCTAAAAAAGTGCGCCCATAGCGCGAGCTACGGGCGCACTCAAATCTACTTCAATTTACTATTTGCTTTTGATGAACATATCTTTTGAGTAGATATTGTCCTGAGGGTTTTGATCAGGATAGCCGCCTACTGCTGTGCTCACTAGGCGTGGCTGAACGTACTGGTAAATCGGAGCGATTGGCATGTCTTGCGCAAGCTGAGCTTCAGCGATTGCGTAGAACTTGTTACGCTCGCCTTCTGTCTTAGCTACGTTAACAGCATCGTTCATTGCTTTATCAAATACGTCGCTTGAGTATTTCTGATCGTTCGAACCGTTCTCAGTCATAGCAATTGCTAGGAATGTAGATGCTTCGTTGTAGTCCGCACACCAACCTGCACGACGAACATCAAAGTTGCCTTGCTTACTGCTGTCTAGGTACGTTTTCCACTCTTGGTTTTCGAGCTTAACGTTTACAAAACCACCCAGAGATTTCTTCCACATTGACTGTACCGCTACAGCGATCTTCTTGTGGTTCTCAGATGTGTTGTAAAGAAGAGTGAAGTCTAGAGGTTTGCCTTGACCAAAGCCTGCTTCTTCTAGCAGTTCTTTCGCTTTAGCAATACGGTCTTTTTGAGATAGGTCTGCATACTCAGGAGCTTCTGGTGCAAAACCAGTAATACCGCTGTGAGTTAGAGCGAAAGCAGGTATCTGGCCTTGACCAAGAATTGCTTTAGTAATGATGTCACGGTCGATTGTGTAAGAAAGAGCCTTACGTACACGAACATCATCGAATGGAGGACGTTGAGTGTTGAAGCCGTAGTAGTAAGTACATAGGTTTGGAGAAACCACTACGTTTTCTGAGTAATCTTTAGACAGACGACGGAACTGCTCGTTTGGCACTTCGTATGTTAGGTGAATTTCACCAGATAGGAAACGGTTCATTTCCGCATTTTGGTTTTCGATAGGTAGGAAAGTTACCTTATCAATTACTGTATCTTTGTTATCCCAGTAATTTGTGTTGCGCTCAAGAACAATCTTTTCGTTCACAACCCAGTCAGATAGTACGTATGCACCGTTACCCACGAAGTTACCTGGTTTAGTCCAGTTGCTACCGAATTTCTCTACTGTAGCTTTGTGAACTGGGTACATCGTAGTGTGTGCCATCATCTTAACAAAGTAAGGTAGCGGTACTTCTGTTTCTAGAACGAGTGTGTGATCGTCAACAGCTTTAACACCAAGCTCACTTACGTCTTTTTTGCCAGCAATGATGTCTTTAGCGTTCTTCATCTTGGTGTATTCGATGTACCAAGCGTAAGGAGAAGCTGTTGCTGGATCTGCAGCACGTTTGAAGCTGTATTCAAAGTCGTAAGCAGTTACTGGGTCACCGTTAGACCATTTTGCGTCTTTACGGATCTTGAAAGTGAAAGTTTGGTTGTCTTCTGTAGTCCAAGACTCAGCAGCACCAGGGATTGTGTTACCTGGACCGTCTTGAATCACCAGCCCTTCCATCAGGTCACGTAGAACGTGTGACTCTGGAACACCTTCAACTTTGTGCGGATCAAGAGACGCAACTTCCGTACCGTTACCACGGACCAGTTCTTGAATTTTAGCTAGTTGAGTGCCAGCAGGAACATCTGCTGCAAGTGTAGTAGTAGAAGTGGCAGCCACTGCCAAACCAGCACCTAGAAGTAGGGCTTGTGTGATTTTATTCTTGTACATGCATTAAACTCCAAGTTTTATGTATTGCATCCATGACTTCTTTGCTTGGTTCACTGAACGGCAGTGATTTAGATTTATTTAGCTCAAAACTTAAGCACAAAAACCTAAAACCTTACAAAGATTGAGGCACACACTATCAACCATTGAAGTAATTTGCCACAAACGAGTCGCAAAAAATCGGATAATTCTCCGAATAATTCAAGATCAAAGTGTAAATCCCTAATAAAAACCCAATGAGTAGTGATTTACTCATAAGGATTTATCAAAAAACAGCCTTTAGTGTTGATATATCTGTATTAATACTTTTTTAGTATCTTATTCTGGAACACTGCCTGTAAATTAACATTAATGCAACGTGAAATCTAATTGAACATCACATATCCCCTAAATATACTGCGCTATTTGTGATAATTATCACTTTATACAAAACCGCATAATGCGCTGCGCCAAAACACATTCAACACTACACCAAACCAGACAAAATCCACCTAGAATTTATATGCACTTTGAACGCTTAACCATTTGTTAAATTTAGTATTTATTTATAAATCACTTTGTAGCACACACAAAAAAGCCGACGTCCACGTCGGCTTTCTTATTATTCATGTCCCAGCCTGAAATGCCTTTTCACGTTAAGGACTAGACACTATATGGGATAGCTTACTTTTCCCAGCGCTCTGCTGCTTTTGTATCTGAATCGCGAGAATCGACCCAACGAGTCGCCTCGGTGGTACGTTCTTTTTTCCAAAACGGCGCTTTGGTTTTCAGGAAGTCCATAACGAACTCACAGGCTTCAAATGCTGCACCACGGTGTGCACTAGAGACACCAACATAAACAATCTGGTCGCCAATATCTAGGTCACCGACACGGTGGATAACTCGCATCTTCTGGATAGGCCAACGCGCTTCAGCTTGGTCACAGATCTCGCTCAGCGATTTTTCTGTCATGCCTGGATAGTGCTCCAAAGACAAACCAATCACATTGTCGCCAAGGTTCATGTCGCGAACTTTACCAACAAAGGTTACTACAGCACCTGCAGAGGTTCCTTCAGAGAGAAACGCATACTCATCAGCAACAGAGAAGTCCTCAGAAGTCACTAATACTCTTGAATCCATGACTAACCTCCAGTTACAGGTGGGAAGAACGCAACTTCGTCACCGTCTTTCACTTCGGTCGTCAGAGGTACGATTGACTGGTTAAGAGCAGCCAAAAGCTTGCCCTCTTCCAATGCGATATCCCATTTGCCTTCTTGTGTAACAAGGTGGCTACGAATCGCATCAATCGTCTTAAACTGTGCATCCACTTCAACGCTGTCCACGCCAACAAGTTCACGTGTTTGCGCAAAGAAAAGTACTGTAATCATGATTCCACCTTAAAGTGACCTGATTTACCGCCTGTCTTCTCTAGCAGGCGTACATTCTCGATAACAATGTCTTTCTGTACAGCTTTACACATATCGTAAATGGTCAACGCAGCAGCAGCAGCAGCCGTTAGCGCTTCCATTTCTACGCCCGTCTTACCAGCAAGCTTACAAACAGATTCAATACGAACTTTGCTTTCAGACTCGATAGCTTCAAGCTGCACTTCTACTTTCGTTAATAGTAGAGGGTGACAAAGTGGAATCAGATCCCACGTCTTCTTAGCCGCTTGAATGCCCGCAATACGTGCCGTAGCGAAAACATCGCCCTTGTGGTGGCTACCAGAGACTATCAGTTGCAGCGTTTCTGCCGACATTTGAACAAATGCTTCAGCTCTTGCTTCACGTACCGTTTCAGCCTTAGCCGATACATCGACCATGTTCGCTTCGCCAGACGCGTTAATGTGTGTAAATTGGCTCATGCTAAAACCACCTTATACAGAAAGGTGTGGCATGAAATTACAAGGGCGGTGGCTAGCATCCATCTGTTGCTTAATGATCTTAGTCCAACCCGTGCGACAAGCGCCTGTAGAGCCCGGCATTGCAAAGATAACCGTGTGGTTCGCAAAGCCCGCAATTGCGCGAGATTGAATTGTTGAGGTGCCGATCTCTTCGTAAGACACTTGACGGAATAGCTCACCAAAGCCTTCTACTTCTTTGTCGAATAGTGGCTTAAGCGCTTCAGGAGTACTGTCACGAGAAGTGAAACCAGTACCGCCAGTGATCATGATCGCTTGTACGCTTTCGTCAGCAATCCATTTAGATACGATCGCGCGGATCTTGTACATGTCATCGATAACGATTTGTTTATCAATTACGTTGTGGCCTGCTTCTTTAGCATGTTCAACTAAGTAACCACCTGACGTATCGTTTTCTTCTGTACGTGTATCTGAAACCGTTAGTACTGCAATGTTTGCTGCTTGAAATTTGCTTTCTGCGTGACCCATTTGTTCACCTATAAATTTTTCAATGATTAGACTTATTGGCCCAGCTTAAACAAGCTGAGCGATAAAATACGTTTGAGTGTGTGCGGGTTAACCGCCGATTGACGCCAAGTTTGGAGTCATACCGCTGTTGCCATCATGTAAGAAGTGGCTAACGGACTTGGTTTGTAGCTGAGCCTGTATTCGATCGATGAGCTCTTGCTCTTGTTGATCTTCTTGAATCAAATCTCTCAGTTCAACACCGTGATCACCAAACAGACATAGGTGAAGCTTACCGGTCGCAGAAACGCGCAGTCGGTTACAGCTCTCACAAAAGTCTTTCTCGTAAGGCATGATCAAACCAATTTCACCCTTATAATCTGGGTGAACAAACACTTGTGCAGGACCATCATTGACAGCTCTCACTTTTAGTAACCAACCGTTAGCAATAAGCTGGTTACGAATCGCAACGCCTGACACATGATGCTTATCAAACAACTCATCCATTTCGCCGGTTTTCATCAGTTCGATAAAACGCAGTTGAATCGGTTTGTCTTTGATCCAAGTAAGGAAGGCAGGTAACTCTTGGCTATTGAGGTCTTTCATCAATACTACGTTTACTTTGACTTGTTCAAAGCCAACCTCAAACGCTTTATCAATGCCTCGCATTACCTCAGTAAACTTATTCTCACCAGTGATCTGATGGAACATGCGCGGATCTAAGCTATCGACGCTTACATTAATGTGGGTTAAACCAGCATCACGCCACTGCCCTACTTGTTTCTCCATGCGGTAACCGTTAGTTGTCGTAGCAACTTTTTTGATACCGGGAGTGTTGGCAACGGTTTGAATAATTTCGGGGAAGTCTTTACGCAGGCTCGGCTCTCCGCCTGTAATACGGATCTTTGAGGTGCCACAATCTGCAAACGCTTTAACGACACGTTTGATCTCAGGAACACTCAAAAAAGACGAGTTTTTTTGCCCTGACGGTTTATAACCATCCGGCAAGCAGTAAGTACATTTAAAGTTACAGACGTCTGTAACCGACAAGCGCAAGTAATAAAACTTGCGATGGAATCTATCTTCGAATTGTTGCGCCACGGAACACCTTTCCAAACACGGGAGGCATAATCATTTCCAATTAAGCCCTTGTGACAACATGTCACTGGCTCTTAATGCGTATCGGTACAGCAAATACCACTGTGCGACTTAGCATGCGAGAGCTCGGAGTTATGGCAACTGCACGTTATATTCGAGCGCGCAGTAGCTGAGTAATAAAATACTTAATATTTGTACGTGAATCTAGCTCTGATGACAAAAAACGAGTCACATCGGCAAAAAAAACGTGTCAAACACTCAAAATAACTCTTGTTGAGTATCTGGCGAGAAGCATTTAACCTAAATTATAGTTGGTAATCCTCTAACAAGAATAAAAAATGAACATTTACACGTCAAAGAAAGTGGTCGCAATCGGTGGTGGCCATGGCTTAGGTCGTATGCTGGCGGCATTAAAAGATTTTGGCAGTAACGCAACCGGCATTGTTGCTACAACAGATAACGGTGGTTCCACCGGACGCATTCGAGATTGCCAAGGCGGCATTGCATGGGGTGATACCCGAAATTGTATCAATCAGTTGATCACAGAGCCCTCAATCAGCTCTATGATGTTTGAATATCGTTTTCGTGGACAAGGCGAACTCGATGGTCATAACTTGGGCAACCTAATGCTAACCGCGTTAGACAACCTTTCCGTTCGCCCATTAGAAGCAATCAACCTAATTCGCAATATGTTGAAGGTCGATGTCAATATCGTCCCAATGACTGAGCACCCGTCAGACCTTACCGCGTTATCGATGGATGGGCACTGGGTAACCGGCGAAACCAATGTCGATGACATGACAGAGAAACTACGCATGATGGATCTGTCGCCAGAAGTACCTGCAACAAAAGAAGCGGTGGCTGCTGTAGAACAAGCGGACTGCATCGTGCTTGGGCCAGGCAGCTTTTTGACCAGTGTGATGCCACCACTTCTACTGCCAGAAATTGGTAAAGCGATTTCCGAAAATACCCATGCTAAGCTGATCTTCGTCGAAAACTTATCACCAGAACATGGCCCAGCGGGGAAAATGACACTTGAGGAGCAACTTGAGTGGTGTGAACGTACCTGCAAAGCACGCAAGATAGACATTGTTCTTGGTAATGAGCCACATCCCGAGCTTGAAGGACTATGGAACTGTGTCACCACGACTCTTGCGTCTGCGAATCGAGATTGGCGACACGACCGTGTGAAGCTTCAGCAGGCCATTGAAGCTCAGTTGGCTTAAGCCATAACTTAAAACCACAGAAAACAAAAAAGGAGCACCACGCTCCTTTTTAATCTCAGTAATAGCTCGCCGTTTAGAGATCCGTCATCAACCGCTGATATTCAGTGTACGTTGATAACAGTAATTCTTGCATATCTTGAAAATCAACCTCTGTCACGGGTAAGGCTTGCTTCACTTTTGCGTCTAAGCCAATCGCAAAACTACACAGTGAATCTGCACCAAAGCTCGCTGCGCTGCTCTTGAGTGCATGACTGATATCGGCCAAATACTTAGATGTATCCGATTCTTTATTTGTCTCTAGATGTTCATAGTAGCCTTTCAACTCACCTAAAAAAATCTCTAATAAAACCGGGACATTCTCTTGCCCAATTTCGCCGGCAAGCTCATCCACTTTTTTCTGATTTAGTACTTTCGTCATTATGATTTTCTTATTGTTGAGTGATTACTGCTTCGCATTCCACGTTTGTAACTTGCGGTATATAGTCGAAGGACTCACATCTAAGAAACCTGCTGCTCGCGGAATGTTGCCGTCACACGCTTTAATGGCCTGTTCGATAGCCGTCTTCTCAGTGATCCACAATGGGAAAATATCTTTTACCGTGATGTCTTCGTTCTGCTTCTCTTTCAAGCGCAGACTGTTTTCAATCGGCTGGTTCAATGGTGGCGGAAGCATGTTAAGAGTAATCTCTTTGCCATTATTCAATACCACCACGTTCCGTAATACGTTTTGTAGTTGACGCACATTCCCAGGCCACTCATATTGATTAAAGCGATCAAGTACTTCCTGAGCAAAACGAACAAACGCCTTCCCCTCCTCAACCGACATATAGCCTAGTAACGAGTAAGCAATCTCAATAACATCTTCACCACGCTCACGCAATGGCGGCAAGTGCAGAGGAATTACATACAAACGATAGTATAAATCTTCTCTAAAGCGCCCTTCTTGTACTTCTTTCCATGGGTCACGGTTGGTCGCACAAACAAAGCGAACATCTACGCTCTTCATCTTAGACGAACCAACTTTTTGGAAGGTACCTGTCTGGATAAAGCGCAAAAGCTTGGTTTGCAACTCAAGGTCCATTTCACAGAGCTCATCAAGGAACAACGTGCCTCCATCAGCCAGTTCAGCAGCGCCTTGACGATCTGTTGCCGCCCCTGTAAATGCCCCTTTCACGTGACCAAACAGTTCACTTTCAATCAAGTCCTTGGGAATCGCAGCACAGTTAATAGCGATAAACGGCTTATCACCACGCTTACTCGCGGCGTGAATAGCTTCTGCACACACCTCTTTACCGGTGCCACTTTCACCCGTAATGAAAATACTCGCTTTACTTGATGCGGCAGAATCAATAGTTCGATACACCTGCTGCATAGTTTGGCTACTGCCGATGAAACCTTGGTAATTCTGGTTTCCCGGGTGTTCCGAGCTGTTTTTAAGCTTGGTGGCTTTGCGGATCGCATTATTCACCGTAATACGGAGTCGGTCGGCTTCACACGGTTTGATAAGGAAATCTTGAGAACCATGACGCATCGCCTCTACGGCGGTATCTATAGAGCCGTGAGCCGTCATGAAGATAACCGGAACTTCAGGGTACTTTTGTTTTACAGCAAATAGCACGTCCATACCCGTCATATCAGGCAGACGTAGATCTAATAAAATAAGGTCTGGGATTCGATGATTCAAACTCTCGATTGCATCGCGGCCAGTGCCAACAATGTTGATATCAATTTCGAGCGGTGTAAGATACGAGCGATATAAAGCTGCTACCGAAGCGGTATCCTCTACCATCAACAAATACTTCGATTTGTTATCTAGCGTTTTTGATTGCATATCCTAGCCATTTATAATTTGCATTTATTATTATAGTCGCATTCCGCTTTGCATTATGCAAATTAGCCACCATATTTGTAGTGTGTTTTTTTACTTACTTCAAACAATCAATGCTTTATCTATATGGCACGAACGATGCAGAAGTTTAAACGGCCTTCGGGTCACCTAGCCAACTGACGTTGTTAGTGAATAGAGTGTTCACAAACGTAAGCCAGTAGAAAATTTACTACTGGCTGTTTTTCTGTCTGGAACACTCTCAGTTTTTGTCTTGAGGGAATCAAATTCTTGAGTAAAACGTGAGATTAGCTATTAGTAATAAATTGCTTTCTTAGCTGCTCAATTTCATTACGTTTCTGTGCCGCTAATTCAAATTCCAGGTTCTGAGCATGCTGATACATCGCTGCTTCTAGCTTACTGATCTCTTTATCAAGCTGTTGTGGCGTAAGCACGGCATAACTTTCTGAAGACTCAGCCACCTTAGATAATGGGACTTGCTTAGATTGACGCTGCTGTTTCGACTTGGTGATATCACCCAGTTCCATAATGTCTTTGATATTACGTTTCAAAGCTTGCGGCGTGATGCATTGCTCTTCGTTGTAGGCCTGCTGTCTCTGACGACGACGATCCGTTTCATCAATCGCCTTTCTCATCGACTTAGTAATCGAGTCACCATATAAGATCGCTTTACCTTCAAGGTTACGCGCGGCACGACCAATGGTTTGGATCAGAGAGCGCTCAGAACGCAAGAAGCCCTCTTTGTCTGCATCAAGAATCGCCACCAGCGACACTTCCGGCATATCCAAGCCTTCGCGAAGTAAGTTAATACCCACTAACACGTCGAACTCGCCCAAACGTAGGTCTCGTATGATCTCGACACGCTCAACGGTATCAATATCCGAGTGCAAGTAACGCACTTTAATGCCGTGCTCACTTAGATATTCGGTTAAGTCTTCCGCCATTCTCTTAGTCAATGTTGTGACCAACACGCGCTCTTCTTTCACTGAACGGATTCTGATCTCAGACAGCAAGTCATCAACCTGAGTCGCGACGGGTCTTACTTCAATAATTGGATCTAACAGACCAGTAGGACGCACCACTTGATCAGCAATATCACCGTCTGATTTTTCGATTTCGTAATTGCCTGGCGTTGCCGACACAAAAATCGTTTGCGGGGCTATAGACTCAAATTCTTCAAACTTCATTGGACGATTATCCAATGCCGAAGGTAGCCTGAAACCAAACTCAACCAATGTTTCTTTACGAGAACGGTCACCTTTATACATCGCACCGATTTGCGGCACAGTCACGTGTGACTCATCGATGATCAGCAGACCATCGTCAGGCAGGTAGTCAAATAACGTTGGAGGCGCTTCCCCTTCCGCACGGCCACTCAAGTATCGTGAATAGTTTTCGATACCAGAACAGAAACCAAGCTCCGTCATCATCTCGATATCAAATTGAGTTCTCTGAGAAATACGTTGCTCTTCCAAAAGCTTGTTGTTGTCTTTTAAGTATTGAGCACGATCGCGCAGTTCATCCTTGATGTTCTCAATCGCCTCAAGGATTTTTTCTCTCGGTGTCACGTAGTGAGTCTTTGGATATACCGTAAAGCGTGGCAAATCTCTTTGTTTAATTGCGCCAGTTAGCGGGTCGAAGATGCTGATACAGTCGACTTCATCATCAAACATCTCGATTCGTACTGCGTCTTGGTCAGATTCAGCAGGGAATATATCAATCACTTCACCACGAACACGGAACTGACCACGCTCAAATGCTACATCGTTTCTAGAATATTGAAGTTCGGCCAAACGACGCAAGATATCGCGCTGATCCATGATCTCTCCACGGCTCAAGTGAAGCATCATTTTCAAATAAGACTTAGGATCACCCAGACCATAGATAGCAGAAACGGACGCAACGATTATGGCGTCTTTTCTTTCTAATAGGGCTTTGGTCGCAGAGAGCCTCATTTGTTCAATATGAGCGTTTACAGAAGCATCTTTCTCAATAAATGTATCCGTGGTTGGAACATAAGCTTCCGGCTGGTAATAGTCATAGTAAGAAACGAAATACTCGACAGCGTTATTTGGGAAGAAAGACTTCATTTCACCATAGAGTTGAGCAGCCAACGTCTTATTCGGCGCTAATAAAATTGCAGGTCTTTGAGATTGGGAAATGACGTTGGCAAGGGTAAAGGTTTTACCAGAGCCCGTTACCCCTAATAGAGTTTGATGTGCCAAACCAGAATCTAGCCCATCTAGTAATTTGGTTATCGCCGTCGGCTGGTCACCGGACGGGCTATAGTCCGATACCAAGTCAAAGAGTTTGCTCATAGGTCGCCATTTCCATACTGGTTTTTTAATCAGGTCATTGTCACTCTAGGTGGAGTGTCGTTGCAACTATTATCTAGAAATAATGAATCTTAAGATTAGATTTCAGCTCTAGCTTTTATTCTTAGAACTTGCTATCATGCGTGCCCCTGCAAGATATCTTTAGCTAAATTACTCGATTTTTAATCCACTACTTTTCCCCAAAAAATCTAAAAATATCGCTTATTTTACTGTTCGCTTTATAATCTACAAAAGTTATACAATCTTGATTTTTTGGCACCATTCCTTTAAATACATCATCTTAGCTATAATTTTTACATTTTCAGGTCTACCCTAATTATTGTTGTTAAAGTTTCGCACACACACTTATCCACAATTTTGGTGGATAAGTAAAGCAAAGCTAAATCCAATAAGGTGTTCAAGAAAGTAAAGTTTTTTATCTTATTTTTTTCTGCTATTTTTCATTGACAGAAATTCTGACAATTATTAAAATTCGCATGGCTAACAAGCAACTCCCCCTTAGTTCAGTTGGTAGAACGGCGGACTGTTAATCCGTATGTCGCAGGTTCGAGTCCCGCAGGGGGAGCCAAATTCTAGGAAAAAGCTCAATCGAAAGATTGGGCTTTTTTCGTATATAACTGCGACTAACTTGTTCCAAGTTATTGTCACACCTGAATCGTCGGACCGCCCTACCCGCCCGCGTTCAAGTCTCGACAAGTGGGCAAAATTTAAAGAAGCCGCATCACTCGATGCGGCTTTTTGCGTTTTAGTCGAAACAAAAACTCTACACACACAGCTTTGATTAGCTAACATCCATAAAAAACGCCTCACAAGGAGGCGTTTGGGCTTAGTGACTAAACTGAGCGTTATTCTAGATTAGACATCGTTTTAGCGGTTATGCTTCTGCTGTAACAACATTCGTCTGAGTCTCTTTACCCGCTTGGTCTTTATCAAACCCTTCATGCAGGTGGTAGTAGCGCTTATAAACCAGAGCACTTACCGCCATTAGAATCGCTGGTAAACCTACCATCATAAACTGCAGCCCCATGATAGTGCTGTCAGACTGTTCCACGTTTGGTACATAACCGACCACAGACAAGCCCATACCAACAATAAAACCACCAGCCGCGCCTGCAAACTTCACAAGCATCGTTTGAACAGAGAAGATAACACTCTCACTGCGACGACCTGTTTTGTGTTCACCGTAATCAACAACATCAGCAAGCATTACGGTTTGCAGTGCGTTAGCGACACCCACACCAAACTTGATTGCAGCACCTGCGATACCGATTAGAATCGCGTTACCTGGAGCGATAAAGCCCATGATAAGTAGAGTGATGCAAGACAGCACTGGGAAGCCACAAGCCATAACCCATAAATGCTTACGTGGTAACACTGATGCAATACGAGGGAACAAGAATACGCCTGCAACTTCAGCGATACCTGCCACCATCATATAAACGGGGAACAAATCAGCATTGCCTAAAGCGTACGAGAAGTAGTAAATCGCAAAGCCACCAACCAGCAAGTTTGCTATTTGGAACGACAATACGGTACCAATAAGTGCTTTTAGTTGGTCATTCTTACCAATGATAACCAGCACATCTTTAAAGCTGAAACGCTCAGCTGGTTTCGCATTTGCTGGTGCAGATTTTTCTTTTACGTTGCGAGCAATCAAGAATGCACTCATCACGAATAGAACAGCAATCAATATAGCAACGTTGAAGAAACCTTGTCCTTGGTCACCATCACCTAGTTTACCGACAATGTGTAACCCGTAAGTACCCGTAATAAACCAAGCCAAGCTAGCAAACAATCGTGGCCAGACAACAAGCTTTTCACGTTCTTGACGAGAGCTCGATAGTGCAGGAATCATAGACCAGTATGGAATATCCATAATAGTGTACGTAAGACCCCATAGGATATAGGCAGCAGCTGCATAAATGTATAACGTAGTGCCTTCGAACATGTGCGTACTGAAAAGACCAACGAGCACTACCGCATTTAATAGAGTACCAATCACAATCCAAGGTCGGAATTTACCAAACTTAGAGCGGGTATTATCAACAATCACCCCCATCATTGGATCGGTTACCGCATCAACAATACGAGCGGCTAAAAAGATGGTACCCACGAACGCAGCTGAAAGCCCAGCAACGTCCGTAAAATAGAACATCAAGAAGATGTAGATCGGAGCACAGGCAAAGTCTTTACCTAAAGCCCCAAGTCCATACGATAATTTGGTTTGTAGAGTAATTTGATCAGACATAGTATTTCCTTCAGGCGCGTAACTTCATCTCCTAACAGACGTTGAAACGCTTACCTTTTATTTATAATAATTTATCCACTCAGTTCTGTTTTAGAGCCACTCTGTGGTCGCTTCTTAAAACACTCAAGTATCAAGTCCGACGCTAATGTAACTATTCCAACGAACAGATACTGTGATCAACAACCACCCAATGGAAACGTTTTCAGTGAAATATCTAAAATGAGAGATCGAACAATAAAACACTCGGATTGATAGAGAATATCGCTAATTAGAGTGCTCAAAACAGTTCGTGATGTGAAGTGGCGCATGAGAACGATTACATAGTTCAGTATCACGGTGGGAATACCTACAGCTCTCCAATCTATAAAGGCACATCAAACCTATTGGATAGTTCATGAAGGCTTATTAAAGTCAATAAAAAACCGCGTAATTTCTCCTACGCGGTTCGTTAAATATAAAGCCTATGCTAAAACCTACTCTATACGCTCAAACTTAATCAGCATCGCTGTTTCTGCATCGAGTATCGGCATCGTTAGCCCTACCTCGGCACACCAAGCTCCTGATAATTCACAGCCAAACTCTGTCCATGGCGGTTGATAATTCACAATATCATCGTAGTTTGACGGTTTATCAATCACAGAGACCTTGTATAAGCTTTGTGGATCGAGCCCAGGTATGCGTAAATGACCACTCAACGAATTGGTTGGCATCGCCAACTGTGCAATCATCACAACAGCTTCTGACACATCTTCGGAGACGACCGCATGGATTTGATGGGCACTATCGTCCGTTGGAACTCGCCAAGTTCTCCCGCTATGCAGCAATGGACGCAACATCTTATGTAAGCGAATATAGCGTTCAAAACCCTGTTTCTCTTCTTCGACTTCTTTAACAGGATCTAATTCAATACCCATGTGACCAAAAAGCGCCGTGAGCCCACGAAATTCAATGCTATGGCGACGACGAGTACTGTGGCAGTGGCTTGCTCCGATATGGCTTCCCATCACCTCTGGCGGAAAAAAGTAACTCATTCCACGCTGAATTTTTTGTCTTTCCAGAGCGTCATTGTTATCAGATGCCCAAAAACGTTGCGTACGCTTAAGGACTTCAAAATCAATGCGTCCACCACCCGCTGCACAAGATTCGATATCGACCGCTGGATGCTTCGCTCGCACCTTGTCGACTAACTCATAATAGCGAGCCGTTTGTTGGTGAGCTGCCGCTCTGCCTAAGTGTGCAGGTTGTACAACTTCTCGGTTCATATCCCATTTGATGTAAGCGATATTGTATTGGCTCAAAAAATGGTCAAGACGCTCAAATAAGAAGTCGAATACCTGTTGATTCTGTAGATCGATAACATATTGATTTCGCCCTGTCGGCTGATCATAGCCGCCCACCGCCAGCAACCAATCAGGATGAGCTCGATACAAGTCTGAATCTTTGTTGATCATCTCTGGCTCAAACCACAGGCCAAACTCCATACCTAGTTGATTCACGTGTTCAACGATCGGCTTTAAACCATTTGGGTACTTTTCTTCATCTAAGAACCAATCCCCCAGCGCAGTCTTGTCTCCACAGCGCCCTTTGAACCAACCATCGTCAATGATAAAGCGCTCTACTCCCATATCCGCGGCTTGGCTAGCCATCGACATAATATAATCAGGATCATGGTCAAAATAGATGCCTTCCCATGTATTAAGGTGGATCGGTCGAGGCTTTTGTGCGAAAGACTCTGGCAAGATGGAACCGCGCACATGAGAGTGGAACTGGTGACTCATTCCATTTAGGCCTTCAGAACTGAAACTTGCATACAACCAAGGTGTGGTTAAGCTTTCACCTTCATCCAATGCAATCTCGCCCGGTAGATAAATAACTTCCGCTTGCACGTAGCGACGACCGTCTGCTTTTACATCAGCGCGCAGTCTGTGGTTACCACTCCAAGCGAAGTGAATACCCCACACATCACCTGCCATTTCATTGAAGTTAGCGGTACCAACAACCATCGCTGGATAATGTTCATGAGACGTTCGTCCGCGACGATTTTCTTGTTGATAGCCCCCTTGCTGTAAGGGTTGACGCACCGTTTGGAACTCGTGTACCCAGCGGCCGTAGTACGTCATCAACTCATTAGCTCTTGCTGGTAATGGCAAAGTATTGGCTAGACGGCTCACCTGATAAAGGCCGGTTTTAACGTTGGTTAAGGTGTGACGAGATTTCACAACATCATGTTTATCAAGGCATAACTCGGTTGTTAAACGTAAGCCTGCACGTACATCTTCACTCTCAATGAGTAGGCTAGATGATGTTTGTTGAATATCCGTAATAGAGAAAACAGGCGCCCAGTCCAACCCATCTCGGTGTCCTTCCAATGCCGGACTGCTGAAAACACCGCGCCCGAGCTCTGGACTCAACGACATAGCAACATCATTATCAAGGCGACCGTAAGGAACAGGCCTTTGAAGAGAAACACGAAAGTTCGCTAGATCGCCACGAACTGGAACTCCCCAATGCAGTATTTCGGCGAAATCACCAAGTTCAACGATCAGTTGCGAGTCTTTACCCGTAATTTCTACTAGGGATTTATTCGTCATTTTATTTAACCTTAACGCGTTTAATTACCCCGCATCATAATTATTGAGTTGAGAGTTTCTGTGATCAAACCCAAAATCATGAAAGCGTTTCCATTAAATATTTTGAGATTAATAGATTCAAACAATACCTCCTAACTCAAATATTTATACCAACCACCACCTCAATGCATATGCTCCTAATCCCCAAAAATACGGATATTCCACATTAAACAAAGAGCTATAAAATTTTAATAAAAAACAATAACTTAACAACAATTAAAGCCATAGAACTCATTACGTTATGGTGGATCTGTAATTTGAAAATTTGCTCAAACGCATTTCCTCTTGAACTCACCACACCACACTCGTATTCTTAACCTTTAGAGTACAACTATGAAGTGTCTCTCTGGGTCCTAACTTTTACATTCCAGCTTGACGGTACAGAACGCAATGCCTGTAGCCTAGCTTCGGCATTGAATTTAATGCTTGCTTCCTTGTCTCACATGCCCAGTTCTCATTGACTGGGCTACTTTTCCCCTCAACAAAAGCTCCAAGCCCTTGCGAGTTCTAGCCTCGCATCACTATTACCTATGTTCGAACACAACGAGCAACTTCAATTCTAGCGCACGATCGCCTTCCTCCCCCCCAAAATAGAAAACGCTCCCATTAAAAACCCACAGAAATCTCTATAAAACCGCCACTACAAGCTCAATAACCAGATCAAAATCACACAAAATAATCACAAACCCATCAATAGCGCAAAAATGCCAACCCCATCATGAAAACGTTTCCATTGTTTATTTACACTCTCACTCGAGTTAGGACTCAAACAGAAAAGTATCCACCGGTAAAAAATAGAGACACTTCATAAAGCCAGACACTAGCAACAATATTAGATGTCACTGCAAAAAAAAACCGATGACCCAATAGAATTATTACCAATATTGAACACTTTAAGAGTAGGAATACCATGAAGGCATTTTCAAACATCATCCAAAGACGCGATTGGGAAAACCCACAGTCTGTGAATATCCACTGCCTTAATGCGCACAGCCCATTATCAAGCTACCGCAGCCTTGAGCACGCTCGAGACGGCATTGAGTCACAACGCAAATCTCTTAATGGGCAATGGAAGTTCAAATACTTTGATGCACCTGAACAAGTTGACGGTGAATTTATCGAAACAAGTTTCAATGACTCACAATGGGACGAGATTACCGTACCATCCAACTGGCAAATGCAAGGCTACGATAAACCTATCTACGCCAACGTAAAATACCCATTTGAAGTGAACCCACCGTTTGTACCGGCAGAAAACCCAACCGGTTGTTACCGAGCTCAAATTACGTTGACTAAAAATGACCTAAAGAACACCCAACGTATTATCTTTGATGGCGTCAATTCCGCTTTTCACTTCTGGTGTAATGGCAATTGGGTTGGTTACAGCCAAGATAGCCGCTTACCTGCCGAGTTCGACTTAACTCAGTATCTAACTGTCGGCGACAATACGCTGTCAGTCATGGTGATACGTTGGTGTGATGGTAGCTATTTAGAAGACCAAGATATGTGGTGGCTAAGCGGTATTTTCCGTGATGTGACCTTGCTAGCTAAACCAAAGCAGTGTATTGAAGATGTGTTCGTTACGCCGGACTTAGACGCATGCTATCGCGATGGTTCACTGTCTATTGTCACCAAAATTACTGCACCAGACACTTACCAAGTTCAGGTTCAGCTGTTTGACGGTGAAAACGCAGTGACTGAGCCGCATATCGATCGTCCTCATAATCGACGAATAGACGAGCGTGGCACCTATGATGATGTGGTATTCCAAACTCTTCATGTTCGAGAGCCAAAGAAATGGAGCGCAGAAGTTCCTAACCTCTATAGAATTGTCGTGTCATTGCTTGATGAACAGGGTAACTACCTAGAAAGTGAAGCTTATCAAGTTGGCTTCCGTAAAGTCGAAATGACAGACGGTCAGCTAAAGCTAAACGGCAAACCGCTATTGATTCGCGGTGTGAACCGTCATGAGCATCACCCAGAGTTGGGGCATGTGATGACAGAAGAAGACATGATCCGCGATATCTGTCTAATGAAGCAGTACAACTTCAATGCTGTGCGCACCGCTCACTACCCGAATCATCCACGATGGTACGAGCTGTGTGATGAATACGGCTTATACGTGTGTGATGAAGCGAACATCGAGACCCATGGCATGCAGCCGATGAATCGCTTGTCTGCCGACCCACAATGGACACACGCTTATATGAATCGTTACACGCAAATGGTCATGCGTGATAAGAACCACCCTTCTATCATCATCTGGTCTTTGGGTAACGAGTCGGGGCACGGCAGCAGCCACAATGCGATGTATGCTTGGTCGAAACAGTACGACCCTTCTCGCCCGGTACAATATGAAGGCGGTGGTTCAAATACCACAGCAACCGACATTATTGCGCCAATGTACGCACGCGTTAACAGCACAATTGAAGACGATGCTGTTCCAAAATGGTCTATCAAGAAATGGGTTTCTCTGCCTAACGAGCAACGCCCGCTTATTCTTTGCGAATACGCACACGCAATGGGTAACAGTTTAGGTAGCTTCAATGATTACTGGGATGCATTCCGAGAGTACCCTCGTTTGCAAGGCGGTTTCATCTGGGATTGGGTTGACCAAGGGCTAAGTCGGTGGGATGAAAACGGCGAACACTTCTGGGCCTATGGTGGAGACTTTGGCGACATAATTAACGATCGTCAGTTCTGTATCAACGGTTTAATCTTCCCAGATCGTAGCGTACACCCGACCTTGGAAGAGGCTAAATACTGCCAGAGAATGATCAGCATGACGTTAACAGAACAAACTGAAGATCAATGCCGCCTAACTGTAACCAATGAAAACCTGTTCCGAGCAACCGACAATGAAATCTTACGCTGGCAATTGCTCGAAAATGGCATCGTGATTCAATCAGGGCAACAAGTCTTATCCATTGCTGAAGATAGTAAACAAGAGCTAATAATTGACCTTACTTTCACGCCAAAAGCACAGGCCGAATATCATCTAAACACAGATATTACTCTGATTTATTCGACCAAGTGGGCAGAAGAAGGCCATGTTTGTGCCACAGAGCAGTTTGCTTTACGTAACCACGCTGGTTTGCAACTCCCTAAGATTGCAAATGCCTTGGCTCCTCAGCTAAATCAACAAGACGATAAAGTTGTCGTATCAAGCCTAGATGAAACGCATCAATGGCAATGGGACACACAGAGTGGACTGTTGACCCACTGGATCGTTGATGGGCAACCGCAAGTTATCAAGGCACCTGTCGATAACTTCTATCGTGCGCCACTGGATAACGATATTGGTATCAGTGAGATAGACAATATCGATCCAAATGCATGGGCTTGTCGCTGGGAACTCGCAGGTATTGGTCAATGGGAACGTCAGTGTACAAGTTGTATCGCACAAGCACTCGCAGACTCAGTACAAGTGACGTCAGTATTCGCCTACCAATTTAATGGCCAAATCCAAGCGATTACAAAATGGCAATACACCTTAAATAACCTAGGTGAAATGAATATCGCGGTTGATGTCACCTTAGCCGACCACTTACCACCTATGCCTCGTATTGGCCTTGAAATGGAGCTGCCTTTACCAATCGAAACAAGCAATGAAACTCCGATTTCATGGCAAGGATTAGGTCCTTTTGAAAACTATCCGGACCGTTTAGCTGCAGCTCGATTCGGTTTACACAAACAAACACTGGAACAGATGCACACGCAATATATATTCCCAACCGATAGCGGTTTACGTTGCGGAACCAAAAACTTGAATGTGGGAAATATCGGGATCGAAGGCGATTTTTCATTCAGTGTGAGTCAATACAGCCAGCAACAATTAACAGATGCCAAGCATACCAATGACCTGACTCGTGAAGAGAAAATCTATGTACGCGTAGATCACCAACATATGGGCGTTGGTGGTGATGATTCTTGGAGTCCAAGTGTTCACCGAGGGTTTCAACTCACCGACAATCAATATCGTTATCAGGTTACGCTAACAAGCGCATCGTAAGTAGATTCGGGCCAAGCGGCTTGCTCTAAAGCCACTTGGTTCCCTATTACTTTGGGTTACCTGTGATTACGCTATTTCACACGACAGCAGTTCAAACGCCAATGTGAATCAAAAGCCAAGCTCAAATCTAGAGCTTGGCTTTTTATTATCAAACGATAAGCCAACCAAAAATAAACCTTAAAGCCTCGTCATATTTGATGTTTAGTATTTGAATTGGCTAACTATCCGTTGTTAAATGTCCAACCACCAGCACACAGCATTATTTTCAGAATAAGAGAGCGGAATGGCTACCATTAAAGATGTTGCGAAGGAAGCAGGCGTATCAATCGCGACCACCTCTCGAGTAATCAACAATGCAGCTCACACCAGTGAAACTGCTATTTCAGCAGTAAAAGCTGCGATGGAAAAACTCGGCTATCGTCCAAATGCCAACGCCCGTGCATTGGTCAGTAAATCTTCAAATGCGATTGGCGTATTGGTCAACGATGTTTCTGCCCCATTCTTCGGCTCGATGATCAAAGCCATTGATACCGTGGCCAGCGAGCAAGAAAAACAGTTACTAATTGGCAGTGGCTACCATGACGCCGCCAAAGAGCGTAATGCCATTAACCTGCTTATCAACAGCCGCTGCGAATCACTCGTCGTTCATAGCAAAGGCATTAGCGATGAAGAGTTAGTCAAATTGGCAAATGAAGTACCCGGAATGGTACTGATCAATCGCATTGTTCCCGACATAGAAAACCGCTGTATTGCTCTCGACAACCGCCGCGGTTCTTACATCGCGACTGAGTATTTGATCAAAAACGGTCACAAACATATTGGTTACATTTGCTCGAGTCACAACATTGAAGATGCTCATGATCGCTTAGCGGGTTATTTAGACGCACTGAAAGACAACGGTATTGAACCTAGTGACGAATACATAGAATACGGCGAGCCTGACGAGTTAGGTGGTGAACAAGCCATGGTTAACCTAATGGCTAAAAACACCGACATCACAGCGATTGCAACTTATAACGATTACATGGCTGCTGGCTGCTTGACACTTCTACAAGAAAATGGCATTCGAATTCCAGAAGACATGTCAGTTATTGGGTTTGATGATGGCCACATTGCTCGCTTCATTTACCCTAGATTGACGACCATTCGCTACCCAATTCAAGTCATGGCAAATCAAGCGGTAAAGCTGTCTCTTCAACTCGCAAGCGATGAACCGAAAGAACAGTCAGAACATAAGTTGTTTATGCCAATACTAGTGCGCAGAGCTTCGGTTCGAAACATCAGTTAATAATACTCGGGACACTAAAGGCTTAGCTTCATAAAACGAACAGTTACTAGGGCTGAGTGTTTTCGATTCCTGACACTTTTTACAACAAAGAAAATAGGATTGATTTGATGAGTTATCATTCGGTTAATCTTATTTTTCATTCCCATCAAATACCCTCCTATACTTAAGCTGATCTATCTTAATCAAACGTTTACTCGTTGATTTTTTCACCAAGTGTCTAAATCCCTAGTGATCCTTGGTTGTTATTAGGTGAGCAAAGCAGGATAATATCGGGATCGGAATCTCAAGAATTAATCCATTATGACCGAATACCTTTTGTTGTTGGTTGGCACAGTGCTGGTCAATAACTTTGTGCTAGTGAAGTTTTTAGGGCTATGTCCTTTCATGGGAGTCTCCAAGAAACTGGAGACTGCGATTGGCATGGGCCTCGCGACGACTTTCGTTCTGACGTTAGCGTCGGTATCTGCATACCTAGTAGAAACCTACATCCTTACCCCTCTGGGTATTGAATACTTGCGTACCATGAGTTTCATCTTGGTGATCGCAGTCGTGGTTCAATTTACGGAAATGGTGGTTCACAAAACTAGCCCGACTCTTTATCGCCTATTGGGTATCTTCCTACCCCTTATCACCACCAACTGTGCGGTATTAGGTGTGGCTCTCTTGAACATCAATGAAAACCACAACTTCATTCAGTCGATCATTTATGGTTTCGGCGCGGCGGTAGGTTTCTCTCTTGTACTGATCCTATTTGCTGCGATGCGTGAGCGTATTACGGTTGCTGATGTTCCAATGCCATTCAAAGGTGCATCGATCGCGATGATCACAGCAGGCCTAATGTCTCTGGCATTTATGGGCTTTACTGGATTGGTGAAATAAGCATGAGCACCATTTTAATTGCGATCATTGCGCTAGCCGTTTTAGCCACTGTTTTTGGCGCTATCTTGGGCTTTGCTTCTATCCGTTTTAAAGTCGAAGCTGATCCTATCGTTGATCAAATCGACACCATTTTACCGCAAACTCAGTGTGGCCAGTGTGGCTATCCGGGTTGTCGTCCGTACGCAGAGGCGATTGCTAACGGAGACAAGATCAACAAATGTCCTCCTGGCGGCCAAGCAACCATTGAGAAGCTAGCAGACTTAATGGGCGTAGAAGTTGAAGACTCCGCTCACGATTTAGATAACAAAGTAAAAACTGTTGCCTTCATTCATGAAGATATGTGTATCGGCTGTACTAAATGTATTCAAGCCTGCCCTGTCGACGCCATAGTTGGTGGTACTAAGGCACTACACACAGTAATTAAAGATGAATGTACTGGTTGTGATCTTTGTGTCGCGCCGTGCCCTACTGACTGTATTGAAATGATTCCAGTGGCGACAACGACTGAAAATTGGAAATGGCAGATGAACATCATTCCTGTTACGGATATCACTAACCAAGCAACTGATGCGACCGCGTCAGAGCCTAAGGCATAGGGTTAGTATGATCTCTTTAATTGAACAAATTCGCACGGGCTCTATTTGGACCTTCCCGGGCGGCGTGCACCCTGCTGAAAACAAGAAACAGTCCAATACCACTGATATCGTTCATGCAAGGCTTCCAGAAGAAATCGTCCTTCCGGTAAAACAGCACATTGGAAAACCTGGTAACTTATTAGTTGCCGCGGGTGACACCGTACTGAAAGGCCAACAACTAACGGCTTTAGATACTGGTTTTACATTGCCGGTACATGCACCTACATCAGGTGTGATTACCGCTATCGAACCAAGAACTACCGCTCACCCTTCAGGCTTAAGCGAACTCAGTGTGGTCATTAAACCTGATGGCTTAGACGCTTGGATTGAACGAAACCCCGTCGAAGACTTTTCAACGAAAACCTCAGACGAGCTGCTTGATGTGATTCGCCAAGCCGGTATCTCAGGTATGGGCGGTGCGGGATTCCCTACTGCGAAAAAGCTCCAGTCAGGCCTAGGACGTACTGATATTCTGATCGTCAATGCAGCTGAGTGTGAACCTTACATCACATCAGATGACAAGTTGCTTCAAGAGCATGCCGAAGAAGTGCTAAAAGGCATTGAGATAGTTGAACACATCCTTCAACCAAAACTGACCGTTATCGGTATTGAAGACAACAAGCCAGCGGCAATAAAAGCACTAGAGGTTGCCGCGAAAGACAAAGATATCGTCATTCGCGTGATCCCAACTAAATACCCTTCAGGTGGTGAGAAACAGCTGATTAAGATCCTCACGAATAAAGAGGTGCCTGCTGGCGGCATCCCTGCTGACATCGGTATATTAGTTCAGAACGTTGGCTCTCTCTACTCAATTAAGAGTGCAGTAATCGACGGTGAACCCGTAGTTAACCGCGTTGTGACTTTAACCGGTAAGACTTTTAAGCAACCTCGTAACGTTTGGGCACTATTAGGTACACCTGTACACGAGTTACTTGAAGAGTTTGGCTATAAAGCCGATAAAAAGCTGCCGCGTTTGATTTTGGGCGGCCCGATGATGGGCTTTACCTTGCCACATGCCAATGTGCCGATCACAAAAACATCGAACTGTATTTTAGCGCCAACACGTAGTGAAATTGCACCGAGCACTTACGAAATGGAGTGTATTCGATGCAGTGCATGTGCCGAAGCTTGTCCTGCATCACTGTTACCACAACAGTTGCAATGGCATGCAAAAGCCAATGAGCTAGACAAGTGTGAAGAACTAAATATTAAAGACTGTATTGAATGCGGGGCATGTGCATTTGTCTGCCCAAGCGAAATCCCTCTTGTTCAGTACTACCGCCAAGCAAAAGCTGAAATCAAAACTCGAAAAGATGAAGCCGCTGCTGCAGAGCGCGCCAAGATTCGCTTTGAAGAGAAGAACGCTCGTATGGAGCGTGATAAAGCCGAGCGTGAAAACCGCTTTAAGAAAGCCGCAGATAACCGCCGTAAAGATATGAAAACATCTGGCGGTGATGATGCTATTGCTGCTGCGATTGCTCGTGTTAAAGCACAAAAATCCGCCGCGGATCAGGCTCAGAATGAAGAGCCAGCTGTAAAACCTGCGGTTGCTGCAGCTATTGCGAAGGCAAAAGCGAAACAAGCTGCAGCTCTGAAGGAAAACGGCGCTGAACCAGATAACTCTGAAATGTCGAAACTGCGCGAAGAGCGTAAACGACAAGCTAGAGAGCGCAAAGCGCAACAAGCTTCAGCTGAGACTCAAGCCGAAAACTCTGGTGAAGGCAAAAAAGACGCTGTTGCAGCCGCAATAGCTCGCGCTAAAGCGAAAAAAGCTCAACAAGCTGAATCTGCTACTGACGCTCCAGCTGAAAGCTCTGGCGATGCTAAGAAAGTCGCCGTTGCTGCCGCTATCGCTCGTGCTAAAGCGAAGAAAGCGCAACAAGTTGAATCTGCTGCTGAATCTGCTGCTGAAAGCTCCGGCGACGCTAAGAAAGACGCCGTTGCTGCTGCTATCGCTCGTGCTAAGGCTAAGAAAGCACAACAAGCGCAACAGGTTGAAGCACAAGAAATCGCTCCTGAACCTGAAGCCGAAAAAGAAGCTGAAGTGGTAGCTGAGACTCAATCACAGCCAGTCGATCCTAAAAAAGCTGCTGTTGCTGCCGCTATTGCACGCGCTAAGGCGAAAAAAGTACAGCAAGCTAAACAGGTTGAAGCACAAGAAATCGCTCCTGAACCTGAAGCCGAAAAAGAAGCTGAAGTGGTAGCTGAGACTCAATCACAGCCAGTCGATCCTAAAAAAGCAGCCGTTGCTGCCGCTATTGCTCGTGCTAAAGCAAGAAAAGCACAGCAAGAGCTAGATAAAAAGAACAATGAGGAGAAAGAGTAGTGGCCTTCTTTATCGCCAGCTCACCGCACGCGCACAGTCGTAGAAGCACCCCAGATCTCATGAAATGGGTAGCTATTTGTGCATTGCCAGGTCTACTAGTTCAAACCTACTTCTTTGGATGGGGTACCCTCATCCAGTTAGTATTTGCTATTGCACTTGCTGTTATCTTTGAAGCAGCCGTAATGCTGTTAAGAAAACGTCCGCCAGTGATGGCGCTGCGTGATTACAGTGCTGTTGTAACCGCTTGGCTACTGAGTGTCGCCATTCCCCCGCACTCTCCGTGGTGGATCCTGGTCATTGGTATGTTCTTCGCTATTATTATCGCGAAACACTTATACGGCGGCCTAGGGCAGAACCCATTTAACCCTGCGATGGTCGCTTACGTCGTTTTGCTGATTTCATTCCCAGTTCAAATGACCAGTTGGAATGCACCCGCGAGCCTGACAGCAGAAGCAACAAGCTTTATTGACTCATTCTTGATGATATTCACGGGCTTCAATAACGAAGGTTTATCTCTGCAGCAAGCACGCCTTGGCATTGATGGCACCACAATGGCGACGCCACTTGATGCATTCAAAACAGCATTAACGGCAGGTAACACGGCTTCGGAAGCACTGTCTCAACCGCAATTCAGCTGGTTAGCTGGCGTAGGCTGGGAGTGGGTAAACCTTGCTTATTTAATCGGCGGTTTAGTGCTGATTAAGCAGCGTGTTATTCAGTGGTATATCCCAGTGGCTTTCATCGGCAGTCTTACTCTGTTTAGCTTGGTGTTCTTAGTGCTTACTCCTGGTGAAACTGCTTCTCCAACCATTCACCTTCTGTCTGGCGCGACTATGCTTGGTGCATTCTTTATTGCAACCGACCCAGTTTCGGCTTCAACGACAGTTAAAGGTCGCTTGGTGTTTGGTGCGCTAATTGGTGCGTTAGTGTTTATTATCCGCAGTTGGGGTGGCTTCCCCGATGGCGTGGCGTTTGCTGTATTGTTAGCCAACATGTGTGTTCCACTGATTGACTACTACACCAAGCCTCGTACATACGGCCACTAAAGGAGCGGACATCATGCTAAATGCTATTAAGAAAAACGGCCTTGTGCTCGCGATTTTTGCCTGTGCATCGACAGGTTTAGTGGCGGTAACCCACTACCTAACAAAAGATCAGATCAAACAGCAAGAACAAGCCCAGTTGTTATCTGTACTGAACCAAGTGATCCCGCACGATCTTCACGACAACAAACTGTTTTCGTCTTGTACATTAGTTCAAGCAGAAGAGCTTGGTACAGAGAAAGCGATGCCCGCTTACATCGCAAAAATCAATGGTGAGCCAAGCGCGATTGCTATCGAGGCAATTGCACCAGACGGTTATAACGGTGCGATTAAGGTGATCGTCGGTATGAAAATCGATGGTACCATTTTAGGCACTCGTGTACTTTCTCACCAAGAAACTCCAGGCTTGGGTGATAAGATTGATCTACGTGTGAGTGATTGGATTCTTTCGTTTTCCGGTAAACAAGTAACAGACTCTAATCTTGACCGTTGGAAGGTTCGTAAAGACGGTGGTGACTTCGACCAGTTTACTGGCGCGACAATTACCCCTAGAGCGGTAGTGAAATCTGTCAAACAAGCGGTCCAATACGTTAACCAAAACAACCAAGCATTGCTTGCTCAACCTCTAAATTGCGGTGGTGAATAATGAGTGATCATAAAACACTAATCAAAAATGGCATGTGGGCCAATAACCCTGCCCTAGTGCAACTTCTTGGGCTATGTCCGCTGCTCGCTGTATCGTCAACAGTCACTAACGCACTTGGGCTGGGTATTGCCACTTTGCTTGTATTAGTCGGTTCGAACGTTGCAGTTTCTCTGGTTCGTAACCACGTGCCAAAAGAAGTGCGTATTCCAGTATTTGTCATGATCATTGCGTCACTGGTAACGTGTGTTCAGCTACTGATGAATGCTTACGCGTATAGTCTGTACCTATCTCTCGGTATCTTCATCCCTCTGATCGTAACCAACTGTATCATTATTGGCCGAGCAGAAGCCTTCGCTTCGAAAAATGAAGTATTACCTGCCGCTCAAGATGGCTTCTGGATGGGGCTTGGTATGACATCAGTATTGGTGGTACTGGGCGCAATGCGTGAAATCATTGGTAATGGCACCCTATTTGATGGCGCAGATCTGCTACTAGGTGATTGGGCATCAGCTTTAAGAATTGAAATTTTCCAATTTGATAACAGCTTCTTGCTGGCTCTACTTCCACCGGGTGCCTTTATTGGTGTTGGTTTCTTGATTGCGTTGAAAAATATCATCGATCATCAAGCAAAATCGAAACAACCAAAACCAGAAAAACCTGTTATTGAGCGTGCCCGCGTGACCAACGCTTAACAACAAAAATCTGCCGAGCTGCTCAACCGACCGGCAGAAAATAGATATAACAAAAACACATAACAATGACGCTCATAAGAGCGCGTAACCGATGATACGGCCTGACTTTTCGAGTTTATTGAATACCAACTCCAAAGCTCTGCCCTAACTATTTGAAAGTAATGTCGCTATGAACAATGTAAAACGAGTACAAATACTTGAGCGTTTGAGGGAAAACAATCCAAAGCCAGAGACTGAGCTAAATTGGAGTAGCCCTTTCGAACTTCTGATTGCGGTACTTTTGTCTGCACAGGCAACTGACGTCAGCGTGAACAAGGCTACAGATAAGCTTTACCCTGTTGCTAATACCCCACAAGCGATTTTTGACCTAGGTGTCGATGGTCTGAAAGAGTACATCAAGACTATCGGTCTGTTTAATTCGAAAGCAGAAAACACCATTAAGACATGTCGCATGCTGCTTGATCTTCACAATGGTGAAGTGCCAGAAGATCGCGCAGCACTGGAAGCACTGCCTGGTGTTGGCCGTAAAACTGCCAACGTAGTATTGAACACCGCTTTCGGCTGGCCAACTATTGCCGTTGATACTCACATCTATCGTGTATCGAACCGCACTAAGCTCGCCATGGGTAAGACAGTCGATGATGTCGAAGCCAAGCTACTTAAAGTAGTTCCAAAAGAGTTCAAACTGGATGTCCACCACTGGCTCATTCTTCATGGACGCTACACTTGTGTCGCGCGTAAGCCTCGCTGTGGCAGCTGTATTATTGAAGATCTGTGCGAATACTCTCCACCAAAAGAAAACTGACGTCTAAGTTCATAAACAAGAACCACAAGCCTATTGGCTAAACAGTGTCGCAATTTTCTGGCGGCAGAAAACAGAATTACAAAAACGTAAACATAGTTAAAGCTAGGAGCAAATCATGTCAAACGGTCGTATTTTACACACCATGCTACGCGTGGGTGATCTAGATAAGTCTATCGAGTTCTACACTAACGTAATGGGTATGCAGCTGTTACGTAAGAACGAAAACAAAGAGTACGAATACACGCTAGCTTTCGTTGGCTTTGGTGACGAATCTCAAGGCGCAGTGATTGAGCTGACTTACAACTGGGGCACCACGGAATACGATCTTGGCTCTGCTTTTGGTCACGTTGCTATCGGTGTTGATGACATCTACACAACGTGTGATGCGATTAAAGCAGCTGGCGGCAACGTAACGCGTGAAGCGGGTCCGGTTAAAGGCGGCTCTACACACATTGCGTTCGTTAAAGATCCTGATGGCTACATGATTGAGCTGATTCAGAACAAACAAGCAAGCGCAGGTCTAGAAGGTTAACTCCTCAATATTTTGCGAAGCTGGGCTAGAGCGCCTGATAAAATGAACAAGGAAGCGAGCACTATGCTCGCTTCTTTTTTATGTTTCCACTCATGAACAATACTCTTCAGTAATTATTATTAACAATCTCACTGATGAAACTTTACATGATAATAATTATCATTTAAATTAATCACCTATTGATTAGTGAGGTAATACAATGATTAGCGAATGGGAAAAACACACGTTACTTGCCGATACGGCATTGCAGCTCGACGATCCTGTACGAAGTATTCTTCATTATCAGCAGGCTTTGAACTTAAGTGAAGAAATTACGGAACGTACCGATATTCAAGCCGATGAACGCCTATTGATCTCGGTAATTTCTTGCCACAACCTTGCTCAATTCTGGCGTTGGGCTGGCGATACTGAATACGAGCTTAAATATCTTCAATTAGCTTCCGAAAAGGTACTCACACTAATCCCTCAATGCCCTAATACTCAGTGTTCAAGCTTTATCGATTCTATTGGTTGCTGTAAGAAAGCGCTGATCGATTTCATGAAACGCCACCCAAACCCTAAAATTGCCTCGATGGTGGAAAAGATCGATACCGCGACCAACTGTGAAATAATCGCTAGCTTCCGCTTGAACTAAACGAGCTCCGTTTAGACCACGACTCCAAATTTAAAATACAAAAAAGCCCGTCATCAAGACGGGCTTTATCATTCCAAAACGAGCTATTGTTTATCTTAAACCTGTGTGCGACCTAAAGAGATCACAACGCGTCGGTTCTTATCTTTACCAATTGGCGAGTTATTGTCGGCAATTGGACGACGCTTGCCATAACCTTGTACTTGAATACGGTCTTCTGGCAAGCCAAGAGATTTAAAGTACTCTCTTAACGAGTCTGCTCTGCGCTCTGACAGGTTTTGGCTAATCCCTTTGCTGTCGACAGAATCGGTGTACGTTGCCACCAGCACAAGGTCGATGTCTTGATTGTAGCGAACGTAATCCGCAATCTGACTCAGCCTTTTGCGCGACGCCTTGTTCAACTGATCGCTGTTGCGGTCGTAGTGTAAAATAGTGAAAGAGATATCTTCAAAGCTGTAAGGCAGCAGGTTAGCAACACAATCACTGAACACATTGTATTTTTCTTGGAACAACACCGATGACAATGACACTTCAATACGCTGATCTCGACTCTGCCACTCTTGATAGCTGAATGTCGGGTAACGTCCTTTTTCCAGCTCACTCAAGATACCCCAAGCGGTTTGACCACCAACATAGCCATCAAATTGTTGGAAGAACTTAATGGTTGTCATACGATCGGCACTTTCACCTGGGCGCCAAGGTGGCGGCATAGAGATTAAGCTGACATTGCGTGTCGCACCCATTGGGCGGCGCATTTTAAGCTCAAAGTCCAAAATGATTTTCTTACTCGCGCGAGATGAAAACTCAGCATCACCAAAGTTTGGGATTGGGTGAACCAAGCGACATTCTAATGGCGTATTGGCCACCATCTCCCATGTCGATTGTTGAGGAGATGCTCCGTAACGCTTTTCTTGTGCCATAACTGATGACGACACAAGTAGCGAAAATAGCATTGAACCTGTTATGAGTTGTTTCTTCATAAAGTGGAGTATCTCTTAAGCAATTCGTTTAACAATGCAGCCAATTGCCGCATTTTTCTCTCGTGTTTAAATATGCAATTATCAAGCCGTAATGGGTTAGGTAATTTATGATTTATTGCCCTTCCCTAGTTTTTATCACTGCTATTATCTGCAATAATGCAGCCTTAATCACACTTATTTGGGCTAACATGACTGTAGAAAACGAAGCTCTGACCCTAAAAAAACGCTTTCGCGGCTATTTCCCAGTGGTCATCGACGTGGAAACCGCAGGGTTTAACGCTGAAACCGATGCATTATTAGAAATCTGTGCCATTACATTAAAAATGGATGAGAACGGAGATCTGCACCCTGCATCAACGCTTCATTTTCACATTGAGCCTTTTGAAGGCGCAAATATAGAGCAGGCAGCATTAGACTTTAACGGAATTAAAGACCCATTTAGCCCATTACGTGGTGCTGTGTCGGAACAAGAAGCCCTTAAAGAAATCTACAAGCTAGTGAGAAAAGAACAAAAAGCTTTAGATTGCAGTCGCGCAATCATGGTTGCTCACAACGCTACATTCGATTTGAACTTCGTTAATGCGGCAAGTGAGCGCTGTAAGCTTAAACGCGTCCCTTTCCATCCATTTGCTACTTTTGACACTGCAGCTCTTAGTGGTCTTGCCTACGGTCAAACCGTTTTGGCTAAAGCTTGCCGCACTGCAGGGATGGAATTTGACAACAAAGAAGCACACTCTGCTTTGTATGATACGCAAAAAACCACAGAGTTGTTTTGCGGCATTGTAAACAAATGGAAAGCCCTTGGTGGTTGGCCTCTTGTTGACGAAGAATAAAAAATAGAGTCGGTAAACGCTCACTCGTATTACCTTCATAAAAAACACAACATCCCGAGAATAATATGAATCCTGTTGTAATTTCAGTTTGCATCATGCTTGTTTTAGCTTTGATGCGCGTAAACGTAGTCGTTGCTCTAACGTTCAGCGCAATTATCGGTGGCGTAGCCTCTGGTATGGCCTTGAACGACGCAGTCGCGGCTTTCGAAAGTGGATTAGGCGGCGGTGCAACTATCGCACTTAGCTACGCTATGCTTGGTACATTCGCTGTTGCTATCTCTCGCTCTGGTATCACAGATCTTCTTGCTCAAAGCGTCATTAAGCGCATTCACGGCAAAGAGAACAGTGCAGCATCGATTGGTCTTAAATACGGCATCCTTGCTTCTTTGATCTTAGTGACCATGTCTTCGCAAAACGTGATTCCGGTACATATCGCCTTCATCCCAATCTTAATCCCACCTCTATTAGGCGTATTCGCAAAAATGAACCTAGACCGTCGTCTGGTTGCATGTGTGCTGACTTTTGGTCTGATTACGCCATACATGGTATTACCAATCGGTTTTGGTGGCATCTTCCTAAACAACATCCTACTTAAGAACCTTCACGACAACGGTCTTGAAAGTGTAGTGGCGAGCCAAGTTCCAATGGCAATGCTACTACCAGCTGCAGGTATGCTCTTTGGCCTTCTAACGGCAGTGTTCTTCACTTACCGTAAGCCTCGCCAATACAAAGAAACGTCTCACACGGTTGTTTCAACTGAAGCGAAGCAGATCAACAAGAAACACATCCTAGTAGCAGCGGCAGGTATTGTTGCAGCACTAACGGTTCAGCTATCGACTGGTTCAATGATCATCGGTGCACTTGCTGGTTTTATGGTATTCACTTTCGGTGGCGTAATTGCTTGGAAAGAGACACAAGATGTCTTCACGAAAGGTGTACACATGATGGCAATGATCGGTTTCATCATGATTGCCGCGGCAGGTTTCGCAGCAGTAATGAAGCAAACTGGTGGCGTTGAATCTTTGGTTGAAGCACTTTCAACAAGCATCGGTGACAACAAGCCTCTAGCTGCACTACTTATGCTAGTGGTTGGTCTATTGGTAACTATGGGTATCGGTTCTTCGTTCTCTACGATTCCAATCCTTGCAACTATCTACGTTCCACTAGCGGCAGCATTTGGTTTCTCTCCAATGGCAACTATTGCTCTAGTTGGTACAGCAGCAGCGCTTGGTGATGCTGGTTCTCCGGCTTCTGACTCAACGTTAGGTCCAACGTCTGGTCTTAATGCAGATGGACAGCATGAGCACGTATGGGAAACCGTTTTACCGACATTCCTACACTACAACATCCCACTGATCGTATTCGGTTGGATTGCAGCTATGGTTCTGTAGCTTGTAGCTAGGTTCTATAGTCAGAATCAATTTTCAAAACTTAAAAAGACCGCGAGTGCGGTCTTTTTTGTATCCGGTATTTCTCCCGCCAGGCTACATATAAAAACCTTACGGTATAACAAAAGAAAAGGCTTACTCTTACGAGCAAGCCTTTGAAGTAGTTTTGAATCATACGATTCAGTCTCGTCAATTAAGCACTAGGAGCACTCTTTACTAGAACTTCTCTAATCGACTTAAGTGTCGTTTCTGATGAGTGGTAATCCAGCTCAACTTCAGTGAAGATACCGTCAACTTCAAGCATTAGGGTTGGGTAAGAATACACGCCCATCGCGTGTTTGAAGCTCAGTTGATCTTCTAGCTCACCCTCAAGTAGCTTACCAGCAAGATCGTTCTCGAATTGCTGAACATTCATGCCTAGCTCTTCAGCCAATTGCTTATGTGTCTCTTCGCTGTGCGGCAGCATTGCACGCAAGTAGTATGCGTGTTGAATCGCTTCAAGCATCTGCTCATAGTGATCTTGGAAACCCGCAGCAATAACAGCACGACACGCAGGGTAAGTGCTGCGAACCGGTTGGCACTCAGTCCAAAATTCATGATTGAACTCTGTTCCTAATTTGGCTTCGATCTGCTTCCAGATAGCTTGCAACTTGCCCTTCATCTCTTCTGACATTGGTTCATCAGAATCCGGAGCCAAGCCACCAACTACGTAGTTGAACTCAATGCTCGCAGGCAATTGTTGTTTTAGTAACTCCAGTGTTGGTTTGTATCCCCAGCACCAGCTGCACATCGGGTCATGTACATAATGAAGTTTTACGTTCATTGTTCGTTCCTTATCGAGTCGACTCTCAATCAATTCCAACAAAAAAGGAGCCTAATTAAGGCCCCTCATTTTACTGTTCAGCGAAAAAGCTAGAACTTACTCAGCGTCATCGCCAGCAACTTTCGCTGCTGCTTCTTTGATGATTGGCTGAAGTTCGCCTTTTTGGAACATCTCAAGAATGATGTCACAACCACCGATTAGCTCACCTTCAACCCAAAGCTGTGGGAAAGTTGGCCATTGTGCGTAAGCTGGCAGCTCTGCACGGATATCAGGGTTTTGTAGAATATCTACGTAAGCAAATTTTTCGCCACATGCCATTAGAGCTTGAGACGCTTGAGAAGAGAAACCACAGCTAGGTAGCTTAGGAGAACCTTTCATGTACAGTAGAATAGTGTTTTCTTCAATTTGCTGTTTGATTTTATCGATAGTTTCCATTGCTTCCTCGTTAATGGATTACGGCTTTTATTGCCTTTATTCTACCCCAAACCAAAAGAATAAAAACCACATAAAAAAAGCGGTTAACAAGCTAGACTAACAATTCACATAAAAGTGATGAAATATGCTTTTAATAAAGTAAAAACTTGCTAAACTAGAAACCAAGTCAGCAAATTGACCATGGTTGGCAGCATAGCGAGCCATGAATAATAATATCACTGGAAGCAATCGAAAGAGTTAACTCTTTCATATCAATGGAGAATTGAGCAATGGCATTTGAACTACCAGCTCTTCCTTACGCGAAAGACGCGCTAGAACCACACATCTCAGCAGAAACGCTAGATTTCCACCACGGTAAGCACCATAACACTTATGTTGTTAAGCTAAATGGTCTTATCCCAGGTACTGAGTTTGAAGGCAAAACACTAGAAGAGATCATCAAGACTTCTACTGGTGGTGTTTTCAATAACGCTGCTCAAATCTGGAACCACACGTTCTACTGGCACTGTCTAGCACCTCAAGCAGGCGGCGAACCAACTGGCGCTGTTGCAGAAGCTATCAACGCTGCATTCGGTTCTTTCGAAGAATTCAAAGCAAAATTCACTGATTCAGCAATCAACAACTTCGGTTCTTCTTGGACTTGGTTAGTTAAGAAAGCTGACGGTTCTCTAGACATCGTTAACACTTCTAACGCTGCTACTCCTCTAACAGAAGAAGGTGTTACTCCACTTCTAACTGTTGACCTATGGGAACACGCTTACTACATCGATTTCCGTAATGTTCGTCCTGACTACATGGCTGCATTCTGGAACCTAGTAAACTGGTCTTTCGTAGAAGAGAACCTAGCTAAGTAATCTATTACTTAAGCTGCGCTATTTTTAGCGAGTTACCTATTAAAAGCTCATGCCTAGGCGTGAGCTTTTTTGTATCTGAAGCATCAGTAACTTGAATATAAAGCCGCTAACTCAGTGTTTTTCAGCGTCACTTACCCACCCTAAATAAATTCCCTACTTACCTGTAATTAAAGACTAAAGTTTGCCGACTCGATGCCGTTAAAGGTGTATCAAATGAGAGGCATCATGCAAGTACATACTTTAGATAAAGCAGGAATCATCAACGAACTGAAGTTCGGCATCGGGATCAGCCAAGCGGTTGAGCAAGGTCGCCGTGCAGATTTCGCGTTGCTGTTATCTATGTTTTCTAATGATGTTCGAGATTGCACGCCCATCGACACAATTGAAGTTACAGAGACAACGGAAGATCGCCTACGTAAACAGTTTGGTGTAGCCGAGCCACAACAACTGCGTTCAAACCAATCGTCTTATGAGATTTCAGCACAACAGTCTAATCACTTTCACCAATCAAGCTTGGTGAGCGCTAAACTCTGTCATTACTTAAAACCTGAAGCTCTGGCGTTTATGCCCGAAGACACTGGTGACTTGCCTGAAGAGGTTTATCAAAACCTTTCAGGTCACGACCGTCGTAAGCTAGCCAACAAAAACCACCCAGATCTTCCGTCAGCGACGCTTTACAATGAGTTATCTACTGCTCAGCGTAAATATCAAATTCAGGCTCAGGTATAGCTTCAGTCTCACTTTATTTCTGTATCTCTATCTGCTTTGTTCAATTCGCGCTATTCGAAAGATTCACGAGAGTTATATGAACCACCAGCCTTAGGCACCCTTCAATCAACACATGTCGATTACTACTTGAAGTTACTACAAAATGTGACCTGCCACTAAGTTCATAAAAAGTTATCAATTCACATACCTTAGTTTGAACCAATTCACACCCATTGTATGAATTTTGACCCATCCTTACCCGACACGGACGATTTGCTTAGGTACTGGGATGGAAATAAAAAGCTCAATCATATTGGTAACATCTGCTGGCTCGCGCCTAGGAGGGACGATAGCGAACCACTTTGTAAACCTTGGAGCCACAGTCATCCTCTGTGATAACGACACGGAAGCCCTTCAAGCGACGTATCTACAATGTGCCCGCTTTTCTGACTCGGTTTACCCCTACACACTCACTGGCAATGACAACCAAGCGATTCTCAGCGTATACGATTTTATTCAAACCACCTTCAACACCACACCGGATGTGCTAGTCAATAACTGGATAAGCTCCCCGATGCCTAGCCTAATTGGCGATCAGCCTGTGAGTAGCTTTATTGATGATCTCTCATCGATGGCATCGACCCTTTTCGCATTTGGACAAATCAGCGCAGAGAGATTGAGAGAGGAAGATAAGGAAGGCGTGATTGTAAATGTGATATCTCACGATGACTTTCATGATGTATCCGGCTTAGAGAGCGCGAACTCAATGATCACCGGCTTTACCCATAGTTGGGCGAAAGAACTAACTCAATTTGGTATTCGAGTCGGTGGCGTAGTACCCGCAATACATAATTCCGATGGCAAGCTCAACCGATGTCACTGGGCGCAACTGCAAGATGAGCTGACCAGAACAACGGAATACATTGTCTCTAATGATTACTTTAGTGGACGGGTTGTGGCTGCTGAGGTTTAGTCCTCCTCTACTTCAAGTAAATACACGCAATTCATTTTGAATTAAGTCGTATAAGTTTAGCCTTTCAAAATCCGTAGAATAGCCAGCTAACATAAAAAAGCCCCAGTCTCTCGACTGGGGCTTTCATCTTTTCCCGATAGATAAGTATCGTGCTAGCGAAAACTTATCTCAAAACTAATGCTTACTTATTATGCGTTAGCTTTTTCTTTTTTAGCTTTTGACGCTGCTTCTGCTTTCGCTTCAGCTGGTTTTTGGTCAGATTTCTTAAGGATAACTGTAGTACCTTCGAAAGTTTCACCTTCAACAAATGCTTTACCGTAGTAAGACGCTAGTAGCACTTCTTTCAGCTCAGTGATTAGAGGGTAACGTGGGTTAGCACCTGTACACTGGTCATCGAACGCTTCTACAGCTAGCCCTTCTAGCTTAGCGATGAAGTCTGCTTCAGATACACCAGCCGCTTGGATAGACGTTGGGATATCTAGGTTCAGTTTCAACTCTTCTAACCATGCTAGTAGACGTTCAATCTTCTGAGCAGTACGGTCACCTTCTTGGCTTAGGCCTAGGTGGTCAGCTACTTCAGCGTAACGACGACGTGCTTGTGGGCGGTCGTATTGAGAGAACGCAGTTTGCTTAGTTGGGTTATCGTTCGCGTTGTAACGTACAACGTTAGAGATTAGTAGTGCGTTCGCCAGACCGTGTGGTAGGTGGAACTCAGCACCAATTTTATGCGCCATAGAGTGACAAACACCTAGGAATGCGTTCGCGAATGCTACACCAGCGATAGTCGCTGCGTTGTGTACTTTCTCACGAGCGATTGGGTCGTTTGCACCGTTCGCGTAGCTTGATGGTAGGTACTCTTTAAGCATCTTAAGTGCTTGTAGAGCTTGACCATCAGAGTATTCGTTAGCAAGAACAGATACGTAAGCTTCAAGAGCGTGAGTTACTGCATCGTAACCACCAAATGCTGTTAGAGACTTAGGCATGTTCATTACTAGGTTAGCATCAACGATAGCCATGTTTGGCGTGATTTCGTAGTCAGCTAGTGGGTACTTAGCACCAGTCTTGTCGTCAGTAACAACCGCGAATGGAGTAACTTCTGAACCCGTACCTGAAGTTGTAGTGATACATACAAGCTCAGCTTTCTTACCCATTTTAGGGAACTTGTAGATACGTTTACGGATATCCATAAAGCGCATTGCTAGTTCTTCGAAGTGAGTTTCTGGGTGCTCGTACATAACCCACATGATCTTCGCAGCATCCATTGGTGAACCACCACCTAGAGCTAGGATTACGTCAGGTTGGAAGCTCTTCATTGCTTCTGCACCTTTCTCAACAACAGATAGTGTTGGATCCGCTTCTACGTCGAAGAAAGTTTGAACTTCAATGCCTTGTGCTTTAAGCAGGCTGACTACGTCATCAGCGTAACCGTTGTTGAATAGGAAACGGTCAGTTACTAGGAATGCGCGTTTCTTACCTTCTAGGTCGCTCATTGCGATTGGAAGGCTACCACGACGGAAGTAGATAGACTTAGGTAGTTTGTGCCACAACATGTTTTCAGCTCGCTTCGCTACAGTTTTCTTGTTGATAAGGTGCTTAGGACCTACGTTCTCAGAGATAGAATTACCACCCCATGAACCACAACCTAGAGTTAGAGAAGGTGCAACGTTGAAGTTGTACAGGTCACCGATACCACCGTGAGTAGTCGGGATGTTAATTAGGATACGAGCAGTCTTCATCTTGTCACCGAAGTAACGGATGCGGTCTGCGTTAGTATCTTGGTTAGTGTAAAGACCAGATGTGTGACCGATACCACCGATTTCAACCATAGTTACCGCTTGAGCAACAGCGTCTTCGAAGTCGTCTGCGCGGAATAGACCTAGAGTTGGAGACAGTTTCTCGTGAGCGAACTCGTCATCGTAAGAAACTTTACCAAGACCTTCACCTACAAGTACTTTTGTATCAGCAGGAACTTTAACGCCCGCCATTTCAGCGATTGCTGGTGCAGGTTGACCTACGATTTTCGCGTTTAGGTTGCCATCGATAAGAAGTACTTTACGTACTTTGTCAGCGTCAGCTTTAGATAGAACGTGAGCTTTGTGAGAAGCGAAACGCTCTTTAACTTCTTCATATACATCGCTAACAACGATTGCAGCTTGCTCAGAAGCACATACAACGCCGTTATCGAATGTTTTAGACATTAGGATAGATGCTACAGCACGTTTGATATCAGCTGTTTCATCGATAACTACAGGTACGTTACCAGCACCAACACCGATTGCAGGCTTACCAGAAGAGTATGCAGCTTTAACCATGCCTGGACCACCAGTAGCAAGGATAAGTGCGATACCGTCGTGCTTCATAAGCGCGTTAGAAAGCTCTACAGATGGTTGGTCGATCCAACCGATGATGTCTTTTGGAGCACCCGCTGCTACCGCTGCGTCTAGAACCAGCTTCGCTGCGTCGTTAGTAGAGTTCTTTGCACGTGGGTGTGGCGAGAAGATGATGCCGTTACGTGTTTTAAGAGAGATTAGAGATTTGAAGATTGCTGTAGAAGTTGGGTTCGTTGTTGGAACGATACCACAGATGATACCTACAGGCTCAGCGATAGTCATTGTGCCTAGGTTGTCATCTTCTTCTAAGACGCCACATGTTTTTTCGTCTTTGTATTTGTTGTAGATAAATTCAGAGGCAAAGTGGTTCTTGATAACTTTATCTTCAACAATACCCATTCCAGATTCAGCAACTGCTTGTTGTGCTAGTGGGATACGAGCGTGGTTCGCTGCAAGGGAAGCTGCGCGGAAAATAGCATCAACTTTCTCTTGAGAGAATGTTGCAAACTCTTCTTGTGCTGCTTTAACGCGAGCTACTAGAGCATCAAGTTCCGCTAAGTTAGTTACAGGCATGGTGGATCTCCTAAAATAATAAATATTAAAAACTTTTTATTAAATTCGCTGCTTGCCTTAAACCCTTTAAAACAGCGTTCTTAGTAAATTGCTTTCAGGGCTGAGTATATTATTTCAGTGTGTGAAAAAAATTGACCCAGATCAGTTACCCAAAAAGAATTACCCAATTAGTGGTAAGGCAAGCGCAAAAACAAACATAAACCAATGATTTATATGAATTTAAATCACACCTTACTATCGAGCAAAAAACAAGCAATCAGATAATTATTTTCTACTTCGTGTAATAAACTGTAAAAAAGTTTCATTTTTAATCAGTTCACTTACATGTATACGGCTAAAACTGTGCTACTGAGAGTATATCCATACCGTTGCAACGAGCTAGAAACTGTCATAATTTTTATTAAAAGCGTGCGTGAGATAACATTACGTTCAAATCAGGTCACAACACTAAACATGAGAAAACATTTTATAACAATGATATTACAGACATGACACTCAATTAGTTTTTCTAAAAACTAACCCCATGTTCAGGTTAGTTTTTTTCATTCGCTCTCATTGAATTTGTCTCTTACATTACGCACTCTGACCGAGGTCAGATCAAACCCACTATCCTACTTTACGTTACTTGGAGATCGCTCCCATGCAAGGTTTAGAACTCGCAATCTTTATGCAATTCTTCCTTGGGCTTGTTGCAGCCGTAAACCCAATCGGTATCATGCCTGTGTTTGTTTCTCTTACTGCCCACATGCCGCCAGAGGAGAGAAACCGGACAGCGTTTCAGGCCAATATCGCCGTTGCTGTTATATTGATTGTGTCGCTAGTTGCGGGTCAGTTGCTCCTCGACATGTTTAGCATTTCACTAGATTCATTCCGTGTCGCGGGTGGACTGCTATTGCTGAGCATCGCGTTTTCGATGATGAGCGGTAAGTTAGGTGAAGATAAGCAGAATAAGCAGGAAAAGTCTGAGTACATCAGTAAAGAACAAATAGGTGTTGTTCCTTTAGCTATGCCTTTAATGGCGGGCCCAGGTGCGATAAGTTCGACCATTGTCTATGGATCGCGTTACCCAGCGGCAATCGATACTATCGGTATTGGTATCAGCATTATTGCGTTCGCAACTTGCTCTTGGCTTCTGTTCCGTTCAGCGCCTGTTATCGTGCGCTTTTTAGGTCAAACCGGGATTAACGTTATCACCCGTATCATGGGCTTGATTCTTGGTGCACTTGGCATCGAGTTCATTGCGAATGGCTTGCGTAACCTATTCCCAGGATTAGCATAACCACAAACAGCACATAGTCGCTTAACTGCAGCTATTTAATGTGGAACACATCTGAGGCGAGTAAAGCAATTTGGCTTTCACTCGCCTCGTTATTATGAAGCTTGTATAATGACGGTTAACGCATTTAATAGAAGACGAACCTCCCCTTATGTCACGCAAGCCACTCAAGCATCATTTGTACGTTATCATTTTTGGTACCCATACACCTGCCGGACGTGCGTTTGATATATCACTGATCATTGCAATCTTGGCTTCGCTTCTGGTTCTTATTCTAGAGTCCATTCCAAATGTGATGACAGAGTGGTCTCAAGAACTTCGTTACATCGAGTACACTTTCACCGCCCTATTCACTATCGAATATCTATTAAGGCTCTATTGTTCTCCAAAACCGAAATCTTACGCCACCAGCTTTTATGGCATTGTTGATCTGTTAGCGATTCTACCTACTTACCTAGCGATCTTCTTCCCAGGAGCTTCGTTTATGGGCGTTGTGAGATTGCTGCGTGTCATGCGTATCTTCCGAATTCTGAAGTTGGTTCGCTATCTACAAGATTCAAATATCCTGTTGCGTTCGCTATTGATGGCAAGACGAAAGATTCTGATCTTCTTTAGCACAGTCGGCATCTTGGTTGTTATCTTTGGCGCTTTGATATTCGTGATTGAAGGGCCAGAAAACGGATTCACCAGTATTCCTCACAGTATCTACTGGGCAATCGTCACCATCACCACCGTTGGCTACGGGGATATGGTGCCGCAAACAGCGATTGGTAAGGCTATCGCATCTCTCACAATGTTACTGGGTTACTCTATCCTTGCGGTACCTACCGGGATAATTACCGCCGAGCTAAGTAGTGAAATGAACTCTCACAAGGAGTTAGTCAAATGTCCGAACTGCAACCTTTCAGGACACGACCCTGACGCCATCTACTGTAAGCACTGTGCCAGTGAATTAGCCGACCCTGACAAACGTGTCGTGTCCGACAAGGCAGAATAGAAACAAAAAAAGAGCTCCTAAAGAGCTCTTTTTTATTATTTCATTTAGCTGTTAACAACCGTCGGTAAACACTTCAACCTGATAGTCATCGTTCGCTTCCATCGCAGCCGTATATTTCACGTAGCACTGCGTATTCTCAATAGCGGTATTAAAGTCATTGGGAGGAACATCCGACAAATATTCCGATCGGGTAATCAGCCATAAGTCAGGGTCACTCACAGGCCCATTATTATGCGCAGCCCATGTCCACTCTTTAGTTAGGTCATGAAACCCAGAGTCAATCGCTAAAAAGTTTTCCATCCCGCCTTTTTCAACCGCGGGGTAACCAAACTTCACACGCCCATACTCTGGTATTAAATAAGACTCTTGGCCTTCCAGTCCCTCAACGGCTGCTTTTTCGAATGCTAAATCAGCAGCGGTGTGAACTGATGCTCCTAGCCCTTCGATAACTGAAGCCCTAGCGTCATGTTGCATGTTTAAAAACCTAGGCGCCGCGACAACCGCTAAAACACCAATAATGACGATAACAACAACCAACTCGATAAGAGTAAAACCTTTCAGGTTCGATTTCATTTTCTAGCTCCAACTTTAAGACGTACGAAATGTAAGGTTTTAAAGTCAGGCCTTTGTCATTAGATACAAAAAAAGCGCCGTCAGGCGCTTCTTCTTTATTTATTCTCAGAAATGAGGCAGTTACGCTTTCTCAGCTAGGATAATACGCAGAGTACGACGTAGTGGCTCTGCAGCACCCCAAAGCAGTTGGTCACCAACTGTGAATGCATTTAGGAAGTCGTTACCCATAGACATCTTACGCAGACGACCCACAGGTACAGACATTGTGCCTGTTACTTTCGCTGGTGTTAGCTCTTGCGCTGTAATATCACGATCGTTAGGAATCACTTTAACCCAATCGTTGTGCGTCGCGATGATCTCTTCAATCTCGTCCATTGGCACATCTTGCTTAAGCTTAATCGTTAGTGCTTGAGCGTGACAACGCATTGCACCGATTCGAACACAAGTACCATCAATAGGAATTGGCTGACCGTCTAGACCAAGGATCTTGTTCGCTTCAACACCCGCTTTCCACTCTTCTTTGCTCTGGCCGTTTTCACACTTCACATCGATCCAAGGAATCAGTGAGCCTGCAAGTGGAGCACCGAATTGATCTGTAGGGAATGAAGATGAACGAATAGTATCTGCCACTTTCTTATCAATATCAAGAATAGAGCTTGAAGGGTTAGCGAGCTCAGAACTGACGCTGTCGTTGATTACACCCATTTGTGAGATCAGCTCACGCATGTTTTTCGCACCCGCACCAGAAGCCGCTTGGTAAGTCATCGCGCTCATCCACTCGACCATACCTTTCTCATATAGGCCACCTAGCGCCATAAGCATTAAGCTCACTGTACAGTTACCGCCAACGAAAGTATTTGTTCCGCTGTGAATGCCTTGCTGGATTTGAGCCAAGTTAACTGGGTCAAGAGTAATGATTGAATCAGCGTCCATACGTAAAGTAGACGCAGCATCAATCCAGTAACCTTTCCAACCCGCTTGACGTAGCACTGGGTAAACTTTTGATGTGTAATCACCACCTTGACAAGTAATAACCGCATCAAGCAGCTTTAAGCTATCAATATCAAAAGCGTTTTGAAGTAGACCCGCATCTTTACCACCTAGAACAGGGGCAGGAATACCAATCTGAGATGTACTGTAATAAACAGGCTCAATCAGGTCGAAGTCTTTCTCTTCAACCATACGTTGCATCAGTACAGAACCCACCATACCGCGCCAACCAACTAGACCTACTCTCATCTCTCACTCTCCATGTATAAATTAAAAATTGCTCTCCCCCATCTATAAGTTTTTCAGAAACAGAACTCAAGCGCTTTTTGTCAAAAAGTGTAACTTTTTCGTTTCTTTTAAGTGAACGCGATGAATCGCAAAGTTATCTCAATACAGAGATTCAGTCCTCACTATATCGATAGAAAAATCAACCCTGTTAAATTCAGCCATTTATCACGCTAAAACTAACAATCAAACCCCGAACACAAACAGTAATTACCTCTATTAAACCAAGGTTAATTGGTGTTTTATTTTACAAAATGGAAACAACGTGCAACAGAATAAAACATGTAATAACCATTAATTTAACAAAAATTCAGGTCATGAAACCATATTTAGCTCGATATGCAGTCAAATATCACAACTTATACGTATTTTTTCGATATAATAATCTAATTAATGTAGTGTCCCTTTCGTACCCCACAATATAATGAAGCACTATAAATGCTCGAAATCACAAGAGGCTTTTATGAAGCAGAGTAAAACTCGCCTACCGAACCTGATGCAAGTATTCATCGCGTTAGGACTATTTCTATCCCTTGCTTTTTCCTTTACAGCAAAGCTTGACCTTCCAATCCAACTCGCCTTGTACATTGGTTGGTTCATTATCATGGTGCTTGGTATTCGTCTTGGACACCAATACAAAGACTTAGAAAAAGCAGCACTCAAAGGAATATCTAACGGCTTAGGCGCGGTTTTAATACTTTTAGCCGTTGGCGCTCTTGTTGGTACTTGGATCTCTGGCGGGATCGTACCGACCATCATTTACTATGGTCTAAAAGCTATCCACCCTTCTATCTTCCTTTTGGCGACCATGATCATCTGTTCTCTAACGGCGTTGGCTACTGGTACTTCTTGGGGGGCTGCTGGTACAGCGGGTATTGCGATGATGGGTATTGGCCAAGGCCTAGGTGTCCCTGCACCAATTACGGCAGGTGCAGTACTGTCAGGTTGTTACTTCGGTGACAAAATGTCTCCACTTTCCGATTCAGTAATTTTGGCTTCTTCTATGTCTAACGTAGAAGTGGTTGAACACATCAAAGGAATGCTGCCTGTAGCATTAATCAGCTACGTAATTACCGGCATTATGTTTACTGCGTTTGGTTTCCACTACGCGGGCAACGTTGACATGAGCCAAGTAGACTCTGTAATCAAAGCAATGGAAGTTCAGTTCTACATCACGCCTTACTCATTCGTTCCGGTACTTATCGTGCTTGGTTTGTTGGCTTTCCGTATGCCTTCATTCCCAGTAATCAGCTTTGGTTCTCTGCTTGGTATTATCTGGGCAGTCATGATCCAAGATATCGACTTCCTAACGGCATTCAACACTGCTTGGGCACCGTTCTCAATCTCATCTGGCGTAGAGTTTATTGATTCGATTCTTAACCGTGGAGGTATGTCTTCCATGCTTGGTTCGGTTGCTGTTATCGTATTTGGTCTAGGTTTTGGTGGCTTACTAGATAAAGTGGGCGTACTAGAGACAATAGCTAAAGTGTTTGAGCGCCGCGTGAACAGCGCCGGCTCACTAGCGACTAGCACCATTGGTACGGCTTTCATGGGTAACGTATTCGGTTCTGCAATGTACGTATCGTTAATCCTTACGCCAAAAATCTGTGCGAAAAACTACGACCGTCTAGGTTATAAGCGTAAGAACTTATCTCGTAACGCTGAGTTCGGCGGTACGTTGACATCAGGTATGGTGCCTTGGAGTGACAACGGTATCTACATGGCGAGTATCCTAGGCGTTGCAACGCTGTCGTACGCACCATTCATGTGGCTAAGCTTCATCTGTATCATCGTAACTATCGTGACCTCTTACATGGGTTGGTTCGTTGATAAGTGTGAACCAACAGCACCAGCCGTTGAAGCGGAAGAAGCGGCAGAGCTGACTAAACAACAAGCCTAGTCTCCATCACTCTAAGACTGAGAACGTAAACACAAAACCTTAATGGCATAGATAAAAAAGAGCGCCCTAAAGCGCTCTTTTTTATTGGGTTATTTATTTGCGGTTCGTTTACCCAACCAATAACCGATACCTAGCGGTGCGAAGAACACCACCAAGATAAACAGAATAAAGTAGATAATTACACCTTTGATTAGCGCCATCAGCTTATCAATCGCGAGTACAACCACTTCTTGCGAAACGCGATCTAAATCTTGAGTGAACAATTCTCTTTCTGATGTCACGATACCCGCGACCTCAATACGTTCTTTCTCGATCATCTGAACCAACGCTTCTCTTTCACGCGTGACCATCTTTTCTAACGCCACACGCTCATCACTCAGCATAGCCAGTTTTTGGTCTGTTTTGTCGCTAAGATCATTAAGCAGCGGCTGCATTTTCGCCGAAATAATAGAAGCCAGTGTTTGCATGTACTCAGGGTTGTTCTCAATGAAGTCCTGCATGCTTGCTGACATTTGGCGAAGGCTTTCTAGTGTCATCGATAAATCTTCACCCGTCAGTGAGCTATTCATCGCCACTAACTCTGCTTTCCAAGACATCAGCTTTGGCGTTTGGTCCGCCATCAGGCTTAAACGATCTGATGCATCGCTCATTACTTCTGGCATGGTACCTAGGCTCTGAACAATCTGTGATTCATCTTTGCCAAGGTAAGCTAGCCATTCTCGATAAGCAGGCGTGCTTCTGAACGTTAGGTCGTTGAATGGATTGCTCGCAACAAACTCAGCAACGAATGCTTTGCTCTTCTTAAAGTCACTCGAGCTCAGAACGCCTTTTGCTAGCTTTTCTGCTTCTTGATCGAGAGAACGTGCGGTGTTAACCACATGATCCGTCGTGAACAGATCCGCTCCTTCACCTTCGGCATAGAATTGATTCATTTGCGCAGTAAACACCCAAGTATCAATGAGCGCAGACATAGGAGAAGTTTGGTAAGCCGCTTGCTGTAAGCCCTGCTCAGCATGGATCTTCCAAAGCAAAACGTAAGATTGATGTAAGGTGTCATCAGCAGGATAAGATTGCGCGATTATATCTGCCGAGTCTTCGACTTGTGTAAAAAACAGCTGAGCGTATTCACGCGTCATGAGCCGAGCATTCAGCTCTTGTTGAGTGAGAGGCGTCGTTTGACTATCTAACTTAACTTCCAATAGAGAACAACCACTTAGCACAATACTAAGCACCAACACTATCCAACTTCGACTCGAAACGCGTAACATATAAACCTCTGACAAAGACTAAGGGCGCGGATTGTATGAACACTTAGTCAGAGTATTGTCAAAACTCCCGCAAAAGTTAACGCTGATTATCTAAATATTCGACAGCGGAATCCACAGAGGCTTTTATTGCCTGCTCAAGTTCGTTCAAGTCGTATTCGCTGATCGCTCGAGATTGTTTCATTGTCATCTCTATACTTGCGGCAATAATAGCTAAACGCGACGCTTTAATACTGCCTGCCACACCTTTTAAGCTATGTACAACACGTGCGGCTGAGGTTTCATCTTTGGTCAATAGCGCTTTAAACTTCTCATAGTCGTCCGCATGGTCTTGGACAAAAACCCCAAGCAACAATTCAATCGACTCCGCATCACCATTGAGTGTTTCGAGCATCCCTTCAATATCAATAGCAGGTTTTGAATCCTTCACACTAACAACACGCTTCTCCGCCAAAATCGCCCCTTTTTCATCAAGTTGATTTGCAGGGCCCATATTTTGTTGAGGTTGATACTGTGGATGCTGATTCAATACGGTGTCAGAGTCACTCTCATCTTGCGCAGCTGCCGAGGGAGAGAAAGCCACGCTGGTTTCTGAAAACAGTTCATCTTCTTTATTAGAAAATTGAACCACCTTTTCCTTGCTAGATTCAGGGGCGAGACTCTGGTCCGCTTTAGGTTGTTGGGCCGCTTTTCTCACACTGACACTCCATACCACCAAACCGCTCATAGCAATCAAACTCACACCTAACATCACTAACATAAGATTAAACTGACGTTCGTGATATTCAGACTCTAGTTTGATGATCTGCTTATTCACCGAGTTCTGCTTAATCTTATCAACTAAAAAATTAAGTTGTGCGTAATCCACCAATAAAGCAGAAGCATCCGCTAATAACTGTTGGAGTGCATCTTGCTCTTTAGTTTTGAGTAAATAAGATTTTTCCAGAATGGAATCAAAGGCACGATAAGTCGCTGGCGAACTTTGATTGTCAGAATACATCGCTTCAAACACCACAACTCCGAATTCGTTTAGTAACGGTTTTAGCTTAGGGGATAGGTCTTTATCGGTACGCAAGATCTTAATGTTATCAACAATGTCTTGAACTTGGCTTTCGATTGGGATGAACTCATCAAACTTTTCTAGTAACTGATCAGTAACGTAAAGCAGTTGGTTGACATCGGGTCGAAACAAGGCGTGTTGGAAGTCAGATTCAATCTGCAGTCGGATCGAATAAATCAACTGAGCATCGAGTGCGAGATCATTGATACGAGAGACTCGAAGTGGCTCCGAGAAATAAAACGACTGCTTTAACTCGTTAACGCGAAGACCCAGCTCTTCGATTTGAGCAAGAGAGTTGGTGTAGGAACGGCTCAGGTTGAGAAGTGCCAATGAAGGAAATAGCCACAGAACCAAAATCACAACTAAGAAAGTGACTGGTTTATTAAAGCGAATGGGCTTTGCTACTGATTGTTCCATCTATATTCCTTGTGCGTGTTAACTTGAAGCCATTATTGCTATGGCGAAGACACAAAGCACAAAACAAGCGACAGCATCCTACTGCCGCTTACCTATTCACTTCGGACTATGACTTATTACGAGTCAGTTGGTCACGTAAGTTTGGCGGTGTGCCTTTAATCGTTAGCGTATCTGTCTCCGGATCATAGAAGATACGCTCGCCTAGAAGCAGACTATCAAAACTAACATTCAAACCGCCACCTGCACCAACAAATTTTGTTAGTTTACGCATAGTTGCGCGATCTGCAGGGAAGCTGTCTTCTAACTCGTAGCCTTGCTCACTAGTATAGTCAAAGAAGCTGGTACCATCTGAGCTTGCTGGTAATTCGCCAGACAGTTCACGCACTTGAACCTCATCACCCGCTTTTAACTGCTCGTTACAGTAATCAGCAACCTGCTTTTTGTAGCTGATCGCTTCCTCTTTCTCTAATTTAGAATCAGAAACAAAATCCTCTACCGCTTGCATTAACACCTGGTTTTGCAGTTTTGCATCCAGGCCTACTTCTGCTTGAAGAAAATCTAAGAAGAAGTCAGCCACTTTACGACCAACACGTCCTTTGATGTACGTTAGGTAGCGATTTGATTCTTTGTCTGTCTCGTAAGTAGACAGATCTAAGCGAGCTGCAATGTCCATTTTAGATATATCTAAGTAGTCAGTCGCGCTGATATCTAGTCCTTCTGTTACCTTCAAGCTCTGGTTTGAAGGCAGTAGACCAATGAAAAGGTAGTCAGTTGCAAGTGACTGATATTCGGCGATTACCAAGATGCCTTCATCAGCAAATGGGTATTTTGAAAGCTCGTCTTTTAGACGTTGCGCACTCTTTTGAGAAAAATCGTAAAAGTTTGTCTCACCAGCGCGAATTTGATGCAACCACTGTTGGAATTCGCTGTCAGATTTGAAAGAACCAAACCCTTTGCCTGCTTTTGAGTTAAAAACACGATGAAGTTCAGCAACTAGGCTTTCAGAAGAAGCATCGTTTTCTAGAGATTCAGCACGATAGTTAACAATCAGTTCTTCCTGATCGTTCTTGCTCAGCTGGTGTAAAATCACATTGGAAAGGTGAAGGCTCATAGTGAAAATATTACCGTTCAGGTTTCAGTTGTCGTGCATAGTAGGTTATCATAAGCCGCTTTTACTATCATTATTAGAGTCCTTATGCCGATTATATCTAAATACACAGATGAACAAGTTGAAAAAATCCTAGCTGAGGTAGGTGCTGTACTATCTAAGCACAAAGCTTCACCAGAACTTTCACTGATGATCGCTGGAAATATCGCAACCAATGTCTTAAATCAGAACGTTGCTGCTTCACAACGCAAAGGAATTGCTGAAAAATTTGCCGAGGCTTTAATTTCTTCTCTTGAAGATAAAAAGTCTCACTAAATTTGATTGACGGATAAAAGAATTATAAATGGTAAACAGCGCAAACTCATATAGCGATCGTGTATCTCGACTAGTTGGTTGGGGTCACTGGTTTGCATTTTTCAACATCATTGCTGCGATGTTGATTGGTACTCGTTATATCACTCAATCTGCTTGGCCAGAAACCCTGCTGGGTCAATTCTACTTGGCTGTTTCATGGGTTGGTCATTTCGGCTTTTTGGTATTTGCGCTCTATCTATTAGTGCTGTTCCCGCTCACATTTATTCTTCCGTCGAGGAAGTTATTACGTTTGGTTGCCGTTTGCTTTGCGACCATAGGTTTAACTGTCCTGTTGATTGATACTCAAACGTATCAAAATATAAACCTCCACCTGACACCTGTCGTGTGGGAGGTTTTATTCAGTGGAGAGGAGTCTGCATTTACGTCTGATTTACAGCACCTCTTCATTGTTATGCCGCTTATTTTCTTATTGCAGCTTGGCCTATCTGAATGGGTTTGGCGTAAGCAGCGTAAACTTTCTCATAAACACATCGGCCGCCCAATTACCGCCGTCTTCTTCTTGTGTTTCATCAGTAGCCACCTGACTTACATGTGGGCTGATGCGTATTTCTATAACCCAATTACGAGCCAAAAAGCGAACTTCCCACTGTCTTACCCAATGACAGCGAAAAGCTTTATGGAGAAGCATGGTCTGTTAGACCGTGAAGAATATCTAGAGCGTTTAGAAGCAAACAAACGCAATGTAAACCTTGTTAGCTACCCGCTAGAAGAAATTCAGTACAACCGCCGCAGTGATGATTTGAACATCCTGATGGTGAGCGTTAATAACCTGCGCGCAGATGCTCTTAACGAAACATCAATGCCAAGCAGCTACGCATTTGCACAACAGTCGATCAATTTCACCAACCATTACAGTTCTAGCAACGACATGTTTGGTATTTTCGGCTTGTTCTACGGCCTTCCGAGCAGCTATGCAAGCAGCATTGAAGCTCAGGGGGCGAGTTCAGTACTGTTAGATGTATTAGATAACCACAAATACAAGTTTGCTGCATTCAGCGGTGACAACTTTGACGATGCACTATACTCGGACATCATCTTCCGAGGCCGTAAGATCATGTCCGAGCAAGCGACGTTTAATGACCAAAACGCAATCAAAGCCTGGTCAAACTGGGTGGAATCCCCGAAAGCTAAGCGTCCTTGGTTCAACTTTATTGAGCTGACAACACTAGACAACTTCGCAAGTTCAGAAGCAGAGTCAGATTCAGCGTTAACAACCGCAGAGCGTTTTGCTGCCGACTACCAAAAATCAGCTCAAGCGGCGGACGCGCAGCTTGCGACCATCTACGCAGAATTGGAACGCTTGGACCTTATCGATAATACGGTAGTTATCATTACCTCTAATCACGGTACTGAGTTTAACGAAACCAAGACTAACAGCTGGGGAGCAAACTCTAACTACAGCCGTTATCAGCTGCAGGTACCTCTATTTATTAGCTGGCCAGGTAAATCAGCGTCTGAGTATACTCATCGCTCTAGCCACCTGGATGTTTCTGTAACGCTAATGCAAGAGCTATTGGGTGTCTCGTCAAACCCAACTGACTTTAGTAGCGGTCGTAGTCTGTTTGATGAGCGTAGGAGAAAGTGGATCCTCGCTGGTGACTCTCGTGAACTTGCTCTTGTTACTGACCAGCAAACAACGGTGCTAGATAAATTCGGTAACTACAAATTGTACGACCAGAATTACAAGCGCCTGAAAAACGTAAGCCCTCGCTTACCGGTGTTGATGCAAGGCCTTACTGAGCTACAGCGTTTCTACACAAAAAATGACTAAATAATCAGCAAACAGAAAAGGGAAGCCAATGGTTTCCCTTTTTTATTACCGTAAGTGATTATAAAACAAGCAACAAAACAAAGTTATGAAAATTAATGGTTTACAAGGTCCTCCGCCCCTTATATTATTCACGCCACTGGAGGGATGGCTGAGTGGTCGAAAGCACCGGTCTTGAAAACCGGCAACCGTTAATAGCGGTTCTAGGGTTCAAATCCCTATCCCTCCACCACATTAAAGAGAGCCGCTGAGAAATCAGCGGCTTTTTTGTATCTGAAGAAAACTTAGCTTAGCAGGTCAACTATTCACTGCTAGTGCTGCTTTCAAAAGCTGCATGTGAATCGGTACCAAATCTTGGTGCTGAGTACGATAGCCTCCCCCAACAACACACGCCATTGGAATATACTCTGATTTTGCTAAGTTAATCATGAAGCAATCTCGTTCAAAGATCCCTTGCGTCGATACATTCAAGTAACCCAACTCGTCATCTTGGTGGATATCGACACCTGCATCATAAATGATCAAATCAGGTTGGTGATGCGCAATCGCCAGCTTAGTCACTTGCTCAAAACAACGCAGAAACTCTTCATCTTCCGTTTCGCGACTTAATGGCACATCCAGATCCGATAATGGCTTTCTTGCAGGGAAGTTTTTATCGCAGTGGAAAGACAGAGTAATAATCTCATCGCTCTCTTGGCAGAGTGTCGCTGTACCATCGCCATGGTGTACGTCGCTGTCTACGATCAGCACCTTATCAACCTGCTCAAAGGTAAGTGCATGCTTCGCTGCCAACACCAGATCATTCAACAAACAAAATCCGCTGCCAAAATCATGGTGCGCGTGGTGATAGCCTCCACTCAAGTGAATGGCTAACCCACTCTCAATGGCCATATCCGCAGCTAGGCAAGTGCCGCCGCTTGAATAGAGCGTCCTTTCAATCAACTGTTCACTCCACGGAAAACCAATGCGTCTCATCTTCGCCGCTGGTAAACTCCCAGAAACAAGCAAATCGACATAGTCACTGTCGTGAACCTGTTTGACTTGTTCTACCGACACCGGCTTTGGTTCAAACACTTCAAACATACTCTTCCAGAGTGAATCGCTATCCATTAACGCCTCAACTGCGCTATGTAACAACTGGTATTTGTTGATTGGGTAACGGTGACCTTCAGGTAAAGGCAACTGCGAATAAATTGGGTGGTAAATTAAAGGAATCATAATCGAGTTAATTGCGTATCTTTCTCAAAATCATAACAGCCTCAGCCTTGGCGACAACCTAAATTAATGATAACAATTATCATTACCTTTAAATGTATTCAGAGAAAGCAATGAAAAACCTAATACTTACCCTTGGGGTGATCTGTGGCTCGGCGACAGCAGTAATGATTTTTGTCGGAATGCTAATGGCCAGTTGGTGGGCCGTTGATTTTCTGGTGTTAAGCCATCAAACTTAACTAATTGAACTGAAAAGGAATCACCATGAGCGTTATTTTTATTACTGGAGCAAACCGAGGCATTGGTTTAAGCCTTGCTCAGCAATACGTTAAGGACAATCACACCGTTTACGCTACCTATCGTGAGACCTCATCGGCACATGAGTTACTGGCACTCGCAGAACACCACAGCAACTTAACCTGTATTCAACTAGACATCACTGATTATCAAGCCACCAGCAGGCTACCTGATCAACTCCAGCCCATTGATATTCTAATTAACAATGCAGGCTATTACGGCCCTAAAGGTTACGGACTGGGTAACACCGATGTAGAAGAGTGGCGACGCGTTTTTGAGGTCAACACTATTGCGCCATTGAAGCTAGTTGAAACACTTCTCCCTATGCTAGAAGCCAGTGACGTGAAAAAGATAGCTTGCTTGTCTTCTCGAGTTGGCAGCATGGCAGAAAACACTTCTGGCGGAGGCTACATCTATCGCTCTTCTAAAGCGGCTCTCAACTCGGTTGTAAAAAGTTTAAGCAACGATCTAACTAGCAACGGCTTCACGGTATTGGCACTGCATCCAGGTTGGGTACAAACAGAAATGGGTGGTCCTAATGCTCTTATTGATACAGACACTTCAGCGTCTGGTCTTATTAAAGTCATCGAATCTGCCAGCACTGAAGTAAGTGGTCACTTCTTCAATTTCGACGGCAATGAAATAGACTGGTAGGTAACCCATGAATCTTCGCCTTCTTACAAACTTCGCACAACGCTCGCCACTGCTTTTAATCACCGTGGTGCTCGGAGGGTGTTTTGGGGAAGGCCCTGGAGACTTGTTCGATGACTATCAAACCAAAGTTGCCAGAGTGCAAGATGCTGAAGAGCTCAAACAAGACTGGGAGTTTGAGGGTTTGCCGAGAAAGCGAGAGTTATTGCTAAACGTCCCCTCTGTTTCTATTGGGCTCATCGACAGCTATCAGCTTCGCCAATGTGGACTTTTCAACCTGATTGCTGAGCGTAACTCAGTATTAGGAAAAGTCGCGGACGAGTTCCGCAATTACGATTACCAAGTCGCTCTACTCGAAGGCGTAGGCAAGTGCTTATCGAGTGATGAGCTAGACCCAGAAATCATCGAGCTCTTGAGAGGGATCGAGCAACAGAAGCTCGCACAATTTCCACTCCACCAATGGAACCTGATTTATGCTAGTGATGCTATGCAGTCACAGATGCGCGGTAGTCAGTGGCTGCGTCAGGATATTGGTCAACAAGTAAGACAGACGAGCGACGCCTTGGAGCATCTTAACCATTCGTTAAATACACCACTTGTTTCGGGTAAGACCACAGAGGTGCAAGAGGTGTTAGAGAAGAGCTCTACCCTTGGGGATCTGTATTATTCGCTTGCGCGCGCGTCGGTTGAACTCGATACCATCACCGAGCAACTCACTACTTTTGATGCCAATATCATCTGCGGAAAACAACGCGACACCACTAAGTTCCGTTACCTCAACAACGTATTCGAACAACAGTATATTGGCAAAGTACAGCCGTATATGGCGCAACTGGATGGCTACTATCAACAGCTCGCTCCGCAGCTGGCAATGTTTGATGCTCAACCAGAACTACACAGCTACTACTTCCCCATCCAAGATACGCACCAAGCCTTTCGCGCATCAACCCGTCGCCATGTGGAGTATTGGCAAAAGTTGTTTAAGCGTTGTGGGCGTAAGGTTGGACGTTAATCCCTCTACCGATAAGTACTAGCTTTTAGTGCCTTTCTTGGCATAAGACTTCTTCGTACCGCCACCTTTGCGACGTTTAAAAGCGGGTCTCTCAACTTTAGGGAGATGACGAAGCGATTCCGGCACTTCCCCTGTTTTCACTCGCCCCATTAGGCCATCAATCTTGCTTTCCAACGCTTGCATGAAAGGTTGATACGCTTGGTTACGCTCGGCCATACCCTGTAGCTGGTGTTCCCAGTGTGCTGTCATGTCCGGAAAGGTCGAATCCTCAGGTAGGGCATGAATCAAACCTCTACCTGCAGGGCTACTATGAATACTCTTACCTTGGCGCGTTAGCAACTGCCTTTTGAATAGCGTATCCAGAATGCCCGCACGAGTCGCCTCTGTTCCAAGACCATCAGTCTCTTTCAAAATTGCTTTCAGATCCTTGTTCGCGACAAAACGCGCGATACCTGTCATCGCTTGAAGCAATGTCGCTTCCGTGAAATGCTTTGGTGGTTCGGTTTTCTTATCACCAATGACACCTTCACGGCAGGTCAGCACAGTTCCTTTATCTAGCGGTGGAACTGTATCAGTACCATCACCTTTCTCTTCGGTGTCGGTTTTACCCATCAACACTTTCCAACCAGGATTGATAAGCTGACGCCCTTTCGCAATGAACACACCACCAGCGATATCAAACACTAACTTAGCATCCGCAAACACAGCCGGAGGGTAAAACTGCATCAGATATTGGCGGGCGATTTGTTGATAGATTTTCATCTCATTCGCAGACAAACCATTTACCGATGATTTCTTCGGTGTTGGGATGATTGCGTGGTGAGCATCGACCTTACTGTCGTTCCATGCTTTTGATTTCAGTGAGAGATCTGCGCCTTGCGCACCACTTTGTAGCTCTTTCGCATTATTGGCGATGGCGTCTACAATTGATTCTCGCTGCGAGTAGTGCTCTTTAGGAAGGTAGCGACTATCAGAACGTGGGTAAGTAATAAGTTTGTGCTTCTCATATAAAGACTGACAAGTGTCTAGCACCTGCTGAGCACTCATACCAAAACGCTTAGAGGCATCAATCTGCAAGGCAGACAGAGAATAAGGAAGTGGTGCAGCTTGTTTACTTTGCTTCTGCTCTGACTCTGTGACGGTTGCAGGTTGGTTTGCGATTCGCTGAGCGACGTTTTCAACCAACTTTCGATTGAGTACACGGCCTTCTTCGTCTTGCCACGGCTTACAGGCTTCACTTGGTTTCCAGCGAGCACTAATGTCAAAACTCTGTCCGTTATTTTGGTAAGGAATCAAGGCATGCAAAGTGAAGTAATCTTTGGGAATGAAGTTTTCGATCTCTTCATCACGTCTCACCACTAAACCAAGTACTGGTGTCTGCACACGCCCTACCGACAATACGCCTTGATAACCAGCTTTTTGACCAAGCAAGGTATAAGCGCGAGTCATATTCATACCATACAGCCAATCGGCTCTTGAGCGTGCCAATGCTGAAACAGAAAGAGGGATAAAATCGCGATTGCTACGCATTTGAGAAAGTGCGCGCTTCACCGCAGGTAAGTTCAAATCACTAATCAGCAACCTTTCCATCGACTCTTTCTTGGCTTTAGAGACTTTGCAGTAATCGATCACTTCATCAACCAGAAGCTGCCCTTCTCTATCTGGGTCTCCGGCGTGGACAATTTGAGTGGCATCCTTCAATAGCTTTCGGATCACCGTGAACTGTTTGCTCGAAGTCTTGCGTGGTCTTAGCTGCCATTGCTCTGGCACGATAGGGAGATCGGCCAAGTTCCATTTCTTGTAACGCTCGTCATAAGCGTCTGGCTCAACCTGTTCCAATAAGTGTCCAATACACCAAGTCACTACATCACCGTTACCACATTTGATGAACCCTTGGTCTTTCTTCTGTGGATTAGGCAGTGCAGCGGCGATCGCACGGCCGAGGCTTGGTTTTTCAGCAATAATAAGGCGAGACATGTTTTTCCAGATGCTACAAACAATTAGGGTCACATTATCTAATGTGACCCTAATAAATCAAGAAAAACTGGTTGTTTATACAGTTAGCATTCCACTATTCAGCTTCAGCGTTCTTTATAAGAACTCAACAAACTTAGAAAAGTCACGCTCTGGCACTTTCATTGGCGTACAGCCCGGCGTACCTAGGTATAGGAAACCAACAATTTCGTCGTCGCCTTCTAGGCCAAATGCTTGATGCACTTCTGGGTGGAACATCCATTTACCTGAGCGCCAAAAACCTTGGAAACCTTGAGCGACTGCGGCCATTTGCATCGCTTGCGCCGCGCAGCCTGCAGAAAGATGTTGTTCAATCGCTGGTACTTTCTCATGCTCGGTGACTTTAGCAATCACGGTGATCACCATAGGAGCACGGAACGGCGCCTTTTTCACTTTCTCAATCACCGCTTCTTCGCTTTCTTCCGCTTCAGCAGCACGAACCAAGATATCAGATAGCTTCTGTAGCCCTGAACCTTGCGCGATAACAAAGCGCCATGGTGTAAGTGCACCGTGGTCAGGGGCACGCAAGCCCGCTTTGATGATGTTTTCTAACGCGACACCTTCAGGTGCTGGATCAGAGAGTTTTGCGATAGAGCGTCGGTTGAGCAGTAGATCCAAAGCATCCATTTGAAGTCCTTACTATTTCTTTATTATTTGTATACTTGAACTTTAGCACAGAATACAAACGATAATAAATCTCAACGACTGCTCATTTGGCCTAAATTAGAAACAATAAAGGCTCCTAAATCTATGACTTAGGAGCCTTGTTCAAACATTTATCTAGGCATATTAGACAAGCATATTTACCGATAATATTACGGCTTGTAGCTTTATCTATAACTTAATCGCTAGTTCAACACCTTGGCGGATAGCGCGCACAGCATCTAGCTCACCAGCATAATCAGCACCACCAATCACGTGCAGTTTGCCACCGAACTCTTGCCACATATCTTCAAATGGTCTCACCGATACTTGACCTGCACACACGATAACCGAATCAGCATCGAGTACCTGATCTTGTTTACCAACGCTGATATGCAAACCTTGGTCATCAATCTTGTTGTAGCTCACACCACCCAACAGATTCACACCACGCTTTTCTAGTGTGCGTTTGTGAATCCAACCTGTGGTCTTACCAGGGCCTTTACCAACACGACCCGCTTTGCGCTGCATCACCCAAACCGTTTTGTCACTGAATGAATCCGGGTAAGGATACAGGCCACCTGGGTGCTCCATATTCTTATCAATGCCCCACTCATGCAGCCAATCGTCTAGACTGTGTGACGTTGGCTCGGTGAGCATGGTTGCCACATCGACACCGATACCACCTGCACCAACAATCGCGACCTTTTCGCCTACTGGTGTCTTTTCGCGAATCAAGGTTTGATAGTCGACCACGTTCTCGTGCTCAATACCTTCAATATTCAGTTTTCTTGGCTCTACACCTGCCGCCATCACCACTTCATCGTACTTGAGCAGCATTTCAAACGTGGCTTCAGTATCCAGCTTAAGATTCACACCCGATGCATCGATTTGGTTGGCAAAATAACGAATCGTTTCTCTAAATTCTTCTTTGCCCGGGATCTGCATTGCTAGCCTAAACTGGCCACCGATACGATCGTTCTTCTCTAACAAATCTACCTTGTGACCGCGCTGCGCCAATGTTGTCGCACAAGCCAAGCCTGCAGGGCCAGCACCCACTACCGCAATCGTCTTGGTAGCTGGCGCGGGTTGAACAACAATTTCAGTCTCATAACAAGCTCGTGGGTTAACCAAACAGCTCGCGCGTTTCCCTTTGAACACGTTATCAAGACAGGCTTGGTTACAACCGATACAGGTGTTGATGAACTGAGCTTGGTCCTGTGCGGCTTTGTTAACGAAATCAGGGTCAGCCAAGAAAGGTCGAGCCATGGAAACCATGTCAGCCTGACCGGAGCTGATAATGCGTTCTGCTTCTTCTGGTGTATTAATACGGTTACATGTAATGACTGGAATAGAGACGTACGGCTTCACTTTCTCGGTAACCCAAGAGAAGGCACCACGTGGTACTTGTGTCGCGATAGTCGGAATGCGTGCTTCGTGCCAACCGATACCAGTATTGATAATGGTAACGCCTGCCTCCTCAAGCTTTTGAGCCAGCAACACAACATCTTCAAAGGTGCTACCTTGCTCAACCAAATCCAACATCGACAGTCGGAAGATAATGATAAAATCCTTGCCCACAGCTTCGCGAATCGATTTCACGATCTCTAGCGGGAAACGCATACGCTTCTCATAAGAACCGCCCCACTCGTCGTAACGCATGTTGGTACGCTTACAGATGAATTGGTTAATCAAGTAGCCTTCAGAGCCCATGATTTCAATGCCGTCGTAGCCTGCCACTTGAGCAAGTTCGGCACTGTTGGCAAAGGCATTGATGGTCTTTTTGATTTGGCGAGAGCTCATTTCACTTGGCGCAAACTTGGCGATTGGTGCTTTTATACCCGAAGCACTTTGTGCGAATGGGTGCATTGCGTATCGACCAGCGTGAAGTAGCTGCAACGCAATTTTCCCGCCGTGCTTATGTACCGCTTCGGTAACAACTTGGTGCGCTTTCGCGTGCTTAACTTTGCTGAATTCAGCACTAAACGGAGATAATCTGCCACGTAAGTTCGGAGAAAAGCCGCCTGTAACAATTAGGCCAACGCCCCCTTTTGCTCGCTCTTCGTAAAACGCGGCGAGTTTATGCAGGCCTTCTTTATGCTCTTCTAAACCTGTGTGCATTGATCCCATCAATACACGGTTTCGTAACTGAGTAAATCCAAGATCGAGTGGTTCAAGTAAATGTGGGTACATGGCAGACATCACTTCTGTTATTTATCCTTGTGGTCTGACCACAGTATAGCTCAATCACCAAAAGTTCAAACAACCGTTTACATTTTTGTAACACCGATCATAATGCTGAAGGTATTAATCGTTCGGAAGTCCTAGGGGCTGTTAACCTTTCGAGATTGGTTTTGCAGCATCTTGTGGGAAATTTATACAAGGAAGAGGCTTTGATGTGTAGCTGGCCTACATGAAAAGCCGATAACGCAGTAGAAATGAACCACAAGAGCTGCCCGAAGGGTTCGAGCTAGGCGCCCCCACAAAAATCATTTTATGCTTTGTTGAAGAATATTTGCTTAGAATGACTAGGCTACATACTCTTCGCCGCGCCTAAAACGATTTTATCTCGAACAAAACTTAACCACGAAAGGTCAACAGCCCCTTATCTGTCTACACTTAATGAGAATATAAATCGATTAACACTTCTTGGTATAGTTTGAGTTAGGGAATTATCGTAGGATACTAAGCAGTTCATATTATTGAGATTAATAGTACTGCTGCTTGTTAAAGCGACGTAATCTCACTGCGGAGACAGAATGAAAAAAATATTCAAAATTATAGGTATGATCTTCAAAGGGATTTGGAAGCTGATTACGTTTTTACGTGTTGCGCTTGTTAACTTAATCTTCTTACTTAGTATCGCCGTTATCTACTTTGTGTACTTCCACTCAGACACAGCGCCACCAACCGTGCCACAACAATCTGCTTTAGTGCTAAACCTGTCGGGTCCGATTGTTGAACAAAGCCGCTATATCAATCCGATGGACTCAGTTACCGGTTCGCTGCTAGGCAAAGATCTGCCAAAAGAAAATATTCTCTTTGATATCGTTGAAACGATTCGCTATGCCAAAGACGATGACAATGTAACAGGTATTGTTTTGGCGCTTAAAGAGCTGCCAGAAACCAACCTGACTAAACTGCGCTACATTGCTAAAGCCTTAAATGAGTTTAAAGCTTCAGGTAAACCGATTTATGCAGTAGGTGACTTCTACAACCAAAGCCAATACTACCTAGCAAGCTACGCAACTAAGGTATACATGTCACCTGATGGTGGTGTACTTCTTAAAGGTTACAGCGCTTACTCGCTATACTACAAAACCTTATTAGAGAAGCTAGATGTAAACACGCACGTGTTCCGTGTGGGTACTTATAAGTCAGCTATCGAGCCTTTCATTCGTGACGACATGTCTGACGCAGCCAAAGAGTCGGCATCACGTTGGTTAGGTCAACTATGGAGTGCTTACGTTGATGATGTGAGCAATAACCGCCAAATTGATGCGAAGACACTTAATCCAAGCATGGACACTTTCTTGAAAGAGCTTGAATCTGTCGATGGCGATATCGCGAAACTGGCAGAAAAACTTGGTTTAGTAGATGAGCTAGCCACTCGCCAGCAAGTTCGACTGGAACTTGCAGATGTGTTCGGCAGTGATGGCCAAGACAGCTACAACGCACTTGGCTACTACGACTACCGTGCAACCATGCTTCCAGACATGAGCAATGAATCACACGATGTTGCTGTGATTGTTGCTAGCGGCGCTATTATGGATGGCAAACAGCCACGTGGCACCGTTGGTGGCGATACAACCGCGGCTCTGCTTCGCCAAGCTCGTAACGATGACAAAGTTAAAGCCGTTGTTCTTCGAGTGGATAGCCCTGGCGGCAGCGCATTTGCTTCAGAAGTTATTCGCAATGAAATAGAAGCGATTAAGCAAGCGGGTAAGCCAGTAGTTGTTTCAATGTCTAGCCTTGCCGCTTCTGGTGGTTACTGGATCTCAATGGGCGCAGACAAGATCCTCGCTCAACCAACGACGTTAACTGGCTCGATTGGTATCTTCAGTGTCATCACTACCTTCGAAAAAGGCTTAAATGATATTGGTGTTTACACTGATGGCGTTGGCACATCACCGTTCTCAGGTCTTGGTATCACCACCGGCCTAACTGAGGGCGCGAAAGATGCGTTCCAAATGGGTATCGAACATGGCTACCGCCGATTCATAGGTCTAGTTGGAGAAAACCGTGGAATGGATGTTGATGCGGTCGATAAAATTGCTCAAGGTCGCGTATGGACTGGTCAAGACGCTATGCAAAACGGTTTAGTCGATGAAATTGGTGACTTCGATGACGCGATTGCCGCCGCCGCTTCACTTGCAGAACTCGAAAGCTACAACATCTACTGGGTAGAAGAGCCACTTTCAGCCACTGAGCAGTTTATTCAAGAATTTATGAACCAAGTTCAGATGTCGATTGGCCTTGATATTCAGTCAATGATACCAAGCAGTTTGCAGCCGGTTACGCAGCAGTTAGCTCAAGATAGCCAACTATTAAGCAACTTTAACGACCCACAAGGCCGTTACGCTTTTTGCTTAAACTGCCAAGTTCAATAATTTAAGCTCAACGCTTTATTATCAAGGGGCGCCTCTGTGTGAGGCGCCTCTTTTTATTACATAATAATTCGCTATAATCGCCCACCTGTTCCCTACATCACACTAAAGTAATAATCGCCATGGAAAGAAAACACATCTATATCGCGTACACCGGCGGCACAATCGGCATGCAAAAATCGCATGATCACGGCTATGTCCCTGTAGCTGGATTCATGGATAAACAGCTTGCTGGTATGCCTGAATTCCATCGCCCAGAGATGCCTGAGTACACCATTCACGAATACTCGCCATTAATGGACTCTTCAGACATGACGCCACTTGATTGGCAGACTATCGCTGATGACATCCGCGCGAACTACGACAAATACGATGGTTTCGTTATCCTGCACGGTACTGACACCATGGCGTACACCGCTTCTGCGTTGTCTTTCATGCTAGAGAACCTTGGCAAACCAGTGATTGTAACCGGCTCTCAGATCCCGCTTGCTGAGCTACGCTCTGACGGCCAAGCAAACCTACTGAATGCACTGCACATCGCGGCGAACTACCCAATCAATGAAGTGACACTGTTCTTCAACAACAAATTAATGCGTGGTAACCGCAGCACCAAATCACACGCTGATGGCTTCAATGCGTTTACCTCTCCAAACCTTAATCCGTTGTTGGAAGCTGGTATCAATATCCAGCTAAGCAACAACGTTGTGGTTAACGAGCAACCTGAAGGTGAGTTCAAGGTTCATAACATTACACCGCAACCAATTGGCGTAATCACTATGTACCCGGGAATCTCTCACGAAGTGATTCGTAACACGTTGCTGCAACCAGTTAACGCAATGATCTTGCTGACTTTTGGTGTTGGTAATGCGCCACAAAACCCAGAGCTACTTCAGCACCTAAAAGACGCGTCAGAGCGTGGGGTTATTGTGGTGAACCTAACTCAATGTTTAGCAGGTAAAGTGAACATGGGTGGCTATGCGACGGGCTGTGCTTTAGCAGAAGCTGGAGTTGTGAGTGGTTATGATATGACTCCGGAAGCGGCACTAGCGAAACTTCATTATCTATTAAGCCAAAACCTAAGCTACGAAGAAGTGAAAACTCAGATGCAGGAAGTACTGCGTGGTGAGATGAGCTTGTAAGCTCGTTAAGGTTCATATTAAGCGGCTGCTATTCTATGAAAAGAGCAGCAGTTTAACGTGAGCTAAATCGTTTTATTACTTATAAATAAACGACTTAACGTAAAAGGGGTGGCACTGCGCCACCCCTTTGTTGTAATTTAATGCCTAATGATTTGGGTTAACTCTCACAATGTCTTGTTGATCTGACTTAAACTGTTTTTTGAGTTCAGATTTAGACTTAAAGCTAATTTCGCCACCAGCGGCAATTGTCATGTGTTGAGCTTCAGAGTTATGTTTAGATTGGTATAACATAACTGCCTGCATACACGAATCGCGCTGCTCTTTAGAAAGCGCTGTTCCTTCTGGCCATTTACCCGTTTCAACTGCGTAGGTTAAACGTTCGTAAACCTCGGGTGTCATTGCGCTAAGAAGTTGTTCTGCATCCATGGTAAAGCCTTAGTTTTAACAGTTTTCACCAGAAAATAACCCGTAACAGAATTGAGTCAAGAACCTGACCAATAATAAGTGCATTTGATCACAAGTGAAGGAATATGAAAATTATGAAATGGTTGGTAATTGGCCTATTACCTTTCACTCTGGTTGGGTGTTTTGAAGGAAACAAAAATACCGACCAGTTGTGCCAGAGCAATCCTGGGTTGCGATGTGAACAGCTGAACATGAACGACGGACAGTGCCGTGTAGCGCGTACCGACCTTATCTGGCATCGCTTTGAAGTTCAAAAGCACCCAAGCGAAAGCAATAAGATCAAAGAGTTCGAATTAGTCACGGCCTATAAAAAATGTCTTGAGCTTGCCGCGCAAATAGAAACGATCGATCAATCTAAACTTCAAGGACGTCGTTTTACTTCTTTAATGCACAGCATCGAAGAGTCTGAACGTATTGTCAGTGAACTGTCTCAATCAGACACGCCAGAAACACTCTATTTCTTGTGGTCACAAACCGGGGATACCAACGCTAGACGCAGCTTCTTACAACTGGAAGGAACGGATGCGTTAAATACGGCAGAGATGCAGTATGCCCTAGCAACTTTCTACACCACTCGAGACCATGTGAAGACACTAAAACTGCTTAATAACGCATTGACCTTATCGAGCAATTCGAACGTCAATACTGAAATTTTTAAGTCGATGGCCAGTATTAACCACAGCTTAGGTAATATGGAAGAAGCGTATGTATGGGCAATGGTCGCTAAAGACTTTAACGTGCCTATCGCCTCTGAATCTGAGCTTTCCGTGCTCTATCGTTTTGAAAAACCAAAATATAAGCAGTTAAATCAAGACGCAGACAAAATTGTTGAAGCGATAGAGGATGACTCTTACACGCCTTCCATCGTACCTAGCTACTGACCGAGCCGAGCCCACTTTTCTAACGAAAATACCATTTTATTCTCTTTTAAAATAAAAACAGCGACCGTGGTGGTCGCTGTTTTTATTTGTACTAAAGTTAACTCTGAAATCTCAGGTTATTCATTACTGTTTCATCGACAAATGCGATCTGTAAGGATTAAACATTAGTTACAGGTTATTTCGTACTTTCGTCATTTTTGTTGAAAATTAACGACACAGAATTAACACAAAAACGTTCACCAGTTGTCTTCGGACCATCAGGAAAAACGTGACCTAGGTGGCTATCACAGGCGCTACAACGAATCTCTACACGCTTCATTCCGTGACTTAGATCTTCTATATAGCGTACTGCCTCGTCGTTAATTGGTGCATCAAAACTCGGCCATCCACATCCCGAGTCATATTTGTTATCCGACAGAAATAAAGGGGTTTGACAACATGTGCAGCTATACACACCCGTCTTATGGTTGTGTAACAACTTTCCGCTAAAAGGGGCTTCAGTACCACGCAAACGACACACTTCAAACTCATCATCTGTTAGGCGCTCACGCCAGTATTCATCAGGCTTTATCATATTTTTTTCCTTTTGAATCACGTTAATATCTCTCCACATTATCACTTATTATATTTACTTTTTTCTATAAAGGCTTGCATATGAGTCGTTTTGTAGCACATACTTTCTCACAAGAAAACATTGTACATATACACTCATAAGTGAATCGTCATTTAGAGGTATTTTACCCAACTGGAAGGGTGCAGAACCACTAGCAATGGTCAATTTTCAACCACTTACACTCAATTGTTAAGAAAAGCGTCGCTTTTTTTTGACATTAAACAAGTTAAGTCGGATTATCTATTGCAGATTTAGACTGGATTCTGTAATTTTACTACCAGTTATCTTTAATCAGAAATTAAGTTGTGGAGCAACTACAATGACTATCAAAGTAGGTATTAATGGTTTTGGCCGTATCGGTCGTTTCGTATTCCGTGCAGCGCAAGAGCGCAATGACATCGAAGTTGTTGGTATCAACGACCTTATCGACGTTGAATACATGGCATACATGCTGAAGTACGACTCAACTCACGGCCGTTTCAACGGTACTGTTGAAGTTGAAGGCGGTAACCTAATCGTTAACGGTAAAACTGTACGTGTTACAGCTGAGCGTAACCCAGAAGATCTTAAGTGGGATGCAATCGACGTAGACGTTGTTGCTGAAGCAACTGGTCTTTTCCTAACTGACGAGACTGCACGTAAGCACATCACTGCTGGTGCTAAGAAAGTTGTTCTTACTGGTCCTTCTAAAGACGCAACTCCAATGTTCGTTATGGGCGTTAACCAAGACTCTTACGCTGGTCAAGACATCGTTTCTAACGCTTCTTGTACTACTAACTGTCTTGCTCCTATCGCTAAAGTTCTTAACGACAAGTGGGGCATCGAATCTGGTCTAATGACTACAGTTCACGCTACTACAGCAACTCAAAAAACTGTAGATGGTCCTTCTGCTAAAGACTGGCGCGGTGGCCGTGGTGCTTCTCAAAACATCATCCCATCTTCAACTGGTGCTGCTAAAGCTGTAGGCGTTGTTCTTCCAGAACTAAACGGCCTTCTAACTGGTATGGCTTTCCGTGTACCAACTGCTAACGTTTCTGTAGTTGACCTAACTGTTAACCTAAAAGAAGCTGCATCTTACGAAGCAATCTGTGCTGCAATGAAAGAAGCTTCTGAAGGCGAAATGGCTGGCGTTCTAGGTTACACTGAAGACCAAGTTGTTTCTCAAGACTTCATCGGCGAAGTTAACACTTCAGTATTCGATGCTAAAGCTGGTGTTGCTCTAACTGACAAATTCGTTAAAGTTGTATCTTGGTACGACAACGAAATCGGTTACTCAAACAAAGTTCTAGACCTAATCGCTCACATCTCTAAGTAATTACTACTTAGATAGCGTTTAGCTAGACTGTCTTTGAGAAAAGACTGAAAAGAAAAGGCGGCTCTAGAGTCGCCTTTTTTGTACCTGTTGTTTATGAATCACTTCTGCACCAATGAAGATGATGCTTAACAAATGGCACATTTCTCCGGTACGAGATTCAATTCAAATGCGAGAACTACCCGACTCTTTACTTGAGTTTGAGTATCTCGAATTTGAATTCAATTTCCCTTAAGAAGGATTATGTAATGGATTTATCTACTCTTCCTGCACTGGCGGTGCTTTCTGACAACGTCACTATCGTTGAACACCAAGGTGTAAAACTGGTTCGTGTTATTCACGATAAAGCAAATGCAGCGATTTCACTGTTTGGCGGCCATGTTGTGTCGTTCCAACCACAAGGCCAAGAAGACCTAATTTGGATGAGCCAACAAGCTAAATTTGATGGCAAAACAGCACTGCGTGGTGGTATTCCAGTATGTTGGCCTTGGTTTGGTCGCATTGCTGCACCAGCACACGGCTTTGCTCGTTCAAGCGAGTGGCAATTAGTTGAGCACCGCGAAAGCGAGGCTGGTGTGATTGTCAGCTTAGGTCTAAAGCCTAGCGAAGAGACGCTAGCAGTATGGCCACATCAGTTCGATGCACGCTTGAATGTTGAGATTGGCGATGAGCTTAAAGTGACTTTGGATGTGAAGAATACAGATGAGCAACCATGGACTTTCTCTGGCGCACTGCACACTTACCTAAACGTTGCAGACATCCATAACACAACAACCACAGGTATGGGTGCTGAGTACATCGACAGCCTGCAAGGTGACAAGATCTGTCAAGGCGGTGCTGAGCTTGTGCTAACCGACACCATTGACCGAGTGTACACTCAACCAGAAGCTCAGATCTTGGTTACGGACAAAAAACTTGAGCGTACTCTATCAGTTAAAAACCAAGGCCATAACTCTGCGGTTTTATGGAACCCATGGGCAGAAGGTGCGGCTGGTATGGGTGACATGCAAGACGATGGTTACCTAACCATGTTATGTGTTGAATCAACACTGCACGCGCCGAGCTTAGAGGCAGGCAAAACGCTTCAGCCTGGCGAGAGCCACCAGCTGATTACAACGATTTCTGTTCAGTAACCTTATTCAGGAATTGATTCTGTAATCAGTTCGCTACGCAAGACACATTAAAGGCCGGTTCACTCCGGCCTTTTTATTGCTCTCAATCGGCTAACGATTAAACTTAACTCTGAGAATATCGAACTAACGTCTCTCTATAGAGTGACAGCAGCGCTTCATCGTTTACTTTAATGCCGACGTTCTGCGCCGGGAGTGAACTCCACTCATCATTCATATAACTACGCTGGTCGCTTTTCTGGATGGTCATGCCCTCTGCAGGTCCATCGGTGACCACTCTAATTGCCCCACTTCGGCACTCAAACAAAGAAGGTTGGATGACATAAGCAATGGCTGATGGATCGTGAACGTGACAGCCTTCCATTCCCACTTTTTCTGAGTAGAACTTCAAATAGTAACGGCTAACATCCCAGATGAACTGCCCTACCTCTCCAGCATCATCTCTCAAATCATCAAGGTATTGAGCAGTAAAGAAGCTCTCCTCTGTTACATCAAGCCCGATAACTGTCACTGGCCATGATGCCGTGAAGACCTTGTCTGCAGCATGAGGGTCATCGTGTATGTTCGCTTCGGCAAATGGCGTCACATTACCCCTATGGTCATTTTCGCCAAAGGCTCCACCCATAATGACGACTTCCTTAACCAAATTGACAATGTCAGGGGCAGCTTCCAACGCCAGAGCAAGGTTAGTGAGAGGCCCAACAGCAATGAGTGTAATCTCTCCCGGCTCAGCACGAACACTATCAATAATGAACTGATAAGCTGTTTTTTCAATCGCTGAGACATCTAGCGAACTTGGCGCTTTCACATCACCAAAACCAGCTTCACCATGTACGACCACGGTAGCGCCAACTGGATCTCTGACTAAAGGTTTATCAGTGCCCTTTGCCACCAGCGCATTCATATCAAACTTTTGCTTTAGATAAAGCGCATTCTGAGTGCCGTTGTCTATCGTCGCATTGCCATAGACCGTCGTAATCCCCATCAGCTCAATCTCTGGATGAGCTTCTGCAAATAAAATGGCCATTGCGTCATCGATGCCTGGGTCGGTATCGAGGATAATTTTCTTTTTCATATCAGTTTCTTATTCACGCTATTGAAGAGTGAACCATACCCAGAAAAACGGCAGACAAACGTGACCGAAATCGAAGCAATGATTTTTAATGTTGTCAGGCCTAATACTCCGTATCTCTAGAGCCACCAATGACAGCTTTTTTATTTAGCCTGACGGAGTCCTTTTTGATAGAATTTGCCGCCCTACTCTATGCTCTGAGATCGTCATGCACTACCAATGTCCTCTGTGTCACCAACCTTTATCTCAAAACGATCGTACGTTTAAGTGTGAAAAGAACCATCAGTTCGATATAGCAAAAGAAGGCTACGTCAACTTGATGCCTGCACATCATAAACGTTCAAAAGATCCAGGTGACAACAAAGAGATGATGCAAGCACGTCGTCGTTTCCTAGAAGGCAACCATTACAATCCTATGCGCCAAGCAGTCGTCAAACTCTGTTCAAACTATCTACCAGAAACGGCACCTAGCCTATTGGACATTGGTTGTGGCGAGGGATATTACACCAATGAAATCGCGCTGAATCTTCAAGATAAGAACGGTGCTATTTTTGGTCTAGACATTTCTAAGGTTGCTATCAAATACGCGGCTAAACGCTACCCAGCTGTCGACTTCTCTGTTGCCTCTAGCCATCGTCTACCCTTTGCTGAAAACAGCTTAGACGGCATTCTACGCATTTATGCACCATGTAAGGCAGAAGAGCTCCAACGCACAATTAAAGACAATGGTGTCGTGATTACAGTAACACCAGCAAGCCGACATCTATATCAGTTGCGTGACACCATTTATGATGGTGTGCGTTTACACGATGAAGATCCTGAATTGATCGAAGGTTTTACTCTTGAGCACCAAGAGCATCTAAACTATATGATGGAACTATCGGGGTCTGATGCATTCGACCTGCTACAGATGACGCCGTTTGCTTGGAAAGCGACTGAAGAGTTTAAACAACAACTCACCAACGTAGAGCAATTCAACTGTGAAGCTGATTTTATGCTAAGAGTGTACCGCAAACAGATTTAATTGATATTGATTATCGTTTGCATTGAAAGCTCATCTTGCCTCCTTTAGTATGCGTGTTCTTCAAGGAGGCATTTCATGCAACGTATTATTCTTATCGGATTAACCACTCTTCTCACAGCTTGTGCTAATCAACCTTCAGAAAACACTTCTCAAAAAGTGCTTCAACCGGAAACCGTTTCCACCTACTACGATTATCAGTTTGCCTCTCCACAAGGCCAAGCACTTTCTCTTAACGCTTTACCACAAGAGCTGCTAAACGCTGACGTTATTCTTATTGGCGAATGGCACACTCACTCCGCAATCCACCGCTTTCAGACTGACTTCTTAAAAGCGTGTCAAAACGCAGATTCAAACATTGCCCTATCAATGGAGCAATTTACCCGCGAGCACCAAGACACGCTTAACCAATACCTAAACGGTGAGATTGGTGAACAGGTGTTTATCTCCAAGGCTGCCGCTTGGCCAAATTACGAAAGCGATTACCGCGCATTAGTAGAGTTCGCAAAAGCGAATAACTTAGATGTTATCGCGGCAAATGCGCCTAAGCCTTTTGTTCAGTGTATTGGCCGTAAAGGGTTACCGTATCTAGACCAACTTTCTACAAAGCAACGAGACTGGGTAGCTGCTGAGGTGAATACTGGCGATAGCCCATACAAAGACAAATTCATGGCATCGATGCACCACGGTACGCCTGAACAAACTGAAAAGCAGTTTGCCGCTCAAGCAACTTGGGATGAAACCATGGCGGATTCGATTGTCGATTACCTAGCAACGAACCCTGACAAACAGGTGATTCATGTCGCTGGTAAGTTCCATACTGAAGGTGGGTTAGGCACAGCCGCTTCTATCTCGCGTCGTAATCCTGACCTGAAAGTTGCCATCATCACACCTGTCGAAGCCTTGTCTTCAGATTCAAGTGATTACCAACTACAAGTATTGTCTCCACCGGTGCGTTTTGTTCAGAAAGAGAACCGTATGAAGGCATACAAACACCTGTCTAAACGTAGCTCAGACCTACCATGTGACTAAGCTCGCTTAGCTTCTTAGTTTGAACATGGGTATCGGCATAGGAATTGCTTATTTACCAAGCAGTTTTGATTAAGCAGAAGAAAATGTAATGTGCGAATAAAAAACATCACTATCGATGATTAATTGCACAAGTTTTTCACACCTCTGCCGATACTATGTTTAAGGATAGATAAGGAGAGCTATATGACGCCAGTAGGAACGAGTAACACTCAGCTATATTCGCCTTCGCAGATGAACGCTAAGAGTTCAGTTAGCGAAGCTGAAAAGCCTGCACCGCTTAAGGTTGAGCAAAACACAGTTAAACTTTCTGAAGAGGGCAAAGCACTCTTATCTGCCCTTAAAGAAATCGATAAAGAAGCGAAAAGAGTCGAAGCAGAAAACGCGACAGTAAGCGATAAAGTTGAATCATTTGCTCATGGCGCTCTAGGTATGGATCATCCAGATAAGATCGAAGAAGAAGATGACGGTTCTTATTCAGCGGGGCAATACTTGTCCGCAGCGGCAACCGTAGGCGGTATTCTTCTTGCTTTAATATAGCCTTACCCGCTTAGTCCTTGATCGTATTTTATTCAAAATAAAAGCGATTTGTCGTCACGACAATAGACCCGATTAGGTCAGAAAAACGAGTTCATTCCATAATTCCTCTCTCATTTTAATGGAATAATACTCGTGAAAAACACTTTTGAGCTTATCGATAAGCCAACCTTCTTTGGTGCTATTGCACTACTCCTCACGATAGTTTTCCCGCTCATTCTGTTTCCAGCTCAAGGTGCAGACTGGATTGCGATTGCGAAAACATTCATGACTGACCAACTTGGTTTTCTATATCTTGCGCTCGGCCTCGCGGCTTGTGCATTTATGGTGTACGTGGTGTTCAGTGATATGGGACAAATTAAACTCGGCGAAGCTGATGAAGAACCTGAGTTTAAAACCGCTTCATGGGCTGCAATGCTGTTTTGTGGTGGTATCGGTGCAAGTATCTTGTACTGGGGCTGTATTGAGTGGGCTTACTACTACCAATCCCCTCCTTTCCAATTAGAACCAGGCAGTGAAGAAGCGGTTCGTTGGGCAGCAACTTACGGTCTGTTCCACTGGGGGCCTATCGCATGGTCTATCTACCTAATCCCAGCAATTCCTATTGCTTACTTCTTCTACGTACGTAAACAGCCAGTTCTAAAGATCTCAAGTGCATTAATGCCGGTTCTTGGTGAACACCGTAGCAAAGGCATACCAGGAAAGATCGTCGATATCCTATTCATTTTCGGCCTATTAGGCGGCGCCGCGACAACCTTAGGTTTAGCAGCACCTCTTATCACTGAAGGCTTGAACCACTTGTTTGGCCTACCGAAAAACAACCTAACACAAGTGACCGTTCTTTTGGTTTGTACTGCTATTTTTGCTTACTCGTCTTATGCGGGTTTAGAAAAAGGCATTAAGATCCTAAGTAACATCAACTTCTGGGGTGCAATGGGTCTATTGGCATTCGTACTGATTGCCGGCCCGACAATCTTCATGCTAGAAACCGGTTTAGACTCGATTGGTCGTCTATTGTCTAACTTCTTCGTGATGGCAACATGGGCTGAACCATTTGGTGGCTACGGCACATTCGAAAACACGCACTTCCCGCAAGACTGGACGATTTTCTACTGGGCATGGTGGCTAGTATTTGCACCGAGTATGGGTCTATTTGTAGCGCGTATCTCTCGCGGCAGAACCATCAAGCAAATGGTGTCAGGTTCTATCTTCTTTGGTTCTATCGGCTGTTTCCTATTCTTCATGATCTTGGGTAACTACGGTCTATCTCTACAGCTTTCTGGTGAGCTGGATGTTGTGGCTGTACTTAACGATGAAGGCGCAACCAAAGCAATCTTCTCGATGCTGGCGCAGTTGCCGATGAGCACAATCGTTATCGCAGTGTTTACACTACTGTGTATCATTTTCACGGCGACTACCTTTGACTCTATCTCATACATCCTTGCTTCTGTTGTTCAGAACAACGTGACAGAAGAACCAATGCGTTGGAACCGTATGTTTTGGGCATTCACACTGTCGTTTTTACCAACAATTCTGATGTTCCTGGGTGGCTTGAGTACGCTACAAACCGCAGCGATTGTTGGCGGCCTGCCATTACTGGCTATCTCTGTCATGTTGATGATTTCAGCAGTGCGTGCAACTAGCCTCGACTTACGCCACCAAGATGCGTACATCGAGCCAACCATCAATATCGAAGAGCTGCCAGACATGGACCCATGGTCAGCTGAAGGTATGGCACTGGCTCAGTTTGAGAAAGAGAGAGACGCTGCGCAAGAAGCTGCAGAGTCAGAGCGTGTTGCTTATACAGAGCTAGCAGCAGTGAAAAAAGAAATTCGCGCTTATGTGCTAGAACAAGGTTCGCAAATGGAAACTCACGAATTACCAGAGAACCTACAACAAGCACTTGAGCAGGCCGAGAGTAATCTTAGTGCCGCACAAGCAAAAAAGGTCGAGTTATCTGAGCAGGCTCAGAATGCTCGAATCACGTTCAACCAAGTGGTTGCAGAACTACCGCTTGCTTGACTTTAGCCATGACGCTGCCCACGAGTTTGGGCCCTCCTAAATAAGCCAAAGGCTCACAGAAATGTGAGCCTTTTTTTATTTCTATTCCAAAGATTTGAGTTATTGCTCAATTTTATATTTATGAAATAAATATGAAACAGAGTTGACACATTCGAGTGTTTTAATCACCCCGCTTATATAAAAAGGGATAAACAATGAAGCACTTTATGAAACCTGTTATTGCCGCAGTGGCAACGTCAACACTCTCATTCAATGTACTTTCAGCAGAAATCAAAAATGTCATTCTAATGATTGGCGATGGTATGGGACCTCAACAAGTTGGCTTATTAGAGACTTATGCAAACCAAGCACCTAACTCAATCTATAAAGGTCAAAAGACCGCCCTTTATCAGCTTGCTCAAGAAGGCGTGATTGGTTCATCTCTTACCCACCCAGAAGATGCGATTGTGGTCGATTCTGCCTGTTCAGCAACCATGCTTGCTACAGGTATCTACACAGGTTCAGAAGTGATTGGTATTGACTCCCAAGGCAATCACATAGAAACCGTTTTGGAGAAAGCAAAAAAAGTGGGTAAAGCGACCGGGCTGGTTTCCGATACGCGCTTAACTCACGCTACACCTGCCGCATTCGCCGCGCATCAGCCACACCGCTCTCTAGAAAACCATATTGCTAGCGATATGCTGGAAACAGGTGTCGATGTGATGCTATCTGGAGGACTGCGTCACTGGATCCCTAAGTCAACCAATGACAAAGGCGAAACCTACAAACAACTTGAGCAACTAACCCAAGGTGACGTTTACCTCAAGTCAAAACGTAAAGATGACCGCAACCTTCTTGCTGAAGCCCAGAAAGACGGCTATCAGTTAGCGTTTAACCGAGATATGCTCGACAACGCTAACGGCGACAAATTACTTGGTCTATTCGCGTACTCTGGCATGGACGATGGCATTGCATATAGCAATAAAAAGCTGAGTGGCGAACGCACACAACCGAGCCTAAAAGAGATGACGCAAAAAGCGCTTAACGTCTTATCAAAAGATGAAGATGGCTTTTTCCTAATGGTTGAAGGCGGACAGATAGATTGGGCTGGGCACAGTAATGATGCGGGTACTATGCTGCACGAACTGCTTAAGTTTGATGAAGCAATTCAAACGGTATACGAATGGACAAAAGATCGCGAAGACACCATCGTAATCGTGACTGCAGACCATGAAACTGGCTCTTTCGGCTTTAGCTATTCATCAAGTGAGCTACCAAAGCCACAAAAGCGCCCAGGTGAAGCCTTTACCGATCGTGATTATGCGCCAAACTTTAACTTCGGTGCCTTCGATATTCTTGATGGTTTATACAACCAGAAACAAAGCTACTACGGCATGATCAGTGAGTATCAAAAACTCGACAAAGCTGAGCAAACGCCCGAGAAATTCGCTGGGATCGTGAACAAAAATAGTGAATTTCCAATCACCGCAGAACAAGCGAAAAAGGTGCTAGCAAGTAAGCCAAATCCATATCGATTGGCGCAACACAAATATCTTTCTGAAGAGAATGTCCCGGCCATCAACGATTTCGATGCTTTCTTCCCATATAACGACCGTGGCAACCTACTTGCTCGAGAACAAGCAACTGGTCAAAACATTGTTTGGGGTACAGGCACGCACACCCATACTCCTGTGAACGTGTTTGCTTGGGGACCAGCAGAAAAGATATTGCCAGTATCAAAAATCATGCATCACTCTGAGCTTGGTGAATACATCAAACAGCAAGTAAATTAGCCTGAGCTTTTTTGCTAGCTTCACTTAACGCCCTGCGGGGCGTTTTTTGAGTGAGACCGAATAACAAAACAGTCATTCAAGAGCGTCTGTTCTTATCGTCACTAGCGACTCTGCGAGACGAGAGAATTCTCTCCTTTATTGCTTTTTCTTTGCATCGTATAACCATACCGCATCGTTATTGACCATAGTAGGCATCGGATCCATGTTTACGCAGGTAATGTTTATCTAGCAGCGATTGCTGAACAGAACCAAGGTTAGGCGATAGTTGTATTGAAAATAGTCCCATATACGCCACCTCTTCTAATACGACAGCATTGTGAACTGCGGTTGATGCATCTTTTCCCCATACAAACGGCGCGTGAGCATTGACCAAAACTGCTGGCATTTGGTTTGGATTAATCTGACGTTCATCAAACGTTTTTACGATCATTTCGCCAGTTTCCCATTCGTAATCCCTTTGTATTTCATCAGAAGACATAGACCGTGTGCAAGGAATGGAACCATAGAAATAATCAGCATGCGTGGTACCCCAAGCGGGTATATCGATCCCCGCCTGAGACCAAATAGTCGCGTGGCGAGAATGTGTATGAACAATACCACCAATGTCATTGAAAGCGCGATACAAGCAAAGGTGTGTTGGCGTGTCAGATGAGGGCTTTTTGTCGCCCTCCACAACCTTGCCAGTTTCGAGATCCACTATAACGATGTCACTGGCTTGCATCACCTCATATTCGACCCCAGAGGGCTTAATGGCGATCACACCTCGTTCCCGATCCACTGCGCTGACATTCCCCCAAGTAAAGGTTACCAACCCATGCTTTGGAAGGGCCAGATTGGCTTCAAGAACCTCTTCTTTTAACGATTTAAACATGCCAGCCTCCTTGGTCCATTTTTTTCTCAATCCAGCGACGAGCATTAATCAGCTCAGCTACTGGCTCTTCAGCCTTCTCCGTCCACATTTCAATTAAGAAACTCCCACGGTAGTTCAACGCCTTGAGTGTTTTGAACACTTGAACAAAATCAACACAGCCTTCGCCAAAAGGCACGTCTCTGAATTGGCCCTCACTCGTCTCTGTTACGGCATAAGTGTCTTTAAGGTGCAGCGCTGCTATTTGATTGATACCTAATGTCAGCTCAGCGGTGACATCATTTCCCCATGCGGATAAATTCCCAATATCAGGGTAAACAGTAAACCAAGGCGAATCGACCTTTTCTTGCCACGCTTTCCATTTGGTGATCGAGTTTATAAATGGCGTATCCATGATTTCAACTGCGATCATAACCTGAGATTTTGCCGCCAGATCAACAGCCCACTTTAGGCCTTGTTCGAAGCGCATCAATGTATCTTCGTCTTGCGTTTCGTAATACACGTCATAACCTGCCAATTGGATCGTTCTTATGCCAAGATCCTGAGCCAGTATAATAGCCTTCTCCATAATAGAGTAAGCACGCTGACGAGTCTCTGGATCATGACTACCAAAAGGAAATCGGCGATGGCCTGACAAACACATCGATGGCACACGAATCCCCGTCTCAATGACTGCGTTGACTAAAGATTTGCGCTCATCTTTAGACCAATCCAATCGAGCCAACCGACCATCAGTTTCATCAATGGACATCTCGACAAAATCGAAGCCGCAAGACTTGGCAAGTGCTAGCCTTTCAGACCAGCTTAAATGTTTCGGTAGTGCTTTCTCATAAATACCAATAGGATGAGTGCGTGAAGCGTCAACGTATGTCATTCTTTATTTCCCCATAATGCAGTTAATGTCTCTTTAAATGAAATGGCCGCTTTTTTGGGGTCAGACGAATCAAGTAACGCTCGGCCTACAATAAAAGTATCTATGGGCAAATACTCAAACAAGGACAAGGTATCTTGAGTAATCCCTCCTGTAACCGACATTTTGAACCCTAAATCACACATACGCTGTAAACAATCAAGGTCTTCTTGTAACCATGTTTGCCCCTTGGCTTGAGCGTCTCTTCCCCGGTGATAAATCGCTTGAGATACCCCAATTTTTCGCCACTCTCTGGCTTGTTCGAATGTCCAATCACCGAACAGTTCGATCTGAATGTCTCCACCATATTCATTGGCAACCTGCAAAGCGCCCTCTATGGTCGCAAGTGGCGCGGCACATACGACTGTTAGTAGCGAACCACCTGCACTAAATGCCATTTCACCAAGATCTTTTCCGGCGTCAGCTAATTTCATATCCACCACTAACGGGATAGTAGGGTGCTGACAGCGCAATGCTCGCACTACTGACATGCCTTCAGCAAAACAAATCAAGGTGCCTGCCTCCAAAACATCAACAAACGGTGCTAACGCCTCTGCAGATTTTAATGCCTCTGCTTCGGTATTCACATCCAAAGCTACTTGTAGTTTAGGAATCATCGTTCTTCCTCTAATCTTGTTTTACTGGACGTAATTTGGCTCAATGCGTTCTCTAATTTGCCCAGAGATTCGACGTACACACGGTACTTTTGCATTTTCTCCTGATAGGGCAAAAAAACATTACCGTCGGGGAAGATCTTGTCTTGATCGATACTCATACCCTCCATGGCTTGATCAACTGAAACGTAAACCCCACTGCCTACCATAGCCACAATCGCAGCACCAAAGCAGCCAGTCTCTTCAATTTTAGGCAGTACAACAGGAAGTCCGCTGGCGTCTGACAGAATCTGCATCCACTCTTTCGATCGAGCAGGGCCTCCACATACAACCAAATACTCGAGATTAGGGTAAAGAAGGCGAACATGACCGAGGTGGAACAGATGGCTAAACACGACCCCTTCATAAATAGCCTGATATATTTGTGGCTTAGAATGAAAAGATTGGATTCCATATAGCCCGCTTTTGACGCCTAATCCGGCGTTAGAACCATACAAAAATGGGGCAAACAACACTGACGAGCTTAGCTTTGGCAACGCACTAATTGAACGGTTTATTTCAGAGAAGTCTTGATCATCAAAAAGCTCAGTAAACCATTCCAAATTACCAGAAGAGGTGGGACTCGCATCGTGAGTAATGTATTGACCTTCTTGCGCGTGGTGGCCAAACACATGCGGCTTAACATAAGATTCGTTGATCTCAATCAGGCGATCCGTGACACCTGTAGTTACCGACCAAGTGCCCATTGTTAAGTTCAAAGCCCGGGGATCCCGAATTCCAGAACATATGGTGGTCGAAACCACATCAAAAACACCGCCAACGACTGGAGTACCTACCTTGAGACCTGTCAATTGAGCTGCGTCCTCCTTCACAAAACCAGCGACATCTGTCGAGCCAATGATTGGGGGTAGTGCGTCAAAAACTTCGGGAATCCCCATCAATTCGGCGAGATCATCATCGTATTGACCCGTTTCGAAATTATAAAAATTAGACTCAGATATGTTCGTGATTTCGCAATGCTTTTGCCCTGTTAAGCACCACCTAAGATAATCATGACTCATGAATATTGTACCTATTTGGTCATATTGCTGAGGCAATGATTCCTTAAACCACCGTAGAATCGACACAGGGTGTCCCGTCCAAAGGGTTTGCCTTGTCTTGAGATGAATCGCTTCTGGAATGCCCTCTCGCTGCCATTTTTTCACCACGTCTATCGCACGTTGATCGGCAGATAGAACCGCACGCGGCATGGGATGACCTTGCTTGTCCAACAAGAATACCCCCTTGCCTTGAGCAGATATTCCAATACTTTTAATCTGTGACGGGGCGACTTGGGTATCCTCAATAGCCTGCTTTATCACTGCACAGGTAGACGCCCATAGCTGTGCCGTATCTCGCTCAACCCAGCCTGAATGCTCCGAGATAAGTTCGAGGGAGCAACGAGATACACCAATTTCTCGCCCCTGTTGGTCGTAGATGCCGGCTTTTAAATACGTGCCACCACAATCAATACCTAACCAATAATTCATGATCCATCATCCATATCAATATCCATAAACGTCAAACCAAACGGATATGGCATCGTGTTTGGCCCTTCCCCCCTCCCCCTTATCACAATAACCGATGAAAAAGGGTGACATTCTAAAATGCCTAATCTCTACGTTGACGATTAAACAAACGCCTTACAATTCCAAAAAACGGATATAGTTTGGCGCTGGGACTTCGATGATTTCATCGGTCATCTTGATCAACCCCGTTTCCAAGTCTCTAGAAAATACGATCACATTACCGGTATCTTGGTTGGAAATGATGGCCGCCTTTCCACAAGGAGAAATAGCAAAATGTCGAGGGAATTTCCCCTCCGTTGATGTGATGTCTATGCGCTTCAATTTGCCATCTTCCAGGACTTTGAACACGGCAATTGAGTTGTCCCCACGGTTGGAGACATAAAGAAACTTCGCATCCGGAGACAATTTAATTTCAGAGACATAGCTGATTTGATCGTGGTTGTTTAAGGTCGATTCATATTGAGTCACGATAAGGCGTGGTTTTACCTCTGAGGGCTCAGAACTGTCCAACTTAGCGACACAAACCGTATTAAATAGCTCGTTTGAGATATAACAGATGTCTAAATTTGGATGCATTGCCATGTGTCTTGGCCCTGAACCTGGTTCAAACTCAATCCAAGTATCACGCATCAATTGACGAGTTTCTGGGTTCCAACGATACTGGAATACCGCATTCTCTCCCAGGTCAGGAATAAACACCCACTCATGCCAAAAGTGCGCGCAGTGTGCGTGTGGGCCTACTTGACGATTTCCCCAATGATCTTCGCGGTCTTGCACTTGTCGCCACTCGGACTCAGGTCGGTAGTATTGTTTGAAGCTTTGAAGTACCTCACCAAGACGTCCTTGCTCATCGACATCGACTACATCAATGATGGCATCCCAGTAGTTAATGACGATGGCGGCATCATTGTTAGGGGAAAAAGACAAGTAACACGTTGATTTTCCGCCTGCCTGAAAAGAGGACACTTCAGTAAGGCTACCGTCGGCCTGGACTTCATACTGAACAATAGAACCGTTCTCTCTGATCGTTTCCAAAATCGCATATAAATATTTCTTGTCAGAGCCAGGAATGAGCACTGCAGGGTTCAGGGATGCCACAGCGCTATTAACGATGAGTTGACCGTTTTTTGTAAGAGTAGCGCAGTACATACCCTCACCCGGTTTCGGAGAATACGGCTGATGAGCCAACGCATCGATATCACTATATGTTCCAATCACTAGTTGGTAATCTTTTTCTAAATTCATGTGTATACCTGTAAAACTGTTGAAAAATTAAATCTGTTAACCTTTGACCGCACCTGCAGTCATACCGGTGATGATTTGTTTTGACGCAATGAAAGTAAAAATTATGGGAGGAACCGCCAAAAGCATGCCTGTTGCCATAATGACGCCCCAATCAATGTCGTACTCTGTCAAAGAGTTAACAATGGTTACGGGCACAGTACGTGTGTCACGCTGTAACAACGCGTTCGCCAACAAAAATTCATTCCAAGCAATTCGAAACGTAAAGATCGCAGCAGCAGCTAAACCCGGTTTAATAATGGGTAAAACCACCAAAAAAAAGATTTGCATGGGCCTGGCTCCATCCACCTTTGCGGCCTCTTCCAAAGGCAATGGCACTTGCACAATGAAGCTTTGCAAAATCCATATTACAAACGGAAGGTTCATTGCGACATACAATAAAATGATGCCGCTAAATGTCCCATCCAAGCCGTAGTCGAACGTCCAGATACCGAATACAGGTACTAATAATACCGCTGGTGGTACCATACGCATCATCAGGGTTGTCAGTGACACAGCGCCTCTACCCATAAACTTAAATCGAACTAACGCGTAAGCGGCCATACAACCAATGGTCAATGTGATAACGGTAGAAACAGTCGCAATAAAAATTGAGTTCCCTAGTGAACGAGTGAACGTCGGGCTACAAAAGTCTACATGATCAGGCGTGTACCACAGCACGTCACACAACACGGTCTCGTAATTTTTAAGTGTTGGTGTAAAAAATAAACCACTCGTGTCGCTCATTATATCTACGTTCAATTTAAGTGACGTCATCACCATCAACATTATTGGGCCGAGTGACATCACAATTAGCGCTACAATTAAGGCGTAAAACGCTGGGTTTTGTTCATTTTCCTTTGGATTACTCATTCTTCTTCATCCTTTCTGACAGTCGCCAATTTCTCGATTCGTTTTTCATTTACTCGGTTGTAAATAAACATGGTTAGGGTTAATACCAACAGAACGACAAGTAGCATATTGGACATAGCTGCAGCCTCTCCAAGCTCTCTAAATTCTGAGGCTGTGCGAGAAATTCTGAGCGAGAGAATTTCAGTAGATAAACCAGGACCACCGTTTGTCATGACCAGAATAACCTCAAGCACTTTGAATGCATCAATCAGACGAAGCAGCATAGTTACGATAAGCACAGGCATCATCAAAGGTATCTTGATGTAGACGATCTGTTGCCACTGTGTTGCGCCATCAATTCTAGCGGCTTCAAGTGTCGACTTAGGCAAAGATTGCAATGCAGCAAGTGAAAGGATGAAAATAAATGGTGTCCACTGCCAAACGTCCGCAATAATGATCGACGATTGTGCCCAATCAGAGTCCGACAACCATGGAATGGAATCGAAACCCAATGCGTTTAATGTGCGATTAAAAACACCGATAGTAGGGTGGTACATATAACGCCACATTAATCCAACTACAATTGGAGCAATCATCATGGGTAAAATAAATATTGTTCTCAATATAGACATTCCACGAATGTTTCTATCTAGCAACAACGCAAGCCCTACACCCAGAAAAACTTCTAAAAAAATAATAATACCAGCAAATTTTAAAGTCACTCCAAGAGATTCACGAAATGATGAGTCTTGAAATAAGTCAAAATAGTTTTTGAGACCGACCCAATCTGCTTCATTAATTAGTTGGCTTGGATTCCAATCTAGGAAACTCGCATACATCATATATAAAATTGGATATAGAAGACCAAATATTAAAAAAATGCAGGCAGGAGCCAAGAACACATACGGAGTCATGCGATTAATATCAATAGCTTTCATTTAAACACCGATTTATATAGATTTGGAGTTATCTCGCCCAAATATTTTAGGGCGAGAACATTTCCGATTTAACTCATATTTATTAGAGATTAATTATTTTTCGTCCCAAGAATAATAGCCAGCATCAGCCATTTCCTTCTCCGCACGCTTAGCAACGCCATCAAGCGCCTCTTGAATATCCAGATCTTCTGTTAATACTTTCGATAAGGTAGTCCCTAAATCAGCATTAATTTTACCCCAAACTGGAATGATTGGACGCCAATCTGGATCCGCGTCTTTCAGTGCTTCACCAAATACTTTCATATGAGGGAATTTCGCGTTTACGTCTTTATCAAAGTGCGTAGAGTAACGAGAAGGATTTCCTCCAGCCATCGCAACGAGTTTGTCTGCCTTCTTCGACGTTAGCCATTGCATTAACAAGAAGGCTGCTTCTTTGTTTTGCGCATTGGTCGGAATACCAATACCGAATCCACCGGTTTGTGAACCTTTGCGTACACCCATAGGGTGAGGAGCCCAACCGATTTTACCCACCACTTTAGACTTGCTTGGATCATTCACCTGACCTGCGAATACAGTAGAATCGAGGAACATAGCAGACTTGCCTTGTAAAAAGGATGTACCTGCCTCGGCAAAACCGAACGTTTTTGCGCCTTCAGCACCACAATCTACAATCGTTTTCAACGCTTTAGCAGCTTCTACACCTTGAGCATTATTAACGATTGGTTTCCATTGGTCATCAAAAACTCGCCCACCTAAAGGTGATAAATGAAGAAGAAAAGCGTGCGACGCATGATGGCCTGAAGCCGCACGAGACGCTAGTCCCCCCATCCCTGGTTCAAGTTTAGGGATCTCACAAGCTAGAGATAACATCTCTTTATAGTTGGTCGGCACCTCCAAATTGTGCTTTTCAAAAATGTCTTTGCGATACCCCAGGATTGACGTTTCAGAGCCGTAAGGTAAACCAAACAACGATCCCGTTGGTCCCTTAAGGTAACCTTTCTTACCCCCAGCAACACCAATATTTGCAACGTACCCATCAACTAGGTCTTCTGCATCAAATTTAGGATCAGCCAACATCGGGTTCATAAAGTATTTGGCAAGGTTTTCCAGCTGATCGGCGTATACATAGTCAGCCTTTGAGAAAACAACATATGAAATGAGATCATAGTCGCCTTTGCGCTTAGTTAATTCTAGAGTTTGCTTCTCACGCATTCTCAAATATTGAAGTTGGTCGACTTCTACTTTAATCCCCGTTTCTTTAGTGAATTCAGGTAATACCTTCATAACTGCATTATAATGAGGGTGTGCAGGAAAATTCACTACCAGCGTCGTATCTTTATATTTATCGTATGGGCTTGCATACGAAAATGATGACGCAGTACTCAGCGCTAGCGCTGTGATTATTGATTTATTAAATACCTTTTTAATGTTCGTAATCATTTTGCCTCCTAAGAGCAAGAGAATGAATTAGCTATCCTTGTTGTTTTTATCTTAACTTATTAAATGATTTTAAATTTAATATATTGCTTCTTCCGTGTTTTTTTCGAAAATATAAATATCGTCAGGATTTACTTGAAAACTGACTGTATCACCATCGTTAAATTCATTGAGTGAATCCACTTCAACCATGAATCGTTTACCTTGAATTTCTGAAATTAATACCGTCTGATTGCCTACATATTCAGTTACGTTAATAGTGAACGTGATTAAATTTTCAAATTGAACAGAAATTGGGGATGTGAGCGCAGAGGGACGAATACCTATCGTAACCTCGCCGGAATCTGGTAACTTAGATTTATCTTCTAAAGCTGAAAGCTCGAGTTTAAAATCCGACCCTACAGCGTAGGTTTTTCCGTCTATCTGCTCTAAGCACATATCTAGAAAATTCATTGGTGGCATCCCCATAAAACCCGCCACAAACTTGTTGCTTGGCTTATCAAACAGCTCTCTTGGCGTCCCGTGCTGTTGGATATACCCATCTTTCATAACTACAATTCGGTCTGCAAGTGTCATGGCTTCGATCTGATCGTGAGTCACATAGACAATATTTTTCTTGATGTTTTTACTCATCATCGCGAGCTCAGCACGCATTTGGCCGCGCAATTTGGCGTCAAGGTTTGAAAGTGGCTCGTCCATCAGCAAGGTCGAAGAATTTCTAACCAATGCACGTCCCATCGCAACTCGCTGTCTTTGGCCACCAGACAATTCCGCAGGTTTTCTGTGAAGGTATTCGGTGAGGCCAAGCATTTTTGCCACTTCTGCCACTCGCTTTTTGATATCACTTTTCGGGTGCTTTGCAAGACGTAAAGCAAAAGACATGTTCTTGTACACATCCATGTGTGGGTAAAGTGCGTAGTCCTGGAATACCATCGCGATGTCACGATCAATCGGTTCGAGACCTGAAATAGGACGGTCGTCCATTTTGATTTCGCCATCACTGACCGTTTCTAGACCCGCGATCATTCTTAACGTTGTGGATTTACCACACCCCGACGGACCTACAAATACGGTAAACTCGTTATCTTCCATCACCAAATCAATCTGGTGAATCACTTCGGTAGATTTGTATCTTTTGGTTAGCTTATTTAAAGTAATTACAGGCATAATCGGCTACTCATTGTCCTTGTTTTGCATGATCAGTGTTGACTTAAAGATGCTATCCACGTGCCCCAATATGGAACGTTCAGCGGCATCAGGGTCATGGTTTTGAAGTGACCTTAGAATTTGGTGATGCTCTCGAATGCTTCTAACGGTCGATTTTTCTTCAGCCAATGCAGCTGTTCGATGCTCTAGTGCATAGGAGTAGACATCAATGGCAATCTTGGACAACAAATCGTTCCGGCACGATTTATAGATAATCGAATGAAACTCTTTGTCAGAAACCTGGAACGCGACGTGGTTATCCAATACTGTTTCCTGGTATTCGACCAAAGATGCCAGCTTCTCTAAGTCTTCGTCCTTGATATTAATTGCTGCTGAGCGCAATATTGCACGCTCAATTACCTTTCTTGTTTCAACAACCGTAAATGCATCGAAATTTTGAATATCGTCCAGCAAGCAAGTTGACTGGATGATCTTTGCAGAGCCCTCCGCGACAATGCTTTTTCTACCTCGAGATATAGTTATCAAACCTCTTTCGCGTAGGGTTGCTAACGACCCGCGTATTGTTTCTCGGCTGACGTCATACGACTTCGCTAATTCGCGCTCTGATGGCAAAGCCTCTCCTTCAACAATCATGCGCGATGCGATCAAAGCACTTAACTTGTCAGCTATTTGTGCTTTCAGCGTAAGCCTCGACACGTCAGCGCTGTATTTAGGTGATTCATTAAAATCGTTAAGCATAGTATTTTGATCCTCAGTAGATAACCATTTACCTTCTTTTGGTATTACACCAATACCAATTCATTCTTATTACTGCGGTTTGATTGCTTGCTTTGCTAGCAACCGACTAAGTTATAGCTAATAGCTAAATTAGGATTTTTACAACAAAACTTGATTACTTTTTGATCAATTTGTTGACGAGCACATCAAAAACGCTCCTTTTACAAAACCAAAAACTGTTAAACTGGTATTAATTAAATACCAAAAGAGCACGTTTTTAATGAGTAATTTATTGCATATAATAGAATGAATTTTGCTTTTTCATCTGAAGTAGTGAGCTTAAAACCTCAAAAATAAGGTTGGGTATAAAAAACAAGTTGTGGCGGAAAAATAATCATAATGGGTACTTTAATAATATGTGGTTTTAAATACGACCAGTTTGGGTCTATCGGTAGGTTTTGAGCCGTGTAATTGGCTTAGAAGGGTAGTATGAAAACCGACCTGAACATAAAAATTGTTGACGACCAGAAGGATGTGCAAATATTGAATAAACACGGCCGTTAAGACTCAGACGCAATTCATAATCACTTACAAGGGGGGTAAATAAATGTGCACCCAAAACACGGGGAGCAATCAAACAATGATAATTAACGCTATTTTTATAAGCTATTGAACATAAAATACTAAAATTCGCTATGCTGCTGAGACACTGTCAACATCAGGAGGCAAGATTTGAATAAAATTTTGGGGGTTTCGATGACTCTAAATCCGTATTATGAATACAAACCATGTGCATCTCTTGTAGCGAGAACTATACGCCTTAATCCTTTTAAATCAGAATGTTCTAAGATCGTTTGAACCAACCATTAACTTAACCCTTACCCCCCTGAGAAGACAAGGAGATGGAGTTAACAGCGATAATAAACATGTTAGAGGCTTTAGGCTGAAGCCCTGCAATGTCAGACTGAAACACTGAAAAAATGATTGATCAGGTTGGAGATTTATTAGTTCAAGTCAAAAATAATCAACCGAGCTTAATCGAAGAAGTTGATGCACAATTTCAAGATTATTGGCTTTGTCTGAGGACAAGCAAGAATCTGATATCACCGAAGATAAAGTCATGGTCGAAAAGAGGTACGATAAGTTTACGTGCTCCCAGCTGCATTTAATAAAGGCCTCAGAGAAAAGTGGGTCACTGTTAAAAGCGTTATTGCTGTCGTGAAAGGTAGAAGCGTGAAAAGGAAAGGAAGTTATGAAACTTCGTACTTCATTTACACCGAATACTTCTCCTTAGTGCTAACTTTGACAGCGACAAGAAAGCATTTGGTATTTATCGAAAATAACCATAAACCCACTAGCCCCGCTAAGCCTTACGAAGCCTACCCCTTGCTAGGATGATTTAAAATGTGGTCTTCCCAGTCCACCACATCGATTTCATACACCACTTTGTTTCGTACACTTTCTCCTGCTGCGTGCATTGCAGACTTAGAGCCAGTGATTAATGGGTGCCACTCTGGCAGCGGTTGGTTTTCTGCCAACAAGCGGTATGCACAAGTGTGTGGCAGCCATGTAAAGTCATCAATATCTTCACGCGTCAGCTTGGTGCACTCTTCGCCTGAAGTGAAACGGTTTGGGTAGTCTTTACACGAACATGTTTTGCTGTTCAGCCAACTACACGCCACGTTGGTGTAATAGATTTCATCCGTATCTTCATCCATTAGCTTGTGCAGACAACACTTGCCACACCCATCACAGAGCGATTCCCATTCTTCTTCTGTCATGTGCTCTAACGATTTACTTTGCCAAAATGGAGTGCTCATACGCTTACTACTTATTACTGAATGGGATTGAATTGGGTGCGTTTTATACCCCTCTGAACGGCAAAATTCAAGTTTTACGGCCTTACTGGAGTGATAGGAGCATTGAGTAAGATTTGTTCGTATTTAGCCAAGTAATCTTATGGATAGGAATTTACGCACACCTCTTCCAATCTGGCGAGAAATGTCCATAATGCCCCCTTCATTTTTACGAGGACTTTTAGATGGATTGTCGATTAGGTTGTGGGGCATGCTGCATTGCACCGAGTATCTCTTCCCCTATTCCTGGCATGCCAAATGGCAAACCAGCGGGCGAACGTTGCGTTCAATTGAATGACGACAACCTATGCAAGCTATTCGGAAAAGCTGAGCGACCAAAAGTTTGCCACGAATTCAAACCGTGTCCGATCGTGTGTGGCAAAACCAATCAGGAAGCTTTGAGCAACATTACTGAGCTAGAACTGCTCACTTAATCGTTACCCAATTCTCTTAGGTAGAGGTAGATCGTATCACGCGAGATACCTAGGTGGTTGGCCACCATTAATACCGCATCTTTGTATTTGAAAATCCCCAAACCTTGTAAGCGTGTCACTAACTCTCGGTTGCGTTTGGAAGGCGTGATTGCCTCATTCGTCCATACTTCTGACTGAACGGTTTCAATCGTACTAATGATGGTCTCGTCAATATTGCGAGCAAACGTTTCTGGGGATTGCGACCCAGTACAACACGGGTTCTGCTGCTGTGGCATGATGGAACGCAAGAAGTCTTGCATTGGCACATCCATATCCACGTTAATACAAAGCAGGCCAATCGGCTTGTTTTTTGGGTTGCGGACGATAGTAGTGATCGAGTGCAAGGTCTTTCCGCTCGCCGTTTTAGTCAGATACGAGTCTGAAACGTCCTTGCCCTCAAGTAGCTTCATCCTTGCTAAGTTGGTAATTGGCGCGCCTTCTCCACGTTCAGTGATGTGGCCATTGGCAATTTTGATGATTTCCGGTGCTTCTGCATCAAGACTGTGAAGAACGACTTCAGTATGCTCACCATACATACGGGCAATGCCATCGACGACGTTCTTCATTGAATTCAAAATATCTAAATCACTTTTGGTGAGTTTCTTAAGCTGCAATTTACTTCCCTTAGCAAAAACTTTGAGGCTAGGCCGACATGATATCGATAATAGATTTATCAGTATACGGCATACCAAGTCTAACCATAGAGCCTACGTTTCTTATTGTTTGTTCAACTTCGTCGCCTACTATACCTTGATTCTTCACACTGTGGTTACCCATCGCCATCAAATATGAGCGCACTGCCGTAGTAGAAGAAGTGCAGACTTTCATCGCACATGAGGATTTTGCGCCATCGCACACCATGCCCGAACTATCACTGATAACGTTTTGAATCGCATCACAGGATTGCTCAAACGTGCCACCCGCTAGGTACACCAACGCCATGGATGCAGCCGCACTGGTTACCGTGTTACCACAGAAAGCTGACAGAGGTGGGTAGTAAGACTTGATGTATATCGCGCCTAGGTGACTCATGATCAGAGCTCGTGCTAATTGCTCTTCACTACTTTGGAAGGCTTCAGCTGCAATCACCACTGGCATAGTTGCCGCGATACCTTGATTACCACTGCCGAAGTTACTCATGGCTGGTAACGTAGCGCCGCCCATTCGAGCATCTGATGCAGCAGACGTCATCATTTGGATTCTGCTCATGAGATCATTGCCAAGTAAGCCTTGTTCGATATTGCCTTTTAATGTCCGGCCAATTTCTAAGCCATAACCTCGGTCGATACCCTCTTGCGCTAAGGAAGAGTTGAGTTCCGCCGCTTGCAGAATGAATTTGATGTCATCAAATGGCGCTTGAAGGGCAAAGTCGTAAATCTGCTTAATGGAGATATCAACGCCTTCACATACTGATCCTGTCGCAACACGTTGCTGCTGCAGGGCATCAAACGTCACTTGGCCATTACGAGTGATCTGAATAATGTTAGTGTGCCCACCGCTGATGGTCACCGAGACTGTGTCTTCTCCAGCGCTCATGGTCACGCTGCAAAAGATAAATTCTTGTGTATCAATGCGAGCAACACTGACTCGCTCTTCATCAATAAGTTGCTGGGCAGCAGTCACATCGTCTTGATTAATTTTAGCAAGTACTTCCAGTTCTGCGTTTGGGTCTCCCGCTAAAGCGCCAACTGACGCCGCGATCTTAAGGCCAATTTTCCCGGTACCGGGAACGTAAACCCCCATTGAGTTTTTAAATAAGTTATCTGAGACACGGACTTCAATCGTATCCGGGGTTTGGCATCCAAGCTCACGCTTTGCAACTGCTGCCGCATATGCAGCAGCAATGGGTTCTGTACATCCGAGGGCAGGTTTTACAACTTGCTTAATGATTTGGATATATTGGTTCCATTGCTGATTCATGCTTCTTCTCCGTATTACTTTTTACTAGCAATCGCTTCAACTTCAATCAAAACACCTAGCGGAAGATCTTTCACCGCAAAGCAGCTTCGTGCTGGGCAATCTTTTTGGAAAAACTCTGCATACACTTTGTTGAATTCAGCAAAGTCGCTGATGTTTGCCAAGTAACACGTCGTTTTTAGAACCGTATCTAAACTGCCGTTACCTGCTTCAAGCACATGTTTTAAGTTCGTTAGAGATTGATGACTTTGAGCAGTAATCCCTCCCTCTACTACTTTACCTGTCGCGCTATCAACTGGGAGCTGGCCAGAAGTAAAAATCAAATCCCCGTAAGTGGTTCCGTGTGAATACGGGCCAATTGCGGCAGGAGCGTGCTCTGAAGCGATCAATTCTTTCATGTTAATCCTCACATAGTTTTTAGTTTTAGACGTAAAACTCAGCTTTCGCTTTCGTTTTAAAGCTATTTTTTCAACTATATGTGAGAAAAACAACCACTAAAGATCACAAAAATCGATCTGAATTCAGATTTTATTGAGTAATCTTGCCGATATCTCAAATTTACCTGAATTTTCCACAAAAAAATTGTTGTTAATCTTTTTCTCAAATAGATTTGAGAAAAATTCATACTAACAAAGAGAAAACGACAATGAGCGTCACTGTACCTACACAAACTCTTCCAATAACTAAAGAACCACCTCACGTTAAAGCCGGTATGACAGCCACAGAATGGAAAGCGGCGACTAAGTTTGATAGCACTGACTGGGGCTGGGTAATCATGAGCATCGGCATGGCTATCGGTGCTGGTATTGTTTTTCTTCCAGTAAAGGTGGGCGTACTTGGCATATGGGTATTTCTTGCCTCCGCGGTGATTGGTTATCCAGCGATGTACTTGTTCCAACGCCTATTCATTAACACGCTTTCCACCTCCCCGAAGTGTCAAGACTATGCGGGCGTCATCTCAGGCTACCTTGGCAATAAATGGGGCGCCTTGTTAGGCGTGCTCTACTTCATCATGTTGGTGATTTGGGTATTCGTATACTCGACGGCAATCAATAATGACTCAGCTTCTTTCCTACACAGCTTTGGTATCACTGAGGGACTGTTGTCGGAAAACCCGTTGTATGGTCTAGCATTGGTTTGCGCTTTGGTGGCGATCGCGTCTCGTGGGGAAAAGATCTTATTTAAAGTCAGTACGGGCTTAGTGCTAATTAAGCTCTGTACCGTTGCCCTGTTAGGTTTCATGATGGTAGAGAAGTGGGATTTAGCTAATGTAGGTACGGTACCAACCGCTGGTGCTGGCCTAAAAGATGCGATTGAACTGCTGCCGTTTACCCTTACCTCTATCTTGTTTATTCAAAGCTTGAGCCCGATGGTGATCTCTTACCGTTCGAAAGAAAAGTCTATTGAAGTTGCCCGTTTTAAAGCGATGCGCGCCATGAATATCGCTTTTGGCATTTTGTTTGTCACTGTGTTCTTCTACGCGATTTCTTTCACGTTGGCGATGTCTCATGAACAAGCCGTCCGTGCAGCAAACGAGAACATCTCTGCGCTAGCGATGGTAGCACAAGGCATGGACGGCACGACGCTTAAACTGCTTAGCCTGATGTTGAACATCTTTTCTGTAATGACAGCATTCTTTGGTGTTTACCTAGGCTTCCGTGATTCTTGCCAAGGCCTTGCGATGTTGGCATTGAAAAAAGTGATGCCTGAAGAGCAAATCAACAAAGATCTCGTGACGAAAGGTATCATTCTGTTCGCTATTTTGATGGCATGGGGCGCTATCGTACTCAACCTACCAGTTTTGAGCTTCACTTCGGTTTGTAGCCCTATCTTTGGTTTGATTGGCTGTTTGATTCCTGCTTACTTGGTGTATCAAGTGCCTTCTCTGCATAAATACAAAGGCGCTTCACTTTACCTGATCATCGCAACAGGCATCCTGCTTTGTATTTCACCATTCATCGCATTTAGCTAACGATTAGCATCACTAGTCGAACGATTCCTCTCACCTCGGTTATTCATCTGTATGATGATGACCGAGGTTTTCCTTTTCACTCATTTACCTACCAATTTCGTTTCATATCTGAGACAAAATCACTCCCGACTTATATTTAGGTTAATTTCCGTGCTTCGACGCACACTTTTTCGACAATTTTCTACTATGTTCAGCGGGTAATCTAAATCCGACATAGGAAACGACATGAATAGATATATGGCAGAGGTTTTTGGTACTTTTTGGTTGGTACTTGGTGGTTGTGGTAGTGCAGTATTAGCTGCTGGCTTCCCTGATGTCGGCATTGGTCTACTGGGCGTTTCTCTTGCGTTCGGTCTAACCGTTCTTACTATGGCATTTGCAATTGGCCATATCTCAGGTTGTCACCTAAACCCAGCAGTAACCATCGGTTTGTGGGCCGGCGGTCGCTTTGATACTAAAGACGTAGTGCCTTACATCATCGCGCAAGTGATTGGTGGTGTGATTGCAGGTGGCATACTTTACGTAATCGCAACCGGTCAAGCGGGCTTTGACGTAGTTGGTTCTGGTTTTGCCGCGAACGGTTACGGCGCGCATTCTCCAGGCCAATATTCAATGGTTGCAGCTTTAGTGACTGAAGTTGTGATGACGATGATGTTCCTAATCGTGATCATGGGTGCAACAGACAAACGTGCGCCTCAAGGCTTCGCACCTATCGCTATCGGTCTATGTTTGACACTGATTCACCTAATCAGCATCCCTGTGACAAACACATCGGTTAACCCAGCGCGTAGTACTGGTGTTGCGGTATTTGTTGGAGACTGGGCGGTTTCTCAGCTTTGGCTATTCTGGGTAGCACCAATCGTTGGTGGTATTCTAGGCGCACTTATCTACAAAAATCTGCTTGGTACAGAATCAAACGATTAATCGATTCTCGAACCTCAAGATCAAAAAAGCCGCTGAATTCAGCGGCTTTTGTCTTTTCCTAATCTCCTAATTGTGAATAAGGATAGATAGGATATGGTGCGACTAGTGCGCCTCCTGTAAATATAGCGGCAGGCAGCATTCCTGAGAAACTATAGGCTTGGAACAAATGGTTGTGTATCGTTCCGGCCTCGATCCACAGTCCAGTTACATGGTCATATCCATGAAAACCAAATAACCTCGATACATCAGAGTTAAAGTAGTCATGAACTTTAGACACCTTGTTTATAAATCGGCCAATTAATCCATTTTCTTGATACATATGTTTTCCCGAAGCCTCACTTGCCATACCAGCCTCGGTAAACAACTTCGTACGAATTGGCTCTTTTTCCCATACAGTTGTTGATCCACGAGTACCATCCGTAAGTAAGTCTCCATCTACATTATATTTGCAAACTGAATTTGAACCTCGAACTTCACAAGACCTTAACTTGTAGCGATCCGTAACATTTTTCATGTACTCAAAGCTAAGCACGACAACTTGTGATAATGCGGCAAATTTCGCACCTTTTTCACATGAACCACCCGCGATCTCACCTGTAGCACAGCCACCAGCGGCAGCAACGCTGACTTTTGTAGCAGCATCGGCAAAGCTTTTTGTTGGCTTGAAGCCGTTATAGCCACCTATTGCACCAGTGATTGCACCAATAGCTGCACCTTTACCGACGCCAGCCCAGCTCTCACTGATAATTCCCCCACTGACAGCCCCGCCTGTAGCACCACCAAGAGCTCCGGCAGCAATAGCATTGGTAAGAGAGCCTGCAGAAAAGAAACTTGCGCCCGCGTCAGCCAGTAACACGCTATACATACCACCACTTGCTACTGTAACTACGATCCCAGTCAAGATACCAACTATCTCTCTTGAGTAGCGAGAGGTAAATTCCCGTACATCATTCCATTGACGTTTGAGTTCTTTTCTAATTCTCTTAAAGAAGTGACCAGAAGGATCGTTGTATTTAAGAGGGTTATTCAGCACATAACTGTATCGATTGAACGACTGACTGTTATCAGGTGCCTGAATGTAAATATCCGCACTTATAAAACGAGCTAACGTTGAATCATACAAACGGCCATTCATATGAATTAGGTCAACCTCATTCAGCATCTCATGCCCTGTAAATGCACGATTCAACAATACGGGTTGTGGTAGCAACACACTGTCATTCTTCCATGTAAAGGCTCTTTCTTTGCCCCAAGGGTCATAGAGCTTACGGTCGACAATGTTGCCCCACATATCAGTCACCATATCTACTGATTTAAGCGCGTCTGTGTGGCTGTAGCGAATTTGACGATCTACGGATGCGTAATTGCCCTGTCCATCAGTCTTCAACGAGTTGACATTTACAGCGACTAGACCATTAGCAGCGTAAATGTATTGAGTTTGAAGCATATCTCCAGATGCAAGTTCTTTTAACTCATAAGACTTACCGAGATACCACGTTGTGCTCCCATCGCTACTGCGCTTGCTGATCCGCTGATTCGACTCATCATATTTAAAATCAACCCTGCCTTTATCTTGTTGAATTCGAGAAGGCTTGTTAAAGCCAGTCCATTCAATTTTTCTCCCGCCGCCAGACAGCATATTTCCATTCGCATCATAGCGATAAGTGTTATCCCCAGCTTGGGTGACAGCATGCTTGTGTAGAGGGTCTGCGTAAATATAGTGACCGACGTCAGACTTGTATTTGATGTTGCCATTCGATGCATAAGACATCGAATATTTCTTATTGAATAACGGGTTCTCAGCATGCGCTCCTCCGACACCAAATAAATGATAATCCGTTAATCGATCTTGATCGTCGTAATAGAAGTTTTCTTGAATATCATTTACAAGGTCACGGCGACTTTGAACGTTATCCATTCTGTCGTAGGTGTAGTGAACGCCACGTATCAGTTTGGAACCCTGTCTTGTATAAATATTGAGTAGCTGGCCATTGCTCTCGTGATAATCGAAGCTATTCACCAAGCCATTCCCCAAAACCTCTGACGTTATTCGACCTTCAGCGTCCATATCATTGAGCTTCCAGTATGAAATACGTCCAGCATCAGGGTTGTCATCTTTGAGCGAGCTCAACGCATCTGACTCATCCTCAGATTGCTGAGCCAAACTTTGGTATTTTTGTGAGACTAGTTTTACTTGCTTAACAAGTCTAACCAGTTGCTCTGCCGCAAGCAGGTAACTATTTACGCGCTCCTCTGTTGCATCTTGAACATATTCGAGTCTATCAACCTCTTCAGAAAGCGAATTAAGCTCATCAAACATTTGACGCATTCTTTGATCATACAAGGGGTCATCCCTTTCCAAATCAAAGGTCGCTAAGCTTATGCTCCCATCATCAGAATAGTTACCGTAGTAAGCAATTTGATGTTGATTGACTAACCCTGATTCAACAGCAGCCCATTCCTCAAGACTCACCTCTCTTAATAGGTTACCTTCAACTTTAAGATGAAATTTAGGCTGCTGTACAATAGGGATTAATCCACTTCCGGAAACAATGACTGTTCTCGGTGACACTCTGAAGTAGCGTTCACCAAACTCGTTGATAAACATCTGCAATGGTCTAGTGTACAGCTCTGCCATCATCTGACGAGCAAACGCCTCAGTCTCAGCCTCACCATCGAAAGAGATAAGCTGATCTTTGAGCGCCTGGTACTCATCTTTGCGTCGTTTGTAGAAGAATTGCTGCTCTTGGAGGTCTTTAATTTTTACTAAGTAGTCACTCGCTTTGTTTAGAGCCTCATTAATGAGAGGTTCAATTACATTACGATACTCATCAGCCGTGTAATTAACTTGAGCTTGCGAAATATCTCCCCAAACTTCCGTATTGATACCGGTTAACGGATCTCGCTTGTAGTTTAGAGTGAAGTTGTTAGGTCGATGCTCTCGAATTAACTGTCCGTTGCCGTCATACTCTAGATCTCGGGCAAAAGTATGTTCCGAAGTGATCGTTTCTTCACGCTCCAATAAGCCTAAATCGTTGTAGAAGAAATTTTTAACAAGTTCTCCTTCAACTTTCGCTTTTAAAAGGCCTCCCAACCAAACTCGCCCATCCGCTCGGTCATAAACCCATGATTTAGTTGTTGACTGTGTTACTTCTTCCTCACCTTGTTTAACTTTCGACTCAACAATCTCAGAGATTTTTCGGCCTAGTTTGTCGTAGGTAAAGTAGGTACTTTGGCCTTTTGAATCCGTTTGTTGAACGAGTTGACCAAAACCATCGTATTGATAGCTCCACACCCCTAAATCAGGATCATCAACTAAAGACTTATTACCCTGAATATTATACTCGGTACGAACTGTTTCTCCTTCTGATGCAATAGCAGACTTCAACATACCGTTGGCGTAGAAGTCATAGGTAACTTTGCCACCATTAGGCTCCTGCTTCTCTATCTCCCAGCCCAATACATTCGTATAGGTTTTAGAAGTGCGGCCTTTAGCGTCTGTTTTAGTAACTGTAAATGGACTGTAAGAATAAGAGATCCAGCTGTCCTCTTTACCTGCTGGTCCAGGTTCTTTTATCGAAATGACCCTGCCCGATTTGTCATACTGAGTGACGATATACTGAGGGATATCACCTTGATAATAAGGCTTTGAAGCAGAGACTAAATTACCAAATGCATCGTACTCTGAGTCAACAAAAACCCACTTACCATTTACCGATAAGGAAGCTCTTCTCACTTCTCGCTCTAAGAAATCAAAGAAACTAATCTTTTTGCCAGAGTTGTTTGATTGGTTGATGACACAGTAACTCGCCTTACTAACATCGAATAAGCAACGGCTATCTGCTGCAGGTAAGCGACTTATCTCAGATTGTACAGAAGTGTTCGTTACAGCTATCTCAGTCTCTCGGCCAAAACCATCCAGTGTTGTCGAGGTCGACAGGCCATTTTCATCTACTTTCACGACCACGCCTGACAATAAGTCAACCGTCTGAGAAGAGACATGTCCAGCTTGATTGGTTACTTCTGTGGTAACCGTGTTTCCAAGGTAAGAATGCTTAAATAAAGTCGAGCGAGTTTCTAACTGACCTCCATTGGTCGCCGTAATACTCTCTTTGGTAACGATGCCGTAGCCATCTCGTTCTTTGACGGTAGTCAATGAATAAGGTGTATTCGGTAATATCGTATGCTCGAGTAATAGGCCAGTTTCATTGTCATATTTAAACGTCGCCTCTTGAGAGATCCTACTACCGTCACTATGGATGTAAGTTGTTTTGGTCGAGTCGAGGAGTCCAATTAACCAAGCACCTGTTTTGTTGACATACTTGTTTTCAGTAATTTCTACGAAAGTATCACTTTCTCCAGTAATAGGGTTTAGCCCTGTCGTCGTCGTTGTTATATTACCTACATTGAGGAATGCATCGACATCACTCTGCTCGACAATAACTGTACTCAATAACTCACCACTCTCAGAGTATTGTGAATTCTTTCGTTTTGAGGTGTAGTACGCGAACGTACTGCCCGTTATTGGTGCCTCAACCCATTCGATGATCTCATCATATTCCTGTAAGGTGATCGCCTTCACAAATGTCGCTTGACCGGACAATTCTGATAATTCGCTATTCAAGTCATCTGAGACTGGTGTCATAGACCAAACTGGTATTTGATTTTCTAGCGCCGTTGTTTGTTCTTCAACCAAAGAAAACTGTGTGGAAGGAATCATAATTGGCATCATTGGAGAGCCTCCAACAGGAACAAATTTATCCGCATCTGCTGCGTATTTTTTCCCCTTGTGCTCAACAAGCTTATAGCCAGTCAAATATTTTTGTGCCGAAGAGTAGAGTTGTTGAAGATTCCTTACAGTTTGCGTTGAACCCACCTCCGTTTGTAGCGTCTTGAATTCGAATTCAGCTTCAGACCTTTTATTAAGCTCTCTAAAGTTCCAAAAATCATCAGTAGTACAATCACCACAATCATTTGCCCACATCTGCCCATTAGCAACATAGTCCGTTTGCTTTTTCAATGTGCCAGAGTAAGGAAACTGTGTATTAAACTGAAACTCTTGGTTTGAGGTATTTTTGCCATTGACGAAGCTTTTTTGACGAATCCATTCAAAACCGTTTCGCGCTAAACCATCCTTCGAACGCTTTGCTGGGCCATACTGAAATAAGTAGTTGTTTTTTCCATATCCGTTATCGGTTTCAAGACGATAAGCAACGGGGAAGGAGCCTGGTAAATTAAAAAGACCAGAGTCATCAGACTCAAAAGAGACATTAGGCGTATGATTGCCGTATGGTCCAAACCATACCGAAGAAGTGTGCCCCAAACCGTTGGTTACTTTTTCGAGCAATAATGGAGCATGGTTGCTTTGAGCTGCAGTTTGACACACTAGGCGGTTAGATTTCTTTTTACAGAGTTCAAATCTACCGTCTTGGTTCAAATCCATGAACGAGTTAAAGCCACTCCCCCAATTATCAACATCAAATTCATACTGGTGTTTGTAAATGTTGATGCACTTTACTTTGTTACCCACACCACGACAAAAGTCGGTAACACCGTCCTGATCCAAGTCAAGCCACCACCGTTTGTCAGAACTACCTAACTCTCCCATCCAGTGCTGGTTCTTCAATAGCACAAAATCATCTTCAAATTTGTCTAATGTTCCGATAGAACCAAGGGAGCATGTCAAATTTACAGCTTGACCTGCGTCATTGTCCGTCATGCGACAGAAATCACTGGCGCCATCTCCGTTCACATCAACCCACCAACGAGAGTCAGGTTCACCAATAGAGCTGATTGGATAACCGATATTCTTTTGAAGTAAGTCTTTACCCGAGAAGGAAGTACATTTAATCGTTTTACCTTTCACAAAACAGAGTTCGCTACCACCATCACCATTTATATCGGTCCAATAAGTATCTTTGGCCTTCCCCCACTCGATACCACGAACGTGCACTGAATCAGTCCACATACCGTCTTCTTTGGGTTCGCTACACAAAAGCTCATCGCCGATACGACGGCAATACTCTGGCACGCCATTACCATTCATATCCTTCCACCAACGGAAGTTATTCATCCCTGAGTTCGATACATCCCAAGAATGCTGTGCCGTTGTATTATTTGAAAGAAAAGCGTCACAAAGTAATTTGCCATTATCAATACGACAAAACTCAGCTTTGCTATCAGCGTTAATATCTAACCACCAGTGACTATGTTCGTCTCCCCACTTACTGATATTGTAGGTACGGGCCACATTGGATTGAGAAACATCCATATTACAAGTCAAGCCATGGGTATCCGTCTTACAGAAATCTCCGATGCTATTCCCATCAATATCAACCCACCAACTACGATTGGAATTATCCCAATCACTAGGGATCGTGCTTTTCCCCCAATGAGAAAAATCAATATTGGCGATGTTCTCACCAAAGAATATCTGACCTTTCACCGGGCTTTTAGTCGCCTTCCAATAAAATTTGGTGGCAGGCAAACAACTACCCGCCGCATTACAATATTTAATATTATCAATAAATGAAGTACCGATATTTTCCGTTATCTCTTTGTAGCTCAGTTGATAATAATTTTTGAGTTTATTATTTACATTAATATCAATTCTAACTAAGTTTGACTCAGAAGTCTGAACTCTCCCATCCATCTTAAAATGTTTTGTGGGAACAACCTTATTGACAAGACTGTAATTAAAGGCAATATTAAAAGAATCGTAAGATATCGATGAGATTTGACCTAAATCATCATAGTTATAGGCGATACTCTCGGAATTTGGATTGCTTTTATATGAACTTAATAACCAACTCTTAGAAAGGCTGTTATAACGATATTCTTCAACAGCCCCATTCTTGTCATGCTTAACGAAGTAGCTTGTCAGCGTACTTGAATCGCCATTCAAGGTAATTTTTGACTGACTATCTATGTGTAAGCGGTATTTAGAACCATCCTTGCCAATTACGCCCTCAGTGCCGATTAAGCGTGTACCATTCAAGCAAAAGTTATCAGTTAAGCTATAAGTTACGGAACTCGTTCCCCCTTCGATCGCTTGATGGTCACCACATCTTTTTATCGAGGATAAGCCATTAAGTACAAACCCAGCCCCAAGAGTCGACCTTGCTGGCCCTGAGCTCGAGTAACTTACCGCCAAACTAGGTGTAATACCTCCTTTACCACTTGGGAAGGTAAGCGGTATTTGATAGTACGCGACGCCTTTATCTATAGATAAATCTCCAGGTAATGTACCTATAGTTTGTGATATAGCAGGCATAGACAAACCTACAAATATTACACCTAACCAGTTTTTCATTCCTATACCTTTTAATTAGATAATTCTTTTATTGTATTTTCTAAATTAGCAATTCTTTTGTTTATATTTTTTTCTTGAGTATTTTCTAAACCCTTGGGAAAGTTTTTCTCAAGAACGCTAACTCGAAGCTGCTTTAACTCATGGTTTTCCTTAAATGATTCATTTGCAATTAAATCTGGAGTAGTCTGATTTCTATTCGGAAAGGAGATTTCTGTTTTGCTTTCAATTTCACCACCTTTGATTACCAAAAGTACATTTAAGGAGAAGATCACCAATAATGATGCTAGAAAAGCACACCACCATTTTTTAGGTATACGTAACATTTAAAAAGCCATTATTTGATAAATTCCGCCAATATAATAAAACCAACATTCAGTTTAAGTGAATGTGATTAAATTTGTGAACCACACCTCAAAAATAGAAAAAAAAGATATATTTGATTTATTTTATTAGCTTTACAAATAATATATCGAGACCTAATTAAACATGGCTAGAAATATGAAAAAAATACTTATTGGCACCTTAACTTGTTTATTATCCTTTAGCTCCCTAGCAGAAAGCTATGCAGGTTCAGGGTACTGGCATGGTCCATATACGATCGATAAGGAAGCTTTATTCCATGACGGTAAGTACTACATTGCAAGTATTCACGTGAATGAAGTACCTGAAACGCAGTGTGAAGTGACAAACACAGAAAAAAAATTCGCCAGGGTAGCAAAAGGGGAAGGGCTAGTGAATAGTATTGCATCGCTAGCAGCTACTGCCCAAGCACAAAATAAAAGAGTGATGCTATATACCAATAGCACTTGTCGAAGCGGAACTTACAACTTGGGATTGGAAGTTAGAGGAATCGAGATTCTTTCTGAGTAGTGTTATTTCGTTGAGGTTAATCAGTTTAGCTAATTGAGCCAAATATCTCTGACCCGTCCTGATATGGGTTAACACTTTTAGTTAAAACGCTCGATGAACGTCATCGGGCGTTTGTATTTCAGAGCTGTACGTGGTCTCTGTTCATTATAGAGTTTCACCGACTAAGCAATCATTTTCTTAGCTTCATTCAAGTCATTCGGCTTAGTCAGCAAGTACTCCATCTTTAAGATACTATTTACTCTCTCTGCTAGAGCGTTTTGATAACAGTCGTATCCATCATTCATAGAGCATGCCACATTGTATTTTCTGTGTAATGACCGATATTCCTCAGAGCAGTATTGAATGCATCGTTCAGAGTGATGGATAAGCTCTCCCTCATATCGCCGCTTTTTCAAAGCCTTCAGGAACGCACTCTTAACGGCTTACGTCTTCATATTATCATCGAGATGATACCCAACTATCTTCCTCGAGTAGGCGTCAGGGATTAAGCTTAGATAAGTATTTCCCGCTCGCGTTGCCAAGTAAGTAATGTCAGCGACCCACAACTGCTCCGGTTTATCTGGAACCACGCCCTCTTTGATTCGGTTTGGATGACAGTGGGACCGGTGATGGCTGTTTGTTGTTCGATGATAAGCCCTACGGTTTAAGACCAATAGGCGATGCTGTTTTAGCAAAAAAACAAACAGTCTCGCCCTATATAAATGTTATTCTGACTGAGTAAGTACTTTAGCTTTCGAGTTCCTAATCGAGGATGTCGAATCCTTTGCTTTTACGACAGCCTCAAAGAAGTCCGCTTTCAGTTGAGTTTCTTCAAGTTGTTGCTCGAGTTCTTTTATCCGTTGTTCAGGAGTTTGAGTAGAAGGAGAATCAAGCATACCATTACTATTGTGTTTGGTTTCTCTATTCCTTTAGACCGATTTAGCTGACCGTTCTTACGAAGCCAAACTAAGACAGTAGACCAACCTTGTATTCCATATCGCTCTTGAGCTTATTTATAGGTCATTTCACCTTTTTCTACTTGGTCAACAACCGTCAACTTAAAGGCAAGAGAATAATCTCGTTGGGTTCGTTTACTCGTTGATTTCATGACACTCTCCAATTTCATGTTGGAAATGTGTCAACCTTATTTAGGACGGTACACTAACAATAAAAAAGCCGCTGAATTCAGCGGCTTTTTTATTAAATCTTGTGTCGACCCAGAAGGGAGTGTGACAAGGTAGTCCCGTCCACGAGCTCAAGCTCGCCACCCACTGGTACACCGTGTGCAATACGGCTTGCTTCCACTTGGTGTTCTTTACAAAGTTCTGCGATGTAATGAGCCGTCGCTTCCCCTTCTACCGTTGGGTTGGTAGCGAGAATCACCTCAGAGATATCTCCTCGGCGCAGACGGTAATCCAATACATCTAGACCAATATCACTTGGACCAATACCATCAAGTGGTGAAAGGTGACCCATAAGCACAAAGTAACGACCAGAGTATTGGCCAGTTGCTTCGATAGCTGCAATATCAGCTGGGCTTTCTACTACACAGATTTGACCATTTTCCTGACGTTTAGGGTTGGTACAAATGTGGCAGGTATCTTCTTCAGTAAAAGTACGGCACTCATTGCAGTGACCGATTTCAGTCATTGCTTGGCTAAGAGCATCAGCCAACTGAAGGCCGCCTTTTCTATCGCGCTGTAACAAATGAAAGGCCATACGCTGCGCCGACTTGGGGCCAACCCCAGGTAGACAACGTAAGGCCTCCATCAAATGCTCCAGCATATGACTGGTACGCATATTTAACCGTTCTAATTTTCAAATAACGGTCCGCTCAAGTACTGCAAGAACGAACCCTTAGAAATAAGTCGCTTAGAAAGGCATCTTCATGCCTGGTGGAAGTTGCATTCCGCCAGTGATGCTAGCCATTTTTTCTTTTTGAGTTTCTTCAACACGACGAGCCGCATCGTTGAAAGCAGCAGCGATAAGATCTTCAAGCATCTCTTTATCGTCTTCCATTAGGCTTTCATCGATATCAACACGGCGAACGCTGTGGCTACCAGTGATTGTTACTTTTACAAGGCCAGCACCAGATTCACCTGTTACTTCCATATTTGCGATTTCTTCTTGAAGCTTTTGCATGCGTTCTTGCATTTGCTGGGCTTGCTTCATCATGTTGCCCATACCGCCTTTACCAAACATGTTAATACTCTCTGGTCTAATTGGTTTATTAAAATTTATTAAGCTATAAGCGCTTAAATGGGGGTTAAAGCAGTGTGATTCAACCCCTCGGTGTTCAGTTCTTCGATCGGCGTACCTAAGATGATACGCCCATCACTAAATCAAAATTAACGTTAGATAGGACGAACACTATCTCTGTCGAGCTCTGCAGCGAAGCGTCTTTCGATAAACTGTACGTTGGCATCGTTTTCCAAACTGGTAAACGCGTCTTTCAACTTACCCTGGTACAGCCTTTCTCGTAATTCTAGTGGTGTTTCACCACCATCGCCGATTTCAACACTCAAGTGACACTCTTCTCCGAGTACCGTATTGAGAGACTGTAATAGTTCACTCTGCGCTCGGTCCGTATTCAAGTGAGCCTGGCTCGATCTCAAGGTTAGCGTTATCGATGTATCATTCTTCGTAAATACAGAGTTCAACGCTAACTGTTCAACAAGCTTAGCTGTCTCTAGCTTTTGAATCGTGGCAGACCACTCATCTTGAGCAATCGACTCATTGAGCAGCTTTTCTACCATTTCTGGCGTTTTGACATGCTCTAACGCTCGCTTGATCTGAGTAGGTGTAAGCTCTTTGCTCGCCTCTTTTACAACTGGTTTAGACGGTTTCCAACGATAAGGTTCATTATCATTGGTAACATTTTTTGTCGGAGAGGTTGGTAAAGAAGCTGGCGACACCCGCTCAGAACTACCGTGTTGCTGAGCAACTCGGTCAAGAACTGAAGTTTTAGCTGGTGCCGCTTTAGCCTTTTTTGGCGCTGAACCTTTGCTATCCTGTGCTGCGTTACCTCTACGCTGAGAGCGTAATTGGTGGCGCAAACCACTGACAGGTGATGCAGGACGTGCAGGCTGCCCTTCAGGCGCAGACGGTGCAACATTTTGTGGCTGAGCCGGAGCTTGATTCTGATAGCTCGCTTGCTGCTGAGGCTGCGCTTGTTGAGTCATAGGACTCATCGGCTGCTCTGAGCCGTAGCTAGGGCGATCGTCATAAGCTGGCGGCGCATCATACTGGCTTTGCGGGTAATCCTGTTCTGGATAACCTTGATGACCAGAATGCTCAGGGTAACCTTGCGAATTTGGATACTGAGCCGGACTTTGCTGCATCGCTTGAGGAGCCTGCTGCATCTGCGGCTGTCTCGGAGCGGCCGTTGGCGCTGGTTGACTAACCGGCTGAGCAACGCTCTGAGCTTGACTCTGAACAGGTGCAGCGACAGGGCTTGTCGACTGAGTAGAGATAGCCGTTGCGACATTTTGCTCTGCAGGCCTAAATGCCAACATACGTAAAACCACCATCTCAATACCAACACGTGCGGTTGGCGATAACGGTAAGTCTTCACGACCTTTTAGTACTATCTGGTAGTAAAGCTGAATATCTTGTGGGCTTAACGCTTTGCTAAGCAGTTCAAGCTTCTCTGCGTCAGGCTGAGCTTTGTCTAAGGTAGACGGCAACGCTTGATACATGGCGAGACGATGAAGTTGAGCAGCAAGTTGATTCAGTAAACCATCCCACTCTACGCCATTCTCAGCAAGGTTTTGGATACAAGCCATCGCCTCTTGAGGCTGCTTACTGCTAATAGCCTCAAGTAGATGGATCGCTTGATCGGTATCTAATGTGCCAAGCATGTGCGCAACCGTATCAGTCACGACATTGCCGTTGCCTAATGCGATAGCTTGATCTGTCAGGCTCAAAGCATCACGCATACTACCGTCGGCAGCATGAGCAATCATTCCAAGTGCACGAGACTCAGAGGTTACCTTCTCTTGTTCAAGAATATGGTCGAGTTGCTCGTGGATATTATCAACGCTGATCGGCTTAAGATGGAACTGCAGACAACGCGACAAGATAGTCACTGGCAGTTTTTGTGGATCGGTCGTTGCGAGCAAGAATTTCACATACTCAGGCGGCTCTTCCAACGTCTTTAGAAGCGCGTTGAAACTGTGCCTAGAAAGCATGTGTACTTCATCGATAAGGTAAACCTTAAAGCGACCACGCGCTGGCTTGTACTGAACATTGTCCAGAAGCTCACGGGTATCTTCTACCTTGGTACGTGATGCCGCATCGATCTCTAGCAGGTCAACAAAGCGACCTTCATCGATCTCTTTACAAGTTGCACATTCACCACAAGGGGTTGAAGTAATGCCTGTTTCACAGTTAAGCCCCTTAGCAAACAAGCGGCCGATGGTCGTTTTACCGACACCGCGTGTTCCGCTAAATAAGTACGCGTGATGCAACCTATTTTGGCTAAGGGCATTCTCTAATGCTGTTAAAACATGGGCTTGACCAACCACTTCTTTGAATTTGGTTGGTCGCCATTTTCGCGCTAACGCAAGATAGCTCATGAATAATTCCGAAAAGGATTAGTGGCCGTCGAATTCGCAGATGCTAAACACTTCTAGACCTAAGCCTTCTAAGCGCTTGTCACCACCGATTTCTGGAAGATTAATTACAAATGCAGCGTGCTCTACCACACCACCAAGCTGACGAATCAACTTTGTTGTCGCTTCAATCGTACCGCCAGTTGCTAGTAGATCATCAACCATCAGCACTTTATCGCCTTCAACGATAGCATCAGTATGAATTTCTAGCGTGTCTGTGCCGTACTCAAGCTCATAAGATTGTGCCACAGTTTCACGAGGCAGTTTGCCCGGCTTACGCACAGGAATGAAGCCAACACCTAGCTCTAATGCTAAAGGTGCACCGAATAGGAAACCACGAGCTTCAGTACCAACGATCTTAGTAAAGCCCATGTCCTTGTATGTTTCCGCTAGCAACTCGATAGTCGCTTTGTAAGCTGCTGGGTCTTCCATCAAGCTTGTTACGTCACGGAACAAAATACCCGCTTTAGGGTAATCAGGAATGCTTTTGATGCTTGCTTTGATCAGAGAGATTTTTTCTGTGTTCATAATCTTATGCACTTCATTAGGCCGCTTTCCAAACTCTGGTTAACGAATCAAACATCAACGCTTGAAATTAAGGAAAGGTACGATTGGTATTCATTGCAACGAGAGTCATAACTCTGATTGCTGAAATAATAAACGCCCGCTATACAAGCAGGCACACTGGCTTAATGTTAGTGATTTTCTTTGCTGTCAGCAACCAACTCATGGGTTGGAAGTCGCATAAACCATGTGAGAAGAATAACAAGTACACAAATTAGGAAAACCTTGACCCAAATGAGTGGCGCAAAGTAGATAGATAACGCAAAGCTCAACAAGATAAATAGTACGCCACGCGCTTTAACTTGCTTGGTGACAGCGCCGTGTTGATACCAGTTTTCTAACAGAGGACCGAGCGTTTTATGCTCATGCATCCATTTGTGAACTTTAGGATTGCTTCGCATGAAACATGCGCTAGCAAGAAGAAGAAATGGAGTGGTTGGCAGAACGGGTAATACAATCCCTAGAACTGCAAGAAAGATACAAAGACCACCAGCAATATTCAGGCTTAAAACTCGAACGCTAATTGTGGCCTCCTTGAGTTAGCTATCACCATTTGGCGACGACAGCTTAACTAAAATGTTGCGTAGCCATTAAATACGCGGATCAACGTTAGTGTTGCTGGTAATAATGGAATCATTAAAAATGCGGCTAGAAAGCCTAAAAAGTAGAATACATTAAACGGGTCTTTAAAGTCTTGATTATCTGCCATGATTGCTTCTTGTTTTTGTTAGTAAAGGTAAGTCCAGCAGCGGACCAAACCCTCTTTGCCAAATCGACATTTAACAAAAAAGGCATAGCCACACCATTTGCGCAACTATACCTTAATCAATTATTCACAAAAACCGAGGAAATATAGGGTTAATCGGTGGTCCCTTGATGGATATCCAAGCTGAAACTTGCAGCTCCAAGCAGGCTCAACGACAACTGACAGCCCTGCTCTATTGGTAAGTCTCTGGTGATAAAGTTCTTTTTACAGTTATCGCCTAAGCGTTCACCTGCTGCAATATGTTGATTCATTTCACCATTCGACCAATGCCCATCCAAACCCGCAGGCAAAATTGAGATGGTGCCCTCAGCGAGGTTAGCAACTCCAAACAGCGCGTTGACAGGTGTTGAACACGCCGAGCAGCGAATCCCTTTCTCCAAAATTTCAGCGATATCTTTGAGGTCAGCACTAAAATCTTTTCTGTTTCTTAAGTAATCGTGGAACAAAGCCCTCACTAACAAGGTAGTCGCAGAGCCACCATTTTCAGAAGACGCTGAATCGACAAGGTAGAAAGCAAACTGCCCATTCATCGTCCATGCATAATCAAATACAAGCGGCATCATTTCCGTTGATTGCAACAAACGGTAGCTGCAACGCCATGAGCCTTGCCTTGTGTCTTTGTCTGGTAACAACGCGTGCAACAAATCTCTTGCTGCGCTTGGGTTGTCCTGTAAGTAATTCAGGTGCCAATGTAATTCTTGGTCTTCCGGGATCTCTCCTCCATCATCCACACAAAACCACTGGCTTGAGAAATCTCGTTGATCTGAAAGGTTGTCGAACGAATCTGTTAACGTGTTGGCAATCGCACTGCTTAGATGACCGTGGTCCTCTAATGGCTTAGCTAAAAAGTCTTTAATACCAAACCGTAGTGCTTTTGCTACGTCAGACATGTCATCTGTCGCAGACACCACGATCATAGGCAGTGATGGGTACTCTAGACTGAGCTCTTCTACAAGCTCTATGCCGTCCAGGATCGGCATTGATAAGTCACACACAATTAAATCTGGCGCTGAGTCTCTAAGCTTTTGCAGAGCGTCCAGCCCATTTTCAGCCTCAACCACTTTATAACCAACCTTGTCTAGGTATGCGCTGGTTATCCGGCGAAAAATAGGATCATCATCAACCAACATCACGCATTTTGGGTTGATAACTTCCTGAGCCGAGGTCATAACTGGCTGACTGTGAGTTTTGTACATAATCTCTAACCTCACAAAACTAAGTCGAATTATTATTGTTATCTGTTCTAAGAACTAATATAAAACTTAGTAATAAAATGCTAAATACACAAATATGCACTCTTTGCTGGTAATTCGTGACAAGGGTTGGAATACTTGTAAATAGTGCAACGAGTTGACGTAACGCAAACATTGATCTCACTGTTACGTATAAATTAGGTGAGATTGTAAACAAATGTGTCTGGATTTATGAAATTAGATGATTTAAACCTCTTTCGACTCGTCGTTGAAAATGGGAGCTACACCGCAACATCGCGCAAGACTATGATCCCGGTTGCGACCATCACACGACGCATCCAAGCCTTAGAAGATTCTTTGAACCTTAGGCTTCTTAATAGACACGCGCGTAAACTTTCTTTAACAGAGGCAGGCGAACGTTTCTTCAATGAATGCTCTCCGCTATTGCAACGTCTCTCTTCTACAGCAGAAGAGTTAACTGACGTGTGCAAAGGCGCTTCCGGTAAGATTCGTATTACGGCACCCTCAAACCTGACCAAGCGCATGATGATGCCAATGTTCAGTGACTTCATGACTCAATACCCTGATATTAATATTGAGCTGATGATGAACAACCAAGCGGATCAGTTGGACCCAACGGAGTGGGATGTAATTTTCCGTGTCGGCCCACAACGTGATTCAAGCTTAATCGCAAGAAAGATCAGTGAAGTCAAAGATATTCTGATCGCAAGCCCTGAGTACTTAGCGAAGAATCCGGCTCCAAGCCATGCTGAAGAGTTAGCAAACCATTCGCTACTAAAAGGCTACCCGCTAATTAAGTGGCAGCTAAGTAATTCGAATGAAGAGACAGTAGTGAATAGCGAGAAAGGCCGCTTCAACGCCAATGCGCTTAATGTCGTGAGACAAGCGTGTTCTGAAGGCCTAGGTATCACACTGATGCCTGACGTGATGATTCGCGAATACATTGAAGATGGTAGCCTAGTGCAAGTCTTAGAAGACTGGAGCGCTAACCCTCGTGATATTTACATGCTTTATAACCACAAAGACCATCTACCTGAGAAAGTTAGATTGTTTATTGATTTTGTAATCGCGTACCACATTCACTAGGTTAATCCCCTACCTCACAAACAAAAAAACCAGAGCCGATGCTCTGGTTTTTTATATTCTCGTGACTAACTAAAAGCTAAGCGCCTTCGTTATGCAACTCTAGGTTAGCCAGGTCCTGTTGGATCTCACGCTGAACCTTTGAGTCGTCATTGCGCAAAGAATCTAGGAAATCTAAGTACGCTTGGTCGATATCGCCCGTTACATACTCACCGTTAAATACAGAAGTATCGAAACGTGCAATGTCTTGGTTGCCCATACCTACCGCAGCGATTAAATCTGGTAGCGTTTGGAAAATCAGAGCGTCTGCACCAATCTGCTTACAAATCGTTTCGTTATCACGACCATGAGCAATCAGCTCTGTCGCGCTCGGCATATCAATACCGTAAACGTTAGGGAAGCGAACCTCTGGAGCAGCTGAAACCATGAACACTTTGTTTGCGCCAGAATCGCGAGCCATCTCAATGATCTGCTCTGATGTCGTACCACGAACAATAGAGTCATCAACCAATAGAACGTTCTTACCTTTAAATTCAGAGCGGATTGCGTTGAGCTTACGGCGAACCGACTTCTTACGTTGTTGCTGACCAGGCATGATGAACGTGCGGCCAACATAACGGTTTTTTACGAAACCTTGACGGTACGGCTTGTCGATAGCTTGAGCGATGCGCAGTGCAATATCGTTTGATGTTTCAGGAATTGGGATAACCACATCAATATCTAAGTCTGCGTACTCTTCCTTAATGCGCTTACCTAGCATCTCACCCATCTCAACGCGTGCGCTGTAAACCGAGATTTTGTCGATGAATGAATCTGGGCGAGCAAAATATACAAACTCAAAGATACATGGGTTTAGTTGTGGGTTGTCTGCGCATTGCTTAGTGAAAAGCTCACCGTCGAACGTTGCGTAGATAGCTTCACCAGGTGCTACGTCACGCATGAAGTCGAAACCAACAGCATCCAGTGCTACAGATTCAGACGCTACCATGTACTCTGTTTTACCTTGAACTTCACGCTTACCAAGGCACAGCGGACGAATACCATGTGGGTCACGGAATGCGATCATGCCGTGGCCGATGATCATCGCAGTTACGGCGTAAGCACCACGAATAGTACGGTGCACATTTGCTACTGCGCGGAAAACGTCATCTGAAGTTACGTTACCTTTCACAGTATCGATCTCATGAGCTAATACGTTCAGTAGAACTTCAGAGTCAGAGGTTGTGTTTACATGACGACGGTCTTTTTCGAATAACTTCTCACGCACTTCGTTTGCGTTTGTCAGGTTACCGTTGTGCGCTAACGTAATGCCAAAAGGAGAGTTTACGTAGAAAGGCTGAGCTTCAGACGCACTTGAACTACCCGCTGTAGGATAACGAACATGGCCAATACCAACTTCACCTTGTAGGCGCTGCATGTGTTTTGCTTCAAAAACATCTTTTACTAAACCGTTCGCCTTACGCAGACGGAAACGATTGCTTTCTATGGTACAAATACCAGCGGCATCTTGGCCACGATGCTGCAATACCGTTAAAGCGTCATAAATAGACTGGTTTACAGGTGTTGAACCCACGATTCCAACAATACCACACATGTCCTAATCCTCGATTTTTCGACATTAACTGGCGCTAGAGCGCGCCAGATAAGAAACTAGATGTTGCTTGTAAATGCTCGAAGAACGGCGCAATGATTCGACTAAATTCCGGAACCAATTGCGAATTCTTCCACCACTCAGAACTTGGGAATGCAGTAAACGCATCCATGAAAAACAACACTGCAGAAACAATCAAAACACCACGTAAGCCACCAAAGACGACCCCGAGGATTCTGTCTGTACCTGACAGGCCTGTTTTCTGAACTAGTTGACCGATGACATAGTTAACTAAGGCACCAACAACTAACGTTGCAACAAACAATGCTGCTATCGCAGTTCCGTTTCGAAACATCTCATCTTCGATATTGGTGAAGTACATCGCTAATTTAGCGTAGTACTGGCTAGCAATAAAAAATGCTCCAAACCAAATTACGAGTGACAAGGCTTCTTTAGCGAAACCACGAACTAAACTGATCACGGCAGAGAAGCCGATCACGCCTAAAATGACAAAATCTAACCAATTCATGAATTCTTCATCTTAAGTTGGCGCGCATTTTAACAGAAAAAATGCTAACGCAAACGTTTTCTTATGGATTTAACGGTTTAAATTTGAGCAATTGGCCTTTTGAACCCGTAATTTTTTCTAATTCCTTAATTTGTCGCTCAAGTTTGGATTTAGATACATCTGGGCCAATAATTACTCGCGTAAAAGTTTTTTCTTGCTTGGTGTGAGCCTGATAACCACGCTTTTGCAAATCCTTAACCACGCTTTTCGCGTTGTCAGCATTCTTCAAAGCCATCAATTGAATGATCCAAGCGCTGTCTTGGTACTCATTTTTTTCAGGTACTGGCTTAACCACAACCGCCACTTTATCTGCTTCTTTCTCAGAAGCCGAGGCCGTTTGGGTTTCTGATGATCCGCCGCTTTCGGCCACTCGCTCGACCGGAGAGTCCGGCAGTGCAATCTGATCTTCCACTGGGTCAAGCACCTCAAACACTTCAACATTGCTATCAAGTTCAGGCTTAATAGGAATGCTTGCAAACTCTTCTTTATAGTGAAGCTTTTTACCATCGAGCACATCTGGCAATACAATCACGCCAATGGCCACTAAAATGATGGTGCCGACTAAGCGGCTCTGAAATTTACTTGCCATCTAGTTTCCTTTTTTCTGCCAATGCTCCAACACTTCCCCTACTGTATGGAAAGAACCGACCACCAACACGACATCGTCTTCACCTTTCGCTGATGCTAATGCCGCCTCAAACGCCGCAACCGGATTTGTATGCTGCTCAACACCTTGAGGAAGGCTTTGACAAAGTTCAGCTGCTGTTGCCGCACGTGGCCCTTGCAAAGAAGCGGGGTACCAGTGTGTTGCGATTGGCGCTAACACTTCTAATGTCGCTGGAATGTCTTTGTCATGAAGCATAGCGACTACAACGTGCAAGTTCTTGCCCGCATATTTTTTAGTAACTTGCTGTGCAAAGTATTCTGCTGAATGTGGGTTATGAGCCACATCGAGCACAATCACAGGCTGGTCGCTAATTTGTTGCATGCGCCCAGAAAGCTGAGCGTTCTTCAAACCATTAACCACGTTCACATCGCTAATATCTAACTCTGATGTGCCCAGTGCCATCAATGCCGTTGCCGCGTTAGGGAGTGGTAATGTTGGGATAGGAAGTGATTCCAGTTGGAATGCACCGCTATGCCAGTTCCACGTATCACCATCAACGGCATAGGTGTATTGAATACCGACCTGATAAAACTGAGCTTTGATATCATCGGCGTGCGCAGCAACCGTCGCCGGTGGCTTAGGTTGACCACAGATAGCCGGCTTACCGCTACGGTAAATACCCGCTTTCTCAAAACCAATCACATTAATGTCATCACCAAGCCAATCTACGTGGTCTACCGCCAAGCTCGTAATCACAGAGACGTCGTGATCAACAATGTTGGTTGCATCTAAGCGGCCACCTAGACCGACTTCTAACAACACAACATCGACCGCTTCCGTTTGAAAAGCACGTAACGCGGCCAAAGTACCGTATTCGAAGAAACTAAGGCTGATTTCACCGCGTTCTTTCTCGATAAAATCAAAAGACTGAACCATCTTTTCATCAGATAGATCTTGGCCGTTGATACGAACGCGTTCGTTGTAACGAATTAAGTGAGGAGAGCTGTAGACACCAACAGAGTATCCCGCATCTAATAGAATGGCTTCCATTAAGGCACATGTTGAGCCCTTGCCATTGGTTCCGGCAACAGTAATGACGTGTTTAGCAGGTTTGGTAAGATTTGCCTTAGAGGCGACGGCCTGAACTCGGTCTAGTCCAAGATCAATAGCACTGGTGTGGATGTTTGATAAATAATCAAGCCACATCTCCAAAGAGGATGTGGCTTGAGGAATAGGTTGTTGACTCATCTAACTCATAACCATAATAAAGTTGGTTTGTTAGAAGGTACTTTACCCTTTTTCTGGCGCTTCTGGTACTTCATAAGCAGCTTCATTCGGTGAATCGTTCACAGAAACTACTAATGGTGAAGGCTGATTGGTCATTTTTGCAACTAGGCTAGCTACGCGCTGACGCATTTCACGACGGTCAACGATCATGTCGATAGCACCGTGGTCTAATAAGAACTCACTACGTTGGAAACCTTCAGGTAGGTCTTCACGTACCGTTTGTTCGATTACACGACGACCAGCAAAACCAATAAGTGCTTTTGGCTCACCGATGTTGATATCACCAAGCATTGCCAAACTTGCAGAAACACCGCCCATTGTTGGGTCAGTCATTACTGAAATAAACGGTAGGCCTTTCGCAGAAAGACGCTCAAGTGCAGCACTGGTTTTTGCCATTTGCATTAGAGACATTAGTGCCTCTTGCATACGCGCACCACCACTTGCAGAGAAACAAACTAAACCACAGTTGTTTTCAATAGCAGCATCTACAGCACGAACAAAACGAGCACCTACCACAGAGCCCATTGAACCGCCCATGAATGAGAATTCAAAAGCACACGCTACGATTGGTAGACCTAGTAGTTCACCTTTTATTGCTACAAGTGCGTCAGTTTCACCACTGTTCTTTTGAGCAGCAGAGATACGCTCTTTGTAACGCTTAGAGTCTTTGAACTTCAGTTTGTCTTGCGGCTCAAGATCTGTACCAAGTTCAACACGCTCATCTTTGTCTAGGAATGTTTCTAGGCGGCGACGTGCTTTCATGCGCATGTGATGGTCACATTTTGGACATACTTCTAGGTTACGCTCTAGTTCAGCATGGTAAAGCACCTGCTCACAAGAAGTACATTTAGTCCAAACACCCTCAGGGATAGACGCTTTACGAGATGTTACGATGTTGCTTTTTTCTAAAATCTTTTCAAGCCAACTCATGGAAGACCTTTTGTTTCGATTCTTCCGCTTGATTGCGAAAGAAATAAATTTGGGAATTATGCGAAGAGATTAAAGCACATAAAACAGCAAGTGTAGATAAAAAACTGGTTGTACCTATTTTCTTGAGCTATTTTACGCACGATTTCGCAATATTTTTTGAACCTAAGTCCCACATTTAGTTCAAATTATCTGGAAGAAACAAAGGACCAATTGGCTCTCTTGGAAGACCAAATTCTTCTGGATAATCCACGTCCACTAAATAGAGACCTTCGGCTTTGGCGGTCGCTCCAGCCAACTTACGATCTTTCGCTTCTAGCAGCCACTTAATCCACTCTGGCTTCTGTTCACCTTTACCGACAGCTATTAGGCTACCCGTAATGTTTCTCACCATGTGGTGTACAAATGCATTCGCTTTAATATCAATGACGATGTAATGACCATAACGAGTCACGTTCAAGTGAATCATGTTTCGCCACGGGCTGTGAGATTGACAATGTGTCGCTCTGAACGACGTGAAATCATTTTCACCCAGCAGGTACTGACCAGCCTCATGCATCTTTTTCTCGTCAAGATGACCATGATAGTGGCTCACACCTGAATTCAAGATTCCAGGACGCAGTGCATGGTTAAAAATGATATAGCGGTAACGGCGCGCTGTTGCAGAGAAGCGAGCATGAAAGTCTTCATTCACTTCAGTTGCCCAACGAACAGCGATGTCTTTAGGCATGTTGGCATTTGCACCCATTGTCCATGCCACCATTTTGCGGTCGACATTGGTTTCAAAGTGAACGACTTGTCCCGTACCGTGAACACCGGCATCCGTTCGTCCTGCACATTGAACTTCTACTGGGTGATTTGCGACAACCGAAAGAGCCTTTTCCAATTCTTCTTGGACACTTTTCACGTCTCGTTGGCGCTGCCAACCAAAGTAGTGGGTACCGTTGTATTCAATACCTAAAGCAATTTTCATGTTCTTGTTCTCTTTGAAAATGGGCGAGAAGTATATACGGAAATGAGTGCTATCCCAAATAGGATGGGACTAAATCTACAATATTAAAAGAACGACCCGCCAAAAATAAAGGGTAGCCAATGCTACCCTTTATATCTCGTCCAGTTTATCGTCCGTTTAGCGTATCGATAAGATTCTTGGCTTCTCGGCGAATATCGTCGCTTCCGTCTACAATCGCCTCTTCCAACAATTTGATCGCGCCTTGAGAGTCACTCATCTCAATGTAGATTTTAGCGAGATCAAGCTTACCTGCTGCTTCAGCGTTGCTATCGACATCATAGTTTCCAATATCGCCAATTACGTCAGGGAATTCGTTCAGACCAACATCCAGTTTCAGTTCTTCTTCATCTGGATTAATGGCATCTTCATCCTCTTGCTCAACTTGAGCCATCAATTCATCGATGGTCATGTACTGCTTATCACGACTGTTCGATGATTCGGTTAAGTTATCTTGCTGCGCCCAATTCTCTTCTTTGATTTTAGGTTCAGCTTGCTGCTCTGCTGACGCCCAGATCTCTTGTTGATCATCGGGTACATCATCTTGCATGCTCGATTGCTGTTCTGGCGCAAGATTAAAACCTTTCCAATCTTCACCGCCAACCTCAAGCATTGCGTCAATGTCTAACCCAGCACTATCAATCGATGTCGCATCCAATGGCTTATCAAACATGTTGTCGACAGAGTCTTGAACATCTTCAGAAAGCAGCTCAGCTAATGCTGTCTCATCAAAGTCATCAAAGCCTTCTAGTGGTTCGTCTTGAACCGCTGTAGGCGTTGAGTTTGGGTCTGAAGCCGCGCTCAGTGATTCTTCTGGCTGTGTAAAACCGGTCAACTCAGACTCTTGTGAATTCGAGAAATCTTCAGCGTTACTGAAGCTCTGCGGGTTTGAGAACAAATCATGCAACGCATCTTGCTCTTCGCCTTGTGGGCTGAAAGAAGTCAGTGGTGTCGGTTTCTCTGCAAATGCGTCAGAGATCGCTTCATCTTCACCGTATTCAGGTAAATCGAACTCGTCAAACTGTACACCTTGCTCTTCCGCAACAGGCTCTGCACTGCTCTGCTCAATATCATCTAAAACAGAGTCCGCTTTAGCACTTTCTTCATCGTATTCTGGAAGGTCAAGATCATCGAACTCAAACTTCTCGCTACCATCCGATAAATCCTGCTCTAACTGAGCTTCATCAGGTTCACTCACAGCCTCAGCAAGTGCGTCTTCTTCACCAAACTCCGGTAGCTCAAAGTCGTCCAAGGAGAATTCGTCTTCACTTTGTTGCTCTGTAGCTTCTGGTTGTAGTGCTGTTTCAGGCTGAGACTCAGCTTGCGGTTCAATGGCAGTTTCAGCCTCAGCTTCCGCCAATGCATCTTCTTCATTAAATTCTGGAAGCTCGAAATCATCAAACGAGAATTCATCTTCGCTCTGTTGCTCTACTGATTCTGGCTGCAGGGCCGTTTCAGGTTGAGACTCTAGCGTTGGTTCTTCAGCAGTTTCAGCAACTACTTCAGTGGTGTCTTCGTCAATCAGCCAATCGTCATCTTGTGGTACACCGAATTCATTTGGAATGATCTCTGGCATGTTCGCAGCACGAATTGGCTCTGGCTCTGGCTCTGGCTCTGGCTCTGGCTCTGGCTCTGGCTCTGGCTCTGGCAAGAATTCAACAACACTATCGAACTCTTCGCTACCTTGAATCTTAGGTTCAAAGTCAAAATCAGAGTCAACGTTCGATGGAGATTCTACATCGTTGATCGCTTCAGCTAGCCAGTCTTCAACTGTATCTTCATCATCCTCAGAAATGTCACCTAATGAAGCTGGAGACGCAGCCTCGTTATCAAATCTTGGCGCGCTTTCTTCTGAACTGCCTAGTTCCGGTAAAGGTTTAAGCTCAGGTTGCTCCTGCTCAAACTCCTCAAGATTGTTATTTTCAGAGAGTAACGAATCGATATCTAACTCATCGCTTTCAACCTCTGGCTTCGTCTCTTCGACCGCTGGTTCAATCACATCAGATTGAGCGGGTTGCTCAGAAACTTCTTCGACGTGTGCGCCCAATTCTGGCGTCATCAACTCATCGATAAGCGCTTCATCAGTGGTGTCCAACGGGTCATTGAGTAGCGCATCTGTAGCTGGTGCTACACCAAACATATCATCGATAAAGTCATCACGATTAAATGCAGCTTCATCGTTCTTAAGCTCAGGTTCTATAGTATTTTCTGTCGCTTCTGTACTTACTAGCTCGTCGTTAAGTTCGATGTCGTCGACTTGTGGTTCTGGCTCTGCAACTACCGGCTCATCAAGCTCAGCTTCAGAAGATTCAGGTGCAGCAGAAGGCTCAGAAAGTAACGACTCAATATCAGCCTCTGCAAGGCTACTTACATCATCACTTGGTGTGCCGAATGCAGCTTCTAGCTCTTTATCAAAGGCTTGCTCTTCAGACTCAACCTCGTCTTCAATACCACTCGTCAGTAGCTCATCGAATGGATCCAGAGATTCAGTCGCTGACTGATCGTCTTCATCCGCCGACAGCTCGCTTCCTAGCAGCTCATCCAAGGTTTCATCACTGTCTAGAGTAAGCTCGGTATCATTGATTTCGTCGTCAAGAAACTCATCTAATAGGTCGGTGCTCTCAGCATCAACCTCAAAGTCATCGTCCAAGTTGCTAAGCAGCTCATCTAGCGTCTCTGTGCTGTCTTCAGAAATATTCAGTTCATCATCGGTTGATAAGCCTGACAGTTCTTCCAATTCAGACAGAGCGTCAAAACCTAGAGGTTCACCTTCAGAATCCTCATCAGAGTCGTTCTCCAGCATCTCATCGAGTAGGTCTGTCGAGTTACTTAAATCGACATCAGCGCCTGCTAATTGCTCGTCAAGCAGGTCAACACTCTCCTGCTCGTCTTCGCTTTCCAAAGGTTGGTCAAACTGAGCCAAAATGTTTTCAATATCGTCATCAGACGCCAAACCACTATTTAGGTCTTTGGCACTCTCATCATCGCTATCTAGATTGAAAGGATCACTCTGTTCATTCTGAGCAGCCACTTGCGCGAAGATTTCATCAATATCATCTTCAACACTTGTTGGCTCTGGTTGAGAAGTTTGCTGTTCGGAAATAAGTGCATCGATATCAAAATCATCGCTTGCAGACGTGTCTGTGCTCGGCGTCGAATCACTTTGCTCTTCTGAGATCAGTGCATCAATATCGAAACGGTCATCGTCTTCGTCATCCAGTGCAAACAGATCATCTAGCATAGACTGGTCCAGTTCGTTGGAACCTAGGTCTTCCGTCTGCGATTCTTGAGATAATAGCGCTTCAATGTCATCAGCAGACATTGAGTTGTCGTCCGACAGGTCAAAGTCACCATCATCAGAATCAAGCGCGCTTTCTGCCGTCTTATCAAGCGCACGCTCCATCTCTTCTAGGCCAAGCGCTTTCTCTTCGCCATTAACACTAATACCGTTGCTGCTGTCTAAATCTAGATCATCGAAGTTAGTGTCTAAATCACCGTTCTCACCAATGCTGGCAAACGGATCATCGTCTTCACCATCAAGGTTAAAATCGAGGTCTGATTCATCTAGGCCAGCAAACACATCGTCTTCGTCAGCCAGTGCTTGGTCATCAAATAGCTTATTCGCATCATCTTCAGTTCCAAACAGCTCGTCATCAAGAGACAACTCATTGTCGAGGTCGTCGATCTCATCAGCCAGCATCATTGGGGCAGCGCTGCTTAGCTCAGGCTGAATAGGCTGATCTTGCGTTGGTTGCTGTTGCTCTTCATTTTTTGAGCGGCGACCCAACAAGATCACAATGATAAGACCAAGAAGAAGGCCAGGAATGATCGCAAGTGCAGCCACTAGCCAGCCATTCGACAATAACTGGTCCATTGCACTTGGTGCCATTTTTTCAATTTCCGCGTTCTTTCTGCGCTCTTCAGCAAGTAACTTTTCAACTTCACTGCGAATACGGTCTTCGTCGCTAAGCTCTGTCTTAAGCACATCCACTTCAGACTGAACATCCGACAACATCAAGCGAAGTTGATGGTTCTTCTCCTCGAGAGATAGAAGCTCGCTTTCAGATAGCTCTAGCTGCTTCTCTAGTTTGTTCATCTCTTTAACAGAAGAAGATGGCGCACCAGAAGCCACTTTTTTCGCGGTTTCTACAGCAGGAGTTGGCTTGGCAGGCACCGGATTTTTCGATACCACATTCGATTGGTTTGAAGCTTGAGCAGCTTTTGGCTTACCTGCTGGTTCATCAAGCTTTGCCAAATGCGAGTTCATGATGTTGATCGCTTGTTGCGTAGAGCTCGCACGAGCTTGCTCTAAAGAAGGGACACGTAAATGGCTAGCAGGCAATAAGCTATGGATATTTTGGTTTTCAAACGCTTGTGGGTTCAATCGGTATATTGCCAACAAGGTTTGTTGGACGGAAACAGAGTTATCTGGTCGCAGTTTTGAGGCGATAGACCACAATGTTTCATTGCCACGTGTTGGACCGTAGAAACGAGAAGGCTCTGCGCTATTCGATTGAGCTCTTTGAAGAGGTTCTGAAAAAGTAGGCGCTGATTGTATCTGACCATTAGGCCCTACAACTCGAATGGAATCTGCACGAACAACGGAAATCTGAGTCGCAATGATAACGGCAAAAGGTATTAACCACTGCTTGAAAATTTGAAACATAAAAGGCTCAGCTAGGTGCTTAAATTCGGATAATGTGATGATCTATTAAATATATCGGATAAATGACGTAAAACTATAGAGATGAAAACAAAAAATGTGTTGCAGCGACAATATTCGCAGCAATTTCACACAATTTGACTAACAATATTTTTAATCGATTAAAAAAGCCCCACTAAAGAGTGAGGCTTATTTATCAAAGCGGTGAGGCTTAGAAGTAATCGCGAATCAGAACTTCAGCGATTTGTACTGCGTTTGTCGCCGCGCCCTTACGAACGTTATCCGCAACTACCCACATGTTGATGCCGCTGTGATGGCTGATGTCGTTACGAATACGACCTACCATTACGTGGTCTTTACCACCGGCATCACGCACTTGTGTTGGGAATTCCATACCGTGGAAAACTTCAACACCTTCTGTGTTCTCTAGCAGTTGAACCACTTGCTCAGCACCGATTGGTGAGCGTGTCTCCACGTGTAGAGATTCTGCGTGTCCGTAGAATACCGGTACACGAACACACGTTGGGTTCACAGTGATTGAAGAATCGTTAAAGATTTTTTGTGTTTCCCAAACCATCTTCATCTCTTCGCGCGTATAGCCGTTTTCCGTAAACTCATCAATTTGAGGGATACAGTTGAACGCGATCTGCTGTGGGAATGCTGAGTTTTCAGCTGGCATACCATTTAGAAGCTTAGCTGTTTGACCAGCAAGCTCATCGATACCTGTTTTACCTGCACCAGACACCGATTGGTAAGTCGACACGTTGATACGCTCTAAACCGACTTCATCGTGAATTGGCTTAAGCGCAACCAGCATTTGAATCGTTGAACAGTTTGGGTTCGCAATGATGTTACGGTTGCGGAACTCAGCAATTGCTTCAGGGTTCACTTCCGGCACAACCAGTGGAACATCGTATTCGTAGCGGAACTTAGATGTGTTATCGATAACAACAACACCTTCATCCGCAGCAACTGGTGCCCATTGTTCAGAAAGGTCGCCACCAGCAGAGAAAAATGCGATATGAACTTGAGACCAATCGAAGTCTGCTACGTTCTGCACTTGTATCGTCTTACCATTAAAGCGGTAAGTTTTACCTTCACTACGTTCACTTGCTAGTAAGTGCAGTTCACCGATAGGGAATTTACGCTCTTTAAGTACTTCAAGAATGGTTTCACCAACCGCACCAGTCGCACCTAAAATAGCAATATTAAATTCTTGGCTCATTGTTTCTCTCTTTTATAAAGTTGGCTTTACCATAAAACCGAGTTTAGCTAACGGCGCTAGATTACAAGAATCATCACCTGTTAACTCGACTGCACTGTACTCTCTGCGGTCCCAATATTCTTTACGCATCTTGTCAAAAGAACCTGGCGTAGCGATATTGCGACGGAATAAGGCATCGTCTTTGCGCACATCATAGATCAACTGAGTCAAATTGTGCAGTGTTGCTTCGTCCCAAGCTCTATCTAATTTCATTTGAGGTACAGGCGCTGTCGGCAATAGGTCGCTTGCGTAAGCGCGTTGTTCACTACCCAAGAACTCACAGTAGCTGTTAAAGATCATCGTTGTACCGCGTGCTTTGCCCTCTAGACCGTAGCCCGCTACGTGAGGTGTTGCGAAAGCAAGTAAAGGGAGCAGCTCCATGTCCACTTCAGGTTCAAACTCAAATACATCAAGGACAGCCGTGAAGCCATCAGCTTTTTGCAGACGAGCTTTTAGTTCTTGGTTATCAACCACAGGGCCGCGAGCGGCATTAATTAGGATCTGGTCAGCACGTAAGTTATTCAGCACTTGCTCGTTGATCAAATGATGGGTTGGGAACTCACCCGTTCTCGTGATCGGGATATGCAGAGTGATCACATCTGATTGCTCAAGCAGAGTTTCTAATTCAGTGAACTCACGAGCATCGCCCTCTTGCTGTTTTAGAGGGTCGTTCAGTAAAACCTTAATACCAATACCTTCGAGGCATTTTGCTAAGTAGCTACCCACTTGACCACAGCCAATAATACCGACTGTTTTATCAAAAACAGAGAAGCCTTGTTGCTGCGCAAGAACCATCATCGCGCTGAACGCATATTCAGCCACACCCACTTTGTTACAGCCCGGTGCCGCAGTAAAGAAAATGCCACGCTCTTTCATCAATTCTTGGTCGACGTGATCCATACCAGCCGTTGCGGTACCGACAAACTTCAGTTTATTGGCTTTGCTGATTAATTCTTCATTCACCTTGGTGACAGAGCGAATCATCAGTGCGTCTACGTCAACCAGATCGTCCGCAGTTAATATGCGACCAGACTTCATTGTCACTTCACCTAGCTGGCTAAAAAGCGCTTCAGCATAAGGCATGTTTTCGTCGATTAAGATTTTCATTTGGCGAGTACTTTTGTTGGGGTCTATCGACCTAAATGTGAATTGAAATGATTGTGCAAAATTCCACACACGGTGTCGAGTAACAAATGGAATACATTATGAATAAAGGCTTGTTGAGATTAGGATGATTACCCTACTCAGCTTCTACTACTCAAGCCTAAAACGAAAAATGCCCGATTGAATTAACAATCGGGCAAACATCCAGAACAAAAGGATCCTATCTCGCTCTCCAGGAGACAGAGTCTGCGTCTGTTCGACCAGTACTAACTAAAGTCACTACTGATCAAGCTCTGGAAACCTTTCCATTTCTAAACCTATGTTTAGAAAGCTTTGTTCCGTGGGTCATGGTTAATGGGTTACCTGTGCGTGTTGAAACTGCACTCGCATCACCCGTTAACAATTAACCTTTATCTATCTAATTCAAGCCTAATTAAGCTTGGTATTTTTTGATTACTAGCGTTGCGTTCGTACCACCGAAACCAAAGCTGTTAGACATAACTGTTGTTAGCTCTTGTTCACGAGCTTCAGTTACGATGTCTAGGCCAGCAGCTGCTTCGTCTAGGTTAGAAACGTTAATGCTTGGCGCGATGAAGCCATTGTCTAGCATTAGCGTTGAGTAAATCGCTTCGTGTACGCCAGCTGCACCTAGAGCGTGACCTGTCATCGCTTTAGTTGCTGAGATTGCTGGGCTGTTGTCACCAAATACTTCTTGGATAGCACCTAGCTCTTTCACATCGCCAACTGGAGTTGAAGTACCGTGAGTGTTCACGTAGTCAACGCCATCAACGTTTTGCATTGCCATCTTCATACAACGAACCGCGCCTTCACCAGAAGGGGCAACCATGTCGTAGCCATCGGAAGTTGCGCCGTAGCCTACGATCTCACCGTAGATTTTCGCGCCACGAGCTTTAGCGTGCTCAAGCTCTTCGATAACTAGCATGCCGCCGCCACCAGAGATAACGAAACCGTCACGGTCTGCATCGTAAGTACGAGAAGCTAGCTCAGGTGTATCGTTGTACTTAGTAGAAAGTGCGCCCATTGCGTCGAACATCATAGTCAGAGACCAATCTAGCTCTTCACCGCCACCAGCAAATACTACGTCTTGCTTACCTAGTTGGATAAGCTCCATTGCGTGACCAATACAGTGTGCAGATGTTGCACATGCAGAACTCATAGAGTAGTTCACGCCACGGATTTTGAATGGTGTAGCAAGACAAGCAGAAACCGTAGAAGCCATTGTACGTGGAACCATGTATGGACCAACGCGCTTCACGCCTTTCTCACGAATGATGTCTACTGCGTTTACTTGGTTTAGAGATGAAGCACCACCTGAACCCGCTACGATACCCGTGCGGTCATTAGATACTTGATCTTCAGTTAAACCAGAATCAGCAATTGCTTGCTCCATTGAAAGATAAGCGAATGCCGCTGCATCACCCATAAAGCGCATCTTTTTGCGATCAATATGGTCAGCAGGGTTCATTTTTAGGTTACCCCAAACTTGAGAGCGCAAGCCATTTTCCTTGAACTGCTCTGAAGCGGTAATACCAGATTTACCCTCTTTCAGTGATGCTAAAACTTCTTCGACGTTGTTACCGATACTTGAAACAATACCCATACCGGTGATTACGACTCGTTTCATGTGACATTCCTATAATTCTAAATTCAGCTAGATGATAACTAAGAAGCCTAACAAAAGTGGTCAGCTTTCCTAGAAATTCGTACAATCCCTACCAACATATCGCTTCAAATCACAAAATGATAGATTTTATGACTTCAATTACTAATGCAGAACTGGAATGGAATGAGTCTGGCACGCCAGTTTCAGACCAATTTGACGATGTTTACTTCTCCAACGTGAATGGTTTGGAAGAGACTCGTTACGTTTTTTTAAAGCAAAACCACCTTCCAGAGCGTTGGCTTGAACATGATCAGCGCCGTTTTGTGATCGCTGAAACCGGCTTTGGTACAGGCCTCAACTTTCTTGCGGTGTGCCAATGGTTCGATGTTTTCCTTAAAGATAACCCACAAGCGATGACCAAAGAGTTACATTTCATCAGTTTTGAAAAATATCCTTTAAATAAAGAGGATCTCATCACAGCACATCAATCGTGGCCAGAATTAGCCGAGTATGCGACGCAACTCCAAGAATACTACCCTATCGCATTGCCGGAATGTCACCGCATTGTGATGGGTGATGGCGCTATCACGCTTGATTTATGGTTCGGCGACATCAAAGATTGTATGCCAAACGTGCCTACACCAAAGAAAGGTTTGGTAGATGCATGGTTCCTAGATGGATTCGCCCCGAGCAAAAACCCCGAGATGTGGAACCAAAACCTATTCAATGGCATGGCAAAGCTCGCCAAGCAAAATTGTAGCTGTGCGACTTTCACCGCAGCTGGTTTCGTGCGTCGTGGGTTGATTGAAGCTGGCTTTGAGATGAAGAAGGTCAAAGGCTTTGGCACTAAGCGAGAAATGATTGCTGGCCGACTTGGCGAAAAACGTGCTCATACCAATATCAAACCTTGGTACGGCTTATCAGAGCACAGTGACTCACAAGACATCGCGATCATCGGTGGTGGTGTTGCCAGTGCTGCGTTGGCTAAAACACTGAGCCGCCGTGGTAAGAGCATCACACTTTACTGTGAACACCAGCAAGCTGCAGGTAACGCCTCTGGTAATAACCAAGGTGCGATTTACCCGCTGTTGAGTGAGGCGACCTCAAACGTTTCGCGTATATTTGGCCCGGGGTTGTTGTTTGCTCGCCAGTTCATCAATCAAGCTGCAAAATCGGTTGAATTCGATCATAACTGGTGTGGTGTAAATATTTTGATGTGGGATGAAGGATCGACTAAGAAGCTCAATCGCATGTTGGAAGGTAATTTCCACACCGATTTGATTCAGCGTTTATCGCCAGAGCAAGCAAACGAAAAGATCGGTTTGCCAGTTGATAAACAGAGTGTCTACTTTCCTCTAGGTGGTTGGCTAAGCCCACTTCAGCTTACTCAAGGTTTGATTGGCAAGTTAGAAGAGAGCAACCAAGTGAGCGCACTCTATCAACATCAAGTGACTCAACTTGAGTGGCTCGAAGCTGAACAACAATGGTTAATGACGATTGAGACACCTCAGGGTGAGATTCAAACCAAGCATGACCAAGTGGTTGTCGCGAACGGACACAAGTTCACTCAGTTTGAACAAACTCAGCCAGTACCACTTACTCCGGTTAAAGGCCAAGTGAGCCATATTCCGACCACGGAAAATCTTAGCAAACTCAAAACCGTGTTGTGCTTTGATGGCTACTTAACACCACAAAACCCAAACAATGGACACCATTGTATTGGCGCTAACTACGACAAAACAAACATCGACCAAGAGTTTGATGCTGAGGTTCAACAGCACAATGGCGAGCGCCTTCATGGCTCACTGCCAAATCAAGCCTGGACAAAAGAGGTCGATACCAGTGGCAACCTAGCGCGCCAAGGTATCCGTAGTGTAAGCCGCGATCACCTCCCGTTTATCGGCAACGTTGGTAACTTTGAAGCCATTAAAGAGCAGTACCAAAATCTGCATAACTTTAATCCACAGCGTGACTCGGTTGACGATGTTGAAACCGTCACTAGCTTCCCTAACCTATTCTGCTTTATCGGTTTAGGCTCGCGAGGGTTAAGCTCTGCTCCCCTACTCGCAGAAGTTTTAGCATCACAAATTTGTGGCGATCCACTGCCTCTTCCTGCTGATGTACTGGAAGCCCTTCATCCAAGCAGAATGTGGGTGCGTAGGCTGCGTAAAGGTAAGGCGTTAACAGCAGGATGGGTTGCAGATAAACAAGCGAAAGCCAATCAATAGCTGACGGATTACTCGTTCGTTAATTCAGAGTATTTGTAATGAAAAAGCCCGAGTGACACTACGTCTCTCGGGCTTTTTGTATCTGATGACTTAAACTTTCAAACGACTTTACTGGGTTTAAGCACTAATAAGAGTTAAAGCTTAGCGACAGCTTCTTTAATCTGCTGTGCGAACTCTTCGTTGCTGATAGCGCCAGATTCAAAGTCGAAGTTATCGTAGAAGCTTGGTACTGAAACCGATGCTTTAACGTTACCGCCAAAGTACGGTGCAGAACCCGTTACCGCGCCAAGTACTGTTTGCGCACCACCAGGGCCAGGAGACGTCGCTAGGTATACCGCAGGCTTCTCACCAAACACTGAGCGCTCAATACATGTTGCCCAGTCAAATAGGTTTTTATACGCTGCTGGGTAGTGACCATTGTGTTCTGCGAAAGAGATCACGAATGCGTCTGCTTCTGCTAGGTCACGCAAAAAGGCTTGTGCACCTTCAGCTTGGCCAATCTCTTTTTCAGTGTCTTCACTGAACATAGGAACGTTGTAATCATTGATATCGAGAACTTTTACGTCAGCACCTTCAATCAAGTTAGCTGCGTAAGTTGCTAGTGTTTTGTTGATAGAGGTAGAGCTTGTGCTTGCGCCGAATGCGATAACTTTCATGATGTAACCCTCTCTGTAATCTCGTTAAGTGGGATTAGAATAACGTAGTCAGAAAATGGCACCATCACAAGGATTGAACAGACTCATTCAAAAATTTCGAATGAGTCTCAAACTATTCACTACTCAGCAAAATGGAAAGGAAGGGACTGAGCAGACAATGATAAATAACCCGCGATTAAGCTTGGTTTTGCAGCTCAACCCAAAGGTCATTCACAATGGTGCGATCTGCAGGTGTTAGTTCAGAGCGAGCATCATCTAGGCTCTTCTCAATGCGCGCTTTTACTTCTGCCAAATCTTCAATACCTTCTTCTTCACATGAAGCCACTGAAAGAGAAATATGACCACGTAAGTAACCACCCGCAAACAGTTCGTCGTCTGATGCGTTTTCAATGCGAGCATCAATTACTTCAAGTAGTTTTTCTTCAAATTCGATAATCATAATATTCTCTTATTTCACAATAAACTGGCTAGCACACAGAGGTTCTACATCGCAGAAGTCGCGCAACGCTTCAGAAAGCATTTTGACTCTTGGTGGAAGACCAACTTCTAAGATACCCATGACTTCGTTGTGTACTTTATTCATAAAGACCAAACAATCTGGCTCAAAATCGCCGTGTAGACTGTCACAGCTGACATTAAAAGGAAAGTAAGTAGAAGCCTTATTTAGAACAAAAAGAGCCTTAATACAGCACCTAGGTCTTGATAAAACTGGCTTTAAGGTTTTTTGGCGAAGGCAAGTGGAAAGTAAAAACACATGTTACGATGGAGAGATACTTTCAAGCTTACTCAAACAAAAACGCGTCACATCATAGAGAAGTCTAACGATGGACCCTATGATAAAAGAGCTTTTCACCATGCCATTTGAGCGAGGTTTAAGCCCTAATAAATTACATTTCGTCTTGTCTGCTCTCCTTTACGCCCCAATTGAATATGTCGTGAGCGACTTCCCCCCCTTTGCAGCCTCCTTCAATCCATTCAATGCTTTTTTAGCCGTTAGCGGAGGATCGACTAACATTTGATTATAATAATGATCTAATTTCAATAAAAAGCCATCAGAAGGGGGGCGGCCTGAAAAGTCATCAATACTTGCTGAAAATCTAATACCCAGGATTTGGCACATTGCTTTTTCTAACCCTTGAGGGCGAGCCTCAACGAGTTCAAACTTTTTTTGTTCTTCTTGAGTTCTGCCACAAGGAGAGTACCAGTAACCAAAGTCATCTATATTTCTTCGCCGACCACCCGCTAAACAATAATGTGCCATTTCATGTAATAGGCTTCTAGGGTAATTACTTCGATAATAAATTGTTGCGTTAGAATCTTCTTTTGGGGATGAGTAATAGGGTTCTTCAGCTCCACCGATGATCGTCAAGTTAGGGAATATGTTTTTGAAGACTTCAGTCAAGTAATGGCAAAGTTCATCATCAGTCAGTTTGTTTTGCATTTGTTTGTAACCTTAGTTGTTATCCTGCACTAAATGTCAACATTGATAAGCTCATAAATCAACGGCTCTATCGCTAACATTTCTTTTCAAATTGTCATTCATGCCTTAGAAAAAATTCAATGCTATCCGAAAGCAACGTTTACAGTGCTAGCATGAACAAAACAACACGTTTACTGCACGTCATAGCCTCACGACAAGACCTCGTTAAAAAAATCAACTGAATACAATACAACCAAGCACTAATTGCCCCCTGATTCTCTAACCTTTTGGATCGGTAATGGTGCTTACAGAACAAGAATGTTCCAAAGAAATCTAGCGTTTGATTGTCAGAACTGTATTGCTCAAACAACCACTGGAAAAAGTGGAATGTTGACCATGAGCATTCACTCTCAGAAACGGCGGCATATAGCGCTTTACCGTCGTTAGGAGGTCAATTAAGTCTAAGAAACCATGCTGCTCTGATTAGGGGATATACACCATGATGATAAGTTTTTAAGTAGATCATTAACTGATGAAGTATTCCTAAGATGACTGCTGGCTAATGAACTTCTGGATTAATGTCGCCAATAATACAAGATTGGGTTATCGAAAAGTTCCTTATAACAATAGAAAAATTGCATATTTTGTGGACGTTAAGATGGGCAATTCTGGTTTTTCTGAACTAGAGTCTAATTGTTGCCAAGTAGGAAGCGTGAGTATTAAGGATATTTTTCACGCTCAAATACTCACACATTGGTGACTAGAATTCGTATCTTTTAAAAAAATTAACTACTTGTCCCCTTATTAAGGAGTAAATATGGTCGATTCAAGTAAGCTAGCTTTTAAGCTGAATTTAATTTCAATTGCACTGTTACTGAGCGCATGTAGTACGACTCAACCAAACACTGCTGCCACAGGGCTTTCTGCTGCAGAATTAGAGCAACGCAACAATACACTGTTAGAAAGAGAAAAGGCAGTGGCCAAGCGCGAGGCAGAAGCTCAAGAAGTCATTAGCCAGGCTCAAGCAAGCTCTGTTAAAGCAAACAAAACTGATACAATGGTGGAAGAATTATTACCACCAAACGCAAAGTCTGGTGAATGTTACGCTCGCGTTTGGGTCGAACCAACTTATAAAAATTACACTGAAACCGTCTTGGTTAAAGAGGCAAGCGAGCGTTTTGAAATTGTTCCCGCGAGTTATCAAACAGTTGAAGAAACAGTGTTGGTACAACCGGCGGGTTTCAAAATGGTAGCGGTTCCCGCTACATATGACTTTATCACAGAACAAAAACTCGTAAAGAAAGCGAGTACCCAATGGTTGGTTGATTTAAAAAAGGGGAGTGCTCCGGCAAGTAAAGAAGTGTTAGATGCTGCTTCTGCTCATGGTATCGATTTAGATTCAGCAACAGTAGGAATGTGTTTCCACGAGCATTATTTACCAGCTAAATATGAAAAGGTAAATGAACCCGTTCTGATTAGTGAAGCCTCTGAAGTTGTCAAAATTGTCCCAGCAAAATACCGATGGGTTGAAAAACAAGTATTAGTCAAAGAAGAAAGTAGCCGAATCGAGCAGGTGCCAGCCAAATATAAGACCGTGACAGAAAAAGTTGTTGACGTACCAGCTCATACAATTTGGAAGAAAGGTACCGGTCCGATTCAAAAGATCAATGAAGCAACAGGAGAAATCATGTGCTTAGTTGATGTCCCTACGACATACAAAACATTGTCAAAACGCGTTCTAGTAACACCAGCGTCCACCCGTACAGTAGCAATACCGGCTGTATATAAAACCGTAAAAGTACAAGAGTTAGTCTCTGAATCCAAAGAAGTTCGCACCTCTGTACCGGCAAAATATAAAGATGTAACCGTGACCAACCAGGTAGCAGGTGTTGGTTTTATTTGGCATGAAGTACACAATCATGAACATCCAGCCAGTACTCGTACAGGTAAAAAAATATGTTTAACAGAGAGCCCAGCTAAATATGAAACGGTCAAACGTCGTGTCGTTTCTCAAGAAGCGGGGAGCAAACGCATAGAAATCCCAGCGAAATACAAAACGGTACAGCTAACTAAGCTTACTTCCCAAGCATCAGAAAAACGCATCGAAATACCCGCTGAATATAGCACGGTTAATCTTAAGAAAATCGACCAAGATGGGTTCATGGAATGGCGCTCTATTCTATGTGACACAAACATGACACGCGCAACTATAATTGATATTCAAAATGCTTTGAAAAGCAAAGGATACAATCCTGGCCCTATCGATGGGGATGTTGGACCACTAACCGTCAAGGCTGTAAACGCCTTCCAAACAGACAATAACCTACCAACCGATAAATACATTAACATGGAGACAGTAAGAGCTCTCGGGGTCAAAATATAGTCCATTATTATCCCGAATGTTAACATCGAGATCATGCCAGACAGCCCAACTGTCTGGCTCTTCTATTCCTTTAAAATCACCTTGTATTCGAATTATTTCACACGTCTTGACGTTTTATTCGTATCCGCAGAGTAAAGACAAAGACACTCTGGTACTTTTTCGCAGACATTAAGGGAACAGAAGACCAATAATAATCGTATGCGCCCCATGAACCCACGGGGCGGTGTTGTTAATGTTTGAAGTTCCAAGGTAGGAGCGCATCGATATCAGGCTCAGCTTTCGCGAGCTCTTTCATGCACTTGACTATGTAGTCGTAGAGGATAAGGCCGTTGGCTTTCGCTGTCTCGACGATGCTGTAAAGCATCGCGCTCGCATCAGCACCATTTGGTGTATTTGAGAAGAGCCAATTTTTTCTTCCAATGACCAGCGGTTTAATGGCGCGTCTCAGCTTTCGCGAGCTCTTTCATGCACTTGACTATGTAGTCGTAGAGGATAAGGCCGTTGGCTTTCGCTGTCTCGACGATGCTGTAAAGCATCGCGCTCGCATCAGCACCATTTGGTGTATTTGAGAAGAGCCAATTTTTTCTTCCAATGACCAGCGGTTTAATGGCGCGTTCAGCACGATTATTATCGATAGATAAATGACCGTCATCGATATAGCGGATAAGTTTCGGCCATTGGCCGAGCGTATACTTAAGCGCTTTTCCTAATGGACTAGAGCTTATTACTTGTTGAGACGTCATCCAGTCGTACAGCTCATCCAGTATCGGCTTGGCATGCTGTTGACGTTCTGCTTTTCGTGTTTCGACAGTCGCACCTTTTAAGCGCGACTCTATCCCATAGAGCTTCTGGATTTTGGCTAGCGCTTTATCTGCTTTGCCTGACTTACCTTTACCTTGAAGCTTCTTAGCATCCATGAACTTACGCCGTGCATGCGCCAAGCAACCAACATTGGTTAMGTGATGAAGACCATCATAGGCACCATAGCCATCGGTTTGCAGATAACCACTGTAATCCCCCAAGAAGGCAACAGGGCATGCCCTCGCGCGACTGTTTTGATAGTCGTACAAGGCGATATTCTTTACATTCGGCAGTGCAGCGTCGGGCGAGTCTGCGCCCGAGCAGTAGAGCCACATATAACACTGTTTATCTTCTTTGAGGACATTGAGCGGCGTTTCATCTGCCTGAACCACCACTTGTTGAAGTAGATGCTCTTTTAAGGCGGCATAGAGGGGTTTGAACTTCTCACTGACTTGGATAACCCACCTTGCCATGGTAGTTCGTGATAGCTCGATACCCGACTGAGTAAACAGCGACTCTTGGCGGTACAGTGGCATTGCGTATTGATATTTACCAAGGATGATATTGGCCAGCAAGCTTTCTGTCGCGAAGCTTTTAGGGATGATGCTCTGGGGCGCTGGCTTTTGAACGATGTGGCTTTTGTCTTCAGTTTGCTCGCACTGACGACAAGCATATTTAGGACGAACATATTCTAGGACTTTGAGCACAGCTGGTGAGAACTCAAGTTTCTCAGTGCGGTCTTCACCGATTTTATGCAGACTATGTTGGCAGCATGCACACTGTTTTTCATGGTCGTCTAAATCAAGTTCGATAACCTCACGAGGCAAAGTCTTTGGAAGTGGCTTGCGTTTACCACGCTTCTTCGTTGTGGTCGTCGTTACCTCAACCTCTTCTTCCTTAGCGGCTTCACATTCCACTTCGTTGAAGAGGTCACCTTGAGATTCATCGTAAGGCTTTAACGCCTCCGAGCGTTTTGCGAACTGGCGGTCGAAAGCAAGTTTGAGTTGCTCAAGCAGAGATTGACGCTCTTGTTTCCATTGGTTTTCTGACACCATCAGCGCTTTCACCATCGCTTGTAGCTCGGCAACATCTTGGCTTTCTGGGTTGATAACTGGCGTTTTTTTCATGGCATTTATTATACTAAAACCATGCCATTAATGCTTGGTAGATAAGGCTTTATTATCGACTAAGTCATTGTAAAATCGTTTATTTGAACGGGTTTATGGCCGATAATCGTGAAGCCAGAAAGCAGTCTATCAAGCTCGAATTTAGTCAGGGTAAACACTTCATTTTTCTCTTTTATAGGCCATTTATACTTGGCTTTTTCAAGGCGTTTATACCAAAGTGCAAAGCCAGTTTTATCCCAGTACAGCACTTTGATTTTGTCGCGCTGTTTATTGGTGAACARGAACAGTGCGCCGCTTCCCAAGGGTAAATCGGTGTCACTTTCGATAATCGCCGCGAGGCCATTGATGGACTTTCTAAAATCGACACTCTCACGATACAGATAAATCTCTGGTGCGCTGAGCATATGTTTCATGACAAGGCTCCAATGAGTTCTGCCAGGTAGGCAGCGGGCGTGCCTTGAGGAATGCTCAACTCCACATCATTGATGAGAAGTGTCATGTTAGCGGTGGCTATTTGAGCTTGATATTTCGTTGTCTTTTCGACGACCTCTGCCCGTACAAAGCCTTGAGAGACATCTGCTTTTTTGAGTTGCTGGCGCTTAGCATAAAACGTCGAGGGATTGAGTTCATTAAGCTTACAAAATGCAAGCGTTGACAATGAACTCGATTCAGACTG